>NZ_LGVW01000001.1 GCF_001263335.1 Dichelobacter nodosus
GTTATGGTGGGGGAATCTTTGCGACCCATAGCAACCTAAGTTACTACCTTTTGCCATGCCACTATCGCTGAATAGTATCGGCATGGGGGAACTCTTTACACAGTAGCAAGCCCTGCTACATCAGCTAACGCCTGTTGACGTATATTGCTTGCAGCATTGGTATCACGGTCATGGTGTGTTTGACAGCTAGGACACGTCCAATTTCTCACAGATAATGGCAAATTATCTAGCTTGTAATGACAATGCGAACAAATTTTACTACTGGCAAAGAACCGATTTACTTTTAGAATGTTTTTACCATACCAAGTTGCTTTGTAAGTAAGTAAGGTAACAAATTGCCCCCAACCTACATCATTAATTGCTTTGGCAAGTTTTCGATTTTTTACCATGTTTTTCACCGCTAAATCTTCAAGTGCATAGCTTGTCGCTTGGTTTTCACAGATAAGGTTATGCGTGATTTTGTGGTGTAAGTCT
>NZ_LGVW01000002.1 GCF_001263335.1 Dichelobacter nodosus
GGAATTTAAAGTCAGCATAGATGGAACCGTAGGAAAAGATGAAGAGATCGTCTTAAAAGTAAACGATGCTGTGAAATCCGACATTACGAAAGAAGACTTCACGAAGATCGTAGTGAAAGATGCATCGGGAGCTACGCTGAAAGAATACGTTAGCGCAGACGAGATAGAAAACTTCCTGACGAACGGATATCAAGCGACCGTAGCGAAAGGTGATTACGGCACCGGAAAAGAACAGTTCGCGGTAGAATTTACCGTTGCTGACGATGATAAGTACGAACGCATAGAAAGCGTGAAACTGAAAATT
>NZ_LGVW01000003.1 GCF_001263335.1 Dichelobacter nodosus
CAAAAACGCGCCCAATGATTACCAATTGTTGGAAGATTTGGTCAAACTCTACGGCGACCGCGACCCCGAAGGGTTTAACGATTGGTTCGGGGAAGCGCTCGAAATCGCCTGCGCGCACGGTTATCACGACGCTGACCAAGGAACTTTATGAGCGAAGCCGCCAGTTTTTTACGCCGGTTAAAAGTGGTACCGGCGCCGGAGTTTTATGCGCTGCAAGCAAAGCTCAAACAAGAAGCATGGACAATGTCTAAAATTGCGCAACTCAAACAAATCCAAGGCGTTTTAGATGATTTAGCGCAAAATATCCAGCGCGGCGGTACTTTTGAAGAATGGCAAAAAAATTACACCGCCCAAGGTTTGCCGCGGCATTATTTGGAAACCGTTTACCGCACCGCCTGCCTGCGCGCTTATAACGCCGGTAAATGGGTGCAATTCCGCGCGCAAAAAGAAAACCGCCCCATTCTGCGCTACAGCGCCATCAATGATAGCCGCACGCGTCCGCATCATAAGGCATTGCATGGTTTTATGGCGCCGGTTGATGATGCGGTTTGGCGAACATTGGCAGCGCCAAATGGCTTCAATTGCCGCTGCACGCTGATGAGTTTGAGCGCACGGCAAGCGGCGAAATTGGGCTATAAAGGCACGGTGACGGTGCCGGAATATGTGGACGAATACGGCATCAGAAGACCGATTACACCGGATAAAGGTTGGGAAAGTTCACCGGAAAATAGCAGCATTCTTGCGTTATTACGGGAAAAGGAAAAGAAAGCAGGGTTTCCGCCGGCGCATAAAGTCTTCCCCGAACCGCTGCCGTCGCCGGAACAATGGCAGGAAGTCGCCAAAATCGGCGAGCAAGTCTGGACAAAACATCTGCCGGAATTGGAGCGT
>NZ_LGVW01000004.1 GCF_001263335.1 Dichelobacter nodosus
GTTGGAAAACTTGCTGGCTGCGGGCGACTCGCCAATGATGTTGATAACCGTTTAACATCTTTTGCAAATTGCGCTGCTATTTGTGGCTCTGGTTTAAAAACCTTATCCCAAAGCGCTTGAGTTTCGTTCTTCTCTTTATCCATTGAGCATCTCGATTATTACGTTCATCTTGTAATATCCTTGGGATTACGCGTTTTCTCATTTTGGGTATGACGAACATTGACTTTGACGGCTTTCATTAGAGTGTCTTCAATAATAAGCGGGTGTTGTCCTTGAACAGCCAGCATGGCTTTTTTATCCAAAATAAACCCTGCTGCAGTTGCAGAACGTTCCATCAAATCCCATTGCGTAATCGCGCCTTGCGTTG
>NZ_LGVW01000005.1 GCF_001263335.1 Dichelobacter nodosus
ACGCGCGGGGTGCGCGATGATTTGCCACAAAGCCTGAAGTGATTTGAAATGCCGTTTAAAAGCGCGCGATTTATCGTTAAGATTAAGGTTCGCGCGTTGCTGACAAGTGAGTTTACCCGTGTGCATGATGTGGGCATCAATATCACAACCGTTTGTGTTCATTAAGTGTCGCAACCTGTTTTTTTATAAGAGTTTTTTTGGTAATGTTTGTTCATTAGTGTTCGTTAGCTACCGCTTGAATCCGCGCACAATGTAGGGGTTTAATATAGGGGTTCACCTATTAAATTATTTTTGAGCCCCAACATGTTATCTGATGCAAAATTAAGAAAGTTAAAACCGACAGAAAAGAAGTACAAAATCGCCGATAGCCATGGTTTGTTTGCCGTGGTGATGCCAAACGGTAGTATTTTGTGGCGTATGCGTTACGTCTTAGCAGGCAAGCGGCGTGAATTAGCGCTGGGCAAATATCCCGCGGTTTCATTATCAGAAGCGCGTCAAATCGTTTTGCTGTACCGTGAGCAAATTGAGCGCGGCGTTGACCCACATGCGCAACATGTCGAACGTCATAAAAAACAAGACGGCGTCACGGTTGCCGAAGCGGTAGAATTGTTGCTATCTGAGAAAGCAAAATATTGTAGCGCAAGTTACTTGGAAAGCTGCCGCAGTCGCTTAAGCAATCATGTGTTATCGCGGTTTGGCGCGCGTGCTTTAGCGGAAGTCAGTGAAGACGAATGGCGGGCTTTGATTAATTGGTTAGATAATGGCGGTAAAAATTACACGGCAATCCGCGTGCAAGACCTCGCCGGCGAACTTTACAAAACGGTGCGCTTAAAAACTGGGTTGAAAATTGCCAACCCGATTCTGGAAATACGGGGAACAGTAAAAAAGAAACCAGCACAAAATTATCCGCGTATCACGAACCCCGCCCGTTTTGGAGAGTTATTGCACGCAATCGATTATTTCAATGGACGCTGGCAAGTTTATTTGGCACTGAAATTTCTGCCGCTGGTTTTTTGCCGACAAATTGAATTGCGGCGAATGGTTTGGCAAGAAGTCGATTTTGAGCGCGCGCTGTGGTGCATTCCCGCCGAAAAAATCAAGATGAGACGCGCCCATTTGGTGCCGCTTTCAACGCAAGCCATCGCAATATTACGCCAAGCCGAACAGTTACGTTGTAGTGATTTAGTATTTTGCGGCGTGCGCAATCCACGGCAACCGATTAGTGTAAATACGATTGGCTCCGCATTGCGCACTTTGGGCTTTGGACACGACGAAATGGTCGGGCACGGCTTCCGCGGTACAGCAGCAACGTTATTAAACGAATTAGGCTGGGATAGTCATATTGTTGATTTCCAATTAGCGCATTGGCAGCGAAGCAGTGTTTCATCAGCGTATAATCACGCTGAATATTTGACGCAGCGCCGCGAAATGATGCAGGCGTGGGCAGATTATTGTGACGAATTAAAAGCAAAAACACGGAAGCGTCTTGGTATTGAAGATTAAATAAGCGTCAAGCTGATTATTAAAATATTTCAAATTTCACCACTTAAAACTTGCGGAATTGCGCGAATTGGCATTTTTGCAAGTTTTTGACGTAACCGAACGCTTAAAACGCCGTTTAACGGTCAAATTCAAAGTAAAGGAGAAATAAGCTTGAAATGAAAAACAGAAAATAAAAAAGCGGTCACAAAAGTAACCGCTTTAGGAATACGGACAGTATTTCCATAGAACAATTTACTGATTGCTACCAACAGTCAGTAAATGACCCCAAAAATCAGTACAAAAGGGCGGGTAGTCCTTTTGTACGCCTCATGCCGTATGGCAAGGAGTTTTTTATGTTTAAAACAATCATAACCAACGGTCAAATTACGCTCTCGCGTTTCGTACCGTTAGTTGTTCGTTTATGACTGTTTTAAACATTTTGTAGAGAGTAAATTCTACATTGATTATAATATCACAAATTAAGTTATCTTTTCAATTAAAAATTTGCAATAATAGCTTTATGTACCATCGTTTAGCTGCGCCAAAAGCGCGTCGCGTTCTTTATTCACGAGCTGCAAACGCTCGTTTATCTGCTCAAGTTCTGCTTTATCTTCAGCGAGCTGCTCTTTGAGCGCATCGTTGCGTTCTTTGCTCGTTTCTTTGTAAAACTCGATGAGCTCTTCATAGCTTTTAATAACGCGTTCAAACGTCAAGAGTTTATGGTTTTCAAAAAATGCGCTCATTTCGGCAGGGTCGCATTTAATACCGTTAGATTCTCTCGTTCCTATCGAATCCAAGACTGCGTTTTCTGTTTCGTTAATTGCTTGTTCAATATCTGAAATGCTTTTTCTGAGCGCATATTCTTTTTTGTGCAGCCGCGTTAATTCACAGCCAATTTCAACTAAGCGTTCAACAAATTCCGTCATTTTTTCACCTGATATATCAGTAAACCGGTTTGCTTTTGGTAAGAAACGAATCCCATCAAAAATAAGAAATGTAATGCATTGAAAAACAAATAATGCCCGTTTTTAATTTCTTTTCGGACAAACCGGAATAAATCGTTATAAGAAATAGCGCCCTCATTTTTTAATGCGCGCAGCATGATAAAGCTCGCATAAAATACGGTTCTATCTGGGTGGTCGTGCTTACTCGGGTATAACATTATTCACTCCGCTGCGAACAGCTGCATAACCAACCTTCTAAAAATAAATGCCCCCGCCGGCGGTAATCTTTCACCGTGCTTTCTGATATCCCGTGCCTTTTCGCCACGGCTTTATCGTTATATTCGTTATAAAGATAACGGCTTATCAGCACGTCATGAATGCGCTGATGATTGCCGCGTAATACCATAAGCCCTTCATTAATTTGCTCACATGCTTCATCATCTAATTCAACCGGATCATCAGCATCGCGTACCGAGCCGCGGCAAAACGCGGCGATAAAACACCGAGGGCGCGCCGGCAAAACATCTTTTCGACTCCATTTCCCCCACGCCACCAAAAGCTCTTCAATCAACATGGCTTCACCTCGACGACACAAAATCCAAGCTCACGTTTAACCACCGCACCGCGCACCACGCGCAAATCATCAATTTGGTTATCGTTGTGATAAACGCCGATTTCTTGCAACACGTCTAGCAATGCTTTTAAACGATTATCGATATCAAACGAACGGCGGTTTGTCGGATATAAAGTGACCGTCATCGCTAAGCGCTGCTCTTTGCCGAACCACCGCTTATTTTTATTCGGAATTTTGCCAATCGTTTTCAAAATCACGTCGCGGCGGAAAACGCGCGCCTCATCGCTTAAATAAACATGACTACCGCGCCGGCGGTAATAATGATTGACGCTCGGCGGCATCGGCAACAACGCTTTAAAAGTATGTACGCTCATCGTTACCACCTCACGCGCCAGCCAGCCGGCAGGGGTTGGACGACCAACCCCATATCAACTTGTTTTTTTGTGCGTCGCGTTCGCCCCAATAACAGCTGCTCGTATTTTGCTGAACGACAAAAATCATTGTCGCGTGCAACAAAAGCATGAAGCACGCCGTAGCGCAGCAGCACCTTAACTTTATCGACGCCAATCTCATAAATACCGATACAAATATTTAGCTTATCCGCATTTTTTATTTGTTTCATTGTAGTAGCGATAGCACAAACGGCTTGGTAATAAGCGGTTTGCACGTAATACGGCTCGCGCGCAATCATATATTCGAGCCGCTGTATTGCATATTGCGCAATCTCAATGCCTTGCAGCGCTAATAATTGCATGAATAATGCGCGGTACCACGCCTTTAGCATGACGACGCTCATTTTTCACCTTCCATTTTTTTGCGGCGAAGACACGAACGCGCGGCTTCACGCCCTTCATTGATTACCTCTGTCGGGAACTTCAAATACGATTGCGCTGCACGCAAACCGACATGAGCTTCGGCGCAGTTTCCTTGAATTGTTTTTTGCAAGCCGCGCCGCAATTCTTCCGCTTGCTTCTCAATTTGCCGCAAGGCAAGGCATAAACATGTGGTTTTAGTCCACAAGTCATGCAACTCTTCGTCTTGCTCTTCGAAAGCAAGAGCAACGTGCTCCATGATCCCAACAGCAAACGCACGTTCTTTCCGATATTCAAAATTGCTGTTTTTATATTCGATGTGATAACCACCGAGCCACGCTAAACAATCTTGGAATAGTTCCGCCGGTAATTCGTTATAACGCGGAATGCGGTAACGCGTTTTTAAATCATGATAGATGCTGTGATGACTGACGCCGTCGCGCTGCGCTTTAGCGTTCACCGCCTCTTGAATAATGCGCTGTTGCTCAGTATTGATAGTAATAGAAGCGTTCGTTTTTATTTCTCGGTCTAGAATATCTAAAACCCATTTGCGAAAATCTTTAGCATTTTTAGTTCGGCTAAAAAGCGCGACAAGATGACAACCGCGCAGCGAAAAAATACGGGTTTTGTTTGTTAAATATTCTGCTTTGTCCGTGGCGGTCAAGTTGACGGTCTCGAAGTTTTTTTTAGTTTTATCCGAGAACGTCAATTTGACGTTCTCGAGAAAATCAATGACTTGCGTCATATTTTCGCTAAATTCATCCGCGTTGCGGTGATAAACCTGAGTTACGGCATTCACCCGCTTATACCCCAAAGCTTGCGCTAATTGCGTTGCGGTTAACCAAATCTGGTCATCGTTTAGTTCGACAGGTTTGAAAATAACGTGATTAAAAGATAAAGGCTCAGCCTGAAGATTAGACATTTGCAGTCTCCTTTCGTAATTTTGGATTGACTGCCGCCGTTAAGGCTAAATAAGAGGGCGACAGCATACGCAGGATTAGCCTTGCCGCTACGAAAGAAACGGCGAACCTTGCGGTTCTCCTACGTATGCCGCCATAACAAATTTGAGGCATAAAAATAGCGCGGTAGAAGCGCTGCACACGCTTTCGTATCAACGAGAGGCTAATCTCGACCGCAGATATTGCTGCGGCAACTCGATTATCGCTGAGCGTGCGTTGAAAAGTCAAGAACGCAAAGTTTTTCTTCGAGAGCCTCAACTTGAGGCTCACGGGAAAATCAATGACTTGCGTCATATTTTCGCTAAATTCACCCGCTTTAAATGTTGGAACACCAACATTATGATTTCCGCTTTCATTTTTAAATGTTGGATTACAAGCATTATAATTTTCTCTTTCAATTTCAGCGATTAACGCTTGTGTTTCTTTATTTTGTAAAAAGAAGGTTGGGCGGTCTTTGTTTGCGCCACCGCTGGCTTTGTGTAAATCGTTTAAAGAATAGAGGTTCTCAAAAACATTAATTGCTTTATTGAGAATAGATAAAGGCTCAGCCTGAAGATTAGACATGTGCAGTCTCCTGTTGGATTATGAGGAGCCGCTTTTTTTGAGGGCGGCGGGACTCACTCTCGGAACCAACAGTTTCCGCTGCAAAGTATTCCCCGAAGGTGTTATATTCCTTCGCTATCGTCCCGCCATTATTAGGCTTTCCTAGAAATAGGCATAAAAAAACCGCGTTTGACGGGTGCGGAAGTCCGCTGTTGGTTTTTGAGAGGACTCCAGTATTACTAACCCGTTTCCCGTTGTCAAGTGCCATCATAAATCCCCCCGCCGGCGGTAACTGTCCCACGTCATCTCAAGCAATACGCCACCGTGTAAAAGCCGGTCAACAGCGCGTTCTGTTAAGTAATCTTTTAAGCGCTCAAGCGGTAAATTGCTTGTGATAATTGTCGGCTTTTGGTCGTTGTACCTGTCGCTTATCACTTCAGTTATGATATTGCGTTCGTTTTCTGTGCCACGCTGCAAACCTGCTTCGTCCAAAATAAGCAAATAAACTGCGCGATAAGCTGAAAAAACGTCTTTTTCGCGCTGCTCTGCGTCTCTGCTGTACGTATCTGTAATGCTTCTAATCAACTTTTGTACGCTTGTAAAACAAACGCTTTTACCGCGTGCCAAGGCGCTTTGTGCGATTGCGACTGCTAAATGCGTTTTCCCCGTGCCAACGGCGCCGGTCATGATGATACTGCGACCGATATCCATGCTGTCATCGTAATTTTCAGCATAATGGCGTGCAATGGCGTAAGCGCGCTGCTGTTGCTTAATCGTTTTATCAACGCAGTAATTATCGAAACTAGCATGCATAAACCGCCGCGGGATACCGCTTTTGCTCAACAGCGCTGCTCTTGCCGTCAATGCTGCTTGTTTTGCTGCCTCTGCTTTTTCTTTCTCGATACTTTCGCGAATACACGCCCAGCATTGCCCGTTACTGCTTTTTTGTTTGCCGTGCTTCGGGCAATCAATTTCGTCTACGCTATCTAGCTCTTCGATAATACGCGCAACAATATCTTGTGCTGTTTCCATGTTTTCACCTTTTAAT
Source organism: Dichelobacter nodosus (assembly GCF_001263335.1). GTDB lineage: Bacteria > Pseudomonadota > Gammaproteobacteria > Cardiobacteriales > Cardiobacteriaceae > Dichelobacter > Dichelobacter nodosus. The sequence goes on from NZ_LGVW01000005.1 coordinate 6,363, forward strand.
CCAAGGAATTAGCTCGTCCGGCGTGCCGCCTTTATGGAGTTCTATTATTGACGGGAATTGCGATTGCCAATCACTGCGCTGCGTTTGCGCATCGCCGCGCTGTTGCCGCTTCATTTCCTCAAACGATGCCTGCCAATTCCAATTGGCGCCGAAACCGCGCCAGCCTTTGAACAGCGCCAAATCAACGAATTCAATCGCCGACAAACCTGCTTTTTCGATTTCGCTCATGATTGCTTGATAACTGCGGGCTGTTAAGCCTTTGGCGCCTTTAGTCTCACGAATAGCTAACCAATCACGGATTTTTTCCTCGCTCACACCCTCGGCTTTCAAAGCAGAAATTGGGTCGAAGTTTTGGGCTTCGCGCATGCGCGCGTTCGCGCGCGACTCATGGTTCCTTGACTGGTTCTTTGATAGGTTCTTATTGACTGGTTCTGGGTGCAGCTGCTGCACCACCTTCGCGTCATTAGATTCACTACCCGATGCGATAGATTCACTACCCGATGCGATAGATTCACTACACAATGAATCCTGTTCGCTATGCAGTGAATCTTGACCACCATCGTTTCCACCATCGTTTCCACCATCGTTTTTGTCAGCATTTTTGCCTTCCGCGATGGTGAGTTTGTAAATATTTGTACGATTCATGCCGTCAGCATCTTTTCTAGCGCACGATATTAAAAAGCCGTGCTCTTCCAGCCATTTAATGTGATTTATCGCAGAGCGACGACTGATTTCGCATGTATCTGCGATTTTTTGATATGATGGCCAGCATTCGCCGTCATCGTTTGCGTTGTCAGCGAGCTTGACTAACACTAATTTGCGCAATGGGTTACCAACCTTAATGGCGAGCGCATCAACCATATATTTCAGACTCATTTATTCCCCCAATTCGTTTGATTCGTTTAAAAGATAAAGCGCATATACGCCGCTGTTGCCAGTAACGCTGCTCGTAAATGTTTTTCGCAGTGTTGAAATATCCCAGCCGCTTTCTCGAAGCTCGTAAATGTACGCGCCAAGACGCGTGCAGTGATAAAGCTCAATTGCTTCCCACGACGAAATTGAGCCGTGCTTTTTGAGATGCGCTGCAATTAATCGCTTTTGCGTAACGCGTGCTTGCTTTTTTGTTTCAACATGTGCCATAATAAATACCTATTTATTTTGTTTGACCTTTTGGTGTTTTGTAGAGCCCAGTTTTTCAACTGGGCTTTTTTTTATCCCGAATTATTTGCTCTTTTCGTTTTTTGCTGCCTTCTCAAAGAGCTCTTGATATTCCAGTTTTATTCTTGCGGGTATGCCCCGCGTTCTCCAGTTACACACTGCCTGCGGCGTCGTGCCTAATTTGCGTGCTAATGCGGTTGCGCCGCCCAATTTCGTTATTAATTCACTGTCAGTCATACCAATCTCCCATAAATGTGTAATTTATTATAAAACAAATGTGTATGATACACAAACAAAATACGCGAGCCGTGTAACACATTGTCCACTTTTTGTGTAAAATAAGACTGAAATTGATTAATGTGAGCAACAAAATGAGGAGTGAAATGAAGACGCTACACCCATCGCTGGAGCGCTTATTAAGAGCGACACAACTATCTCCAAGCGAATTAGCAAAAGCGCTAGATACCACGCCACAAGTTGTTACCAATTGGGGGACGCGCGGCGTATCAAAATCTGGCGTGTTAAAAGCTGAAAGAGAATTTGGTATCGATATGGGCTACATCATCGACGGCGTACAAAGACGCACAAATAATAAATCTGAAGTCAGTCTAGCTAGCAACGTAAAAATATTGCGCGAATTGAATAATCTGTCACAAGACCAACTCGCCGAAAAAATTGGCAAATCACAAGCTGCGATTCAAAAAATTGAAGCAGGTTTGACGCTGCGACCACGTTTTTTGCAAGATTTGGCTAACGCGTTAGGCGTTTCAAGTATTGATTTGGAATATAAAGATTTCGAAAAAGAATTAAAGAAACAAGCTATTGAAAGTGATATCGGCACAATGGGCAAATTCCGGCTTTGGAGTAGTAACGACCCGTTGCCTGAAGATGAATATGCTTATTTGCCGTTTTTCAAAGATGTTGAATTTCAAGGCGGCACAGGTTGCTGCGAAATGCAAGATTACAACGGTTTCCGCCTGCCGTTTGCGAAATCAACGTTACACCGTTACGGCGTTCCGCTTGACCAAGCATTTTGCGTTACGCTCACCGGCAACAGCATGGAGCCCGTTATCCCCAAAGGCTCGACGCTTGGCATCAATAAAGCCGATACCGTGCTTAAAGAAGGCGATATTTACGCAATCCGGCAAGATGATTTATTCCGCGTCAAACGCTTATATCACGCGCCCAACGGCATGATTAGAATCAGTAGTTTCAACCAAGAAGAATATAAAGACGAGCTCGTGCGCCCTGAAAATATTGAAATTATCGGGCGCGTTTTTACTTATCAGGTGATGTTGTGATTGTGGTGACCAAAAAAGATAAAGCGCTGTTTAAAGAGTGGGTGGAACGTGGCAAGGCAGCGCTGGCGCGGCGATGCGCACAACGAAATAAAATAAAACAAGCATTATTGAAAAATGAGGATTAAATAGTGCCCGAAATTTTCGCCTTTATTGTTTTCGCTTTTCTTGTGCTTTTTATTATTTCGGCGCCGAAAATCGGTTTTTTTATTTTCAAAAAAAGCAGAGTTTATAAAAAACTCACGGAAGATATCGAAGCATTAGAAGAGCAAGAAGACCACTTAAACCAATATCTATCATCGCTACACCAGAAAATAAAAGAAGCAAGGCAAGAAGAGAAAGATGCGCGTGATGAGCTATCTGCTATTAATCATGAAACGCAACGTTTACAAGAAATTAAACAGCATTCGGAAGAAATTGAAGCGAAATATGCGCGACTTGCGGAAGAAAAAGCGGCGATAGAACGAATTGAGCAACAGCGGAAAGCAATTTTGGCGAAGATAGCGCTTTATAGCGGTGCTGAATTTTTCATCGATTACGGGCTTTATCCACTACCGAGTTATTCCGAATTCACCGCCGGCGGTTATTTAGAGCAGATAAAAGACAATCGGCAGCAACAAAAGAATATGCTTAAAGATGGTAGCGCTTATCGCGTTCCGGAAAACTTTATTTTAACCGGAGACGGTTCCTACGACAAAAAAGTTGCGACTGCGCAAGGAAAACTTTTAGTACGCAGTTTTAACTCTGAATGTGATTATCTTCTTGCAAAACTAAACAGCAGAAACTACGAAACAACAATGACGCGGATTGAACAACTTGCTGAAAGTTTAGAAAAAATGCTGGTTTCTTTAGAAATTGGTTTAACGCCGCAATACGTCATGTTAAAAATGAAAGAATGCAAATTATATTATCAATATCAAGCTGCTAAAGAATTGGAAGCTGAAGAGCAACGCGCAATCAAAGAAAAAATGCGTGAAGACGCACAAGCGCAAAAAGAAATTGAACGCGCACTACGCGAAGCGGAAAGAGAAGAACTTATTGCCAAACAAGCGGTTGAACGCTTACAAAAAGAAATGCTTGCGGCAAATGAGGAGCAAAAAGCGCAATACGAAGCGCAATTAAAAAACCTACAAGCAAAACTCGCAGAAGCCGAAACTAAAGGAAAGAGAGCGCTATCGATGGCGCAACAAACACGCAGCGGACACGTTTATATCATCAGCAATATTGGAAGTTTCGGGAAAGATGTTTATAAAATTGGTATGACACGACGGCTTGAACCGCTCGACCGCGTTAGAGAGCTTGGCGATGCTTCTGTTCCATTTTCTTTCGACGTCCATGCCATGATTTATAGCGCTGATGCGCCAGCGCTTGAAAGCTCTTTGCATGAGCGTTTTGCTGATTATGCTGTGAATAAAGTAAACAAACGTAAAGAGTTTTTCCGCCTGCCGCTAAACGAAATTAAACGTTATTTAGAAGAGGAAAAAATACAAGCGCAATGGACATTAGCCGCAGAAGCCGTTGAATATCGCCAAAGCCTGCAAATTACAAAAGAAAAAATGAATTGATATTCTGCCCATACTGTTTAAATTTTGAGTGAATACCGCCATTTCGGCGGTTTTTTTATGTAATAAAAACATAGCATAACGTAATTTACACAAAATAATAATTAAAAATGTTGCATTTATTAAACATAACGTTTAACATGAGTGCTATTCAAACGACGAATACGGAGCAAAAAATGGCAACATTCTTCACAAAAAACAATAGGTTACTCACAAATATTTTTCTGTGTGTTTTTCTCTTTTTAAATATATTCGCTTGCACACGTAGTGCTATCTATGCCGCGCTTTATGAAGTAAATAGCGCGCCGCGTCCGACCTATCAACAACTTGCCGATTACTGCGCTGACGGTGAAGAAGCCGCCTGCCGCGCGTTATTCGCTCGCAGAGGAGATAAATAATGTACGCAAATTCTATTAATAACCGTAAAGATGAAATAGAAATCGCATCTTATTTTCAAATCAAATTCAACGAATTCTTTCCGCAAACGCAAAACGAAACAGATGTCTTGCAGTTTGTTTGCGCGCAATACAAACCGGAAAACCGCTGCCAACTCATTGATATTTATGTTCTCGTCGGCGGCAGCTTAGGCGAAAGAACACTCGCTGCAACCGTTGGTTATGAAATTGGAACGCCGAATTTCGAAATTGTGAGCATCAGCGAACAAGTTCAGCTGAAAGTGCACATTAGCGAACACGGCGACCTTGAAATTTATTTTTATCTTGCTGATTAATTAATCATAATTTGAGGACAGAATCATGAATATTTATCAAAAACTGGCAGAAGCACAAACAAAATTAGTGGTAAAAAAGGATTTAGATAATAAATTCGCCGGCTTTAAATACCGGTCTTTAGAAACCATTCTCGCGGCAATTAAACCAATTCTTGAAAGCTTGGGCATCTATTTATTCATGAGCGACAAGATTTTATTTATTGACGGTCGTCATTACGTTGAAGCAACAGCGACGTTAGTAAATGCGGAAAAGCCCGAAGAGCAAATTATTGTGACCGCCTGCGCGCGTGAAGTGCAAGAGAAAAAAGGCAGTGACCCAGCGCAGATTACCGGCGCGGCTTCATCGTATGCGCGTAAATATGCGCTTTGCGGTTTGTTCGGCATCGAAGGCGAAAGTGACCCAGACGCCGACGACGCGCCGCAAACAAAAGCGGCAAGCAAAAAACAAGCGGCAAAAATAGCGGTGCCGGAAAAAGAATTCCAAGAATTGAAAGTTTATCTAAAAAATCAAGTGGCAAAAGGCGTTGATTTTGATGCCGTCATCGCGCTGGTAACAAAACGCGCGGCGGCGAAAAATTGGGTGTTAACGAATGAGCAAATTCAAATAATGCGCGCGGAGTGTTTGCAATGATTATTGACGTGCAGCAAGGTAGCGAACAATGGAAAGCGTTTCGGAATCAGCATTTTACCGCCTCAGATGCTGCTGCAATTTTAGAAATCGAGGGCGCATACCGCAGCAAAGAATCAGTTTTATCAGAGAAGAAATACGGTTACAAAGAATTGTTAAATGCATTTACACGTCAAATATTCGCCGACGGGCACGCAGCAGAAGACAGCGCCCGCGCTATTATCGAAGAGCAATATGGTATTGCACTGGCGCCGGTTGTTGAAGTTTTGGACGGCACAAAACTCGCGGCAAGTTATGACGGCATAACGTTAGACGGCGAAACGCTTTGGGAGCATAAGCATTTCACGGGCAGCAAACGCGCGCAAAATCGCTTGGAGTTAGCGCGTGCCGGTGCGGTTGCAGATTATGATTTGGCGCAAATTCAACAGCAGCTTTTAGTCTCCGGTGCTCAAAAATGTTTGTTCACCGTTTCCGACGGCACGGCGGCGGTGATGGCAACGGTAGAAGTATTGCCTGATAACGTTTGGTTCGCGCGCATTCGCGATGGCTGGGCAGCTTTTGAGCGTGATTTGGCAGCGTACAGTGAAGACGCGCCGGAAGGCTGGAATGATTACGCGCAAGAGTTGCTGCTCATTCGTGAGCAAATTGCGGAATTATCAGAGCGCGAAACGCTTTTGAAAAAGCAGCTTGAAGCGTTAGCGGAACAAACTGGACGCGAGAAAATCGCCGGCGGCGGCGTGACGTGCACAAAAGTAACGCGAAAAGGTGCCGTTGATTATAGCAAGATACCAGAACTCGCCGGCGTTGAATTAGATAAGTATCGGAAAAAAGAAAGCATTTTTTGGAAAATTGGTTAATCGGAGTCAATGATGGCAGGCATCAATAAAGTAATTTTGATTGGCAATGTGGGGAAAGACCCTGATATGCGCGTGATGACCAACGGCGAGCAAGTGGCAAATTTTTCATTGGCAACCAGCATGAGTTGGAACGACCGACAATCCGGCGAAAAACGCGAAAAAACAGAATGGCATCGTTGTGTTGCTTATCGGCGCATCGCGGAAATCATCGGGCAATACGTCAGAAAAGGCAGCAAATTATATATTGAAGGGCGATTAGAAACGCGCAAATGGCAAGACCAAAGCGGCGTTGAGCGCTACACCACTGAAATCATCGTCAACGAAATGCAAATGCTGGGTACTGTGCAAAGCAACAATAGAGCACCGCAACAAAAACCGCAGCGCAAACAAAATGCGCGCAATTATGCGAATCAATACGCGCGCGAAAGCGACGGCGACGATTTCGTCGACGACAATGTTCCGTTTTAACGCCGGCGGTGAACACAATGATTAGAAATATCACACGCCAAGAATTCGCACGGCGACTTGGCGTTAAAAGAACGAAATTTCATGATTTATTGGCAGGCGGTTGTTTACCGCCGCCGCGGCGCATCGGGCGTGATTTGGTATGGCTAGAACCGGTTGTCGATGCGTTTATCATTCTTGCTTACGGTTATCCGATGCCGATTCCAGAATTGTCAGCAGAATTAGAGCATGAAGTGCGTGAAGCGGTGATGCAGCTGCATAACGAAAAAATTTAAGGGAATAGCTATGTACTCTTACGAAGAAATTTACGACGCGACAAATGACTTATTGAGCTGGTGCAAAATCGTTGAAAGCGAGACGCGCGGCATATAAACAAACTAAAAAGGGAAAGTAACATGACAACAGAAACTATTATCAAAACTGAGAAAGATTTTTCTAAATTTAAAGTAGTTATAACTGACGACCACGGCGCTTATCTTTACATGTCTGGCGAGGAAGATAATCGGAAAGTATGCGCGGGCAATATTAGCTATGCGATTGAGCACGAAGATAACGGTGAAATTATACGCTCGCCGTTCGATGTCACGACACGTGAAGTCACTTACTGGTCTTTCAGTAACTGCCGCGAGGGGACATATTACGATATAACATTTGAAGATGATTTTATGCGCAAATTTTTCGGCGACGACTACAAACACGACGAAAGCACATTTCCTATACGGGACTCTTTTGAGAAGTTCGTATTAGTCGAGGTCTTCAGATTAGGTCGGGCGACTGCAAAAGAATTATATCGCTGCATTATCGAATCAGCGACAAATGATAGACCAGACGCGCGTCACGAGGAATACAGCAAACGGGTTAGAGCCGTGTCTTTGTCGCCGGAAGTTTTCGGCAAGCTGTTCAGCGACATAGCCGGCGAGGCGGCGAAGAGGGCATTTAATGTTATTGAAGACGTAATAGATAAAGAAAGACGTATCAATTCATGGTATTTAAATTATGACTACGTCGCTATGCTTTCGCAATTCCATAAAATACTAGCAAATTACATGGAACGCAATACATAACCATCGCAAGCAAAGAACACGAGCCAGCCACGCGCTGGCTTTTTTGCGCCGTGAATTTTAGTAATAAAAACTTTTAAAAAGCGTTGACATTTTAAACATAATGTTTAAAATACGCACATCAAAACAAAAACGCAAAAAAAGGAAAAGCAAAATGACAACAGAAACAGTTAAAAAAACATACAAAATTGAAGACATCAAATTAGAAGCTAAACAGTACTATAGACGCGGCTATATCAAAATTGATACGCGCTCAAACGACGCGCCGAAAATTTCGAGCTTTGTGCAATTAATAAGCGTTTATTTTGCAGGCGACAGAGAATTAACAGTAATCGTTGAGTACGACGGCGACAGTGTTTTTATTAAACGGCAGGAAGATGAGAACGTAATCAGGCATAAAATGAGCACCGCCGCGGAAGCTGAAGAATTAATCGCGATGGTTAAACAGCTCGCCATTGACACATCAAACGACATATTAAATGAAGAACTTAGCTACCACGCTTCACATGCATTAGTCCGAATTATAGAAGGCTTCGATGAGACAACATACGTAACAGCGATTAAATTGCTCATCGCCGCGATGCCGCTCGTAACAGAAGTTTACGATTTTATGCAATCTGATGAATCTTTGCGAAGTTTCTACGATAGCGACGTTGAAGAAATGGTTGATAGCGGAAAAATTGATTTGGAAAATGTACGAGAATTCATTAGAGTGAAAGCAGGCGAGCTTGGCTTAGAACTCTATGATTTAGATGATGATGACGTATTACTTAAAGTTATAAGAGACGTGCTATGTGCAATACGAGACTGTGAAGATGATTATAATTTGCGTAGCCGTTATAACTCATATTTTTATTCATTGACGTATGAAGAACGTCGTGAAGCGTATAGAAAAAAAGTGATTAAAGAAACGGCGGAGCGGCGTCAAACAGCGAAACTGCTGGGTTTAACAGCGCTTAAAGGCACATTGAAGCAAAAAAAATGGGCGGAAGATATTCGTCGGAAATTTTTAGAAAACGCAAGCGCTGATGAGGACGTCTATTTATTTTTGAAATCTGCATCATGTGCGCAACATTCAAAATTTTGGATTGAAACGCGAGACATATCAACTGCAGTAAAAGAGCAAGCAATAAAAACGCTCATTGTTGCGACACGAAAAGCAAATGAAATCGGTGAGGGTAACGAAGGCTACGACGAGCAAGTAAAAATTCGCCAGGCAGCGATTGATAAATTAGGCGTAGAGATTTAAGAATGACTAAAGCCGCCTGTGCGGCGGCTTTATAACAATGGTGACGGAATGAATTTACGAAGCTATCAGCAGTCAATCTTTGACAAAGTAATTAATTCAAGCGATGACGATTTAGTTCAATTAGACACTGGCGCCGGCAAAACGCCAATAATTGCGAAGCTCGCAGAATATTATGAGCACGCCGCGATTATTTGCCATCGCAATATCTTAATAAAACAAGCGAGCGAAAAGCTCGCAATGTGCGGATTAGAGCACCGCATCATCGGCGCGAATAGTACTAAAAAAATATGCGCACGAAACAACGTTGCAAAAGTAGGCAGGCATTTTATTAATCCGGCGGCGAGCATTTATCTTGTATCGATTGATACGATTAACAGCAGAATAAAGCGCGGCGGCAAAGGGTTAGATGACAACACAAAGATAATATTAATTGATGAAGCGCACCACGTCGCTGAGGATAACAAATGGTTTTATATCGCTGACAGTTTAAATGTGCGTTGCGTTGGTTTTACCGCGACGCCGTGCCGCGGCGACGGGCAGCCGATGCTCAAACAGTACGGCGGTTTTTTTGACAAAATCATACAGGCAGAAGGGTATGAGGAAAATGGTACTGAACGATTAATTGCCGAGGGATATTTAGCGCAATATCGATGCATCTATTACAAAATAGAAGACCGTGAAGTGATTTATGATAATGGCGTTGACATAGAAATATGGGTCGGCGACGCTGACATAGAAGCAGGAGACCGCGGCGCCGAAATAATCGACGTCGCGCGGAAATATTGCAAGAAAAAACAAACAATACTTATTGAGCCGAGAATTGATAACGCAATTTATTCAGTAGATGAGCTCGCAAAAGCAGGATATTCTTCCGCGGTTATTCATAGCAAAATGCCGCAGTACGATATCGAAAAAATATTAGATGAATTTGATAATAAGAACGTTCAAATTTTAGTCGCGGTTGATATGATTAATGAAGGTTTCGACGTGCCAGATGCTGACGTACTGATTATTAACAGAAAAGTAAATAGTTTCGGGCTATATCGTCAGCTGTGTGGGCGTGTGCTTAGACCGCGCGAAAATAAGCAAGCGCTGATTATTGACGTTTGCGGTCACGCCGTCGCTCAGCACGGCTTGCCATCTGACAATGTTGATTGGAATAAAAAACAGGGCGAAATCCGCCGCCGCGATTTAACTATTTGCTGCTATTGCGACACATTTTTCAAAGCAACGTTGACGCATTGCCCGTATTGTGGTGAATTCAATGATTTATCAATGCGGCACGAGGGGCGCGGCGAGGGTATCGAACTATTTTTTTACACTGCGAAAGAGGTTGAGCTCGAGCGCAAAAAAATCGCAGCGCGAGAGCAACAGAAATTAATAGAAGAACAAGAGCGCAAAGAAGCAGAACGCGCGCGTAAAGAATACTTTAATTTTTCACCAAAATTTGATGACTCGCTTGTAGGCAGGCGCTGCGCGCAATTGTATTGTTTGTTGCAAACAGAACTACGCAAGCAACTAACACCGGAACAATATAATAACTTTTATAAAAATAATGATTATGTTTTGCAAAGCGAGAGCTTTTATATAAAAAGCATGCCGCGCAATTTTGAAAATAATCCGGCTGCGGTTGCCGCGAAAATATACGGGGCACATAAATGATAACATTAATCAATGATAAATCAGAAAACCGCGGCGGCAGCTTTGAGATGATTTTCACTGACCCGCCGTTTGATATGGGCGCAGGCAAGTTGCATAAAATTTTAAGCAACTATCAGTTTGAGCATCTAGTGTTAATAGCATCAATGCGTCAAGTGTTAGAACTTTATCCAAAATTAGATATGGATTTTTGTTTTGATTTAGTCGCAAATAGAAGTAAACCGAAAGAATCAAGAAGCTATGCGATGCCGCATTATCTACATAACAACATTTTTTATTTTAAAAAACACGGCGTTAAATCAGCGTTTGATAGACGACTAGTTGCGCGCGCGGATCAATATAGCGACACTAAAACGCATTATTATCCGACGTTTTTTGATGCGCCGAAACGCGATATTGTTTACAGATATCAGAAAAATCAGCAAATGATTGATGACATCATCGGCGCGTTCAATGTATCAACAGTTTGCGATATGTTTGCCGGCAGCGGAACAACGGGCTTAGCATGCGTTAAGCATGAAAAAGACTGCACGTTAATCGAAGCAGAAACAGAACCATTTAATATTATGAAGCAGCAACTTGATTTTTTGCAGGTAAAATATGAAGTACTTTAAGCACGTTACGGTAAACACCGGTCATACTTACATCAGCACGCGCGATGAAGTCAGAGATAGCGTCATCGAAACAATGATTGATTGGTTTGAGCGCATGCAAAACGGTGAAACTATTAATATTTATGATGATTACTCGTGCTATCTGATAAAAAGCTATAACAAAATGGCTGACTTTATGATAAGTATGCGGAAAAGAGGTGCAGTATATTCTGATAACGTTATTCGTTTTACAGTTTGCTTACATAGCCGAACTGCGAAAGAATGTTGGTCGATAGTTGGTGGCGAAGGTGCTCCGCCGGAGAACCCGTTTATCGCAGTTTTAATAATTAATCCGCTGCTTGTCGATATTGACCTCGCCGATTTTGAACGCTGTCTCGCGTGGGGCTTTTACGAAGCAATGCAGCGAAAAAAAATGCAATAAAATACATTAAATAATTACACGGGAATACCCGTCCAAGCAACCGCCGGCGCTTGTCCGATGATGCGCTTCGTATAATCATCATAATAAACATGCTGACCGACTTGCGTCGTGCCGGTGATAACAACAATTAACCCCGCCGGCGTTTCTGCAACCCACGCATCAGCGCCTTTTTGCGCGATAACTCGCGCTGCTTGTTGTTTTTTCGGCGCAATTAAATCATTGAACTGCTTTAAAATATCCACGGAAACACCTAAAAATCGAGATAACGGTCAACATCTAAAGTTTGCGTCACCACCGGCGCGTCATTTTCAAGAGAAACGGTAAGCGTAACGCTTTTTACCACGCCTTGAAATTGCTCGCCGTTTTCATTGAATGCCCACACATCGCCAAGTTCGGCGCGCGGCAATTGATATTTATCGGCAACCGGCAAGGTCACCGTTTCGGTTTTATGAATACCGGTTTCGGATAAAGCATGAATGCCGGCGGCACGCGCGACCGCCTCTTCAGTATATAACACATGATTTAAAACCGCGGCTTCCGGAATTTGATTACTGGCTTCACGATAGACTAAAAAACCGCGCGCACTGATGCCGCTGCCGACAACGCGCACGGCATTGGCGCGTACTTTAATCGTTCTGCGACCGCTGATGCTGTAAATTAATGAAGCAGGAACGGTATGTTTGGGCGGCACATTTTCCCATGCCGCCTTTTGCCAAATCGGTTTGACGCTTAATTCCTGTAAATACGGGTGACTGCTGACAAAAGCGCCGGCGGCTGATGCAATATCGGCAATAACAGCAATCGGCGTTTGCCCGTTAACCGCATAGTGATTGCCTTGAATTAACCAATCAACGCATTCCCACGCCGCAATTGCATAAGGTAATAAATACAATTGTTCATCGGCGATTTGTCGCGCATAACGCGCTTCTTGATAAATCATGTGTTTGCCGGCGGCATAATCGGCGCCGAGTCTCGCAGTAATACTGCGCCCTGTAATCGTATATGAATTGCCGATAAAGCGGCGATTATCGCTGTAATCTTCAGCAATCACATCAAAGCGTTCACGATTGATAAAAATAGACACCACCGCTTCATCGCCTTTTTTGCGCCCATCAATATTCAAACGGGCAAAATCATCGGCGCTGATATCAAAACTGGCTTGCCAACAAAACGCGCTGATATCCGTTTGCAGGCGCAGCGATAATAAATGCAGCGGTTCATTTTCAAAAGTAGCGTTAATTGTGTTATGAATCATATAAGTTTTAAGGTCAGGAATAATGAACGGGAACAGCGGTTTATCCCAGCAGGCAAACGGCAGCGGTAAAACGTCGGTGTCACTGATGAGCGGTTGTTGCCAAAAATGCAGCGGCAATTGTGATGCCGGCGGCAGCAGGCGACAAAAATCGCGCGCTTCTTCCGGCGGCGGTGGTGGCGGCAGTGGTACGGGGAAAAACAAACAAGGCGGACGCACGGCTTTTTGATAACGTACACCGCGGCAATTTTTGAGCGAATAACCGGCAAATTCTGATGCACTGCAATTGCGCAAAAATATCATCGTGCTGCTGCGCGCGGCAATGCAGTTTTTAAATGCTGCCGGCGGCAGTATCGGCGTAGCAATACAATTTTTTAATGAGATGCCGTCAGGGAATGCAGCGGTAAAACAGTTTTTCAGCGACGGGAAAAACGCGAATAAAACCGGCTGGCATCGTTTAACCGGTGCGGCTAATTGCGTTTTATCGCTGGCGCAGGACGCGATGCGTAAAAATGGCGTGACTTGATAAGAATAACAGCGCGCAATCGTGACGGGTGAATGATGTCGCACCGGCGCGCAATGTACCGCCGGCGCTGGTTTTGCATGATGCGTTGCGCAGTGTTTTACGTTGACCGCGCCGCTGTTTCGCGCACTAAAGCAACTGCTGATTATCATACTTGTTCATCGTATGCTTTTAAAAAATCGTATTGCTCGCGTAAAGTAATGTTGTTTACCGGCGTTATGTAATCCCAAACTGGCGGACGCAAGCTTGAGCGTTTGAAACGGTCGCGCGCAAAGAGCGTATAACATTTATCAGCCGGCAAACAAGTAAAACAATAATGCCCGTTTTGGTTTGAGTACGTTTGCGCGACAATCTGCAGCGTTTTGCTGTCTAACAAAAAAACAGGTTGCACAGCCGGCATATGCGCAACAGTCACAATACCGCCGAGCGTGCCGCCGATGAACCCAGTGTCGTGCGGAATATAATGTTTATCCGATAAAATCATGTTAGTAATACCAAAAATCAGTACGTACATAAAGCTGTTCGTGACATCGCTCTCTGCCGGAACTTGCGTGCACAATGAATTGCGCGTCATCGTGTTTTACGGTGTCATAACTGTTTGCTGCATGCGTATTTGACGATAAATAAACGCCGGCGATTAAATAAACGCTTTCGCTATCAGCAACATAAAGCGGTGCGAGATGCGTTTCTACGGTCTCTAAACCAGCGCCCAGCGCACACGAAGCATAAACGTTGCGCACAACAAAATTATTGTTTTGGTCAACGCGCGCTAAACAGCCGGCAATATGCGTACTCGTATCAAAAGTGGGCGGACGTATACCGTAAATATCTGAATCAGACCAGCTGCCGCCGGTGTGGTGTAAATAAACGGCGCGCTCGCCTTTTGCATTTTTGCTGCTGTCGCCGCAGACGCAAAAGCTGCCTTTGTTGATGGCGTCGGTATAACCGCAAACCGCAAAAAAAACAAAACCACGGCTGCTGCCAACCAATAACCACTCGCCCGTGCGGTTTTTATTTGAATATTTATAAGGTGTTTGCGGCGCGCACATGATGCGCCCGTCATTAATCCCCGTCATGTCAAGATAAATTTGTAATCTGGCTGAGGCGCCGTTGTCATCGCTGGCGCGTAAAAACCACTGCGGTTCTAAACCGCGCGGTTTTGGGCAGAATACTTTCACGTGCTCATCTTCAAAAGCAAGTGAAAACCCAAGCGGTTTTTGCTTGCCGTAACCAGTGACTAAACAGGCTTTTAAAATCGTTAAAAGCGAATCGGGATTACCATTCAGCGGCGGTGCATCTTCATCATCAAAACGATAAACGTTCACCGGTTCTGTTCGATAGTATTGATTCATCTTAAAGCTCCGTGGTGTTGCCACGCAGGCAAATCGTAAAGCCATCGCTGGCGCTTTGTTTTTCAGATGACGGTTGCACTGCGCGCAAAATCCAGACGCCGATGTGCGTGCCAAACGTATTAAAGCGGACGGTTTCGCCGGCAGCCCAACCGGAAACGCCGCTTCGGATACCAAAGGCGCCGAGCGGTAACGTGAAATACGGTTTATTGGTGGCAGGATTAATCGGTGCTAAATCCGTTAACGTGTCATAACGACCGACGAAACCGAGTGCCTCACTGTATAAATCAAATTGCATGGCATCGCGCCAAACAATCGCCCAGCGGTCAGTTGTTGTGCCGTCGTCTGTTAAAACAAAGGGGAAATCCGTAACGTTTAATCGGCTTCTGATATCATCGCCGCGGCGTTCATCTGACCAAATATTATCAAATGCTTTTTGCCCGAATGGCGCCGTCACGCGCACTTGCAAATCGCCGCCGATGAGCGCGGAAGAAACAAAGGTGCTGTTTGCAGGATAAGCGCGGCGCAGCGGAAATTGCAGCGTTAACGTGCCATCAATATCCACGCTGATAATACGGTTTTCTTCTTCTTGCCCATGTTTGACTTTGAGCGGCATTTGATAAGCTGATAAATCAAGCGGTTCCGACCACGTCAGCGTGCCCGCGGTTAAGTCATAATCATACAAATGAGCATCAACGGATTTGCCGGCGTTATCGAAAACACAAAGCCCGTCTAAATCACCGCGCGATAATGACACAACGCCTTTTGCCGTATGCGCGCTGCCGATATCTTCAATAATACGGTTACCGATAACAATCATATCGCCGCGGCGGAAAATCGGCACGCGTCCGTCTTGCGGCAAACGCACCGCATCAATGCCGATTACAGCAGTATCAAGCGGTAAATACGTATACGCCACGGCGTTATAAGTAATGGTTTCGGCGAGCACGTGCGCCGGTTTAAATATTTTGCCATCAACAACGGCTTCTGCCTGATACCACGGTTCATTTTCATTGCCGGCGGCATTGACTAATTCACCGAATTTAACCGCGGCGACACCGCTTTCAACGTCAACCGTGCCGGTAATTTTATTATCATTGATGCTGCCGTCGAGTTGTGCAATGGCGCTTAATTGTTCGCCGGTTGCGGTGGTCGCGCGGATTTGCAAACTGCCGGCGCGAATGGGCGAAGATGGGGTGCGGAAAGTAGCGGCATCAACCGGATTACTGTCAATTGTCGTTGAAAGCGCAACGATGCGCGCGTTGATATCGGTAAATTCTGATAAACGAATCACGCCGTTTTGGTAATCAATGGTGCCGACTTTGCGCGCATAGCCGGTTGAAGTATCTAAATCGGTATACATCGCGCCGGCGCGGTCAAAATGAAATTTATTGCCGACTTTAAGATGAACGCTGCCGGTGACGATGCGTTCTGCTAAATTGGGCGCGAGTTCAATTTCTAAAAAGCGCTCAGTATTGATTTCTTCAAACGTATTGGTGACGGTTTTGGGCGTAAACCACACTTCAACCACGCCATCATCGCCGAATGGCATAAAAGCGCCAACGCTTTGATACTCAAAACCGGTGAAGAAATTACGAAACACATCGCGCACTTCATGCTTATCTGGATCGCTTTGCGATTTGCGAACGATTTCAGTACCCGATTTATAAGTCATATATTGCGCTTTGGGAATTTTAACGGTGGTCTCCGGTTTAAAAGTGAGTTTGCGCGCGTCGTAATCAATCGTACCGAATGGCACATTATTTTCATCGATGAGTACGCCGGCGCCGTTATCGCGCAATACTTTATACGGGTCAATGCGTTTTAAATAAATTTCGCCGTATGTTTGCTGTTGAAAATCTTCAATCAATAAATTGTATTTCAGGCGCACAGTATTGGGTGCTATTGGTTTATCGCCTAAGTCGAGCACAATTTCGCCGGCGCCATTGCGTAGCGGCGCTTTATGCTCTTGCTGCACTTTATCCGCCTCTTCGAATTTTGAATAAGTGAGCGTGACTTTTTGCCCCAGCATATAACTTGCGCTATCGAGTTTTATCGTTTTTGTGCGCGCGTCATAATAACCTGTTGCGTTACCGGTGATTTTGCCGGCGGCGTCACAACTTGCTTGATATGTGTTCCACGTCAATTTCAGCGTTGCCGGATCTGCGGTTTGATTTAATACCAGCACGATGCTTACTTTCGGCGTTTCGCTGCTTCTGTTTTTATACTGCGCCGGCGTGCACCAAGCAAATAAAATAGATGAACCAACGTCGGGCAATTCGCCGCAGGTCAGCGTAACAGTACCGCTAGCATAATTTAACGCGCCGCTGCCGTGTGCCGCGCTAAAGCCGCGCAACGCGCCAGAACCGTCATCATATAAATCATACCAACGCCCTTGCGCGCGATATGAAACCAGTAAACTCGCCGGCGCTGGAATCGGATTAATCGCTAACACATAGTTATAACTACGGTTATTAATACTGATATCAATTTTGGTGGTATCAGATACTTTCAACTCGGAAACCGCAGGACGAAATGAAACCGTGCTGATGCCGGACGTATAAACCGAAAACCGAATTTCACCGCGCGCATAATCAACGGTGCCAATGGATTCTTGGCTTGATGCGTTGACTAATGTGCCGCCAACATCATTTGCAGTGATATTGCCTTTAATCGTCAAAGAATCCGGCACAATGGCGCGCCCTAAATGAATAACCTCATCGATATTTAAGGTTCGCAGGCGCAAGGTTTGCGTGATAAATCCATCGTCGCCTTTAATCGCATTATCCACTAATACTTGCCGTTGCCCTGCCGCGGTTAAGTCAACTAATGACGTTTCAACTTGCGACGTCGGCACTAGTTTTTCCATCAACGACGGCACGCGGATTTTCATCGCGCCGGAAACTGCATCAGCGCTCAATGCTTTAACGCCGTAATACTGCGCTGAATCGGCGACGTGGGTTTCGCGGATTTTGCACGGTGCATCGCCGTAGCCGAGCACGGGATAATCAATGCCGAGCATGTCTTGCTCAAGCGCTGTTGATGTTTCCATTTTTACCACAGTGCGCACAAAATCTTTACCGGTCGGGTCGGTGAAGGTGCGGTCTTCGCTGGATACTTTAATCACTTGAATATATTGTTCATATTGCGCATAACCTTTTTTGTCCTGCCGCAAACAATAAACATCGCCAATCAGCGGCAACGGCTCACCTTGGCGTTGATAAGCTTGTATAACGCGGCTGCCGCGTGATTGTACGGATAATAAAGTCATACGGGATTCAATAGTGCCAACTGAATAAGCTTCAATTCTTGGGACAATATCGCGGCGCTCTTCGCCATATTTAATGCCGCGAAACAATAAATAACTGACGTTTTGCGTTTTCGGCGGCTCGCTTAAAATCACATAAGCACCGCCCAGCGGCGTATCATCAGGGCGTCGCACGGCAGCGTGCACAGAACGCGCATGAAAAGCGCCCATGGTTCTCGCGACGTCCGAAATGGGATTAAAAAGCTGATTTTCTTCATCGGTAAGCGCGGTTTTCGTCATCAAACCGCCGCCGTCGTCAGCATCGGTTAAGCGTTCGGTTAAATAAATTTGCAAATCTTGACGCGTCAGCGCGGTTTTTCGTTCCATATCGTGCCTCAAATGGTCATAAGATTAATTTTGATGGTGTAAAAATCGCCGTCTTCTTCTGGTGTGCGGTAGACGACGGGCGTTGCCTCAAAAGCGTTTTCATGCAAGCGAAAGGTGACGTTAAAAACGCGTCCATCGTAATGCGTCAGCATCATTTCCAGCTCCGGCGTCGTCGTCCAATCCTGCATTGTTTGCAGTTGCGCGCGCCGAATCCATACCCAGTCGCCGGCGAGCGTAATCGGGCGTCCGCTGTATTTAGTGCCTTGTTGAATTACTTGCGCGCCGGATAATGTGCGCACGGGATTAGATTGCGCGATGTTTGACCAGTCAAATTCATCTATCCAGCGCATGTCTTGGTCAAACTGTAACCATGCCTGCGTGTCTTTACGGGTGAGTTGCCAGTAATCATTCATAATGGTCTTCTTTTAGCTGCGTTATAAAGCTCTTTGGCGAATTCTTCTTTGCCGCGCTGCGCGCCGCGCTCTTCCGCGGCGGCGATTTTAGCGTTCCAAATATCGGCAAGCGCTTCAGCCGTGGGGGCAGAACCAACCAATGTTACCGCCGGTTTATTCATATCAACTTGTGGCGTGCGCGCATCGTCAGCCATGCGATTATCCGGCGTACGATTTTGAGCGATGTGTTCGGCTTTATTTTGTTTACGTTGGGCATCGGCGGCTTGACGTTCAGCCGCTTTCTTTTGCGCTTCAGCAGCACGCACTTCAGCTTGGCGTTGTTCTTCGGCAAAAATCTGTTTTTGTAAAATCAAGGCACGCTCAAATTCTTTAGCAGCTTCTTTATTGCCGGCTTTTTGTGCCGCAGCGCGCTTTGCTTCTAATTCTTTTAATTTTTTAGTTTCTTCAATTTGTTTGGCAAGCGAATCATCACCGCGCAGTCGCGCCAAATCAGCTTCCAAACTGTCGGCAGTGTCGCGCGCTTCTTCGGATAACGCGCGCATGTGGTTGCGTGCTTCTTTGAGCGCATCGCGTAAATTATTTAAACGGCTATCACCCAAATTTTGCACGCTATCGACCGAATCCAAAGAGGAAATATGTAATTTGCCCATTGCTTCGGAAATATCTTGAGCACTAAAAGAACCGTTGCGTAGTGATTCCGTCATTTCATCGATTCGCGCCCGCGCCGAGGCTGCGGCTTTCATCGCGCTGACAAGGGACGTGGCAACTTCGTTAACGTTGCTTACACCAAAATTAAAGCGCGTTTTTTGCCAAAAGCTTTGCAGAGCATTTTCAACTTCTTCACTGGTCGCTCCCAGTTCTCTCATCGCTTCGATACGTTTGCGCGCTTCGGTGTAATAGGCTGGCGCGGCAAGGGTAATAGTTTTACGCGTTTTTTCGCTTTGAGATTCGACTTTTGCTTCAGCAGTGCTGGCTTCTTTAGCGGCGTTGGCGCTTTCTTTAAGCGCTTGTGTTTTTTGTTCGATAGCGGCTTTATTGGCGAGCACTTCGCTGGTATTGGCAGATAGCGATTGCGTATGTGCCGCGTTAGCTTGCGCTGCTGCTTGTGCTGCGTTCGCGCCGCCGTTGATGCCAGCGCGCAGTTGAGCGAGTTGTTCGGCAGTAAGTGCGCCGGCGGTACCGGTTTCTTTAAGCGCATCGGAAAACGCTTTGAAATCTTCGGTGGTATGCAAGCTTTTAAGCATATTGTCAAAAGCCAGTCGCACGGCTTCAGCGCTTTGTTTGCCCGATGCTTTCAATGCTTCCATACCGGTTTTCCAGTGCGCCAACATTTTTTGCACGCCGGAAGAGGTACGATTGGCGATATCGTCCATATTTAAACCCAAAGCTTGCAGTGCTGCGCTTTGTTCATCGGCTGCGCGTTTAGCGAGCTCTTGCGCTTGTGCGGTTTGAAGCACGGCGTGATAAAGCTCCTGATTGCCGTCAACCGCTGACATCAATTTTTGGTTTAACTGCTCCTGCGCGGCGCTACTGTCGCCCATGTTTTGACGTGCCGCTTCATAAGCACGCGCTAATTGCGCCACGTTGCCCTCAGCAATCACTGCCACCGTTCCGAATGCTTCTAATGATTGCTTGGCTTTATCGCTGATGCCGGTTTCGAATTCGGAAAAACTTAAGCCCAAAGTTTTAAATGCTTCATTAGCCGCTTCGAAATCCGTCTTCATCACTAAACCGATGGATTTCCCTTCAATTTCTGATGTTAACTCGATGATTTTTTGTCTGGCGACGTCAATTTGCGAGGAGATATAGGCATAAGTTGCGCCGTTTGCCTCGCCGGCATCGCGCAGCACTTGAAGCGAGGATTGATGCTGCTCAATTTGTGCGTTTAATTGATTAATTTGCGCTTGATTCTGCGCAACCATTTCAGCGTGTTGCCGTTCAGCTTCGGCGGCTTCTGCGGCTTTTTGCGCCAATTGTTCTTTGGCTTGGGCGAGGCGTTGTGTTTCTTCGGTGGCAACTTGCGCGCTGGTTTTATAATAGGTGGCGACATCTTCAAATGTGCTGTCGCTAAAGATAGCTACAGTGTAAGCCGCAAGTTTGCCCAGACTATCACCGAATGCACGTACGTGTTCTGATTGCTCATAAAGCCAACTACCGAATGAAAAGCCAGTTGTGAAGCCAGCCGTTGCAGCAGAAAGTACGTTTAGCGTTTTGCTTAAAGCGTTTGCTGCTTTATCCATTTTGCTAAACCCTTCAACGCCTTGTTCTGTTTCGCCGCGTAAACGGTGCAATCCAGCGCTTGCTTGTTCGCTCCCTGCCCCTAATAATGAAAAACTGTTTTGTGCGACGCCGCCTAATAATTTAAAACTTTCTGCAGCGGCATAAGCCACGACCTTTATTCCGGCAACCGCAGAGACGAGTTCCGTAATATGCGGGTGTGCCTGTGCAAGCGCCAAAATCTCTTTGACGGTACCGCCAAAAGCAGATGCTACGTCGGCGATGATGGGTAATAATAGGCTGCCCAGCTCGATGGCAATGTTGTTAATGGCAGTTTTTGCTTGTTCGATTTTTTTCGCTGCGGTATCCATTGCCGCGTTTGTTTCTTCTTGCATGGCGCCTGCGGTTGCTTGCTGGTCTGCAACCAATGAGAGTGCGTGGCGAAAGCTGTCTAAGCTGCCGGCGGCTAAAGCAATATCATCGGCATATTCCAAACCGAATAATTTAGTAAGCGTGATGGCGCGCTGCTGCTTATCAAGCTGACTTAATTTTTCCATAAACGACATTAACGCTTGTTCGGGATTGGCGCGAATCGATTGCGCCAGTGCATCAGCTTCTAAGCCGATGCTTTTGAGCGCATCTTTAAATTCTTTACCGGCAGCCGGCGCTGTTTGTAGTTTGTTCAACAAAGCATTGATGGCAGTACCAGCAACTTCCGGTGTTTTGCCTAAGGCGATAAAACTATCGGCAAGCGCGGCGGCAGATTCGGCAGCGAGCCCGAATTGTTTGGCAGTGCCGCCAATGCGCAAAGTGGCATTAATGATTTCGGCTTCGGTGGCAGCGGTATTATTGCCGAGGGTATTAATGGCATCTCCGAGCGCGCGCACATTTTCCAGCGGTATTTGATAAACGTTTGCTAATTTGGCGGCGGCGTCTCCGGCTTGCTCCGCCGTCATATTAAACGCGACTGCCATTTCGCCGGCGAGACGGGTAAATTCTGGCAAGTCTTGAAACGCCACGCCTAATTGTCCGCCCATCGCCGTAATATTAGCTGTCTCTTCGGCAGTCATGCCGAGCTCGTAGGCAAGTTGACGAATGGTGCCGGATAACTGCTGCATTTGTTCGGGCGTAGCATCAACTACTTTTTTAACGCCTGCCATCGCTGTTTCAAAGCTCATCGCGGATTGCGCGACCACGGAAAGTCCGCCGGCGCTGCTGATAATTTTGGCAAGTCCGCCGGCGATATCGCCCAAACTGGGTTTGGTATTACGCAGCGCGCTTTCCAGTTCATCGATTTTTTGCCGGTGCGCGTCAGCAGCGTGCGCTAATTCTTTTTGTGCCGTGCCGCCTTCCTTTTTTAAATCACGGTAGGCATCAACAGCTTGTTCAATTTTACTAACGGCGCGTTCGTCGGTATCGATACCGAGCTGCGTTTTTGTTTTGGCGATGGCTTGTAACTGTTGCGCTTTTTCGCTTACGTGCTCAAAGCTGTGCGCCATTTCATCACTTTGCAACACGGCGCCGGCGGTTTGTTTGCCCAAGCCATCAATAGCGCTTTCTAATGCGGTGATTTGTTGGGCATGTTGTTCTGGCGTGAGTTTTTCCCATTCGCTGCGCAGTTTTTCGGTTTGGTTTTGTAGCGCTGCAGTTTGCTGCGCTACGCCGGTTAACGTTTCTGATATTGCTTCGATTTTTTCAAAATTGCGAACGCTGGCATCAATTTTAATGCCAACTTTTAAATCATTTGCCATTGTGTTTTCCCTGATAAAAACACCGCCCAGCGGCGGTTATGAGAATTTATAAGTCAAATTGTCTTCATAAACAGAAGAGTAATTGAGCCGTGTTTGGATATTGATGCGTTGATAATCACTCATGCGGTTGCAGCCTTCGGCGTCGCTCGTGGTCACAAAATTAAGATAATCAAGCCATTCACTTTTGGCGCCGCTAAACATGATCCAAGGTGGACGAATGAAACCGGTTAAACGCAAAAATTGAACTAATCCGAAATAAGAGTCCATTTTGTAGCTGCTTTGGTCAGTGCAAATATAAGGTGGGTCGAGTACAAATAAACAGTTGGGGACGTGGTAAAAGCGCGGTAATAAGTCCGTATAGCATTCATGAGTTATTTCCAAGCCTGCCAAATAATTTTCTGCCAGCGGATAATCATTTTTCCGGATATTTTGGTAGAACGTTTTTTGATAAAGCGCCGGCAAACTTTGCGCGTTATTGCCAGAAAATAACAACCAACTTGAAATACAATTGATATCTTTATAGCCGTTAAACGTTTCTAATATCTGCACGACGGCTTCTTTGACGGGTGCTTTGATTTTCTTTTCGCGCGGTTGATTTTGTAAAACGTCAAAAAGCATGCGGCGCAAGCGATTCGTGTCTTCAATATGCTGCAAGCGTTCAACATAGCCATCAAAATCGTTATAAATAACGCGCGCTTTGGGGCAGGTGCGTTTTGCAGTATGCGAAAGTAAACCCGAGCCGCCGAATGCATCGATGATTGTCCAACCGGCGCCGTCGCTCGGGATATGTTCTTTGAGTACTTTTTGAAATGCGTTTAAAAACATGCGTTTTTGCCCAATGAAAGGCAAAGGTGCTTGTTTAAAAGGTTTATTGTTCATCGTCCTCCTATTTAGTTAATAATGCGGATAATTCAGTTTTGCTGGCATTTTTACGGTATGAAATGCCGCGCGCGTCTAATTGCGCTTTGAGTTCGGCGACAGTTAAATCTTCGTTAGATACCGCAGCGCCTTGTTCGATTAACCAGCGCGCCGTGCTTTCAGCAATATCAATAACACTGCCGGCAGCGCGCGCGACGCCGCCAACAATAACCACTTGTTTTAATTCAATCTTCATCGTTATTCCTTCATCTCAACGGTAAAGGCGGTTTCATAACCCTCAGCGGTTTCAGGACGACCTTTAAATGTGATGGTGTTAAATTCATCGGTGAAGAAATTGAATTCGCCGTCAACGGCTAAAGTAAACTGCGGCATGTGCAGCAAAACATCTTCACCGGTAATCCGGTTCCTCCCATCGAGCCACAATTCGCCGCGCAATTCCGTTGATTTGAACGCTTGAATCACCCAGCGCGTCCACGTTGCCGTTTTGTAGCTGACTTTAACGGTGCCGTCGATATTAGCGGCAGCAGCGCCGGCGGACGTCACGCGGAACAACCCGAGCCGCGGTTCTACTTCAATTTCTTTTGGGTCAACCGTGCCGGCGGCGGTGGCATCTTTAACGACGACCTCGCCATCGATATAACGATGCGGCAGTTTGAGCCAAACATCTGGTTTGAAAGCGATTTCTTCATCGGCGACGGTTTCAGCTTTCATCTCATCAACGCCTAAAGAACCCATAAGTGCCATTGCAAACGTTTCTTTATTGATGGTGTCAATCGTGATGGAAAGCTCGCCGGCTTTGGGCAATGTGACGGTATTTAATACTTGTCCGTAGGTTCCGCGTTTTTTAGAGATGCGCTCGAGCACTTCAGAACTCATCGCAACCGAAAATTCGGTCGCATTACCGAGTTCAAAAATGCCCAACTCTTCGCGTCCTTTCACTTTTAATTTGACGGTGCCTTCACCGATGAAGGCATCTTCGCGAATATGCGCGGTGGGGTGTCTCATAATTGTTCTCCTTTAATATGTAGGCTTAAGATAAATTTAAGCGGATAAAGACTGTATTTATTACGGTGGACGGCGCGCGGTGGCGTCACGGCGCGCAGGCGTTGACTGCTGCGTTTATCATCAGTAAAAGGTGCAAAGCTCATCAGCGCCGAAAGTACGCGTCCGAGCAATACGCCGGCTTGTTGCGGTTTGCCATCATTGCTGTAATCGAGTTCGGCAATAACGACTTGATAAGCAATATCAACGGTTTGATGGCGTGTTGAATTGCCGGCAGGTTGCAAAAGCTCGATGCCGTCAAAAGTCACAAAGGCATAATGATTGCTGCCGGTGGTTTGCCCGTTGATGATTTTTTCTAAATCCACCGCGCCGCGCACGGCGCGAATTCCATCAACAGCAGCAATGCGCGCCACGATGGCGTCCCAAGCGCTATTTAAATCTAAAGGGTCAATCGGCAAAGTAGGCATGAATTATCTCCAGAATTTCTGCTTCTGCATCGGCTTCTAAACCTAAAAATGGGCGGGCAGGAATAGCATCGCGTCCGCTTTGATGCGTGAGCGCATACACTAAATCGCTGCCGATGAGCACGCTGCTGTCGCCCATCAATTGGCTTTTAATACTGGTTTTTAAGGCGCCGGTGTCGTTAAGCGGAAGATTGCCGCCATCACCGCCGCGGCGATGGGCACGCGGGCGTTTTAATGCTTGCCAGCTGCTGCCGTCGGGTGCGCGGGCTTGTTCAAAACGTAAGAGAGTATTGCTGACTTCGTTTTCGCCGATTTCAGTTAACAGCGGCGTTAAATCGGCACCGCGTGAAACGAGTGCGCGCAAACGTTCGTGTGCTTCATCAAAACCAGAAACGCTTACAAAAATCACGACTTCACCAACCCTTTAGCCAGCAAGTCATCGGTGAAAACGGGCGGGCTCGAAACCACCGCTAAACCGCTGACGCTGCTAACTGCCATTGGCGATGGTTTAATGTTTTTTTGCTGTTGTTCGTTGTGCGCGATGAGTGAGACTTCACCACGGGCAACGCGTTCCAGCCATAAAATGGCATCTTGATAGCGTTTGCGCTGCACGCTTGTGCCATCTTCGACTTGGTCGTCGTGCAAACGATAACGGGCGATGTCAGCAGCGTATGCAATAAGCACTGCCGGCAGTGTTTTCAAAGGTAAATCTAAAGCGCGGCTTAAATAGCTGTCGATGATGGCATTTGCGTCGCAGCAGGCGGCTAATAAACGCTCATGGTCAGGGCTTAAATCATCGATAGGCACGGCTAAAATTTGCGCTAATTCATCACGACCAAAACGCGTGATAATGTCGGCGCCGGTGATATACATAGCAATCTCCTAAAGCGCGGTTTAGATTTTGAAATGCATTAAGGTTTTAGGACGCAAACACAAGGGCAACGGCGCGGATTCGGTATAAACACTAATGCCGCGCTTATGCGCTAAATCTTCGATATCGATATAAAACGGGCGTGCTATTTGGTTGACAGCGCTCATTAAGGTACCGGTAGCGTTATAACGGGTAAAACCGCGTTGCATACCTTCTAAATAAGCATGCGCTTCACCGTCGGCAATAACGGGTTTGCCGTCGATTTCGTAGTGATAAACTTCGAAAATAAAGCCGTTCCATTGAAAGGTATCAACGGGCAAATTACGCGCGAAAGCATTTTCTTGATAACGCTCAAAGGCTTCATGCGCGGATTTATGCGCGATAACGCTATCGAAAAAACCACGCGAACATAACACGCGCGCTTGGGTGCAGGTGTCGCCGGCTAAACCGTCTTTCATGATGCGCAAGGTTTTCGCGAATTGTTGACCGATATCAGCAGCGGCGGCGTCAATGGTGGTTAACGGTTCGCTGATGCCCAATTCTTTAAACA
This sequence comes from Dichelobacter nodosus, assembly GCF_001263335.1. Lineage (GTDB taxonomy): Bacteria > Pseudomonadota > Gammaproteobacteria > Cardiobacteriales > Cardiobacteriaceae > Dichelobacter > Dichelobacter nodosus. The sequence continues at coordinate 32,970 of NZ_LGVW01000005.1, forward strand.
AATCAAATAAAACTGTTTCACCATCGGCATCAATGATTTTGCCTTTGATGGCGCCGAGCATGAGGTGCTCGATGGTGAGGTCGTGCATTTCGCGGTGTGTTGCAATTTCTTCCTGCATCGCTTCTGCATTCGAAAGCAGCGCATCACGTGTGCCCACTTTGCGCACATCTTGGATTTGCTCGCTGCGGATAGTGGTTTCTAAATTTAACAGCGGCGGCGTAAAAGTCCGGACGGTGCTTCCTTTGCCGTAGGCTCTAACATTAGCCGCACCGACGCGGCTATTAGCCGGAATCAATTTGAGCTCTTTATCGGTAAATTCAACCATCACGCTGGTAGTGGTTAAATTTTTATCTTGGAATAAACCGCTGTTTAATAAACGATACGGTACATTGGGTTTGCTGTTGACGGCTTCATCAAGTTCAGCTTGAGTTAGCCCGAGTTTACTTAAAACGTCTGCCATGATTATTTACTCCATTTTATGGGGTTTTCCCGTTCGGGGGTTGGGGTGGGATAGGCATTAATGCTTAATGCCGCGGTTTGTTTTTGTTGCAGCACAAATTGCTCAAGCATCACCTCAAAAGTTTCACCTTCAATAACCGCAAGTTGCGCGGCGGCTACATCGGCGATGCCAAGCGCTTTTAAGCGTGATAGGCGCGCCGATTGCGCTTGGTCGTTAAGTTGCTTTTTGAGCTGTTCAGCTTCGGCACGCGCTGCGGAAAGTTCGGCGCAAACGCGTTCATATTCAGCATTTTGTTCATCTTGCTCATCGGCATTTTGTTCGGCGACTTTTAAGGTGTCGTCGGGTTTGTGGTTCAGCGATAACAGGCTGACGTACGTGTTGCCATCAACGCCGAGGGTGCAAAAGCTGACTTCACGAATCAACGCGTTTTCAAAGACCAACACGTTATCTTGTTCAATGGCTTGCCCGTTGAGCATGTCGCCGCTTTTGCGCTCGCTGATGCGGTCGCTTTCAACGAATACGGATAACTGCCATTCTTTGCCCGTTTCAGCATCGGCAATGATTTCTTGCGCAATGCTTTTGTTATCCAGCAAAGTGCCGTCGATGATGAGCTTGCCTTCTTGCGCGCGCAGTTTGCCGAAACCGATGGGCGTTTGTGGGTCGTGCTCTAACAAGATGGGCACTTGTTTATCCAGCTTTTGAATGCTGCTGATATCAATGCCGATGGTGCTATCGCCGTAAGATAACGTGGTGCCGCTGTAGGCGACGCCGGTAAATTCGCGCCCCGTCAGCGAGAGGCGCAACGATAAAATGATTTCATTCATGAGGTACCTCTTAGGGTTTGACGCCGCGTTGCACGTCTACGGATTTCTTCAAAATGATATTTAAGGGTGGGAAAAAATTACCGTAGAATTCAAACGCGCCACCTTTAGCAAATGATGCCGCCGTCACATGATTTAATTTATCAATGAGAATTACGGCAAAGCGAACGACGAGCGCGAACTTCGCACCGGCTGCCACATCTTCCAAAGCAAAGCCGATTTTGGGCGCATCGCCGGTGGACGGTGGCGGTGGAGTGCCGTCTTTAAGCACTTCAAAATTGACGCCATCGGTAGCAAGCACCACATCGCCGGCTTTAATGGCAGCTTTAGCGATGCCGATTTCGCGCGAGACGTGGGGATTGGCTTCCCAATGGAGGAACTGGGGACGTTCGTAAGGAATCGTTTCAGTCATTTTGGCTCCTTAAAATAAAAAGCCCTCAAAACGAGGGCAATAAAAAAGCCAGCTTTAAGCTGGCTGCTGGGGGAATAAATAGGGTTAATGGTTAGAAGACAACGCCGAATTTTTCCATTTCTTCTAATTTTTCGCCGTAGGCTTCAAACTCTTCTTTGGTGCCTAAGAAGACATTAATTGGAGGTATATCTTCGCATAAGCCGGCAAGGCAAGGCGCATAAGGATAAAGCTCTTTGGGAAAATATTTGTCTGTATCAGAGCCTCTAATCTTGGGCAGGTGGTTCCCAGCCATGGCGGTATATAAACAGGCAGTAAACTGATAAATATCGCGGTAGGGGTCAGTGATATCAATACCAACGTAAATACTGGTGCCACCGCCCCAACGCCCCCAAGACTTCGCATCAGCGATTGTCTCATCAATAACTTTTTTTATCTCTTCATCTTCGTAGGTAAAAATACCCTTATCGGTATCCAGAGAAGCTGGTAACTCGTTCAAAGTAAACTCATATTTCATGGCTGATACCTCAATAATAAGCCTAATGCCAAGTATAACACTTCAGGGTCTTTGTGATGCAAATGATAAACTCTCCATTTTTCGCTATGGCTTTTGTAAGCAGAACCGGCTAATAAATATTGATAAGCCATGGTCATCATTTCGAGTGGTTTGGGTTCGTCATCGCTGCCATAGTTTTTCCCAAAATATAGGTTAAAAAAGTGGTCAGCGCGTCCTTTTTCTCTCGCGTTATATACAGGTTTTTCGCCTTGCTCTTTTAAGATGTCATTGAGCGGTCGCGTTTTTTCGCCGCGCGTGCGGTCAAGC
>NZ_LGVW01000006.1 GCF_001263335.1 Dichelobacter nodosus
TAGGCAATGATGAAAAATCATTTTGCAAAAAGCTTGACCGCTTAAAAGAAGAAATTACCAAAGAATATATTAAAAGAAGTAATGAAGAAACGCTCAAAAAATTCGGTAAATAACATCAATTAAATTAAACAGCTCTCGTTTTGAGGGCTTTTTATTTTAAGGAGCCAAAATGACTGAAACGATTCCTTATGAACGTCCCCAGTTCCTCCATTGGGAAGCCAATCCCCACGTCTCGCGCGAAATCGGCGTCGCTAAAGCTGCCATCAAAGCCGGCGACGTGGTGCTTGCTACTGATGGCGTCAATTTTGAAGTGCTTAAAGACGGCACTCCACCACCGTCCACCGGCGATGCGCCCAAAATCGGCTTTGCTTTGGAAGATGCGGCAGCCGGTGCGAAGTTCGCGCTCGTCGTCCGCTTTGCCGTGATTGTCGTCATATTAAATTATTAAACATCAATAAAATAATATATTAAATAATTAAATATAAATAACGCATCTATTCGCTATATTTTTGCTGTTTTTCGTACTTCATAAAAAATTAAGTAGAAAATAATTTCTTATATTGATTTTTTCATTAATAAAAAGCCATTCGACCAACGGTTGATATTTTAAATTCACATAATAAGCTATGAAATGAATTTACTTTGAATATATTACGATTAAATTTTAATGATAAATTAAATAATTATGGAGATTAAAGATGGTGAAATCACATCAATTAAGAAAAAAATTCTTTTTGTTCGGCTGTTGCGCCGCATTATTAACCGCCTGCGGTGAAAAAGAATACTATTACAAAAAACCAGAAGAAGCGATTATCGTTGCCAAAAAATGCGTTACAGAATTGGCTTCTTTTGATACGCCGCTAACACGATTGAGAGAATTAAGAGACGATGAACACTGCGAAAAATCATATTCTGCCCTTGTCGCTCGACAAGGTCTTGATGAAGTGAAATCCCTGCTGGAAAAAGATATCACGGAGATAAAAAAATATAACGGAAGAATATTGCCAACTGACGATTTATTTGGTGATAATTTCTGGTTAACCCTTGCTACCATGTGGTTAGGCGCGCGTACCCAATTGGAAAATGAGCAAAAATTCTTAAAAGAAATTATAGAAAAGCCATTTGCTCAAGCAATTACCGCATTAGAAAAGACCACTTCCTTGTGTAGATCTGGCTATCTTGGTTCGAATCACATAGATTTGGATTACATAGGAAAATCATGGGCTGATGCGGCACATAATAAATCATGCCAAGGCTTAAAAGAAGCGCATTATCAAATAGTTAGCAAACGTTTTCTCATTTAGACCAAATATCTCAAACAGAAAAAATCGCGGCAGATCAAGACTTACTCGCCGCGCTGAAAACCTGCTCTATTACTGATATTTATCAAGAAATTTATGATGATCCGCGCGTGACCGATTTATGCTACAAAATTCATGAAACCCTTGAAGAAATTAAAGAAGAAGTTCAAAAAGAAAAACTCATTACAGCCGTTGAAAACACTTTGAACCTCATTGACGAAAAATGCGATGCGTCCGACGCTTCCATCAATGATGATAAATCCTATTTAATTCATTTAAAAGAATATTTACGCAAAGAAAATCATGAAATCCATTATGGACTTTTCTTCAAAAAAATAAGAAAAATTAAAGAAAAATGCATTGCCGCTGATAAACCTAAAAATTAATGCCACACCTTTTTGAATTTGAAAAAATTCCGCGTAATCAAAATTGCTTAAAATCACAAATAACAATCCCAACAAGCTAAAAACCCACGCCGTGATAGAATCCACGGCGCATATTTGTTTGTTAAGGAAAAATCATGAGTAAAATCGCCCTTTTTTATTCAACAACGGACGGGCACACCCTAAAAATTTGTCACTATATTCAAAGCGTTTTATCAACAACCGAACAAATCAGCATCATACCCATTGCTCAAGCGCAAGAACGCGATCTCGCCGCCGCCGATAAAATCATCATTGGCGCCAGCATTCGCTACGGCAAACATCAAAAAGAACTCTATCAATTTATCAACCGCCATCTAACGCTGTTACAACAAAAACCCGCCGCGTTTTTTAGCATCAGCATCGTAGCGCGCAAACCCAACCGCCAGCGCCCCGACAATAATCCTTATTTTAAACGCTTTTTATCAAAAAGCCCGTGGCAACCCAAATTAATCGGCATTTTCGCCGGCAAACTCGAAATGCCGCGCTACCGCTACCTCGATAAAATCATGATTCGACTGATCATGAAAATAGGAAAATCGCCGGTCAACAATCAAAGTTGCATTGAATTTACCAATTGGGAACACGTGCGCCAATTTGCCGAAAAACTGCGGCAATTGGAACAATAATTTTGCTAAATAAAAACCGTCTCCGGCGTTATTCCGCGCGCACGATAATGTTTAAAGCGGCGCCGCGTCACCGCCAAAACCGCCGGCGATTGATCAACGACTTCAAAAACGCGCTGGCAGCCCTGCGGAATATCCGGCAACTCATCAGCGCTTAAATTAATAAAAACATTCGTTTGCGCCGCGCGCTCCGGCGCAATCAATAACATCACCGCCGCGTGCGCCGCCAACGCATCATCACTCAACGCATGCGGAATAAAACTTTCCGCACGAAAAGACCACAAAAGCGCGTTCAACTGCGCCGCCATCGCCTCATCGGCACACAAAACCGCCGTATGCTGACGCGCCGCCATCGCCTTTTCGCATAAACGGCACACAAAATGCAACCGCGCTGCTATCGTTTGGCTATTTAAAACATAAAACCGCGTCACCATAAAATTTCCCACAATCAATATAAAGCCGATGCCAACAAACGCTGGGTATACGGCATTTGCGGCGCCGAAAAAATCGCTTCGGTTGTGCCGCGCTCCACCACTTTTCCCCTTTGCAACACCAAAACCTGATGACTCAACGCGCGAATCATCGCCAAATCATGGCTGATAAATAAATAACTCAATCCATATTTACTTTGCAAATCGCGCAATAATTCTAATATTTTCATTTGAATCACGCGATCCAAAGCCGATGTTGGTTCATCGAGCACGATAAATTTGGGTTGCAAAATCATCGCGCGCGCGATTGCAATCCGCTGTCTTTGTCCGCCGGAAAACGCGTGCGGATAACGCTGCATCATCTCCGCCGTCAAACCTACTTCTGCTAATGCTGCTGCCACCCGATCGCGGCGCGCTTTGGCTGATAATTCCGGCGCGTGCACGCGTAAACCCTCACCGACAATTTCCCCGACCGTCAACCGCGGCGACAATGAGCGCATCGGATCTTGAAAAACCACTTGCCGATCGGCTTTCAAACGCTGCCGTTCATCAGCGGTTAAATGCGCGATATTTTTTTCTAAAAAGAAAACATCACCGCGATACGGCACCATTTGCAACAACGCTTTTCCCAAAGTCGTTTTGCCCGATCCCGATTCGCCAACAACGCCCAAAGTTGTCCCCGCCGGCAAAGTAAAAGAAACATCTTCCAGCGCACAAAAACGCTGTTTTGAACACAAAAATTTCCGTTGCATAAAATCAACGCGCACGTGATGCGCTTGCACTAAAATCGTGCGCTCATTTTGAAGCGGCGCCGGCGCCGTTTGTGGCACGGCTTTAATTAAAATGCGCGTGTAATCCTGCTGCGGTTGGGTAAAAATTTGCGCTACCGTACCCGTTTCAACCAGTTTTCCCGCCTGCATGACGTAAACGCGCTGCGCATAATGCCGCGCCAAATGTAAATCATGCGTAATCAATAAAACTGCCATCGATAATTCTTGTTGAAGTTGTTGTAATAAATAGAGAATTTCCGCTTGAATGGTCACGTCTAACGCGGTGGTTGGTTCATCGGCGATTAAAATATCAGGCTGATTAAGCAGCACCATCGCAATCATAATGCGTTGCAATTGACCGCCCGAACATTCATGCGGATAACGCCGCAGCATCATTTCCGGCGCATCGATTTTAACCCGCTGCAACAACGCAATAATTTTTTCGCGCGCCACTTTTTTAGCGAGCCGCGGTTGATGCGCGCGCACAGCTTCCGTCAATTGTGCGCCAATATTCATAAACGGATTTAACGCACTCATCGGTTCCTGAAAAATCATACTGATACGCCGTCCGCGAATCGCGCGCAAATCCGGCTCCGAACACGTCAATAAATCCACGCCATCAAAAATAATGCGGCTATCGGGGGCATAAATCGTTGTTTGCGGCGGCAATAAACGCAAAACCGATAACGCGGTCACCGATTTTCCCGATCCCGATTCACCAACTAATGCGCAAAATTCGCCGCGATCGAGATGCAAAGATAATGCCTCAACGGCGCCATGACGCGTTTTATCATTTTGAAAATAAACGCTTAATTGTTCAATCGTTAACAGCGACATCACGCTTCCTTCGGCGATAAAGCATCGCGCAAACCATCGCCGATAAAGTTAAAACACAATAACATCAGCGCCAAACTTAAAGCCGGAAAAACCAATAACCACGGCGCGCTTTCCATTTGTTTGGCGCCGTCGGCAATTAAAACGCCCAAACTCGTCATCGGTTCTTGCACGCCCAATCCCAAAAAGCTTAAAAAACTTTCGGTTAAAATCGAAAGCGGAATGGTCAGCGTCGCATAAACCACAACCGTTCCCAAAGTATTAGGCACAATATGACGCAACATAATCCGCAAAGGTGAAACGCCCAAAACTTCCGCCGCCTGCACAAATTCTTGCGCGCGTAAAGATAACGTTTGCCCGCGCACAATTCTTGCCATCGTCAGCCATTCCACCGCGCCGATGACGGCAAACATTAAATAAATATTTCGTCCCAAAAAAACCATCAATAAAATCACAAAAAACATAAACGGCAACGCATATAAAACATCAACAAAACGCATCATCACGCTATCAATGCGCCCGCCCACGTAGCCCGCAATGACGCCGTAAGTAACGCCGATAATTAAACTAACCGCCGTGGCGCATAATCCCACTAAAAGCGAAACGCGCATGCCGTACATCGTGCGCACAAATAAATCTCGACCGTTGCCGTCGGTGCCAAACCAATGTCCATTTTCTAGCGAGGGCGGCGTTAAAAATGCGTCCCAAAAAACCGCGTCGATGGTAAAAGGACGTATTTTTTCGCCCCAACACGCGCTTATCGTTAAAAAAACCAAAATCAATAATGCCAACAGCGCGATTTTATTACGACAAAAACGCCGGCACGCGCGCCAATATAAGCTTTCCCGATTCATTGCCATCTCACTTTGGGATTGAGCCATGCATATGCCAAATCAACCAATAAATTCAAAAAGATCACTAAAGCGCCGTATAAAATCACCACGCCGAGCACTAAGGTGTAATCGCGGTTTAAAGCGCCGTTGACAAAATAGCGCCCGATGCCGGGAATGGCAAAAAGTTGTTCAATCACGATGGATCCCGTTAAAACGGACGCCAAAGCCGGCGCTAAATAACTGATAACGGGCATTAACGCCGGTTTTAAACAATGATGAACGATAACTTGCCGTTCGGTTAATCCTTTGGCGCGCGCGGTTTTAATATGCGGTTCCTGCAAAACTTCTAACATCGAAGCCCGCATCAAACGCGCAATATAAGCCATTTGCGGCAATGCCAAAGTAATCGTTGGTAAAATCATCTGCCGCCAATGTTCGCCCCAACCGCTGGCAGGAACAATCGTCAAACCCCAATAAACAAACGGCAAAACCGCACACACTAATAATAAAAGCGAACCCACCACAAAATTAGGCACGGTAATGCCAATCATCGCAATCCCCATTACGAAATAATCGCCGGCGCGTTTGTGATGAAGCGCGGCAAATATGCCGAAAAACGTGCCTAAAATCGTTGCCAACGTCATCGCCGCCGCGCCCAGTTTCATCGATACCGGAAAACCAAAGGCGATCAATTCGTTAACGCTGCGATCGGCGTATTGAAAAGAAGCGCCCAAATCCCCGCGCATCACGTGGCTTAAATAAATGAGATATTGCCGCCACAACGGTTCATCTAAATGATACATCGCTTGCAAATTCGCTTGAATTTCCGGCGGTAAATTACGCTCTAAATCAAACGGCCCGCCCGGCGCTAAACGAATCATAAAAAACGCGAGCGTCACGATAACCAATAACGTTGGAACGGCAGTGCACAACCGCCGAAGCATATATCGAAACATTTTTTCCTCAAAACGTCAGCGGCGCGGTTTATTTTGGTAAAACGGCGCCCAAAAAGGGCAAATGATAACGGAAAATAACGCAACTGGCAGTGTTCGTGTTCTTTTTTTCGCAAATGATGCGCGGCAAATCGCTTGCGCTGTATCCCAGAACTGTTTAGGCTACAAAATCGCATTAATTATTGAAGGAAATTCTAATGAAATATCGTTTTATGGTGACTTTATCTTTGCTTTTCGGCGCATTATCAAGCGCTTCTTTAAACGCGGAAACGCTGCGCCGCGCGATTGATGATGAACCGTCTTCTTTGGATCCTCAATTAGCGCAAGGTATGCCGGAAATGCATATTTTGCGTGATATGTTTGTAGGGCTGGTGGACGAAGCGGCAGATGCTTCTTTAGTTGCAGGCGTGGCAGAACGTTGGGAAATCGCCGATGAAGGATTAACGTATCGCTTTTATTTGCGTGATAGCAAATGGTCTGACGGTTCGCCGGTAAGCGCTGATGATTTTGTTTATGCGTGGCGCCGCGCCGTTGATCCGGCTTTTGGTTCAAAATACGCGTTTTTTCTTTATCCCGTTAAAAATGCGCAAGCGATTAATGAAGGCAAATTGCCGGTTGATCAATTGGGCATTGTGGCAAAAGACGATAAAACTTTGGTGGTCACTTTAGAACACCCAACGCCGTATTTTTTAGATATGTTGGTTAACGCGGTAGCGTATCCCGTTCCGAAAAAAACTGTAGAACAACATGGCGCCGCGTGGACGCGTCCAGAAAATATTGTGGTTAACGGCGCGTATCATTTAAAAGATTGGCAGCCGCAAGGTTTTTTGCGTTTGGAAAAATCGCCACTTTATTACGGCGCCGATAGCGTACGTTTAGATGAAGTGATTTATTATCCAACGCCCGATCAAAGCGCAGCGCTAAAACGTTATCGCGCTGGCGAATTGGATTTAACTTCTGATGTGCCCAATGAACAAATGCCGTGGATTCGTGCGCATTTAAAAGATGAATTAAAAATTAATCCTTATTTGGGCGTTTTTTATTTTGGTTTTAATTTAACCAAAGCACCGTTTAAAGATAATCCGAAACTGCGCGCGGCACTTTCTTTAGCCGTTGACCGTGAGCCGATTGTGGAACACATTACCGCCGGCGGCGAAAAACCAGCGTTTCATTTCGTGGTGCCGCAAATTCAAGGTTATACGCCTTATATTCCAGCTGATGCGCAATTAAGCCGCGAGCAACGTTTGGAAAAAGCGCGCGCGTTATACGCGGAAGCTGGTTACAGCAAAGAAAATCCGCTGAAAATTGAATTGTTGTATAACACCAATGAAGTCAATAAAAAGATTTCGGTTGCCATTGCTGCAATGTGGCAATCGGCTTTGGGCGTGCAAACGCAATTGGTAAATAAAGAATGGAAAACGTATTTAATCGATCGCCGTAATTATGATACGCAAGTATTCCGCGGCACGTGGGTTGGCGATTATAACGATGCCAATACTTTTTTAGATTTATTTGTCAGCGGCGGCGGTTCTAATACGGTAGGTTTGGCAGATAAGGAATTCGATAAATTAATTGCGCAGGCGGCAGGCGAACAAGATCAAACCGCGCGCGCGTCGTTATTGCAACAGGCGGAAAGGCGTTTATTGGATAATTATAGTTTGATTCCGATTTATTTTTTCGTAAGCAAACATATGGTTAAACCTTATGTGCGCGGTTATCAAGAAAATGTGATGGATCACTGGCATAGTAAATATTTATGGATTGAGCGTTAAAAAAACGGCGGTATTCATTACCGCCGTTAATCTTTTTCTGCCGATTGTTTTTGCAAATATTTTGCAAATATGATGCCGATTTCAAACAAAATTAACATGGGAACGGCGAGCAATGTTTGCGAAAAAACATCGGGCGGCGTGAGAAACATACCGATAGTAAACGCAATCAGCACGATATACGGACGCTGCCGCGTTAACGTTTCAATTTCAACAACGCCGAGGCGAATTAAAATCACTGTGATGATGGGCACTTCAAAAGTCACGCCAAATGCTAAAAAAATGGCAATGCTCAAACTTAAATAGCTGGTGATATCCGGCATAAAAGCCACACCTTCTAATTCAATGCCGCTGAAAAAAGTAAACATCAACGGCAAAATCACAAAGTAAGCAAATAAAACCCCGAGATAAAACAAAACCGTTGCCGAAATCACAATCGGCAGCATTAATCGCTTTTCATGCCGATACATCGCCGGCGCGATAAATCGCCAAATTTGATACAAAATCCACGGCATCGTCAGCAATAACGCCAAAAATAAACAAACTTTGATCGGCGTTAAAAAAATATCGATGGGCTGATAAGCAAGCATTTGTTGGTTTGGCAATAAATTGGATAATACCGGCCACGCAAATAATTGATAAATTTTGTGATTAAACGGTAAAAGCGCCACAAAAACAGCGACATATGCCACCAAAGCATGAATCACACAGCGGCGCAATTCAATTAAATGCTCCACCAAAGGCATTTCTTGATCGGTTAATTCGTCGTCATCGTGCGGCGTCGTCATGATGATGCTCCGGTGAAGACGATTTATCGGCAGGTTCAATGCCGGTGTCGCGATAAGCTTCGGCGTCAGTTTGCACGCTGTGTGCCGCGGGCGGCGGTTCTTGATATGGCGGCTCATCAATCATTTTTAATAAATTTTTCCCGCCCTGCCGTAAATCATATTCCGCTTGCCAAATGGATTGATTGAGTTGATCGACGTGTTTTTTTAACGGTTCATCAACATCTGACATCAATTTCCGCATTTCTTCCAAATCTAATTCACGCTCAATATCAGCGCGTACTGAAGAAATCGTGCGCCGCATTTTGCGCAACAATAACCCGAGCGTGCGCACGACTTCCGGCAGTCTCTTTGGACCAACCACAACAATGCCAATAATGGCAACTAAAACTAATTCCCAAAAGCCAATTTCAAACACGGCTAACCTTTCGTTTTTTCTTTTTGCGTTGCCACAACTTCAATAACGGGCGGTTGTTGCTCTAATTTTTCCGGTTCTGTCGGTTCTTCTTTCATCGCTTCTTTAAAACCTTTAATTGCCGCGCCAACATCAGAACCCAAAGTCCGCAACCGTTTTCCGCCGAAAACAAGCACCGCAATAAAAAGCACAATCAATAATTGAACTGGACTGGCGCCCATAATTTATTCCTCTCTTGAAAAAATTAAGATCTTATCTTACTCGCATCAAAAAAACTTGCCCAAAAAAGAACCGCCCAACCATCAGTTGAGCGGTTCGTTTGAAAAGCGCAAAAACTATTCAGCTAATGTTGCTTGAACGGCAGTCAGCGCAATGGTGTAAACAATATCTTCAATCAAAGCGCCGCGCGATAAATCGTTAACCGGTTTACGCATACCTTGCAATACGGGTCCCATAGAAACGGCGTGCGCTGTGCGTTGCACCGCTTTATAAGTAGTATTTCCGGTATTTAAATCGGGGAAAACGAATACGGTTGCTTGTCCAGCAACGGGGCTGTTCGGCGCTTTAGCGCGACCTACTGAAGCCACTGACGCGGCGTCGTATTGCATTGGACCATCAACGATAATATCCGGACGCAATTCCCGCACTTTTGCCGTTGCGGCTTTAACTTTTTCTACGTCTTCACCTTGACCTGAATTACCGGTTGAATAAGAAATCATTGCCACTTTCGGTTCAATGCCAAAGGCTTTGGCAGTATCGTTTGATTGAATCGCAATTTGCGCCAAATCATCAACAGTTGGTTTGGGAACAATCGCGCAATCGCCGTACACCAAAACTTGTTCCGGCAAACACATGAAAAAGACGGAAGAAACCATGCTCGCGCCTTTTGCCGTCTTAATTAATTGCAACGGCGGACGCATGGTATCGGCGGTGGTGTGTACTGCGCCAGAAACCAAACCATCAACTTCGCCAGCTTCCAACATTAATGTGCCCAACATCACATTATTTTCTAATTGACTGCGGGCAGTAGCCTCGTCCATGCCTTTGTGTTTACGCAATTCCACCAAACGGGCAACGTATTGTTCGCGGGCTTGTTCCGGATCAATGATGGAGATGCCGTCGCCTAAAGTAACGCCTTGTTCGGCGGCAACTGCGTGCACGCGTTCTGGTTTAGCTAATAAAACACATTTTGCCATGCCGCGCGCCGCACATTGACTGGCAGCAACCACGGTTCTGGGTTCATCACCTTCAGGTAAAACGATGGTTTTTTTCGCTGCAATCGCTTTTTGCACCACGTTATAACGGAATGCTGCGGGTGAAAGACGTTGTTCGTCGCCGCGCGCAACATAATTTTTAATCCATTCTTTATTGAGGTGCTCAACAAAAAATGTGCGGATTTTTTCGATGCGTTCTTTATCATCTGCGGCGAGATGCGCATTAAATCCTTCCATCGCGCGAGTACTTTCCCAACTGTCGCGTTTAATCCGCAACACCGGTAATTTTGATTTTTCTAACAATGGTTTACACAAACGCATAACCGCATCATCGCTGCGTTCTTCACCGGTTAAAACCAAACACGCCAAATGCGTACCAGAAGCCACGGCGGTGGTTACTGCCATTAAAGTATCGTCACGGTCGGCAGGCGAAAAAACGCACACGCCGTCGCGCAAAACAGGAATCGCATTTTGCACGCTGCGCGCAAATAATACGTAGTCATAAATTCGGCGGCTGTTGATTTCGCCGGAAAATAATATTTCAGCGTCTAAATGACGTTGCAAATCGAGCACGCGCGGTGCGGCTAACTCTGCATTTTCAGAAATGGTGGCAAGTAAAGGTAATGCATCATTAAAGCAGCTGCTTTTTTGTAAACATTCTTGCGTTAAATTGCCTTCGCCGCCTACGCGATTGATGATGGCGCCTAATAAACGTCCGGCAAAATATTCGCCGGCAAAGCTCAAACGTCTTTCTAAACGATCGATACTTTCTACATCTGCGCTGCTCACAACGATAACGTCGGCGCCCAATGAACGCGCGATTTTTTGGTTGATTAAATGAGCATACGGCGCGTTAGGCGTTTCCAATAATCCTTCCATCACAACGATATCGGCATCGGCTTTAGCGGCGACGAAATGTTGTAAGGCTTCTTCCATCAATTCATCGATTTTCTGATTTTTTAAAGCTTGTTGAATGCGTTCTGGCGAAATGGATAACGCGCGATCGGTACAGGTTGCTGCAGAATTGCAAGCGCATGATGCCTCGCAAGCGCATTGCAAAACGGGTTTATGCAATGCCACTTTTACGCCTAATTTTTCAATAGCGTGACTCAATCCTAAAACGGAAGAAGTTAATCCCGCGCCACGATGGGTTGCAACTAAAAGTATTGATTTTGTCATGATGGACTCCTTAGCGTGTCATGCCGCTTAATTGGGCGGTGTCGCGCGCGATCAATAATTCTTCGTTGGTCGGAATGACCCAAACCGGTTTACTGTTGGCGGTTGAAATTTTGCCTTGTTTACCGCGTGAGGTTTCTTCGTTGGCTTTTTTGTCTAATTCAAATCCTAAAAAGGCTAATTGTTCCATAGTGTTAGCGCGAACAAAGGCAGAATTTTCGCCGATGCCGCCGGTGAAGACTAAAGCGTCGCAGCCATTTAATGCCACCATTTGTGCGGCAATATGTTTTGCCAAACGGTAACAATAAACTTCTAAAGCGCGAATGGCAGCTTCATTGCCTTCTGCCATGGCTTCTTCCAAACTGCGGCAATCGTTGGAAATGCCAGAAAGTCCCAATAATCCTGATTTTTTCCACAAAATTTCATTCATTTCTGTGGCAGAAATGTGGAATTGTTTTTGTAAAATTTGAATGATTGCCGGATCGATATCGCCGCAACGGGTGCCGTGCACAATACCTTCAAGTGGTGTTAATCCCATTGTAGTATCAACAGAATGTCCATCTTTGATTGCTGCCAATGAGCCGCCGTTTCCTAAATGACACACAACTGTGCGCGGATTTTTCAATCCGGTAACGCTTTCTAATTGAGAAGCGATGTAGCGGAATGAAGTGCCATGGAATCCGTAACGGCGGATATGGAATTCTTCATAAAATTTCCGTGGCAATGGGTATAAATAAGCTTTTTCCGGCATTTGTTGGTGAAATGCGGTATCAAAAACGCCGACTTGTGGCAATTTAGGGAATACTTTTAACGCTGCTTCGATGCCAGTAATATTGGCAGGATTGTGTAACGGTGCGAGGCGAATGCATTCTGCAACTTTTTCGCGCACTTCATTATTAATTACAACGGATTCTTTAAAAAATTCACCGCCGTGCACCAAACGATGTCCAACTGCGGCAATTTTATCCATTAAATTTTTTGTTTTTAACGTTTCTACAATTAACTCTAAGGCTTGTGCATGCGTTCCCGGTTTAATTTCTTGCACCGCTTTCCCGCTTTCGTCCTTAACGGTTAATGAGCCAACATCGTGACCAAGGCGCTCTGCCGTTCCATTTAATAACACATCGCCGGAGGTGGGATTCATCACTGCAAATTTCAA
This sequence comes from Dichelobacter nodosus, assembly GCF_001263335.1. GTDB lineage: Bacteria > Pseudomonadota > Gammaproteobacteria > Cardiobacteriales > Cardiobacteriaceae > Dichelobacter > Dichelobacter nodosus. The sequence goes on from NZ_LGVW01000006.1 coordinate 12,689, forward strand.
ACTAGAAGAACCACAGTTCAAAACGAGTACAAATTGCATACAATTTTCCTTTGTTGCTGTCAAAAAATGTCAGCTAGTGTAGCAAAATCACCACTCGATCGCGTAACTAAAATTTGCGGGTTTTATCTTTTTTCGTAAAATCATCTTGTTAACGGTCAAGATGTTGATATTTTTTATCATGACGTCAAAAAAAACGGCTGCCACCACAACAGCCGTTTCAACCTTCAATTCGGTTTTATTAAAAATGCGAATTTGATCCTTTATCGCGACGGGGACGCATTTCGCGCGGACGCGCTTCATTAATTTTTAAATTCCGTCCGCCCAAATCTTTATCATTTAAACTTTCAATGGCTTTTTTGGCTGCTTCCGCATCTGGCATTTCAACAAAACCAAATCCTTTTGAGCGACCACTGTCGCGGTCTTTAATGATACTGGCATTTTGAACATCGCCGAATTGAGAAAATGCATTACGCAGCTCATCTTCTGTTGTGCGATAAGATAAATTGCCTACGTAAATATTAGTCATCACTGATTCCTTACAAAAATACTACTGCGTCAGATTGTTCACACCCCGATATCCCAACGCAACAACATCGACAGTGATTTGCCCTCTAGCAAATAAGGTTTAACCGCTTGACTCGCCAATAGACTCAATTTTCAAGCAAACTTCTTCATTTTCTCAATGAGAAGCCAGTTTCACGCTGCCAACAATAGTTATTTTTACTACTGAATCCGTTCAACTGTGTCATCGGCGGCACTATCACCGTTTATTTAAATAAAGTCAAGTAAATATTTTATCGCGTCATATTGAAGAATGTACGGAAATCAAACAGTTGTTACCTGAATTCCTAAAAAAATAGCTTTTAAAAATGCTACAATTTCCGTCGTTTTTATCTGGGTATTTAGTCAAGGAAAAATGTAATTGCAAGGAGCATTTTTAAAATATTCTTCTATTACTTCGTTAGGATTCTTAAATCTTAATATTTCTTATATTATGACTTCTTTCAACATAACCATTTTGCCATGGACTATATGGTAATGTTCGAACGCATGATCTATCTAATTTCTTAAGTGTTTTCTCAAATCTAGATTTTCTTGTTGTATCTGAGGGATCGTTACAAAATTCTTTTCCATTGTCTGTCTGAATTTTTTTCTATTTTAAATCCCATTTTCTCTTCCAAGTTTTTTAAAAAATTTGATGTGGTATAGGTACTACTTTCATTTATTAGAAGCATTACTCTTTTCTTGAATGGGCATCTATTGCTCTGTTATTTGGTAGTACCTTGAGTATTCGCTTAAAAAACCTATACCATTGTTTGGAACACATTATTTAACATCTACTTGAATAAGTTGTCCGAGGTATGTGTAACGAATAGATTTTTTATATTTTTTCTTTTTGGGCTTATCGAGTCTTATCTAACGACACATTGAATCGTAAGTTCTTTCATAACCTAAATTGGTACATTTACGATAGACATGAGCAAATCTGTGCATGTAGGCAATTAACTTCGATTCTTCCTTATGCTGATTTTGGTTTAGTTGATTTTTTATAAAAGATTCAATTGGTTTGATCGTATCTTTTTTCCAATAGCCTACACATTATCTTATTTTATGAGAGCCTCTTGTAGCTTCTACATTATCATTATATTTTATAGTATATTATGCCACTTTTTTACGATAACACATTATTTCTGTTACAATTTTAATTAAGAGAATTCCTCTGATGGCTTATTGTTTTTCACAAATTTACTACACTACGGCGCTCTCTTTTTTCTATCTTTTATGTAACAAATGTACTATCTCATAACTAAACAGAGTTTTAGTATCTGCGTTAATACTTATTCAAGTAGCAACCCGTAAGCAAATAACCAAAAATTGACACAAAATATATCATCGAAATACTGTGGCAGTACTGTCAATAAAATCATCTTTGAGTTAGCAAAAGCTTATGCGGTTGGAACAGAAAAAAATGATTAAAAAATAGTGATAAAATTTCTTTATCTACATTGCATATACAGCAATAATGTCTGGTTTCTTTGTAATGTTCGTTATAACTAAAAAGCAAGCCGATAATTAAAAGTAAATTATATAGCCAAAACAGTTGATTAATATAAAACAAAGCGATTAAGAATAGAATCTTAGTCGCTTTTTGTTTGCAAAAATTTATAAAGAGAATTAAAAAATTTAAAAAAGGATTGCTAGGTTAGGCTAACTGATGTATAACATCAATATCGACGTCACCGTCGGTATGAATGGAGGTAGAAAAAATGTGTGCTACAAAAAGACTTAGTGAAGCACAACGAAAAAGAGAAATTATGAACGCGGCAGCAAAAGTAATTATTGATAAAGGCTTTGAAAAGACAACCATGGAAGAAATTATTGCGGGAACTACTTTATCAAAAGGGGGGGTCTATCACTACTATGGAAATGTTATCGAGATTTTTAAAGATATCATGCTTTCCGGAATTGAATATAGAAACGAAATTATAAAAGAACATTTGAGCAAATCAAAAATAAATGTAACAAATGAATTTATGGCTAAAGAGCTTGTAACAAAGATGATTGATGATAATCATTACATGCCGCTTTATATTGAGTTTCTTATTGCCAAAAAGAGAAATCCGGAGCTGAAAAATCTCATGATACAGCTGCAAGAGCAGGCAAAAGAAAGCTTTAAAATACTTATGAGTCAAACTCCAAGATGGATATCTGATGCTGACAGTTTTCAATTTATTACAAATTTTATCAACGCTATGATTTTGGGCTCTGATGTTTTAGAAGCTAGAGAAAATTTTGCCAAGAATAGGCATATTTTAGAAAAAGTCCTTATCTGTATATTTGAAAATGCAAAGGAGTAAAAATGAATATATATAAAAAATTATTTTCCTATGTACCAGATGAAAAACCAATTGGATATTTAGCAATTATAGTATCTGGTATTTCAGCATTTCTTACGGTTTGTGGGTATTACTACATATATCTCTTTTTTTATGACGTAATGGTAAGCGGAAATTTTGAAAATGCAAGTGCCAGTGCAATCAAAATTGTCATCTGTTTAACAGCAAGTGCCGTGTTATATATTCTATCAGGACTAGCCTCGCATAAGTTAGCTTTTAGACTTGAAACAAACTTGAGAAAAAGAGGCATTGACGGGTTGCTGGATTCCGGTTTTCGTTTTTTCGATTTAAATTCATCGGGATATATACGAAAAACTATAGACGATAATGCTGCTAAAACTCATACAGCAGTTGCACATATGCTTCCGGATAACATGCAAGCATTTTTAGTGCCAATTTTTACCCTATTATTATCATTTGTTATAAGTTTTCATGTGGGGATTGTTATCATTATCTTAACTATAGTCAGTGCTCTTATCTTGAAAGGCATGATGGGTAGTGGCGAGTTTATGAAGCTATACCAAGATTCTCTTGATAAGCTCAGTTGCGAAACTGTGGAATATATAAGGGGAATGCAGGTTGTAAAAATATATGGTAGCAAACTTAATTCATTCAAGGCATTTTATGAAGCTATTATGAATTATTCAAAATATGCATATGACTATTCGATTTCTTGTAAAAAACCGTATGTCATATATCAGCTTATATTTTTAGGCTTGATTGCAATTATCACAATTCCATTAAGCTTATTTTTATCTGACTTTAGCAATACTAAGATTTTAGCAGTAGAACTAATTATGATATTTTTTTTAAGTGGTGTGATGATGGTTTCATTTATGAAAATCATGTGGGCTAGTCAAAACATATTTTCTGCAAATTATGCAGTTGATAATTTAGAAGCACTATATAAAAAAATGCAGGAAGATAAGCTTTTTTATGGTAAGAGAGAGCATTTCGATAACTCAAATATTGAATTTAACAATGTGAGTTTTTCTTATGGAGACAATAGAGTTTTGGAAAACTTGTCTTTTTCACTTCGTGAGAAAAAAACATATGCCTTGGTAGGACATTCCGGTTCGGGAAAATCAACTATTGCTAAGCTTCTATCAGGCTTTTATAAGGTGGATAGCGGAGTTATTGAGATAGGAGGTCATCCATTGCAAGAGTATACAAAAGAGGCAATTATTAAAAATATCTCATTTGTATTTCAAGATAGTAAACTATTCAAAAAAACTATATATGAAAATGTTGCTTTAGCGGATGAAAATGCAAAAAAAGAAGAGGTCATGGAGGCAATGAGTCTCGCAGGCTGTGATGAAATCATATCTAAGCTCAAGGAAAAAGAAAATACTGTTATAGGTACTAAAGGTGTTTATCTATCAGGTGGCGAAAAGCAAAGAATTGCGATAGCAAGGGCAATACTTAAAAAATCACCAATTGTTATTATGGATGAAGCAAGTGCGTCTATTGATGCGGATAATGAATATAAATTACAAAAAGCTTTTAAAAATCTCATGAAAGACAAGACGGTCATTGTGATTGCTCATAGAATGACAAGCATTAAAAATGTAGATGAAATTATTGTCTTAGAAAATGGAAAAATTATACAAAGAGGCAGCAATGAGGAGTTGAGAAAAAGACAAGGTTTATACAATAAACTTTTAAGTCTATACGAAGCTGCTAATGAGTGGAGGGTGTCAAATGAAGAATTATTATAAGAAACGCTACTGCTTATCTGAGCAAGGAGCAAAGAATTTGACTAAAGCAACATATTTTTGCTTTATGACATACTTAATCAATTTAGCTCCCATGCTTATTTTAATGGCTCTTTCAAATCAGCTTGTTTCAGGCAATGTAATAGATACTTGGAAATATATCATCGCTTCTTTACTAACTTTAATTGTGATGTATGTTTTTTTATCAAATGAATATGTGAGCTTGTATGAAGCTACTTACAAAGAATCAGCAGCATTAAGAAAATGGATAGCAGAGACTCTGGCTGACTTACCGATTGCATATTTTTCCAAGCATAATCTATCTGATTTATCGCAGACTATAATGTCTGATGTGGAAGCAATTGAACACGCCATGAGTCATTCGGTACCTAAGGTAATTGGGATGTGGCTATTTTTTCCACTCATGGGTCTTGCGATGCTTATTGGCAACTTCAAACTGGGCTTAGCTGCAATTATTCCGACACTTCTAAGTTTTGCTGTTTTACCACTTGCTCAGAAAAAGGAAGTGTCTGAATATAGTAATTATTTTAATGTATTAAGAGATAATTCAGAAATGTTTCAAGAGACCATAGAGTTGCAACAAGAAATCAGTAGTTTTAATCAATCTGCAAAAGTGAAAAAGGCTTTATATGAAAAAATGGAAGAAAGCGAGAAGATACACTTTAAAGTTGAATTTGTTTCAATGGCTATTTTAGCTGTATCTACGCTTTTTTCTTACATCAGTGTTGCTGTAGTTATAGCTGTAGGAATCAACTTGCTTATCAATGGTGAAATAAGCCTAATATATCTAATCGGCTATATTATCGGAGCAATTAAAGTAAAAGAACTCTTCGATATTTCTAAAGAGGGAACAATAGAAATGTTTTATATAGAGCCTGCTGTAAGGCGGATTAAAGAAATAAGCAGTGCATTTATTCAAGAGGGAGAAAGTGCAAGTTTTAATAATTACGACATAGAATTTAAAAATGTATCCTTTTCTTACGATGAGAGTAAAGAGGTTTTAAAGGATGTAAGTTTTACAGCGAAACAAGGTGAGGTTACTGCTCTTGTTGGGGCATCAGGGTCTGGCAAAACTTCTATATTAAGGCTGATATCAAAACTTTATGACTATGGCACAGGTAGCATCTTAATTGGTGGAAAGGATATAAAAAATATATCTACAGACTCGTTGTTTGCAAAAGTATCTATAGTTTTTCAGGATGTAACTTTGTTTAATACAAGTATTCGTGAGAATATCCGCCTAGGAAAAGAAACGGCTACTGATGAAGAAGTCAAAAGAGCAGCAAAGCTTGCTAATTGTATGGATTTTATCGAAAAACTTCCTGAAGGTTTTGATACGCCAATTGGAGAAAATGGAGCAGAACTTTCAGGTGGAGAAAGACAAAGATTATCTATCGCAAGGGCATTTTTAAAGGATGCACCCATATTAATACTGGATGAAATTTCCGCTAGTTTGGACGTCGACAATGAGAAAAAAATTCAAGATAGCTTGAATACGTTAATCAAGGATAAGACAGTTATTATTATTTCCCACAGACTAAAATCCATTGAAAATGTTGATAAGATAGTCGTGATTGATGATGGCTTGGTTGAGGCGACTGGAACACATGAAGAATTAAAAGAAACGTCAAAGATATATAAAAATTTAATCCAAAAATCAAAATTAGCCGAAGAATTCAGCTATTAGGAGTAATAAAATAAAATTAAAGGTTTAGTAACCATCGGTATATTTGCTGTCATCTATTTTATGGAGATATTCAGTGATGGCAAAAGTTCAAGATTTATTTCTCTCATGCAATATTAAAAAAATATCCCTGTGAAGTTATTTTTTATTTTGGTTTATAGACAACGAAATGATTTTTATAATTTGTTCAAAATAAAAGGCCACTTGAAAGTAGCCTTTTATTCAGTTGGTGAAGTTTTTTAATAGTTTGATTAAGACGATTAATCCGCAAAATCGAATCTTGCAGTGAAGAAACGAAGTTGAGGAGGTTCATAAGTGAATTTAAGAGGTCTAATTTCCTTATTATTTTTATATAAGTTGATTACAGAATCTGCCACTATATCCATGTGTCTGTAGGTATAAACACGTCTTGGAATAGTGAGTCTAACTGTTTCAAGTTTTGGAGTATGGTTTTTGCCTGTTTTAATATCTCTACCCGCAGATACTATACCTCTCTCCATTGATCTCACGCCTGAATCGATATATAAAAATGCTGCAAGGGCTTGAGCTGGGAATTGCTCTTGTGGTATGTGAGGGCAGAATTCTCTTGCATCTAGGAATACAGCGTGTCCGCCTGTAGGTTGCACTATGGGTACGCCCGCTTGTCTTAATTTATCCCCCAAGTATCTTACTTGTTTAATTCTGTATTCGATGTATTCATCTTGTAATGATTCTTGTAAACCTATAGCTATAGCCTGCATATCGCGACCTGCCATACCGCCGTAAGAAGGCATACCTTCAAATACAACTACAATTTCTTTAGCTTTTCCGAATAATTCATCATCGTTCAAAGCTAAGAAACCGCCTATGTTCACTATACCGTCTTTTTTACCTGAGCAAGTAGCACCATCAGAATATGAGAACATTTCACGAACAATTTCTTTTATGGATTTGTTCTGGTACCCTTCTTCTTGCTCTTTTATGAAGTATGCGTTTTCTGCAAATCTTGTAGCGTCAAAGAACACTTTTATTCCGTGTTTAGAGCAAAGTTCTTTAACTTCTCTCATATTTTGCATGGATACTGGTTGTCCGCCTGCTAAATTTACAGTAACTGCTAAGCAAACATATGCTATATTTTCTGCTCCGTGCTCATCTATTACTTTTTTTAGTTTATCAATATCTACATTTCCTTTAAATTTTACATCTTTCTGAGCATCATGTGCTTCATCTCTTATTATGTCTATAAATATGCCGCCATTTGATTCTTGGTGATATCTGGTAGTAGTAAAGTACATATTTCCAGGCACATATTGACCTTTTTTAATTGCAACTCTGGAAAGGATATTTTCAGCTCCTCTACCTTGGTGAGTAGGTACAAGATGTTTAAATCCGAATATGTCTTTTACAACGCTTTCAAGATAGATCCAGTTTTTAGATCCTGCATAAGCTTCATCGCCTATCATCATGCCAGCCCATTGCTTATCAGACATGGCATTTGTACCAGAGTCTGTAAGAAGATCTATGTACACGTCTTCAGATTTTAGGTTAAATGTGTTGTATCCTGCTTCTTTTGCTGCTTTTTCTCTTTCAGCCCTACTAATCATTTTCACAGGCTCAACAGATTTAATTTTAAAAGGTTCCGCTGGATATGCTTCTAAATCATCGAAATTAAAGCTCATAAACATTCCTCCCATACCATTTAACGCACAACGCATCATGTATTTACACTATAAAGTGTCATACAAATGATAAAAAAAATAATAATACAAATAATATAAAAGTCCAGCATTTTCACAATATTTTATCGCGTCATATTGGAGAAACAGCGCAGCACAATCAGGCACAAAATAAAAAATAAATGCCCAATCCGCCTACCAAAAACAATAATAAAAATTGCCATAATGCCGTAATCGTCACTGTCAATGCCAAAGCCGTTGCCACGATTAATAATAAAGCGCCCGCAATCGTATTTGATGAAGATTTAACCTCGGGTTGATTAATTTTTTGTTCCAAATAACGATAAGTTAAAAACGGCAATTTGGGCAACGTATTCGTATAATCAAGAGCGTTGCGATGCATATTCTTCCACTGCGTCCGCGGTGAAATCTTTTGCGCCAACCATTTTTCTAAAATCGGTTTTGCCGTCGTCCATAAATCCAAATCTGGATACAACCGCCTGCCTAATCCTTCGATATTAAATAAGGTTTTTTGTAACAAAACCAATTGCGGTTGAATTTTAACGTCAAAATGCCGCACCGTTTGAAACAAATTAAATAAAAACGCGCCGAATGAAATCTCTTTGATGCGTTTACCAAAAATCGGCTCGGAAACTTTACGAATCGCCGCTTCTAAATCCGTAATTCGCGTATCCGGCGCCACCCAACCCGAATCAAGATGCAATTGCGCCACGCGACGATAATCGCGATTAAAAAACGCTAAAAAATTCTCGGCTAAATAATGCTGATCTTCCGGCGTTAAACTGCCCATAATGCCGAAATCGATCGCGCAATATTTGGGATTTTCCGGATCAGAAATATCCACAAAAATATTGCCGGGGTGCATATCGGCATGAAAAAAACTGTCGCGAAAAACCTGCGTAAAAAAAATTTCCACGCCGCGCTCTGCCAAAACTTTTTTATTCACGCCGGCAGCATTCATCGCCGCTTCATCGGAAATATTAACGTAAAAAATCCGTTCCTGAACCATCATCTGCGGGCGGCAAAATTGCCAATAAACCTGCGGCACGTGCAAAATCGTTGAATCGGCAAAATTGGCTTTTACGTGGCTGGCGCTCGCCGCTTCATTTAATAAATCCAATTCACTGCGCATTGATAATTCAAATTCCCGCACAATTTCAACCAAACGCAACCGCCGCGATTGACGGCTCATATTCACCAAATGCGCTAAAAAATACATTAACGCAATATCTTGTTTTACTTTATCTTCAATATCAGGACGCAAAACTTTCACTACCACTTGCGATCCATCATGCAAAACCGCCGCGTGCACCTGCGCCACGGAAGCCGACGCCAAAGCTTTAGGATCAAATTGCGCAAAAACCGCTTCCAGCGGCATTTTTAGCGATGTTTCAATCACTTTTTGCGCAATTTCGCCTGAAAATGGCGGCACTTGATCTTGTAATTTACTTAATTCAACGCTGATATCGGCGGCGATTAAATCGGGACGCGTTGACAAAGTTTGTCCCAGTTTCACAAAAATCGGCCCTAATTTTTCTAAACTCAAACGCAGCCGCACCGCCAACGATAAATCTTCCGGCAAACGCCGATAATGCGCGGGGTGTATATATTTCATCAACGATAAATAGCGCCAAATTCCTTGTTTAGGCAACGATTCATCTAAACGGTAATACAAAATCACCGCAATGATTTCATAACAACGTTTAAGCGTTGCGATCATATCCGGCTTCCAAATGCGTCAAACGCGCTTCTAATTCGGCGATTTTTTGCTCCAATTGCGCAAGTTCTGCAACAAAAATATCAAATTGTGTCTTTGAAACGTAATTACCTGTTTCTTCATTAAAAAAACGACGAATTTCGGCTTCGATATTTTGGCGCTGTTCTTCGCCAAACCGTTGTAAACGTTCCAAAGCGTCCGTTAATAACGCGCCGGCTTTTTCGCCGAAACGTTCGGATAATAATTTCCGAAAATCGAGCGTTAACGCCGATAAAACCTGTTGCAATGCTTGTGCAGCGTGCAAATCGCCTTCAATATATAATTTATCGTGTTTATTGACTTTTCCCGTGCGAAATAATTGCAAAAACGCGCTAAATGTACCCGTTAAACGCACATCTGCCGTTGTCATATCGCCATCAACAATCACAAATCGCGCCTGACGAATTTCAAATAACCACGGATTTGGCAAATGTTCCAAACGCAAAGCAATACGATATCCCTCTAAAACGGCTAATTTTTCCGCAGCATTGGGATCGAGTTGCAAAGCTTGATTAATCGCTTCTTCAAAAAAAGCCGCGGTAAAAAGTTCATTAAGCATTATTGCTCCTTAGTTAATACGGCTTAAAACCTTGATGAATCGCTACCATGCCGTTCATCAAATTTTGATATTCACAAGAAACAAATCCCGCAGCAGCAAACATATTTTTGAGCTCTTCTTGCGTTGGCATCATGCGAATCGATTCGGCTAAATATTGATAACTTTCCCGATCGCCTACGATCATGCCGCCCAAACGTGGCAAAACATTAAACGAATACCAATCATATGTTTTGCGCAACAATCGGGAGCGCATATGAGAAAATTCCAATATAAAAACGCGACCGTTGGGTTTTAACACCCGCGCCATTTCATTGAGCGCTTGTTGTTGATGAGTGACATTGCGCAAACCAAACGCCATCGTAATCAAATCCACCGATTCATCGGCAAATGGCAAATGTTCGGCGTCAGCCAAAACAAAAGTGACGTTTTGCAAAAATCCGGCTTCAATTAAATGCACTTTGCCGCGTTCAAGCATCGATTGATTAATATCGGAAACGATTAACTGCCCCGTCATCGTGCCGCCGCGACTCATTTTTTTACCCAAACGCCGCGCAATATCGCCCGTTCCAGAAGCCAAATCTAAAACCGTTTCCCCCGCGCGCACATCGCATTGCCACACAAACCAATCTTTCCAAAAACGATGAATGCCCAAACTCATCACATCATTCATCAAATCATATTTGCCCGAAACCGAATCAAATACGGCGCCAACTCTGGCGTTTTTTTCATATTCATCAATCGTTTGATAACCAAAATGCGTGGTTTTTTTCTCCATCATTACTCCCGTGATAATTCTTGATCGTTTAAAGCGTGTAAATAACGTTGCCAATATTGTTCGTGGTGCTGCGCCAAATCATAAAGCACTTCCCAACTATAAATTCCGCTGCGGTGACCGTCGCTAAAATGCAAACAAACGGCATAATGTCCCACTGGTTTTATCGCCGTAATGCGTACCGATTTTTTTCCAGCAATTGTTTTCCAATCGCCGCCGTGCCCGCGCACTTCTGCTGACGGCGAACAGACGCGCAAATATTCTGCAGACAATTCATAAACGTGTTCGGAAAACGTCAGCGTTAACATATCGCGCGCCGACGATAAACGAATTTCTGAAGGTACTGGATTCATAATTGTGCACACACCTCGCGGTGATGAGTAATAATTTTATGAACATTTGCCGCTAAATCTTCCGGAACGGGCGTTTGATGTTCGTTCAACAATAACACGCGCGCTCCAGCTGCCACCGCCGCCCGCGCGCCCGTTACCGAATCTTCAATCACTAATAACTGCTCCGGCGCCACGCCTAAAAAAGCGCTCGCCCGTTCGTAAGGTTCGGGGTGCGGTTTAGCGTTGACCACATTATCCAACGTAATCACCACCGAAAAATAACTCAATAAATCGCGGCGACTGCGGCTAACATCTGCCAATAAATTATCCAAAGAATCATTAGTCACCAGCGCCAACGGATAACCTTGTGCATATAAAGATTCAATCAAACTTTCTACGCCATCAATAAAATCCAATCCTTCTTCTTCAATAATGCGATCGCGTTCTGCTAACCAATATTCTTTTAGAAACGTTGCAACATTCATGCGTTCGCCCAAAATGTTTTGCAAAACGCGGCGAATGGTATGCAAATCGCCGCCGATAAAAGAATGTTTCACCGCATCATCGATCGTTAAATTGAGTTGCTCTAAAGCCAGCGTCAGCGACCGTTGATAAATGCGTTCAGAATCAAAGATGACGCCGTCTTTATCAAAAGCAACCGCTTCAATTGTGCTCATCGTTCTTCTCCCACAATCACCGGCTCAATCGTCAACGAAATATCAAAAGCGCTATACACTTCATTTTGCACGCGGCGCGCAAACGCCAAAATTTCCGCGCCCGTCGCGCTGCCTTTATTAACCAAAATCAAAGCATGCCGTTCATAAATGCCGACCGCGCCCTCATAAACTCCTTTTAAACCACAATGTTCAATTAACCACGCCGCCGGAATTTTCACCTGCTGCCCGTGACATTCAAAAATCGGCATATCGGGATAACGGCGTTGCAATTTGTGCGCTTGTTTAGCGCTGATGATTGGATTATGAAAAAAACTGCCGGCGTTGGGTAATTTTTTCGGTTGCGGCAATTTATCCCAACGAGTCGTAGTAACGGCTTGATAAACGTCTTTCGGGGTGTTTAACGTGGCGCGCATACTCGGCAATGGCGCGTAATTAAGATGCAATTCCCCTTGTTTTTTCAATAAAAGTCGCACGGCAACGATGACATAATGCGCCCAATCCTGTTTAAAACGGCTGTCGCGATATGCTAAAGCGCAATCTTGCCCGCAAACGGTTAAAAACTCTTGCCGCTGTCGATCGTAGACTTCCACCGCCGCTAATACATCAGCACATTGACGTCCATAAGCGCCAATATTTTGCACGGGCGCGGCGCCAATACAGCCGGGAATTGCCGCTAAATTTTCCAAACCAAACCAACCGTTTTCACAACAAAAACAAACAACGTCATTCCAACGTTCGCCCGCCGCCGCCCGCACAATCACATGGCTGGGCGTTTCAGCAAAAACGCTGATGCCCCGCCAACACGGGTGAATAATGCGTTGCGCGATTTCGCCAACAAACAGCGTATTACTGCCGCCGCCTAAAATATAATCATCGCTCGTGCTCGCTTTTAATTCTTCGGGTTCTTGCAAAAGTAACAATGTTTTTGCTTGCGATTGCGCTGCCAAAGTGTGCCAGTCTCGTAAATCAATATTGCTTAAAACTTGCATCAATCAATTCCTAATTTTTTTAATTTACAACGCATTGCCCGAAAACTAATGCCCAAAGATTCGGCGGCTTTCGTTTTATTGTTGCCGTTTTCTTTTAAGGCTTTAATCAACAATTTGCGCTCCATTTCTTGCATAAACCCTTCGAGATCGTCGGGCATTTCCTGCGCTTTTTCATCTGATTTATGTACGCGTTCGGAAGATTTTTGAATCGTTGGCGGCGGCGTTTGAGATGAAGGCGCCGTTGTTTGCTTTGTTTGTTCATCGTGAAATTGGAAAGAAAACGCGTTGAGCGGCGGCGGATTATTGCTAACGTAGCCAATATTATTTTGAAAACCGCCATCGTTATTTTCGTTGGGTTCCGTTTCTTTATTAGATTTCGTTTCAATGCCGAAAAAGATATCCTCTTCCTCATTGGTTGCCGCCGGTTTCATCGCCGCTTGCAATGCAAGATTAAGATGAATATCTTCGGCTTCAATTTGTTCTCCGTCCATAAAAGTCAGCGCGCGCTCCAAAATGTTTTCCAATTCGCGCACATTGCCCGGAAAAGCATAAGAATTTAATTTATTAAGCGCTTCATCGGTTAATTTCGCTAACGGATAACCGCGTTGTTCGGCTAATTTTTTTAACAAAAAATCTGTCAATATATTGACATCGCCCGTGCGATCGCGCAGCGGCGGCATCGTTAATGCAACAACGTTTAAACGGTAATACAAGTCCTCGCGAAATTCGCCCAATTGCACTTTTTCTGCCAAATTATCGTGCGTTGCCGAAATAATGCGCACGTCAACCTTTTCCTCTTTATCGCCGCCAATCGGACGCACCGCCCGCTCTTGAATCGCGCGCAACAATTTTACTTGCATCGATAACGGCAAATCTGCAACTTCATCTAAAAAAAGCGTACCGCCATTTGCAGCAACAAATAACCCATCCGTATCTTGATTAGCGCCGGTAAATGAACCTTTTTTATAACCAAAAAATTCACTTTCCACTAAATTTTCCGGAATTGCACCGCAGTTAACGGCAATAAAAGCGCCGTCGGCGCGGTTACTTTGTTCGTGAATTGACCGCGCGGCAACTTCTTTTCCCGTACCCGATTCGCCGTGAATAAATACCGGCGCTTGCGACCGCGCGACTTTTGCAATCAATGCCCGCACTTTTTCCATCACCGGTGCCTCGCCGATTAATGCCGTTTTTCGCGGTTCCCCGTTATCTTTTTTATTTTTAGGTTGACTGCTTAACGCTGAACGGCAAATTGTGCGTAACTGTTTCAATTCAAAAGGTTTATTAATAAAATCAAAAGCGCCGATTTTCAACGCCCGAATTGCCATATCCATATTGCCGTGCGCCGTTATCATGCATACGGGCGTATTGGGATATTGTTTTTGAATATGGGCGAGCAGATCGAGACCGTCGCCATCAGGCAAACGCACATCACAAAAAACAACGTCAAAACGATTTTCTTTTAATAATTTAATCGCCGTTTTAACATTAAAAGCGCTTTTAAATTCAATATATTGTCCCATTAATGCCATTTCAATTAATTCGCAGATATCTTTTTCATCATCAACAACTAACGCGTGATTCATGTTCTATCCCCCTGATGCAGATGATTCAATTAATTGATAACGTTCCATCGTAATCCGAAAACAGGCGCCGCCTTCTTCTCGATCAACGTATTCTATTTTGGCTTGATTTGCTAAACACATTTCGCGTACTAAAAATAAACCTAACCCCGTTCCTTGCTGTTTCGAAAAAAACGGTTCGAAAATACGATCTTGATCGTCTTCGGCAATGCCTAAACCGTTATCGCAAATGTCTAAATACAAAAAATGACCGCTGGTGGCAAAATGCGCTTTTAAAGTAATTTCAACATCTTGCCGACCGCTATGGGCAACGGCATTGAGCATTAAATTATGCAAAATTTGCCGCAGATGTTCCCGGTCAAAATAAATGCTGTACGCCGCCGCGGCGCTCATATCCGTTCTAATTGGAATTGATTCTAAAGCATCGTAACTGCTGGCGTCTTCAATAACTTCATGAATGAATTGATTTAATTTGATGAGTTGCATGGTTGCCGTTTTTTGGCTAAACATGCTTAAAATGTTGTCGATAATCACATTCATTCTTTGCCCGTTATTCGTAATCTTTTCAGCAAGATATAAAATCATCGTATCTTGCGTTTGCTCTTTGATGAGTTCATTAGCGCTTAATACCGAACCCAACGGATTACGAATTTCGTGCGCAATACTGGCGGTTAAACGCCCCAGCGCCGCTAAACGATTTTCTCTAACTTTTTGAAAACTATGCCGCATATCTTCAAACGATAACATAATCAGCGGCACGTACGTTTTCATGCGCACAAAAGAAAACTCTACGCTGTAATCCACTCCTTTGATTTGAAAAGGCGTATGGTCATTTTCTTTAATGCGTTCCCAACGCGCTTGCCGTTGAATAAGTTCCGAACTTAAACTTTGTAATTGTGTTGGCGGCGGCATTTCTGATGGTAAATCAAATAATAAGCGCGCTTGATGGTTCATTGAAATAATTTCTCCAACCAAATTCACCACCACTAACGCCGTTTGCATTTCAGAAAAAACGGTGTCATTGAGTTCATGCAATTGATTAGCAGAAATCGTTTGAATCCACGCTTGAATTTTATTTTCCCGCGCCTGCGTGGCTAAATAACCCACCATAATGACTAAAATAAAAATCGCCGATGACAAAATCGATGTCGTTTGAAAAAGTTGCATATTTTCCAAACTATTTTGGTAAAAAATGGTTAATTTGTGTCCCAAACTGATCGGATTACCTGCCGCGGTGTCGTGCGTCACCCGCCACAATCCCACCAAAAATAATAAAGAAAGATAAGTGACGAACGAAAAAACAATGCTTTGCCGAAAAGATAAAGTCAATATCGAAAGTAATAAAGTTGTCACATAACTAACCGAGAGAAAATCCCAATTTAATTCAGGTTGCAGCTGCCAAAAAAACAACTGCAAAATCAACGCTTCAGCAATGGCGTTGGCGAGAATAATTACCGAGCTGACTTCATCTTTGAGCGCATAAAGCGTTAAAAGTCCCATCACGACGATATAAATCAGCCCGACGATCAACACCGATTCCGGAATATTGCCTTTCAATGCGATTTGTTTACCCAAAAAAGTGGGCGAACAAAACATTAAAACCACAACGAATAAAATTCGACAAACGTTAAAAACCAGCATCAAATTTTGCCGCGTTTCCATGCTGCGCGCTTGCCCTAATGCGCGTAATTTAATGGTATTGTTGAGCGGAATCATCTGCCGCATGGGCGTTTGTCGTTGTTGCATACGCATCACAACGCCCCCAGTAATAATTGTGCTTTTACAACGGCAACCACGGAAGCCGTATCCGCGCGCAAAATGCGCGAACCAAAACAATGCGTTTTCCAGCCCATATGAACCGCACTTTGCACTTCATCTTCGCTAAATCCGCCTTCCGGTCCCACCATTAATGCAATTGATGATGGCATTTCTTTTATCGCCGGCGTGGTTTCATCGTGAGGGCTCAAAATCCATTTCTCGTCTGCAATCGTTTTTAGCGCGTCAATAAAATTCATCGGCAACGATAATAACGGCCACTCCGCCCGTCCGCATTGCAACGCGCTCGCTTGTAAAATGCCTTGCCAATGTTCATATTTAGAAGTTAACCGATCGCCTTCAATACGGCGTTCACTGCGTTCCGTATTCATGGGAATCACGCGGCGCACGCCGAGCTCTACGCTTTTTTGCAAAACCCAATCCATCGGTTCACCTTTTAAAAGCGCCGGCAATAAAATCACTTCTGTTTTGGGGCGCGTACTATGTTCACTGCGGCTATAAACGCGCACTAAAGTTTGTTTGCGATCGATGCAGGTTATTTCGCCGTGATAAAAATAACCATCGCCACAAATCACATCTACCGCATCATTTTCACGCAGCCGCAATACTTTCAGCGCGTGATGATGGGAAACATCGCTTAACGCGACCGCTTCCCCTACTGCTGGCTGACCTTCGCAAAGCAGTCGAATATCACGCATAAAAAATCCTCATAAAAAATAAGATTAAAGTGGTACGATTTTCGCCTCGTTTAAAAACAACGGTTAACATAAATTCCCGTAGCCCCATTTTTAAAATCAAAATGATCCTTTATTTGCTTTGAATTGTACCATTTCCTTATCAGAAAAAAGGGGTATATATGACAAAAATTGGCAGTTGGAACGTCAATTCTCTCAACGTACGAAAAAATCAAGTTATTGATTATTTTAAAAATAATGATTTAGATATTTTAGGACTTCAAGAACTCAAGCAAGAAGATGCCGCTATCGATAAAAAAGCGTTTCTCGATGCCGGTTGGTATTTAGAAACGTTTGGGCAAAAAACCTATAACGGCGTGGCGCTACTTAGCAAAACGCCGCCAGAAAACGTGGTGCGCGGCATTCCCGATTATCACGATCCCGCCGCGCGCGCCATTGCTGCCAGTTATGGAGCGATGCGCGTCTTAAATCTTTATGTGCCTAACGGTAAAGCCGTTTTTGATGAAAAATTTCACTATAAACTCGAATGGCTGCAACACGTTCAACGTTATATTGCGCATTTATGCGCGCATTATCCGCATCTGGTGGTGATCGGTGATTTTAATATTGCACCGACGGATCGTGATGTTTTTGACCCGAGACAATTCCAAGAAAAATTGCTGTGTTCTGATGCCGAACGCCGCGCTTTACACGCACTTTTTGCTTTGGGATTGCGCGACAGTTTCCGCGAAATGCACCCCGAAAAAACGCAATTTTCGTGGTGGGATTATCGTTATAACGCGTGGCAACGCAATTTGGGATTGCGCATTGATTTAGTTTTAATCTCTTCTAAATTGCGTCTTATCGCCGCCGATATTGATACGCAAACCCGACAAAATGAACGACCATCAGATCATAGTGTTGTTTGGGCGCAGGTGGAAAATCCATCTGGCGAGTCTGCATGAAAAACAGTTGAAAATAGCCAAACAATGATTAATATACGCTTTCCATGATCAACGAGAAAATGAGTTCATTATCTCATTGAAATCAAATATGTTTTTAAAACGGAGGCAAAAATCATGGCACACGAAGACGATTACGAAGAAGACGATTTCTCTTACAACGACGAAGATCAAGAATATGATGATGAAATCGATGAAGACGATTACGACGATGAAGCGTCTTATGATGATTTCGATCATGAATATGATGACGACGAAACCGACGAAGACGCAGATTGGCATGATGGCTATGAACGTGACGGCGAAGACGGCTGGTTCTATGATGATGACGATAGCGACGACGATTACGACGATGATGGCTTTGATGATTACGACGACGAAGAATAATATTTTTTAAGCAAATATTATCGCGCCGTAGTGTTCGCTACGGCTTTTTTCTTTTCTGCTTTTGCCTTTTCCCCAATCCACTACTGATTAAGAAAACTGACAAATAAACCGTCCGCTGCTATGATTTTGCCGATAACAGCGATTTGCTGTAGTTACTAGGAGTACTTATGATTCAAACTGTATTACCACAATCAACCTTTGCCAAACGTCGTGAACAATTATTTTCACGTTTGCCAGAGGGGGCTGTTGTCATCTTATATTCTGGGGATTTGGTCATGAGAAATCGTGGCACTGAATACCCTTTCCGTCCCGATAGCTATTTTTGGTATTTCACAGGTTTTCCAGAACCAGAAACCACCGCGATTTTATGCCGTAAAGCCGGAAAAGTGCACTACACTTTATTCTGCGCCAACCGCGATCCCAGTCGCGAAATTTGGACGGGAAAAATTGTCGGACAAGAAGGTGCCGTCAGCGATTATGGTGCTGATGAAGCCTATCCTTTAACAGAAAAACATCGTATCACCGGTTTGTTAGCAGCAAGCCATCATATTTACGCTGTTTTAGGAGAAAAAGCTGAACACGATCAAGAAGTCATGCAATTTATCCGCAGCGCAAACCAATTAGCAGGCAAAGCAGGCACTGAAATTGAAGATCTCAAAGATCTCCGCCGTATTGCTGGCGAAATGCGCATGTTTAAATCCATTGAGGAACAAAATCTGTTGCATGAAGCCGGACGCATCACGGCTGCCGGTCACCGTGCAGCAATGCGTGCTGCTCAAGCAGGCGCTTATGAATATACCGCGCAAGCGGCGATGGAAGCAGAATTTCGCCGTTATCACGGTTGCCATTGGTCATTCCCGAGCATTATCGCTGCCGGTAGTAACGCCTGTTGTTTGCATTATGAAATCAATAACGCCCCACTGCGCAGCGGTGATTTAGTGTTATTTGACACCGGCGCGGAATATGCCGGTTACGCCGGCGATATCAGCCGCACGATTCCAATTAACGGCAAATTTACCCGTAACCAACAAGCGTTATATGAAGTGGTTTTAAACGCACAACTCAACGCCATTCATTCCGCCCGCGCCGGCATTACGCATGACGAATTACACCGTCAAGCCAGTATCGATTTAATGCAAGGCATTTTTGATTTGGGCATTGTTGATGGCGGCGATGCGGCAGAATGGGTTGATAGCGGCAAAGTAAAACGTTTTTATCCGCACAGCACCGGACATTGGCTGGGATTAGATGTGCATGATGTAGGCGCTTATTATGTCAACGGTCAATCGCGTACATATCAACCCGATATGGTTATCACCATTGAACCAGGTTTATATTTACAACCTGATGATTTGGGTATTGATGAATCTTGGCGTGGTATCGGCATTCGCATTGAAGACGATATCATCATCACCAAAGGCGATCCTGAAATCACCACCAGCGATGCGCCAAAAACCGTTCGCGAAATCGAAGAATTTTTAAGCGGTCGTGAATAAAAACAAAAAGTCACAAAAAAAACTGGTCATTAATGACCAGTTTTTTTGCGCGCCACTTTGCGATTTATAAAGATTATTTAAACGGCAAAGATCCCATTGGAACATTGCCTTGATTACGTAAAGACCGCGCCCAACCGCTGTTTTTAAATTTTTTCATTTGTTTTTGCATTTCGCGGAATTGTTTGAGCAAACGATTGATTTCGGGCACATCTAAACCGCAGCCCGCGGCAATGCGGCGTTTGCGCGAACCTTTGATGATGTCAGGATTACGCCGTTCTTCCAAAGTCATCGATAAAATGATGGCTTCTTGTTGCCGGATTTTTTTCGGTGATAAATGTTCGTTTTTAATATGACTGGGCAATGAACCGAGTCCAGGGAATTTTTCGAGCATTTTATCGAGGTCAATTTGCTGAATTTGATGCAATTGTTCACGAAAATCCTCTAAATCAAAACTTTTGCCGCGAATCATTTTTTTGGCAAGCCGGCGGGCATTTTTTTCATCAACTTGATGCTCTAAATCCTCGATCATGCCCAAAATATCGCCCATTCCGAGAATGCGCGAAGCAATGCGGTCAGGGTGAAACGCTTCCAAAGCGTCGGTTTTTTCGCCGATACCCAAAAACTTAATCGGTTTTCCCGTGATATGACGAATTGATAACGCCGCCCCACCGCGCGCATCGCCATCAACTTTCGACAAAATAATCCCCGTTAACGGCAAGGCATCGTGAAACGCTTTTGCCGTATTTGCGGCATCTTGTCCAGTCATCGCATCAACGACGAACAATGTTTCAATTGGTTGCAAACATTGATGCAATAATTTGATTTCATTCATTAATTGCTCATCAACGTGCATGCGTCCCGCGGTATCAACAATTAAAACATCAAAAAATTGTTTTTGCGCAAAATCTAAAGCGCGGTTGGCGATATCTTGCGGCGCTTCTTGTTCGTGCGAGAGAATGAAGGTGGCATTAATTTGTTCGGCTAAAGTTTGCAATTGTTTGATCGCTGCCGGACGATAAATATCCACAGAAACCAGCGCCACTTTTTTCTTTTCGTTCATCAATCGCCGCGCTAATTTCGCCGCGGAAGTGGTTTTACCAGAACCTTGCAATCCAGCCAGCAAAATGACCGCCGGCGGTTGAGTGGCAAGATTAAGCGCGTCATTTTGTTCCCCCATAATGCGGGTTAATTCCGCTTGCACGATTTTCAAAAAAGCTTGATCGGGCGAAAGTTTTTGCCCAACTTCTTGACCAATTGCAGCTTCTTTAATCGTTTCGGTGACTTCTTTCACCACGGGCAACGCAACGTCAGCTTCAATCAATGCCATGCGCACTTCACGCAAAGCATTTTCAATATTTTCTTCACTGATACGGCTTTGTCCGCGTAATTTTTTAAAAGTAGCCTGTAGGCGATCGCTTAAATTATCAAACATGATTATTCCTGATTTTTCTCTGTGATAGCGGCTTGCATTCAATGCAAGATTTCATTCGTGTATTATAACGTTTTGTTTTATTTTTAGGGGCTGTTATGGGGCTTTGGCTGCCGCTGATGGTGGTAAGTCTATATCTTGGAATGAGCGCGGCTTTTTGGCGTCTACGTCAACAAAAAATGAATCCGTTTTGGGCGGTGTTGTTGCTCGTTTTTATTTGCCAAATGCACGCCGTATTATTATTAACATCGCTGACGAATCCATCAGCGCATCTCATCAATTTATCCCCTTTTAACGTTCTTTCCATCGCCGCGTGGCTGTTGACGTGTTGCAGTTTATTGTGTTTGTGGCAACCGCAAATGGCCTTGGTGGGCGTTATCATCGGTGCGATTAACGCAATTTTGGTAACTCTTGCCAGTTTTGCCGGCAATCATGAAGTGCTGAGTCTCAACGAAAAAGGCGTTATTGGACACATTTTTATCTCAACTGCCGCCGGCAGCGTTTTAACGATTGCCTGCCTCCACAGCGTTTTTTATTGGTATTTATTTCACCGCTTAAAACAGAAAAAACTTAAAAATATCAATATGGCATCGCTTTCCCAACTCGAACGCATGACGATCATCTTCATCATGTTGGGCTGGTTATTGCTATTATTTTCTTTATTCACCGGCTGGCTTTATGTAGACGGACTTTTTGCCGCCCATTTATGGCAAAACACGCTATTAACCCTCGCATCTTTTGCCGTTTTAAGCTATTTATTACACGCTTATTTTTGGCAAAACCGCGGCGGACTTTGGCTCGTGCGGTGGTTATTTTTTGCTTACGGGTTACTTCTTACCGGCTACGTGTCGCGTACAATGATGATGAATTTATCCTAAAAAAGGTCAGGAAAACGTGGAATCTCTCCCGCTTGGAGCGTTACTTTTTATTTTAATATTGTGTTTATTGGCATCGGCATTTTTCTCCGCCGCCGAAACCGCGATGATGTCGCTGAATCGTTATAAATTGAAACATTTAGTTGATGAAGGCAATATCGCTGCCAAACGCGTGGCGCGGCTGTTGCGCAAAACCGATCGGCTGCTTGCCACCATTCTTTTGGGCAATAATTTTGTCAATATTCTTGCTACCTCAATCGGCACCATGATTGGATTGCGTTTGCTCGGCGATTTAGGCGTTTTGCTTGCCACCGTCATTTTGACCGTGATGATTTTATTATTTTCTGAAATCTCTCCAAAAACGCTCGCCGCGCTTTATCCAGAGCAAATTGCGCTCCCCGTTGCCCGCGCTATGCAAAGCATTGTTTGGTTTTTTTCACCGATGGTGTGGTTATTAAATAAATTAGTCGCCGCGATTTTTAAACCGTTTGGCATTGATGCCAACCACAAAAAAGAAGATACCTTGAGCACGGAAGAACTTAAAACCGTGGTGTTAAGTTCCTCTACTTCAACCAATTCTCCCGAACGGCAAGATATGATTTTGGGCATTTTAGAATTAGAGGATATGTCCGTTGATGAAGCGATGGTGCCGCGTAATGAATTAGAAGGCATTGATTTAAATGACAATTGGGACGAAATCATCACACAAATTACCAACTCTCGCCACGGGCGTTTGGTTGCCTACCGCGATAATATCGATCAAGTTTTGGGCATGTTGCATTTGCGCGACGTCATCGGGCTGTATCATCAAAACCGTTTGCAACCTGAAGCATTGTTAGAAATTTTGCGCCCCTGCGTTTTCGTGCCTGAAGGAACGCCACTGCGCCGGCAATTATTAAATTTTCAAATGCAAAGAACCCGTAGCGGTTTAGTGATTGATGAATACGGCGATATTCAAGGACTCATTACGTTAGAAGATATTTTGATTCATATCGTCGGCAATATCGCTTCTGAAAGTGAAGAAGAGGAAGTGCCGGAAATCATCAAACGACAAGCGCAGATTTTTGATGTAGACGGCGGCATCAGTTTGCGGTCATTAAATCGAGAATTAGGATTAAAATTGCCGCTCGACGGCCCTAATACTTTATCGGGGCTGATTATCGAACGTTTGGGCACGTTTCCCGAAACCGGAACCGAATTGCATTTTTCCGATTGCATCGTGCGCGTGAAACAATTTGCAGAAGGCGTGGTCAGTGAAGCGGAAGTTGAAGTTTTGCCGCCGCAAAATACAGATGATGACGAGTCATAAAGGAAAAAATAATGTGGTTAGGTTTATTTTTACTGATCCTTTTTCCTTTTTTAGCGTATGCCGTCGCGCGCACGATTTGGTATTGTCAATACGACCAACGCGATCCCGATAGCAACGATTTACCGCAGCAAAGCCATTTTATCGTGCTCGCCTCTTTATATTTGGGCATCGGCATGGTGTTAAGCATTCCTTTGATTGTGCAATGGCATCGCGATCATCAGTTGCGCGTAACGCTTTTAGAACAACCGCTTATCGTATTGATGGCAAAATATCAACCGCAGCTATATCAAAATCTGCTCAATGCCATTCGCCAAAACGCGCGGCAAAACACGCAAAACGATCAAGAAATAGTGCTCAAATCGATTTTAAAACTCCGCGAGCAATGGTTTCGTGAAGTGCCTTATGCTTCTACTGAAGCGATTACCCGCTTTATTCGTTATCGTTATGATGAAGCCGCTTTGCTCGGTAAACAGGATCAAAAACTCTGCGCGTTATTAGATCAGCGTTCTTTAGATAATTTGGCAAGTTCTCACGGCGAATTTATGCTGACGAATTCCGGCATTGTTAAAGAAGCCATGCGTTTGGTTTTTTCAACTGCCGATCCGCGCCGGCGATTGAGTTATGTTGAACAACGCTATGCCGCCAAACAATCGCGTTTAATTCATGAGCAACTCGCCAAAACCTTTCAAATCAACGAAAGCAGCGTGATTGCGCCGCAAAATGAAGCTTATATGCAGCAAAGTTGCCGTTATCAACAAGCTTATTATTTAGCACTGCTGGATTATACCGATCAAAATATGGAAAAAATTGTTCGTTGGTCAATGATTTATCGAGAACAACAATCCGTTAATTAATAAAATAAACTTCTTTCAACGCCGCGCGCGTATAACCCGCGTAAAATTTTGGACGCGTTTCCAAAACAAAAGCGCTCGGCGCCGCAGACGCATAAAAAGGACACCGATCAACCCAACACGGCGCTGCTAAATGCGCATTAATCAACCGCCCGCTTTGATCATAAAACCCAATATGCAACGGAATCAGCGTGTGATACATCCAAAAAGTCGCGCGTTCTTCCCGCGGCAAAATAAATAACATGCCCTGCCAAGGCGGCAACCAAACGCGAAACATTAAACCGCGTTCGCGCGTCTCCGGCGTCATCGCAACCTCTAATAAATAAAGCGTATCATCGGAAAAAGTAGCAATTGCTCGCGGTTGAGCTGTCAACCCACTTGCCCATAAACACAAAAACAATAACCAGCTGCGTTTTATCATTTTATTATTCAATTTCAATGGATTAATTGACAACTGCCTGCGCAACAATCGCTAATTGTGCTGCTAAATCGGTTGCGGTATTAATTTCCTGCCGCCAAAAATCATAACGCGGCATCGGCGCTAAATACCAATGCAAATGTTTTCGCGCAATCAGCAATCCCTGCCGTTGATATAACTGATGCAATGCTGAAATATGTTCACTAATCACCGCGCGCCGCGAAATCGCCGGCAGCGCAAAATCACAATCCAAAGCGCAACGCATATGCGCTAATAACCACGGATTGCCGCACGCCGCCCGTCCAATCATCACGCCATCAAAACCAAATTGTTGAATTAAATCTTGCGCTTGCGCAGTGGTCGTAATATCACCGTTTACAATAATCGGCAACGAGGTTTGCGCTTTAACGCGTCCAATTTCATCATAGTGCGCCGTGCCATTAAAACGCTGCGCGCGCGTTCTGCCGTGCACCGTTAACGCCGCAACTCCCGTGTTTTCTGCGATTTTAGCAACGGTTTCAATCGTCATTGTTTGTTCATTAAAACCAAGGCGCGTTTTCAAAGTAACCGGAATGGATACCACGCGCGTTACCTGCGCCAAAATTTTTTCTACTTGCGGCAAATCCGATAACAACGCCGATCCGGCATTTTGTTTTCCCACTTTTTTCGCCGGACAACCCATATTGATATCGATAACATCGCAGCCCAGCGCCTGCATTACTTGCGCCGTTTCCGCCATTAAATACGGATCGCCGCCAACTAATTGCACGATTTTCGGGAAACGCGCATCGTCATCAAATTGCAATCGTAACTGACTTTCGGGCATCGCAAGAAATTGCGGGCGCGCGTCCACCATTTCCGCAATCGTGTAATGACTGCCAAAACGTTGGCATAAACTCCGATACGGTAAATCGCTAATTCCCGCCATCGGCGCGAGCAATACCACGGGTTTTGAATAATGAAAACGCCCGAGCGTCAGCATTTAAAGACTCGTCAGCCGCAGCAAAATCCAACCCGCGCGGCAATTAATCCGCTCAATGCGGTAATGATCTTGATACGCTTGCTCGAGTTTTTGTTGTTGCCGTTCTAATAATCCCGAAAAGATCATCACGCTTTGCGCGTGCAAATGTTTTTCAAATTGCGCCCGCAAAGCACATAACGGTTCTAATAAAATATTTGCCACTAATAAATCAACCGCCGGCGCCAGATCAGGTTGTTCACACAAAAATATTTTTTCTGCTACTTGATTTTTTTGCGCATTTTCATAACTGGCGGTTAATGCTTGCGGATCAATATCGGTTTGATAAACGGCTTTGGCGCCCATCATCGCCGCGGCGATGCCCAAAATGCCGGAACCGCAGCCGTAATCGTAAACTGTTTTACCGTGTAACGCCGCGTGATTGACGAGATAATGCAAACACATTGCCGTTGATGGGTGCGTGCCCGTGCCAAAAGCGAGCCCCGGATCGAGGCGTAATACTTTGGCATCGTGTTCTTCAATGACGTGCTCGCTTGCTGCCACCCAAAAATGATTGCCAAAGGCAATCGGTTGAAAATGTTCCAACCACGCGCGCGTCCAATCGCTTTCTGGAAGCAAATGTTGCGCAATGGGATAATCTTCACCTAATGCTTGCATTAATAATTCAATAACGGCGTTGGGATCGGTATCCAGCGGAAAAAGTCCGGTAACGCCGGTTTTTGACCACATCGGCGTGGTGCCAATTTCGGGTTCAAAAATTTCTTCTTCGTTAGCTGCTTGATAAGTAACGGCAACGGCGCCCGCGCATTCCAACGCAGTTTCTAACAATAAAACGTCATCATCGTTATCAGCGATGAGCGTCAGTTCTAACCAATGCCGTTGTGTCATGCCAAACCCAATTTGTGTTCTAAATAGTGAATATCCATGCCGCCTTCGCAAATGCGTTCGTCTTCTAATAATTCGCGATGCAAAGCGATATTGGTTTTAATGCCTTCAACGCCCATTTCTGATAACGCCATACGCATGCGCGACAAGGCAATATCTCGATTTTCGCCCCAAGCAATCAATTTTCCAATCATGGAATCATAATGCGGCGGCACTACGTAACCATTATATAAATACGATTCAACGCGAACGCCTAAACCACCGGGCGCGTGAAAATCAGTAATTTTTCCAGGAGACGGAATAAAGGTTTTGGGATCTTCAGCGTTAATCCGACATTCAATGGCATGCCCCGAAACCACGATATCTTTTTGTTTAAAAGAAAGCGGTAATCCAGATGCGATGCGAATTTGTTCGCGCACAATATCAACGCCGGTAATCATTTCAGTAATGGGGTGTTCTACTTGCACCCGCGTATTCATTTCAATGAAATAAAATTGCCCGTTTTCATAGAGAAATTCAAAAGTACCCGCGCCGAGATAACCGATGCGTTTGCACGCGTCAGTACAAATTTTGCCGATGATTTCGCGTTGTTTTGCGGTAATTTGCGGCGCCGGCGCTTCTTCCATCACTTTTTGATGGCGACGTTGCAAAGAGCAATCACGTTCGGCTAAATGAATGGCATTGCCGTGGCTATCAGCGAGCACTTGAATTTCCACGTGGCGCGGTTTTTCCAAGTATTTTTCCATATAAACCATATCGTTACCAAAAGCTTGTTTGGCTTCGGTTTTGGTTAATTTAACGGCATCGATTAATTCCGCATCTTTATGCACCACGCGCATACCGCGTCCGCCACCGCCGCCTGCCGCTTTAATAATGACGGGATAACCAATTTGATGCGCCATTGCCAGAATTTTTTCTGCATCGTTTCCGAGCGCGCCACCAGAACCGGGTACGCACGGAATGCCTGCGGCTTTCATCGCTTTAATCGCTTCGACTTTATCGCCCATCATGCGAATGGTGTCAGGACGCGGGCCGATAAAAACAAATCCCGATTGCGAAACGCGTTCAGCAAAATCAGCGTTTTCTGATAAAAAACCGTAACCAGGGTGAATGGCGTCGGCGTTTGTCACTTCCGCTGCCGCAATAATTGCCGGCATATTTAAATAACTTTCGCTTGAAGGCGCCGGACCAATGCATACTGATTCATCGGCGAGTTTAACGTGCATTAAATTGGCATCGGGTTTGGAGTGAACAGCAACCGTTTCAATCCCCATTTGCCGACAGGCGCGCAAAATGCGCAACGCAATTTCGCCGCGATTTGCAATCAATACTTTTTTAAACATTAGCGCCGTCCTATTCAAGTATGAATAACGCTTGGTCGTATTCAACGGGCTGACCGTTTTCCACCAAAATTTCTTTTACTTTGCCGCCAAATTCTGCCTCAATGCGATTAAACATTTTCATGGCTTCAATGATGCATACGGTATCGCCGATGTTAATTTCTTGACCGATGCTGACAAAATCAGCGGTATCAGGAGAAGAAGCCGCATAAAAAGTGCCCACCATGGGCGAACGAATCACTTTGCCCGCCGGCGCCGGCGCGGCAACGGGAATGTGTTCACTTTCACTTGTTGGCGCGGCAATGCTGGCAGCGTGCAGCGCGGGGGTGACTTGATATTGCGCGGGCATAAACGGCATGGGCGGTTGAGAACCGTAACGGCTGATTTTTACCGCTTCTTCGCCTTCGGTAATTTCCAGTTCAGCAACATTTGATTCTTCGAGTAATTCAATGAGTTTTTTAATTTTACGGATATCCATAAAGTTTTTCTCCGGTTTAAACGGTTATTTGGCTGTGAGATGTTGATGCGCAGCGAGAACCGCAAGTTCGTAGCCAATTGCGCCCAATCCCGAAATGGTACCCACCGCGATATCGCTAAAATAGGAATGCTGGCGAAAAAGTTCGCGCTGGTAGATATTAGATAAATGCACTTCAATGCAGGGAATTTCCACCGCTAAAAGGCTGTCGCGCAATGCGATGCTGGTATGCGTAAAAGCGGCGGGATTAAAAATAATAAAATCAACTTGATAATGTCCAGCCTGTTGAATTAAATCAATTAATATTCCTTCGTGGTTATGCTGAAAAAATTCGAGCTGATGCCCGAGTTCTTCCGCTAAAGCACGACAACGTATTTCAATTTCTGCTAACGTTTTTTGTCCGTAGATTTCGGGTTCGCGCGTGCCTAATAAATTCAGATTAGGGCCATTGAGAACCAATATTTGAGCCATATTATTGAGAATTCCATTTATTTTTGATGTTGGGTGCAGCAATACGCTAAAGAAAGCTGGGCATTATACCTGAAGTCATTAAAGACGCATTATTCCATTTACTGATAACGTTGGGTTTATTGCCCTCATTTTAGGGGATATTTCTTCCTTTATTTTTTATCTGCAAACTGATTTAACGCACGCGCAAACGTTTCCGCATTTGTCGTGCCAATCACCGTATATATTGCCTCATCAATCGTTCCGCCGGCAGGAAAAAATAATACCGCGGGCGGCCCGATAAGCGAGAAATGATTTAATATCCGCTGATAATCAGCGTTTGACTCACTCATATCCACCTTTAATAAACGATAGGCAGATAAAGACGAAGTAAATTGCGGATTTTGCCAAATCGTGCGTTCCCAATGACGGCAGGAAGCGCACCAATCGGCATAAAAATCAAGAATTACGGGTTGTTTGCTCGTTTTGATTTCAGTTTCGATTGCGGCAAGCGTTGTGACTTTTTGAAAAACGGCGCCGGTTTTTTCCTCATCGAAACGAGCGTCCATATTATCAACGCACTGTACCGTGGCGGCAATTGCCAGCGCAAAAAAAACTTTAGCGCCCAATAAACGCATAAAAGATGCGTTTTCCGATTGAGCCGTTAATAACGTGCTGATAATCAATAAATAAAGCGCCCACAATCCCCATTGATAAGCCGTTGGCAAAATCCGCGCGAATAACCAAACGGCAATGGCTAACATCATCAGCGCCAACAAACGTTTAATAATCAGCATCCAATTGCCCGCTTTCGGCATAAAACGGCGAAAAACGCTGGCAAATAAAAATAATGGCAAACCCATGCCTAATCCCAAACAAAATAATGCCAACGCGCCTTTAAAAGGCGTGGTTTGCGTGGTGTATAACAATAAAGCAGTTAAAACCGGCGTGGCACAAGGGCTAACGACCAAAACCGATAACGCGCCCAATACGATGGCGCCCAAAAAAGATCCGCGGGTTTGTTTTTGCGAAAAACGATCCACCCAATGCTGCATACGTTGCGGTGCGGAAAGCGTTAAAACGTCAAATAAAGACAACGACAACAGCAAGAAAATCGCCGATGCGATCGCGGCAACCAACGGTTTTTGCAACACAACTTGCAAGTTAATTTGAAATAAACCAAAAACGGCGCCCAATAATGCCATCGTCGATGCCATCGCTAATACGTAAGCCGTAATTAATAATTGTCCGCGCGCAAAAGAAGCATTTTTGCCGACCACAAAACTGGTCACAATTGGAATCATGGGATAAACGCAGGCGGTGCCGCTCAAGCTGATGCCCAATAAAATTAACCACGGCAAATAAAACCAATATCGATCATGCAATCGTTGGGCAACGGTTTTTGGCGCTGTCGCTTGTTCTGATGGCGATTTAACGCGTGCAGTTTCCGATGAAACCGATTGATTTTCTTCGGTATTTTTTAAAATAACGTGATTCTGCGGCAAAGTAATCGGATTAAAAGCGCCAACGGCAGTATTTTTTTTGAAAAACGGAAAAGCTTCGGCGATATCCGTATCAACCGCCAAAGCTTGCGGATCAATTTTCCACGTCTCCGGCGGATAACAAATCACATTTTCTTGGCAACCTTGCGCGTGCAAAGAAAATGGCGTTAATTCGTCAGGATTTTGAATCTGAATAACGGCGGGGTGCGCCTGATCAAAAATATCAACGCGCCCAAAATAAGGATCATGAATTTGCGCGCTGGCGCCGTATTGCACGCGCGCTTGCGGAAAAGCCGCGAGTTCGGGCTGAATTTTATCGCGATATAAATAATAACCGGCAGGAACATCAATGCGAATGGTGAGGATATGATTATCGGCGCTTTGCTCGGCGCTGATAATGGGTTTAAAAACGTCTTTAAAAGGTAAGGCAGTTTGGGCACTGATGGTTGTTATCCAAAAAAAGACCCATAAACAGCAAAAACGGGATAAATAAGCCATGGAACTCTTCTATTTTAAAGGAGGAGTTAGCATAAAATAGAACAAATCGCTTGTCATGCGTCATGCCGATAAGCGGAATTCAACCGCCGCGCAAAAATAAAAATAAGTTTTTAGTGTTCAAATGGTTAATTGTCTTTATTACATAACAACATCATTTTAGTAATGATAAAGTTTCCCATTTAAAAACTGCGGTTAAATTGTGAAAAAAACAGCGCCCTTTTTCACGGCGCAATAAAAAAACGGCAAAGCCATAAAAAACTTATCCGTTTCTCTTTGAATAAAAAAGCAATTCCCCGACCGCGGCGGACGGGGTTTTATGCCAATTAGTTTTTCTTGCCGTATTTACGACGGAAGCGGTCAACGCGTCCAGCGGTATCAACGATATTTTGTTTTCCAGTATAGAACGGGTGTGATTTGCTGCTAACATCAATGCGCACTAACGGATATTCGTTGCCGTCTTCCCATTGAATGGTTTCTTTGGTTTCAACGGTAGAACGGGTCAAAATTTTAAATTCGGCGCTGGCGTCATAAAAAACAACCGGACGATATGCAGGGTGAATATCTTTTTTCATAAAAAGCTCCAACAGATTAAGGAATTGAAAAGCGCGCTATTCTAGCGACAACCCTCATTTTGCGCAAGCAAGCGCTTGAAAAATTAAGCGGGTTCGAGCAATTGCCGAACGGCATAACCAGCCATCATGATGCCGAATAACGCGGGAAGATAAGAAATGGTGCCATTTGCGCGTTCTTGTTCTTCTGAAACCGTTTTCTGCCGACGCAATTCGTCCGAAAAAACTACGGGATAATGTAAATTGCCGCCCAATTTTTTCATTTTTTGCCGCAATGCACGCGCCAACGGGCAAACGGTAGTTTGATCTAAATAAGTCGTTTTAACGCGGGTGACGTCCCAACAATTGCCCGCACCCAAAGCCGAAATCACCGGAATATTTTGTTCTTGCGCGGTTTTAACCAAAACAGCTTTACTCGTAAGCGAATCGATACAATCCAACACATAATCCACTTTCGTTTCAGAACATAATTCAGCCACGTTATCCGATTGAATAAAAACATCTTTTACGATTACTGCCACATCGGGCGAAATATCATGAATGCGCGCCTGCATCACTGCCGTTTTTTTGCGTCCCAACGTTGAATGCAAAGCGAGCAACTGCCGATTTAAATTTGAAACGGTAACGCAATCATAATCAACCAAAATTAACCGCCCCACGCCGCTGCGGGCAATGGCTTCTGCAGCAAAACCACCCACGCCGCCCAAACCTGCAATCATTACCGTTTTCGCGCGCAAAGTCGCAAGTCCTTGAGTACCAATTAATAATTGTGTTCGCGCGTGCATTATCATCAATAAAATTCCTCGTAACGCTGACAGGGAAAAAAGGCGATTGTATTACGATAACTTTCCGCGGCAACGGTTTTAATATTGCAGCCGCGCAAAGTTGCCACGGTTTGTGCAATTTCAATTAAACGCGTTGGTTGATTTTTTTGCCCTTGATAACCACAAAGCGGTTGATACGGCGCATCGGTTTCCAAACAATAACGATCATCAGGAAGCGCGGCGATTTGTCGGCGCAAACGTTGCGCGCGCGGATAGGTACAACTGCCGCCGATTCCAATCATGCCGTTTAATGCGAAAATTTTTGCTAATTGCTGATCGGAGCCGCTAAAACTGTGCACGATAAATTTAACGTTTGGAAATTGTGCCAAAATGTGTAACACCGCTTCCAAAGCTTTGCGCGCATGAATGAGTAGCGGTACATCATAGTGTAACGCGAGCTGAATTTGCGCGAGAAAAACGGCTTTTTGCTGTTCGGAGGCGACTGCCGCGCTGTAATCCAAACCGCATTCGCCAATGGCAATGCAGGAATGCGTTTTTAACCATTGTATTAATGCCGTTAAATCGTCATTTGATGCGTAAAACGGGTGCAAACCGTACGCGGGATAAAAAAATGCATTTTGCGCGAACGTGGCAATCGGCAACCATGTTTGTTTGCTGCTCGCCGGCAATATGATTTTAGCGATGCCGGCTTTTTGCGCCGCGGTTAATTGGTTTTCCGGTTGATTAAGTTCATAAAAATGACAATGAGTGTCGATCAATTGCATTGCAGTTTCCTAGAAAGAGACTTTCAATATAAAAGAATATGCGCGGCATTCGTTAACAAAAAATAAAATAACGCGCACAAAGATAAATTATTAAACGCGGTGATAGAATCACGATTTTAATGATCGAAGGAGTGATGAACATGGACTGGAAAAATCTCATTATTAATATTCCCGATTATCCTAAAGCCGGCATTAATTTTAAGGATATTACGCCGCTGCTTGCTAACGGTGCGGGTTTTAAAGCAGCAATTGAAGAAATGGCGATGATTTGCGAGCGCCAAAATGCGATTCCCGATGTGCTTGCTTGTCCGGAAGCGCGCGGTTTTATTTTTGCTGCAGCTTTGGCGCATCGTTTAGGAATCGGATTTATTCCGCTGCGTAAACCGCATAAATTGCCGCGGGAAGTCGCGCACATTAATTATGGTTTGGAATACGGCGAAGATTGTTTGGAAGTGCATAAACAAGACATTAAAAAAGGCATGCGCATTATGATGGTTGACGACGTTTTGGCAACCGGCGGCACGATGCACGCGTGTATGAATTTACTGCAATCTTTGGGCGCGGAAATTATCGGCGCGATGTTTTTACTCGAATTGACGGCATTAAAAGGACGCGAAAAGTTGGGAACGGCTGCCGTGTATTCTTTAATTCAAGATTAATTTTTGGGCAAACGCGTTATCCAGCAAATATTTTTTCATCAATACCAATAAGAAGCAGCTGAATAAAGCTGCTTTTTCAACTGACAAACGTGATATTACTTTGTCGTGTTGTACGGTGCTATACTTCGGTGGGCGATCTCCATAAATTGACTTTAAACATTGTAACGATATGAAATTGCTCGAAAAATGGCTAAATATGTTGTTGCCCATTTTATGGAAATCGTGATGCATTTGTGTTTGAAAATATTGAGGTTGATACGAATGAAAATTCAAATTTTAGGAACGGGTTGTTCAAAATGCGTAAAAACACACGAAATCGTAAAAAAAGCAGTGGCGCAATTGGGTATTGATGCCACGATTGAAAAAGTGGAAGACGTCATGGAAATTATGAAATACAACGCAATATCCACGCCAGCAGTAGCCGTTAATGGTGAAGTAAAAATCAAAGGTAGAATACCTTCTGAACAGGAAATTGTAGATTTATTAAAGTAGTTTGAGTTTATGATTAAAAATTTTGCCGATTGGCTTGTTTACAGTGTTTTAGGCATGGGTTTTGAAAGTCATTGGGGCAAAGCCGTTAATTTTTTCTTCTACGATACGATTAAAATTTTGATCCTGTTATTCAGCATCAGTATTTTAATGGGGATCATTAATTCATATGTTCCTGTTGATCGAATGAGGCGTTACTTAGCAACGCATAAAATGTATGGGCTTGACTATTTCATCGCGTCATTTCTAGGGTTGGTAACGCCGTTTTGCTCTTGTTCATCGGTTCCCCTTTTTATTGGTTTTGTAAAAGGTGGATTACCACTGGGAATAACGCTGACTTTTCTTATCAGTTCTCCGCTTGTTAGCGAAATCGCTATTGCTATGTTTTGGGGAACATTCGGCTGGAAAGTAGCGTTAATTTATACTTTTTCCGGATTTATATTGAGTATTGTTGCGGGGGGCATTCTTGGAAAAATGAATTTGGAACCCTATTTGAGCGATTGGGCAAAACAAGCAGTGTACGAAAAACAACTTCCTCATGCAGAAACTGATACCTTTGTAACTCCATTTCGTCAACGCATTATTCCCATTATTCGTGAAGCATGGAGTATTGTTGGCGGAGTGCTCATTTATGTCATTATCGGAATTGCTATTGGCGCTATTATGCACGGCTTCATCCCAACGGGTTTTTTCGAAGCTTATATTTCTGAAAAAACTTGGTACGCTGTGCCACTTTCCGTTTTTGCTGGAGTTCCGATGTATGCCAACGCTGCAGGCGTAGTTCCAATTATGCAAGTTTTAGTAGAAAAAGGGATTCCATTTGGTACTGCGCTTTCGTTTATGATGGCAGTCATTGCTTTATCCATACCGGAAGCTACGATGCTCAAAAAAGTTATGACTTGGCGTCTGATAGGAATATTTTTCGGGGTCACAACGCTGTGCATCATCCTTTCGGGATATTTATTCAACTGGATTTTTTGACACTCTGAATTGCCTTCACACCCCACAACTGGTGGGGTGTATCTTTTTAAATAAAGAAATGATAACGATGAACGATAATCTCAACGCAGATTTTGGTCTCAAAATAAAAAAATAACCTATCAATTCAACGAAAATAGTGCGGCTGCTCAATGAAAACATTACCGATATTGAGTGTGGGTGTTATGTCGTGCACGCTACTGAAGCAGTCATCAACGATCTATCGCGTATTGCTCACGATTAAAAATCATCAATTAAAAATTGCTGGGTAACAGTCATTTCAGTTATTTGCAAAATATGCTACCGCTGCCCAAACCGTCAGAATATTAATTGTTCAATTAAATTTGATTGATCGTTCTTTTATTGCGATACGGTGATATAAAATGCTAAATCCAAACAGTATCAGAATATCAGCGGAACATATGCTCCAAAAACCACTTATAAAAAAACCGCTTGCGACACTTAATGAACACAAACGGTTGAAATCATGGCGGAATGGACGAGACTCGAACCCGCGACCCCCTGCGTGACAGGCAGGTATTCTAACCAGCTGAACTACCACTCCAAAAATTGAGGCATAAAAAAATACCTGACTAAATCAAGTATTGAGAAAAAATTGGCGGAATGGACGGGACTCGAACCCGCGACCCCCTGCGTGACAGGCAGGTATTCTAACCAGCTGAACTACCACTCCGCACTGGTGGATGCTATAGGACTCGAACCTATGACCCACGCCTTGTAAGGGCGTTGCTCTACCAACTGAGCTAAGCATCCAATTATCATGAATCGAGATGGCGCATTATAATGATTTTCTCCGCGGCGGCAAGTTTTTCTCTAAAAATAAAGTCCATTTTCAATCATCTTATTGTTTTATCATTATTTAAATTTTAAAAAAAAGTGGATAAACCTGTTAAACGTTGCGTGGGTGTTTGCATGGCTTTTAATAAAATTGCCGGCGTCGTCTCAAGCAATAATTGTTTTTTTGCCCGCGTAATGCCCGTATAAACTAATTCCCGCGTCAAACCTTCTTCCTGTTTATCCAACAATAACGCTACCTGCTCAAATTCCGACCCCTGTGCTTTATGAATCGTTAACGCATAAGCAAAATCCAAATCATCCGATTTTAAAAACAATAACGGCACAGCGAAATCTTCACGAAAATAAACCAACATCTGTCCCCGCTCATCGGCAAGACAAATGCCAATATCGCCATTAAAAACGCCGTGCGCATAATTATTGCGCGTCACCATCACCGGAGCGCCCTGATAAAAAGCGCGTTTTCCGTTAACGCCCATCTGCGCTAAATGCCGCTTTTTCATCTGCTCATTCACCGCCGCCGTTCCGTACGCACCATAACGTGTTTTCGTTAAAATACGATAATTATCAAACTGTTGTAATAAAACATCAACCGCCGCGCCCGCCGCCACCTTTGCCACATAATCGCGATATGGTTCATATAAACGATCATAATTCGGGCGCCGCGCCAACGGTGATAAAGCAATATCTTCGTGCTCTAACGCCGCGGTTAACGCCGTTTGCGATGCATTTTGTGTGCACCGCGCCAAAATCCCAATGCCCGATGTTTGATGAAAACGCCGTGATTCTTGTAACGTCACCACATGATGATTTAACGCTGATTGTTGCGCCAAATCATGCAACACCGCGCCCGCCTCCACCGCGGCTAATTGCTGCGCATCGCCTAATAAAATGATGCGGGTATGCGGCGCCAGCGCTTGAAACAATTGCGCGGCTAATTCTAGCGACAGCATCGAAGCTTCATCGATAATCACCACGTCATACGGTAAAAAATAATGTTCGTGATAACGCGCCGTTCCCGTGTTATCCACGCCCAATAAACGATGCACCGTCTGCGCGGTGGTAAGTTGCGTCGGACGCGTTAATTGCGCCGTTATAAAAGCCTGATGCAACGCGATTTCCAAACGTTGAGCCGCTTTTCCCGTTGGCGCGGCTAATGCAATTGTTAAATCGGGATCTCGTGCCAATAAAGCGGCAACGATTCTCGCCACGGTAAACGTTTTTCCCGTACCCGGCCCGCCATTAATAATGCTTAATTGCCGCGTCAATCCCATTTTAAGCGCTTGCTTTTGTTCGGCATTTAAACCGTCATCAAATGAATTATGTTCCAAAATAGAATCGTCGGCGGCATTTAATTTTTTTTGAATGCAACTCGCCAAACGCCACTCCTGAAACCACAGCCGATAAAGCCATAAAAAAGTACCATCACTAACCAACGGCGCCACCGCGCCCTTTTTTGCCGCATCTGCCGTTACAATTAACGCGCCGTCGGCAATCGCATTTTCTGCGGCAACTACCGTATTTCCGGCAGCGATTGCCGTCATCACGCGTTCAAAATGAGGCACAAAATTTTCCGAACAACCGCCCGCCCTTTGTGCTAAAAACGCGCCGATAAAATGATTTTTGTCCGTATCATTGATTGGCATGATGCTTTCCTTTTTCTTATTTTCATTTTTAAAACGCTTTTGATGGCTGATTTTAACGATCAGCAAAAAATTTGGATTCCACACATAGAATCGTAGATAATTCTACGAGGAATAACGACGGCTTTTGAAGCCAGATGATTCCAAAAACTCGTCACGATTTTTTTCGTGCACGATTTTTTTCGTGCACACAATAAATAATTCACATCCGGAGAAATTTAATGAAATTAAAAGCGATGTTTGCTTGTCTTTTAGGAATGTTCGTATTGGTTGGCTGCAATACCGTTGGCGGCTTTGGTAAAGACGTACAAAAAGCCGGTCAAGGCGTTTCTCACGCGGCAGATAAAGCCAGCCATGAAATCAAAAAAGCCGTGAAATAATCCGCGGAAAATTGAAAACGCTGCCGTTGGGCAGCGTTTTTTTATGCTTATTTCTTTTTAGCGCTGGTTTTATTTTTCTTAACCGCTGGTTTTTTATTCACGGGCGCCGGCGTTTTTTTACTCGCCTTTTTCTTAGCGGCTTTGTTTTGCGGTGTTTTTTGAGTTACCGGTTTTTTGGCTGCCGATTTTTTCACCGTTTTATTTTTTGCCGCCTTTTTAGCGACCGCTTTTTTACTATTTTGCGCAACTTTGCTTTTTGCTGAAGCTTTTTTATGTGCAACTACCGATTTTTTCGCGTCTTTTTTCGTTGATGCCACGCGCGGCGATTGAGAAACTGTTTTTTCGGATTTTTTTGCCACCGGCGTCGTCAAATCAATCATGGCGACCGGTTCCGTATCGATTTCGCCCTCACGAAACATTACTTTCCACGTATCGTTTTGTGCGACCAAATTCAACGTCACATCGTAAGAATAACTATCATGCAGCGGACGCACAAAAGTGACCGTTGCCGGAATCACCGCGCGATTTGCGT
The DNA here is from genome assembly GCF_001263335.1 of Dichelobacter nodosus. GTDB lineage: Bacteria > Pseudomonadota > Gammaproteobacteria > Cardiobacteriales > Cardiobacteriaceae > Dichelobacter > Dichelobacter nodosus. The sequence goes on from NZ_LGVW01000006.1 coordinate 51,268, forward strand.
CTTCATCATATAAACGCCGATGCAACAAAATCCGATCCACGCCGCCGGCTTCTTTAATCAATTGTTGAAATTCGGTGAAATCGGCAACAATTTGTTGTTCATTTTGTCCCGTTAAATCAACGTATTGCACCGCTTTTTTTACATCGCCATTTAAAGATTCTTTTAAAAAAATCTGCGCCACTTCTTCAGCACTTTTCTGATGCGCCGCCTCAACAAGCGCGTTTTTTTCATTGAAATCCCAATGACACGCCGGCAAACACAAAAACAGCGCGGATAAAAATAATACTTTTTTCATAAAAAACCTTTGGGTACCATCAACCCAATAGATGATTGTTCGCGGTTACTGTAACACGATTTTTCCCTAAAACTGCGATTGTTTCGCGTCATCATTTTCTCAAATGAGATGAACGTTTTACGGCTTATGTTGCGAAATTGCGCGAAACTCTCGAAAATAGTCGCCTTTTGAACAAAATATTCCTTTCTACAAACGATGGAGTCGTTATGAGTTGGTTTGATAATTTAATGCCTTCACGCATTAAAACCAGAAGAAAAAATCAGCAAATTCCCGATGGTTTATGGCAAAAATGCAGCGGCTGTCAGGAAATTTTGTATTCCCAAGATTTGGAATATAACTTACAAGTCTGCCCAAAATGTGGTCATCATTTGCACATTTCCGCGCGCAATTACTTACAAGAAATTTTCGACAAAAACGGCGAACTTTTCGAAATCGGCGCCGCGTTGCGTTCCAATGATTTCTTAAAATTCAAAGATTTAAAACGTTATAAAGACCGATTAACACAAGCGCAAAAAACAACGGGAGAAACGGAAGCCCTTTTGGCAATGGCAGGCACTTTATACGGTCAACCGCTGACCGCCGCCGCATTTGATTTTGATTTTATGGGCGGATCGATGGGATCGGTTGTGGGGGAACGTTTTGTGCGCGCCGTAGAACACGCTATTGCGCATTTAACGCCTTTTGTGTGTTTTGTCACCAGCGGCGGCGCGCGTATGCAAGAAGGTTTAACGTCTTTAATGCAAATGGCAAAAACAGCAGCCGCGTTAACGCAATTAAGCCAAGCAAAACTGCCTTATATCACCGTGTTAACGAATCCAACGATGGGCGGCGTTTCGGCATCGCTGGCAATGTTGGGTGACATTATTATTGCCGAACCTGATGCTTTAATTGGTTTTGCCGGCCCTCGCGTTATTGCGCAAACGGTGCGCGAAACGTTGCCCGAAGGTTTTCAAAAAAGCGAGTTTTTGTTGGAAAAAGGGGCAATCGATATGATTGTTGACCGGCGCGATATGCGCGCGGAATTGGCTTTATTGTTGGCAATGTTGGGCAAAAAAGAAATGCCGTTTATCTCAGAAAATGAAAGCGAAACTTTGCCCGCCGAACTTGAAGATACCGATGAATCAACATCAGAAGCACCAGAAAACGGCGCGCCGCAAACCGAAGTAACGGAAACCGAAAATAATGATGAACCCGCTGCCGATGAAAACGTTTCCGAGGTAGAAAAATCATGAGCGAGCTGCCGCGCAAACGCAATCTATCCGAATGGCTTGCTTGGCAAGAAAACGCGCACCCTAAAACGTGGGATTTAGGTTTGGAGCGCATCGGACGCGTTTGGCAACAATTGGGCGCGCCCAAAATCGCCGAACACATCATTACCGTTGCCGGCACGAACGGCAAAGGATCGTGCGTGGCGTGGGTAGAAGCGATTTGTTTGGCGCACGGCATTTCAGTTGCCAGTTTTACCTCCCCGCATGTCATCGATTACCGCGAACGTATTCGTTTTAATGATCACATGGTCAGAGAAACCGAATTGTGCGCCGCTTTTGAAGCAATCGATCGCGCGCGCGGCACTATCACGTTGACTTTTTTCGAATGGTCGGCGCTCGCGGCGTTTTATTTGATGGCACAACGTCCACCGCACATTGCCGTTTTAGAAGTGGGTTTGGGCGGACGATTAGACGCGGTGAATTTATTAGATGCTGATGCCGTGATTTTTAGCCGCATTGGTTTGGATCATACGGATTGGCTCGGCGATCACATCGATAAAATCGCCGCCGAAAAAGCCGGCGTTTTGCGAGCAAAACAATGGGTGGCGATGGCAGCCGAACAACCAACAAACGTTTTAGCTGATGCCGTTAAACGTATGCAGGCGCAGCTATGCCCTTATCGCGTGGAATCGCAAAACGATCGTTTTCATATTCAATGGGCGCATTATCATTTTGATTTGCCGTTGCCAACGCTGTTGCGCGGTGAGCATCAATTGTGCCATTGTGCGGCGGCGGCGGTGATTTTGGCACATTGGTTTGATTTAAAACCAGAATTAATGCAACGCGCGGTAAAAGAAGCGCATAATTTCGCGCGTTTGATGGTTAAAAATACCCGTCCGCGGATCGTTATCGACGTGGCGCATAATGCCGACAGTGCAGAAATATTGGCGCATTTTTTAACTACGCTGGACGCGCCCGAACGGTTTTTATTCGTCTGCGGCATGTTACGCGATAAAGATCACGACGCTATTTTCAAACAGTTACAATCGCTTGCGCAGCATTGGTTTTTAGGTGGACTTACGGGCGCGCGCGGAACCGATGCGCCAACGCTGGCAATGCATGCCTTAGCGGCAGGTATTCCTGAAAACGCCATCACCACTTGTCCCGATGTGATTCAAGCATTTCGGGCAGCGCAACAAAAAGCCCACGCGCAAGATACTCAAGATACTATCGTTGTGATGGGTTCTTTTCATACGGTACAGCAGATTTTATCGGCGGAGAAATTATAGAAATTATGAATAATCAATGGATTGCACGCATTTTAGGCGTTTTATTTTTAGCGGTATTTATGGTGGTATTTTTTCAATTGTGGTTTTCACCGCCCGTTCCGCCACAATTACAACCGCAACCTGAACCCCAACAAACCGCCGCAGAACACGAATCTGACACCACCGCGCCGTTAATCGATCCACAAAACGGCAGCGCCACAATTACGCTGACTTCTTTGGAAACCAGCGAAATGTCAGAACGCACAACGGCGCCTGAAGAAGCAGCGCCAAAACTCGTCAATCAAAATGCGCCACAACAAAATCAACCGATGAATACGCCGGCGGCAACAAAAACGGCAGAAACAATAGCAACAACATCGGAACCAACCGCCGCCCGCGAATCAGCGCAAAAAATATGGATTCAAGCGGGATCTTTTGGTAGTCCGGAAAATGCGCAGCGCCGTATGCAAGAAATCAAAAAAGCAGGATTGGCGACGGAAATGGAAACGGTATCCGTGCAAGGAAAAACTTATCACCGCGTCTATATTGGACCGGTGCGCGGCGGCGATGTTGACGGTTTACTGAATCGTTTGTCGGTCATGGGTATTAATGGACGAGCAGTTTCACGATAAAAGGAGCAGAGAATGCAATTTCTACAAGGCATGAATGGTATGGATTTAATTTTGGGAGGCATTTTGCTTTTTTCCGCGCTGGTTGGCATCAGCCGCGGTTTAATCAAAGAATTGCTATCACTGGTGGCGTGGACGGCTTCAATATGGGTTGCTTACCATTTCGCTGAACCAGTGGCAACAAATTATGTGCAACAAATTATTTCCGACCGTTTAATCAGCTACGTTGCCGCTTTTGGCGGATTATTTTTTCTTTCATTATTCGCCGTAGGATTGCTTAATATTTTGCTGTCGTCTTTGCTCGATTTTGTGGGTTTGACGGGGTTTGACCGTTTATTAGGCGTTTTGTTTGGTTTGGCGCGCGGGGCAATTATTTGTTCGTTAATCGTATTTTTCGGCGTTTTCGTGCCGGCGTTAACCAAAGAAAAATTTTGGCAAGAATCAACGCTCGTGCCGCATTTTATTAAATTAGCCGATTGGGGCGTGAGCAAATTGCCCGCTAATATCCGCGCATTAATTGATATTGAAAATAATCCGGATACCGTGGGCGTCATTCCCAAAAGAAATGAAAATGATATTTTTCACCCGTCAAATCGCACCGAACGCCTCGAAAAAGCTTTGGATCTGCAATTAGAATCTTTGGATTCTGATCCCGCCGAGCAACAAAGTAAAAAACAAAATGATTTATCGCTGGAATCGATGGAAGCGTATCCTGAAGAAAGCGAATAAAATCAATCACCTTTCTTTTTAAAAAAGGAGTTTTTTATGCATCGTCACCTCATCACCATTTTATTTGCGTTAGGATTTTTAAACGCCTGCGATCAGGCAGAACAAAAAACCGCGCAAGACAATATTTTGCTGAAAAAACAAGAGGAAACCGTTCACAAAGCCGAAAAAGCGCTCAACAGCGGTTTAGATCAACAAAATGCCGCTTTAGAATCGGCGGGAGAACAATAATGCCGCAAGTTTATCTCTTTTTAATCAACGGCTTTGAAGAAATCGAAGCGCTGGCAACCGTTGATATTTTGCGCCGCGCGGCAATCAACGTGGCAACCGTTTCTTTGCAAGAAGATTTAACCGTCACCGGCGCGCACGGCATCGCCGTTACTGCAGATTGTTTGCTGGCAGATATTGACGACGGCGCCGAATTATTCGTTATTCCTGGCGGCACCACCGCTTTTAACGGTCACGCTGCATTTAAAAACCAATTGATGCAGCACGCCAATCGCGGCAAAACAATTGCGGCAATTTGCGCCGCGCCCATGGTTTTGGGCAATTTGGGATTATTACGCGGCAAAAAAGCCACGTGTTATCCCAGTTTTGAGTGCTATTTAGACGGCGCACAGGTGCAAACGTCCGCAGTCGTTGTTGATGGCAACATCATCACCGCGCGCGGGCCGGCTTGTGCTTTTGATTTTGCTTTGCAATTAGTGGAGCATTTGGCAGGAAAAGCAACGCGGCAAAAAGTTGCCGCCAGCATGTTGCTGGTTTAACGACAAAACGGAAAAAGGCAGCAAAATCGCTGCCTTTTTTATTTTAAATTCAATTTTTTTCAATATCGCGGTGCTCGATATGCAAATCGGGAAAATCTTGCCGCAAAATGGCGCCCACTGATTCGGCAATAAAAACGCTGCGATGTTGTCCGCCCGTGCAACCAATCGCGATATTAAGGTAAGCGCGGTTATTTTGTCCGGTGAAATAAGACAACCAATGTTGTAAATAATGCGCGGTTTCTTGGGCGAATTGCCTCGGTTCGGCGAATTGTTCCAACCAATCGATAATCGGTTGTTCCTTGCCGTTAAATGCGCGCAAACGCGCTTCCCAATAAGGATTGGGTAAAAAACGCACGTCAAACACAAAATCCGCGTTCACCGGAATGCCGTGTTTAAAACCAAACGATTGCAGCGTGATTAATAAATGCGGCGCCGTGGTATTGAGCAATTGCATCAATTGCTGCCGCAAATCGGCGGCGCGGTAATTGCTGGTATCAATAAGCATGTCGGCGATATTATTTAAAGAACCGAGTAATTTCCGTTCTTTTTCAATCGCTTCAATAATTTGTTCGCTGCCGAAATTGCGCAACGGGTGCGGTCGGCGGCTTTCGCTAAAACGGCGCGCTAAAACGTTTGTTTGCGCGTTGAGAAATAAAATTTGAATGCGCGTTACGCTTTTCATCGTTTGCAATTTATCAGATAACGCGCTGATATCTTGCGCATTACGAGCATCGATGGCAACGGCGACCGGTTGCGCGTGATGTTGGGCAAAATCGCGTACAAAAGCGTCCAACAAAATCAGCGGTAAATTATCCACGCAGTAATAACCCAAATCTTCCAAAGTATGCAGCGCCACACTTTTTCCCGCTCCCGACATGCCCGTGACAATTAACATCATGTGCTCCTTTTTTCGCTTTAGCCGTTTCTATTTTAAGCGATTTTTTACCCGTGCCGATGGCAAACAGCGCAAAAAACCGCGCACGTTACCGCAAAAATAAAAAACCGACTGCAAAAGCCGGTTTTTTTTGATGATAAAAACGTTTTTAAATGCGTTTATATTTAATTCGGTGCGGTTGATCAGCAGCTTCTCCCAAACGCCGACGCCGATCAACTTCATATTCGCTGTATGTTCCTGAAAAAAAGAACGTTTGTGAATCGCCTTCAAACGCCAAAATATGCGTTGCCACCCGATCTAAAAACCAGCGATCGTGGGAAATAATTAACGCGCTGCCGGCAAAAGAAAGAATAGCGTTTTCCAAAGCGCGCAAAGTTTCCACGTCTAAATCGTTGGTGGGTTCGTCTAACAACAAAACGTTGCCGCCGCTTTTTAACAATTTTGCCAAATGCAAACGATTACGCTCGCCGCCGGATAAATCGCCAACGCGTTTTTGTTGATCCGTTCCTTTAAAATTAAAGCGCCCCAAATATGCGCGGCTGGGAATCGTATAATTGCCGACGGTAATCATATCCAAACCATCTGAAACGGCTTCCCAAACGGTTTTTTGCGCGTCCAAACCATCGCGCATTTGATCAACGTATGCCAGTTGCACGGTTTCGCCGAGTTCAATCGTTCCGGCATCGGGCGTGTCGCGTCCGGTAATCAAATGAAACAATGTGGATTTACCCGCGCCATTTGCGCCAATAATGCCAACCACCGCCCCCGCCGGCACTTGAAAACTCAAATGTTCATATAACATTTTGTGTTCAAAACTTTTCGCCACATCATTAACGATGATGACTTTGTCGCCCAAACGATCGCCAACGGGAATATAAATTTCCTGCGTTTCTGCGCGTTGCTGGAATTCTTTGCTGGATAATTCTTCAAAACGATTGAGGCGCGCTTTATTTTTACTTTGTCGTCCTTTGGCATTGCTGCGCACCCATTCCAATTCTTCTTTTAATGCGCGGCGGTGCGCGGATTCTTGTTTTTCTTCAATCGCTAAACGTTTTTCTTTTTGTTCCAACCAAGAAGAATAATTGCCCTGCCACGGAATACCTTGCCCGCGGTCGAGTTCTAAAATCCAGCCGGCAACGTTATCTAAAAAATAACGGTCGTGCGTTACTGCTACCACGGTGCCGGGAAAATCATGGAGATAATGCTCCAGCCACGCGATCGATTCCGCATCTAAATGGTTGGTTGGTTCGTCTAATAACAACATATCCGGTTGCGATAATAATAAACGGCATAACGCCACGCGCCGCCGTTCACCGCCGGATAAGGTTGCCACTTTTTGTTCCCACGGCGGCAAACGCAACGCATCAGCGGCAATATCCATGCGCAACGCGTGATCATGACCGCCGCCAGCTGCCAAACGATTTTCCAATTCGGCTTGTTTTGCTGCTAGCGCTTCAAAATCAGCATCGGGATCGGCATATGCCGCATAAACGGCATCTAATTCCGCTTGAACGTCTTGCAGCGCGCTCATCGCTTCTTCCACCACGGCGCGCACGGTTTTTTCCGGATCGAGTTGCGGTTCCTGCGGTAAATAACCAATTTTAATATTGGGCTGCGGACGCGCTTCGCCCAAAATATCGGTATCGACGCCTGCCATAATGCGTAACAAAGTTGATTTACCCGCGCCGTTTAAGCCCAAAATGCCGATTTTGGCGCCCGGAAAAAAAGATAATGAAATATCTTTCAAAATGTATTTATTCGGCGGCACCACTTTGCCAACCTGATTCATCGTAAAAACGTATTGACTCATCTTTGTTTTCTGTACTCAAAAAATAGGTGAATGAGAATAATCCATCAGCGCGCTGATGAATCGCGATTTAAAAACGCGGCAATCATATCATTTTTATGCAGAAATACTGCGCTTGCCCGCAGTAACGCCATTCTTTAGGCGCACAACACGCAAATCAACAAACCGCTTTTGCGCTTTTGCTTTATAATCACCGCGCCTTGTTTTATTTTTCATAACATGTTGTCATTATCAAAAAAAATTTCTGCATATATCCGCCTGATGCGCTTAGATAAACCCGTCGGCACCTTGCTTTTAATGTGGAACAGTTTATGGGGACTGTGGCTGGCAGGAAACGGCAAACCGCCGGCAAAAATCGCGCTCATTCTTTTGCTCGGCACATGGTCAATGCGCAGCGCCGGCTGCGTTATCAACGATTTAGCCGATCGCCACATCGATGGTTTTGTTAAACGCACGCGCTACCGCCCGCTCGCCGCGGGTGAATTATCGGTTTTTGAAGCCGTTTTAATCAGCATCTTATTATTTTTATTTAGTTTTTATTTGGTATTACAACTCAACCGCCCCTCGCTACTCGTTGCCGTCGGCAGCGCGCTCACCGTTTTTTTGTATCCCTTTTGCAAACGCTTTCTTCCCGCGCCGCAAGCCGTTTTAGGCATTGCATTTGCCAGCGCCATTTTACTTGCCCACACCGCCATCTTGGGCAAAATCACTTTAGCCGGCGGACTCATGTTTTTGGGCGGCGCCTTTTGGGCATTGGTTTATGACACTTACTACGCCTTAGTCGATCGCGACGATGATCTACCGTTAAAACTCCATTCAACCGCTATTCTCGCGCGCGGCTGCGAACGGCGTTTTATTGCGCTGATGGCGGCTTTGATGCTTTTGTGTTTGATTTTAAGCGGCGTTGCCGGCGGACGCGGCAGTTGGTATTATCTCGGGCTTTTGAGCGCGGCGCTGCTGATGGCGCAAGAATTGTATATGATTCGCGGCTTTAATCGCGCCCGTTGCTTTGCGGCATTTCATCATAATAACTGGGTGGGCGCGGCGATTTGGGCAGGACTGGTGCTCGATTTTTTACCCTAATTATTAATGACCATGAATTGGATACCACAACCGCGGCAACTTGTTTGCCGTTTTTATCGTTTTTGTTTACGGATTATTTTTCTTGCCGGTGGCGCTTTTGTCGTTACCTTAACTATTTTAAGTTTTGCTTTTGCCGCGCGCTGGGCAACCAATACACATCGCTGGTTGATCGCGCAAAATCCTTATATCAGCGCGGTTTTATTACCTTTTGGTTTGGTCGCGATTTTATATTTAACCAAACATTTTGCACCACAAACTGCCGGCAGCGGCGTGCCGCAAGTCATCGCTAGCATTCATCAGCCCGAACGCAGCGCCCTTTTTCTCGCCCACACCACCTTGCTTAAAATTCCGCTCACAGCTTTGGGCATGCTTTGTGGCGCGTCCATCGGTCGGCAAGGTCCTTCCATTCATGTTGGCGCGGCGGTGATGTTTGCGTGGCACCGACTTTGGCATTCCAAACTGATTTCCGAACAACAATGCTTACTCATCGGCGCGGGCTGCGGTTTAGCCACGGCTTTTAACGCACCACTTGCTGGCATCGTTTTTATTTTAGAAGAACTCGGACGCGCAAAAACGCTGCGCTGGCGACAATTAGAATGCGTTTTTTTAACGATTACGTTGGCGGCAGGATTTTATGGCTTTTTCATTGATTTTGCGCCGTATTTTCCCCAATTTTCCGCCGCAAAAATAATTGATAACGCTTTTTTCGGCGCGCTGGTTTGTGCATTAGTCTGTGGCGTTGGCGGTGGATTATTTGCTTTGGTTTTAGGACGCGGCAAAAATTTTTTATTCCCCGAATCGTGGCGCGCGTTTTTCTGCCGTCACCCTTATTTTTGGGCATTTTTTTGCGGCGTCGTTTTAACTGTTTTAGGACTTTTTTATCAGGGGCAAACGTACGGCAGCGGCGAATTTTTAATTCCGCAACTGTTAACTCCCGAATATGATGATGCGCCTACTTTAGCGCTGGGAAAATGGCTTGCCAGCGTAGTGAGTTATTGGGTTGGCATCGCCGGCGGGATTTTTGTGCCGTGTTTATCAACCGGCGCCGTCATCGGAAAAACGTTGGCACAAATCGGGCAAATCACCGCGGCGGCGCCGTGGATTTTATGCGGTATGGCAGCATTTTTAGCCGCTGCCACTCAATCGCCTTTAACCGCGGCGGTGGTGGTGATGGAAATGACGGGTTGCCCCGCTAATTTTGTCTATTTATTACCCAGTTGTCTTGTTGCTAATTTGATTTCGCGGCGCATATTTCCCGTTCCGTTTTATCATTTTTGCGCCGCGCGTTTGTGATGTTGTTTAAAAAACTTGTTCCCATTTATTGCGATGTGCCAGCAAATAACGCGCGATTTCTTGCGCACCGGAAAGCGAATGATTGGCAGCAAAACCGCATTGTTCCTCGCAACACGCCGGCACGGCTTCCGCCGCTAAAATATCGTTGAGCGTGGTTTCTAATAAATGCAGCATCACTTGATAATCCGGTTCGTTGAGCAAACTAATATAAAAACCAGTTTGGCAACCCATCGGGCTGATATCTAAAATTTTATCGCTATGATTGCGCATTAATTCTGCGAGTAAATGTTCTAAAGAATGCAAAGCCGGCATCAGCATTTGCTCGCGATTAGGTTGGCAAACGCGGATATCGTATTTATAAATAACATCGCCGTGGCTGCCGATTTTTTTATCCGCGAGGCGCACGTACGGCGCTTTTACCGCGTTATGATCCAAATTAAAACTGGCAACATTCATGTGTTTTCTTTCCATTGACATTCCTTTTTTCAAAACGAAAAGTTTATGTGACTGCTCGGGTATAATACTGAACTTTTTCGCAAGCGCGGAACGTCTTTTATCAATTAACTATTGAGCGATCATGAGCACGAATCCTATTGAATTACTTTCTCCTGCCGGTTCTTTAAAAACCATGCGTTATGCCTTTGCCTACGGCGCTGATGCCGTTTATGCCGGCGCCGCGCGTTATTCTTTACGCATGCGTGGCAATGAATTTAACGATGAACATCTTCAAACGGGCATCGCCGAAGCGCACGCCAGCGGCAAAAAGTTTTATTTAACCGTCAACACCATGCCGCATAATTACAAATTGCAAACGGCACTGCGCGATTTGTCGCCCGTTTTATCCGCAAAACCAGATGCTTGTATTATGTCTGACGCGGGACTCATTATGCTGGTGCGCGAAGCTTTCCCCGATTTGCCGATTCATTTATCAGTGCAAGCCAACAGCATGAATTGGGCGAGCGTACAATTTTGGCAAAAAAACGGCATTAGCCGCATTATTTTGTCGCGGGAATTATCTTTGGACGAAATCAAAGAAATCCGCCAACGTTGTCCAGATATTGAATTAGAAGTTTTTATTCACGGCGCTTTGTGTATTGCGTATTCGGGACGCTGTTTATTGTCGGGATATTTTAATAATCGCGATCCCAATCAAGGCGTCTGCACGAATGCCTGCCGTTGGCGCTATCAAACGCATGAAAGCCGCGAGGAAACGGCAGGCGATTTTGTGCCCGTTTTAGAAAAACCGAAATCTCATGCCGAACGCACATATTTTTTAGAAGAAGAAAACCGCCGCGGCGAATATATGGAAATCAACGAAGACGAACAAGGCACTTACATTTTAAATAGCCGTGATTTGCGCGCCATTGAACACGTTCGCGCGCTCGTTGAAATCGGCGTGGATTGTTTGAAAATCGAAGGACGCACAAAATCGTTTTACTACGCCGCGCGCACCGCGCAAATTTATCGTCAAGCCATCGATGATGCCTTAGCCGGCAAAGATTTTAATCCACAATTAAGCCGCGATTTAGACGGTTTAGCCAATCGCGGTTATACCGATGGCTTTTTTGTGCGCCGCAATATTAATGCTCAACAAAATTATGAAACCGGTTCCTCAAATGCTGCCACACAACAATTTGTCGGTGAAATTATTGATTTTGATCCAGTAACGGGACTGGCAACGGTTGAAGCAAAAAATTATCTGCAAACCGGCGATAAAGTAGCTTTAATTACGCCAGAAGGAAATCGTGATTTGGTTTTGGGGACTTTGTTTGACGTAAAAACGGGTGAAATCGTGCCGGCGGCAAAAGGCAGCGGTTGGATCGTAAAAACGGATTTAGGCGCCATTTCCAGTTTAGCGCTGCTTGCAAAATATCTTGCATAAAAAAGCACGACGCAACCAATTGAATTAATGACTGCTTTGGCAGTCATTTTTTTAACGGTGGCAAAAATAAAAAGATTGCCGTCACTAAAAATCGTTTTTCATAAAAAAGTGACTGCCGCGGCAGTCACTCAAAAGCGAATTTTTTTATGATTGATTTACTGAAAACGCGCGCGAATTGCTGCTAAATCGTCGCCGTTTGCCAAAGCAAGCATCAATAAAATCCGTGCTTTTTGTGCATTTAAAAAGCCGCTGCCAATGCCTTCATCTTCAGCAATGGAAACGTATCCTTGACCTGTGCGAGAAGCGCGCACCACAGGAAAACCTTCAGCAGTCAACGCTTTAACGCGTTCTAATAACTTAGTAGACAACATGCCGGCACCAGTTGCATCGATAACGACGCCGCGCGCACCGCGCTCAACGGCAGCATCTAATAAATCAGCATCAGCATCTTGATAGCCAAAAATAATATCGACGCGCGGCAATTCTTTATATTGACTCACATCAAAATTTGCCGCATTCATCGGCTGCTGCGGTTGATAATAAAAATGCGGGGTTAATCCCACCATCAATCCTAAATATCCTGATTCCACAGATTTAAACGCATCGGGCGCGTTGGCGTGGTTTTTACTGATGTAATAACCAGAACCGATGCGGTCGTTCATCACCATCATCACGCCGCGATTGTGCGCCTCTTTGGCAACTGCAAGCGCTGATGCTTGCAATAAGTTCATCGCACCATCAGCGCTGATTGCCGTTGCCGGACGCATCGCGCCAACGATTACGATCGGTTTTTCGGTTTTCGTGGTTAATGATAAAAAGAACGCGGTTTCTTCTAAAGTATCGGTTCCGTGCGTAATCACGGCGCCGTCAGTACCGCCTGCCAAATCTTGGTTTAAAGTTTTCGCAAGTTCCAGCAAAATGTTTACCGAAATATCGTTACTATCAACGCTGGCAATTTGTTTGCCGGTCACCGTTGCGATTTTTTTCAATTCCGGAACCGCAGCAATGAGTTTTTCAACGCCTAATGTTGCAACTTGATATTGCGAGGTATCCGTTACGCTGTCGGAACTTCCAGCAATCGTGCCGCCGGTGGCGTAAATATTCAAACTAGGAAGGGTAAAAGCAGTTTGCGTGGTTAACATAGCACTCGTCCATAAAATTGATAATAATAACTTCTTCATTGATTTATCCCTCATTTTTATCAACACGATAAACCGTTTGCTTGATGGCGCACGGCGCCGTTCATTTTAACGTATCTCAATTAAAAATAAGGTAAAAACCAGTTGCGATAGGCTAAATATAAGCTCATTAGTACGCTCATAATAATCACCATCGGGCGAATTAAACGACTGCCGCGGCTAATCACCAATCCCGAAGCCAATTTCGCTCCCAACATTTGCCCGACACCCATCACAACGCCTAAAGACCACACAATATGTCCGGCGATAATAAAAACGGTTAACGCCGTTAAATTACTCATAGCATTAAACACTTTGGCTTCCATAGTTGCCTGCCGCAATGTTTCTCCACGAAACGCAATCAACGCCAAAATATAAAAACTGCCTGAGCCCGGCCCTAAAAAACCATCATAAAAACCAATCGGCAACGTCAAACCCAAAGCAAATCCCCAAAAACCTAATTTTGCCGCGTGATCAACATCGCCTAACGTTGGCATCGCAATAAAAATGCCGGCAACCGTAATCAACAGCAGCGGCAACACTTTTGCCAAAATACCGCTATCAATAATATGAATTAAAATCACGCCCACCGCCGCGCCAACGGCAGTGGTAAACATGCCGCCGAGCATGGGTTTGAAATGAATATAACCTTTGCGCCAAAAGCAAAAAGCAGCAGAAGTTGAACCGCAGCTTGATTGTAATTTATTCGTTGCCAACGCCATTTCTGGAGAAAGCGAAGGTGTCAGCAATAATGCCGGAATCGTCAACATACCGCCGCCGCCTGCAATGGTATCCACGAATCCCGCGGTTAATGCCACGCCAAAAAGTAATAAAACAATATGTAATGGTACGCCCCCCATCTCCCTACCCTCCCAACCATTGATCTAATTGACACCGCAACGCGTCCAAACCTTCTTTTTTTAAACTCGAAAACGTTTGAACAGAACTCGATTCCATGCGTTGCGCCAAAAAGTTTGCTACTTGATTTTGCTGCATTTTTTGCGCACTTTTCGATAACTTATCCGCTTTAGTTAATAAAACGTGAACCGGCAAAGCGCGCGCTTGACAGCAATCGAGCAATTGTTGATCCAAAGGTTTTAACGGGTGACGAATATCCATAATCAAAACAACGCCTTTTAGCGCTTGTCGTGTTAATAAATAATCGCCCAATAAATGTTCCCAATGTTGCCGCACGGCATCTGGCACTTGCGCGTAACCATATCCCGGCAAATCCACCAAATATTTTCCTGCATCGGGCAAAGCAAAATAATTGATTAATTGCGTCCGCCCCGGCGTTTTTGAAACGCGCGCGAGCGTTGCTTGATTGGTTAACGCATTTAAAGCGCTGGATTTTCCGGCATTAGAACGCCCCGCAAAAGCCACTTCCACCACTGCATCTTTCGGCAGCTGGTGCGCAGCATGAACGGAACAAGAAAAAGTTGCTTGCTGGTAACGATGAGACATTAAATTACCCACGGATCAATTCGGCGAGAGATTATAACGAAATTTTCGCAAACTAACACCAACTTCCCACCGCGCGCCGCAAGAAATACGTTTCATAAAAACCGTTTTATGACGACTCCGTAAATAAATGAAAAATCATAAAAAGCTGCTAAAAATCGTTAAATAAGCGTTTGATACTAAAAATAACGTTTTTATACAAAATAGCGGCAATATTTTAATTTTTAACAGTGAAAAAATGCGGCATCATCTTTTTAATAAAAACGTAATCACCACCGCGCAAATCAACATTTGCACCCAAAAAACAAGCCGTTAAAATGGTACCTTTTATAAACTTGGGTAACGACAAACATTTGCCGCCGAAATCCGTTTTATCGTTGCGCCCTTAAAAAATCAGATTGGCTCCATCTTTTTATTGGTAACCCATTTATTTAGCACATATTTTTAGGAAAACCCATGACAAACGACACGCCCCTTTTTCTGTTTCGTCTCACCATTGCCTTGATTATCGTCTTGCTATTGTGGTTGGCTACGAAAATATTTCGTAAAGCCAAACAAAAAGAACAAGCGCGCCTCGCGCAAGCAGAAAAACAACAAATCACCACCCAACCCACAGGGCATTTGCCGCCAAATTATTTTGATGAACTGAAAAAAGTTCCCGATGCGCCCAAAGCCAATTTTCCCTTTACCATTTTGGCAGCGCATAAAGAAACCTTTGACGGCGCCGCCATCGAAGATCTCGTGGCTACTTTTCAACTCACGCGTTCGCCCAATCATATTTATGAACGATTAGACGACAGCGGCAGCAACGTTTTATTTTCCGTGCTCAACGCGCAGCGTCCGGGCACCTTTCCCGAAAAGCTCGAATTGATGACGCCCACCACCGGCATCATGCTCATCATGCAATTGCCCACCAGTTACGACGCCACAGAATCTTGCGAAAACTTCATCGCGCACGCCAAAGAAATTGCCGCGCATTTAAACGGTCGGCTGCTGGATTTTAATCAACACAGCGTCGGCGAAAAAGAACTCGCTAATTACCGCCACGCCGCTGAAATCTTTCAACAAAATTACGAACAATGGCTCAAAACTCCTCATTAATCGCTGCTGAATTGGAAGCGTTGCGCCAAACAATCCGCGCTCATGAATATGCTTATTACGTGCTCGAGGCGCCGAACATTGCCGATAGCGAATTTGATGCATTAATGCAAAAATTGCGCGCGCTCGAAGCGGCAAGCGGTTTGCCCATTCCCGCGGATTCGCCGACGCAGCGCGTTGGCGGTAAAGCTGATAATCGTTTTCGAAACGTCGCCCATCACATTGCCATGCTTTCTTTGGACAACGTTTTTAATGCCGATGAATTTGCGGATTTTTATCGCCGTTTACAAGAACAATTATCGCCGACAACCGCAATTTCTTTGATTGCCGAACCCAAATTTGACGGACTCGCGATCAATTTGCGCTACGAAAACGGCATTTTGCAACGGGCGAGTACCCGCGGCGACGGCATCACCGGCGAAGACGTCACGCAAAACGTGCGCACCATCAGCACAATTCCGCTGCGTTTAAATACGCATACGCCGCCCGACGTTATCGAAATTCGCGGCGAAATTTATATGCCGAAAAAAGCGTTTTACGCGCTTAATGAACAAGCCGCTGCCAATGGTGAAAAAATTTTTGCCAATCCTCGAAATGCCGCTTCCGGCAGTTTACGGCAACTCGATCCGCGCATCACGGCGCGGCGGCAACTCGCTTTTTTTGCTTATGGTTACGGGGAAATCACAAATTATCAATTACCGGAAACGTATGAAGCGTTGCTCGAGCAATATCGCGCGTGGCATATTCCCGTATGTTCTTTACATCAAAAAGCGGCAACTTTACCGGAAGCGCTGGCGGCTTATCAGCAATTTGCGAAACAACGCGAACAATTGCCATTTGACATTGATGGCGTTGTTTTTAAAGTCAATCGTTTTGCTGACCAACAACGCGCGGGCTTTTTAGCGCGGGCGCCGCGGTGGGCAATTGCGTGGAAATTTCCAGCGCTGGAAAAAACTACGCGCATTGAAGCAATTGAATTACAAGTGGGACGCACGGGCGCGGTGACGCCGGTGGCGCGTTTGCAGCCGGTCACGATTGCCGGCGTTGTGGTGCGTAGCGCCAGTTTGCATAACGCGCGGGAGATTGCGCGCAAAGATATCCGCGTGGGTGATACGATTTTTATTCGCCGCGCTGGTGATGTAATTCCGGAAGTGGTTAGCGTGGTTTTGGAGAAACGTTTGCCCGATGCGCCGGTTTTTGCAATGCCCGAACACTGCCCCGTTTGCGCGGCAGCAATTGTGCAAAATGAAGATGAGGCGGTGGCGCGTTGTAGCGGTGGTTTACATTGTCCGGCGCAACGCGTGGCGGCGTTAATTCATTTTGCTTCTCGTGAGGCGCTCGATATTCGCGGTTTGGGCGAAAAGTTAATTCAGCAATTGGTCGCGCAAGAATTTGTGCGCACGCCGGCGGATTTGTTTTGTTTAACGGCAGACGATTGGGCAAGTTTACCGCGCATGGGTAAAAAATCCGCGCACAATGTAATGACGGCAATCGATGCTGCGAAAAAAACCACGTTGGCGCGTTTTATTTATGCTTTGGGTATTCGCGGCGTGGGAAGCGTTAATGCGCAGGCGTTGGCGACGCATTTTGGCGATTTGGCAGCGTTTATGGCGGCTGATCGCGCGGCGTTGCAAGAAATTGAGGGCATTGGCGATGTGGTCGCGGCGGATATCGAACATTTTTTTGCAGATGAAGATAATCGCGCGGTAATTGCAGCAATTGTGGCTGCCGGCGTGCATTGGTCAACCGTACCGACAAAAAAAATAATAGATGCGCCTCTTTTGGGAAAAACGGTGGTGATTACGGGCACTTTGCCGAGTTTATCGCGCGCGGAAGCGCAAAAACGTTTGGAAACTTTGGGCGCAAAGGTGACGTCGCAGGTTTCGCGGCAAACGGATTTTTTATTATTAGGCGCTGATGCCGGCAGTAAATTGGCACGGGCACAGGCGTTTTCCGTGCCGATTATTGATGAAGCGCAGTTGCAAACGTGGTGGCAGCATTATGGCAATGCGGTGTGATGCACAATTTTAATAAAACGATGCGCAGCGGCGCGATCGATAAAAACCATTGGCGAGATTGAGGCGAGTTTATTTTATCCGTTTAAATATTAAGGAGTTATTTATGAAAAGATTGATTTTTTGGCGACATGCAGAAGCGGGCATTGGCATTGGTTTATCCGATTTGGAACGCACGCTAAGCAATGAAGGACAAAATCAAGCAAAAGCAACCGCAGAATGGTTGCGTCCGTTTAAAACTTTGCCGATTTATTGTTCGCCTTCTGTGCGCGGGCAACAAACGGCAGCGCATTTGGGTAAACCCGTGACGATTAAGGAATTGAGTCCGGACGAAGATTTAAATACGGTATTTCAAGCGTTATCAAAGATTAAAGACAGCGCCATTATTGTGGGACATATGCCGTGGATTGGGCGCGTGGTCAGCGAATTATTGGGAACGCCCGGCGGCTATTTGCCTTTTGGTTACAGCGAGGCGGTTTGTTTGCAAAGCGAGGACGGCGTGACTTGGAAGATGATTGCGCGCTTTAATGGCGAAACAGGACAAAGAACGTTATAAAACGATAATGATTTGAATATGCGGCAGTTTTGCCGCATTTTTTATGCCGGAAATATTCATGCGGATTTTAAAAGTTTACGGTTTTCGTTAATAAAATTTGAAAACGCGGCATTTTTAATGAATCACGAAAATGGTTTTCGTGGTTTTGAATAATTTCTACAGCACTGGAACGATTTTAAAAACAATTTGGAAAACATTATGTTTTTTATAAAACATTAAAACAAAAATCATGGAGAAAATTGACAGCGGTTTAAAGAAAAATTTTTGCCGCAAGTTTTTAAACTGTTTTTTATGTTTTTATAAATCCGAATCAAAAAACGATAAAACCGCGGTCGTAATTTCAAAAAAGAATTTCCCAGAAGCAACCTTAAGTAAAATCGACCCCAAACTCGCTGAACAATACAAAGCAGAAAAAGCTAAACGCGCTAATCCCGATGCCGATAAAATTGTTGACCCCACTCAAACCGGCGTGGTTGATGGTTTTGATTT
>NZ_LGVW01000007.1 GCF_001263335.1 Dichelobacter nodosus
AACAAGACGCGGCGCAGTATATGCGGATTTTTAATAAATATCAATGTGACTGTTGCGCGCAGTTCGGTATATTTTCCCCGTTTAAAAACACATTTTTCGCCCTTTTTCTCTCTTTAAAGGACACATCATGCATCATATTATATATTTAACACATTGTTTTAAATATATAAAAACAAGTTTTCTTAACATCAAACCCTTGTAGCGAACCCCTGCATTTGCTTTATATGCTGGTGCCTTTTCGAAGGCGGCGTCATCAATTAATGCAAAAATATCCGCACTCGCTCTTGACAAGTTAACCGTAAACCATCAGAATAACGTCAAATTGGGTTAAGTTTAAATGAAGTTTTTGATTATCCCAGTTTTCTTTGCTTTGCTTTTTTTGTTTTTATTTCTTTCTAATCATTTTATTTTTCCAGATTTGTTTGAGCGGCTGTAATGCCGCTTTTTTATTGTTTTTATCCGCCGCGCTTTATGCGCGGTTTTTTTATGCGCAAATGGAGGCGGCATGCAATCAAATTTTGAACGCGCGCTGAATTGGATACTTTTATCGGAAGGTGGTTATGTTAATCACCCCGCTGATACAGGTGGCGCCACCAATTTCGGCATTACGCAAAAAACATATGGCGCCTTTTTAGCCGCCCGTGGCATCGCCGAGCGTCCCGTTAAAAATATTTCTAAAACCGAAGTCCGCGCGATTTATGAGCAAGAATACGCGCAAAAGATACAGTTTAATTTATTACCTGCCGGCGTTGATTATGCGCTGCTTGATTTCGCGGTACACAGCGGCGTGCGACGTGCTGCCAAAACCATACAAAAAATTGCGGGCGTACCCACAGACGGCATCATCGGCGCGCAAACACTGAAAGCGCTGAAACAGCAGCCGGTGGAACCCTTAATTGAAGCGCTTTGCATGGAACGCATGGCATTCCTCAAACGTCTTAAAAATTGGCATGCCTTTAAGCGCGGCTGGACAACGCGCGTCATCGGCAAACGCGCCGGCTATCAAAGTGACGATATCGGCGTTTTAGACCGCGCTATCGGGTTAGCGATGGGCGCGAAAGATATTCCGGCGTCGGTTTTAGCCACAGAAAAAGCCGACGGCGCACAAAAAACCAGCGCAACCTTAGCGCATTCCAAGCGCGTCATCATTTCTATATCGGGCGTGTTATCTACTTTGGGCGCGCTCAATGAACAATTACTTGAAATTGCCGATTTTAGAAACAGTATCACCATGGCGCTTGGCAACGTGCCCGATGCTGTTTGGTTTCTTTGTATTTTCGCCGCATTTTTAGCGGTGATATATACCGCGTTTTGGGATAAACAACATGATTAACCGCATCAAACAGATTTCCGCATATGTCCTTAGCCGCATTGCCGCCCTATCCATGATAGTGGCGGCTTTTTTTATGCTGGCTTTTAAAGAAGAACGGGACAAAAGGCGGCAATTAAAACAAGAAAAACAGCGTTTAGAACAGGAAAATCGCGACATGGAACGACACGCTTATGAAACAGCGAAAGCCGTATATCGTAACCGTCAACGCCGCGCGCGCGTCAAACAAGCGATTCAATCAAGCAAGCGTGATTATTTTGAAGAAGATTAGTTTATCGTTACTGGTGTTCTGTTTGGGCTGCCAGCCTGACATTTATCGTTACCGCGCGCCGTGCCCAGTACCGCCGACGTTGCCGAAAATCCGCGCCGCCGAATTGCGTTTATTAAGCGATGAAACGTACCACAATTTAGTAGAGCGCGAATTACGTTTAAAAGAATATATTGAGTTGCTCAAAGTTAACTGTGGTAATGAATTGTGAGCGAATGGCAGTTTGAAAAGACCTTATCGGTTGGGCATATTTTAACGACCGCATCTTTGATTGTGACGGCATTCGTTTATGTCACCAAACTTGAGCAGCGCATTAGTTTGCTTGAGCAGCGTCTTGAAACAGAAACCGAATTGCGCAAAGAAAACGACAGCACGTTACGCGCCGCCGATACAATTTTACGCGGTGAAGTCAAAGCTGAAATCCGTGATTTGGCGCTCAAAATCGACCGTTTGTATGAGATACGAAAAAGCAGCAGGGAAACAGTTATGCCGAAATTAACCGACGAGCTATGGCTCATGGCAAAAGCCGATTATGAAATCGGCGGCTTGGGCGTCTCGGATATTGCGCGCAAATATTGTGTAGCTAAATCAACCGTGAGCGCGCGAGCGAAAAAAGAGAATTGGCAAGCGAACAAAACCGAACAAGCCGAACAATTAAAAGCTAATGCAATCATCGATTTAGTTAATGTTGAGCGAACAACCGAACGAACACTTTCCGCCGTTGAGCGGCAATGTTTTGACCAAGTCGTCGCGGATAATGTCGCTTTTCGTTTGCAATCGGATAAGAACATGCAAGCCGTTGAGCAAAAAGTCATGCAAATGCTTGATGATATTGAGCGCCCGTCCGAAGCTAAGGCGATTATGGACGTTTTAAAAACGCATCGCGAGGCGCGGCTGGGGAAAATGCCGGATACCCAAGTAAACATTCAAAATAACGGGGTTGAAAGCCTCACGCGCATTGAACGGGTCGTTGTCGATGGGACGCATACTCAAGATTAAAACGCCGCGCTGGGCATTACCGCTATTAAAACCAGCACGTTATAAAGGCGCTTACGGCGGACGCGGTGGCGGTAAATCGCATTTTTTCGCAGAACGCATCGTTGAAGAGCATATTATCAACCCCAACCGGAAAACGGTTTGCATTCGTGAAATCCAAAAATCATTGCGCCACAGCGTTAAAGCCTTAGTGGAATCAAAAATTGAAGCGCTCGGCGTAAGCAGCGCCTTTGATATTCAACGTGATTTAATTTTAAACCGCGGCGGCAATGGTTTAATGATTTTTCAAGGTATGCAAGACCACACCGCCGACAGTATCAAATCCTTAGAAGATTTTGATTGTGCGTGGATTGAAGAAGCTCAAAGCATTTCCAAGCGTTCGCTTTCCTTACTGCGCCCGACCATTCGCAAACAAAACAGCGAAATTTGGGCGAGCTGGAATCCGCAACTCAAAACCGACCCCATCGACCAATTTTTACGCGTTGACTGCCCCGAAAACAGCATCACCGTTGCCGTCAACTTACGCGATAACCCGTTCGCCTCTGAGGAAATTTGGCGTGAATATCGTGACGACCGCGAGCGTGCCAAAAGAAAAGCCGCCGCCGGTGATAAAAATGCGTGGGGCGAATTCGAGCATATTTGGCACGGCGCCTATCGCAGCCACAGCGCCGCGCAAGTATTAGCCGGCTGTTACCGCGTTGCGGATTTTGCAATTGAGCCGCACTGGTCAATTTATCACGGCGTGGACTGGGGTTTTGCTTCCGACCCGACCGTACTCGTGCGGTGTTATTTAGATGAAGCGGCGCGCGTTTTATACATTGCCGAAGAAGCCTACGGTGAGCACGTGGAAACGGTTGACGTGCCCCAATTATTGAGCACCATCACCAACAGCGCGCAATACGTGATTCGCGCTGATGATGCTCGTCCGGAATTAATTAGCCATTGCCGCAACCACGGCTTCCCATTAATGCGTGCCGCCGGCAAATGG
The DNA here is from genome assembly GCF_001263335.1 of Dichelobacter nodosus. Taxonomy (GTDB): domain Bacteria; phylum Pseudomonadota; class Gammaproteobacteria; order Cardiobacteriales; family Cardiobacteriaceae; genus Dichelobacter; species Dichelobacter nodosus. Next base: position 3,583 of record NZ_LGVW01000007.1, read on the forward strand.
CAAGGCAGCATTGAAGACGGCGTCAGCTTTTTGCGCGGGCTTGATGATATTGTTATCGCGCCGCGT
>NZ_LGVW01000008.1 GCF_001263335.1 Dichelobacter nodosus
GGCGTTTTTTCACCGCCACTTTTTTGTATTTATGATTTATGAACGCTCGCGGCGCATCGTTGAAGTAGCAATGCCTAATTCTTCGCGATATTTTGCCGCGGTGCGCCGCGCGATTTTGTATCCTTTTTTCAACAAAATATCCGCAATTTTTTGATCGGATAACGGTTTTTTGGGATCTTCTTGCCGAACAATTTCGCTGATGACCGCTTTTACCGCCGTTGATGATTGTTCCTCGCCGTCGGTTGTTTCCAATTGACTGGAGAAAAAATAACGCAATTCGAAAATGCCGCGTTTACACATCAAATATTTACCATTAACCGCGCGGCTAACCGTACTTTCATGCACATTTAACAATTCCGCGACTTTTTGCCGCGTCAACGGTTGCATCGCTTTTTCGCCTTCTTGGAAAAAATCTTGTTGCAGTGCCACAATCACGCTCGCTACGCGTTGAATGGTATCGGCGCGTTTATCAATGGCATTAATAAACCAACGCGCTTCATTGAGTTGCGCTTGTAATAACACTTTATCCTGATCGACGGCGGATTGAGTCAGTTTGGCATATTCGGCATTAATGCGCAGCAGCGGTTGAATGTGTTCATCGGTTTCAATAAAACTGATGCCGCCTTTTTCGCGTACGATCACTTCTGGGCGGATATATTGACCGTGTTCATGCGCGAATTCTTGCGCCGGACGGGGATTTAAGGTCTTTAACAATAAAACCGCTTGTTCATAATCAGATTCGTTTAAATCCAAACGGTTACAAATCAACTGCGGATTTTTGCCGATAAATAAAAAATGCCGCGTCATAATGCGTTTTAAAACCGATAAATAAGGCGTATTTTCGGGCAATAACGCAATTTGCAAATTTAAACAATCTTCCAAATCAAAAGCGCCCACGCCGCTGGGTTGACAATTTTTAATCGCTTGTATTGCCGCTTCTGCCACCGGCATTTTGATGCGATATTGCTGCGCCAAATCCGCGCATTTTTCGCGCAAATAACCATCTTCATCTAAATGACTGATAAACGCTTCCGCCGCGCCCAAAACTTCTGGCGATAACGGCATTTGTTGCAATTGTTCGCGCAAATACGGCAACAGCGCCGGACGCGCCTCAATAATCGCATCAAAATCAATTTCTTGTTCACGATATGGCGCGTGATCGTGCCAATCCGAATCGTAAACTTCCTCCCAATCACAATCGTATTCCAGTTCGGCGTTTAATTCGTCAAGCAATCCTTCTTTGGGCGGTTCTTCTTCACTATCAACGCGCTGCATTTGCAAATGATCATCGAGTTCAAGCATAAAATTTTGCGTCAACATTTGCGCGATTTCTACTTGCAAATCCTGCTGATTCATATTCAAAATTTTAATAGCCTGCTGAAGTTGCGGCGTCAGCGATAACTGTTGTTTGAGATTGATATTGAGATTTTGCGCTTGCTTATTCATTTTATTTCTCTAAATAAAAATCATCGCCCAAATAGGCACGGCGCGCCGCTTCATTGGCAACAATTTCTGCTGGCGTTCCGTGCGCAATAATGCGTCCCTCGCTTAAAATATAAGAATGATCACAACTTTTTAACGTTTCGCGCACATTATGATCGGTAATGAGCACGCCAATATTACGTTTGGTTAAATGTTGAATAATGTGCCGAATATCAGAAACGGCAATCGGATCGACGCCGGCAAAGGGTTCATCAAGCAAAATAAATTGCGGTTCCGTTGCCAGCGCGCGCGCAATTTCGCATCTTCGGCGCTCGCCGCCGGATAAGGCAATGCCCAAAGTATTTGCCAAATGCGTAATGCCGAGTTCTGCCATTAATTGCTGCGCTTTTTCTCGCCGCGCTTTGCGGTCTAAACGAGTGGCTAATTCCAAAATTGCCAAAATATTATCTTCCACCGATAAACGACGAAAAACGCTGGCTTCCTGCGGCAAATACGATAATCCTAACCGCGCGCGTTGATGAATGGGTAAATGCGTAATATTTTGTTCGTTAAGCGTAATTGTTCCGGCATCAACCGGAATCAGTCCCACGATCATATAAAATCCCGTGGTTTTACCGGCGCCGTTTGGGCCCAATAATCCCACCACTTGCGCCGGCTGCACCGTCAAAGAAAAATCACGCAAAATAACGCGATCGCCGTAACGCTTTTGAATTTGTACAACTTCTAAACCACTCATTTTGTTTTTGGATTTAAGGTCATTTGAATGCGTTTTCCGCGTAAACGTTGCTGTTTGAGTTGATATGTTAAGCGTTCGGCTTTGGTTTCATTGTCGCCTTGCATCACGCTGGCATCACCTTCAATTTCAACCGTTGCCGTATGAATGACGTAAACCATAAAATCACCTTGCCCCGTAATCGCCGGTTCATTATTGGGTTGATAATGAAACGTTACACGGCGTCCCCAAGCTTCAATTTTCGTCACGGCGCCTTTATCAAAATGAACCACGACTTTATCGCCGGTCAACTTCATATTGGCTTGTGCGATGGCAACGTGCCCCGTATACGTCGCTATTCCTTTTTCCGCATCATATTCGCCCTGATCGGCAGAAAGGCTGATTTCATCTTGAATTTTATTTTGTGCGTAAATGGGCATTATCCACAGCATCAGCACGAGAAAAATGAGGCGCATAATGACTCCGAATATTTTTATTGAGTATAAATAAGTTTTGATTTAAATGCCATCTTGCACCAATGGCATGAGTTATGCTATTTGGCGTTTTCAGAACCAGCGCGCGGGGAATATCAACGTAGTGCTCGCGGTAAACATATTCCATTTCATCGCTTTCCAAACGCAAATCATCATGATTTTGCTCACCGCGCCGCGTTGCAACAACTTCTCCTTTTAAAACAAGATATTGACCTTGAAAATCCGTTGCCGTTTGTGCAGTTAAATCCATTTTTTCTGGATAATGCTGCAACTGCGGACGCTCATAAACCGTTTCTTGCGTATCGGCGTAATAAGCCGCGCGCTCGCTCGATAGCATCACTTCCTTTTCGCCGTCAGCGTTATAACGAAAAGCCGTAACATCTTCCAAAGAAACAACGGGAATCGTGCGTTCGGAAAGCGCGGACTCCTCCAATTCCACCGTATTTTTTTTGAAATACGGCAACAAAATCATCACCAGCAAAAACGAACACAACATTTGCCAGCGTTGATAAACGCGTCGCTTCATCATGCCACGCCCGCGGCAATCAAATCATGAATATGCACGGCGCCGCATAATTGCTGCTCAATCGTTAAAACCGGCAAAACCGTAATTTGCTGTTGCTGCATCAAATGCAATGCTTCTGCGGCAAGACAATGTTCCGTGATGGTTTTAGGATTTTTCGTCATCACGTGCTCCAGCGGCAAATGAAGCGCATTGCTAAAAGCGCCGAGCGTGCGGCGTAAATCGCCGTCGGTATAAATACCGAGCAATTTTTTTTCCTGCGCGATCAACGTCATACCCAAACGTTTATCGGTAATTTGAAATAATGCCGTTTGCACGCTATCCGTGGGCAGATTTAACGGCAATTGCGCAAAAGGGCGCATGATATCGGCAACTTTAATCGTCAACCGCCGTCCCAAACGTCCAAACGGGTGCGAACGGGCAAAATCCTCATCATTAAAATCCCGTGCCTGCATCAAACTGATTGCCAAAGCATCGCCAACGGCGAGCATTGCCGTTGTGCTTGCCGTCGGCGCCAAATTTAATGGACAGGCTTCGCGTTCAATATGAATTGGGATATGAATATCCGCGTTTTGCGCGAGATGCGATTGCGGATTGCCCGTCATCGCAATCACGGGCACGGCTAACGTTTTTAACGCTGGCAGCATCGCCAACAATTCACCGCTTTCCCCAGAAAATGACAACATCAGCAACGTGTCAGCGGCGGTAATCATGCCTAAATCACCATGACCCGCTTCTGACGGGTGCACAAAAAACGCCGGTGTGCCCGTGCTGGCAAAAGTTGCCGCTAATTTTGCCGCGATGTGTCCTGATTTTCCCATGCCACTCACGATAACGTGCCCGCGCGTTTTCATCAGCGTTTCGCAGGCGCGCCCAAAATCATCAGTTAACCGTTGTGCGGCAATAGCAGCGGCTTCCAGCGCTAAAACATTCTCGCCGTTATTAATCCAATGAATGCTCGTCATTTTTTCCTCTTTTTCGTTGACGTTTTAACGCGCCGCTGTCCACAAAAGATCATATAAATCTTGCGGCGCATCAATAATTGCATCGGCTTGCCACGTTTTCGGGTCGGCATCGGCGGCGAGATAACCATAACGGCAGGCGATGGTATACATGCCAGCAGCTTTTCCGGCGCGCATATCATTCGCGCTGTCGCCAATATAAACGCAATCCTGCGGCGCCACGTCTAATTGTTGGCAAGCATAAAACAACGGATCGGGGTGCGGTTTTGCGCGTGGCAGCGTATCGCCGCAAACGAGCACAGATAATCGTTTATCCATTTGCGTTGCTTTAACAAAAGCTTGCGCAAAACGTTGAAATTTATTCGTCACAATGCCCCAATGAATTTTTTCGGTTTCTAAACGCTTTAAAACCGCGTCCATTCCAGAAAATAGTGCGCTGTGGTTAGCGATATTAGATTGATAATATTGAGAAAAAGTTGGTAACAACAAATTCATCGTTTCGGCATCGATGGGTATTTGAGCCGCGGCTTGTAACATCGCTTTGCTGCCGCCAGAAATATGTTCGCGGATAACCGCGGCGGGCGCGCAATGATAACCGTGCGTTGTGAGTGTATGAGTAACGGCGGGAACTAAATCGCCGGCGGTGTCAAATAATGTGCCGTCTAAATCAAAAAGGACGGCGGCAAAAGGCATTGTTTTCATGATTTTTTTTGAACAGCAAGTAAATAATGAGTGTTGAGATGACGGCTTAAATGCGCGCTTTTGCGCAGCGGATGATAAGTCATACCGCTTAATGCGACGGCGGATAATCCGGCGCGTTCTGCCATGGTGACGAGTTCGTGCGGACGGATAAAATCCGCGTAATGATGCGTTCCGCGCGGCACCAGTTTTGTGAGATATTCCGCTAAAACAATCATTTTAAAAAACGCGCGTTTATTGCGGTTAACCGTTGATAAAAAAGCAAAACCATTCGGACGCAACAGTGCATAAATATCGCGCAGAATCGCCGCCGGATTGGCAACGTGTTCCAGCATTTCCATGCATACGATGTGATCGTATTGTTCATTTTGCGCGCAACAATCGTGGCTGCTGATTTGCCGGTAATTAATCGCCAGATTTTGTCCAGAAAGATGATGTTCGGCGGCGGCAATCATGCTTGAACTTAAATCAATGCCAAACACTTGCGCGCCTTCACGCGCCAAAGCTTCGCTTAATAAACCGCCACCACAGCCAATATCTAAAATCGTTTTTTGATTTAACTTGATGAATTGTTTAATAAAATCCACGCGCACGGGATTAATATGGTGCAAAGTGCGATACGCGCCATTTTCGTCCCAAAAGTGTGCGCCGTACTGATCAAAACTTTCAATATGCGCATTATTTAGTGATGACATGATGAAATTCCCCGTAAAAAATAAAGCGACGATAGCATAGAGCCGCCACGTTGTTTAATTCTGCGGCATAAAGTCTTCAAATGAACGCGGCGTTTTTTGCTGGCAACGGCGTTTTTGTTCTGCCCAATCGCGTTGTTTTTGCACATCTTCGGCAAACGTTTCCGCCGTAATGCGTCGATTGGGTACTTTTATGTTTTCTGCATAATATTCACCGCTGATACCGGCAAGCGGTAATTTCGTCCACTGTAAAACGTTTTCCGCAAATGTTCGCAGCGAGGAAGTGTCCTCGCAATAAAATTGTCCGCCAGCACAATTGCAGTGCGCGCGCGTATTTTCGCCTAAATCGTCATCGATGAAGCCGCGCCACGTAAAAACTTTTTCCGGCGGAAAATTTTCAACTTTGGAGCCGGCGCTCGCGCGGTTATAAATCACCATTTCGGGTTGTTTACCGGCAATATGCCAGCGTACCGCGCGATAACTGCTTAACAATAAAACATAAGGCGGCGCATTATCGGCAATCGTTAAAAAAACGCGATTATCTTGGTGCGCGCTTTCATAAATGCCAACAGCATAAATCACCGTTTTTTCAGGAATTTTTTGTTTTACTAATAAATCTGCTAATGCTTCGGGCGCGTATTCCATCATCAGCGGCGCTAAAGAAAGTTGAAAAGAAGTGGTATGCCAATGATTGAGGTGTTCAACTTCTAATGTGTAATCGCCGGCGGTTAAAAATAATGTGTTTTCAGTTTGACTGTTGGCTTTATCAGAAGAATGTTCAGAAATAATGACGCGTTTATTCAGCATCACGCGCGATTGTGCCCAACTTTGATCGAGATACACGCGATATAAACCCGATTGAGGAATCGTTATTTTACCCACCCAATAAGCGCCGAATTGTTCGGAAGGAATTTGATGAAAATCTTGGTAGGCATAATTGATGGCGATGGCGTCAACATGTTCTTGAAAAACGACTTTATTGGGTTCTTGCGCATTAATATAAAACGCATAAAAACCCGTTTCAGGCACGAGATGCTGCGGATTTAATACTTCGCCCCACGTGCGCTGCGCTTGAGGAAAATCGTTTAATGACGCATTTGGTGCGGCGCGATGCGTTTCATTCGGCGGCGTTTTTTCCGAATGAGAAATGGTTGCTGGATTTGAAATTTGCGCGATAAAAAATGAAAAAAAGATCAGGGAAATAAAAGAAGATAACATAATGATATTCCTCAATAATAAAACGTTTTTAGCGGCAATTTTGCGCGGCAAAAATACGATATCAACGGCATTATTTTTTATCTTGGCTGACAAAACGCGCGGGTTGCCGTATCGCGTAATTGTTGCATGATGTTTTGATAATCGGGCGCGTGAAAAATGGCAGAGCCGGCGATAAACGTATCAGCGCCGGCGGCGGCAGCAGCGGCAATTGTTTGCTGATTAATGCCACCATCAACGGCTAAACGAATTGGGGGTTTGAAATCTGCGAGTTTTTGGCGAACGGCGCGAATTTTGTCAAGAATAACCGGCAGAAAATTTTGACCGCCAAAACCGGGATTTACCGTCATGATTAAAATGATATCCAATTGATCTAAAACGTATTCCAAACAAGATATTCCCGTGGCAGGATTGAGCGCTAATCCTGCTTTTAATCCTAAATCGCGGATTAATTGCAAAGAACGGTTTAAATGCAACGTGGTTTCTGGGTGAATGGTGATTGAGGTGGCGCCGGCTTGTGCAAAAGCGTTGATTAAAGCGTCAACCGGTTGCGCCATCAAATGGACGTCAATTGCAGCGCTGATGCCGTAATTGCGTAATGCCTGACAAATCGGCGCGCCAAACGTTAAATTCGGCACATAATGGTTGTCCATCACATCAAAATGAATACTATCGGCACCAGCAGCTAAAACTTGCGCCACTTCTTCGCCCAAACGCGCGCAATCAGCCGCTAAAATCGATGGAGAAATCTCAATGCGCGTTTTTGACATGTTGCAATCCTCTTTGTTCACATTAAAATGCGCGATTTTATCATTGCAAGGAACGATAAAGTGGGACGGATTCAGTCGTATTGGCATGCGTATTATTTTGCGCAATTGCCTTCAACTCAACAGTTTCTACTCAATCATCCGCCTACTATTTCGCCGATTGTTTGCCGCGCGGGGGCGCAAACCGCCGGCGTTGGTCAACGTAATGCCGTTTGGCATTCGCCGGAAGGGCAATTATATTTTTCAATTCGTTATCCTTTTTCATTGCCCTCTGCGCTGCAATTAGGATTAGCACAAATCACGGCGCTGACCATTGCCGAATTTTTAGCGGCAAATCATTGTCCCATCAAACTCAAATGGCCCAATGATTTATTTATTGAAAACCGCAAATGCGGCGGCATTTTGATCGATTTAATTCCGCGCGCGGCAGGTTGTGATGCCGTTATCGGTGTGGGGCTTAATATCGTGCGGCAAGCGGATTGTCCCGCGCATTACGCTTATCTTGCGGATTATTGTCGGCTCGCGGGTGATTTTTATGAACAATTATTAGACAAATTATTTGCGATGCTGACGTTGTGGCAACAAAAACCTTATTTACCGGCGGCGCATCGTTGGGCGGATTATGATTTTTTTATCCATAAAATCTGCCGGTTAGAAAATGAACCGCAGGCGTTTCGTTTGTTAGGCATTGATCAAAAAGGACGGCTCATTGCCAAAGATGAGCAGCAACATATTCATTTTTTTACCAATACTCGGATTCAACAATGTATCTCTTAATTGATGTGGGCAATTCTCGAATTAAATGGTTGTACGGCAATAAAGTACCCAGCACGATCGAAGCCGTTTCTTATAAACAAGATTGGCAAATGAAACTGATTCGTGCGTGGCATTTGCTGCCGGAACCAGAAGCAATTGCGCTTTCGAGCGTTAATAAAGCGGAAATTACCACCACGATTGAAGAAATTGTGCGCCAACTTTGGCATAAAACCGTAAAAATTTTTGTATCACAAAAGCAAACCAATCATACGTTGACGGTGGTTTATCAAAAACCCGAAAAACTCGGCAGCGATCGTTATTTAGCTATGTTGGGCGCGCGATCTTTGTGTCACGATCCTTTATGCGTGGTTGGTTGCGGCACGGCAATTACTTTAGATGCTGTTGATGGCGACGGGCGACATTTGGGCGGATTTATTTTGCCGGGCATGCGTTTGGCAGAAAATGCGTTGCTGCAAAATACGCAAAAATTGGTGCCAATGCGTTGGACGCCGCATTTATTAGGCAATGATACTGCCAGCTGCATCAGCGCCGGCATTCATCATGCGCTGCCGGCGGGCGTGGATCATATTATTGACGAGTTAGAAGGGCAGTGTGGTTATTATTTCAAACGCTTTGCTTTCGGCGGCGATGCACAAATTTTATTTGGCAATCGTCCGACTTATCGCATTGAACCGGATTTAATTTTTGGCGGTATGTTTGCGCATTTATCACCGCCAAAACAGGTTTAACGTTTACCAATAATTTTTTTGAGTTTTGATTGTGCCGGCTGACGGTTCGGGTTTGGGTTTTGAACTGTTTTCTGGCGCGGCAGTTGCAGCAGGCGTTAACTTATTCATTAACTGCATGGCGGTTAAAATATTGATGGCTTCATAAAGCGCAAAATCCTGCATAGCAAGCGATTCTGTATTGGATTTTGGAGAAGGCGCAATTGCGTTACTGGCTTCAAGATGGCGCGGCAAATTGCTTTCTTTGTCGTCAATATTTTTCTTTTGGGTTTGCAATTTGAGGGAGCCGATTGGGATTTGCGGCGTGATGCCGGTAGCTTGAATGGATTGTCCGGAAGGCGTGTAGTAGCGGTAAGTGGTGAGTTTGATGGCGCCGCCGTGGTATAAAGTTTTAACGGTTTGTACGGATCCTTTGCCGAAAGTATTTTGCCCAATGCTTAACGCGCGGTTATTTTCTTGCAACGCCGCCGCTAATACTTCCGATGCCGATGCCGTACCTTCATTAATTAATACTACGATCGGTTTGCCATTTAATAAATCTCCTGCTTCCGCGTCGAATTTTTCCTCATAATCGCGTCCGCGAATGCTGACGATGTTGCCGTGGTCGAGAAAGAGATCGGCGGTTTCAACCGCTGAATCAAGCAATCCGCCGCCGTTATTGCGTAAATCAAGAATTAAGCCGTTAAGCGGCGATTTGACTTGTAATGATTCGATTTCTTTTGCCACATTGATCGCCGTATCTTCTTGAAATTGCGTGATGCGCAAATAAGCGAAATTGTCGTTTAACAAAGAAGAGCTTACGCTGGTGATGTAGATAATTTCGCGGGTAAGTTTGATTTTAAATAATGTTTCATCGCGTTGAATGGTGAGCGTGACGTCTGTTCCTTCTTCGCCGTTAAAAATTTGGTTGATTTCGGAAGAACTCATATCGTTGAGACTTTGACCGTCTACTTGACTGATAATATCGCCGGTTTTAATGCCCGCTTTTGCTGCCGGCGAATCAGCTACCGCCGTAATCACGCGCACGGAACCGTCTTTAACGTCTAAAATGACGCCAACGCCGGCATAAACGCCTTCACTTTCTTCTATAAAATCATGATATTCCCGTTCATTCATATAGGTAGAATGCGGATCGAGACGCACCAACATGCCGCGAATGGCGTTTTCAATTAATGTGCCATTATCGATGGGCTCAACGTAATAACGCTTAATGACGTCAAAAATATCAACAAAATTGGTTAATTCTTCAAAAGGAATGTGGTTATCGCCTTTTTCGGCGGGTAATGAAGTCAGCGTAATATCGTCTTCAGGCGGCATGAATTCGGGATCGAGGGGCGGCGGTGTTTGCGCGTTAGCGTAAATAGTTAATAAACTGCAAAAGGCTAATATTTTTTTCATGAGATACGCTCCGCAAACAAGACAAAATGTCACTAGAATACGCGTTTTCTTTGTGGTTGCAATTGCCGGCGCGGGAAATTTTTATTTTGCCGATGAGGCGCTCATGACGGTGATTATTATCGCGGAAATGATGGCGTCGGCGCGGGAACGTGTCAAATATTAACGCCAAAATAATATATTACATACTTATTTAACAATATGATTGATTTTTAATCAGATAAACGACAACTTGCTTTAATATTTAGCACGACAAGAGAACGGCGCCGCGGCGGTTAATGGTATAAAAAATATGCTATGATTTTATCCACGTTTTGATTTTTTAAACTCTGCGCAAAAAAAAAAGCGCCAAAGAGCTTGAAAGCTATCAAAAACGATAGAAACTACGAGGATTATGGGTTAAAAGTTACGATAATTTTTATCCAAACGCCCGCTAAATGATTGATTTTTGGGCGAGTATTCCAAAACATATCTTTCTTCAGCAGTTTCTCTGTTCAATAATTAATTAGGAGTACATGAATGGCTGATCATTTTCAAAAAGATATCGATCCGCAAGAAACAAAAGAGTGGTTATCCGCAATTGATAACGTGCTCACCCACGACGGTCAAGAACGGGCTAATTATCTGCTGCACGAAGTTGGACGCCGTGCCAACGTTTCTCTCGGTGAAGCGGGAACAACTTCTTACGTCAATACCATTCCAGTAGACGAACAACCCGAATATCCGGGCGATTTAAAGCTAGAAAGAGTGATTCGTAACACGATGCGTTGGAATGCCGCGGCGATGGTTTTACGCGCTAATAAACATACGAACGTGGGCGGTCACATCGCTTCTTTTACTTCCGCGGCGATTTTGTATGAAGTCGGTCAAAACCATTTTTGGCGCGGTCACGATGGGCATTTAGGCGATATGATCTTTTTCCAAGGACATTGTGCGCCGGGCATGTATGCGCGCGCTTATTTGGAAGGACGTTTAACCGAAGAACAATTAGATAATTTCCGGCAAGAAATCGACGGCAAAGGTATTCCTTCTTATCCGCACCCGTGGTTGATGCCTGATTTTTGGCAATTCCCTACCGTTTCTATGGGACTGGGCCCGATGATGGCGATTTATCAAGCGCGGTTTATGAAATACATGGAATCACGCGGTTTATTGGAAAAATCCGATCGTAAAATTTGGTGTTTCTGCGGCGACGGCGAAATGGACGAACCCGAATCCCGCGGTTCTTTATCATTAGCAGCGCACGAAAAACTCGATAATTTAATTTTCGTTATCAACTGCAACTTGCAACGTTTAGACGGTCCCGTGCGCGGCAACGGCAAAATCATTCAAGAATTAGAAGCCGAATTTAAAGGCTGCGGTTGGGAAGTCATTAAAGTGGTTTGGGGCAGCGGTTGGGATCAATTATTTGCCCGCGATAAAGACGGCTTATTGCGTAAACGTATGGACGAATGTTTAGATGGCGATATGCAAACATTCCGCTCCAAAGATGGTTCCTACATTATGGAACATTTCTTCAATAGCCCCGAATTGCGCGAACTCGCCGGCGATATGACCGATGAAGATATTTGGGCATTGCGTCGCGGTGGTCACGATCCGGTAAAAGTGTTTGCGGCTTATCAAAAAGCAATTCAAAGCGACCGTCCGGTTGTGATTTTGGCGCAAACCATTAAAGGTTACGGCATGGGCAGCGCGGGCGAGGGTCAAAATATTGCGCACCAAGCCAAAAAAATGAATACCGAACAATTAAAACATTACCGCGATCATTTCGGTTTGGTGATTTCCGAAGAAGACGTTGCCAACGTTAATTACGTTAAATTTGAGCCAGGCAGTCCAGAATATGAATATATTCAAAAACATCGCCAAGCATTGCACGGCTATTTACCGCACCGCCGCACAGATTTTAAACGTTTAGAAGTGCCGGAATTATCGGCGTTTGAAAGCGTATTAAAAGGTTCTGGCGAAGGTCGAGAAATTTCAACAACGATGGCATTCGTCCGCGTTTTAAATACCTTGTTGAAAGATAAAAATATCGGTCAATACATCGTTCCCATTGTGCCGGACGAATCGAGAACGTTTGGTATGGAAGGCATGTTCCGCCAATACAGCATTTGGAACCAAAAAGGGCAACAATATACGCCGCAAGATCAAGGTCAATTGATGTATTACAAAGAAGATGCCAGCGGTCAAATCATTCAAGAAGGCATTAATGAAGCCGGCGGCATTTGCGACTTTATCGCTGCGGGAACAGCGCATTGTCTCCACGATCGCCCCATGATTCCGTTCTTCATTTATTACTCAATGTTTGGTTTCCAACGTTTTGGGGATTTTGCGTGGGCGGCAGGTGATCAACGCGTCCGCGGATTTTTGTTAGGTGGAACTGCTGGACGTACAACGTTAAACGGCGAAGGTTTACAACACGAAGACGGTCACAGCATGATTCAAGCGGCATTAGTGCCCAATTGTATTCCTTACGATCCAAGCTTTGGTTATGAAGTTGCCGTGATTGTGCAAGATGGTTTGCGCAGAATGTATCAAGAAAATGAAGATGTGTATTACTACATCACTTTGATGAACGAAAACTATCCGCAACCGGCATTGCCAGAAGGCGTGGAAGCTCAAATTTTGAAAGGAATGTATTGCTTGCAAAGCGCTGAAAAACCACAAAAAGCACACGTGCAATTGATGGGCGCGGGCACAATTTTAAATGAAGTGATTGAAGCGGAAAAATTGTTAAAAGATTGGGGCGTCAGCGCCGATGTTTGGAGTTGCCCAAGCTTCCCGCTTTTAGTGCGTGACGGTATGGAAACCGAACGTTACAATCGTTTGCACCCAACGGAAGCGGAAAAATTGCCGTTTATCGCGCAACAATTAGCCAATCATCAAGGACCGATCGTGGTTTCTACGGACTACATTCGCGCCGTGCCGGAACAAGTGCGTGCATATTTACCAAAAGGCAGAAATATGACCGTGTTGGGTACTGATGGCTTTGGGCGTTCCGATACGCGCGCTAATTTGCGTCGCTTCTTTGAAGTTGATCGTTATCATGTTGTGATTGCCGCGTTAAAATCTTTAGCCGACGAAGGAACGATTGAAAAAACTAAAGTTGCCGAAGCAATTAAGAAATACGGTATCATGACGGAATTAGATGCGCCTTTGTATCGCTAATTAAGGAGGTTGAAAGTGAGTATTGAGATTAAAGTGCCTGATATTGGCGATTTTGAACATGTTGATGTCATTGAAGTATTAATCAAAGCCGGCGATAAAATTCAAGCCGAACAATCGGTTTTAGTTTTAGAATCGGATAAAGCTTCCATGGAAGTTCCTGCTGAATGCGGCGGCGTGGTTGAAGCGGTGAAAATTAAAGTTGGCGATAAAGTTTCGCAAGGTGATGTGATTGCCATTTTAAGCGGCAGCGATGCAAAAGCTGAACCTGTTGCCGCGGAAAAACCAGCGCCAGAAAAACCAGCGGCGGCGGAAAAAGCAGCACCCGCACCGGAAAAACCGGCTGCCAGCAAAGCAGAATCTGCGCCCAAAACAACAGCAGCCATTGATGAAGAAGCTTTTAGTCGCGCTTATGCAAGCCCTGCAGTGCGGCGGCTGGCGCGTGAATTGGGCGTTGATTTGGGCAAAATTACCGGCAGCGGTCGCAATCAACGCATTGTGGTGGAAGACGTTGAAGCCTTTGTTAACCAAAAAGCGCCAGCAAATGCAGCATCAGCGGTTTGTGGACGCGGTATTCCGGAAATGCCGGCAATTGATTTTTCACAATTTGGCGAAATCGAAGAACAAAAATTATCGCGGATTAACGTATTAACGGGCGAAGCGATGACACGGAATTGGTTGAATATTCCGCATGTTACGCAACACGACAGCTGCGATATCACCGAATTGGAAGCGTTCCGCGTGGCTTTGAAAGCCGAAGCCGAAAAACGCGGCGTAAAAGTCACCATGGTGGCATTTTTAATGAAAGCGTTAGCGACGGCGTTAAAAGAATTCCCGCGCTTTAATTCTTCTTTGTCACCAGACGGCAGTAAATTGATTTTAAAACACTATTTTAATATTGGTGTGGCAGTCGATACGCCGAACGGTTTGGTTGTGCCCGTGATTCGCGATGTGGATAAAAAAGGCATTTTTGAATTATCAGCTGATTTAATGGCGATGAGTAAAAAAGCCCGTGACGGCAAATTGACGCCTACTGATTTCGCCGGCGGTTCAATGACGATTTCCAGCTTGGGCGGCATCGGCGGTCAACATTTCACGCCGATTGTCAACGCGCCGGAAGTGGCAATTTTGGGCGTTTCCCGTTCAATGATGCAGCCAGTTTGGGACGGCAAAGCTTTTGTGCCCCGATTAATGTTGCCGTTGTCATTGTCATACGATCACCGCGTTATCGATGGCGCTTTGGGCGCAAAAATGATCGTATTTATTGGTCAAGTATTGACAGATATGCGTCGTTCTTTATTGTAATTTTTCGAAATGGGTCAAGGAAGAATTGGCATTTTTTGGGGATTGCTCGGGGTCATACTCGGGCAATCTGCGTTTTCGGCGGATCTGCCACAGATTCTGCGCGATAACGTGTTGAAAAATCCAGCGATTGTTGAAGCGCAATCGCATGAACAAATCGCCGATTCCGTACTTGATCAAACAAAAGCCGCTTATTATCCCGTGGTCGGCATTGCTGCCGATCAATCAATTTTATCTACGGACGATAATAGCGATCCTTTTATGCCGCGCGTTGATGCCAAATGGACGGTTTATAATTTTGGCAAAACTGATGCCGCCGTTAAACGCGATGAGGTCGACGCGCGTTATTATCGCGAAAAAACGAATGAAGCCGCGCAGGAATGGGCTTTTGAGGTTTCCGGATATTATTTGGAAGCGTTGAAAGCAAAAATGTTGCTGGCAGCGGCGCGCGATAATTTGGCTTTGCATAATCACATCATCGATCAGTTAAAAATTATCACGCAATACGATCCTGGGCGCCGTTCTGAATTGACGCAGGCGGAATCGCGACAAATCGCCGTACAGGATTCGATTGCCAGTTATGAACGTTTATTAGGATTAAGTTTGCGCCGTATCGCGCGCCACGTTCAACCGGCGGTTACCGCATCGGAACTAAATGATCCGTTTACCGATTTGGCGCTTAACGATTTAATCACGCGTTATCCCGTCAATGAGGAATATATTAAAAAAAATCCCAGTTATTTAGCGCAACTTGAAGAATTAGCGCGAAAAAAAGCAGAATTAGAATTTGCGAAAAAAGCTTATTACCCCGATATCGACGTGCGCGCGCAAGCCAATCATAAAGATGTGGGCATGTATTTGAGCATGTCTGTAGATGTTTACAACGCCGCAAAACAACCTGCCGTTATGCAAAAGCAACACGAAATCAATGCCGCAAACGCCAAAATTACGCGTATGAGCGATGAAATTAAACAACGCGCCGATATGGCAGTGATTCAAATGCAACAAGACATGGCGCGTTTGCAAATCGCTGATCGGCATATTATGGACTTGCGGCAAGTGGTTGTGGATTATGAAGATCAATTTAAAATCGGCGCGCGTACTTTGCTCAATGTGGTTGATGCGTATAGCGAATTGGCAAGTGCACAGCAGGGAAAAGTTAATACGCAATACGATTTAATGAGCGCCAAATTGGAATATTTATCCGCGGTGGGCGCGCTCGGCGATTGGGCGCAATTGCCCACGGTAAATACCGCATCAGCGCCGCAAACAACGAGCAGCGATGCAGAAGTTTTTGTTGGTGATAAAAATATTTTAAAAACGGAAGAAACTAAACCGGCAGAAGAATCAGCGCCCAAATCTCAATCAGAAAAAATCGATATTCACCCTGATGTGCACATACAAACCGTAAACGAGCATACGGAAATCCGTGTGCGCGAACAAAATGCTTTAAAAACATCGGAAAAACAATCTGAAAATCAATCCGTTAAAATTGAAAAAGTAGCAAAAACTGACGGCGCCGTTCAAACGCCGCAAAATGCTGCGCCACCGCAAAATCATCAACAAAATCATGAGGAAAAAGAACGCGTTTCCGTTGAAGAAGCTTTCTGGCAACAATTTGTTCCTCAAGAATCCGAACAAGAATCAAAAACCGAATCACCCAATGACATTTGGCAACATTTCCCGCCGCCAGAAATGCAAGGCGGCTATACTTTGCCGGAAAAACCCTGAAAACGCATTATGTTTTTGCGGGCAAAATCGTTGATAATATCGTTTTTCATTACTTTTTAAGGATTATGCATGCACGTTTTGCTGGAACATATCAGTTTGCTGACGCGTATTTATGGCAGTCCCGTTTCCGCGGTGACTTTGGCGAGTTTGACGCCGCGCGATACTGATGGCAATTTCGATTATAAAACCTTATCAGAAGAATTAACGCATCAAGGTTTTGACAATCATTTACTCAAAAAACCGCTCAAGCGCGTGCATAATCTGACTTTACCCGCGGTATTAATTTTGCGCGACGGCGGCGCGGTTTTATTAAAAAGAATTGATCACGTCAAACAAATTGCCCGCATCGAATTTGCCGAAACTGGCGAACAAAATATCGCGTTAGCAGAATTAGAGAAAAATTATCTCGGCTTTATTTGGCATATTAAACCCAAATTAGAAGCCGATACGCGCTCTGAATTGCCGGAATATCATTTGCCGCGCGGTTGGTTTTGGCGCGTGATTTGGCGGTTTCGTCATTATTATTATCAAGTGATTATTGCCACGTTTATTATTAACGTGCTTGCTTTGGTGAGCTCTTTATACGTGATGAACGTTTATAACCGCGTGATTCCCAATAAATCGTATTCCACGTTATGGGTATTGAGTATTGGCGTGGCGCTGGCAATTTTCTTTGAATTCGTCGCCAAATTGATTCGCGCGCATTTAACCGATCTCGCCGGCAAAAAAGCCGATTTAATTATTTCTTCGGCGCTGTTTCGCCGCGTTTTGCAATTACGTTTGGCTGATAAACCGGTTTCTTCGGGATCATATGCCAACAATTTGCGTGATTTCGAATCGGTGCGCGATTTTATGACGTCTGCCAGTTTATTGGCATTTGTTGATTTACCATTTTTCTTTTTATTTATTGTGGTGATGTTTATCATCGCCGGGCCGCTTGCTTTTGTGCCGTTATCATTAATGCCAATTGTTTTAGTCATCGGATTATTTGCGCAAATTCCTTTATCAAAATCGATTAACGAATCGATGCGCGAATCGTCGCAGCGGCAAGGTTTAGCCGTGGAAGCTATTGAAGGCGTGGAAACGTTAAAAGCTAATAACGCTTTTAGTTGGGCACAAAAACGTTGGGACGGTTACACCGCAAAAACTGCCGCCTCAAGCATTAAAACGAAAAACATCAGCATGTTTGTTACCAGTTTATCGGCGGCAGTGCAACAATTAAACACGGTAGTTTTAGTTGTTTTGGGCACTTATTTAATCCACGCCGACAATATCGCCAACCGCATTACCATGGGCGCGTTGATTGCTTGCGTGATTTTGTCGGGACGCGCGCTGGCGCCGATTGGGCAAATTTCGGGATTAGCCGTGCGTTTTCAACAAGCGCGCCATGCGTTAAATGGCGTCAACGGCATTGCCGAGCGCCCGATTGAGCGTTCGCCGGATCGGCAATATATTACGTTTGATAACGTTAAAGGGCGGCTTGTTTTTGAGCGCTGCCGTTTTGGGTATCAAAAAGAAGGCAAAAAAGTGGTGGAAAATTTATCGTTGACGATTAACGCGGGCGAAAAAGTCGCGATTTTGGGACGCATCGGCAGCGGTAAATCTACGTTACTCAAACTCGCTTGCGGTTTATACGAACCGCAAGAAGGCACGGTAACTTTAGATGATGTTGATATTCGGCAAATCGATCCTTATTTTTTGCGCCATAAAGTGGCGTTATTGGGACAATCGCCGCGGTTATTTTTGGGTACGTTGCGCGAAAATTTGGATATGGCACGGGCGGATAGTTTTTTTAGCGATGAAATTTTAATCAATGCGTTGCGCCGTTTTGGACTCGACCGCGTTATTCAAGGTCACCCGAAAGGTTTGGATATGCCGTTGGGTGAAGACGGCGCGGGATTATCCGGCGGACAACGGCAGATTGTAGCTTTGGCGCGGTTAACGTTGAAAGATCCGGCAGTAGTTTTGCTCGATGAACCTACAACAGGTTTGGATCAATCCACCGAACAAATGGTGTTAACGGCGTTAAAAGATTGGATAGGCGATAAAACCATGATTGTGGTGACGCATCGTCCGCAAATTTTGCAACTCGTTGATCGAATTGTAATTATGGAACAAGGTCAAGTTTTGATGGACGGCAGCAAACAAGCCGTTTTAGCTAAATTGAGCGCTTCGGGGCGTAATCCCGAACAAGAAGATAAAAAAGCAACTTATGTTGATACCACGCCGATTCCGCCTGCCGCGCGCGGACAGAATCGCATTCAATACCGACCAAGTACGCATTAGGAATCTATGATGGCAAGAAGAGAAAAACTTTCGCAGCAGGATTTAAAACTCGTCAATGATTTAAGCGCCGCATTGCAAGTTGAAAGGCATACGGGTTTGTGGCTGGGCATTTTTTTATTGATGACTTTGGTCGGCGCATTTTTATTTTGGGCGTATCACAGCGATTTAGAAGAAGTGACGGTTGGGCAGGGCGCCGTAATTCCCAGTTCGCGCGAACAATTGATTCAAAGTTTGGACGGCGGCATTTTAAATGCGTTGTACGTTAAAGAAGGGCAATTGGTCGAAAAAGATCAGCCGTTGCTCAAAATGGACGATACGCGCAGTTCGGCATTATTGCGCGAAAGTCAGGCAAAAGTAGAAAGTTTAACGGCGATGCTGACGCGGTATCGCAGTGAAGCTTATGATGAACCGCTGCAATTTTCATCGGATTTATCAGCGGAAATTCGTCAACGCGAAACTTCAGCGTTTCAAGCCGGAAAAAATGCTCTGCAGGCAAAAACCGAAGGTTTAGAAAAATCGATTATTTTTTTGAAAAAATCGCTGGATTTTTTAAATGATCAAGTCACACGCATGGAAGCGATGGTAAAACGCGGCGTTGCCTCGCAGCTGGAATTATCGCGTATGCAACAACAACAGCAAGAAATCAGCAATCAAATCCAATCGTTATACAATCAAATCAACGATGCGCGCGCGTTATATTTAAAAGAAGCTAACGAAAATTTAGTGCGCACCGATTCGGAATTAGCGCAAGCTTTGGAAAACGTGGCGCGTTATGCCGATCCGGTGGCGCGGTCGGAAATTCGCTCGCCCGTGCGCGGTATCGTTAATAATATTCGGATTAATACCGTTGGCGGCGTTATCAATGCCGGCGAAGAAATTATGGAAATTGTGCCGATTGATGAAACGTTATTAGTGCAAGCTTATATTCGTCCGCAAGACGTTGCTTTTATTCACCCCGGACAATCGGCAGTCGTGAAATTATCTGCTTATGATTATTCTGTTTACGGCGGTTTGGAAGGAAAAGTAACGTTATTGAGTCCGGATACGCTTAAAGATGAACGCAGCCGCAGCCAACTCAATTTAGACGCCAATCAATCTTATTACCGCGTTTTGGTGGAAACGCACGGCAGCAAACTAACGGATAAAAACGGGGAAGAATTGCCCATTATTCCGGGCATGATCGCTACCGTTGATATTAAAACCGGCACGAAAACCGTTTTTGAATATTTGATTCGCCCCGTCACACGCATGAAACAAGCATTACGTGAGCGTTAATTGGGCGCATAAATCGGCAACAACACAATGTTGGCATAACGGATTTCGCGCGCGGCAGGTATAACGACCGTGCAAAATCAGCCAATGATGCGCGTGTAATAAATAAGCATCGGGCACGTTTTTCATTAAACCTGCTTCCACCGCTGCCACCGTTTTCCCCACGGCAAGACCCGTGCGATTGGCAACGCGGAAAACGTGCGTATCAACGGCAATAACTTTTGCACCAAATGCCGTATTTAAAACCACATTTGCCGTTTTGCGTCCCACGCCTGCCAAAGATTCCAAATCTTCCCGCGAACGGGGCACTTCGCCGCCGTATTTTTCCACTAAAATGCGGCAGGTTTTTAAAATATTTGCTGCTTTGGTATTAAATAAACCAATGGATTTAATCGCGTTTTTTAAGCGTGTTTCTCCCAATGCCAAAAACGCTTCCGGCGTGTTGGCATATTGAAATAATTTGGCGGTGACTTTGTTAACGCTTGCATCAGTTGCTTGCGCCGAAAGCATCACCGCAATTAATAATTCAAAATGATTGCGATAAACTAATTCACTGTTTGGATTCGGATTTTCCGCTTTTAAACGTTCAAAAAAAGTCACAATATCAGCAGCATTCATTTTTTTAACCATTCATCAATACTGTTTTTTCCGGCAATAAGCAGCGCGTAACAAAAAAACGCCCCCGCGGGTAATGCCGCTAAAATAATGTGCGCGTCGCCTTCATAAAGCGTTATTTGCCACGCGCGCGCGCCGTCGCCGAATAAAATTTCCATATGAGAAAATAAAGTGCCGTGCGCTAAAAATTCACGCAGCGCGCCCAATAAAGTAATCGTCCATAAAAAACCCGCACCCATAAAAAAACCGTCTGCCAGCGCATTTTTCCAATGATTTTTTACGGCATAAGCTTCCGCGCGTCCGATCATGATGCAATTAGTGACAATTAACGGTAAATAAATGCCCAAAGCTTGATATAACGAAAACGCAAACGCTTGAATGATTAATTCCACCACGCTCACCGCCGACGCGATTAACAAAACGAAAATCGGCAACCGAATTTCGGGGCGCACAAATTGCCGCGACAGCGAAACCAACACGTTTGACAGCATTAATACAAAAACCGTTGCCAGCCCCAAACCCAGCGCCGAAACTACATTTTGCGAAATCGCCAGCAAAGGACACAATCCCAAAATTTGCACTAAAGCGGGATTGTTGTGCCATAAACCGTATTTCATCAATTTTTTTAATTCAGGGTTCATTGTGCGTCTCCCAATCATTTAAAACCGAATCAACCAAATTCACCACGGCGCGCGGCGTAATCGTGGCACCGGTAAAAGCATCAAAATCGCCGCCGTCTTTCTTCAAGGAAAAACGGGTATTTTGGCGCGATTTGCCGCGAAATGATTCGATCCACGGCGAAATTCGGCGATCGATTTTATCGCCCAAGCCAGCCGTTTCTCGATGCGCAACCGTACGCACGCCGAGCAATTGATGATTCGGATCGATACCGATTAACAACGTAATTTCGCCGTTATAACCTTTTGCCGTAGTTGCTTGAATAAAGTAAGCAATATCATGATGATGCGCATCGCGCAGCGTGTATAAAATAACGCGCTGATGCGCTAAATCGAGCGTTTGTTGGGTTTTGAGTAATGACGATTCCGCTGCCGGATAAATTTCTTGAAATTGCCGCAATAAAGCGCGTTCGTTTTGCTGCGCGATACGGTTTTGCAGCAGAAAAAAAACGGCGCTCACCAGCGATAAAAAAATAAGCGCAAATAACGCCAATCGGCGCATCGCAAAACGAGAATAAGCATTTAATAACAACATAATCACTCAACGATAATGAGGGCGAAAAACATAATCGAGCACGGGAACCAGCGCGTTAGCGCATAAAACGGCAAAAGCAAAACCATCGGGGAAATTGCCCAAATTACGAATGCATACCGTTAAAACACCAATTATGCTGCCGTATAAATAGCGCCCGAAAGGCGTTGCCGCGGCTGTGACGGGATCGGTGGCAATAAACCATGCGCCGAAAAAAGTGGCGCCGGAAAAAAGTTGCGCGGCAGGATTGAGATAACGATCAGCATCGATAAACCAAAATAAAGTGGCAGTAAGAAGCGCTGATAATAATACGGCTATTGGTAACCGCGCGTCTAATAAGCGTTTTTTTAATAAATAACAACCGCCGAGCGCAACTGCCAACAACCAGAAAAACCTTTGCCACGAAGGCAACCAAGTAATCGCGGTCAATGAGGCGTCGTCGATGCGTAATTGTCGGCTGTAATCCAATAAAGTGGCAGCCGTTGTCGTGTCAAAAGTTTGCCAAAAACTTGAAGGTGGCACGGACAATGAAGCGTGTTGTCCCATCGCTGCGGGGAAACTCACCAATAAAAAAGCAAAGCCAACCATCGCGGGATTAAAAGGATTCATGCCCATGCCGCCGTATAAATGTTTGGCGAAAATCAGCGCAAATCCTACGCCGATGATGACGAGCCACGCCGGAACCGTTACCGGCAATGATAACACCAGCAATAAAGCGGTCAGCGTTGCTGTGCCGTCTTTTAAATGCGGTAATACGGCTTTGCCGCGCAGGCGCAAAATCAGCGCTTCAAAAAACCATGCGCTTAAAATCGCCAGTAAAATCAATCCGATCCAGCGACTGCCGGAAAAAATAACTAAAACCACTATTGCCGGCATTAATGCCAGCACCACCGACCACATCACATAAGCCGTGGTGGGTGCAAAATAATCAACGGGAACGCGGCGCGGCGAAAAATGAATCATAAGTTTTTTCCTGCGGTTGATGATTGACGAGCGGCTCTACGGGCTTCAGCGCGCGCTTTGGCTTCGGCAATCATTTTTTGTTTTTGGGGATCGGCTTGAATACGCGTGGGATCAAAATGTTCTGCTGATGCGGTTTCGGCGGCAAATTGGGCTTGATGCGTTTGCAATTGTGCGCGTTTTTCCTGCATTTTTTGTTTGCGTTCAGCGGCTTGTTGTGCAAGACGCGTTAACCGCGCCTGATGGCGTTTTTGTGCGCGCGCGGCATTTTTTTCATTGCGTTCTTGTGTGCGCAATTGATCTTTACTGACGCGGTAATAATCCACTAACGGCAGGCGAGACGGACAAACGCTGGCGCAAATGCCGCATTCGATGCAATCAAATAACCGATAATTTTTGAGCGCGGCGCTATTTTGCTGGCGGCTGTACCAATACAATTGTTGCGGCAATAAATGCATGGGACAGGCATCGGAACAGCGTCCACAACGAATACATTCGGAAGTAGGTTCTGCTTTGGTTTCGGGCAATAACAATAAACAATTTGTTGTTTTGGTTAATCCGACTTCGGTGTTTAATTGTGGCTCGCCCATCATGGAACCGCCGATGAGTAATCGACTGTTTGGCGTTGTGCCGCCGCTTTGTGCGATTAATTCGGTAAGCGGCGTTCCGATGCGGACGCGGTACACTTGAGGGCGCGCAATTTCTGAGCCGCTGACGGTTACATAACGCTCCAATAATGGGCGACCGTGCGTTAAAGCGTCATAAACGGCTTTCATCGTTGCCGTGTTATGACAAATAAAACCGCGATCGTGGGCATGTTTGCCGTTAACGCGGACATTAAATAATAATTCAAAAAGTTGCCGCGAATTGCCCGATGGATACCGCGCCGGAATAATGGTTAACGAAATCCGCGGATCGGCAGCGTCAGCGATGGCTTTTTCTAAAGCCGCGATTGCTTGCGGTTTATCGTTTTCAATACCAAAACGAATGGAATCAACGGACAAAATATAAGCACTTAATTGCGCACCGCGGACGATTTGCGCGGCGTGTTCGCGGATTTGCATATCATCGCAACTGATATACGGCTCGCATTCAGCAGCGTTAATTACCAAATGTTTTGCGGCAAGCGCGAGTTTACGCGCGGTGGGAAAACCTGCGCCACCTAAACCAACTACACCGCAATCAGAAACGCGTGCGCGCAATTGTTCGCGCGGAAAGCGTTCATCTAAAGACGGGAGCGGTTTGCAAAAATGATCGGCGCCGTCAGCTTGTAATGTTATCGTTAACGCCAATGTATTACTGCTGTGGCGATCGTAGCGCGGTTCAATTGCAGTGATGATGCCTGACGTGGGCGCATGAAGATTGGCGCCTTCATCGGTGGTGGGCGTGGCAATTAAACTGCCGCCATCAACGTGTTCTCCAACGCGCACGCACGGCGCTAACCATTGACCGTCACGTTGTCGCAATGAAAGCCAATAAGTCGCGCTTAACGGCAGATTTTGCACGGGATTTTGTGTGGAGCAGGTTTTATGCGCGGGCAACGTTAAACCGCCGTGAAAATGATAAGGCGCCGCCGGCGTTTCCCAAAAACGCTTAAAGAGTTTCATGATGTTCCTGTGTTGATTCTAATGGTGTTTGAGGCGGTTGCCATTTCCAAA
>NZ_LGVW01000009.1 GCF_001263335.1 Dichelobacter nodosus
GAAACAGTTTCTTTCCTAACTTGTGCACTCTCAAAATCATCTGGAAACTCCGTAATATTTTGATAACTAATTAAAAAATAAAATTTAATCAAAATAAAAATCAGATTAAATTTGGTTCACAGATTATTTAGTTAGCGCAAAATGTCAACCAGTATTTGATATCTGAAATGAGTGCTATCGGTATCTATTTGAAAGTTGACATACTTCCACCACCATAACCGCTAGGTTTGGTGGTGGGAGTATGTCAAACAGCGCGGTAATACCATAGTGTTGCGTCGGTTTGAAAGCGCGAATATCTCGCTCACGTTGTACAATCAGCATTAACGCTATTGATTGCACTCGTCCTGCTGATATCCCTGTTTCTGTCAACCGAGCTGAAAGCGCAGGGGATATTTTATAGCCATACAACCGATCTAATACCCGCCTTCCTTGCTGTGCCATGACTAAATTCATATCGATATCACGCGGATTGGTAACAGCGTTCTTAATAGCAGATTCTGTTATTTCATTGAAGGTGATGCGTTTAACCGTTTTTCCTTTTCCTAAAAGTTCATATAAATGCCAAGAAATAGCTTCCCCTTCGCGATCGGGATCGGTTGCAAGCCACAATTCATCAGCTTTTTTAGCCAATTCTTTTAACTTATTTACTTGTTTTTTACCGCGTTCCACAACTTCATATGCGGGCTGATAATCTGGAGTAGAAACGCCGATTTCATGCAGCGGTAAATCTCGAATATGACCAAAACTTGCCGCCACAATCCAATCATTACCTAAATATTGCCCGATTTTCTTTGTCTTATTTGGGGATTCTACAATCATGAGTTTCATAATAATTCCTTTAATACAATTAATTATTGGAATTATTCTATTATTTTCCAATTAAATATTGAATTAATATTCGTGATGCTTGATACTAAACACTTCTGTCGAAAGTGAACGAAACCGAACATAAATGAACAAAACAGGACAAAGTATGAAAATAATGAGAATCAATGAAGTAGTGTCAAAAACTTCACTTAAAAGAACACATATTTATCAATTAATAAAGGAAGGTAAATTTCCGAAAGGTTATAAAATCGGTAGAGCGCGCTGTTGGAGTGAAGAAGAAATCGTTAATTTTTTTAAAGCATTAGAACAAGAAAACTAACGATGAGATACCAAAAAAATTAAAGTGAGTTCGCACGATTTTGTGCGATTACATTTTGGAGTAACAAAATGCCAAAAGATATTGATATTGCTGATATTAAGTCAAAGAACGTTACAAACGTTGTTGCTCTTTTAGAGATAATTGAGCTGGCTTCAGATCACCCGACAAGAGAAGCGTCATCTGAAAATTTAAGTGCTGCATATCATCTCATGAGAGAATTGTTAATATCGCATTTAAATGATTTAAACGAAGAACAAGAAGGAGAAAATGATGCGTAGTTACAAATAAAAAGCCCCTGTAACAGGGGCTCCTAAGCTTACTTAATCGTCCAAAAAATAAGCCTATACAATGAAGCAATTTATCCAATTTATATTTAAAAATCAAGAGAAAACATTATTTCTATTCTGCGATAATTTTAATATCGTATTGACTTTTCAGCGCTGGTTCATTGATAATCAACATATCGCAACATATTCTGCGATCGGGATTCGAACCCCGTTGATACGAAAGCGTGTACAGCGCTTATTAAGCGCATTTTTTATGCCTCAAATTTGTTATGGCAGTGTGCGTGGGAGAACCGCAAGGTTCGCCGTTTCTTTCGTAGCGGTAGTTCGAATCTCGCGTATGCTGTCGCCCTCTTATTTCGAACTAACGGCGGCAGTTAATCTTCAACTACGAAAGGAGACTGCACATGTCTGATATTTCTATTCAACTGCCCGTTGATGAAACTCGAGCATTATCTTTATATCGTGATGCTTTGATTACACATTTTCCCTTGACTTTTCAGCGCTGGTTCATTGATAATCAACATATCGCAGCAATATCTGCGGTCGAGATTGACCTCTCGTTGATACGAAAGCGTGTGCAGCGCTTCTACCGCGCTATTTTTATGCCCAAAATTTGTCTATGTTATGGCAGCATGCGTGGGAGAACCGCAAGGTTCGCCGTTTCTTTCGTAGCGGTAAGGTCAATCTCGCGTATGCTGTCGCCCTCTTTGACCTTAGTGGCGGCAGTCAATCTTCAACTACGAAAGGAGACTGCACATGTCTAATCTTCAGGCTGAGCCTTTATCTATTCTCAATAAAGCAATTAATGTTTTTGAGAACCTCTATTCTTTAAACGATTTACACAAAGCCAGCGGTGGCGCAAACAAAGACCGCCCAACCTTCTTTTTACAAAATAAAGAAACACAAGCGTTAATCGCTGAAATTGAAAGAGAAAATTATAATGCTTGTAATCCAACATTTAAAAATGAAAGCGGAAATCATAATGTTGGTGTTCCAACATTTAAAGCGGGTGAATTTAGCGAAAATATGACGCAAGTCATTGATTTTCCCGTGAGCCTCAAGTTGAGGGTCTCGAAGAAAAACTTTGCATTCTTGACTTTTCTACGCTATTTCGTTGATAATCTGCTCGCCGCATTATGTTCTGCGGTCGGGTTTAGCAGCTCGTCGATACGAAAGCGTGTACAGCGCTTATTAAGCGCATTTTTTATGCCTCAAATTTGTTATGGCAGTGTGCGTGGGAGAACCGCAAGGTTCGCCGTTTCTTTCGTAGCGGTACTGCTAATCCTGCGTACACTGTCGCCCTCTTATTTAGCAGTAACGGCGGCAGTCAATCTTCAACTACGAAAGGAGACTGCAATGTCTGATATTTCTATTCAACTGCCCGTTGATGAAACTCGAGCATTATCTTTATATCGTGATGCTTTGATTACACATTTTCCCTTGACTTTTCAGCGCTGGTTCATTGATAATCAACATATCGCAACATATTCTGCGATCGGGATTCGCATCTCGTTGATACACAAGCGTGTGCAGCGCTTATTAAGCGCATTTTTTATGCCCAAAATTTGTCTATGTTATGGCAGCATACGTGGGAGAACCGAAAGGTTCGCCGTTCCTTGTGTAGCGGTAATGCGAATCCTGCGTATGCTGTCGCCATCTTTCGCATTAATGGCGGCAGTCAATTCTCAAATACACAAGGAGACTGCACATGTCTGATTCATTTATCGGCGCTACAACATCGCCAACTATCACCATCTTGAATCCCGATCACGTTTTATTGTCGCTTTTATCTTGCCTAGAACTCGCCGCGGATCACCCTGATCGCGAGTTAGATCATGAGGCACAAGCTGATTTATTGCGTCTTGCCTATTGTTTAGCAAATACTGTGATAGATACTAGAGAAGAGAGATAGATCATGAACAAAAGACTATCTCCGATTACTGTGCTTGAGCACGAAGAAAATGGCGATGCAATTTATCATTATCCGATCAAAGCTGATGGCAGCGCGTATCTTGCACCAATTCGCTTGTGTGAAGCATTTAGTATTGTTGGGCAGGGTACAGATAAAGCCGGTTTACATTATCACGTCATTAAATATGGCAATGGTCAGCATGATCTTATTGCCCGCGGCGATGTAGGAACAAATGAAGGCTGGCGTAAATTACGCAATATACTCAACATTCCGTCTCAACGCCGTAAATTAGATTTATTGACCGAATATATTCAAGATAATGCATCAAAACAGCAGTGGAAAATTCCCGATGATGCTGGCTGGCATGACAACACTTATATACTTCCGAACGGCGAAATCATTGGTAACAATGAACATATTTTTTTCAACGGTAAAATTTCAGAAGATAAAAAGCGCGCTTATAGCTCGGCTGGAACGTTATTTGAATGGCAAACTCATATTGCACAATATATTGTGGGTAATAGCCGGTTAGCCCTAATTATAGGGGCGGCATTCGCTGCTCCATTCTTAAAATGGCTCAATATCGAAGGCGGAATAATCCATATTTATGGGCAATCTACTGGCGGTAAAACAACTATTCAACGTGCCGCACAATCTGTTTGGGGGCACGGGCAAGAAGCAGCAGAAGATTGGGATAGTACAGCTTATGCGCTCACAAATAGCGCATTGGCATGTAATGATGGTTTGATCAGCTTAGACGAAATCAGCAAAGACAGCAGTGGTGATGCTGTGAAACACGGTATTTATGCGTTAACGAACGGAAAAGGGCGCACCCGCGGCGATATTGATAAAGGTAATCGTCCGACCGCTCGCTTTAGGGTTTTAGGGATTTCAACCGGTGAAACTGACTTAGAGAATCATCTGAAAAAATTTGGTAAAGAAGCGATGGCGGGGGAATTAGTGCGCTGTCCGTCAATCCCCCATAAACTAGAAAATCATCATCACTTCACCGATATGCGCGCTTTTACTACTCATTTAAATCATGCCAGTAGCCGTTTTTATGGCACTGCTGGGCGTTATTTTATGCAAAAAATTACAGATGACACTGAAATTTGGAAACAAGTTGTTATTAAACGATTTAATGAATATTTAGATGTTTTACAGAAAAATCATGATTTAAACGATCAAAATGCGCGGACAGCGCGGTTGTTTGCTACCGCAATGATGGGGGTTCAATTAGCATGTCAAACAAAAGTATTGCCGTTAGATGAAAAACCTCTTTTAACAGGAATTGAACACTGTTTTATCGATTGGTTAGGACAACAACCCAACAAAGAAAGTTATGAGGACTATAAAATACTCAAACAAGCAAGTGATTTTATGCAAACTAACTCAATGTACTTCCTCAATCTTGAAACTACTTATGATGCACCTCCACCCTTTGTTTCTTTAGGGTTTGTCAAAAAAGGAGAGGAAGAAGATGAGTTCTATTTGTATCCCGCAGTGTTTACGGAAAGGTTGTGTAAAGGGTTTGATAAAAATAAAGTCACTGAAGTATTGGCTAAAGCGAATTGGTTAAAACGGGCAGGTTATGGCAAGCGCTGGCAAAAAAAAATGCGTTATCGCGGGATTGGTGATGCCGCTGCGAAACAAACGGGACATTTTTACGTGCTTAAAGGTGCTCAACCTGATAGCATTGATAACATTTTTGACTGATTTGACTGAAAGAGTCGCAACTGAATTTTAAAGAAATCCGAGAAAATAATCATGAAAATTGCAAAAGTTAGACATAAGAAATATTTCCTAGAGATTAATTCAAGTTAATCATAAAAAACCCGCTTTTGGCGGGTTTTTACATATTTTAGCGGTTGTTCCTACATAAATCGTTGAAAGTACCACAGAAAAACTACATAGTACTAAAAAAATACCCGTTTAAAAACAGGAAGGTACCACTTATTCAACATGTACTACATGTTTTTGACGCTTCTATATAAAAACGACCCTTTTTCGTAATGTTTATTTTTTAAAAAAGCGCTTTTTGTTAATAGTTCTTTTCATCGCTGAAAATTATTCATTTATTAACGATTTGATATAATCGCTATACCATTCCATCATGCGATGACGTTCTTCAAGATATTCCGCGCGATTGTAAGCTGCTCTAACTGCATTTCTATCAACATGAGAAAGTTGCCTTTCTATAGCATCTGGATTCCATAACCCCGATTCATTCAAGATTGTTGATGCCATAGCCCTAAATCCATGGGGTGTTGCTATATTTTGGTAACCTAATCGTTTCATCGCTACGGATAAAGTATTGTCACTAATCTGCTGATTGCGATTACCTATAATGAAGTACGGGCAATCGTATTTATTGATAATCTTCAATTCTTCTAAAATTGCTAACGCCCAACTTGATAACGGCACAACATGAGGGCGTTTCATCTTCATTTTTTCCGCGGGTATATGCCATTCATTACCCTTAATTTCAGTCCATTCCCCTTGTCTAAGTTCTCCAACCCTCACAAAGGTTAAAATTAAGAACTGCAAAGCAAGTTGAGTGGTACGGTTTGGATAGTTTTCTAAACGTTGATAAAACTCTTTGATTCTCGATTCCGGCAATGCTGGGTGATGTTTGACTTTGTTGTCATTGTTCCGAATGATTTTTGGTGCAGATAATGCCGGATTAGTCTTTGCTCTACCGGTTTGAATAGCAAAATCGAATACTGCTTTGATCCTTTGTTTTAATCGGCTGGCTGTTTCAGCTTTATCTCTGATTTCATGTAATAAATTAAACAGTTCTATTGGTGGTACATCGTCAATCGGATAGTGTCCGATTTTGGGAAACGCATACTGGCTAAGAGTATTGATAACTTGTTGTGCGTGTTTTTTATTCTTCCATTCCGGTAAAACGTGTTGATACCATTCTTTAGCAATCTCTTCAAAAGAATTATTGTAATTTCGCTCTTGTTCGCGTTTTAAGCGGTTATTTTCTTCTACTGGGTCACAACCATTACTTAATTTAATTTTCGCTTCTATATGCGCTATACGAGCCTCTTTTAAATTCATGTGAGGATACTTACCTAAAGGCATAACTTTATCTTTTCCGGCAAATCGATAACGGTAGTACCAATATTTGCCGCTGGGAGTGAGGTACAAGAAAAGACCACCTCCATCGAACAGTTTTTTTGCTTTTTTCGGTAATTTAGCTTGCCTAACAATAAGTTCTCTTAGTTTCATAACGATTCTGTTTGATGACACAAGAGAGAAGATATCGTAAAAAATTGTTTCCCCTTTTTTTCCCCTTTTGTGAGTTCTTGTATCCGTACAGAACTGAACACAACAGAATTAAACCGAACACAACTGAACAAATTAAATATACTTAACAATATGTTTTTTAAGCAATTATATTTTTCGAACTCTAAAAATGGCAATAAAAAAAGCAGCTTATAAAAGCTGCTTTTAAGCATCAGTGGCGGACGGCCTTCGGTGGAAACCGGCACGGCGGCAGGCTCGCAGATGATCGACCAGATGGACGCCCAGCTCGACGCCATGGTGACGGCCTGGACCTCCACCATCCTCAGCAACCTGGAGGACCCGATCACCCAGGCCAACATGGATCTGCTGAAGATCGACGACCGCGAGCCCCTGGAAGCCTTCATCAAGTCGAAGGAACTGCCGGTGCCGCTGGACAGCAACTTTGTCCATGCATTGAAGGAAGTACTCTCCGGCCTGGTCAAGGTCACCGTCAAGGCGCAGGAGCTGCAACAGGCCCTGCAGGTCACCGACGGCCCGGCCACCCCGGCGGAGATGAAGAAACGCTTTGAGGAGTACATCGATCAGCTCACCAAGGGCAAGGACCCGGCCAAGGTGCGGATCGTCATGGAATAAGCGTGACTAAGCGAGTGACCAACTTCGCCGAGCTTGGTCACCCGCAAAGTGACCAAGTTGAGACGCCAGACGAAAGCCAAGGATTATGAAGATGAAAGAAACCAGTTTGTTCGACTCGCTGCTTGAAGAGCCGCAGAAGCCCTCCGGCCCGGTGACTTGTCTCGGCATGACCTTCGAGAACGACGAGGCCCGCCGCGCCCACTTTATCGAGGAACTGCGCAAGAAGCTGCAAGACCCGGAGTTCCGCAAGATCGAAGGCTTTCCCATCGGCAGCGACGAGGACATCCTGAACCTGAGTGATCCGCCGTATTACACCGCCTGCCCGAACCCGTGGATAGCCGACTTCATCGCCGAATGGGATGAGCAGAAGCCGAAACAGCCTGAAGGCCATCACTATCACCGTGAGCCTTTTGCGGCCGACGTGAGCGAGGGGAAAAACGACCCAATCTACAATGCGCACTCCTATCACACCAAGGTGCCGCATAAGGCCATCATGCGATACATCCTCCATTACACGCAGCCGGGGGACATCGTGTTCGACGGTTTCTGCGGAACCGGCATGACGGGTGTGGCCGCGCAGATGTGTGGCGACCGAGAAGTGGTCATGTCTCTCGGCTACCAGGTGAAGTCGGATGGGACCATTTTGCAGGAAGAAATTGATGAGAATGGCAAAAAGGTTTGGAAGCAATTTTCAAAACTGGGCTCTCGTAGGGCCGTATTGAACGACCTTTCGCCAGCGGCAACTTTTATTGCCTACAACTACAACACGCCAGTCGATGTAGCAGCATTTGAGAAAGAGGCTAAACACATTCTTAAAGAGGTCGAGAAAGAGTGCGGTTGGATGTATGAGACGCTCCATACTGATGGAAAAACGAAAGGAAAGATCAACTATACGGTTTGGTCGGATGTCTTCTTGTGCCCAGAATGCACAAAGGAAGTTGTATTCTGGGATGTTGCTGTAGAAAAAGGAAAGGGAATTGTTCACGATAAATTTCCGTGCCCTCATTGCGGGTCTTTACTGCTAAAACGCAGCTTGAAGAGAGCATGGGAGACGGTTTTTGATGAAGCATTCGGCGATACGATTCGGCAAGCTAAGCAAACTCCCGTACTGATAAATTATACGGCAGGTGGGAAAAGGGCTGAAAAAATTCCCGATCCATCAGATATTGCCTTGATCGAAAAAATAAATAACAGCCACATCCCGTATTGGTTTCCTGTTGCAGAACTCCAGGATGGCTTTAATACACGACAACCAAAAGGTTCTCACGGAATCACACATACCCATCATTTTTATACTCGAAGGAACCTCTGGATACTTGCATCGCTATGGTCAAAGGCATCTCCGAAAATGAGATTCGGATTAACTAATTTCCTTTCTCGCAATCTGACAAAGATGAATCGATTTGTTGTGAATAGGCACAATCCAAATGGAAGAATTAATGGTCCGATGACCGGAACCTTGTACATTCCGAGCGAACAAGTCGAGCAAACAGCTACACTGTTGTTTAAAGACAAATGGATCAAACATGGCTGGAATACATGCGGGAATTTGATAACAACCCAAAGCTTTTCAAGCATAGAAGCATCTGTGACTAACTCGCTTGATTATATTTTCATAGACCCACCGTTTGGTGCAAACATTAACTATTCAGAGTTGAACTCTTTGTGGGAGTCTTGGCTTTCAGTTAAAACGGATCAAAAACCTGAAGCAGTTGAAAATGATGTGCAAAATAAGTCTCTGAATGATTATAGAGACTTGATGCTGGGTTGCTTTAGAAAAGCATACGAACTATTAAAACCTGGCCGTTGGATGACTGTTGAGTTTTCAAATACTCGTGCAGCCGTTTGGAATAATATTCAGACATCAATTGCAGATGCCGGATTCATTGTGGCTAATGTTTCTGTTTTAGATAAGAAGCATGGTGGTATTAAGGCAATGGCCTACTCAACAGCCGTCAAACAAGATCTCGTTATCTCAGCCTACAAGCCAAACGGCGGTTTTGAGGAGCGCTTTCAGAAAGAGGCGCAAACCGAAGAAGGTATATGGGATTTTGTACGCACACACTTGAAGTATCTGCCGGTCACGAAACAGCAGGGAGCCTTGCTGCAGTTCGTCCCGGAACGTGATCCACGCATCCTGTTCGACCAGATGGTGGCCTACTTCGTCCGCAAGGGCTACCCCGTGCCGATCTCCAGCCAGGAATTCCAGATCGGTCTGGCGCAGCGTTTCATCGAGCGCGACGGCATGTTTTTTCTGCCGGATCAGGTGGCCGAATACGACCGCAAGAAGATGACCTCGGGCGAACTCAAGCAGATGAGTATGTTTGTTTCCGACGAGGCTTCCGCCATCCAGTGGCTCCGCCAGCTCATCAAGGAAAAGCCTCAGACCTTCTCCGACATCAATCCGCAGTTCATGCAGCAGCTCGGCGGTTGGAGCAAGAACGAAGCCCAGCTCGACCTTCGTGAACTGCTGAACCAGAACTTCCTCAGCTACGACGGCAAAGGCCCTGTTCCCGAGCAGATCCACGCCTACCTCTCCACCAACTGGAAAGAGCTGCGCAACCTGCCCAAGGACGACCCGACCTTGGTCGCCAAGGCCCGCGACCGCTGGTATGTGCCCGATCCCAACAAGGCAGGCGACCTCGAGAAGCTGCGCGAGAAGGCACTGCTCAAGGAATTCGAGGAGTACAAGGCAGCCAAGAAGAAGCTCAAGGTCTTCCGCCAGGAAGCTGTCCGCGCCGGATTCAAGAAAGCCTGGCAGGAACGCGACTACACCGTCATCGTCGCCGTGGCCGACAAGATCCCCAACAACGTCCTGGAAGAAGATCCCAAACTGCTCATGTGGTACGACCAGGCAGTAACGAGAATGGGAGGCGAATAAGTATGACTGCGCCGGTGGACCTCAGTCATTATGCGGACAATATCCTTGCCGCAGAAGACCGCCCACTATTCGATGATGCGGTAGAGGCGGGAAAGGCGGGGGCGCTCCGAGCCGCCTACGTGATGATATGGCTGGCCTGTGCGGAATCGTTGAAACGGCGATTCCGTGAAGCACAAAAACGGGATGGTGCTGCGGGTAAGATCGTTGGTGAGATCGAAACCAAGGAAAAAGAGCATAAAGCCGTAGATAAATTCGTGTTGATGAAAGCTCACGAGTACGGCTTCGTTTCTGATTCTGGCCATACCGTTCTCAATCACATCTATGAAATGCGTTGTCTATATGGCCACCCTTACGAGGAAGCTCCATCACAGGAGCAGGTCTCACACGCTGCGGCCGTGGTTGTTGAGCATGTCCTGTCTAAGCCTGTCAAGCTGCGACATGGCTTTGGCAAGCAACTACTCAAAAGCCTCCTGGAAGAACCAAATTTTCTCGATGATCAGCAAACCGCTGTGGTGGCGTTCACTAAGGATATTCTTCCACGGCTTGACGAAAGCATACATGGTTGGCTGCTCGATAATTATTGGGAGGAGCTGGAAAAATTTTCCGACGATTCATCCATGGCAATCTTCTTTCGCCGAGGGACTTGGTTCTCTCGCACCATGTTAACCGAAGTAGGTATCGATGTTTTCTCTCACGATGATTGGCATGACAGGTCCAGTAGATTTCCGAAAATACTGATGCGGGTATGCAGTATCGCTGACATATTCAAAGAGATAGGAAAGCGAGCACAGGACTCGTTGGTTGGTTTGATTATCGCCGAATCCGCCACGCGTGCCAGTGTTCTTACTCACCTTGAACGACTCAGTATCAATGGCGCGTTGACCATGCGACAGCAGGAACGGTTTGTTGAACACGTCTCGGAAATGCCATCGAGCGCGATTAGGTCCGCAGGACTTAGCACAAAGACTTGCTACGGGAAACTGATCGATGCGATGAAATTCCACGACTGGTATGTGCAGAATCCGGCTATCGACCTGATCGTTTCTAATGGACCAGACCAAGCTGCTGAACTCGATGAGAATCAGCAGGTGAATTTAGGTCGAAATTTGCTTCAGGCAGGTGAAGGTACGGCTGGGTCGGCCAATGAATTTCTCG
The DNA here is from genome assembly GCF_001263335.1 of Dichelobacter nodosus. Taxonomy (GTDB): domain Bacteria; phylum Pseudomonadota; class Gammaproteobacteria; order Cardiobacteriales; family Cardiobacteriaceae; genus Dichelobacter; species Dichelobacter nodosus. Next base: position 11,271 of record NZ_LGVW01000009.1, read on the forward strand.
AGAAGCTTTCCCAAGATGGCACATCCTGGCCGTTTCATGTTGTTCGCGGGATCGCCATGGAATCGTTCACCAACGAGGACAACCTAATCCGATTTAAGGATCGGCATTTGGGTCGAGTCCTGTCTGCTATCGATCATCTGCAACAGGAACTACAGGATCAACTGATAGCGGAGATTTCTGCGTCAGTTGACGCAGGTATCCCAAAAGATCGGGTGGACCGGGATGATTTTGAAAACACTGTCGATTCCTTGAAGGTTTACCCATGGGCTGCGCCATTGGTGACGAGCCTCGAAGCGAAAGTAGCATCGCTTTCGGCCGAGGAGGAAGACGCATGACCTCTCAAGCCCTGAAGTTCGGCTGGAAATGGCTAAGGTCGGTTGCGTTGCATTCAAAATTCAACAGGCAACAGATCAAAGTAGAGGGTAATTAGCGGATGGAGTCGCTTTGGCAATACAGCACCGTTCATAACAGCGCCTGCAAGGTCATCGAAGAACAGACCTTGTGGGGGCAAACGGTGTGCCGTGTCTGGTTGCCGAACCAGGACGCGGTGGTGCGTGTGCCCCGCTCCGCTTTGCGGCCGCTGAATGCCGACCTGCAGCCGGAGATCGAGGCTGGACGCATTGCCTATGTGGCCGCCGCAGCCAAGGTAGCCGAGGTGCTCGAAGGTTCCACCAGCGCCACCGAGGGTTATGTGCTGCTGGCTCCCATGGAGTCCAACGTCATTCCGCTGCCGCACCAGATCCACGCCTTGTCTCGGGCCATCTCCGGTGACCGCGTGCGCTACCTGCTGGCCGACGAGGTGGGTCTCGGCAAGACCATCGAGGCCGGGCTGGTCATGCGCGAGCTCAAACTGCGCGGACTGGTGCGTCGGACATTGGTCGTTTCGCCGAAGGGAATCGCTACCCAGTGGGTGGCGGAAATGCAGACCCACTTCAACGAGCAGTTCCAGCTCGTGCTGGGCGACGACATCGGCACATTGCAACGCCTAGCTCCAGGGGCGGATCACCGGAGCTCAGCCTGGTCGATGTTTGATCAGGTCATCGTCTCCCTGGATTCGGTCAAACCCATGGACAAGCGGCGCGGCTGGACCGCCGAGCGCGTCGCCGAATACAACCGCAGCCGGTTCGAGGATCTGATTACCGCCGGTTGGGATCTGGTCATCGTGGACGAAGCGCACCGCCTTGGTGGCAGCACCGATCAGGTCGCCCGCTACAAACTCGGCAAGGGGCTGGCGGAAGCCGCGCCCTATGTGCTGCTCCTTTCGGCGACTCCCCACCAGGGGAAGACCGACGCCTTCCATCGCCTGATGAACCTGCTGGATGACGACGCCTTTCCGGATATGGACAGCGTCTCCCGCGAGCGGGTGGCCTCGTATGTCATCCGTACCGAGAAGCGCAAGGCCATCGATGCCGACGGCAAGCCGCTCTTCAAACCCCGGCGGACGCAGATGGCCCCGGTGGCCTGGGAGAGCCGTCACCAACTGCAGCAGCTTCTCTACGAGGCGGTGACCGACTATGTGCGCGAGGGCTACAACCAGGCCCTGCGCGAGAAGAAGCGCCACATCGGCTTTCTGATGATTTTGATGCAGCGCCTGGTTGTCTCCAGCACCCGGGCGATCCGCACCACGCTGGAGCGTCGGCTTGCGGCACTCAAGGATGGTGAGCAACAAGCCAGCCTGCGCCTGGCGGAACTGGAAAACGGCGCGGACGGATTGGAAAGCCCAGACGATGAAATAGCCGAGCTATATGACATGGACGGCCAGGAGCTGCTCGATGAGCTGCTGAAATCCCATGTGTCGGCTCTGCAGAGCGAAGGAAGCCATGTTGAGACCCTGCTCGATGCGGCGGTCCGTTGTGAACAGGCTGGACCGGATGCCAAGGCCGAGGCTCTGATCGAGTGGATCTACAAGCTGCAAGCCGAGGAAAACGAACCGGATCTGAAGGTGCTGATCTTCACCGAGTTCGTGCCGACCCAGCAGATGCTGAAGGAGTTTCTGGAAGCCCGGGGAATCTCGGTGGTCACCCTGAACGGCTCCATGGCCATGGAGGAACGTGGGGCAGCCCAGGATGCCTTCCGCAAATCGCACCGCGTATTGGTCTCCACCGATGCGGGCGGTGAGGGTCTGAACCTGCAGTTCGCCCACGTCATCATCAACTACGACATCCCTTGGAACCCGATGCGGCTGGAGCAACGTATCGGTCGCGTGGACCGTATCGGCCAGCCAAAAACCGTACAGGCGATCAATTTCGTATTTGAGGATTCAGTCGAGTTCCGCGTGCGCGAAGTTCTGGAGCAGAAGCTCTCGGTGATCTTCGACGAGTTCGGCATCGACAAGACCGGCGACGTGCTCGACTCGGCCCAGGCCGGTGAGTTGTTCGAGGATGTGTTCGCCTCGGCCATCCTTAATCCTGACGGCATCGAAACCTCCGTCGATCACACGGTGGCCAGGATTCGGGATGAGATTCAGCAGGTGCGCGAGTCCTCCGCCATCTACGGCATATCCGAAGAGCCGGATGTGCAAACCGCTGAGCGTCTGCGCTCGCATCCGCTGCCCCACTGGGTGGAACGGATGACGGTGGGCTACCTCAATTCACACGGCGGCGCAGCCAGTCGCAAGCGCTCATGGTGGGATCTGAATTGGCCGGATGGCCAGGAACACCGCAAAGCCGTATTCAGCGCTCGGGAAGCGGATCGTCTAACCGACGCAACCCTGCTCAATCTCGAAAACAGCCGTATCCGTGGTCTTGCTCTGAACCTGCCCCAGGTCGCGGCAGGTCAGCCATTGCCGTGCGTAACCGTAAGCGGGCTGCCAGCCAGCATCTCCGGACTCTGGGGGCTCTTTGAGATCCGCCTTCAGGCCGGAATGCACCAGAAGACACAACTCCTGCGCATCCCCATGGTGCGGCGTGGCTATGTCAGCGTGTTTTTGAGCGAAGAAGGCAAACTGTTTCTGCCCACGGCCCGGCATATCTGGGATGCGCTGCAGACAGCGGAAGCCGAGGTGCAAGCCACCCTCGGGCAGGATGACTCTATCACCGCCCATGAGCGTTTGCAGATTGCTGCCGAACAGGCCGGACAGGAGCTATTCGATGCCCTGCAGCAGGCGCACCTCGCCTCGGTGAACAGGGAAGAGGAACGCGGCATGGTCGCCTTCACCTCTCGGCGCAAGGCCATCGAACGAGTTGGGCTGCCCGAAGTGCGCCAGTACCGTCTGGCCCGCTGCGCTGCTGAGGAAAATGAGTGGCGGCATGAACTGCAATCAGCGCGGCAGATCGTACCGGAAATCCGGTCGCTGCTGATGCTGCGGATCATCAAGGGAGGCGCTCAATGAGTAGTTGGCGAGACGCCATCCTGAACGACTTTGTGCCCAACGTCAGCAAGCTGACCCTGGTCGCGGACCCGGATTGTCTGCTGACCGAGGAGAAGCTGGCATTGGAGCTTCGCGGGCGCGGGTTCGACCTGATCGAGTTCAGTGATCCGGTCGAATTCAGATACGCCTATGAGTCAAAGTACCTTTCGATCTGGGACCGGGGTGAGCACACCGATCTGGTGGTAGTCCTCCGCTTGCAGGATGCGGAGCTGGAATCCTTGCCTTACGACCTACTCCAGGCGGGCCGCAAGCTTTCATTCAACTTGGGGGATCTCTTTCCCAACCTGAGCTATCCGGTCATTGAAAAGCTCGACAGGAGCTTGCTGGATTCGCTTTTTGAGGCCCAGCGCAAGTCGCCGTCGGATCGCATGGGCGACAACGCCACCAAGGATTTTATTCTGCGTCATGTGTTCGGCATTGCGGCGGAACTAATTGGGGGCGAGGTGGAGCTGCTTCGCGCATTGCTGCGCCTGCACTATGGGAAGCTACAGATCCCGCAGATGCTGGCTGAGCAGCTTATCCAGGTTCTCAAAGGGCATGATGGATTGAAGGCTTGGCCGCTCTCTGAAATCGTTCCGGACGATGAGGCGTTCTTCGCCTTTTTGCAGGAACGCTGGCCGCTATTTCTTTCCAGGCTCGGCAGCGCTCATCAGGTACGGGAGGATTCGCCGGAATACGGCCTCAAGTATCCCGGCCCTGATCGCCTTCCGTTCGACCATCAGGACATCAAGGTCTACATCGACAACCTGTTCCTGGAGGGGAAACTCACCCCTGTCGAGGCCAAAGGCATTGAAGTGGATGCCGGGTCCTGGGTTAGAAGCGGCATCACCACGTCCGGCGTGGACGATGACGAGCTACGGATCTCTCGCTTGTTTGGCCTTATCGAGAAGGAACTGCCCACTGCGGAAGCGCGTTACTCGAACTCGAACTGGACCGCCTTTGCATTGAAATGGGCCGAACTTTCTTCGCTGGTTCATTGTGGCAACAGCACCGAGTATCAGACCCGGCTCAGGGAAATCGGCGATGCACTGAACACGATCTTTGCCGCTTGGCTGGCCGACCACTACTCCAGTCTGATCAACTTGCCGCCGACCAATCCTGCCATGCTCCACCATGTGCCGCGCCGCCTGGCTCGGGATATCGAGGACTCCGGTAGCAGCCGTGCGGCGTTGATTGTGGTTGACGGCCTGGCCTTGGATCAGTGGGTAACCATTCGCCAGCTTCTGCAAAAGCAGGACGCCAATCTGGTCATGCGCGAATCCGCGACCTTCGCCTGGATTCCGACGCTGACCTCGGTATCGCGGCAATCGATCTTCTCGGGCAAGCCGCCACTCTATTTTCCCTCATCCATCAACTCGACCAACAGCGAAGAGAAACTCTGGAAGCAGTTCTGGGAAGGCCATGGTCTGTCCCGGCTGGATGTCGCTTACCAGCGAGGTCTTGGCGACGGCGATGCTGCGGGCGTCCTCGACTCCGCAATCCACCCCGGGAAGACCAAGGTGGTGGGGCTGGTCGTGGATAAAGTGGACAAGATCATGCACGGCATGCAACTCGGTTCGGCCGGGATGCACAACCAGATCAAGCAGTGGTGCCATGCAGGATTTCTTTCCGCGATGGTCGGCCAACTGCTGGATTACGGCTATGAGGTTTGGCTGACAGCCGATCACGGCAATATTCAATGCGAAGGCAAAGGACGCCCATCTGAAGGTGTGATTGCCGAGACTCGCGGCGAGCGTGTTCGTGTCTATCCCACGCCGGAACTCCGCGCTCAGGTGGCTGGGGCCTTCCCGTTTGCCCACGAGTGGCAGCCGGTCGGATTGCCAGCAGATTATTTCCCCCTGGTGGCCGGTGGCCGCGACGCATTCGTGAACCCGGGAGATTCCATCGTAGGTCACGGCGGTGTAGCCATCGAAGAAGTTATCGTGCCCCTTGTGAAGTTTGAAAGGAGGACACGGTGATGGGCAAAAGACACGAAGCCATTGGCATCAAGCAGGCGATTCGTTTCGAGTGGATGCAGAAAGCAGCCAATCTGCTGCTGGCGGGACTCGACGCCAAAACCATCCGCCAGGAGCTGCATGAGTTCCTCGCGGATCGAAAAGGCAACGGCTCCGAAGGCGAACGAAGCGATCAGACCCGGACCTTTGTCGTCAACAATCTGATGAAGATCTGGGTCTCTCCTGACCCCGAGTTGATTCCATTCCGGGATGCCTCGCTGGCGTTTCTGAGGGAAAACCCGTCCATGGCCCTGGCGGTCCACTGGGGGATGATCTCGGCGGTCTATCCCTTCTGGTTCAATGTGGCCCGGCAGACCGGCCGTCTGCTGGCCTTGCAGGACCAGGTGACCCAGACGCAGATCATCAATCGCCTGAAGGAACAGTATGGCGACCGGCAGACCGTGAGCCGCTATGCGAGATTTGTCATCCGCTCCTTTGTCGCTTGGGGAGCCCTGAAAGATTCCGAGGCTAAAGGCTGCTATGAGAAAGCCGCGCCTGTGAGCATTGCCGAGCCAAACCTGGCCATCCTGATGTTCGAGTCCGCACTCCTGGCCACCCCGGAGGCCAAGGGTGCTTTGGGGCTGCTACTGAACAACCCGGCATTCTTCCCATTCCAGCTCCCTGTGATGACAGGAGATTTTGTTTCCCAGCGCAGCGACCGGATCGACGTGGTTCGCTATGGACTGGACGATGAGCTGTTGAAATTGAAGGGCAACTAAATCAGGGATGGGACGTGAATGCCTTGGACTTCGGAACACACTAAATGGCTCATCGACACCGGCGAACGACTGAAGACTGCCGACGGCAAGGAGGTCGAAGTCTGGGAGTTCCGTCATGAGAAAGACGAGGCAGTGCTCTCCGCATGGGCGAAACACTTCCGAAATCATTATTGCCTGGATGCTGAAATCGATTTCCTGCGGGGCAAACGCCCGCGACCGGATTATCTGGACAATATCAAGTTCCCGTGCAAAACATCCAAACTCGGTCCAGGAATCCGAGCGGGAGATTTTGGGGAAATCCTGGTTTCCGATTACCTGCAATGGCTTCTCGGTTACTGGGTGCCTAGAGTACGGTGGTCATCGAAGGTTGTTCGAGATGAATCGCCCAAGGGCAGCGATGTCATTGGATTTCGATTTCATAAAAAAGACGGCGACGCCTCCACCAAGGACGTGTTGTTTGTCTTTGAATCCAAGACAAAGTTCTCCGCCTCGAAGATCAACCGCCTGCAGGATGCCATCAACGATTCTGCCAAAGATCATATTCGAATCGATGAATCGCTGAACTTCATCAAACAAAAGCTCTTTGAAAAAAAGGAAATTGAACAGGCTCAAAGGATCGAGAGATTCCAAAGCCCCGTAGATATGCCTTATAAGGAAACCTACGGCGCTGCGGCTATCATTTCTGATGAGTGTTTCGACGCCGATGAATTGGCTTCGGCAGACTGCCAAAAAATTCCCAAGTCAGCGAAATCCAAGGAGGTCTTTCCTCATCCTAATGGCGATAGCCTTGTCCTCTTGGTTATTAAGGGACCCGGCATGATGGACCTTGTCCACGAGCTCTATAGGAGGGCTGCGGATGAGGCCTGAAAAGAAGTCCCAACTCCTGCTGGGCGTCACTCGGTCAAAGGCCAAGATGCTCGAGTACGGTGTTCCGGAAGAGCACCACATCAAAATCACCCAAGATCCGGCAAAGCTCTTCACCCTCTCGATAGGCCTGCTTGGTGACCTCGCCGCCGCCATCAACCGGGAGGAGCCAGATCCCGATTCTCTCGCAGAGCTGAAAACCAATCTGCTATTTTCCGCCCGCTTTTTCGACTCATACCTCCAGTCAAAGCTGAACGAGACACTTGATCCCTACCTCGTGCTTCTGGGCTCCGCCTCCTATTACCTGTGCGATCTGCCTGGGAGCGCTTCGGTATTGGCGAAGCGCATCGATGGTGACTGTCCGGATCTGGATGGCGATGCTTTGGAAGAGCTGTTGCTCTGGTTGTTGCAGGCTGATCTGCGAACCTATTTTGATGAAACGGAGGGACCATTCGGTGGATTCATCGACGGGATTTCAAAATGGATTCTCCAGTTTTTCGAGGATGGAAATGGCGAAGAAAATCTTCTCGATCTCGCCACGAAACTGAGGGACGCCGTCTATGAATTCGGCACACCAAGGCAGCTTCTGTTTGGCGATGTGATCGCGGCGGTTCTGAGGAAAAAGCTCGAAAATTCTGCCTGGAAGGCTTTGCCGTCATACTCCTGGCTGCCCCGCGACAAATGGCTCCACGCGCTGCAAAAGGATTCGTTCATCAAGGAACTGTGGCCTGCCCAACACCTTTTGGGCAAGGCGGATGTTCTTAAAGGCGAGTCTGCCATCGTTCAAATGCCCACCAGCGCTGGCAAAACGAAGGCAACTGAACTGATTCTTCGAAGCGCGTTTCTGGCCGAGCGCGTGTCACTGGCCATCATCATCGCCCCGCTCAGGACGCTGTGCCATGAGATCAAGAACAGCCTTGTCGAGGCATTCCACAACGAACCCACCAAGGTGGATGAATTGTCCGATGCCCTACAGACCGACTTCGAGATTGCCGAACTCCTGGGGCACCAACAAATTCTGGTCGTAACCCCCGAGAAGCTGCTCTACGTCCTTCGGCACGCTCCGGAACTAGCTGCCCACATTGGCCTGCTGGTTTTTGATGAAGGCCACCAGTTCGACAGCGGCACCCGAGGCATCACATACGAGCTGCTCCTGACGTCGCTGCGCTCCATGATTCCCGCAGGAACTCAGAAGGTGCTGATCTCAGCGGTCATCAGCAACGCCGAGGCTGTTGGAGAATGGCTCAACGGGGAGCCCAATGTCGTCGAAGGCACAACCCTGATTCCGACTTTCAGGTCGGTCGGATTCGCGAGCTGGCTCGATCAGTTGGGAAGAATCGAGTACGTCGACAGCCGTGATGCTGAACAAGGTGAGTTTTTCGTTCCGAGGGTGATTGAAAGATTCAATCTTGGGAGGAAGAAGCGGGAAAGAACGGACCGTTTTTTTCCTGAAAAGACCGATGGGCAGGCTATCGCACTTTACCTTGGTCTGAAATTGGTCCCGAATGGCAGTATCGCTCTTTTCTGCGGAAGGAAGTCAACAGCGGCCAGCGTCTGCGAAAAGGCCGTTGATATTATCGAGCGAGGCGCACCCGTGGTCTTACCATCAGATTTTTCTGACGCCCAGGAAGTTGAGCGGCTGACCCATCTGCACGTCGAGAATCTCGGTGCTGACGCTCCGGCGTCCCAGAGCGCGGCACATGGCATTTTCTCCCATCATGGCAATACTCCGCATGGTATCCGGCTGGTGGTGGAGCATGCCATGCGTGACGACCTTGTGCGATTCGTTGTTTGCACCTCTACCTTGGCGCAGGGCGTAAATCTTCCGATTCGATACCTCATCGTGACCAGTGTCTACCAGGGCATGGAGCGCATCAAGGTTCGCGATTTCCACAACCTCATTGGCCGAGCGGGTCGAGCCGGGATGCATACCGAAGGCAGCATCCTGTTTGCCGATCCGGTGATCTATGACAAGCGAAAGGCGCGTAACGATAAATGGCGCTGGGATCAGGTGAAAGAACTTCTGGAGCCGCGCAATTCTGAGCCATGCATCAGCAATCTTCTATCGATCTTCGACCCCATCAAGAGCGATGACGAGAAATACACCATCACCATGGAGGCTCTGGATTTTGCCAAGGCCTATATCGACGATCCTGCTGAAGTTGCCAAATTGGCTGCCGGGATAGCCGCACAACATGGAGACAAAAATTTCTCACGAGACGGTGTCGAGCGGCAAGTCGCCTGGAGAATCAGCCTCATCTGTGCCGTCGAGAGCTTCCTGTTATCCCATTGGGATGAATCGGAGGATGGTCTTTCGGAAGCTGATGTGACCCGCCTGGCCGAAGGGACGCTGGCTTTCTTCCTGGCTGATGATCAGAAAAAGGAGCATATTCGCGAGTTGTTTCAGCTTCTCGCTGGGAACATCTCCGCAAACATCAACAGTCGGCAACTGGCCAGAACTTGGCCTTACACACGATACAAGAGTTTCGAGGCATCTCTGCGTAAGGCTGCGGAACAATGGTTCAGCGAGCGAGGATGCGAAACCCATCATAGGATGGGGTACTGTCTCGCCCGTCATGATCTGTGGCCCATGAATCTCATCTGTGAAGATGTCGCGGATTACATCCGCCAAGAACAGGAGAGACATCTCGGCGAGGATTCGTTTCCTCTGCACAAATACCTGCATCACGGGCTAAGCAGCCAGGCGATGGCCTTCAATCTTATTGGCCCCCTGATTGTGCGCAACGATCTCGGCCCATTGAAGATTGCGATTGAAAGGCTCGGTATCGATTGGCCAGGTGGGGACGTCGCGGCGGTTTTTGAGCACGACGACCGTTCAGTCTTTAACGAGGACAACGGCCAACCGACGTCTATCGACATTATTCTGTCAGGCACATGTAACAGCCTCTTTATCGAAGCAAAGCTGGTGGAACGAGAATTTGGTGGCTGCTCTGTTTTTGCCGGTGGTGATTGCGAGGGGCGGAATCCGTATCCAGACAGGCTTGGCGAATGTTACTTGCACCATCTCGGCAGGAAATATTGGCAGCGCTTGGATGGGCTTGGCTTTTTGGAGGCGACTCTTGTTAATGGGGCCATATGTCCGTTTGCAAACTACTACCAATTTTTCCGTGAGGCGATGTTTGCCTTTGCCAAGCAAGGGACCTTCATATTGCTGCACGATGCAAGAAACCCGGCTTTTTTGAGGTCAACGGATGATGGGATGGCGCACGGCGGGTCGTGGTCGTTTCTATATGAGGCGATCCCGCAGAACCTACGGCATCGAGTTGGCCGATTGACCATTCAAATGGTTGTTGAGGCGATACAAGAATCGGGCGGACACGAAGACTGGATTGAAGATTTCAAGAAAAAATATGGGCTGCAGTAAGCCGATCCGGGCGGCAATTCGATTCCGGGCGGCAATTCGATTCCCGTTTTGGGAACCGAACCGGCGTCCGAAAACCGGATTCGAAGTTGTTGCGGTTCAGCGCCAGGTATCCGGTTTTACTGCAAACCCGTCACCCTCGTCCGGTGCCGGGAAATCAGGGGAGAAAATCGTTTCTCTGGTCGGGTTTGCGGGAAGTGGTTGTGCGAGATGACTTCTTCGTTTATTATCAAGAAGTTACGAGGAGAGCGGGCTTTGAGACTGTTTTGCGGTAGGTCGGCGTCGTGATAACCGTGCGCGCAGGCGATTTCGAGCGCTTCCCCGAACCAATCGTTAAACCCTTCGGGGTCGCGGTCGCCGTAGAGTTTGACCAAATCTTCCAACAATTGGTAATCATTGGGCGCGTTTTTG
>NZ_LGVW01000010.1 GCF_001263335.1 Dichelobacter nodosus
GGGACACAATGTCCTAATAACGGGACATAACGACCCGAAAAAGGGACACAACGTCCTAATAACGGGACACAATGTCCTAATAACGGGACATAACGACCCGAAAACGGGACATAACGACCCGAAAACGGGACATAACGACCCGAAAAAGGGACACAATGTCCTAATAACGGGACATAACGACCCGAAAACGGGACACAATGTCCTAATAACGGGACATAACGACCCGAAAAAGGGACACAACGTCCTAATAACGGGACACAATGTCCTAATAACGGGACATAACGACCCGAAAACGGGACATAACGACCCGAAAACGGGACACGATGACCCGAAAAAGGGACACAACGTCCTAATAACGGGACACAATGTCCTAATAACGGGACATAACGACCCGAAAACGGGACATAACGACCCGAAAACGGGACACGATGACCCGAAAAAGGGACACAATGTCCTAATAACGGGACATAACGACCCGAAAACGGGACACAATGTCCTAATAACGGGACATAACGACCCGAAAACGGGACATCATGTCCTGAAAGAAGAAAGAAAGGTTGTGATATTCATATGATTGAAAGAGAAATTATTATTGACATGCTAAATGTTGGTATGACGAAAATAAAAATCGCTAATTATCTATCTATTAATCGCAAATATTTATATCGATATCTTCTGAGAAATCCAATTTCTGAAGATGAATTAAAAGCTAGCGATATAAGAATAAAAAAAATGATTAATGATACAAATATTAATAAAAAAATTAACATAAAAGATGATGGGATATTAATTGGAGAAAGAGAATTTATTATTGACATGCTAAATATTGGCATCACGAAAATAAAAATCGCTAATTATCTATCTATTAATCGCAAATGTTTATATCGATATCTTCTGAAAAATCCAATTTCTGAAGACGAATTAAAAGCTAGCGATATAAGAATAAAAAAAATGATTAATGATGCAAATATTAATAAAGAAATTAACATAAAAGATAAGGTGAAATACCCTAAAAATGAATTACCAGATGGATTACCAATTAATTGGAAAAAAATGAACCCAAACGAACGAAGAGCATATTTAGATAGATTCATTAAAGAAGATGTTAAAAAAATTTTGGATTAAATAAAATAATGGAGAATTAATATGAAAATAGCAGTTTTAAATTATTCAGGTAATGTAGGGAAAACAACTCTAGCAAGAGATTTGTTACATTTTTATTTGCAAGACCACGAATTGGTAACAATAGAATCTATTAATAGTGATGGTAAAGAAAAAGTTGTTATTAGAGGAGATGATGGAGATAAAATATATACTGAATTATTAGTAACTGATAATTTGATTTTAGATATCGGATCATCAAATCTAGAGAGTTATTTAAAGAATAGTGAAAAAGAATCTGAATTTATTTCTTCTATTGATTTATTTATCATTCCGGTCACAGCAGAAAAAAAACAACAAGTCGATACATTAAAAACGGTGAAAGATATCTTTGCACTAGGTGCATCGCAAAATATCGAAATTATTTTCAATCAAGTTGATGATAATATGAACATCGAAGAAACTTTTTCTGATTTAGCTTCTTCATTAAAGAAACTCGATGTTAAAGTAAATTATGAAAACTCAATATTTCGTCATGATTTATATAGTCGTGGTCATCAATTATCTGAATTAATTAGTAATGAAGACTACCGCGAACTCATGAATGAAGCTAAAAGAAACGGTGACAACGAGCTGGCAAGAGAATATGCCGCCAAATTTATTAGACAGAAAAAAATAAATGCATTAACAGAATGTTACAGCAAAATATTTACTAATATCATGGACGGAAGGCTATGACTGAATACCAAAAATCAGATGTATCTGTAATGCTATCAGATATCTATTTAGTCGTTAATTCTTTACAAGAAGAAACTTCTAAATTATCGCAAAATATAAACTCATTAACGCTTGATATTGATACGATGATCAGATCAATGGAAACATTCAACAGACAACTTGCAGAGCAAAAGCAAGCTATTTTGTCAGATGTCGCAAAGACTAGTGCAGAGATTGTAGCCGTACATCTGGAAGAATTAAGGAAAAATGCAGCTAAAGATGAAAGCAAAAAACGGTGGTTTATATTCAAATAGCTAATTGACATACTCCCACCACCAAACCTAGCGGTTATGGTGGGGGAATCTTTGCGACCCATAGCAACCTAAGTTACTACCTTTTGCCATGCCACTATCGCTGAATAGTATCGGCATGGGGGAACTCTTTACACAGTAGCAAGCCCTGCTACATCAGCTAACGCCTGTTGACGTATATTGCTTGCAGCATTGGTATCACGGTCATGGTGTGTTTGACAGCTAGGACACGTCCAATTTCTCACAGATAATGGCAAATTATCTAGCTTGTAATGACAATGCGAACAAATTTTACTACTGGCAAAGAACCGATTTACTTTTAGAATGTTTTTACCATACCAAGTTGCTTTGTAAGTAAGTAAGGTAACAAATTGCCCCCAACCTACATCATTAATTGCTTTGGCAAGTTTTCGATTTTTTACCATGTTTTTCACCGCTAAATCTTCAAGTGCATAGCTTGTCGCTTGGTTTTCACAGATAAGGTTATGCGTGATTTTGTGGTGTAAGTCTAGGCGTTGCTGTCGTACTTTTTCGTGAATACGAGCAACGGCTAATTTTTGTTTTTGATAGTTTTTACTTTGTTTTTGTTTGCGAGCAAAGATTTTTTGCTGTACCGCCAGTCGTTTACTGGCGTTGGCTAAATACTTTGGATTATCAAACTTGCTACCGTCTGATAGATTGAGTAAGTGATTGATACCTAAATCAATACCCACAGTCAAATTTGGCTCAACGGTGGTTGGTGTTGGCAATATATCGGAGTTTTCAATCAATACGCTTGCATAGTATTTGCCTGTAGCGGTTTTGCTAATCGTAACCGTTTTGATATTGCCAACAAATTCACGGCTAAATACGGTTTTAATGCTTTTGATTTTGGGTAGATTGATAATGCCTTGTTCAAAGTTTACAGTACAATGTTGGGGGCATTGGTAACTACGCCCTAGGATTTTTTTAGATTTGAACCGTGGAAACTTGGCACGACCTTTGAAGAAATTGGTAAAGGCGGTATAGACATTTAGCAAGGCATTAAGTAACGATTGGCTATTGACTTCGTTTAGCCATGCAAACTTGCCTGTTTTCTTTTTCTTAACTAACTGACTTTGGATTTGGGCACGAGATAGCGACTTGCCAAACATGGCATAGTAGCGTTTTTGCAATGCCAACGCCCAGTTGAACACAAACCGACTACAGCCAAAATGCTTTTCAATTAGCAAGGCTTGTTCGCTGTTTGGGTAAATTCTGTATTTGTAGGCTTTGAGCATGGCTTGTTAAGTGTTAGTCACAAAATACCGCAGAAAATGCTTTACCTCAATTATGCTCGATAGGCTAAAAGAAATCGTAACCGACCTTTGCCAAAAATGGGAAGTTGAGCTGTTAGAGTTCAACGGATAAGGCGACCATGTGCATTTACTGCTTGATATGTACCCTAATATTATGCCAAGTAAATTTATCAATAATCTAAAAACGGTGACTAGCCGTTTGATGAGAAAAGAGTTTGCAAAGCATTTGGCAGAGTTTTACTGGAAGCCTGTACTTTGGACTAGGGCGTATTGTTTGCTAACGACAGGGGGTGCTACGATTGATACCATCAGACAATATATCGAAAAACAAGAACGCCCTGATTAGGGCGAAAGTCGCTTACATCTCCACCTAAATCAGAGATTATAGGTGGAGAATTACGCACGATAAGTTAAAAACCACGAAATCTAATTTCTTTATTTTGAACTATTGCCTGCCGCCTCTAAAAGAACATATGTATCCAACAAGAATTTCATTCTGAACCTAAAAATAAGTTACTGATTTCATCTGTAAATATCTCATCAAAATTATCAGGCACATGAATATGTGGCATGAAACCAATCCGCTGTATTTGTTTCACTTCATAAGGAATTACTTGAACTAATGGCTTACCTGCTTTAGCAATAATAAATGCGTCTCCTCGAGCAGCTGCTTCGATTAAGCGAAAAAGATGAATTTTCGCCTCATGAATATTAATAATCCGCATTCTACTTACCTTTTGATTCAATTTATTAAATTTGAAAGGAGTTGAATTAATACATGAAAAACCATTTTTTACGAATTCACCGCCACACGAGTAGCTTGACGACAAACAAGACTAGATAATGTCATCGACATCAACGCATAAAACATCAGCGATGCGTTTGATAACAGCGACAGAACCATTTTTTTTACCATTCTCGATATCGGAAAGATAAGCAGAAGATATACCCACTGCTTCAGCCAATTTTCGCCCAGTAAAACCACGATATTCACGCCATACGCGCAGAGGCGGTTCATTATCTAAATACAGACGATTAATCACCGAGGCGGGAATACGTTCTTCATCATTCAAACGTTCTGTTAAACCGCGTGCTAATGCAGTGTCTGTGTGCCCCTCTACAATATCAATCATTGCACGATAATCTTCTTCTTCCACTAAAACATATTTTTTATCATTAAAAATGAGTGTATTCATTCTTCCTCCTAATAAGAAGATCCATTTTCTTGACTTTTGTTTTGCTTTGAGTGTCAGCAAATCTGGATTTTTAAAATCGAATACCTCTACCTAACACAATCTGACTAACCTTTTCTACTTCAAATTTAAACGCCTATTTTGAATTCACAGAGTTTTTACCTAACGTCAAAAAAAGTCAAAAAGAAATCTACAAAGCGCCAAATTCGAGTCTTAAAAAGACACAACTCTAAATCATCAAAAAAGCAAGTTTGAACACATGAAGATCCTGTTTTTATCTAACTATTTAGGTAATCAACAGTACTTCTATCTATGACTTTATAAAAATATATATGTACTACATAAATAATATTATTACCACATAAAGTACTACTATAATCTAAAGAAATACTTGTTTAAATACAGGTATGTACCACTTATTCAACATGTACTACATAAAAATATTAGCTTTATATGTTTTATTTATTGGGTTATAAAGACTATCCTCATAAGAGTCATAAAAAAGGGAAAAAAAGGGGAAAAAATGAGCGTTTTAAAAATATATCAATATGAAAACAAAAGAAAAAATAAATTATTCATTATTCCTTCCTCGGAACCCGCAATGCGGGCAGATGGGCGAGGCGTCGAGGTTTTGCTCGGTCAGGGCAAAGCAGCTCTTCAGTCCGGCCAGGCGGTTCTGGTAATCGGTGAGCTGCTGCCGGGGCATCAGGTCTATACCAGCCAGCTTGAGCAGGGTTTGCAGGCGTTGATCGTTGAGCAGTCCTGCCTTGCGCTTGTCGTCGTTCACGCCCAGCCGCGCCTTGGTATGCAGGCCGATGTAGGCGACGGTGTAATCCTTCTTCAGCTTTTGCAGCTTGGCCCCGATACTCTGGGACTGGCTGGCCAGCTCGGTCAGGTCGGCCTGCTTGAGGGCATCCAGCACGTCCTGCCGGGTGGTCTTCATGCGATCCACCCAGTCATGCTCGGCGGGCAGCACCGCCTCGGCGGTGGAGAGCCAGGACGCCGTCGGGCTGTGGTCCATGATGAACTCGCGCAGGGCGTCCAGCTCATCCAGGGCCTTCACGGCCTTTTCGTGGGCCAGCACTTCGGGAGCGCTGTAGCGGAAGTTTTTCAGCTTACCCGGCGAGGAATAGGCCTGGAGCGATTCAAAGAAGCCCTTGGCCTCGTCCAGCCCGCTGGCCTGGCTGGCCAGGTCGGTTCCCGCGAGCAGGTCCAGGCCCCAGAAGGAGAGCCCCTCGCGCAGGGTCTGCTGGGTCATGACGATGCGCTTGACGATCTTGCCCACCGCCTGCTGCAGGTTCTGCACCGGCTCGTCCTTGCCCTGGGTGACGAGCTGGGCCATACCCGGTGTCATGCCGAGCAGCTCGAACAGTGCCTTGAGCGCAGGCAGGTTCCATTCCTTGGGCTGCTCCAGGTGCTTGAAGCGGACCAGCTCGTCCATGCCAGTCGCGGCAAGCTGCTGCAGGCCGGTGGCATCGAATTTCTTGCCCGGGATGGCGAGTACAATATCGCCGGAATAGACCAGCGAAGCCAGGATAACCGCAACCCATTCCGGTTCCAGACGTGAACCGCATGGGTTCATGTATTCCAGCCCGTGGTCGTCCTGAATGATCTCGCTGCGGTTGACCACCTGGCCGTGGCCCTTGGCCTTGACGGTATCGAGAATGAACTTGGTGTACTTCGACTTGTAGGGGTCGATCTTCTCGCCGTCGAGCAGCTCCAAGGCGTCCAACACGGCGGTTGCCTGCTTGGTACGGTTCTGCCCGGCGATGGCTCGCAGGGCATCCTGCGCTGCCTGGGCGCGGTTGTTGCTGGTGATCAGGATCGAGAAGAACGGGTAGTCAGGGGCCTGGTTTTCGAAGTTTGGGGCCAGGCAGACACCGGCGATGGTGTTGACCAGATCGCGGAAGTTGATGGTCTCGTGGGGCGAGATGCCCGACAGATCGCGGATGGATTTGCCTTTGGCCCATTCGGTCATGGTCTTCGTTCGGCCCTGATAGGTGACCTCAAAGGCACCGCTCATGTGCTTCTGCAGCCACTGCACCAATTTCTTCAGGAAACCGTTGGCCTTCGATTCATAGGTGGCCTTGGCGTGGCCCGATGAGGTGGCAGCAAGATCCAAGGCGGCCGCGTAGCTCTTCAGCGCGGTCTGGAATTCCTCGTCGGTGCCTTTTAGGCGGAAGAAGACCTCGTCGTTGACCCTGTCGTCCTTGAAGCGTGGTGGGTCGTTGGGCTGGACGAAATACAGGTAGAAGTCCCGCTGCGGCACGGCGGTAGAGCGCTCGTTCGGTGCCCCGAAAAAGAGATAGCCAGTACGGGCTGCTTTATGCTCCTGCCAGACCAGTTCGTGCTGCCAGATTTTGTAGCCGGTCACATAGGTGGCGTCCTGGCACTCCATGACCCGCTTGAGCGCCTCGTAATAGAAGCGGTCGAGCTGAGCCTGACCTAGGCTTTCGGCCCGCTTGTCGATCAAGGCGTCGAAGTCGTCGGTTTTCTTCAGGTCGAGATAGAACTGGCGGTTGTCAGCATTAAAGGAGATGAACTGGCCGCTGACTGTCTTGTGGATCTCGCGCAGGACCGTTTCCACATGGGTCTGGAGATCCTTGTCGGGTTCGTCGCTACCCAGCTCGGCGATCAGCGGATCAAACAGGCAGAGACGGTCGCGCAGTTCCTCGGCGGATGCGCCCATGGGGGCATAGATGTCGCCAGTGGTAAGGCGGTGGACGGACAGAGCATGGATCAGGCGTAGCGCCATCGGCTTGTATTGCTTGCGGGTAATGGCGTTTTCGATCCGGGATTCCAGCACCTGGCTGCAATCGATGACCGCCCGGATTTCGGGAATGGCGCGGAACGAAGCGTTCTGCTTGAGGGTACCCCAATAGCTGTCGAAGGCGATCAGACCGGGTTCGTCCTGCGGCACGTCCTTGCCAAGAATGCTTTTCATGCCCATGGACAGGGTCTTGAGCACCTCGCGCTTTTCCACCACGGTGACCCGCTCGAAGGTGTCGATGTAATCGGGATGCACCGGGAAGAGCCGGACAAACTCGTCCATGCGCTCATTGAGCCCGCCGTAGTATTTGGCAAAAGGCATCAGGTAGTCGTGGATCTTGGCCTGTTGCTCGGTGGTCTTCTTGAGCAGGCGCTCGGCCACGACGAATTTCACGTCGCTGCGGGCGATAAGGATCTGCTCGAAGCGATCCTTCACCCGGCGGATGCTGTCGGCGACAAAAGCGAAGCGCGGGCTGTCGAAAATGGCTTCCTGGACACCGGCCATGAAGCGGAAGCGCAGGTCCTTGCAGACCTCGCCGACCTCGCGGAGGAAGTTGAGGTCGAGGATCAGCTCCTGGTCCTTGCGGGTGCGCAGGTAGTCGAGCAGCTCATCGACCACCAGCAGCAGACCATGCTCGGGGAAGACCTCGCCGAACTTGGCCATCATGTCTTCGAAGGCCCGTTTGTGGCTGGAGATGGTGCCCGCCTCGGGGAAGACATATTCCACGCCGAGTTTTTCGAGATGCTCTTCCAGTTCGGCCACCAGGATGTCGCGCAGGGACATGGTGGTGGCTCCGATCTCGGTACGGATAACCTTGAAACGCCCGGCGATCTGAGAGGCTGCGTCGCGGACACCTTCGCCTTTCAGCCCTTCCAGCAGGGAGGCGTCTGCGGCAAGGCTGGAGACCACCGACATCAAGTGCGACTTACCGGTGCCGTAGTTACCGACGACCAGCAGGCCCTTGTTGTCGACCGGCTGGTCGAACTGCATCTGAGGAATGACAAGCTGGATGAGCCGTTCGGCCATTTCCTCGGAAATGACATAGGTGTTCACGAGGGTGTGTGCGGCGCTCGATTTGTCCGCGTCACGCAACTGAACGACCGACTCAATCGGGTCGAATTGGATAAGGTCTCCGTATTTCATGCTTGTCCTGCCTCTCTATTGTTTTTTGCCGAATCGACAGTGGCCGTGCCATCCATGCCCACAATCAGCGCATCGACCGAGTCATAGCTGCGGTACTCGGGATGGCCGGTTTCGGCGTACAAAAGCCTCCCGGAATTCATGATTCCGTTCCACGAAGCCACCACGGCCCGATTTCTCGAAATGGACTGCAGCAGGCGCAAGGGGTCCTGCTGGAGATCCTTGTCGAAGAGGATCTCGAGATTATCCATCACCACCGGTGCTTGAGCCTGGTCCGCGATCTGATCGAGGATGCCCGGCAACCGAAGCGACCGCTGCTTTGCCGTCAGCTCAAGCAGTTCGCCTGAAAGCGCAAGATTGACGTTGACGACAGATGAGCCGAATTCCTCGGCAATATCCCGAAGAACGCCGGTCTTACCGGAACCGGTCTCACCCACCAGCAACACCAGACGGTGATACAAGCCTTCGGCTGCCTGGAGGGATCGTTTTATCTTGTCGTGAATCGGCTCGGCCATGGTCGCTCCTTATTGCTCGGTGTCCGGCTTATCGGATTTGTCAGCCGCACCGCCGGAGCGGACCCATTCGTCCACTTCGTCTTGTTTGAACATCCAGCGACGGCCGACGCGATGACCGGGCATAGCCCGTTGTTCGATCCACTTGTAGACCGTCTCGTTGCTTACATTCAGGTATTTGCAAATGTCATCGACCGTCAGCCATCTCTCATCCATAGTCTTCGTCCTTCGTCCTTCGTTCATCATGTTTTCGGTAAAAGCCCGAAGGTCTCCGGGAAACCCGAAATTCGGACACAGTACCGCAAATTAACCTTTATAAATTACATTGATGGATTGCCAAAATCAAGCGTTTTGTGCCGAATAGAGACGACTTTTCCAAAAAACGGCCTGATTGTCGTTGGTGATACGTTCGCCGTTCTGAGGCGCATACATGGTGTAAGTCCATACAGCACAGGAGATTGAGCCCCTGGCTGCAGGCACCATCACCCGCTGGTACATGCTGTGCCCCCCGGGCCGAAATCCTTCCAGCCGGTCGATAGGCGGCAGGTCGCGTTGCGGGTCGGTGAAGGTCACCAGTTCCCCATGGATCAGATCCCAGTCTCCGGTCGGGCGACCGAAGCGCGATGTGCCGATCTCCTGCTGCCTGCGGGCGTCGGCCAGTGGATCGGCGGTGCCCCGGGACAGGATCAGACCCTCCGGCACCTCGAGGGCCGGGAACCCGGCGTGGAGATGGTAGAGCCTGCCCCAGACCATGGCCGGTTCGATGCTGCGGGCCTGGGCGCAGAAGCGTTGATGGTTCCAGTAGCCCCGTTTCAGGGTGCCGTAGACGAAGAGCCGGAGGATGGTCTCGGGACTGTTTTCCGGGTTTGTGTTCAGCTTCGAGGGTTCTTCAATGTTCATGCATTCACTCCTTCTGGAATTGTCCCTTTGCGCTCCTGGGGGATGAAGCGAAATTCGCTGTTCTCGATGGCCCGCACATCCTCGTGGCGGATAGTGAGCATGGTCATGGGCGGCACTTCCAGCTCGCGCCAGCCACTCTCGCTGTCCACGGCAAAATCGATGAAGGCGGCCTCCGAGGCGTAGAGCACCACCCGGTGCTGGCGGTGGATACACAGGCAGAGCGGCTTGTTGCCCTTGAGCACGGTGATGGTGCCGGGGTCGAGCCGTGAGGCCAGCACGGCGCTCATCTGGCCGCGACAGAGGGCGAGCGCCTTCTTGAGGTCCTCCTGGTCGATGGGGCCTTCGGGCGCGAAGCGGTCGGCCAGGCGGAAGATCAGCTCGCTTTCCACCTCGGCGTAGCGCGGCAGCCCCAGACGGCGGAACAGATAATCGGCGTTGTAGATGGTGCCGTTGTGGGTGCCGATGACGATCCCGGCCCGGATGGGATGGTTGTTGCGGTTGTTGAACTCGTTGCCCCGGGTGCGCCAGCGGGTATGCCCCATGAGAACGGTGGTCTCGTTGTCGACCTGCCCGAGCAGCTCCTGGAACGGTTTTTCGTACACCAGCTCGTGCGCCCGCATCGGCCGCTTGAAAATCCGGTGACTGCCGTCGGTCTTGAGCCAGGCGAGACCGGAGGCGTGCGGGCCGCGCTCCTCGCTGTGCAGCAGCATGCGGATGAAGAGCTCGCACAGGTAATCCCGCTCGTCGGGCCTCCTGCGCTTGCGGCCGAAGATGATGCCTACTTGTCCGCACATGGAGCCGGGTCCTCCTTGCCGCCGAAGTTTTTGCCGAGCGGTCTCGTCCCTTCGAGGACGAAGGCCGCGTATTCGCGCCGGTGGTCCGCCAGCCACTCGGCCACCTCCGGGTAGCCCATCTCGGCTATCAGCCGGGTCACCTCCGGGTGATCGAGCATGTTGGTGCGCCCGGAGAGCCGCACCGTCTCCAGGGCTTCGAGGAAGCGTTCCGGCCAGGGATCGCTGGCCTTGTCGTCAGGCAGGAACTCGATCAGGCCGTGCCGCGCCAGACGGGTCAGAAACTCGGCGGCCGCAGCGGCGGCATCCTCCGGCAATGGCTGGGTCGGCCCGCCTTCGATGCCTGAGAGCACCTCGGTCATGTAGTCCCGGGGTGCTCGGCTGGCGGTAAATGGCGTCTGGCCGCGCATCAGCTCGACAACTTTGAGGCAGTCGTCGGCTTGCAGGGTTTCCCCGCTGCCTGGGATTGGTTCGCCGTCCAGCGTGATGGAGCGGATCAGAATCTTCATGGGGCACCTCCTTAAACAGTGAGGCCGGGAACTTGCCCGGCCTCGTTGGTGAGAGTGGTTGTTTCGTCCGGAAGGACGTCCTGCGGTTTGGGGCGTCCGTTCTTGAAGGCTGCGTCGCCGGGCATGTTGGCCATCAGATGCTTGCGGGCGGTCTTGAACTCGTTGCCGATCAGGCCGAGGTGGAGCAGGAAGACCCGGAAGTCGTACTTGGCGCATTGGGGATCGAAATCCCGCTTGCGGCTGGAGGCTGCCCGACCGTTGAGCGCCTTGGCGGCGACGGCGAGGCAGAATTGCAGGTAGGCCTTGATCCGTCCCGCATGGAGGGTCGCCTCGAACCAGCGGAACTCCACCGTGCCCCGGTACCAGACGTTGTGCAGGTTGACCCCGTGATAGCGGCTGTTGTCGTAGTGCTGGGGCTGGCGGTTGTGGTAGCCGTACCAGATTCGGTTGAGCTGGTCCTTGGTGCGCGGGCGATGCTGTTCGATACGCTGGATCAGTTCATCGCTGACCGGACGGGTGTAGCGATTGAGCCGGTCGCGGCTGATGTCGAGGGCGTGGAGGATTAGCGGCTCCTGCTTGTAGATGATCTTGGCCAGGTTACCCAGGTGTCTGCCGTCGAAGGGCGCGGCGTCGATATGGATGTGAATGCCGCACTGGCTGTTGATCTTGCCTCCGGCGCGGCGGATGGCCCGGACCGCCTCCTGCAGTTGCGGGATGTCGTCGTAGCCGAGCACCGGGCTGACCACCTCGGCCCGCAGATGGGCCGGGACGCTGGTCAGGGAGGCGTCACCCACCACCTTCCAGACGCAGCCGCGCAGGTCCTCGACCTCCCAGGAGTCATAGCTGTTGGGGATGCCGACATGGCGGACCGTGCCGCCCACCACCGAGTGGATGGCCCAGGCGATCTGCTCCCGGGTGCGTTTTACGGTCTCGATCTCGATCCCGTAGTGGATCTCTTTCAGGTTCATGCATGCCTCCGTCGTTCATGGCGCTTCTAACTCGTTGTCTGGAAAGGCTTTTTAGCCTCCGCTTACACCATGAATGCTTCTTTCCGGACACAAATCAAGTAGAAGAACAGCCGAAGCCGACATTTAACACGTTTATTTTCAATGACTTACAAGTTGCGCCGGTTTGGGCTGTGCACAGATGGCAGAAACCCCTGACAGGACTGGCCGTATCCGGGGTTTCTGGGTTGGCGTTGGCAATGAGCAGGATCAGCCGGAGGCGGTTTCTCCGGTAATAAGGCTGGTGTGCAATTCCAGATTGCGCGACTCATCGGCCCGCATCCGCGTCAGCAGCGCCACGAAGGCCTTCGCTTCGTCGGGTGGCAGACCCGAAGCCCGCTCCAACCGCGCCAGGCGCTGGTGCAGATTCTCCAGCAGGCCCAGGGCGTGGTCGCGGATCAGCCCGTCGCGTTTCTCCTGCGGCGAGGGAATGAACTCGGTCAGGCCGCCTGTGCGTCGAACGATCATGGCCGTGCCTCCTTAGCTCAGGGTCGCGCCCAGCGAATGGATGCGCGGGTAGATCAGCGGCGTGCCGGTCATCTCGGCCTTGTAGCGGACCTTGTTGCCGGTGTTGTCGGTGAAGGTGCGCACCAAGGTGTACTCGGTCCAGTTCTCGTCGATGGGCCGGGTCTCCTGGATGGTCATCGCCTCCCAGGTCAGGCCGCCGTCGTTGCTGGCGAACCATTGCAGGGTGGTGCCGCTGGGGATTTGCATCTGCACATAGGCCTTGGTCGATTCCACCCCCTGGGTCAGCTTATTCTCGCGGGTCAGGTAGGCCCCGGTGGTCTTGTTGAGGTAGCCCACCAGGTTGACGTCGCGGAAGTTGATGGCCGGGGTGTCGTTGGAAAGCGAGCTGCTCAGACGCACGCGGATCTGGACCCGGGTGGCGAGGTTGGGCAGCCGTTCCTCCTCGGCGGGAACCATGGCGTCCCAGGTCACGCCGCCGTCGGTGGAGTATTCCCAGTCGAGGCCGGTGCCCTGGGGGATGGCCGAGTATTCGTCGAGGTTGATGTCGGAGAACTGTACGCCGGTGATCGGCTGGAAGCGAATCATCCCCTCGGACTGGAAGTTGTAGCCGTAGATCTTCATCGCCAGGTCGGAGCCGTTGAGCGGCGTCCAGGTTTCGGCGTTGGAGCTCTCCAGCAGCACGCCTTCCATGTAGGTCTGGCGGGTGATGATGCCCCAGCGGCCCATCTTGCCGAGGGTGGCGGTGCGCACCTTGTAATTGGTGCTGTTGGTCAGCAGCACCACGGAATAGCTGGTGTTGGCCTCTGCGTAGAACGGGTCGTCGAAGCGAATACGGGTCTCGCCGCTCAGACTGATCTCGTTCGGGGCCAGCACTTTCTCGGCGAACACCACACCGTTGGGCAGACCGGTGGTGACGCCGCGAATCTGCACCGTGACCGGGATGCTCGGGTCCCTGGCGGTGAACTGCAGTCCGATGCTGGAGATCACCTGATTTTGGGTGAAACTGAAGGTCTGGGCCAGGGGATCGCGGGGTACGAAGATGGTCTGGGTGCGCCAGACCACCTGCACCACGGGCACGCGGATGATGCGGTTCTCGATGATGCGCTCGATACGGGTGATGACCAGCGGATCGTTGATCTGCAAGCTGGCGCGTGCCGAGTAGACGCCGTCGGCCATCTCCACGATCCGGTTGCCGTTGCGGGCGTTGGTCGGAATGGTGAAGGAGGCGCTGACCCGACCGGCCTCGTCGCTGATCAGGTTGCTGACCATCACTTGGCCGTCGCAGCGCAGCACGATGCCGGACTTGCTCGGGGTGAAGTTGATGCCGGTGACGGCGATGCCGGTCTGGCCGCGCCGCCCGAGGTTGGGCGTGATCTGCAGCATGGCCGGGGGCTTGTCGAACACCGCGTAGGGGTTGATGTTGCGTTCCTCGGACCAGTCGTTCTGCTCCACCAGCACGGTCTCGTTGCCCGGCAGCAGCACCAGGCTGCCGAAGAAGTTGGCGTTGCTGCCCGCCTGATCGACCGAGAGCACGGTGGAGTGCGGAATGCGGTCCGGCGCGACGAAGCGGGCGATCTCGTTCACCCGGGCGTCCCATTCGGCGTGGTAGATGTCCGACTGGGCGGTGTTCGAGAAGTCGTCCGAGTAGATGCCTTTCTTGGTCTGGGCGTCCCGGTTCTGCAGCTCGTTGTTCATCTGGTACTGGGCATCGTTGTACTTCAGATCCTCGACGTCCTGAATGATATCGTGGATCTGGTCCATGGTGATGCGGGTCAGGCCGAAGTTGCGGATCTCCATGTCGGTGGAGTTGGGCGGGCAGTCGATACTGCCCAGCCCCAGGGCGTTTTCCGGCACGATGGGCAGCTTCGGGAAATCGGCCGGAGCCCCTTCCAGCCGCTTGATCTCGGTGGTTGTGGCGTAAACGATGTCGCGGCGGCCGAGGTAATAGTCGTAGTCCAGGCTGCAGTTGGAACCGTTCACCGGCTGGTCGCCGAGGCTGCCGCGCCCGAAGTTGATCACATTGAGATTGCCCAGCTCGAGCTGCACCGGTGACATGTTGAGTCCGGCGGTGTTGGTGGCCGGAGGCGAAGCGGTGCCGATCTCCTCGACGCCGTCGTCGACGTAGGAAAGCGCCTCGCTGCCCAGCTCCATCAGGCGCTTGTAGTCGGTGCGTGCGCCGTTGGTGGCGGCCCGGTAGACGCGATAGCCGGTCGCGCCGCTGACCGGCAGCCAGGAAAGCTTGTTCATCTCACCGGCGGCGGTGGCCCGGGCAATGACCGCAGCGGCGTTGAAGGCCGTCTCGCCGGTGGCGTTGTAGGCGGTCACCAGATAGAAGTAGTTTCCGGCCGCCGGATGGTTGGCCTGTCCGAACCAGCCGCTGTCCACATAGTCGGTGCCCTTGACCATCTGCTTGGTGTAGGTCCAGCGCACCGTGTAGGTGGTGCCGATGGCCGGTTCGTTGCCGGAGCCGAGCCAGTCGACATGGTTGCCCGACTGCTGCCAGTCCACTCCCTCCTGGAAGATGGTCGCCCCCTGGCTGACCTCGAGGATGTCCACTACGGGATTGGGATCGAGCAGGTCTTCACCGCCGCCCACCGAGCCGCGAGTGACGTTGCGGGTGATCTCGACGATGGCTTCCACCTGGGTCGTCTCCTTGAGCGGCGTGGAGTTGACCGGATAGCGGCGCTTGTTGATGTCGAAGGTCTTCTACTCGCCGCGCACCGACTTGGTGGCGATGGATTTGGGCACCAGGGTCGAGGTAGGCAGATCCCGCTGATGCCGGAAGCCCTGGATGTAGGCGCGTCCGGCGTTGGTGATCGCCTCCACGCTGTCGTCGTCGACGCCGCCGATAAAGGTGTCGAAGCCACGCACCAGGTAGCTTCCTGCCTGGTCGAAGGTGCGCTCGGCGAGATTCTGAATCAGGGATTTGAGCCCCTCTGCGGCAGCGAAGGAGAGCTGATCCTCGGTGATCGAGGAGACGGTGATCCGGCTGCCCGGCAGCGTGCCCAGCAGATCCCGCAGGTAGAGGTTGGATTTCTCCTGTACCGTGGGCGTGACGTCGCCGCTCTCGCGGTCGAACTTGTAGATCGGGATCACCCGGCGCTCGGCCACGTTGTTGGGCAGCATCTGGCTGCTGGTGTCCGTCGCCTTGAGGGATAGAACCCATTTTTCCCGTTCGGCGGTTGGCTCACCGGTGGCCGGGTTGATCAGGGACGGGTCCTGGGTGTATAGCCGTAGTTGTACTTCAGCAGCTCCACATAGACGTAATCGGCCCCGCTGGTGGTGGCCGGGTCGTAGGTCAGGGTCGCGCCGCTCACCTGTTCCAAATGGCCGTCGATGTAGACCACACCCGGGGCCAGGGTCAGGACGTTGGCGGCCGCGCTGACCTCGAGGCCCATGATGATGGAGCCTTCCTTGAACAGGATGTCGGCGATCTTGCGCCGCTCCAGGTTGATGATGTCCTGCTGCTCATTGAGTTCGGAATCCAGCAGGTCGCGATCCTGATGGTAGCGGATGCGCTTGTAGTTCTTGGTCGGGTCGAATGTCTCGCGTGAGATGCTCATGTTTGAATCCTCCAGTTAGATCTTGATGATCCCGACCAGCTCCACGCGGGTGTCGGAAATCTTGTTGAAGTCGGGAATGTTCTTCACCTCGTACAGGTAGCCCGGGTGCAGCACCTCGCCGGTCGGGTTGGTGTCCTGATGGAACACGCCGCCCATGGCGAGATCCCCGGTGACGCTTTCCACGTACTGCACATCACCGCCGAAGAAGCCGTATTCGCGGATGGTGATGCCGTTGGCCTCGGCCTCGTCGAAGCGAAAGAAGATGCCGATGGTGTTGGTCTCGGCGCAGGAGCCGGTACAGTCCGCCGTCCTCCAGGCTCTGGCAAGGGCCTTTTCCTGGGCCGACATCCTCGAATCCGGCCAGATCAAGTCCATTAGCGAGCTTGCCCGTACCCTCGACGTCGATGGCTCGTATGTGGCCCGCATCCTCAAGCTGACGACCCTGGCCCCCGACATCGTCGAAGCCCTGATCAACGGCGAGGAACCCAACGGGCTCTCGCTGGCCAAGCTGACCCAGATCTTCCCCGAGGACTGGGCCGAGCAGCGCCGCCAGTTCGGCTTCGCCACCGACTGACGACCGGACTGGAGACCACCCCAGAGAGCCGACCATCAGCGTCGGCTTTTCTTCTTCGGGGGCAGGAAACCGGAGTTGACCACGCTTCTTTTCATGGCCGAGGCGGGTGATTTCGAAAAAAACGTCCGGTTGCGGCATCGAGCGATGATCTAAGACAACCGCCCAAAACGGCAACCAGCCGCAAACCCATATCAATCAAGGATGTAGCTTTCCGGACGAGCTTCGGACTTGGTCCGGAGAAAACAGAGAATCAGGGGCCAAACAGAGAAAAAAAGGCGGGAGAATGGGGAGAATCGATGGTGCGAAGAGGTGCTTTGGAAAGATGTGAAACGGGCGCAACCCCTTTATAAACAAAGAGAAAAAGAAAACCCGTCACCCCGGAGAATGACCCCAGAGAGACGGGTTTGTCTTTTTTAAATGGTGGAGGCGGGGGGATTCGATAAAACTTATAAAGTACTAATAAAACAACGTACTAAAATATTACTATCTAAATTGCACTACAAATAGAACTACATTAAACAAAGTTAAAAAAACACGATTCGACGCATTTAACTAAAAATTTATTGGATGCTATCGGGGAAAGTGCAATAAATGCAATGTTTAATAAAAAAATTTTTTATTGTTTTTAAAATCATATAGATAAAAGATAAAAGAAAGTGCAATAAAAACGAAATAAAAGTGCAATCTTGTTGCATTATTTGTGCAATATTAGATGTAAAACACAAAAATATTATTAGTTGCTGCTTTGCTGTTTTTGCTTATTGCACAAACTTTCGCACGGAATACCATCGTTATCACGATCTAAGCGGCTAAGACCACATTGATTTAGGTAATACATCGCTTCATGACAAGATGACATTTGTTTACAGAACCGTTTTGAGCCACAATTTGTACTCTGTGCTTTGCTTTGCTGATATTTTTTTTCAGCAATTTGAGCTTGTACTTCTCTTTGCCCATGCCGCCAATCAGATGGTTTAATGATTTCTGCTTCTGGCAAACCCCACAATCCGATTTTTTTTGTTTGTGCTTGTATTTGTAAATCAGGTAAATCAGAACGCTTATTGTATTGTGTGTATACCCACGCACTACCTGACATCACTAAATCAGCATTTACATCAATACCACTGGCATTATAGACAGTGCAAACATTACGTTTGTATCTGTCTTTCTCTCGGCAAATTGCGGTTATATTTTGATGAGAAACTAATTTTTGTAACCGTTGCTTAGCTCTGTTACCAAATGGCTGCCCGCTTTCTGGTGCATCAATATCAGCCAATCTAATTTTATACTGTATATTATTGCTATCTAATATTTTGATCGTGTCGCCATCATAAATACCGATAACCAATCCTTTTATTTCATAATTCGCTGACACTGCTAAAGTTGTAAGCATGTAACTAACTAATACCATTATACGTTTAATCATCTTTACTCCCTTGATGTATGCCACCATTAATGACTGATCCCGTAATATTCCCAATATGGTTAGCAACAGCCCGTGACTGTCCGGTTGCCAATACATTCAGTGCTGCATGACGCACTAGCAACGGTGCTGCGTGCCATAGTGTTAATAATTCGCTATCTTCTTTGCTTAAAGTATCTATTCGATGTTTCCCAGTCAGCAAATAATTCACGTCAAAACCGGCAGCGGCTATTCTCTGTAGGTATTCCGCATTTGGAAAAACATTTCCTTTTTCATATTGCTGTTGAGAACGAATACTTACCCCACCAAGAGTAGCCATTTGTTGCTGATTTAATTTAGCCTTCTCTCTTATTTCTCTTATTCTTTCATTCACTTATTAATAATCCTGCATATTTATGTTGATATATGCAAAATACTGCGTTAAAGTTACCCCAACGCTTAACGTTAAGCGTTAAAAAAGCGGTGCAGCTATCGTCGCCATACTGTCAGCTGCACCTTTTCTCATAACCCCTTAGGAGGACTTATGAAATTTTTTCACGCGTCTAATGCATGCATGAGTTGTTTGCAGAATAAGCGCTTAGCGCAAAGACTTAATGCCAATAAAACACGCGCTTTTTCTGTTAAACAGAATCACATTCTAGCGCTTAACGTTAAACGTTAACAGGTTGAAATATGCGATTAGATTTACACCCTATATCAAACGGTTCTCGAATGTATTCGCACGTTTTGATCAGGCTTTCAGAAGTTGATAGAAAAAATTTAGAAAAACTTGCTAAAAAATCTAAATATCCTATATCAACTATTGCTTACTGCGCTCTTCGTGCCGTTCTTGATGCTGAGTTTAATCATAGGAGCGATCAATGAGTAACAATACTTCTTGTTCTATTGCGCAAATTTTGCAACAACATTTGTTTTCTCTTGCACCACAAGAGATTGTAGATGCCTTAAGTATTGATGCTTCGGCAGTCTCTCGCATTAAAAGTGGTGAACGAGGATTAAAATTTGATGAGATTGCGGTTTTACTCTCATTGAGAAGCAATGCATTCCATGACGGTCTCGATGTCATCGCGAAAGATGGTGGTATGTACGTATCAAAAGACGAATTGATTGCTTTACGTTCTCTTGCTTTGAAATACCTCACCGCGGATGTGTCACATGAGTAATATTTATCGAAAATTGCTTTGCCCTATTTGCGGTGCAAGAACAAAAATTCATGCGAGTCATTGTGATCATCAACTATTAAGAAGATCTTACGCTCAATGTACTAATCCACTTTGTGGCGCAACGTATCGTGTTATTACAGAGATTATGGCGCTTCATTCACCGTCATGTGGATTATTCAAAAAAATTCCAAAAATTAAAGGAGATACCATGGATTTAGATGATCAAGCACATGATTTAGCTTATTTTTTTGTTAAAGGAAGTAATCCACGATGGAGTAAAGATGAAACTTTTGTTCAAACAACATCGTATTTAACCAATCATCTTGAAAATCTATCTGAAGACGATGCACAACATGTTGCTGCACGCGCAATCGCAGAATTTGAAAGTAGAGAGTATTCCCCAATTTGGAGAATTGATATTGATACTTCATCAAGTTATGCAATTTTTATCAACAGGTATGTTGAAGACAAAGGTATACAAAAGCACATTATTAGTTTAGCTGAACTCGTTGAATTTATAGAAAATAGAATTAAAAAAGAATGTTGACGGTAACTAATTATGAATGACAATCAAAAAGTGCACATTCTGTCGCGTCTAACTAATGATTACTCGTTTAAAAAATCAGAAGATGGTAGGTGGCTGAACCAAGGTAGCTGCCCAAAATGTCGTAAAAAATCATTATTTATAGCCACTGATAATCCATATGTGATGAGATGCGGTCGTGAAAATAAATGCGGCGCAACGTGGCTAATTAAAGATTTATACCCAGAAGAATTCTGCAAATTTAATGAACGCTATCCAGCTAACGTTACTAATCCAAATGAAACTGCTGATGCGTATATGCGCGAAGCCCGTGGACTCAATGTATTAATGATGAAAGATTATTACGTACAAGGTCTATGGGAAAATCGCTATAACAAAAAAGAAACAGCGACAGTGCGTTTTGAAATTCCACTTACAAACGGCGCATTTATGGAACGGTTTGTTGAAGAAATGGAAATTGAAGACGAAGATGGTAGCGTTGATGTACGTAAATGCCATTTTAATGGTGCACACGCAGGCTGCTGGTGGTTACCGCCAGATATGGAAATTCAATCTGGTGACGAAGTTTGGATAACCGAAGGTATCATAGATGCTATCAGCTTGTGGCAGCATAAAATCAAAGCTGTTGCAATACTATCATGCAGCAATTACCCAGAAAAATCATTAAATAATTTGAAAATTGCCCATACAGTGAATTGGGTTTGGGCTTTAGATAATGATAAAGCCGGTAAAAGTGCAATTATAAAGTTTGTAAAGAAAATGCGTGATCATGGCATGAAATGCGATGCTGCCATTTCTTCAGTGTCAGAAAAAAATGATTGGAACGATCTTCATTTAAAAGGCAGATTAGAAGAGAAAGACATTGAAAATTACAGATATAGCGGAGGCTTATTAATTGCTGAATCAGCGGTTAATAAAGCAGCATTAATATTTGCTCATTCGCAATCACAAAGATTTATTCTTGATTTTAATAATCAGTTGTATTGGTTTTCAATTGACGCGAAAGATTTTGTGGCTGGGAAAGAAGAGGCTAACGCATCACTGACAGAAAAAGAACAATTGATGGCAATTGCTAAGAAATATGGGTTACTTTATATGGTCGCAAATGTTCGACCAGAGTTTTTATATTTTCAACGTAATGAAGTTACAGACGAAAGTTGGTATTACTGTCGCGTTCATTTCCCTGATGGTCGTCAATCAATTAATTTAACATTTACGCCAAGTCAAATAACAACTAGCTCTGAATTTAAAAAACGCTTAGCGCACGCGCCCGGCGCTTGGTGGTCAGGCGATGCAAAGCATCTTGATTATATCGGCAGTCGAGATTTACAAAAAATAAAAATTGTTGAAACAATTGATTATCTTGGTTACTCGTCAGAACATAATGTGTATATTTTCCCGAAACATGCTGTTTTTAAAGGTAAAATATATACTATCAATGAAGAAGATTTCTTTGATTTACCGAATAACAAATCAGTCAAGTCTCTGATCAAAGACAAAAACATAAAATTAGCAGCAACACCAAAAAATTATGAAAAAAATTGGGCACAATTAGTCTGGAAAGCGTTCGGTACAAACGGCATTATTGCGTGCGTTTACTGGTTTGGGTCATTATTTGTACAACAAATTAGACAAAACCAATCATCATTTCCTTTTTTAGAAATTATCGGCGAACCTGGATCAGGTAAAACAACATTAATTGAATTTTTATGGAAATTATTCGGTCAAGATCGCGAAGGAATTGATCCTAATAAAGCAACATCTGCTGGATTAGATAGATCATTAACGCAATATGCAAATATGCCAAATGTCTTTATTGAAGCTGATCGTGCTGAGAATTCGCATAGTAAAAAATTCGATTGGGATGAATTAAAACCATTCTATAACGGTCGCGGTATGAAAGTTCGCGGCGTAAAAAATTGTGGTAATGAAACTAGAGAATCTCTGTTTAGAGGATCTTTAGTTATTGCTCAAAATGACCAGATCAGTGCAAGTGATGCTGTATTAGAACGAATTGTTCAACTTAAGTTTATGCGTTGCAATCATAATTCTGAGTCGAGACATGCAGCCGATGTAATGATACATCTTAGCATTGAACAATTGAGCTATTTTGCATTATTAGCAGTACAACAAGCTGATAGTGTAGTCGACTACATCATAAAAAAAATGCCTGAATATCAAGATAATTTATTAAAAGACAATCGTATTAATCATATGCGGCTAGCAAAAAATCATGCGCAATTAATTGCATTAACTGAAAAATTCTCAGAATTAGTTGGATTGACACAGTTTCAAAAAGACACAACTTGTAATGCTTTAAAACAAGCGTGTATCGAACGAGAAAGTGAAATTGCTGCCGATCATCATATTGTTGCTGAATTTTGGGATATGTTTGATTACATTGAACAATCAGCTTTGTCAAATGAACATGATAACTATCAATCTTGCCTTAACCACAGTCGTGATAAAAATATTATTGCTGTTAACTTAAATGAATTCGTTGAACGAGCATCTTGTTTGAGGCAACAAGTACCAGAATTGGCATTATTAAAGAAGCTACTGAAAACAAGCAAAAAGAGAAAATTTATTGAAGCAAGCAGGACTGTAAGCTCTGCAATTGCATTTAATAAAAATAATAGACCAAAAACTCCGCGCTGCTGGATTTTTGAAAAAGAAAAACAGTTTAGAGGTGAATTAAATGAGTGATTTGAAAATGTTGCCAAGAGAAGCTCACGTAACTATTAATGATATTTCTTCTTCAAAAGCAAAAGGACAAGAAAGAAAAGGATTAACTCCACTATCACCACAAACTATAAAAAGATTGGAAAAAAAAGGAGCATTTCCACAATCTCATAGATATAAAAATGTTAAAGGGCGATTTTACATATTAGGTGAAGTGCTTGATTGGTTAGAAAATCAAACCAAAGATGACGCTAATAAAATGAATTCATGACGCAAACAAACGCGACATATTCTGATAATGTCATTCGTTTTACAGTTTGTTTGCATAGCCAAACCGCCGAAGAGTGCTGGCGGATAGTTGAAGGCGAAGGGCGACCGCCGGAAAATCCATTTATCGCTGTTTTAATTATTAATCTTGCTGATTTTGAGCGGTGTATTGCTTGGGGCTTTTATGAATCTAAGCGTCGTTGGGCGATGCAATGAAAACATCAGCAAAGCAATTAGAGCATGCGCGCAATTATATTCGTCGCTGTTGTACGATAAAAGCTGTTAATTTTCATACTCAAAATGATGCCGATTTAATCGAAAAAGTAGAGGCGCTGCCGCGCGGCGCTTTTTCAAAACTAGTACGCGATTTGCTGCGCGAGCATTTTGATGAAACAACGCGTCGGTAATTTTGTTCATTGACTGTGGATAAGTCTGTGGATAACTTTATTTGATTAAAATATATTATAAATCAATGCGTTATTTTAATAATGCGATTACAGACGCTAAAAAATAAAGTTTAACTATTTAGTTAAGGTTGTCTGAAAAAATGCATTAGAACGCGTTCTGTGCAGTCAATTTACAAACAAAATGCTTAAAAATGATTTTATTGATTAACTTTGTAACTCTTCACAATCAACTTGTGTTGTTAAACCCATCTCATTTAGAGTATGTGTAATTTCTTTTGCAAACCAATGTACAGCATCAATTTCGGCTTTAAATCCATGAACAATTATGGGCATTTCAGCTTGTATATCTGGTCTACCGATCGGTAATTGTAAAGTTAGTGTTTTAGCTTGTGTTTTTATGCGTTTAAATTTACCAGCGGCTGCTTCATTAGCTTCTTCCTCGCTGTTGTATGTCTGTTTTAGATGTCTGCAATATCCACTTTTTCCAGAAGTTACTTTTTTTCGCTTGCCTGTTTTCTTATCTTGCCAGTATGCACAGACCCCAGTTACACATTGATCTCTATCTGCGTCGTGGTAGTCGTGCCTATCATTATCATTACGAATAATCGTTGCTGGTGGCAATTGATTACAACTCGCTGTTTTCCCAGTTGCTCTCGTCACGAACAGTAATCTTTCATCTTTTATTGTGCCAATAGCATCATGTTCTTCTGCTAGTCTAGTAATGAGATTTGCATCAGATTCATTTGTTTGATCAAGATGTTCTACAGTGATGCTTCCAAGATCATCTGTTGCTAATTGCAACCTATTTCGTTCTGCAATTGCACCTAAAATCACAGCAATGGTTGTGTTATGGTAGCTTATTTCGCGTTCTTCCAATAACGATTTTCTAAAATCTGATGAGCTTGCAGATATGCTCAACGTATCTGGTGGTCCGCTATGGCGTAATTCATCGACAACAAAAGAACCAATATATAAAGCATGTTCATTAAAACCAAAAGATAATGCAATCAAAGCACCTTTGCGCGGTAATTGAATATGCCCGTCGGTATCATCAACATCGATGGTTAATTGATCAGCTTCCATGCCATTTTTGTCAATTACTTGCATTGAAATCAAACGACCTTGAAAATCAATCGGATTTCCATCAACAGATAATGTATAAAATGGTTTCAAAATAATCTCGTCAATAATGGTAATAATGGAGCAAGTAACCCAAATTGGCTATTGCCGGTGTAACGTTTTAGAATTAGAGAAAAATCAATTTTTTGCGCAGTACCATCTTCTAGAAAATATGTTTGATCTTCGCTCAAACGGTCAATAAAATAATATCCATAAATTTTTCCATTTCCACTCATTAATAAGTATGGTTCACCACGATCAGCCATTTCTCTCAATATATCAATGTTTGTTAACCCGCCAGAAAATTCTGGCATCAGTGTACCGGATAATGAAATCGTCTCTTCACCCTTACCTGTGAATTGGTATGCAATATCATCATTAGTGCGATTATTCCCAACCCAGCGCCACGCACTCTCACGCTGTATTTGGTCAAATGGCGCAGTCTGCACCGAAAAAACAAACAAACCATATGCCATTAACATCATGTTCTCCTAATCTGTTAACCGCCGCAAATTTCGTGACTGTAATTGTCGTTCTCTGGCATCGAGTTCACGGCGCACAACTAAAGCAATGGTTTTTGCATCATCTTTAGTTGCGTTACCATTGATGTTGATAGTGATCATGTAATTTGTTGGTGTTGCTAAAGATGCATTATTGTTTATTGGGGCAGCAACAGTTGGTAAAGCACTTAAAGTTGCTAAACCGCCAACTGTTGCAGCTTTGCTTAAAGAGTAGGCGACATTTTGCATTACAGAAATAGGTTTTTTCCCATCACTTCGAATTCCAGCAGCTAAACCTTGAGGAATAAATCGTCCGAGTTCTATCATAACGCGAGAAGGTGATCTAATTTGTAGTTTTTCTTTGATGCCATTTACTGCATTTGTTGCCATACTTTTTGCTGCGCTGCTAACAGAACTTGCTGCGTTACTGATACCATTTTTTAAACCGGTGGCGATATTGTTACCAATATTTTTTGCCATTTCGACTAATCCGGATAGCAACTGCGATGCAGCATTGATCGCTGAATTAATCACGTCAACCATCGCACTTCTGATATCCCAATTTTTAATTGAATCACAAAGCCTGCTGCCAAGTGATTGTATAAACTCAGTTAATCTAGTCGGCATTTCAACGCCAAAAAATTCAAAAACTTTGGCAAATGCCATGTACACCATCCCGATAGGAGACCAATTAAGTATGGCTTGACCGATATTGAATAAAGCTTGCATTGGGCTCATTTGCAGTAATTGCCATTGCTCATGCCAAAACGATGAAAAATTACTCCAAATTTGCTTGGAAGTAGAAACAACACTATTCCAATTTTTGTAAAGTAAATACGCTCCAGCTATCAGCACAGCAATCACTGACATTATTGGATTAGCCACCGCAGCTCCTAATAAACTGCGCAATAAACCACCGATTTTGCTGAGCAACGGAACACATGAATGTAATAAACCGCGGACTCTACTAATTTTTGGGAGCAAGCTAACAAAAGTTCCTGCTGCCGATGAAAAAACAGTCATTGCGCCAGAAAAAATCAATAAAAATGCGCCAGCAATCACACTTAATCCAGCAAATGCTGCAGTGGTAAGAATGATACCTTTTACTAGTTTCGGGTGACGTTGTATCCAAGGTTGAATTGTTTCTTCAATAAAATGCGAGCCCCAGTTTGCCAAATTGCGCAAATCATCAGAAACTGCGCTACCAATAGTACCTAATAAAAGTTCTGAGGTTCCAGCAAGCTGCTCAAAAGAAGATGATAATGTCGCGGTTTTTGCCGTAATTCTTGTTTGTAGATCAGCTTGTTCTGACATATCAGCGATGGCTTGTTTATAACCATCAAATCCTTGTTGGGCGATGATTTTAGCGACCCGTCCTCCCTCAGTCCCAAACATTTGTTGCATAGCAATGATCGCTTCATCATCACCCAACTTTTGTCTGATAACATCGAATTTTTCTAACTCCTTAACAATGTCTTCTATATCTTTGATTTTTCCATTTCTGAAAAAATCAAATGACACGCCAGCTTTTTCTAATGCATCTTGTGCCGCCGCTTTTAAACCGCTGCTTGCTGCTTTTAATTCTCTGGGACCAGATGCCATCTTATTAAGCATCGTTGAAAAGTTAGTACCAAACATGGAGCCTTCTAATCCTTGCCTAGCAGCCATTCCTTGAATAGCTAATAGTTTTTCAAAATTTGCTCCACCTGTTAAACCTAATCCGTTGACAGTTGGCGCATAGTACTTCATTGACTCAGCCATATCTTCTTGTTTTAAGCCGAATGCATGGTAAGCTTGTTGCAATTTATTTGCCGAATCACCCAATTCATTAGGATTTAATCTGTGAGCTTCGATCATCTTCGCAGTAAAAGTGCCGCCTTCCTCCATTCCCATGTTCATTAATACTGACAATTGCGCTGCGGTTTTTAAACCACCAGAAGTGAGTAATTTATCGCTAATACCTTGCTCTTTTAATGCTCGTGCCAGTGCAATAAAATCTTCTGTAGTACCGGGTAAAACCGCGCCTAATTGTTGCGCTTGCTCGCGTATCGTATCGAATTCTCCGCTTGTACCATCTCGGCGCATCATTGTTACTTTTAAATCTGCTGCCGCTTGTTCTTGACGCTTATAAACATCTATAGGGTGACTAAGCATACTTAACCCTTTTTGCCCGAAACTCACAGCGGCATAACCGGTTATCGCCGTTGATGATGCAATTTGCATGCGTTTTTCTCTTTGCAATTGTCTCGCGTTTATTTTTTCTAATTGTTTGACTTGTTGATTCAAAGTATCATTGACCAAATTCGCTTCTCTACGTAAGCGTTTTTCTTCATCTGCTAACGCATTAATCTTTATTCCAGCTTTATCGAGTCGGCTGATGTTTTCAGTTAATGCTTTTTTATCAGCATACTGTTGTTTGAAAAGAAGACGCATCTGCTCACGCGTTCTGCCATATTCAGCTCGTAACTTCTTTAGTTTAGTTTCAGAAAGAGAATCTGCATTTTTTAATTGCTGCCGTAATGAGACCATCTCGCTGCGCATTTTAGTAATCGCACTTTGAGAACTTTCAATGTGTTTTTTTAGTTTTTCTAACTTGTTGATATCACGGATCTGCTCATTGAGTTTTCCAAGCGCCTTTCTACTGCCGTCAAATTGCTTCATAAGTTTGTTGGCACTATTTCGAATATGCTCAAATTGCTTACTTGCTTTATCAAAAGCCCTAAGCTGGATATTTAGATTTAAATCTGCCATGATAAAACCTCTGCAATGATAAAAACCGAGAGAGCAATGGCAGATGCAATAATGACCGTTTTAGCGTTACTCATCATTTTAATTTTTGGTGGGTTATCGCTGCTGCTTATCCTAAGCATTATGATGCTGTTCATTGCTGGATTATGCCGTGTTTTTGAGAGTATGGCGTTTTGTTTACACGCACTGAGCACAATTCGCAAAAAAAAGTATTAATTTTTCATTAGCGATTTTTGTTGTTCATTGCGTTCATAAGCCACTTGCCACCATCGCATCACCTCATCAAATGACATCTTATCAAGCTCGGATGGTTGCCAACCGCCACCAAAAACTAAGTTGATATCTGCCCACGCATTTTCTACGCTGCTGGGAATTCTTCCTTTTCTGAAAAAAACTCTCCTATCCCTTTTGCAAGTTCAGTAAAATCAACCAAATTCATCGCGCGTAATTCTATTGGTGATAAAGATGGAGTAGTTATCCGTGGTAGTAATTCTACCAATGCGTTAACGTCCATCGCGACCACATCGAGTAGTTTTAAACCGCGTAATTCACCAGCCGAAGGTTCCCTTAATTCAACTCTGGTAATTTCATTTTTATCACCGCGCTTAATTGCTGTTTTTAATTGAATAACAAGCATCATTTCCTCACTTTTTATTACATCTTCAAGTTTTTACGACGTTTTTCAAGCAAATCAATGCCATTGACTACGAAAATATTATTAGCGTGATCAATATCAAACATTGTTTCACCATTAATAGTGTATGTCAGAGTTGCCAGTGCAACGTTGTATTTACTTGATTGCAAGTCACCGGGTTTAAATTGACCAGGGTCAATTTCACGGAAACGTCCAAGCCCAATCACTTCAATTGCATCACTACCACAGCCTGCGCCATCTGATTCTGCTGATGCATTAATTCGAAAACGAATCGCAGTCACAGCGCAGATAGCCCATTTTTTAAGTAAATCAGCTGATTGTTCATCAAGCTCAAATTCCATTTCTAGCTTTTCGCCGCCTAAATCAATTTCGACGGGACCATGCATGCCACCAGCGCGGTATTCTTCCATTTTGCGCGAAAACTTGGGCCACTGAATCGTCTTCACACGTCCTGCATACCCAATCCCATCAACGGATAAAATGGCATCTTTAATAACTTTTGGTAACATTGTTAACTCCGGCTAAATGGTTGCTGCTTCTACACGTCTAGCAAAATCAATCAAATATGTATCTGTAATCTTTTGAATAAATTCAAGTTGTTCTAATGGTGGCACCGGCGTGTAATCATAAGAAATTACCATTTTTCCAGTTCGTAGAGTTTCTTTTGTGTTAATTGATGTATCAAACCACGCACTACCGCCTAATAAATAACCTGCTGCAGTCAATTCTCGTAGTTTTACATTTACTCCAGCAATGATGTCACCAGCTAGCCCCGGTGTTAACGGCTTATCAATTGCCCATTGATGAGCTTCCTCAATTGTATCCGCTAAAATCTGCGCCGTGCGCGTGTAAGACTCAAAAGCAAATGCTACATCATCAGATGTAGTACGATTACCCCAGAAACGATAACCATCGCTGTGTATAAGTGCCGTTACATTTTTGCTATTAAGATAGTTAGCATCATTAGCTGGATCAGACAGATTAAAACTAACGTCAAGTTTCGTTCCTAATACCCCGTTAACCGCCACATTAGATAGTGTTTTATGCCAACCAATATCATTATCGAGTTTTGCGCGTAAGCCAAGCGCCGTTGCAATGCTATCAATATGCGTTGTTTTCTTTGTAATTTCATCAAAACCGATAAAGTCCCCGTATACAAGCATCAGCTCGCGGTCAGCAAAATGTTCCTCATAAAGTACTGCATCTTCTTTTGTATCTCCGTTCGCATGGGCATAAACAAAAGCACGTAATCTTTTAGCAATACTAACCAGCTCAGTAGTTACAGCTTGTGTATCTAAACCCGGTGCCCCAATGATTCGCGGCGTAATACGCAGTCTATTTTGTGCTGTAAGCAACGCTTTTGCACCAGTATAGATACCATTTTCATAAGCACCAATCACATGAGCTTCTTCAACAAGTGGATCTTCATTTTCTTCGACACGTACTACAATCGTCATCGCATTAGCCTGTCGTTGTATAGCATACAAAGCTTTTGCCAATGTGCCGGTTTTTCCAGCTTTACCAATCGCATTAGGTAAATCAGTGAGTAATACAGGTTGGTTAAGTGGGAATAACTCTACATCTGCATCTTTAGCAGTTGCAATAATCCCGATCACCGCCGTTTGTATCGTGCGAATCGGGCGGATACCATCCGTTTTTTCAATAACACGAACACCGTGTAAAAAATCAGGCATGACGCTGCTCCATTAAGTACTCAAAAAGTGTTTTGGGGCTGTATTGATGAGGATTATCAAGCCCTAGTAGGGCTGCACAAAGCTCTGAACAAAACCATTTTTTCGGATTTTGTTGCAAGCTGCGCAAAATAAATCTAAACACACCGCACCAGTCATAGCGACAACCTTGTATCCGCCCAAATCGTGTACGGATTTTTTCTGCACTTTCAGCAACCGGCACTAGATCCCAGCGCGTATTTGAAAGATACATACGTTTACAGCGCACACCTCCATCGCGCATCGATGCTGAATAACAGTAAAAAACGCCCGCAACAGCTTCATCTCCGATTGCGATTTCACAATGTGAATAACAGCTGTGCGTCACTACTCGAATCAAAAAATCAGCAATATGAGCAACACGTGTTTTAAGATCAGCATCCTTTTTGACTTTCCCCTTATAAAATGCAACATAAACATTACTCATGCTTATACCTCACAAGCTAAAATTGCATCAGCACGTCCCGATTCTAAAATATGAATTGCTTCTAAATATTTAATCCCAATAATAATTTCTGGATCGTGTAGATCAACATTGCGTGCCAAATCAAGTAACGTCCACCAATCATTAATTTCTTGGGAATTGCTTCTTTCTGCCGCGATTTTCAAACGCTCTTCAGCGGTAAACCTGCGCACAAATGCGAGTCGTGTTATTTTGCTTGGTGTGATACGGTCAATATCTAATATTTCCAAGCGATAGAGATTAATCTTATCTGCTTCATTTAGCGATAAGACAGCTAATTCTGCACGATTCCCAGCCCGCCGAATCGCTTCTCTTTCGGCATAAACTTCGATAAGTGTTTCACCTCCGACACCGATTACATCACGTTCCCGAGCACGTTCAACACGCCACTCAATTTCTGCGAGCTTAATACGCACCTCGTCTTTAATTTCAGCAATTTTTTGAATTTTCAAAGCCTGTAAATCTAGATTGTTTTCTACATTTGTTGCCTCTTTTGTCGATTCAATGATGCGTTGTCCTGAAGCGGGTATGATTTTTTCGGCAGTCCAACCGATAATTTCACCGCGATCATTCATAATGTGATAAGCCATTTAAAACCTCTTCTTGCACTATTTTGCTGCCCAGAGTTCGCAATAAACATAACCATCCCCTTCTTCCGTAAAAGTCGCACTGTTAAAGCTTACGGCATCAACACTATTCATTTTCTGCGGATTCGATGTTGTTCTATTTACTGCTGCGAGCGAACCATCAAAATGAAGCATTTTTGTTTTGCCATTTGATGAACCGTAATACCCTAGGCATGCGAAAACTAAGCCAAACGGCGCCGCGATCGCCGCATTAGCATTAGCGACACCATCTTGAGCTTGCTTACTTTTTATTACCCAAGATTTTTGCACAGTGTCATAAAGCGTATTGCGTTGTTGTTGAAAAATATCGTTATGAGCAATAATTGATTGCCGAGCAACATCTGAAGCAGCAACCGCTGCCATCGCAACATCTGAAGCAGCAACCGCTGCCATCGCAACATCTGAAGCAGCAACCGCTGCCATCGCAACATCTGAAGCAGCAACCGCTGCCATCGCAACATCTGAAGCAGCAACCGCTGCCATCGCAACCGAACTATCACTTAATCCTTGTCGAACAACATCTTGTGACAACAGCCAAAGCCATAAGCTTTTGTCTTTAATAGCAGCTTCTATCGGTGTTTGCGGCGCCGGTAATTCGCTCGTTGCTAATCTCCAAAAACCCGCTTTTCGCCCCAATTCAACTTGTAAATTCCGAACACGATAAACGCCATCAGCTTGATGATGAATTTCGATCGAGTCAGATGATTTAATATCGGCAGGAAGAAGCCAAGTATGAATAACGCGCATTTGTGCAGGGGTATCAACCATCGCGGGGAGAGTCAATACATAATTTTGAGGCTGTAATGTATTATCAGATAGAGTTAATGGTAGCCTTACAGTAATCGTCCCAGTATTCTGCGGTGCAGCCGTAGCGTATAAATCATAAGATAAAGTTAGATGCATACCGCTGTAATCCTGAATATTAACACCGTTATCCCATAACCATACTGACGTACCATTACCCACTTCGCGGCGGCTTTCCTTAATTAAATTACGGGTAATTAAATCGCCCATCGCTGCCGTTTGTCCAGCCCATAAGTCAACCGCGGCGCGATGCGCAAAAAAAGCATTCCTAATCGCATCGTTTTGATATAAATCTGCAACAAAATCCGCCCGCGTCAATAAATAACGCACCGCTTTATCATGATGAATAAGCACATTGATCGCAGCCGGCGTAGTTAATAATTTCTGGTAGGAAGCACGATGTGATAATAATAACGGTAAATTCCCCTGTTCAATGATTTCTGTCAATAACGTTGTGGATTCCGCTAATACTGACATACCATTATCTTCAGAGGAAAAATATTCCCAACCATTACTTTGATGAAGGACAGATAAAGCATAAGTGTTTTGCAACAAACGGCGACTACCATGCACATTTTTTGCAAACAGTAAGACGCCATTTTGGGTTTTAAGCAAAATTTCTACTGCTTTTGTGTCTGCAAAAAATAAATCAAGCGCATTATCATCATCTAATAATTGAGCAAAAGATGAAGCATAAGTTTCATGCCAAATCGCCATATCAGCGCTATCTTTGATCGTGTTGATGAATCGCGCCATGATGCTAGGTTTATATTTGTAACCGTTAGCAAGATGTTGTAATACTGCGTAGTCTGTTGGATTTTGAAATAAAGTATCGCGATCAAAGCGCCGCGCAAGTTCTTGTTCTAATCGAAGCGGAAATTCTTTATCTGCTTCCGGATTTGCACGATAAAGCAAACATAATTCAATGAGCTCATCATTCGTTAATTTTTCTATTTCAACAGCGAGTAATGCCGCTGTTGCTGCTAGTTGAATGGGGTTAGCCATCACTTCTCCTTATGACTTATAAAGCAGCAAGTGCAAGGATGCGAATTTTTGCCAATTTTTCGGCGAGATTTTTATTGACTTCTTCACTTGATTTTTTTTGTAAGCTAAGTGCTTCGTCAATACGATTGAACGTAGTTTTAATTCTTTTCACATCTTCACTTAATAAATTTTCAGCATCGGGTAATGGAAAATCATAATTCTTTGTTTTCTCATCAATCATCATTGACACCTTTAAGTTGTAATCATGCGCAACTGACGGCAACGAGGACGGGCATTAATGCCGCCAGAAAGCGTAATCTGACAACGCACCGTATCGCCTCCAGTAACACTTTGTTTGTATTCATTGCGCACCCAGCCGTCGCCGATCGGTTCGCCATTTTCGGGGCTGCATATCTGATATTCGCCGTTAATTTCAATCTCAACTTTTACGCTTGAGCCTTGCGGTGTATTGACTTCTAAAGTCACAATCGCTTCACCGCTGCCAGCTGGGATAGCGCGACTGATATAAGTTGCGCTTTTTTGTAGATCTCCAAGTGCAGCAAAATGACCTGGGTAAAGAATGGGAGAGCGCTTACGAGAGCCCGTTAAAACGGCTTTGGTATGGAATTTTCCATCAGTACGCTCATCAAGCTGTACCGATTGATTTTCTTGTACGCGATAGTTATTGTCGCCATCGTCACTGAGCTGGAAAATCACGTCCGTTTCTATGCCGGTTCGCTCAACTTGCGCCATCACATAGATATCAGAAGCATTGTTCGCGGTAACATCAGCAAGCGTGATTTGAGATTCAGTTACGCTAAACTCAGCAGCATAAAGTCGGAATGCTAAATCAGCGTTATTATGCGGTGTCCACGTACTAGCATTACTTGAAGAAAGTAAGACGCCAACAGTATAACCTTGTTCTGTAACGTAACGTTTGGCGCGTGTATCATATTGTCCAACTTCCGCAATCGCTAAACTGTGCACG
This sequence comes from Dichelobacter nodosus, assembly GCF_001263335.1. Lineage (GTDB taxonomy): Bacteria > Pseudomonadota > Gammaproteobacteria > Cardiobacteriales > Cardiobacteriaceae > Dichelobacter > Dichelobacter nodosus. The sequence goes on from NZ_LGVW01000010.1 coordinate 33,934, forward strand.
TTATCATCGGTCAAAATGACAATCGCAAACTCTTGTAACGCTTCGAGGTAAATCGCGATTGGAAATTCAATAATAGTTTCTTCGCCGTTATTTTTTAAAACATCAGCATTGATGCGTGTTTCTGCTAAAACTACCCCCGTAGGCATCCCCGTGCTGGTTTCTCTAATTTGCACAGTAACGGGTTTTGTGCCGATATCCTCAAACCACAAACCAACCGCTGAGATATGTCTGCCCTCGGTGAGTAAGGTAAACGTTTGTGCGAGTGGATCGTAACGCTCGACGACGCGCACACGACGACGCTCTTCAATTGTGATTTCACCTCGCCCTGTAAATTGAGTCACGCCTCGAGTACCACGGTCGCCAATAAACTCAACATATTTGGTGCCAGCTGGAATATTGCTAGGTATGGTAAATTGTCCGCGGACAATGCCGCTATGATCTGCTGATATCATGACTGTTCCTCTACATTGATTTCAATACCATCAAAATTTACATGACGTAATGGTTCATCAGGTCTAAAACCTTCAATACGAAACTTGATCGTTATAGGGCGTAAAAATTCGGCAGCTTTAATACCGGTAGTTCGCCGTTCTTCCTTTTCGCTAACGCGTTCGCGCAGACCGCTGCCAATTTTTTTAGTGATTAAAGCGTGGTTTACGGTTTCGGTTTGTGTCCAAAAATCCACTGGTGGCATGAGTGTAACCGTCGCAGGAATGGGATCGAATGCAGCGTAAGGATTGATTTTCATGATGCCCGTGCGCGCCGTTTGCTCAACGAGCACAACATGGTTATAAGGCAACGTCATTGGCTTATCAGCAGTATCTAACGCTTGTACATCAGCATGGATAGGCAGCATCAGCTCGCCGTCAACGATTGCCGCGGTTTGGCTTTGCCCAAGGTCGCGCATATTGTCATTCTGAAATGGATCAACAAAGACACCGCGTGTAGCCGATGGCGCAGCAGCAATGGCTTCTCCCTTCAGCCGCTCGATTGCTACCAAATCATAAAGGGTGAAAATATCGTGGCGCATATCCTGTAACGTTGCCATGCTTACGGCACTAATTGCGGTATCACGTACTTGCGTCGGGTAATCGTTAAACCAAGTATGATGCAGTTGTGCCAGCTCTAACTGCCCACTTGGTGCCGGTAAAGCGTGCGGATTAAATCGCCGCGGCATCCCTTTGATGCGCGTAATCTTGCCATCACGGTCAATCGAAAGGGTATCGACACGTGGCAGGCGCCATTGATAATCAATCAAAATTAATGAGCCTTCAACCGCTCCTTCAATCGTAAAACCTCTCTCATCTGCCGCTTGTGCTACAACTTGGGTAATGTATTTATAGGTTACTTCATATGAAGAGCCAGGCGATGGCTCATCGCCTGACGGACTCCAGTCGATTAAGCCACCACTAAAAAGGTAGTCGGTCGTTTTTTTGTAAGTGGTTTTTCCTTGTTTGACCTCGACAATCTCAATTACAGCGTTATCTGGTAACGCATCTGAAACGCCCGAATAACTACCGTGCAAAATCGTTTCAGTTTTTTGCTTAGTAATATCTATTTTTCGAATGTCATGAATCGGTGCGCGGTCGACGTTGACGCGCATCTTGCCGTTGCCTTGATCGGTGAATTGATGGGGCTCTGAAAGAATCGTTTGTAAATCAGGGTCAAATGGGAATTTCATTCGCAGCGCCGTTGGCAATTCAATTTCAAAGCCGTAAACGTGCGCTTTACCTTCCAAAATCGAATAAGTTTCATCACGGTCATCATGGGCAACATAAACCACATCTAAACCATGAATTACATAATGCCCTCCGTTGTTATCACGGTCATAACGCGCCAGTGCATTGTTAAACCCAGTCATATCAGGTGGCGCAGACTTGATCTTCAGCACGGCATTTTCAACGTCAAACACGCGATAGAAATTGCCGGTGTGATCATCGTCGCTCGTTCCCCATTCAGCACTAATGCGCAACCTCGCTGCGCCCGGTTCATCATAGTTACGCGTGCCTTCGGCAGGATCTCGTAATCTTGGATCTTGTAATTCTGTAATTACCGCTTCGGTTAACCAAACCCCGATTTGGACTTCGCCGATAACGGGGATAATCAGTTGTTTTTCTGGCACATCACGCACACGCCCGCGCAGATAAATTTCAGAAGTGGCACAGGTGGTTTCTCCGCTGTTTTGATCTATAACCACTGCACCACCGGATAAGATGCTGCCATCGACCATAAATTGATCAGCAATGCGTTTGATTTGTCGCTCGCGTATCGACTGTAATTCATTTAGTTCCGCAGATTGCAAGCCTAAGCCTGCACGAAATAATAACGTTTCATCTGAGTTTTTATCGTCATCACGGTTGTAATAATTGGCGAGATTAATATTCATCGTCTCTCCTAGAAAGTTATCACAAAATCAAAAGCAATCCGCGCGCCGACGCCGCGCTGGATCGCCGTGATGTAATCAAGCGCAAGCAATGTGCCACCATTGGTAATTTCGGTGGGCTTGAAATAGGTTTGACCGAGGGGTAATCCGGCTTGGATTTCAGTGCTGATAAATACCCCTAATTCTCTGATGGTTTCACCTAAGCCATCGTTAAAATCAAACTCTGTTCTGACGTGTAGGTTCGGTGTAGGCTCACTAGATGGCGAAAACCTTGCGCCCAACATGATGATATTACCGCCCTCATCAGGGGTGCAAAATTCCGCAAGGGTAATCTTGCGCCGTCCGATTTCATGGGTTAATTCCGTAGCTGTTCGTTGTTCGCGCGGCGTGTCAGCATCCCAACTCGGCTCGCCGCTGCCCCAAGCTAAATAAAGTGTACTGTTTTTGACGGCGGTCGCAAGGGCGCTGCGTCCGCTGGTAGTTAATATAGCCATTAAGATTGCTCCGCTTGTGTGATAATCGTACCTGTGTGTTTCCAGCTGCTGTTTTGCCAAGGTTGGTCTGCCCAAATCTGTCCGTAATAGATCGCAAGGGAAGACGGTGTGCTTGCCCCCGTCGATACTTGCCAAACCTCCATTGGTTCGGGTAAGTCGTCTAAATAAGGCATATATGCTTGCCACGAAGTGATGACATAACCATAAGTTACTAACATGGCAACAAGAACGCGCGTATTACTCTCCTCGCGTTGAGCGTAGCTGCTATGTTGAGAGGCAAAAGAGAATTTTGGAATATCAAAACCATTTAGATTGTCGGGCAAGCAAGGTAATTGCGCGCGCGAAGGGCGCCAACCGCTATCATCATCTAAATACGCATCAGACAACAAGCTGTTATCGAGTTTAAAAACACTGCGGTCAAATCCATTTACTAAACGCCATAGGCGGCTGCGAACAGGTTGTGCGAGTGTTGCCAAACGTATCATCGTGCAGATTTCATCACGCGCTAAAGCGCGATCCAAGCGCAGATCATATTCAGCAAAATGAGCGTGTGGGCGATAGCGACTAGCATCAATATCGGCGTTATGTTCAATCGATGGCGGAGACTCTATAATTTCCGCGAAAAGTCCTGCCCAACTCAACGCTATATGAACACTTGCTGGCGTACCACGGATGCGTTGCCACGCAATTCCTTCTCGAATTAATTCTCTTTTATTTGAGATATACGGTGATAGTTCATTTAATCCGTATTCAAAAATCAGCGCATCTAACCAGCTCTCCGGCGGGTTTTCTAATTTTGCGCCACGAATAACATCTGCATCTAAATCAACAGCACACGATAAAACTTGCGATAGTTTGCGCTCTAGATCAGTGCTATTAGGGGGGAGCAAATCCATTAGTAATCTCGCCCTATTAAGATTAAATGAACAGCGTTAATCTCTGCTGCTTCATCTTGGCTAATAACGATGTCTGAAGTAGGGGAGATAAGATTGACTTTTTGTACGCCTGCGCCATGTAAAATACTAATAATCCAGCTGCGCGTTAAATCTCGTCCAAGTCCTAATTGAGACCCAACCGCGCCGCGTAGTTGAGCTTCGAGAGTCCTCAATGTATCTTCAGGCGCATCGGGTAATAAAGTAATCTCAGCATGAATATCCACACCTTGTACCGTTGCTGCTGTAACTGTCACCGTATCCGTTAAAACACGAATATCAGAGCGATTAATATAAGCCGAAACTTTATTTAATAAGTTTTTGGAAGCAATGCCTTGTTGCGCAATCACTGCGATTCTAACCAGCCCAGGTTTCGGACTAGAAACATAGACATCTCGAACATGAGTGCTCGATGCGAGGGCGTGGTAGCGATAGTAAACCGCTGGACCTGCGGTACTTGATGCACGAATTCGTAAAATTAATCGAGCGCGAAACTGTTCATCAGTTTCGTCATGCATTCTGATGAGACCGTAAAAATCCGCTAATCTGTCGAGGTCAGTGTCGCATGCATAAATTAATAAATTAGCAAGCGCGGCATCATTGATACGTGCCCGAAGCAATAATTCTAAATAAGCGGATTCTTCGAGCAATTTAGTAACTGGCTCTGACTCAAGCGCCAGCGTATCTGCCCACGCTTGCTGATCGTGCGCAGGCCACAAAGCAATAAACGCGGCTTTGCGGCGTTCAAAAATTTGCTCATAATTAAGCGGTTCAATAATAGTCGGGGTGTTCATAACACGAGATTATGTATTTGATGTTTATCTCGTGCATCAATCACTTGTCCGCAAACGTACTCAGCGGATATAGACTTGATTTCTGATTTCTTCACCGCTCAAAGTTCTAGCACAGTAGTCGACAGTAATACGACCCTCAAAACTGAGTTTAACCTGTGCATAAGTGATGAAAACGCGTGGTTCCCAACGATATGCTGCATCAACAATTGCTGCTGCAAGCCGTAAACGTCCCGCTTCATTCATCGGGCTATCAATGAGCGCAAATAAATAGCTGCCATAATCGCGACGTTGAATACGTGTTCCGATCGGAGTTGTAAAAATATCGTGTAAAGATTGATGAATATGTTCTAATTGTGGTGTCAATAATGTGCCTGTGCTGCGACTCATACCCTGTTTAGCTAGTTGTGGTTTTACAGTCATTTCGGATGCCCCGTTACAGATGTTCCGGACATGACGCCAAGATGTTTGTGATCACTTCCGATATTGATACCGTTATGTATTAACGTTGTTGATTCTAACTCGATGTTTTTAGCTTTAATTTTAAAACTACAGGGTGTTTCTAGTTCTAGTGTTTCAGTTTTCCGATCGTATTTTATTTTTGTGCCATCAACAAATTCTATTAATTCTGTGGTTTCTCGGTCTTCAATCGGGATTTCTGGCGCTGGTATATTATCATCACAAAGCATTCCAATTACGCAAGCAGTATTCAAATCACCACTCGGTGAAACCATCACAATTTGCGCGTTTTTACGCAATGGGTACCAATATTTAAAATTAGCAGTAATCATTGCGGGCATTTCTAGCCAATTCGTTAGAATTTCACCGCGGCGCGCTCTGAATTTTCTTTTTTCCCAGTCGATTTTTTCAACCGTTGCGATAACGATTGAATTATGTAAACGACGGCAATCATCATTAAAAGTCATAAAAGGTCCTCAGAAGTAAAATGATCAATAAGTAAATCTCTCACAATCGCCTTATCTTCGTCGGTTAACCCGATCAACTCACGTTTCGGGTATTGTGCTAATCCGTATTGAAGCCGTTGTCTTAATCCATAATGATGGATGCGCGCAATATAACCATCTTTGCTACTCCAGCCAATGCTGACTTCATTGAATCGGTTGCGAATCTTAAATCTGCTTGTCTGCCGGAGTTTTTTAAACATTTTCACACGGTTGGTACCAGTGTTTTTTCTTTCAGAAAAATTGATACCGTCCGGATTTTTTTGAGATTGAATCCGTTTAGTATTTATTTTGCGCAATTCTTGCCCGATCTTACGATTGAGTTTTAAACGCTCTTGATTCGTTAAACGTCGCATCATTAAGTTCAACCATTGATCTAAATTATTGAGATTATGCTCTAACATGATGATTCTCAATGTTTGTCACAGTTGACGAAATAATTGGCATTGTCGGTTGATTTGTACAACTGACGATATAGGTTCCATCATCGGTCTTATTGGGACGATATGTGTCTTGTAATGAGTGAATTGTGATTTCTAAGTCAACCGAATTGTGATCCAAGATCACTGATTTAAATTTGATCAATTCTGGTTTGTGCCCTGGATAATTTTTATTGCTCCACTGGTTAAGAACATGGAATAAAAGTTCAGGAGGATGCGTAAAATCCAGAATTAAAACGATTCCGTCATATTTAACGATAAAATTATCATTACAGTTCGGATCATTTTCGCGATCAGAATAGTTAATAATAGTGCCGTTCTCACAGAAAACGCTGATGTTTTCGGGTTCAATGTCTAAAGTTTTAAGCAAATAATTTCTCAAATTGCGTAAATTTTGCATACTTATTTATTCTTCTTTTCAGCAACGATTTGACATGTAACACAACGTTGCGCATGCGGATAAACTTTGCGCCGTGCGACAGCAATTTCTTCACCACAATCAATACAGCTTTTTCTACCCGTTTTACTTTGATTTTGTACTTTTGAATAATTCAGTATCTTTGTAATACTTTCCTGACGATAATATTCTTCAAGTTCAGCTGCATAATCATTCAAATCCATAGCGGTATTCCTTTATCCAGTTTGATAAATATAGTTGTTTATCGCGACAACTATAATAATGAGCAGAAAGCTGTTTAATCCATGTGAGTAAATTTTCTAATTGTCCAGCGGTCAATGTCGGCAAGGGGGGGCATGGTGCCAAGGCTGTTTGTTCGATCGGCGGTCGGATCGGCAATGATACTGTTGATGAGCTGCAAGCCCCGATCATCAATAGTGCAGTTGCTGTGAGTGTTTGATAAGTATGCACGGATATTCCCTTCTAGTGTCATTAAAATGTTTTCTCTTTTATTTTGATTGTGTACAAATTCAGTTGCTAACTTGTCATAATCATGAATCATTTGCCGATATTGTTCGGTTTGTTTCATTACAGTCCGTTGTAAATTGCGTAATTCTAAGATTTCTTTTTTTTGCATACCGTAACGGTACGCAGCGGTCAACGAGCAGCTCCAGATGAAAAATAAAAGTACGGCGATGAGTGCGCGAAATTTGAATGTTAATTGAGCCATTGTTTTGCTTCTCCAGCACGGCGATTAATCAAACCAATAACTTCTTTGCCCCCCGCATATTTCCACCGCGATAATTCTTCAGGAACGGCGTGATATTGACCGGCATTGAGTTTCTTAAGCAATGTTGAGTAAGTAAAAGCATTAATACCGACGTTATAAGAAAATGAGACAAGTGCATCAAATTTGTTTTGCGATAATGTTACGACGACACGTTCGTTGATATTTTTTTCATGCACTCTAATATCTTGTAGTAGTAATTGAGCAATTTGCTCTTTAGTGAGACCTTCTCGCCATTTTACTAACTTGTCATTAATGCGTATTTTCCCGCTCGTTAATTCAGAACGAGTCAGTAAATGACCAGCGCCGATCGTAGGTAATCCTGCAACGTCGAGGTACATCTTTTCACTGCTTCCTTCACGCGACATTAAAAACTCAAAACCTTGCTTTGATAAAGTTAGTTTATTCATCTGATTTCCTTTTAATTTCTGTAATAATTTCAACAATATCTTGATTTTTTCTTACTTCCATGAACCTAAAAGCAGAACGTACTAAAAACCATCCCGGCAATCCGCAGGCAAAATAAACACCTCCGATAACCATTGCGTCTAATTCATTAAAAGGGATACTGATATTGAGTAAATTCGTTACGAAATAAGCACCTAACCCAACAGAACAAACGATAGTACTAATGAATATTGCTGTCCATTCCCTCGGATTTTTCGGTGGCGTCATCAACATGACGATGATACTTGCAAGCAATGGTCCCACAAGATAAAGCAATAACTTATAAACGATGGTACTAATAGCAACGCTTCCCGTAGTTATGATCGGTTCTGACATGGTTAATCCCAAAGTTTAAGAGTTGATTTAACAGCTGGTGCTGCTTGTAGTAAATCAGGCAATTCAATGATAACCCCAGCTTGTAACTGAGCTGGATTTAAAGCATGAGGGTTAGATTCAATGACGGCAACAATCATGTCTGTGCGCCCAAACACGCGATAACACACTTCATCTAAGGTGTCGTTTTGTCTTGTGGTCACATTCATACGAGCACCGCCGTGGTGCGTTTACGTCCTGTGAGTAAACGAATGGCTTCGCGCTCACGCTGTTGTTCGTATGCAATGCGGCGTTCGTAGGCATCGGCTTTGGCATGACCATCACTTGTGGTGTCAATATCGCGATATTGTTCGAGTAAATAGGTTTTCACTCTCCGATAGACCGCAGTTTTATAGAGGGTTGTTGCTGTTCCTGCTGGAAGATGGGAAATGCCAAATTGCTGCGCTTTCCAGTCTGCTATCAAGGCGTTTATCATGACGATTGCAACGGCAAAATGCTCGGCGAGGCGTTCATCTGAGACGGTGTCATCATTACGCATTTCGCGTCGATAATCAGCAAGCGAAAAATCAGGATAGAAGTAATCTCTGTTGCTGATAGTGTCGCTCACGGGCACTGCTGGCGGGTTGTTGTGTGGGATGTAAGCAGAAGCCATAAATCACCTTTTTAAAATAAGGTGCGCGGTTGCGACGGAACAAAATGAAATTTTCACATAAACTTTTGCGTCGTCGCGCCCCGCGCGGGGGTTGAGACTTTAATCGGTTTCTGGATGCGCTTTTTCTAGTTTATTCAGTAAAACTTTTGCGCCGACTTTGTCATTTAAACTAATCGCAGTGCGCAAATTGATCATTGCGGCTTCTTCGTGACCTGCTTCATATTCAGCTTCGCCGAGTGCTCGATAAAGTTTTGCGCGCACTTCATCAAACAAATCATATTCATCGACTAATTGTTTTAAGGTCAGCAGATGCTCAAGGCTTGGTTTTAGTTCATTGCTACGTAGCCACGCTTCACTCATCTCTTCTGTCAATGCATCTTCCAAATCACGTTCAAAATGTGCGGGCAGGCTTAGCTTCGCTGTTAACATAACGCTGCCAATGTTTAATGCTTGCTCGTAGTCACCAACATCAATCGACCAGATAAGCAACTGCCCGATAATCTCATCTTGCACAGGATGTTTTGCAGTGAGCTGACTATCTAAATAACCAGACCACTGCGGCAAGATTTTTTGTTTCAGTGCAATTTTACCTTCGCGCGATTTTATGTTTTTTAATTCGCGTTTTTGTTGAGCAAGTTGATCAAGCATCAATTCATAAGCGCTGCCTTGAGCGACCTCTTCCTTTTGCATTGCAGCAACAAGTGCTGCTTGTTTGTGCTTTTCTGCTGGAGTCATCATTACCCCATTACTCCCAATCGCTACCGTCAGCATTCGGGACTTTGATGCCCGTGAGCAATGCGCAAGCATCGTAGTCTTCAACAACGTATGACTCGTTAACGCTCCTAAATTCTTCAATACGATCGAGTTTTGGGTTATCAAAGTAAGCAAGACGAGTGCTGCCACGCTGAGTGTAAATGCTTAAATTGCTAAGTTTAGTAATCAATAAGGCATCAGCTGGGAAAAATGGTACAGCAAGCGTTCTTAGTGCACCGATAGATTTTGATAACATTAAGTCTTCTAAAGCCTTACGCTCTAACGGAGTATCGTTATTGCTAATCAGATGAAAATATTTTGCTGTTAGCATTTTTCGCCCACAAATAACTACTAACTCATTATCGCGATGCCACGGTTCAACCAAAGTATTGACTAAATCAAATACCGCGGCATCTGCATTCGCATAGTCTTTACCCGTCTGATTACCAATTTTAAGACCATCCATTACTACGCTGGGTTTTTGATCTTTGATGTGTTGCAGCCAACCTTTATTTACGTCTTGCAACATCGGGTTGCTACTTCTGTTAGTAGTCGTCGCTGCGTGTGTGCCGTTAAATCCAATGATTAATCGATCACGGGCAATTTGTTTGCTTGTTACTAATCGCAACAGACGCTGAAAATCAGGTTTATCAGACCAAGCATCTAAAGTGGCATAACGCACATAAGTATCGAAGTTGGTTTGCTCACAACGATATTTTTGGCTGCTTAAAGCGGAAACCGCTTGAGGCTTGCGTTCTGTTTCACCGTCCGAAGTATCGATACGACTAGCGATAGTATTTTTTACACCAATATAAACTTTTTCGCCTTCTTGCGCGGTTACTGTGATATTGTTAATCGCTCTTAAGAAAGGGTCGCTGTCTTGAACTTTTTCTAGTAACTTTTGCTCAATACTGGGCGTAACGTTAAATTTTTGAGTCGCATCGCTTACACTATTGACCTCAGCAATCCGTGCTAAAAACTGATTATATTTTTTTCGGGTTTGGTTTTGCATTTTTACTCCTAATGCTAGCAATCAGTTTGATAATCAGTGCTGCTGCCATCGGCAACGGGGCGGCTAAAAGATTGAGTGTGTTGCGGTTCAGCAGCTAACTGTACTTTGAATGCGTTAAACTCTTCTTTTAGTTGCTGATGTTCTTTGATAAGCGTTTGGTGTGCTGTACAAACTTCTGAAAAACTTTTCTCAATATCTTGATGATAACTGGCAATGATCGTCGCTGTATCGTCATTTTGCTTATCTTGATGTTTAGATAATAGCTGTTTTACTTTTGCAAATAATCCAACGTCTTCATCCGCTTGTTTATCTTCATCTTTTACATCAATATCGCTCTCGCTATACGCGCTAAATAAATGTGTTTGTACTTGCAGAGCGGCGGAAAACATCAATCGCTCTGTGCCAAGACTCGATGGACTGTCCGTTACTGCAAGACCAACTAAATATGCTTCACCACTTTCTGCAAAATTCGGATCAATTTCAACAGATGAAAATAGTTTCTGTTTTTGCTGATTGATTTTTTTTAGTTCATCTGTCGGTTCGATTTGCGCAAGTAAGATGGTTTTTCCATCGCTGTTTTTATCTGTTTTTAGCGCAAGTACATCACCGTATGCTTTAAATGGGCCATTCGGCATAATTGATCTGAAATGCTCTAGCCATACGCGCGCCGCGTATTTTTCGGGGTCGTAATTTTTCGCCATTTGCTCTAAAAGGCTTGCTTGGATTTTTCTTCCATCAGAAGTGAATCCTTCAGTCGCCACTCTGAAAAATTTTCGCATAACTGTCCTCGGTGATAAATCGACACGATTATTGAGAGTAGCTTTGTTATCAGCAAGCGATACTAGTCCGCAAAGATCGTTGGCGGACTAGCACTTGTGGCGTTTATAAGTAGCAACTTGACAATAGCGACATGAGTAAACGATATGAAGCAGCTTTGATGTATTGGCGCGGTTACTCCTGCGCGGAAATTGCTCGACAATTAGACGCCCCAGATACCACAGTGCGCAGTTGGTGCGCGCGTGATGGTTGGGACAAAGCTAGCGTCGCGGTGAAATGTGCAACCAACGTTGAATATCGATATAACCAGCTCATTGCTAAAGAAGACAAATCAGATAAGGATTTTAACGAGATAGAGTTACTCGCTAAGCAGCTAGAACGCATCTGCCGAATGCTTAAATACGAAAAAACAGCAAACGAGGCAGACTTAAATCCGAAAGTTAAAAACCGCAGCAAAGGGCGTGAGAAAAAACGCCAAGAGAAAGAAAACCTCGGTGTGTTTACGCAAGAAGATATCCAGCTTATCAAAGAGTTGTTTGATAAGACGATGTACCCGCATCAAAAATTTTGGTTTGAAAATCGTCACTGGAATTTACGCCAAATCATTAAAAGTCGCCAAATTGGCGCGACTTATTATTTTGCAGTAGAAGCTTTATTAACTGCCATTGAAACTGGTAAAAATCAAATCTTTTTATCTGCTAGCCGCAACCAAGCCAACGTGTTTCGCAGCAATATTATTGCTTTTGTAGAGATTGCTACGGGCAAAACTTTGCGGGGCGAAAATATCAAAATTGGTCCAGGATGCACGTTGTATTTTCTGGGCACAAACAGTAATACCGCACAATCGTATTCAGGAGATTTATACATCGATGAATATTTTTGGATCCCAAAATTTGACAAAATCCAGCACGTCGCATCAGGAATGGCGGTGCATGATGACCGGCGAATTACCTATTTTTCAACACCATCAACTATTGGTCATGAGGCATATTTGCTGTGGAGCGGTGAGCATTACAATAAAGAACGTCCCCAAAAAGAGCATATCAATATTGATATTAGTCACAAAAATTTAGCGAAGGGAAAGTTATGTGATGACGGTTATTGGCGGCAGTTGATCACCATTGATGATGCCATCAACAGTGGGTTTGATCGGGTCACATTGCCCAAACTCAAAGAAAAATTCCCTAATCCGTCGCAATTTGCTAATTTGTTTATGTGCGAGTTTGTCAATGACATGAACAGCTTGTTTAAGTTAGTAGAATTGCAGAAATGTATGATTGACGCGCGAACGATCTGGGAAGATTGGAAACCACAAAACAAGAGACCCTTAGGGAATGCGCCGGTGTGGATCGGCTATGACCCCAGCCGCACTCAAGACAATGCTTCAATTGCCGTGATTGCTCCGCCGGAAACCGCCGGTGGTAAGTTCAGAATTATTGAGTCAGATAGCTATAGCGGGTTAGATTTTGAAGCTCAGGCAAAAAAAATACAGCAGTTTACGCAACGCTACAATGTGAAGTTTATTGGCATTGATGCCACGGGCATCGGAAAGGCAGTACATGATTTGGTGGTTAAGTTTTATCCGCGGGCGCGCGCAATTATTTATAACGTTACTGAGAAAAACAACATGGTGTTAAAAGCTTACCAATTGGTGCATCATAAAAAATTAGAGTTTGACGCGGAAAAAACAGAAATTGCCAGCGCATTTTTAACGATTCATCAAGCTGGCACAGCCAGTGGGCGGGATGTTACTTATCGCGCTAAACGTACTGCAAAAACAGGTCATGCGGATGTGGCGTGGGCGGTCATGAATGCTTTATCAAATGACCCGCTTGGCGCAATAGCAGAGGCGGGTATAGGGAAAGGAAGCGGAAGAGTTAAGGTGTTTTAGTCACACTATAAATGTTTAGATAAAAACCTCTATTTAAATTTGTACGAAAATTCCGCTTTCGAATTGAGCGGACTGATACTGTTTATATTAAAACAATGAACTGTAACAATAAAGTTTTTATACATTTGTCTGCTATGTCAACAAAATCACATGCATTCACCTTCGGTAACCCGGTTACTATTACTCATCCGCTCGAGTTGATTAACTATTTTCAGTGCAGCTATAACGGTCAATATTATGAGCCTCCATTTTCAATGGATGCGCACGCGAAATATTTTTATTCGTTGCTTTACTTGCACAGCGCACTACAGCTTAAAGCTAATGTCTTAACGAGTTGCTACAAACCGCACTCTTTGCTAAAAAGACAGGAGTTTTCTAAATTAGCGATGGACTATTTGTGGTTCGGCAATGCGTATCTAGAGCGCGTACTAAGTCGTACTAATCAGCTGCTCGCTTTAAAACATAGTCCGGCAAAATACACCCGCCGCGGTAGAAATGATCGCTATTGTTTTATCGCGATTGCTGATGGTTGGTTCGATAGCGACAAAATTTATCAATTCCCAGTAGATTCGCTGTATCACTTAATGCAGCCGGACGTTAATCAAGAAATATATGGAGTGCCAGAATGGTTGCCAGCGATTGTCTCTGCCCAGCTTAATGAGGCAGCCACCCAATTCCGCTTGCGTTACTATAACAATGGTAGCCATGCCGGTTATATTCTCTATATTACTGATCCCGCGCAAAATGAGGATGATATCGAAAATCTGCAACAAGCGCTTGCAGATAGCAAAGGTCCCGGAAACTTTAGAAATTTGCTCTATTACGCCCCAAACGGCGAAAAAGATGGATTAAAACTCATTCCAATTAGCGAAGTAACCGCCAAAGATGAGTTTTTTAACATTAAAGCGGTAAGCCGCGATGACCAACTCGCGGCATGCCGTGTACCTCCAAATATTATGGGGATTGTGCCAACGAACAGCAGTGGTTTTGGCAGTATCACTGATGCATCTAAAGTCTTTGCACGCAATGAAGTCAAAACTTTGCAAGATAGATTGTGCGAAATTAATGACTGGTTAGGCTATGAAGTTATCAGCTTTGATCATTATCAAATTGAGGATGATAGCCAACAATAAGACAGTAATAGATGCGCTAACAGTCAATCTGACATCAATGGGCACCACTGCCCAGCTTGACCATTTTCGTGACGCCACGAAAATGGTCAAGCTGCCATCAATGGGCACCACGACCACTAACCAATATATAACAATGGATGATTATGTACAATTTACGTTGTAAGCAGTGCCAGAAGCTGCTGGCTAAAAGCTTTACTGGAAAAATAGAAATCAAATGCCCATGGTGCAAAACCGTGTCACTTTATCAACAGCCGAATGCCTTGAGCATCCAACAAAACAAGAAGGATGCTATTCAACATGCGACGCTACACGCAAGCTCCGCTTCCGTTTATCGGACAAAAGCGTAATTTTATTAAACATTTTGAAAAAGTTCTTAATGATAATATTTGTAATAATGGCAATGGATGGACGTTTATTGATGTCTTTGGGGGTAGTGGACTATTAGCACATGTTGCTAAACGAACTAAACCCAATGTCCGTGTCATTTATAATGATTTTGATGGATATGCAGAGCGTTTACAACATATTCCAGAGATTAATCAATTACGTCATAAACTTGCCGACTTTTTAGCAGATAAACCAAGAGCGAAAATTCTACAACCAGATGTTCGAGAGTCGGTAAAACAAATTATTGATAATTTCAAAGGTTATATAGAATTACAAGTTCTTTCATCCTGGTTGCTTTTTTCTGGACAGCAAGTTGGAAGCATGGATGATTTTATGAAGAAATCTTGGTACAACACCGTAAGGCTTACTGATTATCCGGAAGCTGAGAATTACTTAGACGGGCTAGAAGTCAGGCATCAATCTTATGAGCAATTACTCCCTGAGTTTATTGCTCAATCTAAGACTTTATTAATACTTGACCCTCCTTATATTTGCACAAAACAAGGAGCATATCGATTAAAGAAGTATTTTGGGATGGTCGATTTTCTGAGGTTGATGCGCTTTGTTCGCCCCCCGTTTGTTTTTTTCTCGTCAACACGTAGTGAATTCATTGAGTACATCAATTGGGTAATCAGCGAGAAAATAGATAGGTGGGAACAACTTAATAACTACGAAAAAATCAGTATAAAAACTGGAATAAATCATCAATCTTCATACGAAGACAATCTTATTTTTAAATTTTAATTTAATTTAAACTATGACCAAATAGGCAAGGGGTATTTTTACCCATTGCCGCGCGCTCAACTCCCCGCCTCGCCCGCGCTCTTATGGAGGGTGTTATTACATATTGATAATTACCCCAAGAATCGGGGCGGCTGTAGGCATTGTGCAATCAAATCACACCTGAAGATAACGACGCTAAATTCGAGATTTTTTTTGTACTCTTCCATGATACCTCTATGTCTTTTGTTGCTACATATATTGCATCATATATTGCAGTAATATTGCATTATTATTGCAGTTTATGCGAACAGCCTAATACAATGATTTATATAAAGATTTATACAAAAAAACAAAGGCATATTGCATTTATTGCACTTTTCCCAACAACTATTAGTAATAATGTGATACATTCTCACGAAGCATATCTAAATAATCAGCCCATTCTTGTAACATTTTTCGTCTTTGTTCCAAATAATCTGCATGATTGTAAGTACCACGGATTTGATTTTTATCGCTATGACCAAGCTGCTTTTCTACCCAAATACTTTGATAATTCTGATTATGGAGTAAAGTTGAAGCAGTATGACGCCAACCGTGTGGCACTATCTTGTCAAGGTAACCAATTCTTTTCAGTACCTTACGTTCTGCGCCATCACTATATGGTTTTCCTGTATGTAAATTACAAAAAACATATTCTGTTCTACATGTGATTGTGTGAAGCTCCCTAATCATTTCCCATGCTTGATTAGAAAACGGCACCGCATTGACATTCTTCTTACGTTTATGTGTTGGCATTCTTTGCCACAATTTTTCTTCGAAGTTAATTTCTGACCATTTCATCAACCTTATTTCACTGGGTCTAATGAATATAAGCGGATGAAGACGAGCTAAATTTCTTCCCTGCGGTGTACCAGCATATTCATCTAATGCAATCAGAAGTTTGCCAATTTCTATTGGATCAGTGATATGTCGATAAGGTATGTTTTTTGACGGTTTAATTAATTTAGAGAGTTCTGCTGCGGGGTTATAGCGACAAGCACGATTAGTTATCATCGCATAATTGAATACTTGTGTGATTGAAGAGAGCAGCTTATGTGACGACTCTATTTTGCCCACACTCTGCATCTCTTGAAGAATCGTCAATATTTGCAATGGTTCAATTTCTACAACTGGTTTTTCACCCAATCGTGGGAAAACATATTTTACCAAGCGACTTAACGTCGATTTTTTATGCCGTTCACTCCATTGTTTAACAACAGATATATTTTCTATACAAGCTCTCGCAGTGCTTTCAAATGTATTTTTTAAGGTAATAGCTTTTTCTTCACGTAATTGTTTAGCAGCTTGTTGAGGGTTAATACCTTTAGCAATAATGAGTTTGATTTCATCTCGCCGTTGTCGAGCTTGTTTCAACGACACCTTTGGGTATACACCGAACGATACAGATTGCTGTTTTTGAGTATGGGGCATACGGTAAAAAAGTCGCCAATATTTTTGACCTTTTGCCGTAACTAATAAACAGAGTCCCCCGCCATCAAAATATTTTTTTGCCCCTTTTTCTGGAACAGCCGCATTGCGACATTGAATTTCAGTTAACGCCATATTTTGCACTACAGAATATTTTTGTACTACAAATAGTACTACAAAAATCTTGGTATCACCTGAACTATTGCGGTTATTTGTGGATGCTTAAATCTTGATTTATTGTTGATTGAAAAAGATTTTTAGTAGTTTGTGGATAGTCGTGATAATCATAAATGGTGGAGGCGGGGGGATTTGAACCCCCGTCCGCGAATCCTTAACTTTTGGTACTACATGTTTAGAGCAGTTAATTAGGTTTAACTCATAAACAGCCAACGCTCAGGCATTTTACAAGCGATTCCGCTTAATTTAACCGATTAACAGCGGACGCGTTAACCAGCGATTCTGTGTTAATGTCGCTTACGGTAAACCCACAGACAAATCTAGGTAAGCGAAAGCGGGAATTAAGCCGCTAAAGCGTAGTTGTCGTCGTTTGCAACTATAAGTTTTGAAAGTATTTAACGAGATTCTCTCATTCTCGACATGCACCTCGAGCCTCGCAATCCCCGTCGAATCCAAGAACGCCCCCGAAGTGAGGGCGTAATTATACAAAAACACCACAAAAAAGTCTGCTTTTTTATAAAGCGGCAGGACCAGAACTCGGGCGCCACGGTTGTGTGCGTGATTTATCTTCACTATAACGATAATCGAGCACCACGCCCGTTGCCAAAGAAACCATCACATCTAAACGCCGATTATCCTCGCGGGTTACCGTTGCATTTTCTGCTAAAGCACCGCCCGCAACTGCGCCCACACCCGTTGCCAGCGATTGACCATAACCGCCCCCAATTTGATGACCGAGCACACCGCCGGCAACTGCGCCTAAAATTCCGGTCGCTGTTTTTTTCAAATGATCATTATTGTTATATAAATAAGTTAATGTTTTCGTGCCGGATTGAGCGTTTACGGAAACGGCAGCCGGTTCGCCAAACATCATGCGCACTTGCTGTTCGGTTGTAACATTACGTTGAATTGATTGCACGCTATTTAAATCCATCACATTGCCGCTTTGGCAACCAGTCAGCGCCAAACTCGTTGCCAACAAAAGATGCGTTACGATTTTTTTCATATACAGTTCCTCATGATTAATTTTAATAAAATTTTAAATTAACAAACCGGCGTCATCCAAATTTTTCCCGTTCCTTTATAAACGTTGACCAAACCCTCGCCGGAAGCCGCTGATCCCAATAAAGTTTTGCCCGCGCGTTCAACGGTAAATTTTAAAGTTGAAGACCACGCAATTGCTAGCGCGCCATCGATTTTAATTTGATCATTTTGCAAATCGACTTCGATTAACTCCTCTCGCGGCACCGGACTTTCCACCACAAAACATTCATCATTTCCGGTTAAAGCAAGATTAAATAAACCTTCATTACCCAACGCCACCGATGATAAATTGCTCCGCATCACAACGCCTTGTTTAATGCGCGCATCGCAGGCGAAAAATAATCCATCATCTAAAACAACGGAACCATTCCATTCGTCCAAACTGGAAATAATTAAATGTTTATACGTGGGTTCGGTCACTAAAATCCCGCTGCCGGCGTATTCGGGTTTAATGACAGATTCTTTCGTCAATTGACTTTTTATCGCTTTACTGAATAAATCGCCGACGCCGGTAATGCCGGTGACGGCATCGATAGCGCCCAAAGTCCATTGCATCGCGCCGGCTTGTAGCGTCACGCGGCTATCGTCCATTTCCACATAAAGTTGTCTTTTGCGGATATTCATTTTGCTGGAAAAAAACGCAATCACCGCTTCCTGTGGCATCACGCTTAAATCTCTTTTATATTCAATGACTTTAAACGGACCTTTTTCGCTTTTAATCACGATATCGTCGTTATTTAAAAAGTTACTGATTTGATACATAAAAACTCCTTTTGATGGTTACTCAAGCCATCGGTTTAAAAATAAGCATTTTATTGAATAACGCCTTGAGATAGTGAGCGTCTAACCGCTTTTATTAAAAGTCATCATCAGTAAAACCACCCCAAAAACCGCTGAACTATGTCAAGATAACGTTTTTAAAGCCGAGGAAAGATTATGTCAAAACACGCACTTTTAATGGATTATTACGAATTAACCATGGCAAACAGCTTTTTTGAACACGGAAAAAGCAAAGAATGGGCAGTGTTTGATTACTATTTCCGGCAAATTCCCGATTCCGGTGGCTATGCCATTTTTGCCGGATTAGAAACGCTTTTGTCGTTTATCGAAACTTGGCGTTTTGACGCTGATGATATTGAATTTTTAAACAAAAAAGGCGTATTTTCCGCTGGATTTCTCGATTATTTAAAAAACTTTCGTTTTCAAGGAGAAATTTACGCTTTTCCAGAAGGTTCCGCGATTTTCCCCAATGAACCCATCGTCAGCGTCCGCGCGCCATTGATTGAATGTCAATTATTAGAAACCATGCTGCTGCTTACGCTCAACCATCAATCTTTAATTGCCACCAAAGCCGCCAGAATGTGTTTACAAGCGCAGGGAAAACCGATTTTTGAATTCGGTTCACGCCGCGCGCACGGCATTGATGCGGCATTATATGGCGCCCGCGCGGCATATATTGGCGGCATCGCGGCAACAGCAAATACTGAAGCCGAACAAATGCTTGGCATTCCTGCCGTTGGCACCATGGCGCATTCTTATGTGCAAAGTTTTGATGATGAATACCGCGCTTTTGCCGCGTACGCAGAAAATTATCCACACAATACCGTATTACTTGTTGATACGTATAACACCCTAAAAAGCGGCATTCCCAACGCTATTCGTGTACATCGAGAAATTCTTGCACCGCGCGGCGCTTATTTAAAAGGCATTCGTATTGATAGCGGCGATTTGGCGTATTTAAGCAATCGCGCACGGCAAATGCTCGATGCAGAGGGATTAACTCAAACGCAGATTACCGTCTCCAACGCGCTTGATGAGCACGTCATCCAATCATTACTCAATCAAGGTGCTGCTATTGATGCTTTTGGCATCGGTGAACGCTTAATTACCGCGCGTAGTGAACCGATTTTTGGCGGCGTTTATAAAATTGCGGCTTTAGAAAAATCGCAGGAAATCGTGTTACCTAAAATTAAATTAAGCGAAAACATGATGAAAACGACTACACCCGCATTTAAGCAAGTTTATCGATTGTATGATGAACAACATGCTGTAGCCGATTTAGTGACTTTGCGCAACGAGCCGGCACCCGTTGCGCCGTATTTACTATTTGATCCCGATCACCCTTGGAAACAAAAACATTTATCCACATTTCACGCCAAATCCATGCTCAATTTAGTCTGGCAAAACGGCACCAAAACGGCACCAGCAGAATCGTTGACTACCATTCGAAAACGCGTTAACGATGAATTGGCTTCATTGTGGGCGGAAATCAAACGTTTGGATAATCCGCACGGTTATTATGTGGACTTTTCTAATCCGCTGTGGTCGTTAAAGCAAAAAATGATTACCGATTATGAACAATGCAATCAGGAGCCTTTGCAATGACCGTTCATCAATACATCGATTATTTACTCGTGTGGTTAGAAGAGCAGCGCGCTCATCTTTATGCATCAGATGGTTATACGTTGGGCGTCAGCGGCGGCATCGATTCCGCCGTTTGTCTGCATTTACTCGCCAAAACGGGAAAACCCGTGCAAGCGTTAGTTTTGCCGATCAATGCGAACGCGAACGATTGTGAAGATGCCGAATTAGTGTTAAAAAATGCTAATATTTCCGGCAATATTATCGCGCTCGATGATGTTTATACCGCCGCACAAAACACCTTGGCGCCTGTTTTAAATCGCGATTATGAACGTATGCCCGTATTAAACGGCAATTTAATGGCGCGGCTGCGTATGGTTATGCTTTATACCGTGGCGCAAAGTCATCGTTCGGTGGTCGTGGGAACGGATAACGCGGTGGAATATTATTTAGGTTACTTTACAAAATTTGGCGACGGCGCCTGCGATATTTTGCCGCTGGCAAAACTGACAAAATCAGAAGTAGGACAATTGGCAAAAGCGTTAGGCGTTCCGAAAAAAATCCGAGAAAAAGCGCCGAGCGCAGGCTTGTGGCAAGGGCAAACCGATGAAAACGAAATCGGCGTATCGTACGCGGATTTAGATGCTTTTTTGTGCGGTAAAACCGTTGATGATGCCGTCAGAGAAAAAATTGCTTATTGGCATCAACGCTCGCATCATAAAAGAATGTTGCCGCCGATGCCGGAAATCGGATTATCTTTGGCGTAACCGCGCGATTTTAAACGCAGTTTTTGAAAATAAACCATCGTTATTTTTTTAATGATGGTTTTCGTTAACTTGATAAAAGGATAAAAATATGGCTGATTTTAATCAAATTTTAGACGCTGGCGATGTTGACGGCGGCGTAATTAACGTTGTTGTGGAAATTCCGGCAGGTTCCAATCATAAAATTGAATGGCAACGGCAATTAGGCGTGATGATGCTTGATCGCGTTGAACCGATGATTTTCGCCAAACCCACTAACTACGGCT
Organism: Dichelobacter nodosus; assembly: GCF_001263335.1. GTDB lineage: Bacteria > Pseudomonadota > Gammaproteobacteria > Cardiobacteriales > Cardiobacteriaceae > Dichelobacter > Dichelobacter nodosus. The sequence continues at coordinate 55,307 of NZ_LGVW01000010.1, forward strand.
TTATTCCGCAAACCTTAGATGAAGACGGCGATGAACTCGATGCTTTAATTATTACGGATAATCCGCTGCCCACTGGTATTTATTTGCAAGCGCGCATTATTGGTGTGATGAACTTTATTGATGATGGCGAAGTAGACGATAAAATCGTCGTTGTTCCTGCTGACGATCGTCATCGCGGTGACGGTATTCAAACCTTAGCTGATTTGCCGGCGCAATTAGTAAAACAAATCGAATTCCATTTCAATCACTACAAAGCACTCAAAAAACCCAATTCCACAAAAGTAGACCACTGGGGTGATGTACGCGAAGCCAAACACATCATCAAATCTGCGCAACAGCGTTGGAAAGATCAAGCCTAAAAACACAAAACCGAATTATTGACATCCTCCCCTGCATAAATGCAGGGGATCCTGCGGCATTTGTAAACGGTATTAGGCCACTCACAAGTTTCTGCAGCCTGAAAGGTTACGATTATTGCGATAGCGCACCCAACCAGTTTTAGGCAAATAGATACGACTGCTTGGCTGTTCCAATTTGCAGTCTTGTGAAGAGTGGAAACTATCTTTTTCGTCTTTCTTTTTGACGGCGTGTTTAGCGAGGAAGTTTTTGAATACGCTTTTTAAGTCTTTCAAACTTTGTTGCAAAACTTGGCTGTGGGAGTCTTTGATCCAAACAAACTCACCTTTTCATTCAGGTAACAAGTTAGCGATTTAGAGTTGCCGAATTTGAATGAATTATCTTGTTGATATTGTTCATGTTGATACACCAACACATGATTGAACACGAAACACAAATAGCCATAAAACCGTTTCAGTTTGCGGATTTTCTCGCTGTTTGACATCAGTCCAAGTTCGAAGGCTTTGAGTATCTTCGTGTTCATCTGGTTATTTGTGCTGACATATTGTCGAAACGTGTGCACAAAAGAAATTTTGTGCAATACTATTCTTATAATGATCTATTTTTTAAGGACAATTTGCATCGCAATCCTCACTTGCGTTGCAGATTGCATTATCAAAAAAGGAGATACCATGATGACAACTGAAAATAATTCCCCTCAACCCAAACGCGATTGACTACAACGGATTGAATATATTGGCAATAAACTGCCTGATATTACAATGCTATTTATTTATGCCTTAGTGATTTGTTGGATTTTATCGTGGCTGATGTCTTATCTTTCTTTTGACTACATTCACCCTGTTACTCAAGAAAAACTAGCCATCATCAACCTCTTTCAACCCACCGAAATCATTACCTTTTTCATCTCGTTAACAAAAAACTTCATCAACTTCCCACCGCTTGGCATCACCATCGTTGCCACCTTCGGGATTGGAATTGCGGAAGCAAGCGGATTTATTAACGTGGGATTGAGTCGTGCATTAAGCATGATTCCCAAATCCATCGTAACGCCTGCGGTGATCACCGTTGCCGTGTTATCACACATCGTTTCCGATTCGGCTTATGTGATTTTAATGCCGGTTTCCGCGCTCGTTTTCTACTCTGTCGGCAAACACCCACTCGCTGGGATTGCCGCCTCATTTGCAGGTTTATCAGGCGGTTTCTCCGCGAGCTTCACACCATCGCTCATCGACCCCATCATGCAAGGCTTCACGCAAAGCGCAGCTCAAATCATCGACCCCAGCTATGAAGTGAACGTGTTATGCAACTACTTCTTAAGCTTAACCAGCACCGTCTTCGTTATCGGCACTTGCTGGTACATCACCGATAAAATTATCGATCCACGCTTAAAACGCATTATGCCGTTAGACAGTGACCTCGAAGCGGAACACACCGAAATCAGTCCACCGTCTGCAATTGACTTAAAAGCCTTTCGCTGCGCCTCTTGGGTTTTCATCGCGATGGCAGTCGGCTTATTTCTCCTCGCCTTTCCTGAAAAATCTTTATTACGCGCCCCCGATGGATCATTAACTAGCCCACAAGCACCCGTCATGCAAATGATCGTGCCACTCTTATTCCTCTTCTTTGCCATTCCTTCATTAGTACACGGCATCCTGTCGAAAAAATTCACTACTACACGGCAAGTAACGAAATCGATGGAAAAAATCACCTATGCACTGATTCCGTTCATCGTCTTCTCTTTCTTTTGCGCACAATTCCTCTATTCATTCAATCGCTCTGGCATCGGCACACTCATCGCCTTATCTGGCGCAGAATTTTTAAAATCGCTACAAATGCCATCAGGCATTACCATTTTCGGCGTATTGGTGCTAACTTTATTCCTCAATATCATCATCACTTCAGCCACCTCAAAATGGGCGATTTTATCCGCGATTCTCGTGCCAATGCTCATGTCGGTGAACATCTCTCCTGAATTAACGCAAGCGGCATTTCGCATCAGCGATGCAGTGATGAACGTCTCCACACCGATGTTTGCCTTCTATCCGCTGCTTATCTCCTATTGCCAACGCTACTGCAAAAACACGGGTATCGGTACACTTTGCTCAATGATGATTCCCTACACCATCGGTTTATTCATCGTTTTAACCATCGTGTTATACGTCTTTTGGTGGATTGGCTTCCCACTCGGTTTTGATAGTGGCTACGTTTATCCACGCGCTTAAAGGAGAAAAAAATGCAACAACAATTAATTGAACGTTTTTTCCGTTATTTAGCGGTAACAAGTCAAAGTAATCCCAATGTGCCTGACGTGCCAAGTACGTCTGGACAATGGGATTTAGCAAAATTATTAGCACAAGAGTTAAATGAACTCGGATTAAAAGAGATAGAAATCGATCAATACGCCAACGTTACCGCACGTTGGCAAGGCACAAATCCAAACGCAACCCCGATTGGCTTTGTCGCGCATTTAGATACGGTAGATGTTTCGCTTTCGCCTAACATCAAACCGCAAATTCTCAAATTTAGCGGTGAAGATTTAGCGCTCAATGCTGAGAAAAATATCTGGCTACGCGTCAGCGAACACCCCGAAATCGCCACCTACCGCAATCAAGATATCATCTTCAGCGATGGCACAAGCGTTTTGGGCGCAGATAATAAAGCCGCAATTGCCAACATCATGACCGCGCTATCCATCATCAAGACAGAAAACCGCAGCACAGGCGATATTTACATCGCCTTCGTGCCAGATGAAGAAATCGGCTTACGCGGCGCTAAACATTTAGATTTAACAAAATTTAAGCCCGATTTTGCTTATACCATTGATTGTTGCGAATGCGGCGAAATCGTTTATGAAAACTTCAACGCCGCCTCCGCTGAAATTTTCATTCAAGGTGTGAGTGCGCACCCGATGTCGGCAAAAGGCATTTTGGTAAACCCGATTCTCGTGGTGCACGACCTCATCAGCTTATTCGACCGCGAACAAACCCCCGAATGCACCGATAAAAAACTCGGCTACTGGTGGATTGATAGTATCGAAGCTGATCAAAGTCAAGCGAAAATGCATATTTCGATTCGCGATTTTGATAAAACGAGCTTTGAATCACGCAAACAATTCATTGAACACGCAGTGGCGCAAATTCAATTGCGCTATCCAACAGCAAAACTCAGCTGCCAAATCACCGATATTTACGGCAATATTGCCAATACGTTAACCGAAGACCGCCGTTCCATTGATTTATTGTTTAACGCGTTTGATGCGGTGGGCGTGGAGAAGAAAATTCTACCGATGCGCGGCGGTACAGACGGTGCAGCGTTATCTGCGAAAGGTATTACCACGCCAAACTACTTTACAGGGGCGCATAATTTCCACTCTAACTTTGAGTTTTTACCGCTCAGTGCATTTGAAAAATCTTGCCAAATCACGCTAAAACTTATCGAACTTGCCGCGAAATAATCGTCAATTTAAGCACCGCGCTTTCTTCACCGAGAGCGCGGTATTGTTTTTTTTCACCGTTGATAGTGAAAAATGATCAGCATTACAATATGCACTGGTAAAAGCACGGCAAGCGCCGATAAACCGTTTAACATTTGACCCTTTAAACGCAATTGATAACTGCATGCGTCGTTCCATACCCAAAAAATAATAGCCATCTTGATCAGATAATTTAGTAAAAAAATCGAATTCCATTTCAATCACTACAAAGCACTCAAAAAAACCAATTCTACAAAAGTAGACCACTGGGGCGATAAACACATCATCAAATCCGCGGAAAGATCAAGCCTAAAAACTCAAAACCGAATTGATGAAATTCGGTTTTTTTATGCGCGGAAAAACTTTAGCGATTATGAAATTTGCTGAATGTGCCCGCGATCTAAATAAAACTGTTCACAATCCGAATCCGAAATTGCCAGTAACTTTGCCTCAAGCGCGGTAATAAATAATTGCGCCTCGCTCGCCTGTAAAAAGCGCAACAATAATTGTTGCCGTTCAATATCCAATTCGGCAGTAATATCGTCAACCAAAATCACGGGTACTTTTTTACTGCGCGCGCGGATTTCATCTGCCTGCGACAAAATCAAAGCGCATAAAACAGTTTTTTGTTGCCCGCGTGAAAACGTATGCGCAATATCGTAATCCTCACAAAATAACCGCCAATCCGCGCGGTGAATACCGTCACGGGTATATTTAATTTGCTGATCGCGGGCTAAATTTTCGTCGAGCGTTTGCCGTAAATCTCCATGCCAGCCGCGGTCATAACGAATGCGTAGCGTTTGCAAACCGCCTAAATGCGCGTGATATTGATTAAGCCGATTTTCTAACCGTTTCAAATAATCGCGCCGCAAAATATCAATTTTTTCTGCCGTTTCTGCCAAAAGTGGGTGCCAACTGCGGATATAGTGATCCTGCCAACCTTCCATCAATGCACGATTACGCCCTTTTAAAGCGTATTGATAACGCTGCCACAACGGCAAAAATGCGGCATCATCAAAAAACAAACCATAATCTAAAAACCGCCGCCGTTCTTGAGGCGCGGCAGTAAGCAATGAAAAATGATCGGCATATACAATATGCACCGGTAAAAGCGCGGCAAGCGCCGATAAACCGTTTAACGTTTGACCATCTAAACGCACCCGATAACCGCGCGCGCGGCGTTCCATACCCAAAAAATAATTGCCATCTTGATCGGATAATTCGGCAATCAATCGAAAATAGGATTGTTGATAAGCAATCATGTGGCGCACTTGCGCCGTGCGAAACGATTTTCCGCGTCCCAAACAATATAAAGCTTCTAATAACGCCGTTTTACCGCTGCCGGTTTTGCCGCTGATAATATTGAGTTTGGGGTGAAAAGCGAGCGCCGCGGCGGATTTTAAATGGCGGAAATGCTGCGTTTGCAAAGAATCAATACGCATAACACTCAATGAACACGATATTGCAGCGCTTCTGCCGCGTGCGCCGGCAAAACGGCATCACTCTCTGCCAAATCGGCAATCGTACGCGCCACTTTTAAAACACGATGATAACCGCGCATCGATAACCCCATTTTTTCTGCCGCCTGATCGAGCAGCGTTAAAACGCTTTTTTCGGGGTGAAAATAAAGATCCAATTCGCGGCTACTCAAAAGCGCATTGATTTTTCCCTGCCGCGCAATTTGTCGTTCAAATGCCGCACTGGCTTGCGCTCGCAGCGTTGCCGTGTTATCGCCATCGTGATGCTGCGCGCGCAATTCTTTGGGCGTCAACCGCGCCACCGTCAGATGAATATCAATCCGATCGAGCAACGGCCCGCTGATTTTTTGCCGATAACGCGCAATTTGTTCCGGCGTATCCGTGCAATGATGTTCGGCGTCGCCATAATAACCGCAGGGGCAAGGATTCATCGCCGCAATTAATTGAAATCGCGCGGGAAAATCGCATTTCATCGCCGCGCGCGAAATACTGATATGACCGTTTTCTAACGGTTCACGCAGCATTTCTAAAACGTGACGGTTAAATTCCGGCAACTCATCTAAAAATAAAACGCCGTGATGCGCCAAAGAAATCTCCCCCGGTTTGGGCAAAGAACCGCCGCCGACTAAAGCCGTGGCAGAACTGCTGTGGTGCGGCGCACGAAAAGGACGTTGTCGCCAATGTTCAACATTAAAACCATGTTGACTTAACGAAAGAATCGCCGCGCTTTCAATCGCTTCTTGACGCGTCATCGCCGGCAAAATACCGACAAATCGTTGCGCCAACATAGATTTTCCCGTTCCCGGCGACCCGCTCATTAAAACATGATGACCGCCTGCCGCGGCAATTAATAAAGCGCGTTTAGCTTGATGATGTCCGACCACATCAGCAAAATCCGGATAATGCGGTAACGTTGGAAGCGTCGCCATAATCGGTTGCCATGAATGGCGTTGCTGCAAAATCGCAACAATATCAGCCAAACTCACCGCGCTGCGCACATTTTCAACGGCAATTAACGCCGCTTCCGCCGCATTTTCTTGAGGCACGATAATCTGATGACCGTCTGCTGCTGCCGCTAATGCACACGGCAAAATCGCGCGCACCGCGCGCACTGCGCCGGAAAGCGCTAATTCGCCGTACCATTCCGTTTTTTGCAAAGCATGCGCTGGAATTTGTCCGGAAGCGGCGAGAATACCTAACGCAATAGCAAGATCATATTGCGCGCCGTCTTTGGGCAAATCGGCAGGCGCGAGATTAATGGTGATGCGTTTTTGTGGAAAGGAAAAACCGCTATTGATGATGGCAGCGCGTACGCGATCTTTACTTTCTTTAACCGCTTTTTCCGGCAAACCGACCAACGTCATCGCCGGCAATCCTGCCGATAAATCAATTTCAACGCGTACCAGCGGCGCTTTCATTGCCAATGGTGCCCGAGAATAAACGGTTGCCAGCGCCATTAGTTGGGCCAGTAATAACTATCAGGTTGTTGGCGTGCGCCAAAAAGAGCTTGCCCGACGCGCACAGTGGTTGCGCCCTCGGCAATTGCTAATTCAAAATCGCCCGACATGCCCATTGATAATTCGGCAATATCGGGATTAATTTGTTGCAGTTGATCGCGCAGTTGCCGCAGACGAATAAAACATTGGCGAACGGTGTCTTTATCGCTGGAAAAAATCGCCAAAGTCATCAAACCGCGCAGCCGTAAACTGCGAAACGCTTCCAGTTGACGCACAAAATCTTCTGCATTTTCAGGCGAAATGCCGTATTTTTGCGGTTCGTTGGACGTATTCACTTGAATAAAAACATCTAATTGACGATTTTCTTGCTGCAAACGTTTATCGAGTTCTTCGGCAATTTTTAAACTATCCAGCGCTTGAAATTCGCTGGCAAAACGGGCGACATATTTGGCTTTATTGGTTTGCAAATGCCCGATAATTGCCCATTTTAAATCCGTATCTTGCAGTTCTTGCCATTTGTCGTAGGCTTCTTGAACTTTATTTTCGCCCAAAATCGTCATACCGCAGCTGTGTGCCAAACGCAAACGTTGCGCGTTAACGGTTTTACTCACCGGCAACAGGCGAATGCTATTGGGATCGCGTTGACATTCTTCTGCCGCGCGCACAATGCGTTGACGAATTTCAGCTAAATTTGCTGCAATCGCAGCGGCGGTTTCTGCTTGAGGATAAGTTGGTGTCGTCATATATACTCGATTATTCAAATAAGGAATCGGGATTATAGCATCGGCGTTCATCACAAAATCCGCCGCGCCGCCATTAGCGATCTTTATCCATCAATTCCGCTTCAATTACGCTGCCATCTTCGCGCCGCGCCTGCACGTTGCCGGTGAATTCATAAGTGTTTTCCGGCATATCACGCCAACCAAATCGCCGCGCAACGATATCAGGTTTAAACGCGCGCAATAAAGAATGACCGCAAAACCGCCGTAACGCTGGCAATAGTAAACAAATCGCTAAAATATCGCTGATAAACCCCGGAACGATCAATAAAAATCCTGCCAGCAGGCGATACATACCTTCTTGCAAAACAGATAAATCTGCTTGCGGCGTTTGCATATGTTGGGCGAAAAAATAATGTTGATGACGAATCAAGCGGCTCCCCAAAATCATGGCAAAAATGAGTAATAGTAACGTCATAAACGCGCCCAAAGCATCGGCAACGCTGACCAGCACCACAATTTCCAAAACCAACCAAAAAATAAAAAATAGGGGCATAAATCTTTCTCCATAAAACAGTGATGTTATTGATGGGCGCATTGATAGAAAAATCAATACTCTTTCCCAAAATACCGCCGATTTATTGATGCGCGCCGTCCCAATCTTTGCTGACGCCGCAATCCACAATAAGCGGCACGCTTAACGGTAACGCGTGTTCCATAATGTGCGTAATCCGCGGCTGCCAAATATCGAGCGCTGCCGTTGCCACTTCAAAAACCAATTCATCGTGCACCTGCATTAATAAACGGCATTCTTTTTGCGCGCCGTACGTTTGCCAAAACTGCACCATCGCTAATTTAATAATATCGGCGGCGCTGCCTTGCATCGGCGCATTAATAGCGAGCCGTTCTGCCGCGCGCCGGCGCTGCATATTTTTATTATGAATATCAGGAATATAAAGACGCCGTCCCAAAAGCGTGCTGACATAACCTTGTTGCTGCGCGGTTTGTCGTGCGCTGTCCATATAAGCGAGCACCTGCGGATAACGATGAAAATATTTATCAATATATTCCGCGGCTTGTGTGCGACTGATATTTAATTGCCGCGCTAAACCAAATGCGCTCATGCCGTAAATCAATCCAAAATTAATTGCTTTGGCATCGCGGCGCTGATTGCGGTCAACGGCTTCCGGCGCCACAGAAAATAATTCAGCGGCGGTCGCGGTATGAATATCTTGCTGCAATTGAAACGCGCGCTGCAGCCGTTCATCTTGCGATAAATGCGCCATAATGCGCAGCTCAATTTGCGAATAATCCGCGGCGAGAATGCTATACCCTTCTTCCGCGATAAATGCTTGACGAATGCGGCGCCCTTCATCGCTGCGGATCGGAATATTTTGCAAATTCGGATCAGAAGACGATAACCGCCCCGTGCTGGTCACCGCTTGATGATAACTGGTGTGAACGCGTTTACTATCGGGATCGATGAGTTCGGGCAATTTATCGGTATACGTCGATTTGAGTTTACCGAGCGCGCGATAGTTCAAAATAATTTCTGGCAACGCCGATTGCCGCAGTTCCGCAAGTTTTTGTAACACTTCTTCATTGGTGCTTGCTTGACCGGTCGGCGTTTTATGAATGACAGGCAAAGCCAGCCGTTCAAATAAAATTTCTTGCAATTGTTTGGGTGAATCGAGATTAAACACGCCGCCGGCTAATTGATACGCCTGTTTTTGCAACGTTTTTAACTGTGCAGCAAGTTCCTGCGATTGCACAGCGAGTTTATCGCCGGCGATTTTCACGCCTTGATGTTCCATTGCCCATAAAATTTCCGCTAGCGGTCGTTCAACATTTTCATAAAGCGCTTGTAACGTGGGTTCGCTTGCCAATTTTTGTTGAAAAAACTGATACAACTGCAACGTAATATCGGCATCTTCGCAGGCGTATTGCATCGCCGTTTCCAAATCAATTTCATCAAAACGACGTTGTTTAGCACCGCTGCCGGCAATGTCTTCAAAACGAATGGTTTGCTTATTGAGATAAAAATCGGCTAAATCGTCCATATTGTGACGCGTCGCTGTGCTGTTATAGCAGTAACTCATCAGCATGGTGTCATCAATTACGCCGTTTAACGAAATGCCGTAACGCGCCAAAATGTGGCGGTCAAATTTGAGATGTTGCCCGATTTTACGAATGGAAGCGTTTTCAAATAAATTTTTCAGCGCGGCAAGCGTTTCCGCAAAAGGAAGATTGATGCCATTTTGATGCACGAGCGGCAAATACCACGCCTCGCCCGCCTCCACGGCAAAACTAATCCCCACCCAATGCGCCTGCATATAATTGAGCGAATCGGTTTCAACATCAAAAACAAATGCCGATTTTTGCGCCAATTTTTCGCATAACGCGTTGCATTCGGCAATCGTTTGAATTAAATGATAATGCAATTTTTCCGGCGCTTTTGGCGCGGCGACGGCGGTCGTTTTCAAATAACGGTTTTGAATATCGTTTAATTCATATTGCGCGCACAACGCTGCCAATTTATGCGGATTTTCAGCGCCGCGCGCTAAATCAGCAATGCGATATGGCAAATCCAATGTTTGATTAATGGTGGCAAGTTGTTGTGAACATTTTAATTGCGCCAAACCCGCGCGAAGATTATCGCCGACTTTGCCGCGGATTTTGTCCGCATTTTCAATAATCGCATCGAGCGATCCATAAGTTGCCAACCATTTTTCTGCCGTTTTTGCCCCAACTTTTTCCACGCCAGGGATATTATCGGATTTATCGCCAACTAATGCTAAAAAATCAATCACTTGTGCGGCGGTTAATTGTTCGATTTTAAAACGTTTTGCTACATCAGAAGCGGTGATCGTTTCATTTTTCATTGTATCTAATAACGTGATATCGGCGTGCGTGAGTAATTGCGTCATATCTTTATCGCCGGAAGAAATAATCACTTGATAATCTTCTGCCAAAGCTTGCCGCGCCAGCGTTCCGATAACGTCATCAGCTTCCACGCCCGATTCCATAATCAACGGAAAACCCAAAGCGGTAATTAATTGATGTAACGGTTGAATTTGCACGGCAAGATCTTCCGGCATCGGCGGACGATTGGCTTTATAGTCTGGATAAATTTGGTGGCGAAACGTTTTGCCGGCAGCATCAAAAACCACCGCAAAATAATTAGGTTGATAATCGTCATACAACCGCATCAGCATTTTAATCACGCCGTGCATCGCGCCGGTGGGGTGACCCTTTTGCGTAGTCAGTGGCGGTAATGCATAAAAAGCACGAAATAAATAAGAGGAGCCGTCAACGAGAACGACTAAACGATTACTATCTAGCATAAATGATCCCAAAATAATCCAATTAATGCCGGCAATTTGCCGAAAGCGTTTAGTGTATCAAGCAAACTTTGGCATCGCCCAAAATGCGGTAAAATCCGCGTTTTGCTTCATATTTGGGGAAGATCATGCATCAAATTTGCGTTTTAATTTCGGGTGGCGGTTCAAATTTAGCTGCGCTGATTGCCGCAATCAGCTGTTATCAATGGAATATTCGCATCAATAGCGTGATTGCCGATCGTACCTGCGCTGGAAAACAACATGCCATCGCCGCTCAAATTCCTTTTCATCTCGTTGATCGCACTTTAGATAAAACCACTTTTGCCGAACAACTCATTGCCACTGTGCCACCGGAGACGGAATTAATCGTATTAGCGGGTTTTTTAAGCATTATTCCACCTTCGTTGTTGCACCATTTTCCGCGCATAATCAATATTCACCCGTCGTTATTGCCGAAATTCGGTGGTGCGGGTATGTATGGTTTAAAAGTGCATCAAGCCGTGATTGCAGCAGGCGAACGAGAAAGCGGTTGTACCGTGCATTGGGTCAATCAAGAAATTGACGGAGGCGCGATTTTAGCGCAAAACCGCGTCAGCGTTTTCCCCGACGATACACCGGAACAATTGCAACAACGCATTTTAGCTTATGAACATCAATTATTGCCGGCGACTATCGCGCGCTTATTCGCACTATTGCCGCCGTCTCATCATCAATAATTTCAATAAGTTAACGATAATACCACTGCGTTCCCGTTGCTGAATCTTTTAATTCAATGCCGAGCGCGGAAAGTTTTTCACGAATAGAATCAGCGGTGGCATAATCTTTCGCCGCTTTTGCCGCTTGTCGGCGGGCAATTTCTGCTTCAATTTCTGCCGCGGATAAAGCGCCTTTTTGCTGGAATAACGTTTTTGCATCGCCGGTTAATAATCCCAAACGCGCGGCTAAAGTGCGCAAAGTGAAAGCAATATCAGCCGCTTCCGCCGCTGCGGCTTTATTAAGCATTTTGGCTAATTCGAATAATACGGCGATGGCTTGCGGCGTATTAAAATCATCGTCCATCGCGGCGACAAATCTTTCTTGATACGGCAATAAAATGGCGCCGCCCGTTGTGGGCGCGGTTTCTAAAGCGGTATAAAGCCGTTGCAAACCGCGTTTGGCTTCTTCCAGCGCCGCATCGCTATAATTGACGGGACCACGATAATGGCTTTGCAACATAAAAAAGCGAATCACTTCACCAGCATAGTTTTTTAACACGTCGCGCACGGTGAAAAAATTGCCCAATGATTTACTCATTTTTTCGTTATCGATATTGATAAAACCGTTATGCAACCAATAATTCACGTGTTTTCCGCCGCAAACGGGCTCACTTTGCGCGATTTCGCATTCATGATGCGGAAATTTTAAATCCATGCCGCCGCCGTGAATATCAAAATGATCGCCCAATTGATGCCGGCTCATCACCGAACATTCAATATGCCAACCCGGACGCCCCGCGCCCCAAGGACTTTCCCAACTCGGTTCGCCCGTTTTCGCTTTTTTCCACAACACAAAATCTAACGGATCATTTTTGGCTTCATTAATGGCAATGCGTTCGCCGGCGCGCAAATCTTCTAAACGACGGTTAGCGAGTTTGCCGTATTCATCAAAACTGCGTACCGAGTAATAAACGTCGCCGTTATCGGCAATGTAAGCATGATTTTGGGCAATCAGTTCGCCGATCATTGCGATCATTTCCGCAACATATTCGGTTGCTTTCGGCTCAATGCTGGGCGGCAAACAACCCAACGCGGCTTCATCTTCATGCATGGCATTAATAAAGCGCTGCGTTAACGCTTGAATGGGCTCATTATTTTCTGCCGCGCGGCGAATGATTTTATCGTCGATATCGGTAATATTGCGCACATAAGTTAATTGATAACCGCTAGCGCGCAAATGGCGAGCGATGGTATCAAAAACGACCATCACGCGCGCGTGTCCAATATGGCAAAAATCGTATACCGTCATGCCGCAAACGTACATCATGACGTGATTGGGCGTAATCGGGTGAAAAGGTTCTTTTTGCCGTGAAAGGCTGTTATAAAGATGCAATGCGCTCATGGGAAAATCCTCAAAATTGAATAAATATAGATGGTTTCTCGTTGTTATTAAAACATTTTTAGACGTTTTTTGATGAAAACTGCGCGAATTTGTTATCCACGATAAAGCCGGTAGTATAATTGTCCGCTTCTGACAAACAAAGGACGGATATGCGAAAAATCTTTTTAGCAATGCTGCTGTCGGCGGCAACGGCATCAGCGGCGCCGTGGATTTCCATGAATACCAATTATGGGGAAATTGTTATTGAATTGGACGAAGTGCGCGCGCCGGAAACCGTTGATAATTTTATAAAATATGTTAATTCAGGTTTTTACGACGGCACCATTTTTCACCGCGTGATTGCAGGTTTTATGATTCAAGGCGGTGGATTTACGGCAGATTTTCAACAAAAACCCACGCGCAGCCCCATTGCCAGCGAATCGCAAAATGGTTTGAAAAATCAACGGGCAACGATTGCGATGGCGCGCACCAATGATCCGCATTCTGCCACCGCGCAGTTTTTTATTAATGTGGTTGATAATGATGCGCTCAATCCTAACGGCGCGGATAAATATGGTTATACCGTTTTTGGCGCAGTAAAAAAAGGCATGGACGTTGTCGATAAAATCGCGCAAATGCCCACCGGCGCCGGCGGTATTTTTGAACAAGATGTTCCGCAATCACCGGTTTTAATTGAAAAAGTACGCATTATTGATGCGCCCAATGCAAAAAATTAATTTCAAAAGGATAACCTCATGATTCGTTTACATACTAATAAAGGCACAATTGATATTGAATTGGATCACGAAAAAGCGCCAAAAACGGCAGCGAACTTCCAACAATACGTCACCGAAGGTTTTTATGACGGCACTATTTTTCACCGCGTAATTGCGGGTTTTATGATTCAAGGCGGCGGTATGACCGCTGGACTTAAAGAAAAAAAGACCCGCGAACCCATTGAAAATGAAGCTGATAATGGTTTACAAAATCTCCGTGGTACGATTGCGATGGCGCGCACTGCCAATCCGCATTCTGCCAGCGCTCAATTCTTCATCAATCTTGTTGATAACGATTTTTTAAATCACACCGGCAAAAATGCGCACGGTTGGGGTTATGCCGTATTTGGGAAAGTGGTTTCCGGCATGGAAGTGGTTGATGCTATTGCCAAAACAAAAACCGGACGCATGGGTTTTTATGATGACGTGCCCACAGAAGAAATCATTATTGAACGGGCTGAACTCATCGCATAATGGCGATTGTTTTTCTTTCTGATGTTCATTTGAGCGCGCGGGCGCCGGCGATTACTGAAGCGTTTTTAAAAACACTCGCCGCGTTTTGCGCGCAACCGCCAGAGGCGGTTTTTATTTTGGGCGATTTATTCGATTTATGGTGCGGCGATCGGGCGGCAGATGCGTTTGCTTGGGAAATTGCCGCGCAATTGCGCGCGCTTACTCGATATTGTCCCGTTTTTTTTCAACGCGGAAATCGTGATTTTTTATTAGGTAAACGCTTTTTAGCGGCAAGCGGCATGGTTTTATTGCCCGACCGTTACCTTTTTGATTATCGCGAAAAGCAGATTTTATTAGAACACGGCGATTTATTATGCAGCGATGATAAAGCTTACCAACGTTTGCGGCGCATTTTGCGCAGCGCTTTGCTGATTCATTGCGTGGATAAATTACCGATTTTTATCAGCGTTTTTGTGGGACGTTTTTTGCGGCAAAAAAGCCAGCGCAAAACGGCGCAAAAATCGCCTCAAATTATGGACGTTAACGCCGATACGGTGCAGCTTTTAATGCAGCGTTACGGCGCCGATGTTTTGATTCACGGGCACACTCATCGTCCGGCAGTACATGATTTAGCGGCGGGAAAACAACGCATTGTGTTGGGCAATTGGCGTCCGCACGGCGAAATTCTGCAATGGAACCAAGCGCGTCAATTAACGATTTTTCATGTTTAGCGTGAAAAAATTTCAGCGTTACACATGAATACGGTAATTACCGCGATTTTGGGGAAACTGTTATCGGCGTTTATCGGTTTTATTGCCTTGAGTCCATAATAAGTCAGTGATACATTTTAATTTTTATTAATGTTGGAGTCTTCCATGAACAGAGTAAATGCGCTTTGTCAGTTATCACAGGCAAAGTGTTGGGACGTTGTCGTCATCGGCGGCGGCGCAACGGGATTAGGCATTGCACTCGATGCGATTACCCGCGGTTTTTCTACTTTATTGCTCGAAGCTAAGGATTTTGCCCAAGGAACTTCTAGTCGTTCCACAAAATTGGTGCACGGTGGCGTGCGTTATTTAGCGCAAGGCGATGTTGCTTTGGTGCGCGAAGCGTTAAGAGAACGCGGGCGTTTGGCAAAAAACGCCCCGCATTTATTTAAAATTCAATCGTTTATCATTCCTGGTGAATATTTTTGGACAGCACCTTATTACACTTTTGGTTTATGGTTATACGATCGACTTTCCGGAAAATTAAGCATCGGCGCAACCCGTTATTTATCTAAAACGGAAACGCAAAAACGACTCGCCGGCATTAAAGCAGAAAAAATCCGCGCCGGTGTATGTTATTACGACGGGCAATTTGATGACGCGCGTTTAGCAGTAACGTTGGCGCAATCTGCCGTTGACCACGGCGCGACCGTGCTCAATTATTGCCCTGTTGTGGCATTACATAAAAACGACGCGGGTAAAGTTGATGGCGTGGTGGCGCAAGATGCGTTTTCTCAACAGTCTTACCAGATTTCAGCGCGCGCGGTGATTAATGCCACGGGCGTTTTTGCCAATGAAATTGTGGCGATGGACGAGCCCGACAGTAAACCGCGCATTGTGCCCAGTCAGGGAATTCATTTGGTTTTTGACCGCGATTTATTAGCCAGCGATGATGCGTTAATGGTGCCGAAAACCAGCGATGGACGCGTTCTTTTTGCGGTGCCGTGGCATGATAAATTGGTGGTGGGAACAACCGATACGCTCGTTAATTCAGTTAGTTATGATCCTAAACCATTGGATCAAGAAATTCAGTTTATTTTAGAAACCGCTCGAGATTATTTTAAACGCGCGCCAACGCGGGCAGATGTAAAAAGCGTTTTTGTGGGATTGCGTCCGCTGGCAGCGCCGAAAAAAGAAGGCAAAGCAACGAAGGAAGTTTCGCGCAGTCATAAAGTTCATATCAGCGATTCGGGATTGGTGCATATTATCGGCGGCAAATGGACGACGTATCGCCAAATGGCAGAAGATACGATTGACGCCGCAATGAAAGCCAATTTATTGCCGAAAAAAGCCTGCCAAACAGTGGCGCTCAAATTGCACGGTTATCAAGAATCTTCATTAAGCGATTCTTTTTTAAGCGTTTACGGCAGCGATACTGCAGCATTACAAAAATACAGCGCCGATGATGCGGCTTTAGCAGAAAAAATTCACCCTGATTATCCTTATCTTTTGGCGCAAGTTGCTTGGGCAATTGATCACGAAAGCGCGTTGACTTTGGAGGATATTTTAGCCAGACGTATTCGTTTATTATTTTTAGATGCCCGCGCTGCCGCACAATCGGCGGAAAAAGTGGCGCGGTTTATGGCAAAACGTTTGCAATGGGACGATGAACGTTTGCAAACAGAATTGAACAATTTTACTGCCAAAGCAGCGCAGTATCATTTGTAATCAAAAACTAACCACAACAAAGTAGGAGCGAACATGGCAAAGTACATTATTGCCTTAGATCAAGGAACGACCTCTTCTCGCGCGATTATTTTTAACCACCAAGGAGAAGTCATCAATATTTCTCAAAAAGATTTTCCGCAGCATTTTCCGCAACTTGGCTGGGTGGAACACAGCCCTGATGCAATTTGGAGTACGCAATTATCCGTAATGCAGGAAGCGATTGCTAAAGCGCGCATTCGTGAACACGATATTGCCGCCATCGGCATTACCAATCAGCGCGAAACCACGATGCTATGGAATCGGAAAACGGGCGAACCAGTTTATCAAGCCATCGTTTGGCAAGACCGCCGCACCGTGCGTTATTGTGACACGTTAAAAGAAGAATACGGCGCCATGATTCGGCAAAAAACCGGTTTAATTATCGATGCTTATTTTTCTGCCAGTAAAATTCATTGGATTTTGGAAAACGTTTCCGGCGCGCGCGAACTTGCCGAAAAAGGCGATTTAGCATTTGGAACGGTGGATACATGGCTGATTTGGTGTTTAACCGAAGGCAAAGTGCACGTTACCGATCCCAGTAACGCCAGCCGGACGATGTTATTTAATATTCATACGATGCAATGGGACGATGAATTGCTCGCGTTATTTAATATTCCAAAAGCGATTTTGCCGGAAGTGAAATCCTCTAGCGAGATTTATGGTTACGTTGATAGCCGCTATATTCAAGGCGGTAAAGTGCCGATTGCTGGAATTGCGGGCGACCAACAAGCGGCGTTATTTGGTCAAATGTGTACCAAAAAAGGCATGATGAAAAACACGTACGGCACGGGTTGTTTTTTATTGATGAATACCGGCGATAAAATCGTCACATCTAATAATAATTTGTTATCAACGGTGGCGTGGAAAATCGGCGATAAAGTCACTTATGCTTTGGAAGGCGGCGTTTTTGTGGGCGGCGCGGTGATTCAATGGGTGCGCGATGGTTTGCGGATTATTCGCACCGCTGATGCGATTAATAGTTTGGCAGATACGGTTGAAGATAACGGCGGCGTTTATTTTGTTCCGTGTATGACGGGCATGGGCGCGCCTTATTGGGATCAATACGCCCGCGGCACGATTATCGGCATTACGCGCGGCACCACTGATGCGCATATTGCCCGCGCGACGCTGGAAGGCATTGCTTTACAAGTACACGATATTGTGCGCGCGATGGAAAAAGATGTGGGCGAGGCGACAAAAGAGTTTCGCGTGGACGGCGGTGCAAGCGCGAGTAATTTATTAATGCAAATTCAATCGGATATTTTCCAATTTGATATTGTGCGTCCAAAAGTATTGGAAACAACGGCTTTGGGCGCGGCTTATTTAGCGGGTTTGGCAATTGGTTTTTGGCAAAATACTGATGAAATTGCCCAACAATGGCAGCAAGATCGCACATTTTCGCCGAAAATGCCGCCCGAAAAAGTGGCGCATATTTTGCGTTATTGGAATAAAGCCGTCAAAGCGGCGCAACATTGGATTGAGGAGTAAGTTTATGAGTCCCTTTATGAGCGAATTGGTCGGCACTTTTTTATTGGTATTATTAGGTGATGGCGTTGTTGCCAATTGTTTATTAAAGAAAACAAAAGGTTATCAAGGTGGCTGGATTGTTATTACGACTGCTTGGGCGTTTGCAGTTTTTATAGGCGTTGTGGTTGCACAACCTTCCGGTGCGCATTTAAATCCAGCGGTGACGTTGGGACTTGCCGTGGGTGGAAAATTTGCTTGGACAAATGTGATTCCTTATATCGTTGCGCAAATGATCGGCGGTTTTTTGGGCGCATTTTTAATGTATATCGTCTATATCGATCATTTTAAGATTACAGAAGATGCGGCGTTAAGACGGGCATGTTTTTGCACGGAGTCAGAAATTCGCCATTATCATCATAATGTTATCAGCGAAATTGTGGGCACTTTTGTTTTGGTTTTTGCCGTGTTTTATTTGGCGGGTGCGCAATTAAATCCCGCAGAAGCAACTGCCGTGCCTATTGGTTTGGGGTCAATTGGTGCTTTGCCGGTAGCAATTGTGGTTTGGGTGATTGGTTTGAGTTTGGGCGGCACAACGGGTTATGCCATCAATCCTGCTCGTGATACAGCGCCACGTTTGGCATTAACTTTGTTGAGCAAATCGCTAAAAACCAGTCCGGATTGGGCTTATGGCTG
Organism: Dichelobacter nodosus; assembly: GCF_001263335.1. Lineage (GTDB taxonomy): Bacteria > Pseudomonadota > Gammaproteobacteria > Cardiobacteriales > Cardiobacteriaceae > Dichelobacter > Dichelobacter nodosus. The sequence continues at coordinate 74,073 of NZ_LGVW01000010.1, forward strand.
GATTCCATTATGCGCGCCAATGATTGGCGGCGTTTTGGCGGCGGGCGCTTATTTGATTTTGGGCTGATATTTATTAATGAATGATGAAAAAAGGAACGGGAAACCGTTCCTTTTTTTGTGGGTTGTGTATTGCGTTGATGGCTTAGAAACGGTGAAACTGTTAATATTTATGATGATTACTCGTGCTATCTGATAAAAAGCTATAACAAAATGGCTGACTTTATGATAAGTATGCGGAAAAGAGATGCAGTATATTCTGATAACGTTATTCGTTTTACAGTTTGTTTATATAGCCAAACTGCGAAAGAGTGTTGGGCAATAGTTGAAGGCGAAGGTGTATCGCCGGAGAATCCATTTATCGCTGTTTTAATGATTAATCCGCTGATTAGCAATATTGACCTTGCAAATTTCGAGCGTTTCGAGCGCTGTATCGCGTGGGGATTTTACGAAACAATGCAACGAAAAAAATGCGAGAAAATAAAATGAAAACATCAAAAAAACAATTAGAACATGCACGCAACTATATTTGCCGTGCGTGCACGATAAAAGCAGTTAACTTCCATACTAAAAATGACGCTGATTTAATCGCAAAGGTAGAGGCTCTACCGCGCAGTGAGTTTTCAAAATTAGTGCGCGATCTACTACGCAAGCATTTTGATGAAAAATAAGGAATCGTTTCAGTCATTTTGGCTCCTTAAAATAAAAAACCCTCAAAGCGAGGGCAATAAAAAAGCCAGCTTAAAGCTGGCTGCTGGGGGGAATAAATAGGGTTAATGGCTAGAAGACAACGCCGAATTTTTCCATTTCTTCTAATTTGTCGCCGTAGGCTTCAAACTCTTCTTTGGTGCCCAAGAAGACATTAATCGGCGGTATGTCTTCGCATAAGCCGGCAAGGCAAGGCGCATAAGGATAAAGCTCTTTGGGGAAATATTTGTCTGTATCAATGCTTTTAATTTTCGGCAAGTCGCCACCAACCATGGCTGAGTATAAACAGGCAGTAAACTGATAAATATCGCGGTAGGGGGCAGTGATATCGACACTAACGTAAATGTCGCCGCCCCAGCACCCCCAAGGCTTTATTTCAGCAATGACTTCATCAAGAATTTTTTTTATCTCTTCATCTTCGTAGGTAAAAATACCCTTATCGGTATCCAGAGAAGCTGGTAAGCCCAATAATGTAAATTCATATTTCATGGCTGATACCTCAATAATAAGCCTAATGCCAAGTATAACACTTCAGGGTCTTTGTGATGCAAATGATAAACTCTCCATTTCTTGCCATCTCTTCTATAAGCAGAACCGGCCAATAAATATTGGTAAGCCATGGTCATCATTTCGAGTGGTTTGGGTTCGTCATCGCTGCCGTAATTTTTCCCAAAATATAGGTTAAAAAAGTGGTCAGCGCGTCCTTTTTCTCTCGCGTTATATACAGGTTTTTCGCCTTGCTCTTTTAAGATGTCATTGAGCGGTCGCGTTTTTTCGCCGCGCGTGCGGTCAAGC
>NZ_LGVW01000011.1 GCF_001263335.1 Dichelobacter nodosus
GGGGGAAACGTAAAACCGCCGTGAAAATGATAAGGCGCCGCCGGCGTTTCCCAAAAACGCTTAAAGAGTTTCATGATGTTCCTGTGTTGATTCTAATGGTGTTTGAGGCGGTTGCCATTGCCAAAAAGCGGCATCGCGCGGTTTCATCACGATGCAATCTACTGGACACGGCGCAATGCATAATTCGCAACCTGTGCATTCGGCGCTTAAAACGGTATGCATGCGTTGCGTACTGCCGACAATGGCATCAACGGGGCAGGCTTGAATGCAACGCGTACACCCAATACACCAATCTTCCACAATCCATGCAACTTGCGGCGGTTTGGGCGCGCCGACTTCAGCGTCTAACAGTTTTGCTGTGACGCCGAGCAGTTCGGCAAGTTTGGCAACGCCTTCTTCTCCGCCCGGCGGGCAGCGATTAATATCGGCTTTTCCAGCGGCGATGGCTTGTGCATACGGTTTGCAGCCGGCAAATCCGCATTGTCCGCATTGAGTTTGCGGTAAAACCGCTTCAATTTTTTCTACGATCGGATCGCTTTCATTGTGAAACCGTTGCGCGAAATAGCCCAGCAATAAACCGAGAAGCGCCATAAAAAAGATTAATCCTAAAAGCGCGAGGAGTGTTGTCATGCCGTCCAACCTCCAAAACCCATAAATGCGAGCGCGAGAATGCCGGCGGTGATTAAAGCAATAGGCGGGCCGCGAAAAGGACGCGGAATATCAGCAGTTTGCAGACGTTCACGCAGCGCGGCAAAAATCACGAGAACGAACGTAAAACCTAAAGCGGCGCCAAAACCGTAGCACGCGGATTCCAGCAAATGATGATGGCGATGGCTGTTTAATAATGCCACGCCTAAAACGGCGCAATTGGTCGTAATCAGCGGCAAATAAATGCCGAGCAAGCGATGCAGCAGTGGACTGGTTTTAGCGATAAAAAGTTCGGTGAGTCCCACGAGCGCCGCGATGGTGACGATAAAAATAATGGTGCGCAGAAATGTTAAGTGATAAGGAATAAGAATATAGTTATCAATAAGATATGTTGCGCACGCGGAAAGCGTTAATACAAATGCCGTGGCAAATCCCATGCCGATGGCGCCGTCGATTTTGCGCGAAACGCCCATAAATGGGCATAATCCTAAAAATTGACTCAAAACGAAATTATTCACCAACGTTGTGGCGAAAATAATACTGATGTAATGCACAAAAGCCTCTATAAAAAAACGATGAGCAGGGCAATTAGAATGTTTATCATTTATCATTTTAGCCTAAACTCAATGAGCGCGATACAATGCCGCCCGTGATTAAAAATGAGCAGAAGGAATTTATAAAGATGAAACGATATTTTTCAATGATATTGGTGCTGGCGGTGGTGGCGTGTTCTTCAACGTATTACGACGCAATGGAAAAATTTGGCGTTTATAAACGCGATATTTTGGTTGATCGTGTGGTGGAGACGCGCGATGCGCAAAACGCGGCGAAAAAAGAATTTGATTCGGCGTTGATGCAATTTCGTTCGGTGGTGCGTTTTTCTGGCGGTGATTTAGAAAAAGAATATAAACGGTTACAAAATGCCTACGATCGCAGCCAAAAAGCCGCCGATGAAGTTAGCCAACGCATTCGCAGCATTGAACGCGTGGCGCAAGATTTATTTCGAGAATGGCAGAAAGAATTGAAATTATATGAAAATCCGATGTTGCGCGAACAAAGCGCGGCGCAACTCGCGCAAACGCAGCACGAATATCGGCAATTGATGCAGGCATTAAAAACGGTAGAAGCGAAAATGCCGCCGGTGTTAAATGTATTCCGCGATCAAGTTTTATATTTAAAACATCATTTAAACGCGCAGGCGGTGAGCGCTTTACATCAAGAATATCGCCGGATTGAATACGACGTGAGTCAATTAATTGCGCAAATCAATCGTTCCATCAATGAAGCCAATCAATTTATTAACAAAATGAAGCGAGCGGCATCATGAATATCACTTTTCCCGAATTGCCGACCACCGACGGCGGCAGTTTTTCGCGCGATGATTTATTGGGCGCGTGGACGGTTTTATATTTTTATCCCAAAGATGCCACGCCCGGGTGCACTTTGGAAGCGCAAGCATTTCGCGATAATTTTGCGCGTTTTGAAGCGTGCGGCGCGCGGATTTACGGCGTTTCCCGCGACAAAATGGCATCGCATGAAAAATTTAAAGAAAAACAATGTTTACCGTTTCCATTAATCAGCGATGAATCAGAGCTATTGTGCGCGGCTTTTGACGTTATCAAACCCAAAAGCATGTTTGGAAAACAATTTTTAGGCGTTGAACGCAGTACTTTTTTAATCAATCCCAAAGGCGAACTTGCCCACAGCTGGCGGCGCGTTAAAGTGCGCGGACATGTTGAAGAAGTTTTGCAAACGCTACAAAAATTGCAAAAAGACTGTGCCGAATAAGGAATCAAAATAAAAGTGGCGACGAAAAACTTTCAATTAGTTGCGGATTATGCACCGGCTGGCGATCAAGCGCCGGCAATTGAGCAATTATTGTCGGGACTTGATGCGGGGCTGGCAAAACAAACTTTATTGGGCGTAACTGGTTCTGGTAAAACGTTTACGATGGCAAACGTGATCGCGCGCGCCAATCGTCCCACTTTAATTTTGGCGCCTAATAAAACGCTCGCCGCGCAATTGTACGGCGAAATGCGGGCATTTTTTCCGCATAACGCCGTGGAATATTTCGTTTCTTATTACGATTATTATCAACCGGAAGCTTATGTTCCGTCTTCGGATACGTTTATTGAAAAAGACGCTTCCGTTAACGAACATATCGAGCAAATGCGGCTTTCTGCCACTAAAGCGATTTTAGAGCGCCGCGATACCGTTATTGTGGCATCGGTTTCCGCAATTTACGGTTTGGGCGATCCGCGCGAATATCTAAAAATGTTGTTACACGTTACCCGCGGCAGCCAAATTGATCAGCGATCGTTGTTATCGCATTTAGCAGAGTTGCAATATACCCGTAACGATACGCAACTTTTGCGCGGAACGTTTCGCGTGCGCGGTGATGTCATCGATATTATGCCGGCGGAAGCGGTGGAGCACGCGGTGCGGATTGCGTTATTTGATGATGAAGTAGAACGTATTCAATATTTTGATCCGTTAACCGGCGCCGTGATTGCCGATGTGCCGCGCGTCAGTATTTATCCGAAAACGCATTATGCAACCACGCGCGATCGGTTGCTTGCCGCCATTGATGAAATTAAAGCGGAATTGCATGAACGCTGCGCGCAATTGCGTGCGCAAAATAAATTATTAGAAGCGCAACGTTTGGCGCAACGCACGCAATTTGATTTAGAAATGATTATGGAATTGGGTTATTGCTCCGGCATTGAAAATTATTCCCGCTATCTTTCCGGACGCGCTGCCGGCGAGCCGCCGCCAACTTTGCATGATTATTTGCCGGCTGATGCGTTGTTATTGATTGATGAAAGTCACGTGACGCTGCCGCAATTGCACGGCATGTATCGCGGTGATCGTTCGCGCAAAGAAACGTTAGTGGCGCACGGTTTTCGGTTACCGTCGGCTTTGGATAATCGTCCGTTGCGTTTTGAAGAGTTTGAGGCGATTTCGCCGCAGACGATTTATATTTCGGCAACGCCAAGCGATTATGAACGCGAACAATCGGGGCAAATCGTTGAGCAATTAGTGCGTCCGACGGGTTTATTGGATCCGCGGGTGGAAGTGCGACCGGTGGCGCAGCAAGTTGATGATGTTTTGGCAGAAATTCAGCGCCGGCGGGCAAAAAATGAGCGGGTTTTGATTACTACGTTAACCAAAAAAATGAGCGAGGATTTAACCGATTTTCTGCAAGAACAAGGGATTGCCGTGCGTTATATGCATTCTGATATTCATACGGTGGAACGCATGGAAATCATTCGCGATTTGCGATTGGGCGTGATTGATGTTTTGGTGGGCATTAACTTATTACGCGAGGGTTTGGATATTCCGGAAGTGTCTTTGGTGGCAATTTTTGATGCGGATAAAGAAGGTTTTTTGCGCGGCGAACGGGCGTTGATTCAAACGATTGGACGCGCGGCGCGGCATGTGGACGGTATGGCGATTTTATATGCCGATCACGTGACGCAATCGATGGAAAAAGCGTTAACGGAAACCCAAAGACGGCGCGAAAAGCAAACCGCTTTTAATGAACAACACGGCATCGTGCCGCAAACGATTCAGAAAAAAATTACCGATATCATGGAAGGCGCGCATCGCGTATCCGAGAAAAAAACAACGCGGACGCCGTCAGAAGAAACATTTTCATCTGATCCCAAAGTAATCATTAAAGAAATTGAGCAATTAGAAAAAGCAATGCTTGCCGCCGCGCGCGATTTGGAATTTGAACGGGCGGCAGAAATCCGCGATCGCATCAAAACATTAGAAAAAGCATTATTAATGCATATGCCGTTAAAAGCATAAAATTTTATTTTGAAATAAGGTATTTTTTTGATGACACACACTATTTCTCTTTATACCGTTTATCATCAGCCGGTGCATTTAATTCAAAATCGTTATATAAAACCAATTCAAGTTGGCAACGGCACAGCAATTTCTGGAATTTTATATCGCGATAATGAAGGCGATCATATTGCGGATAAAAATCCTTTTTATTGTGAATTAACGGCACAATATTGGGCGTGGAAAAATGATCTTAATGCTGATTATATTGGCATGATGCATTATCGGCGGTTTTTCAATTTTAATGGTGAAAAAGAATATGCGGATAATCGTTTTGGTGTCATTGAAACGGAAAGTTTTACTTTAAATTTTACGCAGCAGTTTGGTTTAGAAGAATCGGCTATTGAAGCGCAAGTTTTGCCCTATGATATTGTTTTACCGCAGGCGTGGAGCGTTAAAAATGAAGGTGCAAAAGATTTATTAACGCATTATGCGTATGCGCCATTTCATCATAAGAAAGATTTAATGATAGCGCGCGATGTCATTGCAGAAATTTTTCCGGATTATTTATCAGATTTTGATTACGTAATGCGGCAAGATTCCGGTTATTTTACCAATATGTTTATTCTTAAAAAAACATTATTCGCCGATTATTCGCAATGGTTATTTTCAATTTTAGAACGGGTTGAAAAAAGAATTGATTTTTCTCGTTATCAACAGCAAGAACAACGCGTTTTAGGTTATTTATCTGAACGATTATTTAATGTTTGGATTGCACAATTGTTGCGCAATAATCCTGAATTAAAAGTGAATTATTTACCACGGGTTTTTATGAAAAATACGGCAGAAAAACATTGGATTGCGCAAAAAGTGTGTCAAAAAAATGCGGTTTCTGTTGTTATTGCAGCTGATGAACATTATGTGCCGCATTTAGGTGCTTTAATTTGTTCAATTATTGATCATTTATCTTGTGATGCATTTTTAGATTTAATTATTTTAGATGGCGGCATTGACTTTATTAGTCAAAAACAATTAGCGCATTTATTAGGAAAAAGAGGCGCGATTCAATTTTTAGATTTAAGCGATGAATTTACCGATCAAAAAGTGCATATGCATTTTTCAAGAGCAACTTTTTATCGTTTAATTTTAGATAAATTAATTATCGATCGGAAACGCGTTTTATATATTGATTGCGATACGATCGTTTTAGCTGATTTAGCAGAATTATTTGCTACAGATTTAAATGGAAAAGCAATTGGTGCCGTATTTGATTATATCATGCATCATTTTTGCCAAGTGGGCGTGCGCTCTATTGAATTTACGAATTATTTACCGGCGAAAAAATATTTAGAAGATTATGTGGGATTAAAAGAAAATTGGCAGCATTATTTTCAAGCGGGTGTGATTTTGTTTGATTTAGAACAATTAAAAGCATTAAATTATGCCGATAAAATGATTGCATCATTAACAGAAAAACGTTATTGGTTTTTAGATCAGGATATTTTAAATAAATATTTTGTGGGTAATGTGCATTTTTTAAATCCGTGTTGGAACGTGGTTAATGTGGGAGCGGATATTTATGAAGGATTATCTGCCGAATTAATTGCGGAATTAAAAGCTGCCGAGCGCGCACCGGCAATTATTCATTATGCTGGTTATGAAGCGAAACCTTGGGTGGATTTATCGGCGAAATTTGCGGAATTTTATTATTACTATTTGCGGCAAACTTTTTGGTATGAATCTGTTTTAACGTCAAAAATGCTGCTTAATGTTCGAAAAAAATCGCAAAAATCTGGCGAAAAAAGTTGGCGTTGGAAAATCGCTTACCGCATTTGGTTACGTTTGCCGATCGGAATCCGAAAAATGTTAAACGGTGTGAAAGACTATTTAAAAGAGCGGTTGTAAAGATTAAAAAGTTTGCGCTTTTACCGCGACTACGACGGCGCCACTTTCTCCACGACCGTCGCGCAGCGCACGAATGGCAGAAATTGCAGGGTGGCAACGAAGATGCCCGATAACGGCAAATTTAACCGGTGCGCGGTCGCCAATTAAACTGTTACGTCCTTTACCGTGAATGATTAACCAATAGCATAACCATTTGTTTTTCCTAAAATTAAGTGCATCTTGAATATAACGCAATGCGTCATCAACATATTTGCCGTGGCAATCAATTTCGCGCGCGAAATATAAATCGGGGCGCAACATTTTTTGGTAAGCGCGCGCGGTAAGGTCATAATTTTCATCAATTTCTTGTTCAAAATATTGCGGAATTTCGCGTTTGTGTTGCGCTTGCAGCCGCAAAGGTTGAAGTGTTTTGGCAACGCGTCCAAAATCCGGCGACTGCGGTGGTTTATGAATTTTTTGCACCGCGCCAATTAATTCAGCAAAAGAAGGTGTTTTTTTATCGGTCATGAGAGTAGTTTTTCTGATAACAAGGTTCTATGATACGACCTTTGCCGGCAGAAATTGAAAGGTTTGATATGAATATTGCTATCCACGGAATCAGCGGAAAAATGGGGCAGGAAATTGCAAAAGCGGTTTTGGCTGATGCGCAATGTCAATTAGTGGCGGCGTCCGTTCGCGAAGGACACGCTTGGCTGGGAAAACCGTTGTCTGATGTTGGCGATTTTGCCAGCGATCTAAAGCCGGTGAGCAATTTGGAATTATTGTGTCGGGCAGATGTGGTGGTGGATTTTACGCGCCCTGATGCTACGTTTGCCATGCTCAACGTTTGCCGGCGTTTTAATACCTCTTTAATGATCGGAACTACGGGTTTTACGGCGGAAACGCGGCGCTGGATAGAACAAGCAGCGGAAGATTTACCCATTGTTTTAGCAGAAAATACCAGTATTGGCATAACGATTTTATGCGAATTGACGCGCAAATTAGCGCAAGTTTTACCGCCGGAAGAATGGGACGCGGAAATTTTGGAATTTCATCATCGGCGCAAAATTGATGCGCCATCGGGAACGGCGCTGCGTTTGGGCGAAGAAATTGCTGCCGCGCGGCAAGTAGTTTTAAGCGATTGCAGTTGTTATCCGCATCAACAAGCGCGCAAAAATGGACAAATTGGTTTTTCGTCGCTGCGCGGTGGCGATATCGTGGGAGAACATACGGTTTATTTTATTCACGATGATGAACGCATTGAATTGACGCATCGGGCGCAAAATCGTTCGGTTTTTGCGAAAGGCGCCGTGTTGGCGGCAAAATGGTTGGTCGGGAAACCAAAGGGCTTATATACCATGAGCGACGTTTTAAACTTTTAAAGCGCGCGATAGTTATTATTTCTATGATAAGCTGCCCATCATTAATGACAACATAAAAGGAGTATTGAGATGAAATTGTTAGGTTATTTGATGACTGCGCTGTTGTGCATTTGTTTTGCGTTTGTAGGCAAACTAAATGCCGATGTGGTCAATTTTCATTACGTTTCTTTGGAATGGTTGACTTCTGAACGTTTGGCAGGATTTTTGCCTTTAAAATTAACCGTTAATGCTTGTGAATTACCGGTAATTGTGGTGATGGCAGGCTGTTTTGTGTTAGGCGCTTTGATTACTTTGCTGATTTTCGGCGTGAAAGTGACTTATTGGCGAGCGCGTGCCACCGCGGTTGAGCAACAAATTCGTGATGAACACGAAGAAATGGAACGGATTAAAGTGCGGACGGCTTTTGAAGCTTCTCGAAAAGTATAAATGGGTAACTGGCTGGTCACTTTACTGCTGCCTTTAGCTGCGTGGTCGGGTTGGTGGGTGGCGATGCGAAAAGAGGTGCGCGATTTGCGTAAAAGTAAGTCGCGCGAGGCTTATTTTGAAGGATTAAGCTTTTTACTTAATGATCAAACCGGACAGGCAATCGATGTTTTTTTATCGATGGCAGAAATTGACCAGCAAACTTTTGATAATCAACTCACTTTAGGCACGCTTTTTCGCAAACGTGGTGAATTGGATCGCGCTTTGCATTTACACCAACAACTGCTGGATTATCCGAATGCAACGCCATTGCAACGTCAATCTGTCGCCTATGAATTAGCCGAAGATTGTATTCAAGCGGGCATGTATGAACAGGCAAAACATTTGTTGGAATCTTTGCGCGATGAGCATTTTCGTTTGAAAGACGTGTTAAATACTTTGTACCGATTATATGAGCGCACCGCAGATTGGCAGGGCGCTATCAAAGCGCGGGAACTTTGGCAAAACAGCGGTTTTGGCGATTGTCGGCAGCAAATTGCGCATTATTATTGTGAAATTGCCCAACGTGCATTGGCACAGAATGAAACGCAAGCGGCGCATGCGGCGGTTGTGTCCGCGCTGCAAATCGATGCCCGCTGTGGGCGTGCTTATTTAATGCGCGCGCAACTCGCAGAACAACAGGGTGAATACGTCAGCGCCATTCATAGTTATCAATCTATTGCCGAACAAGCGCTTGATTTCTTGCCGGAAATTTTGCCGTTTCTCATGAAAGCGTATCAACACATCGATCGCGAAGATGAATATTTAGCGTGGCTGGAGCAAAAGGAAGCTGAACAACCTTTTGTGCGATTAACGCTGGCGTTAGTGCATATTTTGGAAAAACGTGCGCCTGATGCGGCTTTGCAATTGCTGGAAAAGCGTTTACAAACCAGCGCAAATCCCTTATTGCTGGCGGATTATTTACGCTTGCATCAAAGTGATGACATTCGCGCGCTTTATCAAACATTGGGCAATGTATTAACGCCGAAAACGGTTTATCAATGTAATCAATGCGGTTTTCGGCAACAACGGGTTATTTGGCATTGTCCGGCTTGCCACGCGTGGAGCAGTTTTCGCCCCGTTTTAGAATTAAAATTGGAACAACGATGAATCATTCTCCAATCATTATTGCTTTGGATTTTCCTCAAAAAGAACCAGCGCTTACTTGCGCTAAACAACTTTCGCCGCAGCACTGTCGTTTAAAAATTGGCAGCGAACTTTTTACACGTGAAGGCGCGCCGTTAATTGCGCAATTGCGAGAATTGGGTTTTGAGATTTTTCTTGATTTGAAATTTCACGATATTCCAAACACGGTTGCCGCTGCGGTGCGCGTTGCGGCAGATTTGGGCGTTTGGATGGTTAATGTACACGCAAGCGGCGGACTTGCCATGATGCAAGCAGCAAAAGAAGCCGCTACCGCCGCCAAACAAGCGCCTTTGCTAACGGCGGTTACGGTGCTGACGAGTTTTGATGATGCAGCTTTGGGCAGCGTTGGCGTTGACGATCTTATGGAATCGCAGGTTCGGCGTTTAGCGCGATTGGCGTTTACCGCGGGTTTAGATGGTGTGGTGTGTTCGGCAGCAGAAGTGCCCGTAATTAAAAAAAGTACCGCGCCCCAGTTTTTAACCGTCACGCCCGGAATTCGTCCCCAACAGAGTGCACATGATGATCAAAAACGCGTATTTACACCTAAGGAAGCGCTGGCTCAAGGAAGCGATTATTTAGTGATCGGACGACCGATTACGCGCGCCGCCGATCCTGCGCAAGCATTAAATGCCATCATGGCAACATTATGAGGAAAAATCATGCAAGAACATAAATTAGCCTATTTGCTCCCCAATTCTTTTACCACCGCCTCTTTATTTTGCGGTTTTTACTCCATTTTGGCGGCGACCAACGGCAATTTTCGTAAAGCTGCCGTTTTGATATTTGCTGCCATGATTTTTGACGGCTGCGATGGTCGGGTGGCGCGTTTAACTAAAACGGAAAGCGAATTTGGTATTCAATACGATTCATTATCGGATTTAGTATCATTCGGCGTTGCGCCGGCGATGGTGATGTATCAATGGTCGTTACATTTGATGGCAGAAATTTCCATGGTGCCCACGCGGTTAGGTTGGATGACGGCTTTTATTTATACTGCTTGCACCGCGCTGCGTTTGGGACGTTTTAATGTTCAAGTTGGCAGCATCGATAAAGCGTATTTTATTGGTTTACCGAGTCCATCGGCAGCAGCGGTTATTGCTGGTTATGTTTGGGTGGGCAGTAGTTACGGTTGGCAGCCCAAACAATTCGCTTTAATTTCAGGAATGTTGCTGCTTTTTTGCGGACTGGCGATGGTTTCTAACATTCGTTATTTCAGCGGTAAAAGTATCAATTGGGAAGCGATGAAACCTTTCCATATTTCCGTTTTGCCGGCGTTGGTTTTGGGGTTGATTTGGTTAGAGCCCGCCATTGTTTTATTTACGATTTTCCTTTTATACGGTTTACACGGTCCGGTTTTATTATTGTGGCGCATGTACCAACAGCGTCATCATGAATAACGTATTAATTCCGACTGCCGCGCAAAAAACCGCGTGGCAATTATTGGGTTATCGGCGCTGGATTGAACGCAAAACGGTGCGGATCGCTGCTCAAAGCGCGCGCCGTGAACAATCATCATTGCAAACGACTGCCGCCATTTTGCGGCAAAGTTTTGCGGCAGAACAAACACCGAAAAACGTTTCTAAAATAGAATTGCCGTCCAGTCAAACCATTACCGAAAACCCTCAAACTACCACCACCGCCAGCGTTTTTCATGCGGCAAATGGGGCGTTATATGCCGTGCCGTCGATGACGGTATTGGCTGCTAACGATAGTCATTTTTTGTGGATTTTACCGACATTATGGTGGCAAAACGCTCGTTGGCGTCTTTTTGCTGATGCTTTGGAAATGCAATTGTGGCAACAGGCATTAAGCGTTTGCGGTTTGCAAAAAGAAGCGGCGGCTTTTAGTGATTTTGATACGTTAACGTTACCAAAACCGCAGCCGATGGCGATTCCAGAATTTGCTGAACGGAAAAAATTGTGGATCGGCACGCGGGAATATTGGCAAAAAATCGTCTCTACGGCGGCAGCCACGGATATTTATTGTCCGCATCCGGCAATTTTATTGCGTAAACCGGAGCAAAAGTATCAATTGTGGCAGACTTTTATTCACTTATCACATTGTGGTTAAAATGCGTAATTATTTCATTTTATTTAGTTTATTTTTAATAAACGGTTTTGTTTTTGCCACTGAACCTATGTGGATTATCGATCGCGTTCCGGTTTCTATTAGCGATGCGCCGAATATTCACGCGCGTTTTGTTGGCACTGTTCCGGCTGGGGAAAGCGTTACGTGGCTGGAAAACAGTAATGATGGACGTTATGCACGCATTAAATATGAACAATTAGAAGGCTGGATTTATGCGCGTTATTTAACGAGAACGCCGAGCGTATTAAGCCAATATCCGCATTTAAACAATGCATTAAAAGAAGCGCAGGCGGAAAATGTGCGTTTGAGTACGGCGCAGGAAAATAAAGAAGACGGTCTTCAAGAATTACAAGAACAGTTGCGCATCGCCAAAGCCCAATTAGAACAAGTCAGCGGCGAGTACGCTGCTTTACAACGCGCGTCGGCAAACGTGGTTGCTATCGATCAACAAAACCGCCGTTTACAAGCGCAATTAGTGGCGCTGGAGCAAAAAAATCTCCATTTAACGCACAGCAATATCCGCTTAAGCGAGTCTGATGCCCATCGGCAACTTATCAGCGGCGGATTATTGGTGATCGGTGGTTTTCTTTTACATTGGTTTTCGCGCGTTTTCTTTTTCCACGGACGGCGGAGTAGCATTCATGATTTGTGATATGATTGCCGCGTTTTTTTTCGCGATAGGTTGATGCCGATGGCTTTGGTTCACCCTCAAATAAATCCCAATATTTTTGAAATCGGTCCCATTCATGCCACATGGTATGGATTGATGTATGTCATTGGTTTTATGCTCGGTTATTGGTTGGGCAAACGACGCAGCCAAAAAACGCCGAACTGGAACGCTGCCATGCTCGATGATTTGCTGACATATTTAATGATTGCCGTGATTTTAGGCGGTCGCGTGGGCTATGTTTTGTTTTACGGCATGAGCTATTGGGCGCAAGATTGGCTTTATCCTTTGAAAATTTATCAAGGCGGCATGTCGTTTCACGGCGGATTATTGGGCGTAGTGTTTGCTTGTTTTCTTTTTGCGCGCAAATACCACATGAAAACGTTGACGGTTGGCGATTTTGTGGCGCCGCTGTTTCCGTTAGGGCTTTTTTTCGGCAGATTGGGCAATTTTATTAACGGCGAATTGTGGGGACGGGTAACAGATGTTCCGTGGGCAATGATTTTTCCGCACGCGCCCGATTATTTGCCGCGGCACCCAACGCAATTATATGAAGCGGCGTTAGAAGGGTTGGTTTTATTTATCGTACTTTATTGTTATGCGCGAAAACCGCGACCGCGTGGACGCGTGGTTGGCGTTTTTTTGTTGGGTTACGGTATCGCGCGTTTTATCGTTGAATTTTGGCGGCAGCCCGATGCGCATTTGGGTTTTATTGGATTTCATTGGTTAACGATGGGGCAAGCGTTATGCATTCCAATGATTGTAATTGGTATTGGATTATGTTTGCGCCCAGTTAAAGCGCAATGAGGGCAACATGCAAACTTATTTAACTTTATTGGAAACACTTTTAACAACGGGCGTTGATAAATCCGATCGCACTGGCGTTGGCACGCGCTCATTATTTGGTTATCAAATGCGTTTTGATTTAGCGGCAGGTTTTCCTTTGTTAACGACCAAAAAAATGCATTTTAAATCCATTGTTTACGAATTATTATGGTTTTTATCCGGCAATACCAATATCGCTTATCTTAATCAAAACGGCGTCAGTATTTGGGACGAATGGGCGGATAAAAACGGCGATTTAGGGCCAATTTACGGCAAACAATGGCGAAATTGGGCAGGGCGCGATCAAATTCATCAGGTTTTAACCAGTTTAAAAACCAATCCCGATTCGCGGCGCATGCTCGTTTCCAGTTGGAATGTGGCGCAATTGGAAGAAATGGCGCTGCCGCCGTGTCACGTTTTATTTCAGTTTTACGTTGCGAATGGGCGTTTATCTTGTCAGCTTTATCAACGTTCGGCAGATGTTTTTTTGGGCGTGCCGTTTAATATTGCCAGTTATGCTTTGTTAACGATGATGATGGCGCAGCAAGCGGATTTGGAATTAGGCGATTTTGTTTGGACGGGCGGCGATGTGCATTTATATCGCAACCATTTTGCGCAAGCGCAAGAGCAATTAAAACGCCAACCGTATCCGTTGCCCAAAATGCATATTAAGCGCGCAAAAAGCATTGATGATTATGTTTTTGAAGACTTTTTGCTCGTAGATTATCGCTGCCATGCCGCGATTAAAGCGCCGGTTGCTGTTTAAATTTTGGAGCGTTTTTGTGCTTAAAATTTTAAGAAATTTCTTTTATTTATTAATCGCTTTAGGCGTTTTCGGCATCGCAATTGCTGCTTTATACGCATTCAAGCTGGAAAAACAATATCATCTTGACGACCAAAACCTAGATGGCGCGTTGTGGTCAATGCCGGCGCGGGTCTTTGCGCGTCCTTTAGAGATTTTCGTCGGTAAAGCAATGACGCCGGAATATTTGGTGCAGGAATTGACGTTATTGGAATATCAAAAAACCAAAAACCCCATCAAACCGGAGCAATATTATCATCAGGGCGATACCGTGATTTATTATGCACCTGAATTTCATTTTTGGGATCAAGCACGCGCACCGCGCAAAATTCAAATTACTTTCGCCGACGGTAGAATCAGTAAAGTAGAAAATTTAACCAGTTTAGAGCAAGTCGCCATTGAGCGTTTAAATCCCATTCGCATTGCCAATATTTTCCCGCAACGCAAAGAAGACCGCATTTTAGTCAAACGCGAAGATGTGCCGGAAGTATTAATTGATGCCTTAATTGCAGTTGAGGATCGTAATTTTTATCACCATTTTGGTATCGATATGCGCGGCATTATGCGTTCGATTTACGTCACCTTTATCTTGAAAACCGATCAACAAGGCGCCAGTACGCTGACGCAACAATTCATTAAAAATCATTATTTAACCAATGAACGAAAAATATCGCGCAAAATCAAAGAAATGTTAATGGCGATCGTTTTGGAACGTCATGTAGGTAAAAAAGCGATTTTGGAAGGTTATCTCAATGAAATTTATTTGGGACAAGACGGGCAGCGCGCCATTCACGGCTTTGGTTTGGCGAGTGAATTTTTCTTTAATAAAAAACCGCACGAATTAAAACTTCATGAAATTGCGTTGCTGGTTGCTTTAGTGCGCGAACCGGGCAATGCCGATCCCAGACGTCACCCTGAATATGCTTTAAAACGGCGCGATTTGGTATTAAATGTGATGGCAGAGCAACGATTAATCAGTCAAAAAGAAGCTCGTTTAGCAAGTCAATTGCCGCTTGATGTTGTTGCTCACGAAATTACCAGCGATCGCATTCGTTTTCCGGCGTTTGTGGATTTGGTTTATCAACAGTTATCCCAGCAATACAGCAAAGCGGATTTAACCTCTCAAGGATTAAATATTTACACCACTTTAGATCCGCAAATTCAAATTTCAACACAAAAAGCCGTTGAAAATCAGTTGCCTAAATTAGAACGCAGCAAAGGATTAAAAAAAGGATTTTTGCAAGGCGCCGCCGTGGTTGTTGATATTGGCAGCGGTTCGATTCGCGCATTGGTTGGTTCGCGCGTGGCTGGTGAACAAGGATTTAATCGCGCGATTTCTGCCAGCCGGCAAGTTGGTTCTTTAATTAAACCCGCCGTTTATTTAAGCGCGCTGGAATATCCTACTTTATATACTTTATCGACTTTGGTTGATGATAGTCCTTTGAATTACACGCGCGGCAAAAGCACTTGGTCGCCGAAAAACTATAATCGGCGCACACGCGGAAAAGTATTGTTCATCGATGCTTTGGTTTATTCCTACAATATTCCTACGGCGCGCATTGCGCTGGATTTAGGCATTGATGACGTGGTGAGTACTTTGCGGCGCTTGGGCGCGTGGTCGGAAATGAAACCGTATCCTTCGCTGGCGTTGGGCGCGGTGCAAATGACGCCTTTGGAAGTAACGCAAATTTATGAAACCATTGCCAACGGCGGCATTTTTCAACCATTGCGCGCGGTCAGTGAAATCACCACTCAAGAAGGGGAAGTAGTTGATCGTTTTGATATGAAAACCGTCCGCGCGATCGAACCTACACCGCATTATTTATTGGTTTATGCGATGCAGGAAATCCCTCGCCGTGGCACGGCTCGGCGCATTTACAATCAAGAAAATTTTGACAGTCATTATAATTTTGCCGGTAAAACGGGCACCACGGACGATTACCGCGATAGTTGGTTTGCAGGTTTTTCTGGAAATTATTTAACGGTTGCGTGGGTGGGTAACGATCAAAATCAATCAACGCGTTTGGCAGGCGGCAGCGGTGGATTGCCGTTGTGGATTGATATCATGAAGCAACTTTCTCATTATCCGCTAGATGTGCCGCAGCCAGAAGGCATTGTTACCGTTAACGTTAGTAAATCAACGGGATTGCAACCGGGCGCTCAATGCGCGGAAGCAACGATTTCTTTACCTTTCATTTCGGGCTCGGAACCCAGATTTGGAAAGAGCTGTTATGCACCCGTGGAAGAGTCCATTTATGACGATTCAGATTGGTTTGCGCCACCGCCGGTTGATAGCACGCCACCTGCTTTTGATGCCCAGCCGAACTGGTTTAACAACGATGCCAATTTCAATTAGAATTAGCAGCGTTTTTATCAATAAAATAAAGATGTCACGAAGCAACGTCTTTTAATAAAATTAATAAACTAAGGGTGAATTTATGAAAAAAATGATTTTTCCAGCGTTGGCGTGCTTAATGGGATTAAATGCGTGTACGGGCATGATGTATGGCAATCAAGTAGCGCCGGTGACCAGTCAAAATATGTATTATGAAAAACCGGTTGCGGTGGCGGGCAATAAAAAAATGTTTACACCAGCACCAACACCCGCACCGCGTTATCCCGCGCCACAACCCATTCAATTAAATCAACCGCAAATCAATCAACCACAACCTGCACCAGTTAGACCGCCCGTTACCGTTAATACGCGTCCGGCGCAATATCAAACAAAACCGCCGGTAGTGGTCGCGCCGGAAGATGGTTGGTCAATTCGCCCAAGCAACGAAGCGCCGCAATCTGCGTCCAATTCCGCCGTTGTTGATACGCCTAAAGAACAATCCATGGAGCCAGCTGCGGATCAATCAGTTGCCGCTGCGCCCGTCAACGATAAAAAAAATGAACCCAAACCCATTCGTCCTAACGTTAATTCCGAAGAAACCGCGCGCGAAACTGCCAGCGCCACCGAACAACAAACCGCGGCATTAACACCAGCAGCGAAAAAACCGGCAAAAGGCAATTCTTCCGTTAATTCCTTGCTTAAACAAGCTTCTTCTGCTTTAGGAAAAGGTGATTTAGATGGCGCCGTTGCTTATTTACAAGATGCGCAACGTTTGGATAGTTCTAATCCAAAAATTTTGTACGACATTGCCAATATTCGTTATCACCAAGGAAAATATAACGAAGCAGAATCCGCAGCCAGTCGCGTGGTGCGCGTGGGTGCCAGCGATGCCATGATGAAAAAAGCGTGGTCTTTAATTGCTAATTCGCGTAAAGCTTTGGGCGACAATCAAGGCGCGATTACGGCTGCCGAACGCGCGGCGTCATTCTAAATTATTCTTGTGCCCACATTAGATTCTTTCTTTTCAGAGCAAGGTGCGCTGTCTTCAGCATTAAAAGGCTATCAAGTACGAAAAGAACAAGTGCATCTTGCTGAAACGATCGCGCGCCAAATTGAGCGTAAAAGCGTTTTATGCGCAGAAGCCGGAACGGGCATCGGCAAAACGTTTGCTTATTTGTTTCCGTTATTATTGAGCGCAAAAAAGGCGTTAATTTCCACGGCGACAAAAACGTTGCAAGAGCAAATTTTTTATCACGATATTCCGTTCGTGCAAAAAATATTGGGCAACTCGCGCAAAATCGCTTTATTGAAAGGGCGGCGCAATTATCTTTGTTATGAACGTTATGAGCATTTAGCCCATAAACCGCCGCAAAATGCGCAAGAGCAAAAATATCGTCAATTGATTGATGATTTTGCCGTGCGCAGCAAAGATGGCGATTTGGCACAACTTGATATTCCCGAAAATCACGACATTTTGCGCGCGGTCAGTTGCACGGCGGAACAATGTTTAAACGCTGATTGCCCATTTTTTGCACAATGTTTTGTACAAAAAGCGCGGCAGAAAGCTAAAGATGCCGATTTAATCGTGGTGAATCATTATTTATTGCTGGCGGATCTCGTATTAAAAAATGATGGTTTTGCCGAAATTTTGCCGGAAATTGAAACGTTTATCATCGATGAAGCACATCATTTACCGACGATTACGCGGCATTTTTCGGGCATAACGTTATCGCAGCGGCAATGCCATCTTTGGTTAAAAGAATTTGATGAGGCGGTGATTGAACACGCGCCCGATGCGTTAACTTTGCGCCATGCGATCAAAACCGCACAAAATGTTATGCAGCAATTTCCCAGCAGTTTGCAAATATATGACGAGCGCATTTTAGAAATGCCGGATTTGCAGGCGCATCATGATTTTTGGGAAATCATTGCCGCGTGGCAGCAAGCATTGATGAAACTATTATCAGCGTTACAACCGCAATTGCCGCGCGCGGCAGTTTTGCATACTTTTGAACGGCGCCTTGAAACGGCTTTAAACAGTTTGGACGAATTTTTAGCGCTTAAAGATGCCAACGAATCATCGCCCGAAACGCCAGAAGCAAAATGGGTGGAAGTGCGCGCGCAGCATTTAGTATTAAATCGTGTGCCAGTTAATGCCGCATTGCAATTCGGAACATGGATTGAACGCAGCGATGCGGCATGGTGTTTTTTATCGGCGACGTTAACCATTAATCAAAGTTTTACGCATTTTTGCCACGAACTGGGTTTAAACGCGTCGGTGGAAACTTTATATTGCGCCAGTCCTTTTGATTATCCTAAGCAAGCGCTGATGTATCAGCCGACGCAATTGCCCAATCCCAACCACCCGCAATATACCGAATCATTTATTGCAGCCGTTTTGCCGATTTTGCGGCGCAGTCAAGGGCGTTCTTTTTTATTATTTACCAGTTACCGCGCATTAAAAATTGCAGAAAAATTGTTGGCAAATGAGGAATTTGCACTTTTTGTGCAAGGCAGCGCGCCCAAAACGAAATTATTAGCCGATTTTTGTCAAACACCGAATGCGTTATTGCTGGCAACCGCGAGTTTTTGGGAAGGTGTTGATGTGCGCGGCAAACAATTAGTATGCGTAATGATCGATAAATTGCCTTTTGCGGCGCCTGATGATCCCGTCAGCAGAGAACGGCATCGTTTGCTGGAAGAGCAAGGTTTGTCGCCTTTTATGTACGATACTTTGCCGCAGGCGGTGATCAGTTTGAAGCAGGGCGTGGGGCGTTTAATTCGCGATCAAAAAGATTATGGTGTTTTAGTGATTGGCGATCCGCGGTTGCGGCAGAAAAGTTATGGAAAAATATTTTTGGAGAGTTTGCCGCGCATGACGCGCACGTCTAAACTCGATATTGTCTACCGATTTTTTAACTATCATGAACATTCCTGATTTATCAAAACCTTTATTAGCTATTGATACGGCAACGCCTTCTTGTTCGGTTGCCGTGCGCGTAAATCAGCGCATTATCGCGCGCGCTGATCATAGCGTTGCCAAACATACGCGCGTGATTTTGCCGATGATAAAAGACTGCCTCGATGAAGCGCAGCTCGCGATGACGGATATCGCCGGCATTATTTTAAGCGCAGGACCAGGCGCGTTTACGGGATTGCGCGTGGGCGCAAGCGTTGCTTCGGGATTGGCTTATGCCAGCAATATTCCCATTGGTAAATTGTCTTCTTTGGCGCTTGTTGCCGCAACAAGTGGCGAAACGGGCATCGTGTTACCGCTTTTAGATGCGCGGATAGAACATTGTTATGCAGGTTTATATCATTGTTTTGACAATCAAATTGAAGTGTTAGCGCCCGATACTTTATGTGCGCCTGATGAATTACCCGAAGATTGGCAAACGCGCGCGCAATGTGCGGTTGGTTCGGGACTGATTTATCGCGATAAAATGCATTTTGCAACGGCAAAACTTTTGCCCGATACCGTTCCTTTGGCAGAAAAAGCGTTTTCCTGCTTATCAGCGGTTTGTTGGCAATCTGCGCAAACGCCAATCGAACTTTATTATTTACGCAACGAGATTACTTCATGATGCCTCATTCTATTTCAACGCAATTAACCGTCCGCATCAGCGATATCAATTACGGCGGTCATCTCGCCCACGATCGACTCGTCAGTCTTTTGCATCAAGCACGCTGCGATTTTTTAGCGCATTTTTCAGCCAGCGAAGCCAATTTTTTTGGCACGGGGCTCATTATGCGCACGCTTCATGTGGATTATTTAGCAGAAGCGTTTTATGGCGATAACTTATTGATTACGATGCACGTAACGGAAAGTGGACATACTTGGTTTATTTTGGAATATCACGTGCAAGTTGATGACAAAACCATCGCCACGGCGCAGACGAAAATGGTCGCTTTTGATTATCACAAACGGCGCGTGGCAGCGTTACCCAAAGATTGGCGCCATTTGACCGATAAACAGGAATAAAAGATGAAGCAAAGTGTGAGTTTACTGCGGCGCCTGTTTACCGTACTTACGGCGATTATTGTGCTGGCAGTATTGCTGTTGATTTTTCAGTTTACTGATGTGGCTTTTAGCGTTTGGGGACGTTTGCAGGAGTTATCCGTTGGTTTTTTATGGGTTTATTGCGTGGGCGTGGTCTTTATTGCCGCGCTGGGCATGATTTTGATTTATAAAATTTGGACTTTGGGGCGCGCGCGATCGCCGCAATCGTTAACTAAAAAACAACGCAGTTTGGCAGAAATTCAGCAACGTTTACAAAAAGCCCAAGCGCAAGGCATTGATACTACGGATATTGAATACGAATTAGCGCAACTTCAAGCGGATACGCCCAACGTTTTTTTGGAAATTGCTTTTTTCGGCAAAATCAGCACGGGCAAAAGTTCGCTGATTCAAACTTTATTACCGCAGGCAAATATTGAAATTTCCATTATCGGCGGCACCACGGCAACCATCGATCGTTATCATTATCAAACGGCAAACGGCGTGCATTTAACTTTGCTCGATATGCCGGGCACGCATCAGGCGGAAACGTTGGCGCAGTTAGATGAAACCGTGTTACAAGCGGCGCGCAAAGCGCATATTGTGTGTTACGTTTTAGATCAAGATATGACGGCTTCCGATTGGGAATCGATAACGCAATTGCATCATTTTCATAAACCGATGATCGTCGTGCTCAATAAAATTAATCGCTACAGCGAGCAAGAACAAATGCAGTTAAAAAATCGTATTCAAAGCCGGTTGCCAAAAGATACGCCGCTTGTGCTGACTGCCAGCGCTTATCCGCAGCACGTTAAATTCATGCGACAAGATGGTTCAGAAGAATGCATTGAGCGCGTCGGCGGCGGAGATGTTCAAGCTTTATTACACGCCATTACCGATTTAGAAAAACAACGCGGTTATTTGGTTAACAGTCAGCGGCAAGCAATTATGGCTTTGGCTGATGATGCTTTAAATATGCGCATTGGGCAGCAACGCAAGAAAAAAGGCGAAGCGCTGGTAAAAAGTTATGCGCGCAAAGCGATGTTGGGCGGCGTGGCAGCGGTGGGGCCGGGCACGGACGTTATTATTCAAGGTTATTTGGGCATGGAAATGGTCAAATCGTTATGCAAACTTTACGATGTTCCCGCCAAACATATTGATTTACAAACTTTAATTGAATCGGCAACCGGAAAAGTGCGTACGCAAATGACGGTACTTTTAGCGCTGGCGGGCAATGTATGCAAAGCTTTTCCAGGAATTGGTACCGTGATTGGCGGCGCATCGCACGCATTAGCTTATGGTTTAATTTTTGAAAGTTTGGGCAATGCCGTGGTGCAAACTTTAGACCAACACGCAGAAGCATTTAATGATCAAAACATCATCAAACATTTCGAGGAGCAATTACAGCATGACTTGGAAAAACGAGCAGTCTCCCTGCTCAAATCCACCTTCAACGACAAAACCGAATATTGATGGCGCATTTCATCTGTTAAAAGCGCGAAATTCTTTGGTGCAATTACTTGACGATAGCCGTTTATCGGCGGCGGCGCGGGCGCGGTTGGCAGAAGATTATCAACATTTACAACGTTTTTTAGGCAAAATCGAACAAGGCACCATTCACGTGGCAACATTTGGACGCGTGGGCGTGGGCAAATCAACATTATTAAATGCGCTTTCTGGAAAAAATGTTTTTTTAACTAGTGTGTTACACGGGCAAACCCAGCGCAGTGAAGAAGTTTTATGGGAAAATGCCGGCGACGGCATCGTTTTTTTGATTGATACCCCTGGCATCGATGAAATTCACGGGCAAGAACACGCTTTAATCGCTCAAACCGTTGCCCAAAATGCCGATATTATTTTGTTTGTTATCGATTCGGATATGACCGATATTGAACTTTCCGCGTTGCAACAATTGCATCATCAAACGCAACCCATCATTTTGGTGATTAATAAATCCGATCAATTAAGCGCCAAAGAAGCCTTGAAATTACAAAAACATATCCGTTGGCGCGTTGCCGAAATGATTCCGCCGGAACGCGTGGTGATGACGGCGTCGCGTCCTGATGAAGAGTTGATCGTTAAAGAACGAGAAAACGGCAACGTTGAAGAAATCTGGCAAACGCGGGCGGTTGATATCGCAGAA
Organism: Dichelobacter nodosus; assembly: GCF_001263335.1. Lineage (GTDB taxonomy): Bacteria > Pseudomonadota > Gammaproteobacteria > Cardiobacteriales > Cardiobacteriaceae > Dichelobacter > Dichelobacter nodosus. The sequence continues at coordinate 22,172 of NZ_LGVW01000011.1, forward strand.
CTTCAAAAAGTCTTGCAGGATTTAATCGCGCAATTTGGACGCAGTTATGTGGCGCTTAATGCCAGCGTTTTTGCCAGCCGTTTATCGGATAAAGTGGTGGCAGAAGTGATGGCGGTGAAACAAAATGTTGCCGAGCATGTGATTCGTCAATACGCTTTATTTAAAGCCGTTGGCGTGGCGATTAATCCGCTGCCGGCGGTGGATTTATTAGCGTTAGCAGCAGATAGCGGCATGGTGGTTCATTTAGCGCAGATTTATGGTTTTTCTTTAACGCGGCGCGAAGCCGGCGCATTAATGCGCACCATCGCCCTGCAAACGGGATTATTAATCGGCACGGTGTACGGCGTACAAATTCTATCGTCAACCTTAAAAGGATTAACTGCGGGTTTGTCCACCGTATTAACCGCGGGCACGCAAGCCGGACTTGCTTTTTACGGCAGTTATGTTGTCGGCAAAGCGGCGCAAAAATATTTTGCCGCCGGCGCATCTTGGGGCGAAGGCGGCGCAAAACGTGTTATTGAAGATATTATTGCGGATTTGGATAAAGAAGCATTGATGATGGAAGCAAAAAATTCGATTCGCCAAATTTTAGGAAAGGAACAGCATGACTAACGATATATTTCCCGCGGAAATTTCGGCAGAAATTCTGGAAAAAGGTTTAAATTTATTAACATTTTCTGGAATTGACGATGGCGATATTTATCTTCAACGTTTGCGCAGTGAATATTGGTCGCTTTCCGAGCATCGCGTTAAAAATGCGCAATATCATGCGGCGGCAGGATTAGGCGTGCGCGCCGTTGTGGGTGAGCAAACGGGTTTTGCTTATGCCGATATGATTTCGCAAGAAGCGTTATTTGATGCTTGCCGTTTTGCGCGGCGCATCGGAAAAGCGGGTCAAAACGGAACTGTACGCGTGCCCAAATGGCAGGAACAAACCGTAAAACCGCTTTATCCTGCCGTTGATCCGTTAACGCGTTATGCCGATTCAGAAAAAGTGCGGTTATTACAATTAGCCGATCAATACGCTTATCAAGAAGATCCGGCGGTGGTTGATGTATCGGCATCATTTGCGGCAACTTATGAAGAAGTATTTATTCAACGTTTAGACGGCGGTTTTGCGCGCGATATTCGTCCGCTGGTGCGTTTTAACGTGAATGTTGTCTTGGAAAAAAATGGGCAACGTGAAAGCGGTTATGCCGGCGGCGGTGGTCGCGGCGATTATCAGCATTACTTTTCCCCCGAACAAATTCGAAATTATGTGCAAAAAGCCGTTAAACAAGCGCAAATATTGTTAACGGCGCAAGCGGCGCCGGCAGGAGAAATGCCCGTTGTTTTGGGCAACGGTTGGACGGGCGTTTTATTGCATGAAGCCGTCGGACACGGTTTGGAAGGCGATTTTAATCGCAAAGGCAGTTCTATTTTTAGTGGGAAAATCGGCGAACAAGTCTGCTCACCGTTATGCACCGTTATTGATGACGGCAGTTTATTAGAACGCCGCGGATCGTTATCGGTTGACGATGAAGGCACGAAAACGGCAAAAAATGTGTTGATTGAAAACGGCATTTTAAAAGGCTATTTGCAAGATCGCATGAATGCGCGTTTGATGAAAATGAACGCAACGGGCAACGGTCGGCGCGAAAGTTATGCGCATTTGCCGATGCCGCGCATGACGAATACTTATCTGGCAGCCGGCAAACACAAACCAGAAGAAATGATTGCCAGCGTTAAACGCGGACTTTTGGTGACAGAAATGGGCGGCGGACAAGTTGATATCACTAACGGGCAATTTGTTTTTTCGGCGACTCAAGCATGGTTGATTGAAAACGGCAAAGTAACGGCGCCGGTTAAAGGAGCGAGTTTAATCGGACAAGGAATTGAAGTTATGCAACGGATTTCGATGGTGGGCGATGATTTTGCGTTAGACGGCGGCGTGGGAAATTGCGGCAAAAGTGGGCAAACGGTGCCCGTTGGTGTGGGGCAACCCAGCGTGAAAATCGACCGCTTAATCGTAGGAGGAACGCATGCTTAGTCTCGAAAAATTACGCGCTGATGCCGAATATATATTAAAAACGGCGCAGCAAAACGGCGCCGAACAATGTTATGTCAGCGTTCATACGGCGTTAGGTAATCACGTTGGTTTTCGCACGGGCAAAATAGAAGCTTTGGAACGCGTTGAAGATTTTTCCTTAGCACTTACCGTCTACCGCAAACACCGCAAAGGATCGGTAGCGATTTCCGATCGCAGCGAGCAAGCCATGACGCACGCCGTTAAAACCGCGTTATCGCATACGGAATTCACTGAAGACGACCCCGATTTTGGCATTGCTGCGGCAGAAGATTATGCGCGTTGTTGTGATGATGATTGGCAGGCGCTGCAGTTGTGGGGCAATCCGCCGGATATTGACGCATTAACGCAGCTTGTTTCATCAGCAGAAGCTGCCGCGCTTGCCTGCGATCCGCGGATCGTGTCGCATCACGGCGCGCAAGCTTACGGCGGTGAATCGGCTTTTTATGTGGCAACGAGCAATGGATTTCGCGGCGGCGCTCAAAGAAGTAGCGTTTCTGTGAGTGTGAGTGCATTAGCGCGCGAGGCAAACGATCAACAAAGCGCTTACGATTATGATCATAAAATCTTAATCGATGATTTACGCGCTGCCGCCGATATCGGCAAAACCGCGGCGCAAAAAGCGTTAGCCGCGTTGAAACCGCGCGCCGTAAAAACGGACGTTTATCCCGTGTTATTTGTGCCGGAACTGGCTTCTGGATTAATGGGACATTTATTGTCGGCGCTCGGCGGTTATCGTCAATATCGAAAATTGGGTTTTTTGCCGGATTCTTTGGGAAAAACTGTATTGCCGGCGTGGTTAAGTTTGCATGAAAATCCTTTATTGCCCAAAGGTGCCACTTCTGCTGTATTTGATGGCGAAGGCATTGCCGTGCGCAATCCGGTGCTGATTCATGAAGGAACGGTTGAGCATTATTTGCTTGGCAGTTATGCCGCGCGGCGTTTGCATTTAACGCCCAGCGGAAATAGCGACGGCGTGCATAATTTGCAATTGTTGGCAACGCCGGATCACGTTTTATCGCTTTCTGATTTGTATCAGCAGATGGAACGCGGTTTGGTGGTTACAGAATTAATGGGGCAGGGCGTGGATTTGTTAACGGGCAACTATTCCCGCGGTGCGCGCGGTTTTTGGGTTGAAAACGGCGAGATTGCCTATCCGGTAACCGGCGTGACGATTGCCGGATCATTGCCAACCATGCTGCAAAATATCATGGCAATTGGTGATGATATCCGCTCATTGGGCGCCGTACACGCGCCTTCCATTTTGTTACGAGAAATGACGGTTGCCGACGGTGAATGACGTTGATTTTATGCGTTTGGCGCTGGAGCAAGCGCAATTAGCCGCAGAAATCGGCGAAATTCCCATCGGCGCGGTTTTGGTTTATCAGCAACAGGTGATCGCGGCAAATTTTAATCGCACGATCAGCGCTTGTGATCCCAGCGCGCACAGCGAAATTTTGGTTTTACGCGAAGGCGCGCAACGCATTAAAAATTATCGTTTAACAGAAATGGCGCTTTATGTGACCGTTGAGCCGTGCGTGATGTGCGTCGGCGCATTAATCCATGCGCGCATTGAAAAATTGGTTTTTGGCGCGTATAACGCGCGCGGCGGCGCGTGCGGCTCGTCTTTTGATTTAACGCGTCATGCGCAATTAAATCATCATATTAACGAAGTTAAAGGCGGCGTTTTGGCGGCAGAGTGTCAGTTGTTATTGCAGCAATTTTTTCAAAAACGGCGAAGTCGTTTGGGAGCAGAAGATGCGTAGTGAACGTTTATGGTTTAATTTTTTTGTTTTATTGGCGTTAACGTTGAGCTGTAGTTTTGTGTACGGCGAATTGGGCAGCCCCGAATATCACGAAAAAATGGGATTGTTTTTTGCCTTTGTGGTCAGTTTGATTTGTACGGTTTTAAAGTTTGGCGATCGAACGCAAATGGGATCTTTATTGATGGCAGCGAGTTTGGTCAGCGATGTGCAATTATTAGCCGCAATTTTGGTATGGACGTTTTCCGTGGGTATGCTTGATGGCACAACGATGGCGACTATTGTTTCTTTTGCTGCCGGCGCGATGGTGGCGAATATCGTTTCTGTGATTTTAATTATTATCGAAACAACGACTTTGCGTCGTTAGGGTGATTCTGATGAACGAAGTCGTTTATCTTTTTTTCCGGCAAATGCGCCGCCCCGCGTTGGTATTAATTGCGTGTTATACGGTTGCTATTTTGGGCATGTCGATGATTCCAACGCTCGATGATAACGGCGAGTTGATCTATTTCTCGATTTTTGATTCTTTTTATTGGATTACGATTACCGCGACCACGATGGGGTACGGCGAAGAACCTTATGGTTTTTCGCATTGGCAGCGTTTGTGGGTGATTTTGAGTATTTATTACACGGTGCCGGCGTGGCTTTATGCCGCGGGTAAAATTATCGCAATTTTGCAGGATCCGGTTTTTCAACACGCATTAAAAGAAAACAGTTTCGCGCGCCGCACGGAACGCCTTAAACAACGTTTTGTAATTATTTGTGGTTTGGGCGAAGCCGGCGCGAAATTAGCCAAATTGTTGTTGAAAAACAATTATCAATGCGTGGTGATTGAAAAAAATGAAAACCGAGTGGCGAGTATGGCGTTGGAACCGGAATTTCATAATGTTTTATCGACGGTGGGTGATGCTTCCGATGTGCAATTATTGGAAAAAGCAGGCATTCGTTCGCCGTTTTGTCGGGCGGTAATCGCGATTACGAATGATGAAGCGGTCAATATTAAAGTGGCGTTATCGGCAAAATTATTGTCATCGGAACATTATCGTTTTCAAATTATTTGCCGAACGACTTCCGCCAAAGGCAGCGCGCATGCTAAATCGTTTCATACGGATATGGTTGTGAATACCAATCAAGTTTTTACCGAACGGCTGACGATGGCGCTGCGGCGTCCGGCAATTGCCAGTTTGATGGCGCGCGCGTACGCCGAACCCAATTCCACTTATGAACCGTTGCCGCAACCGCCCAGCGGTAAATGGTTGTTATGTGGTTTTGGTGAATTAGGGCAAACGCTCCAGCAATTTTTAGAATATGAAGGTGTGGAAAGCGTGGTGATCGATGAAGGCAGCGATGAACGCATCGATATCCACGGCACGGGCACCGAAGCGGTGACTTTGCGTGAAGCGCGGATTGATCGGGCGCAGGCAATCGTTGCCGCGCATGCGTATGATCCCGATAATTTATCGATTGCGATGACGGCAAAAGCGATGCGCCCGTCGTTGTATGTTGTAGGAAAACAAAACCGCACCAGTAATGAACATTTGTTTCAAGTGGCAGGATTTGACCGCGTGATGGAAGAAGCTGATTTACTCGTCAGCCAAATTTTTCCACAAGTAGCGCGACCATTATTAGCGCGGTTTATTCGTCTTTTACGGCACCAAGATGAAGCTTGGGGACAAAGTTTGGTGCAACGTTTGGACGCGTTGGGCAAAAGAAGCGATGGGCAAATTTTAAATCCCAAACATTTTATTGCTCGCATTGATTACGAACACGCGCCCGCCGTGATGGATTATTTAAAAAGTGGGCATTTATTGCGTTTGCAAACGTTATGGATGCACCCTAATGAACCGGAAACCTTGCACGAAGTGGTGCCGTTATTATTGTATCGTCAGGAAAAAGAATATTTATTGCCGAATCCTGCGATGCATTTGGAAGTTGGCGATCAAGTTTTATTGGCTTATGTTGAGCGTTCGGCGGGTCATCGCATTGGGCGAAATTGTTTTGATTATGCGGCGCTTTATTGGGCACAACACGGGCGCGAGCGCATGAATTCTTCCGTTTTAAACTACATTTACCACAAACTACAATAAGGAGCGCAAAGTGACGGATAAATTGTTTTATCAAAGCTACGGCGACCACGAGCGAAGTTTAGTGCTTTTGCACAGCGGCGGCATGGCAGGCGCGGAATGGTCGCCACAAATTCCAGCGTTTTCAAAACGTTATCGTGTTTTAGTGCCCGATTTATTGGGACACGGGCGCAGTTTGTTTCACGGCGAACGCTTATCGATGCAATTATTAGGAGAAGCCGTTTTGGCAATGTTAGATGCCGAAGGAATTGCAAAAGCATCGTTTTGTGGTTCATCGATGGGCGCGGCGGTGACGATGTGGTTAGCGCTGAATTATCCGCAGCGCGTGGAAAAAGCCGTTTTTTACCGCATTACTTATCACAAAAATGCCGAAACCTATGCGCAAACTAAAATGATGGCGCAGCCGGAATATTGGCAACGATTTGGTTTACAAAAATGGTTGGAACAATTGCATGCGCCGCAGGGCGGAACTGATGCGTGGAAAACCGTTATTGGACACGTCGCGCGCGCTTTGGATCCCGAATATTCCGATCATCATCATCGTTTGGAGGATTTCGCGCGTTTATCGATGCCGGTTTTGTTGATTGTGGGTGACCGCGATCCGGTGGCGCCGCTTGCAGAAATTTTGGAATTGTATCGAATCATTCCCGATGCTGGATTATGGGTGATACCATTTGCCACACATATTACCGCAAGCAATACTTGGCGCAGCGGTGCGTTTGCTGAAGAAGTCATTCGTTTTTTAGCGCGCCGCAGTGCTTGATAAAAAGGAGAAATGATGAAAGTCGTTTGTGTTACGGCGAATCCGGCAATTGATGTGACGGTTCATGCCAATAATTGGCGGCAGGGGCGCGTTAACCGTGGACAAAAAATTGAAGAAACTGCCGGCGGCAAAGCATTAGGCGTGGCAATTAATTTACAAAATGCTGGAATGACCGCGATCGCCAGCGGTTGGTTGGGCGAAAATAATGAAAAAACGTTTATCGATACGCTGAAAAAACAAAGCGTTACCGATGCATTTATTCGCATTCCCGCGGCAGAAACGCGCCGTTGCATCAAAATCATTGATGAAAATACCAGCGAAACGACGGATATCAATATGCCCGGCATCGAAATTCCGCGCGCGGCGCAGCAAAATTTGATCGATTATTTAGATGAAGTGGTCGATCAGCAAACGGTTTTGGTTTTTGGCGGCAGTTTACCGCCCAACGTTGCCGAAGATTTTTATGCGCAAATGACGGCAAAATTTCATGCGCGTTGTCCTTTTATTGCCGTAGATACCAGTGAAGCGGCGTTAAAAAACGTGATGCGTTCTGAAATCTTGCCGCAAGTGATTAAACCTAATCTTGATGAATTGGCGTTTTTATGCGGTCGGACGTTGCGCAATGATCCTGATATTGTTTCGGTGGGCAGATCATTTGTTGCCCGCGGCGTAAGACTCGTGGTGATTTCTTTGGGTGCGCGCGGGGCGTGGTTTATTAATGAAACAGAAGCGTTACACGCACAACCGCCGCAGGTGAAAGTTGTGAGTACGGTGGGCGCTGGCGATGCGATGGTGGCAGGTATGGTGCGCGGCATGATTTTAGGCAGTTCGTTAAGTGATATTGCTAAAACGGCAACCGCTTATAGCGCGGCTAATGTGCAGCATTTAGGCGCTTATTTACCGGCTGCGGAAATCGTTGAGCAATTAAAAAATCAAGTAACGATTGTGCGGTTTGAAGATTGATGAATGCAGCCATTATTCGTCCGCGCGCAGGGAAAAAATTGTTGCGCTTTAATAAACCGTATGGCGTTTTGTGTCAATTTAGCGATCAACAGGGACGCAAAACGCTGAAGGATTTTGTACCCGTGGCAGATGTTTATCCGGCGGGACGTTTGGATTATGACAGCGAAGGTTTGGTTTTATTAACTGATGATGGACGTTTGCAGGCGCGGATTGCGCAGCCGCACAGTAAATTGCCCAAAACTTATTGGGTGCAAGTGGAAGGCATGATTACTGAAAACGCTGTGCGGCAATTGGCGGCGGGCGTGCGGTTAAAAGACGGTATGACTCAACCAGCGAGGGCACGGATATTAACCAAACCAACATTATGGGCGCGCGAGCCGCCGGTGCGGTTTCGTAAAACAATTCCAACCAGTTGGCTGGAATTAACGCTTTATGAAGGGCGCAATCGTCAGGTGCGGCGTATGACGGCGGCGGTGGGTTTTCCAACTTTGCGTTTGGTACGAGTGGCAATTGGTATGTGGCGATTAAATGATTTGGCATTGGGCGCTTATGAAGAAGTCGTTTTCTAAAATAATAAGTTGAGAAAGATTATTTTTATTTAACTTTTTGTAAATTCATTATTTTTTTATCTCTATTTTTCTTTTTCATTGAATCCTGACGACGAATAGCGAATAATCCCCTTACTTGTGTTTTTGTTGGCTTTGCCCGATTAAAAACATCTTAAATGCAGATTTATTTGTACTCGGAGAGAATAATGACAAAGATTCTTGATGATATTGTTGCTTATAAACAACAAGAAATTGCCGCTTTAAAACAGCAAAAAACAGAAGCCTCTTTGATTGCAGAATTGGAAACGTTAACCGATGCGCCGCGTGGTTTTATGCGTGCATTGCGTGATTGTCGAGATCGCGGCGGCGTTGCCGTTGTTGCCGAAATTAAACGCGCGTCACCGAACCAAGGTTTATTGCGGGAACAGTTTATGCCGGAACTTTTAGCTCAAGAATGCGTGCAATACGGCGCCAGTTGTCTTTCCGTATTTACGGATACGCATTTTTTCTACGGCGATGTGGCTTATTTAAGCGCGGTAAAAAAGGCGGTGCCGGTGCCCGTTTTGCGCAAGGATTTTATTATTAGCCGTTATCAAATTTTGGAATCACGACTTTTAGGCGTCGATTGTATTTTATTGATTGTGGCAATTTTAACGGACGAACAATTACAGGAATTCGTTGTTTTAGCGCATGATTTGGGTATGGACGTGTTAATTGAAATCCACGATGAAAACGATTTGAAACGGGCGCTTAATGTGCCGGTGCGGACGTTGGCAATTAACAATCGTAATCCCGAAGATTTTAATGCTTCATTGGAAAAATCGGCGCAATTGCGGCAACAATTGCCGAAAGATTATTTTGTTATCAGCGAAAGCGGTATTAATACGCATGCTGATGTGGTGTATTTGCTCAATTGCGGGCTTGATGCCGTTTTAATTGGCGGCGCGTTGATGAGTGCTGAATTTGCTGGAGAGGCGTTACATCATTTAATTTATGGAAAAGAGGATTGAAATGGAACCGAAAGTTTATGAAATTAATCATCCACTCGTACAACACAAATTAACCACTTTGCGCCGCAAAGAAACGCATACGATGGAATTTCGCACGATTACGCGAGAAATTGGTTTGTTGTTGGCTTATGAAGCTACGCGCGATTTTCCGCTGCAAGATTGCGAAATTGAAACGCCTTTGGAAAAAATACGTTCTAAAGAATTGCAAGGTAAAAAAACGTGTATTATTAGTATTTTAAGAGCAGGAAATGGTTTATTAGACGGTGTTTTAGAATTATTACCGGCGGCAAAAGTAGGCTACATTGGCATGGAACGCGATGAAGTAACGCATAAACCGCGCGCTTATTATTGCAAATTGCCCAAAGCGATGGACGAACGCATTACTTTAGTTGTTGATCCGATGTTGGCAACGGGATTTAGCGCAATTGAAAGTATTTATAAAGTCAAAGCATTAGGCGCTATCGATATTCGTTTTTTATGTCTTTTATCAGCGCCGGAAGGTTTAAAAGCAATGCGAGAACATCACCCTGATGTACCAATTTTTACCGCCGCTATCGATCGCGAATTAGATGAAAATGCTTATATTCGTCCTGGATTAGGCGACGCGGGAGACCGTTTATATGGGACGTTATAGTTTCTTATGCGGATTATTGTTGCTTTTCGTGGTGCCGGCGATGGCGGTGCAAAATTATCGCGCTACTTATGCGTTGCGCATTCGCGGCGTGGGCGCCGGCGAGATGAGTCATGACGTTTTTTTTACGGATTTTACTTACCGCGTTGATACCGTAGCGATGCCGGCAATTACGGCAAAAATGCTGGGTTTTGATGAAATGCGCGAATCGGTTCGCGGGCTTAGAAAACAACATGACGTTATCCCGCAAGTATATTGGCGCGAAATGGAAGGCAGCAGTAAATACCGCCTGCATTATGATTTTCACCCTGATCAACATCAAATCGAGGCGGTGATCGGTGATAACTCAAAAATGCTCGATTATGACGCACAACTTCAACCTTTAGATACTTTATCGATGATCGTCCAATCATTATTGGATATCGAAAATAACGTGAAATCGACGGAATATACTTTAGTCAGCGACGATGAAATTAAAACCTACCAAATCGAGGAATTACCCAAGCAAAAATGGAAAGATGCTCAAGGGAATACCACTTTGATTCGGGTTTATCGCCAAACAAATGGCAGTAAGCAGACGATGGTTTATTTTGCGGAAAATCCTTTGCGATTAGTGAAATTAGAACAATTTCGCAAAGGGGAATCTCGGTTTCAAATTACTTTGACCAACTATCAAACACTCAAATGAAAACGCTTTTAATAGAATCTGTGGAACACCCTTCACTGACGCAAATTCATGACGGATTGCGTCACGCGACGGGCACCTGCGAAGTTTATACGTTAACGAGCGATCATCTGGAAAATATGGAACGTTTTTTTCAACGTTTTATCCGTCTTGAACAATACGATCGCATCGTTTTGCAACTTTCCCAACAAATTATTTACGAACAAAGTCCTTTTTTGCGGCAACTGCCTTATATTTGTTTTTTATCGTTTAATGAAGTATTTACTTCTGCCGATCGGCACCGTTTAATGCAAAATATGAACGTGATGCCGTGGGCGCGTTTGATCAGCGATGATTTTTCAATTATCAAATGGCAAATGGAATGCGGACACGATGCGCATTGGTTAAAACCCATTTATAACCCGTCTACTTATCCGCTTCCGCGCAAACCCAGTGCGGAATTGACTTGTTATATTTACGAACCTTCCGGACGCTTTTATGAAATGCGCGGCAGACAACTTTCCGCAATGGCAATGAAAACGCTGGAAATCGCCGATGTTGGCGATGAACTCGCGTTATTAGGCAATGGTGATTTATTTGTTTGTTTGCCGGAATATATTGAAGATTCATCGCGGCTGATTATTCGCGCGATGGCATACGGCGCCGTCGTCATTACTTTAGATCCGGGCAGTGAGCAGCGGTTGCGCTACGGTTGGCAAAATACGCGCAATTGTATTTTTGTTTCCAAAGTCGAAGAAATTATTCCCATGCTCGGCGTGTTAAGCGATCAAAAAGAAACGCGTTTGGAAATTGCCGCGGAAGCCAAAAAACACATTGAAAATTTTTATCCTTTCACCGTGGGACAAATGTTAGGCGCGGTTTTATTAAAACCGATTCGCAAAGCGGCAGATTATCCCCGTAAAACGCGAGTATTTGGTTTTGAAATTTGAACGGATTGTGATGCGACTGGCGCAGATTTTCGCCGCTGATAACCGTGGCTTTTATCTGCTCATTATGGGAATGAGTTTATGCTCATCGGGCATCGTTTGGTTTAATTACGGACAAGTTTTTGATATTTCGTCTTTGCAGCAATTATGGACGATAAAAACCGCGCCAGAAACGTGGTTTCATTATTTATTGCGTCCTTTTGCTTTGGGCGGTGAAGCTTGGGTCGTATTCGCGATTGCGGTTTTTACGGCAATCATCATGGTGCAATTTGCCAAAATCAGCACCATGATTGGCATCGGACACAAAGCATTATTTACCTTATTTCTCTTTTTAAATTTTTTACCAGAATTCAATCACGTACGCTTTGCCGTCACCCCGTTCTGGTTGGGATTATCGGCTTGGTTAAGCGCGATTGGGTGCTTTTTATTTTATTATCCTGCGCGGTTTTATCGGGGATTTTGTCTTTGGGCAGGATTTTCTTGGCTGGCAGGATTTTGCGATCCGATTTTCTTTTTTTGGGCGCTGGGTTTTCCGCTGTGTTTTTTATTTTGGGCGGGCAAAAACCATCGTTGGTGGGAACTATTATGGGAGCGCGGTCGATTTTTACTCGTTTACTACGCATTAATCGCCATTGTCATTGCGCTGGTTCCGGCGTGGAGCAGCAGTTTTATCAACAGCGCGATTTTATTATTCAACCGCATACAAAAAACGGCGATCGTCATCTCTTCATTATTCAATCGCGATAACAGCGCGGTGGTGAGTTTTATTTTAGTGATGGCTTTTATTGCGCTTGACGTCATTAAAACCGCCGGCGTACTCGTATTAATTTTAATTTGGATCAGCCACGATCGCGGCATCAGCTCGATTTTATCGCCGCAAATCAAACGTTTTTTTGGGTTATTACTCTTTTTTGCTTGGTTAACGCATACCGCGTGCGTATTTTACCGCGGCGCGTTGTTATCCAGTTTGTATTATTTATTGATATTATTGCCCATTTTATGGTTGTGCGCGGGCGGCGCGTCTTATCTGGTTCACCGTTTATTAAGTGGAAAAATGCCGCCGCAACGCGCGGTGGTAATGTGGTGGTTATTGGTTGCGTTAGCCATTGCCAGCATGGTGCAATTTGGTCCGAGCGCCGATTATCAACGTTTGGCAGGAAATTATCTGGCGCAATTAGCACCGGAGCGCGTCTTGAGTAATTCAAAAACAGCTTTATATTACGCGCGCACAGCGCCAGACGATCAACATTTCAAAACCTTATCAGAATTTTTAACGGCGGCACATCATTATCCGCCAGAAACATATTATATTTTCCGTCATCATCGTAACGATCCTGTGCCGGCTGTACTTTCGCAGCAAACGATTATTGCCGAATTTGCCAATCGTCACGGCGATAAAGCCTACATTTTAAAAGTAACAAAATGAACTCAATCGATAAAAAAACATTTGCTGCCGATGCTTGGCAGCCGCGCGTGACGCGCGATTATCCCGTTCGCATCAGTAAAACGATGAACGATCTGATTAACCACAGCGCAGCCATTGCCCGTCAATTTTTGCCATCAGAAGATGAATTAACGGTGGCGCCGGAAGAATTGCGGGATCCGATTGGTGATGAAGCGCATTCTCCAGTGGACTTTTTGGTGCATCGTTACCGTAATCGCGTGTTATGGAAAGTAACGCAAGTTTGCGCGGTGCATTGCCGTTTTTGTTTTCGTCGCGAATTAATCGGACAAAAAGGCAGCCGTCCCGATGAAGCTGCCATTCAACAAGCGCACGATTACATGCGGCAACATCATGAAATTGAAGAAGTTATTTTAAGCGGCGGCGATCCGATGACTTTATCCGCTGAACGTTTGCGTTTATACGTGGCGCCGCTTTTGGAAATAGAACATATTCGCCGGATTCGCGTTCATACGCGCATGCCGATCGTTGCGCCGGAACAAATTAAGGAAGAATGGTTAACGACGTTGCAAAAAACCGGCAAACAAATTGTTTACGTTTTGCACGTCAATCACGCCGATGAATTTAATCCCGCGTCTGATTCTTTACTGGCGCGATTGGCAACCGATCATCTTTTATTATCGCAAACCGTATTATTGCGCGGCGTTAACGATGATGCCGCAGTTTTAGCGCAATTGATGGAAGCGTTTTTAGCGCGACGCATTAAACCGTATTATTTGCATCATTTGGATTTAGCGCGCGGCACCGGACATTTTCGCGTCACGATCGATGAAGGTCGCGCCATTTATCAACAATTACGGCAATACGTCTCTGGCATTGCATTGCCGACGTATATCGTAGAAATTCCCGGCGGCGATGGCAAAATCGCCGTGATGACGTTAACCGCCGCAGAAAAAGCCGCATTGCACGCTGCCGGCATTAAATGAAGGTTGTATCGTATCCAAAGCGTTGCGCGCCGGAGCGATTTCCAAAAGATTGGCATGCGCTGGTGCGCGCGATTTATGCCGCAAGAGTGGATAATCCCGAAGAAGTGGCAAAACCTTTGCGGGCTTTATTGCCGCCCGATAGCGTGCCGGATATTGAAAAAGCCGCGCAGCGTTTATTAACGGCGATCGTTCAGCGCGAATCGATTTTGATTTTCGGCGATTATGACGTTGACGGTGCCACGGCTACCGCGTTATGCGTTAGCGTTATTGAGCAATTAGGCGGCAAAGTGGATTATTTTATTCCCAATCGGCAGCGGCACGGCTACGGTTTAACGGTTCGCGGTTTAAAAACTTTATCAACTTTGCCGGCGCTGGTGATAACGGTAGATAACGGCATTCGCAGTTTTGAAGCGGCAGAATGGTTGCAAGCGCATAATGTAGCGCTCGTTATCACCGATCATCATCAAACAGATACTACTTTGCCGCGCGCGCAGGCGGTGGTTAATCCCAATCGGCAGGAGCATCATTATTTGGGCAATTTATCGGGTGTGGGCGTTGCTTTTTATGTGTTATTAATGTTGCGACGGTTGTGGTACCAACAATTCGGTAATTTCCCTGTAGATTTAAATAGTTATTTGGATTTAGTGGCTTTGGGAACGGTTGCCGATAAAGTGCCGCTGGATCGTAATAACCGCATTTTGGTTGCGCACGGCATTGCGCGCATGCGAACGGGACAAAGTAATTTAGGCATTCAAGCGTTGATTGCGGTCAGTAATCAAACACCGGAAATGATGACGACGCGCGATATTGATTTTTCACTGGCGCCGATTTTAAACGCCGTGGGCAGACTTTCAGAAATGAGCGAAGGCGTGGCGCTGTTATTGAGCGCGGATTGGCAAACGGCTTGCGATAATGCGCAATATTTGGAGCGATTTAACCGCAGCCGTAAAGCGTTAACCAATGAAATGGAGCGACAAGCCGCATTGCAAATTAATCCCGATGCCGTGATTGCGAGCGCCTATCAAGCGGATTGGCATGAAGGCATTATTGGCATTGTTGCGGCGCGATTGAGTCAAACTTTGGCGCGACCGGCGTTGGTGGCAACACAAAGCGATGATGGTTTGGGTATTAAAGGCTCGATGCGTTCGATTGCCGGCGTTGATATTCATCGTTTATTAATTGCGGCGGTGGCGGATTTGCCTAGCGATTGTATCCAGTTCGGTGGACATGCAATGGCAGCGGGATTTACCGTGTTAAAAGAATGTTATCCGTTATTATTAACAGCGTTAAAACAACATTTTGAACGCCAAATTGGCGCCCGCGTGCCCGAACAACCGCTTTATTTTGATGCCGAATTACCCATTGATTTATTGCAGCTTTCGTGGGCACATTTTTTGGAAAATTTGGAACCGTGGGGCGCGGGATTTCCACCGCCGCAGTTTTGTAATCGTTTTATTGTTGCTGATTGCCGCGCGCTGGGCGCAGGGCATACGCGTTTGGTGTTACGCGAGCCGATAAACGGTCAACTTTTTGATGCCACGTGGTTTTTTCATAAAGAGGATTTGCCGTCGGGAACGGCGGTAAAAGTGGTTTATCAATTAGAAATTAACCGTTTTTTTGGCGATGAACGCTTAAATTTGTTGATCAATGCCCTTGAAATCGTTTAATAATGCGGTGGAATTTCCGCGCGGATATTGCCTAAATGCGCATTTGATGCACAACGCAGGCGTTCTATTTCTTGGATTAACGCGCGCAATTGGACTTGTTGCGCGCTCATTTGTTGATTTAATAAAGCGACAGTATCGTTTAGGCTGTTGATCATATCTTGCTGATATGAAAGTTTAATTTCGATATCAATTAAACGTTCTTCCATTAAATCACTCCCAAAGTGCGCAAAGCATGCGCGATGCCGTCTTCTTCAACGGTGCCCGTGATATAGCGCGCAACGGCTTTTACTTCTTCGCGTGCGTCGCCCATCGCCACGCCAAATCCCACCGCGCTAATCATTTCAATATCGTTTAATCCGTCGCCAAACGCCATTGTTTCTGCCAATGGAATATTCCGCGCCGCGCAAATATCATAAATGCCGCGCGATTTGGCGCCGTTACGATGAAAAACGTCAATACATAACGGGTGCCAGCGGATCAGTTCATAAATTTCTTCATCGATAATTTCGTCATCAATGAGTTCTTGCGTTTGTTTGGCATTGATAAATAAAAGCATTTGATAGATATCGTGATTGAGCGCGTAATCCGGCGCAACTTGCTGACCGCCAATGCCTTTTAATGCCGTATTGACGCGTTCGCTATCGGCGGAGACGGCTAATATTTCCTCGGAAACGCTGGCATAATCCCAGCCGCGTTTGCGCATCGCCGTGGTTAAATTATGAATAAAATCAGCTTCTAACGGGTAACTGGAAATCGTTTTTGGAATGGCGTTTTCATAATAACAATTGTATTGACCGTTAACGCTGACTAATAAATCCATCAAACCGTCGGTAAATAATTGACGAATATGCGCTGGAAAACTCGCGGGCGTCCGTCCGGTAGCGATTGCGGTATGAATGCCTTGCGCGCGAACGGCTTTTAACGCATCACATACCGAATCCGGCATAAATTGAGTTGCTTTACGGTGTAGCGTTTCATCAATATCGAAAAAAATTAGGCGGGGTTTAAAAGTCGTGTTCATAATCCAGCTCACACAAAATAATGCGGCAGTATAACTGCCATAAGCAGCGGTTAAAAGTCAGAACGCGGTGGAAATAAATGCTTGGTAAAAAATGGGAACGTAAAAAGGATAAAAAACGTGATACGATGCTCGCGATTTTTTCTGACGCAAAAATCGATTTTAAGCGGAAGGAAAAATGCCCGCTTTCAAGCGGATCATGATCATTATGGAGAACAATAACAAATGAGTAAGTCACAATCTCTTCAAGACCCGTACCTAAATGCTTTGCGTAAAGAACGCGTGCCGGTATCGATCTATTTGGTAAATGGAATTAAATTGCAGGGGCAAATAGAGTCTTTTGATGCTTTTGTTATTTTGCTACGCAATAATATTTCACAAATGGTATATAAACATGCAGTGTCAACCATTGTTCCCTCTCGTAATATTCATTTAAGTCGGGAAGAAATGGGATTGGAAGATGAAGCCGGCGAGGAAATCAGCGCCGAATATACTCCAAACGCAGAAGGACAAGCGGAAGCAACCGCCGATCCGTTATACGATTAATGGCGATGGATTAATTTTTAGGGCGTTTGCAAAATTGCTTTGCAAACGCTTGTTATTTTTATAAAACATAGAGGATTCTGTGTTTGACGTTGAACACTCTCAAAAAGGCGAACGCGCGGCATTAATTCAAGTTGATATTGGGCGCGCTTTCGATGCAGCAGTTGAAGAAGAATTTCATTTATTAGCGGCTTCTGCCGGCGCACAAATAGTTTGGACGAAATCGATCGTGCGCGGTGAAGCAGAAGCGCGTTATTTAATCGGAAAAGGGCAGGTGGAAGAAATTGCGCGCGCCGTTTGCGAACATCAAATTGAACTCGTGATTTTTAATGCGCAATTAACGCCATCGCAAGAACGTAATTTAGAAAAAATATTGCAAGCGCGGGTGCTCGATCGCAACGGCTTAGTTTTGGATATTTTTGCCCAACGCGCTCGCAGCCACGAAGGTAAACTACAAGTTGAACTGGCGCAATTAAATCATTTATCCACGCGTTTAGTGCGCGGTTGGACGCATTTGGAACGGCAAAAAGGCGGCATTGGTTTGCGCGGGCCGGGAGAAACGCAATTAGAAACCGACCGCCGTTTATTAGCCATTCGCATTCGTCAGTTGGAGAAAAAATTAGAAAAAGTAGCGCGGCAGCGCGATGAAACGCGTAAAAATCGCGCCCGAAAAGACAGACCTACCGTCGCGCTGGCGGGATACACCAACTCTGGAAAATCCACTTTATTCAATTTGTTAACCGATGCCAACGTGTTAACGCAAGATTTATTATTTGCAACTTTGGATCCCACGTGGCGAAAACTCAATCATGCCAGCAATATGATGATTTTATTGGCGGATACCGTGGGTTTTGTCAGCGATTTGCCGCACGAACTCGTCGCCGCGTTTCAATCGACATTAGAAGAGACGATTTACGCGGATTTGATTTTACAAGTAATTGATATTTCAGATAAAGAATATATTGCGCGCACGGAAATCGTTGATGACGTTTTAGCAGAAATTGGTGCGGAAGCGGTGCCAAGGATTCGGGTGTATAACAAAATCGATCTCGTCGGCAAAGAGCCGCAAGTGATCGTCGATGAACACGGCTTAGCGCGCACGGTATTTGTTTCGGCATTAACCGGCGCGGGACGAGATTTGATTGCCGATGCCATCGTGCAATTTTTCCAACAATATCAAAAAGAAGGCTGGATTACGTTGCAGCCGCATGAAGGCGCATTGCGCGCGGAACTGTTTAATGAAAAAGCGGTGCTTGAAGAACGAATCGCCGCTGATGGTGCGATGAATTTGCGCATCGTGATCGATGAAAAGCGTTTGCAACAATTGCAATCTCGGTATAATCGCCGCTTTGAGCTAAAGTCATATTAGATAAATAACAAAGGTGAATATGTTTAACACGATGTTTGGCTGTCTTTATTTCATGGGCAGGAGAAAAATATGCCGTCCGCTGGCGATGGCAGAAGATCCATGGGGCAATCGTTCTCATTCGGATAAAAATGAACAACCACCTGATTTAGATGAATTTTTCTCCAATTTGATTCGGCATAAAAAAAAGTCTGGCGGTAATGAACCGTCAAACGACGAGCGTCCACCTTTGGGCAATATGCCGGATAAAAAAATTATTGTTTTAGCGAGTTTTTTGGCTGCGCTGATTTGGGGCGCTAGCGGCATTTATACGGTTAATGAACGTGAAAATGGCGTCGAAATATTCCTCGGAAAATTTACCACGACGACCGCATCGGGTCTTAATTGGCATTGGCCCGCGCCCATCGGCACCGTGGAAAAAGTAGACGTGCAATCGATTTCAACCATGCGCGTGGGCGAATTTCAAACGCGCAAAGGCAGCGTCAGCACGCATAATCAGCGCGAAGGGCAAATGTTAACTAAAGATGAAAACATCGTTGAAATCGGCGCCGCCGTGCAATATCGCATTAATGATGCCAAAGCGTTTTTGTATCAAGCCAAAGATCCGATTGAAGTTTTGCGCGATGTGGTGACCAGCGCGATTCGTGAAGTAGTCGGCGCCAATACTGTTGACGAAGTATTAAAAGATCGCCGTAACGATTGGCCGCAAGAATCGCGGCAAATTATTGAACGCACGTTAAAAGATTACGACATCGGCATTGAAATCGTTGCTTTTGAATTGCAAGACGCGCGTGCGCCGGCGGAAGTTCAAGATGCTTTTGAAGACGCAGTTCGGGCGCGCGAAGATGAAGAGCGTTTGCGTTTGGAAGCCGAAGCGTATCGCAATGAACGCGTTCCCGTGGCGCGCGGTGAAGCCGAGCAACATATTCAGCGTGCTTTTGCTTATGCCGTCAGCGTGGAAGAACAAGCTAAAGCGCAGGCGAGTAAATTTAATGCATTATTAGCGGCTTATCGTCAAGATAAAACGGCGATGCGCGATCGGTTGTATTTAGACAGTGTGGCGCGCGTTTATACGCAAACCCAAAAAATCTTGGTCGATAACGATAATGCGCGTCCAATCATTAATTTACCAACTCCAGTTGCTTCAGAGACGGTCGTTTCACCGCAAACGATTTCCGCCGTTGAAGAACCGCGCGCGGTTGTCGAAAAACCCAAAGATAATAAAACAGATAAAACGCTTACAACCGTTCCCGTGCGCACGATGAATGGTCGCGAACGTCCCAGTCGGACAGGAGAATAACAATGTTGCAAAAATTACATATCGCAGCAATGGCGCTGATTTTATTATTCATTTTGTCGCTTTCTTCCGTCTATATCGTCAATGAACGCGAATTAGCAGTGATTACGCAATTTTCGCGTTTAGTCAACACGCAAGAAAAAGCAGGTTTAAAATTTAAAATGCCGTTTATTCAACGTGTTGAATTTTTTGATAAGCGCATTCAGCGTTTGCAAGTCGATCCGGAGTTGTTTTTAACGCAGGAAAAGAAATATTTAATTGTTGATTATTATGTGGAATGGCGCATCAATGATATCCGGCGCTTTTATACCAGCGTTCAAGGCGATATTCAGCGGGCGGCGCGTTTGGTGGATCAATTGGTTAAAGACGATTTGCGCGGTGAATTTGTGCGTCATACAGTTTCCGATATCATTGCCGAACGCGGTAAACGGACGCCTAATGAAACGAGTCGGGCGCCGGCTTATTTGGGCATGGACGATGTCGCGCAGCGTTTAAATCAAAATTCTAGCCGTTATGGTGTAGAAATTGTGGGAATTCGTTTGAAACGGGTTGATTTTTCTGACGATATTCGTGATCGGGTTTTTGATCGTATGCGGGCGGAACGCGAACGCGTTTCTAAACAATTACGCGCACAAGGTCATGAACGGGCGCAAATTATTCGTGCTGAAGCCGATCGGCAGGCGCGGGAAATTATTGCTAAAGCTGACGCGCAGGCGGAAATTACGCGCGGAAAAGCCGATGCCAAAGCTGCCGAAATTTATGCTAAGGCATACGGTCAAGATTTAGATTTTTATCGTTTTATCAGAAGTATGCGCGCTTATGAAGAAGGTTTTAAAGCGGGCGATGTTTTGTTATTGGATAAAAATAATGCGTTTTTGCAACGCTTTTTCGAGCATCGATGGCTTGAAAATTTAGAAAAAGAACCCGAACGCGTTGCGCCATGAGCATTTGGTGGTTATCTTTAGCTTTGTTGCTGTTTTGCGAGGGGGCGGTGATTGCCATCGCGCCCAAACAGTGGCAAAACGCAATGCGACAATTAACGGCTTTACCGCCGCAAATACTCCGCCGCATGGGTATCGCTTTGGTGAGCGGCGCGTTTATGATTGTGGGTTTAATGCTTTATTTTGGTTAAAAGTTCATCGCGCGCGCTTTGCGATGCGGTGATGTTTAAGGAGCTTGACATGGGGAAAAAATTAGTCGTCATCGGCGCTCAATGGGGCGATGAAGGAAAAGGGAAAATCGTTGATTTATTAACCGAACGCGCCGGCGCCGTGGTGCGTTTTCAAGGGGGACACAATGCCGGTCATACTTTGGTGGTGCACGGCAAAAAAACGGTGTTACATTTAATTCCATCAGGCATTATGCATGATCACGTGATGAGTTATATTGGTAACGGCGTGGTTTTGTGTTTGCGGGCTTTATTTGAAGAAATCAAGGCGTTGACCGCTGAAGGCATTCCCGTAAAAGAACGGTTGCGCATTTCTCCTGCTTGCGCATTGATTTTGCCGAGTCATATCGCTTTGGATCAAGCCAGAGAAACCGCGCGCGGTAAAGATAAAATTGGTACTACCGGACGCGGCATTGGACCGTGTTATGAAGATAAAATTGCACGCCGCGGTTTGCGTTTGGAAGATTTGCGTCACCCCGATGATTTTCGGCAAAAGATGCAGGCTTTGATGACGTATCACAATTTTTTATTGGAAAACTATTATCATCAAACCGCGGTCGATATTGATGCAACGATTGAAGAATGGTTGGCTTATGGCAAAGACGTTTTGCCGTTGATGGAAGATGTGACTTTAGCGTTGCAACGTCATCAAGAACAAAACGTGATTTTTGAAGGCGCACAAGGTGCGATGTTGGATATTGATCAAGGTACTTATCCTTTTGTGACTTCTTCAAATACCGCCGCCGGCAGCGCATCTTGCGGCAGCGGTGTGGGTCCTCATCAATTAGATTATATTTTGGCAATTACGAAAGCGTATACAACGCGCGTTGGCAGTGGACCGTTCCCGAGCGAGCAAATTAATGACATTGGAGAACATTTAGCTAAAGTCGGTGTTGAAGTTGGCGCCTCAACAGGTCGTCGTCGTCGCTGCGGTTGGTTGGATTTACCGGCTTTACGGCGCGCGCTGCTCAATTCCAGTTTTGATGGCGTTTGTTTAACCAAATTAGACGTTTTAGATGAATTAGACGAAATTAAAATATGTACCGCGTACTGTCATCACGAGCAAATAATAGACGTTGCGCCGTTGGGATCAGAATCATTGGCAGAATGTGAACCGGTTTATGAAACTTTTACCGGCTGGAAAACGTCAACATTCGGCATTAAAAATGAAGCAGAATTGCCCCAAAAAGCGCGCGATTATATTGCCAAAATCGAAGAATATTTAGGCATTCCGGTCGTGATTATTTCTACCGGCGCGGATCGTAGTCATACGATTATGCGTCAATCATTATTAGAATAACGTACGTGCCGCCCAAACAGGCGGCATTTTTTTAGGAGCATCGATGGTGAAAAAAATCAGTGAAAATTGGCAGGAACGCGATCCTTATTACCGCAGAGAAATTGAAAAATATGGAAAAAATCCGTTGCCAAGTCGCGAATTTATTCTGTTGTGGTTGGAAGAACAGGGTAAATTGTTAACTTTTCCGCAAATTGTTAAAGCGTTTAACATGAGCGAGGCGCGCGGAGATTTGTTGCATTACCGTATTAAAGCGATGATTGCTGCCGGACAATTAATGCGCAATCGTCAAGGTTTTATTGGCGTGAGCCATAAAATGGATTTGGTCAGCGGTTATGTGATTGCGCACCCTGAAGGTTATGGTTTTTTAAACGTTGAAGGCGATATCGACGACGGTTTTATTCCGCCGCAATATATGCGCGAATTGATGCACGGCGATAAAATTCTCGCGCGCATTAAGCATGTTGACGGGCAGGGGCGCAAAGATTATGTGCCGGTTGAAATTTTGCAGCGCGGGCAAAAACGTGTTGTTGGTAAATTGCTCAATAATCAGGGAATTTTTTCCGTAATTCCCGAAAATCGCCGGTTAACGCAGCCGATTATGATTCCTAAAGCCGCGCTGGGTGATGCGGTTGCCAATCAAATTGTTTTAGCGGAAATTACGGCTTATCCCAGCAAACATCAGCAAGCCATCGGTACCATCGTAAAAGTGCTTGGCGACGAAATGGCAGCGGGATTGGAAGTGGCGATTGCGATTGAAAACTATAATATTCCGAACCATTTTTCTGATGCCGTACGTGCGCAAATTGAAAAAATGCCCGATGCGTTGCAAGAAGCTGATTATGTTGACCGGCTGGATTTGCGCTATTTGCCGATGGTGACGATCGATGGCATTTCCGCGCGCGATTTTGATGATGCGCTTTACGCGGAAAAACGCGGCGAGAATTATCGTTTATTTGTTGCCATCGCTGATGTTTCTTATTACGTAAAACCCGATTCTCCACTCGATGAAGAAGCTTATGCACGCGGGACTTCGGTTTATTTTCCGGATCGCGTGGTGCCGATGTTGCCGGAAAAATTATCTAATGGTTTGTGTTCTCTCAATCCGCATGTGGATCGTTTGTGTTTGGTTTGCGAGTTGACGATTACGCCGAGTGGACAAATTAAAAATAGTAAATTCCATCAAGCGGTGATTCAATCGCATGCGCGGTTGACGTATGAAACCGTTGAAAAAATTCTCTTTTTACAAGATCCCTTGATGCAGGAAAGTTTTGCGCAATTGCGCGCGCCGCTTGAAGATTTGCGCGTGGTTTACCAAATTTTGCGCACGGCAAGAGAAAAACGTCAGGCAATTCGTTTTGATTTTAAAGAAGCGGAATTTTTGTTTGACAGTGAAGGAAAAATTGAAAGTATTCAAGCGCGTAACGAATTAGAATCGTATCAATTAATTGAAGAATGCATGGTAATTGCCAACGTGGCGGCGGCAAAATTTTTGCAAAAACATAAATTAATTGGTTTATATCGCGTGCACGATAAACCCAGCGCGGAACGTTTTGAGAAAGTTTTTAATTATTTTGCCAAATTGGGCTTTAAAACGCCGAGTTTTGACACGGTGACGGTGGAACATTTTGCGCATTTATTAAAGAAAGCAGAAGGGCGTCAAGATCGCGCGTTATTAGAAAAAATGATTTTGCGATCTTTGCCGCAAGCGCTTTATAGTTCTGAAAATCGTGGGCATTTTGCTTTGGCTTTGAGTCATTACGCGCATTTTACTTCGCCAATTCGCCGCTATCCGGATTTATTGGTGCACCGCGCGATTCGTCATTGTCTTCAAGAAGAATCATCAGAAGTTAGCCTTTATTCGTTGGAAAAAATGGACGAAATGGCAAAACATTGTTCCATGACCGAGCGCCGCGCTGATGATGCCAGTCGCGATGCTATGGATTTTCTAAAATGTGAATTTATGAGTCACCGCATTGGCGATGAATTTTTTGGCGAGATTTCGAGCGTGACGAGTTTTGGTTTATTCATTACGCTGGACGAGTTTTTTATTGATGGTTTGGTGCACGTTTCTACTTTGCCCAGCGATTATTATCATTATGATGCCGATAATGTGCGGTTGCTTGGCGAGCGCAGCGGTCATAGTTATCAATTGATGGATAAAGTGCGCATTCGCGTGGTTCAAGTCAATATTGAAGATAAGAAAATTGATTTTGAATTGCTGGAGCATCAGGGTAAAAAGTTAAATAAGAAAAAACGCACGCGCACTGATAAACGCGGTCGCGCACGCAAAGGAAAATTATGAGTACAATTTGGATTGGCGGCATTCACGCGCTGCGGCAGGCTTTAAATGACGGCAATTTATTACGATTGGAAGTCAGCGAAGGAAAAACGTCAAAAAATTTAGCGAGTTTGGTTGCAGATGCAAAAGCAGCGCAGATTGAAATCATCACGGTGCCACGGCATTACATCGATCATCGTTTGCCGGACGTGCGCCATCAAGGTATTGCGGGCGAATGCCGTTTAAGCGCGCAAGCCAGTAATTGGCAGCAAGCAATTAGCGGCGTGGAACGTCCTTTTATTCTCGTTTTAGACAGTATTCAAGATCCGCATAATTTAGGCGCATGTTTGCGTACGGCGATGGCAGCGGGCGTTGATGCCGTGGTTTTGCCGAATAGTTGCGCTGCAGATATTACGCCCGTGGTGCGCAAAATTGCTTGCGGCGCGGCAGAAGCGTTAGCCATTTTTCGAGTGGCAAATTTAAAGCGCGAAGTGGAAATGATGAAGGAAAAAGGTTTGTGGGTGGTCGGCGGCGCTGGTGAAGCGGAAAAATCGTTATTTGATTTGGATTTGAGCGGCGGGCTGGTGATGATCGTGGGCAATGAGGAAAAAGGCATTCATTATGGTTTGCGGCAAACTTGCGATTGGTTGGCAGCCATTCCGATGGCTGAAACGATGGAGAGTTTAAATGTTTCTGTTGCCTGCGGCATTATGCTTTTTGAAGCGCGGCGGCAACGGTTAATGCATTAATATATATTAATTTTAATAAATCTATTGCTGGCGAGTGATTTGCTTTATTTAATTTGCTCGAGGTGATTTTTTTCAGCATACGATCGGCGCGATTAAAGAGGGCGCGGTTTTTTTAATGCAATTAGTAAAATGAAAATATTTTATTCTTTGGTTTTTTGCGCTATGATCTTGGCACTAGTGAAAAGAAGTTAATCTCTAGTTAAATCCCGTTTTCTCCACCCCACGTACTCAGGTTATTTTTAGGTGAAACTCATGAAACAATCCGGAATCAATGGCGTTAAAACGCTGACCCTTGTCGTATGCGCCGCGCTTGCAAGCCAAGCTTATGCCGCCGTAAATTACGAATCCGCTAATTATATTGGCAGCCAACCAGAAGGCAGCGTTCGCTTTATCATTAAATACAAAGATAAAAGCCAATCCCAACAAATGATGACCAACCGCAGCACAACCAGCGTTATGAATAATAACAACATTACAATTGCTGGATTTAATGCTCAATTCGTGCGCACAATGACAATTGGCGCGGGCATTTTTGCTGTACCCGATTTAAAAACAACGAAAGAAGCGCATTTGGTAATGGATACCATCGCTTCCAATCCTGATGTTGAATACGTTGAAGTTGACCGTTGGCTTCGTCCTTTTGCCGCTCCAAATGATCCGTTCTATAACGATCAATGGCACTATTACAGCGAATATGGCGTTAAAGCCGATAAAGTTTGGGATCGTGGCATCACAGGAAAAGGCGTAACTGTTGCCGTAGTAGATACAGGTATCGTCAATCACCCTGATTTAAATGCAAACGTAATTCCCGGATCTGGTTATGACTTTATTCAAGAAGCGGAAATTGCTCAAGATGGCGATGGTCGTGATTCTAATCCTGCTGACGCCGGCGATTGGCACAGTAACTGGGCGTGCGGTAAGTATCCCGATCCGCGTTATGAAAAAAGAAACAGTTCTTGGCACGGCTCTCACGTTGCTGGAACCATTGCAGCCGTAACTAATAACCGCATTGGTGTTTCTGGCGTTGCCTACGATGCGAAAATTGTTCCGGTGCGTGTATTAGGTCGTTGCGGTGGTTATAACTCTGATATTAACGAAGGTATGTATTGGGCAGCGGGCGGTCATATTGATGGCGTGCCTGATAACAAACACCCAGCCCAAGTTATTAACATGAGTTTGGGCGGACCTGGTGTTTGCGGTTCTACCGAACAAACTTTAATTAACAGAGCTACACAATTGGGCGCAACCATTATCGTTGCAGCAGGTAACGATAATATCGATGCATACGGAGTAACCCCAGCAAGCTGCGACAATATTTTAACAGTGGGTGCAACCACTTCTAACGGTACTCGCGCCTATTTCTCTAACCACGGAAGCGTTGTTGATATTTCTGCACCGGGCGCCGGCATTACTTCTACCGTTGACTCTGGAGCACGTTATCCAAGTGGTCCGAGTTATAGTTTGATGGACGGTACTTCTATGGCGACACCGCACGTTGCTGGCGTTGCTGCATTAGTAATTTCTGCCGCTAATAGCGTCAATAAAGAAATGACACCGGCACAAGTTCGCGATGTTTTAGTGCGCACAGTTAGCAGCTTTAACGGTACTCCAGATCGCAGAATCGGCGCAGGTATTGTTGATGCTGATGCTGCTGTTAATGCCGTTTTAGATGGTAATGTTGTTGAACGTCCGATCGACGAATTAAAACCGCAAGCGGAATACCGCAATCCTCAAATTAAATTAATTCGCGATTATCAAATGATGTTCAGCGAAATTAAGGTTAACGGTCGTCCAGGAAATACTAAATTTGCGGTTGTAAAAGCAGATATTCGCCATACTGATCCGAGTCAATTAAAACTGCGTCTCGTTTCTCCGAAAGGTTATGAATATGCTGTTCATTATGACAACATTAAAAATAAATCCTCCGAGCTCATCACTTTCCCAAGAGATGAACAAATGAATGGTTATTGGAGACTGAAAATCGTGGATACCAAACGCGGTGTTACCGGTTATACCAGAGGTTGGAGTGTTGCATTCTAACTTTATTGAGTTGTCATAATTCAATTAAAGCCTCCCGTTTTGGGAGGCTTTCTTGTTTTTTATTTTAGGAGACTTGTCATGCGTGAAAAAATTGCGGCACGCGCTCAATTTTTAACTTCTATTCGCCAATTTTTTGCTCAAAAAAATGTGCTCGAAGTGGATACGGCTTTATTATCACCAGCGGGAGTGACGGATATTAATTTGCGATCATTGGCGGTTGAAGATTTAGGTTATTTAATCACTTCACCAGAATATGCGATGAAAGCATTATTAGCCGACGGCGGCGGCGATATTTATCAGTTGTCACACGTTTTCCGCGGCGACGAAAATGGACGCAAACACCGCCGCGAATTTACATTACTTGAATGGTATCGTTTGGGTTGGACACATCAGCAGCTCATTCATGAAGTCAGCGAACTTGTGCAAACGCTCTTCCCGAAAACGGAAAAATTCCCCGTTAAAATCAGTCCTTATGCGGATTTATTTCAAGAATATCTCGATTTGGATCTTTTTAGCGCCGATGATGCGCTGATTTTGCAAAAATGCGTGGCAATTGTGCCCGAAAGCCGTCAATGGCAACTTTCACGCGATGGTATGTTGGATTTGTTATTTACCCACCGCATCGAACCGAATTTAGGAGCGAATTGTTTGCAATTTGTTTGTGAATATCCGCCGTCTCAAGCGGCATTAGCACGAATTATGCAGAATAAACAAGGACATAATGTTGCCGCGCGCTTTGAGTTATACATTGATGGCATTGAATTGTGTAATGGTTTTTGGGAATTAGCAAACGCTAAAGAACAACGGCACCGTTTCGAACTGGATAATCAAGAGCGTTTAGCCGCAGGACTCAAACCCATGCCGATTGATGAAGCTTTTTTAAGCGCATTGGAGCGCGGTTTGCCCGATTGCGCAGGCGTTGCGCTCGGCGTGGATCGGTTATTCATGTTAGCGCAAGGAAAAAACCATATTGCGGAAGTGATTTTATAAACGAATAAATTATTTTATCGATAATATTTTTGATAATTTTTTGAAAAATAACAAATATTTTTTATTAACGCAGTGATTTTTGATTAATTAATATAATTAATATAACCATTTTTTAAAAAATTTTTTTGCTATTTATCTTTCATTTACGTAATATACTCAGTGCTGAATAAATAAAAATTAATTATTTAGCAATTATTAATGAAATCAATAACAGGTGAAAGCATGAATCTATCGAACATTTCTGCGGTAAAAGTATTAACACTGGTGGTTAGCGCTGCCATCGCTGGTCAAGTTTGCGCGGCTGAAAGTATCGTCAACTATGAATCAGCAAATGCCATTAGCAAACAGCCAGAAGGCAGTGTGCGCTTTATCGTCAAATATAAAGATGGCACGCCATCAAGCCAAGGTTTGAAAACACGCAGCACAACTAAAGTAATGGCAAGCGGTATGCAAGTTGCTGGTTTTGAAGCACAATTTGTGCGCACAACCGGTTTAGGCGCGGGCATTTTTGCTGTACCAGAATTAAAAACAACCAAAGAAGCGCATTTGGTGATGGATACCATTGCTTCTAATCCTGATGTTGAATTTGTGGAAGTTGACCGTTTAGCGTATCCAAAAGCTGCGCCTAATGATCCGAGCTATCGACAACAATGGCATTATTTCGGCAATTACGGCGTTAAAGCTAATAAAGTTTGGGATCGCGGATTTACCGGTCAAGGCGTAGTTGTGAGCGTCGTGGATACTGGAATTTTGGATCACGTTGATTTAAATGGAAATATGTTGCCAGGTTATGACTTTATCTCTAGTGCGCCCAATGCCCGAGATGGAGATCAACGCGATAATAATCCTGCCGACGAAGGCGATTGGTTTGATAATTGGGATTGCGGTGGTTACCCTGATCCGCGCAGAGAAAAAAAATTCAGCACTTGGCACGGCTCTCACGTTGCTGGAACCATTGCCGCGGTAACCAATAACGGCGTTGGCGTTGCAGGCGTTGCTTATGGCGCGAAAGTAATTCCGGTACGCGTATTAGGAAAATGCGGCGGTTATGATTCTGATATTACAGACGGAATGTATTGGTCAGCAGGCGGTCATATTGACGGCGTTCCTGATAACCAAAATCCTGCTCAAGTAGTTAATATGAGTTTAGGCGGCGGTGGCGGTTGTTCACAAAACTCACAACGTATGATTGACAAAACCACTAATTTAGGTGCATTAATCGTTATCGCTGCCGGTAATGAAAATCAAGATGCCAGCAGAACATGGCCGAGCAGTTGTAATAACGTATTAAGCGTTGGCGCAACCACACCAAAAGGAAAACGCGCTCCATTTTCAAACTACGGCGCCCGAGTTCATTTAGCCGCACCGGGTACAAATATTTTATCAACTATTGACGTTGGACAAGCAGGACCTGTTAGAAGCAGTTACGGCATGAAAGCCGGTACATCAATGGCGGCTCCGCATGTTTCTGGCGTTGCAGCGTTAGTGATTTCTGCGGCAAATAGTATCGGTAAAACTTTAACACCGTCAGAATTAAGCGATATTTTAGTACGCACTACCAGCCGTTTTAATGGTCGTTTAGATCGGGGATTGGGATCAGGTATTGTTGATGCCAATGCTGCGGTTAATGCTGTTTTAGGCGATCAAAATCGCGCTCAACCTCGACCGCCGGTTAATCAACCCATTAATTCTGGAAATAAAGTTTATAGAAGCGACCGCAGGGTTGCCATTCGCGATTTAAGATCAGTAACCAGCGGTATTCGTGTTAACGATCAAGCACGCGTTGGATCTGCCAATATTACGTTGACTTTAGACATTCGTCACGGCGATCGTTCACAATTAGCAGTGGAACTGATTGCGCCATCAGGACGCGTCTATCCGATCTATCATGACGGCAAACGTCAACCCAATATCGTGGGACCGGCGACATTTAGCGTGAAGAATGAACGGTTACAAGGAACTTGGACTTTGAAAGTAACCGATAAAGCGCGCGGCGTGACCGGTTCTATCGATAGTTGGAGTTTGACATTCTAATTTTTTGTTAACCTTTTAATCACAAAAATCCTCCATTTCTGGAGGATTTTTTATTTTTAATTCAATGCGTTAATGAAAATGTAGTTATAAGTTAATATCATGAAGAACGGGATAACAATTAATTAAATAACATTATGAATAAAAAAGTTCCGGCAAAAGTCTCTATCATTTCCGCGGGGTTAATTTAACGACCTCTATTAATTAACCAAAATTTATTTTCTTATAAGGTGATACACGATGTATAAAACATTCTCAAAAATGGCGTTGATTCTTTGCTTAACACCGGCATTTTTATTTGCTCAAACTTATAAAGTAGTGGTCAATCCCAATTCACCGCCCAAAGCATTCCGCGATGAAAGTGGTTTATTTATCGGCATTGATGTTGATATCATCAAAGCGATTGCGCAATCTAAAGGATTTGAAGTGGAATTTTTCGGTTCTGACAAAAAATTGCCCACCATTGATGACGGCAGCAACGATATTGCACCAAGCATCGTAATCACTGATGATCGCAAAGCAAAATATGGCGTCAGCGATTCATATTTCACGGGATACACCACCGCGTTACACAAAAAAGCGTTGGCAGACAACAATCTTGAAAATTTACCGTCCGATCGCACAGCCGTTGTTTTTGATACCAACAAACACAAATTGTTAAAAGAAGCTGGACTTTCGCCCATCAAAGCTGATACCACTTTTTTAGGCATTGCGATGGTATTCCAAGGAAAAGCGGATTATTTCGTCAGCGACGACTCCATTTTGAAATACACCATCAAGCAAAATCCCAAATTGAAAGCGGATTTAACAAATTTAATGGTGCACGGCGTTCTTGAAGAATCTCATTACGGCTTTGTCGTTAAAAAAGATCAAACCGAATTGCTTAACAAAATTAACGCCGGTTTAGCAGAAATTAAAGCCAACGGCGAATTCGATAAAATTGTTGAATCATGGATGGGTAAAGCAGGAAACTAGTCATTCACTCTTGAAATTTCTGAAAAAAACCTCCTAAAAAGGAGGTTTTTTATTTGATTACGCTTCACAACTTTGACAATGCAATAAATTGCGATTAAAACGCTGCGCCGCACTCATACTATGTTGATAATAAATAGATTTAACGCCTAATTCGGCAGCCGTTAAATAAAGCTGATTAATATCGCGCGTTGGCGTATCGGGGTGAATCATCAAATTAATGCTTTGCCCTTGATCGATATATTTTTGCCGCTGCGCCGCTTGTTGAATAATGCTTAACTGATTGATTTCTGAAAACGTTTTAAAAATGGCTTTTTCTTCATCGCTCAAATCCGGCAAATGTTGCACGGAACCATCATTTAACAAAATACTTTCCCACGTTGTTTCCGTATCCAAACCTTTTTCCGCTAATAACGCCACTAAAAACGGATTTTTATAAGTCGTTTTAATTTTTGCTAAATCTTTGACGTGATAATTCGATTTTAACGGTTCTACTGACGGCGAAACGCTGCCCAAAATAAAACTGCTCGATTTTGTCGGCGCCACGCTCATCAACGTGGTATTGCGGCGACCGTAACCGCGCAAAATTTCTGGTTCACCTAAATGTTCGGCTAACGTGCGCGAGGCGCTTAACGTTTTTCGTTGCAATAATTGAAAGATTTCATTATTTTTTTGCATGGCAGCCAAACTGTCAAAAGGCAAATGTTGCGATTGCAAATAACTATGCCAGCCTAAAACGCCCAATCCCAAAGCTCGATGACGCATCGCAAAACGCCGCGCGCGTTCTAAAAAGGGCAAATCCGCGCTTTTTTCAATAAATTCCGTCATCACCGCATCTAAAAAGTAAACGAGCAATTCCACCGCATCGGTATTTTTCCATTCCTCGTAATACAACAAATTCATTGACGACAAACAACAAACAAAACTTTCCTCTTCGCTCGCCGGCAGCATAATTTCCGTGCATAAATTGCTGGCATAAATCGGCAGATTTAAATCTTTGTAAACGTCCGGACGTCCAGCATTAGCGTTATCTTTGAAAAATAAATAAGGAATACCGGTTTCTGATTTTCGTTGCAAAACTTTCGCCCAAATGCGCCGTTTTTCGCTGTCGCCGGCTTTCATCTCCGCCAACCATTGATGACTGATGCATACGCCGTAATACATCAATTGAATGGGATTGCCTTCGGTATGAATATCCAACCATTCTTCAATATCGCCGTGCTCAATATCGATATAACCGGCAAATTGTCCTTTGCGTGATGTGCCTTGTGAAATCACATCGATGACGGTATCAAACAGTTTCGAAAAATTAAAAGAACCATCTGATTTACCGTTATCGCGAATATCGCTACCGCGCGGGCGAATTGCGCCAAAATAGGCGCTGGTGCCGCCGCCAATTTTGCTCATCATGCCGACTTCTGCCGTGGTGCGCATAATGTCGTAAATCGAATCGCCGATATAACTACCAAAACACGAAATCGGCAAACCGCGCGCCAAACCAAAATTCGACCAAATCGGCGAAGAAAAAGAATAATAACCGCGCGCTAAATAATGAAAAAAGCGCTGTTCAAAATCAGCAAAAGGCAGAATTTCGGCAGCGCGGGCAACGATTTCCTTCATTCTTTTTTCGGCGCTGGTGCCGTCTAACAAATAACCGCGTTGCAGAAAAAGACGGCTGTCATCGTTGAGCCAAAAAAAATCAGGACGATCAGAAGAGATCATCGGCAGTAATTTGTTTGGTTTTTTTGCTGTAGTCGGTGCTGCGTTTGTAGAAGAAGTCATTTTCCTTTCCTGAAAGTATTTCAATATCAAACCATTGCGTTTCTTTTAATCGTTCTTCATCAACCGTATACGGCGATTCAATTCCCAAAACACTTAAGGAATTGTTGTAACGATTAACAATATAATTTTCCACGGTTTTTTGTTGTAAAAAGGGCAAATCGCCGTTTTCAAAAATCCAATTTAAAATGCCGCGTTCGGCTGCTAATGCTTGATCTGCCAACGTTTTTAAATGGTGATAAAAAGAATCGGTGAATAAATCGGGGTGTTCTTCTTTGATGATGTGATACAACGCAATGCCAAATCGTCCGTGAATTTCTTCTTCTTTGGAAGTCGCTTCAACCGCGTTAGAAATCCCTTTGAATAAATTACGATATTTATTAAACGACATCATAATTAAAAATTGTCCAAACAAAGAAATATGCTCAACAAACAAAGAAAACAAAACCAGCGATAACACCAACTCCTGATTATTTTTATCTTTGTTGCGCATAAACGCTTCCATATATTCAATTCTCGCCATCAGCGCGGGAATATGCGTAATTTGCGTAAACAATTCATTCATGCCCAATTGTTCTAATAAAAACGAATACGCATCTTTATGACGCACTTCGCTTTCTGCAAACGTACCGCCCACATCGTCAATTTCGGCTTTGGGAAAATAATGATACAAATCGCCCCAAAAACGCTTCACGCTCACTTCAATTTGCGAAATCGCCAGCATAGAACGCGTTAACGCAGTGCGTTCAGCGTCGCTGATTGCGGTTTTATAATCTTGAATATCGCCGGTAAAATTAAATTCGGTATGCAACCAATAAGAATGGCGAATAGCATCTTTAAATTCCAATAATTCGGGATATTCGTAGGGTTTAATCTGTATGCGTTTTTCAAATAAACTGCGGGGCATAAAAGCGCTCTCCAAACAAGA
Source organism: Dichelobacter nodosus (assembly GCF_001263335.1). GTDB lineage: Bacteria > Pseudomonadota > Gammaproteobacteria > Cardiobacteriales > Cardiobacteriaceae > Dichelobacter > Dichelobacter nodosus. Next base: position 56,124 of record NZ_LGVW01000011.1, read on the forward strand.
AAAGAGCGCTCATTTTAGATGGTAAAAATTTTGATTCAACGGAAAAATTCTTTCAGGTTGAAATATAGACAAAAAAATATTTACACATCATCATGTATTTTCTAAAAATATAACACTATATATTGTGTTATCTCGCGCGTTACGGAATTTTTGCAGATTCGTTAGATTCTGCCACTTTAACCGCCACCAAACGCGAAACCCCCGGTTCACTCATCGTCACACCAATTAAATGATCGCACGCCTGCATCGTGCGTTTATGGTGCGTAATCACGATAAACTGCGTATTGGCTGCCATTTCTCGCAATAATGCCGTCAAACGCATCACGTTAGCTTCATCGAGCGGCGCATCAATTTCATCTAGCAAACAAAAGGGCGCCGGATTTAATTTAAATAAAGCAAATACCAACGCCACCGCCGTCAATGCCTTTTCTCCGCCAGACAACATACTAATATTTCTTACTTTTTTTCCCGCCGGACGCACGGTTAACGCGATGCCTGCCGTTAATAAATCCGTTCCCACCCACGTTAAACTGCCTTCGCCGCCCTGAAATAAAACCGGAAATAAAACGCCAAAATATTGATTAACCGCCGTAAATGTTTCGCGCAAACGCGCCTGCGTTTCTTTATCTAAAGCCGCAATTGCTTCTTCCAATAACGCTAAACTCTGTTGTAAATCCTGACATTGCGCCGTTAACTGCTGAAATTCGGCATCAATTTCGGCAAAATGCGCGATCGCCGCGGCATTAACCGCGCCCAAATCATCAATTTTTTGTTTGATTTGCCGTAAATGACGCGTTAACGCGGTCTCATCGAGCGCCGCATCATCAGCAAAAACCAGCGCCGACCACTCATTTTCTGCCAACGCCGCCAATTTTTCCTGCCGCCGCGTCAATAAAGTTTCCTGATATTGCTGACGACTGTTTAAACGTTCCTGCAATAAATGCGCTTGATGACTGGCTTCATTTAAACGATCTTTATTGATTTGCCATTGTTTTTGTGCGGTTTCGGCGGCAATTTGCGCCTCTTGATACAATACGCCGTGTTCTTCAAGCGCCCATTTTTGTTCCGCGAGCGCCGCGTCCGCCGCGGTCAATTGCGCGCTTAATTGTTCATAACGCGCGCGGCATTCTTCCTGCTGCGTTTCTACTTCACATTGATCAAAATGCAAACGCTGCTGCTGTTTTTCGTAAGAATCGAGAAAAGCTTGCAACGCCGAACGTTCCTGCTGATATTTTTGCTGCAGCGCCTGTGTTTTTTTTAATTCGGCGTTACCGTGCGAAAAAGCCGCTTCACTTTTTTGATACGAATCCGTCAACGCTGCCACATTCGGTAAAACTTGCGCGCGGGCGTGCTGATAATCGCGTTCACATTCCATAAAACGATTTTTAGCCTCAACAATATCTTCTTCAAGTTGTTTGCGCGCGTGGCATTGTTGCGCGTGTAACTGCTGTTGATGGGTTTGTGCTTGCTGTTGTAATTGTAAAGCGTGCTTTTTTTCGTCCAATTCGCGCTGACAATGACGCACCAATTGTTGGGCATTTTGATATTTTTGTTGACATTCTTCGGCGGCAATTTGCGCGCGGTGTTGTTTTTGTTTGAGCGCTGTCAACGCAATTTGCTGCTGTTGCAATTCTGTTTCCAATTGCGATAACTGCTGATAACGGGCTAATAAACCATGATGTTCCTGCGCGCGACTGGGCAAATAACAATCGCGCCCCACCAAACTGCCAGATAACGTTAAATAATAACCTTCTTGCAACGTCGAAAAATCCACCGCGGAATCGGGAAGCGCTAACGGCTGAAGATGTCCCAATAATGCCTGCAAAGAATAAGAACTTTCTATAATCGATTGCCACTGTTTTGGCGGTGCGCCCGCGCCCAACCACGCCGCTTCAATGCCGCAATTATGCGTTGCCGCCGTCAGCGCTGGGTGCAAATAACGCTCCAAAGCAGATTGCCATTTTTCTTCAATCACAAGCGTTTCATAAAGCGCTTTTTCTGATTGATTGGCAACGCGCGGTTCAGGCAACCATTGTTGCAGCGTTTCTGCGCGCGCTTTTAATCCGTCTAACGCGCGCTCGGCGTCCATTAAAGCCTGTTGCTGTTGTTGTAATATTTGTTGGGCTTCTGCCGCGCTTTTTTGCGCCTGCATTTCCACACTAAGCGCTTCTTCTAATTGAAACTCTTTCATTTCAACCGCGGCACGCGTTTCCTCTAAAACATCTACGGTTGCTTGCAACGCTTCATCGGGCGCGTTTTGCGTTTGTAAACGTTGCTCGAGCCGCTGCCAATGCGTTTTTGCTTCCTCATAACGCGATAAACAGTGCGCCACATTATCTTTTTGCTGCTGGCATAACATTTGACCTTGCCGCAATGCCGCGCGCTGCTGTTCCATATATTCACGCGCGGCGGTCAGCGCAGTTTCCAATTGCGTAATATGAATACCGCATTGTTGGCTTTCGTTAATGATGGTTTCTAAAGCGATTTTTTTTTGTTGATATTGTGCGGTGTCGTCAGCATTTTCTGCTGCCAAACGTTGCTGCCGTTGATTTAATTCTGCAAGCCGTTGTTGCACGTGCTGCCATTCGCTTTTTTCTCGAGCGCTGCGCATTTCTGCTTGTTGATGTAAATGCCCCAATTCTTGATAACGCTGTTGCGCTTGTTTTTCCAACAATTGCGCGCGTTCTACGGCGCTAGCAGCTTCCGCACACGTTTTTTGAGCTTCTTCATGCGTTTTTAGCGCCGTTTCAAGCGCTTGTTCTTGCTGCTGTTGATCATTTTGTGCCGCGATTAATGAGCGTTCTGTTTCATGCAATTGCCAACTCAATAATTGGCGCTGTTCTTGAGCGTATTGTTGTTGATGTTGTTGATATTGTTGCGCAATTTCGGCTTCATCGGCGAGTCGATCGCGTTGTTTTTTGAGCTGTTGTAACCGTTCATCATGCAGCAAAAGATGAGCGTGGACTTGTTGCATGCGTCGCTCGGTTTCTTTGCGTTTTAATTTGTAAATGCCCACGCCGGCGGCTTCTTCTAAATAAACGCGTAATTCTTCGGGTTTTGCTTCAATAATGCGGCTAATCATGCCTTGCTCGATTAAAGCATAACTGCGCGCACCCACGCCGCTGCCTTTTAATAAAGCAACAATATCTTTGCGCCGGCACCGTTGTCGATTAATGCTATATTCTGAAACGCCATCAGAACTGACTTTTCGTTGAATAACGATTTCGTGATAATCCGCAAATGCGCCGCCGGCGCTGTGATCGTGGTTATCAAAATGCAAACTCACGCTTGCCAAACCGCTCGCGCGTCGCAATTTTGAACCGCCAAAAATCACATCGGTTAACATTTGCCCGCGTAATTGTTTGGCAGCGCTTTCGCCTAAAACCCAGCGCACGGCATCAACAATATTGGATTTACCACAACCATTCGGGCCAATAATGCCCGTAATCGGGGCATCAACGGGAAATAACGCACGATCAGCAAAAGATTTAAAACCAATAAGTTCAATAGCAGTGAGTTTCATTTAGGAAATTTAATTTTAAGAAAAATTTAGTATGCAGTAATTGCCTAAAATTTGAAACTATTCCAATGCACGCTCATTTAAAACATGGTACGACTATAAAAAAAATACTATGATTTGCTAAATTTTTATGGAGAAAAGGCATGTTGTTAACAGCAAATTTTGTTCGTTTGGGCGCCGCGCCCACTGATAAAACTGCCGCAATTTGTGAAGCGGCAGCAATTTTGGTTGAAAATGGTGCCGTGAGTGCGGAATACATTCAAGGAATGCTTAATCGTGAAGCGCAGGAAAACACTTATTTAGGCAACGGCGTTGCTATTCCGCACGGCACGCCCGAATCGCGTGAATATATTCATAAAACCGCGGTTGCCGTATTACAAATTCCGCAAGGCATTGATTGGGAAGACGGCGAACGCGCGCATTTAATTGTGGCAATTGCTGCCAGCGATGCCGAACATTTAACGGTTTTAAAAAAATTAAGCCACGTGGTTGGCGATGAAGACGTTGCCGCGCAATTAGCACAAACCACGCAAGTTGATGATATTGTGCGCGCTTTATCCGCGCTCAACGATGAAGAAACTGCTGAATCCGCGCCAGAATCTGCTGCTAAAGGATTGATTGTTGGCGTAACTGCTTGTCCAACGGGTGTTGCGCATACTTATATGGCGCAAGAAGCTTTAGAAAAAGCCGCCGAAACTTTGCATTATCACTGCAAAATTGAAACGCAGGGTAGCGTCGGCGTTGATCATGCTTTAACGGCGGAAGAAATTGAACGCGCCGATGTCGTTATTATTGCTGCTGATACCAACATTGATTTAGATCGTTTTGCGGGTAAAAAAATCTATAAAACGAGTACTAAAGCCGCTATTAATGATGCTGCCGCCGTGATTGCGCAAAGTTTTCAAGCCGGAACTTTTGCCGCCGGAGAACAAAAAATTGCTGCAAAATCAGAACAAAACGGTATTTATAAACATTTAATGACCGGCGTTTCTTATATGTTGCCGTTTGTCGTTGCCGGCGGATTATTAATTGCTTTGGGCTTTGCCATCGGTTCATTCATGTTTGGCGCGCAGGGCATTTATATTTATCAAGAGCAATTTGCTGGAACTTTGGGGCAAACGTTATTCCAAATCGGAAAAGATGCTTTTGCTTTATTTATACCAATTTTAGGTGGTTATATCGCTTATTCTATTGCCGGACGCGCGGGCATCGCGCCAGCAATGGTCGGCGCTTATATTGCGGCAAATACCGGCGCGGGCTTTTTAGGCGCGATTATTGCGGGTTTTATTGCCGGTTATTTTGTTTCCTTTTTAGCAAAACTGATCAAGTTGCCGCAAACTTTAGAAAGTTTAAAACCAATGTTAATTTTGCCGTTAATTGGCACGGCGGTGACCGGTTTATTGATGTATTACTTGATTGCGCAGCCGATGGCACAGGTGCAGCATTATATGGAAACGTGGTTAACGTCCATGAATGAAACCAGCGCGTTTGTTTTAGGTGCAACTTTAGGCGGCATGATGGCTTTAGATATGGGCGGCCCTATTAATAAAGCGGCTTATTTATTTTCTACGGCTTTAATTGCGTCTGAAGTTTTTGCGCCGATGGCAGCCACAATGGCAGCTGGCATGACGCCGCCGATGGCAATTTTCTTAGCAACAATATTCTTTAAAAACCGCTTTACCGATGAAGAACGCCAAGCCGGCAAAGCTACGGGCATTTTAGGTTTGAGTTTTATTACGGAAGGCGCGATTCCTTTTGCCGCTAAAGATCCTTTGCGCGTGATTCCAGCGTTAGTTATGGGATCGGCGGTTGCAGGCGGTTTATCAATGGCATTTGGTTGCGGATTACGCGCGCCGCACGGTGGCGTTTTCGTGTTATTTATTCCCAATGCCGTGATTCATTTAGGACTTTATGCTTTAGCCATTATTTTAGGAACATTGGTTTCCACTGTTTTATTGGGCGTCTTAAAACCTAAATTAAGCCATTAAAAAAAGGGGCATTTTGTGCCGCGCAAAATCGTATTGATCGGACCGATGGGTGCTGGAAAAACCTCTTTGGGAAAACGGCTGGCGTCAAAATTGCGTTGGGCGTTTGCCGATACCGATCATATGATTGTGGCGCGCACGGGTGCGGATATTTCTTTACTTTTTGAACGCGAAGGAGAAATGGGATTTCGTTGCCGCGAGCATGAAGTTTTGCGCGATGTTTTGGCAGAACCGCGCGATATGGTGGTTTCTTGCGGTGGCGGTATCGTTTTATTGGCGCAAAATCGACAATTACTGATGGCGCAGGCGTTGGTGATTTTTTTAGATATTTCGGTGGAGCGGCAATTGCAACGTGTGAAAAACGACCGCAATCGTCCGTTGCTTAAATATGCGGATCGACGGCAGAAATTGCAGCAATTGCGCGAGGAACGCTGGGGATTGTATGAAGGCATTGCCGATATTTATTTGAGCACCGATGAAAATCATTTCACAACTTCTTTTCAGCGTTTAATCGTCAGCATCAAAGAATTTGCGCGCCAACAAAGCCATCGTTAAATAAAAACCCCGCCAAAAGCGGGGTTTTTTCTGTCTAAATATCAATATTTCCGGCGCGAATTGCGTTTTCTTCAATAAACGCGCGCCGCGGTTCAACTTCTTCACCCATCAACGTGGTAAAAACCTCATCGGCGTGCATCGCATCTTGAACTTTAACTTGCAACATGCGCCGAACGCTGGGATCTAAAGTAGTTTCCCATAATTGTTCGGGATTCATTTCCCCCAAACCTTTATAACGTTGAATTTCATACGATTTTTTACCTTCTGCAAACAATGCTTGCATCACGTCGCTAAAATAATGAACGGCAACGCGATCTTTATCGTTGCTAAAAAAGGCGCCTTCTTGCAGCAATCCGTGGGTTTTTTGCGCAAAATCTGCGATTTTTTGATATTCACTCGCTTCCGCAAAATTTGCATCAAGATAATTGTGAATTTCGTTTGCATGTTGATCAATGACGATGTGAACGCGCGGCGTGGCGGCATTATGATCGAGATGCGCCGTTAAACGCACGCCCGCTTGAGCAAAGCGATCGAGGTGAAATTGATAGTCTTTTAACCATGCTTGCAATTGTTCGGGCGCGAAAAAAACGTCGCGATTTAAAACGGGCGCATCCATCAGCGCTTTTAAAACGCGGCTATCAATGTGATGCGAAAAACGTTTAATTAAAACTTCCAACGCCAAATATTCGCGCGCTAATGCTTCAAAAGCGGGTTGCGCAATTGCCGGCGCATCTTTGTTAACGTGTAATTCCGCGCCTTCCAAAGCATGATTGAGCAATAATTCGTTTAATTCGTGATCGTCTTTTAAATATTGGCTTTGTTTACCTTTTTTGACTTTGTACAGCGGCGGTTGCGCGATATAAATATGACCGCGTTCTACCAATTCTGGCATTTGCCGATAGAAGAAAGTGAGCAATAAAGTGCGAATATGCGCACCATCGACGTCGGCATCGGTCATGATGATGATGCGGTGATAACGCAATTTGTCGGGATCAAAATCTTCTTTGCCGATACCCGTGCCGAGCGCGGTAATCAAAGTGGCAATTTCTGCGGAAGCAAGCATTTTGTCAAACCGCGCTTTTTCAACGTTTAAAATTTTACCTTTTAACGGCAAAATCGCTTGAAATTTGCGATTACGACCTTGTTTAGCAGAACCGCCAGCGGAATCGCCTTCCACCAAAAATAATTCTGATAATGCTGGATCTTTTTCCTGACAATCGGCGAGTTTTCCCGGTAATCCCGTGATATCTAAAGCATCTTTGCGCCGCGTCATTTCGCGGGCTTTGCGCGCGGCTTCGCGGGCGCGGGCGGCGTCAACAATTTTATTGACGATGATTTTGGCTTCGTTGGGGTGTTCGTATAAAAATTCTTGCAATTTTTCTGATAACACGCCTTCAACCAAACCTTTTACTTCGGAAGAAACCAATTTATCTTTGGTTTGCGAACTGAATTTCGGATCGGGAATTTTGATGGAAACAACTGCCGTTAGTCCTTCACGGGCGTCATCGCCGCTGGTTGAAATTTTGGCTTTTTTGGCGATGCCTTCTGCTTCCATGTAGTTATTGAGTGTACGCGTCATGGCGCTGCGAAAACCTGCCATATGCGTTCCGCCGTCGCGTTGAGGAATATTATTGGTGAAGTAGTAAACATTTTCTTGATAAGAATCGTTCCATTGCAAAGAAATTTCTACGATAGAAGCATCTTTTTCAATGGCGCAATGAAAAATGGTGTCGTGAATGGGCGTTTTATTGCGGTTTAAATAGCGCGTAAATGCAATAATGCCGCCTTCATATTGAAAAACTTCCGTTTTATCTTTGCGTTCATCGGTTAAGACGATGCGCACGCCGGAATTTAAAAAGGATAATTCTTGCAAACGTTTTGCCAAGGTATCGTAATCAAATTCCACGTTATGAAATGTTTCGCGGCTTGCCAAAAAACGGATTTCTGTTCCCGTTTCTTCGGTATCGCCGATGATTGCTAAAGGCGCTTGCGGTTCACCGTGGCGATATTGTTGGTAATGAATATGACCATCACGGCGAATGGTTAATTCTAATTTTTCGGACAGAGCATTGACCACGGAAACGCCCACGCCGTGCAATCCGCCAGAAACTTTATAAGAACTGGCATCAAATTTTCCGCCAGCGTGCAAAATCGTCATGATGACTTCCGCGGCGCTGCGTCCTTCTTCTTTATGAATATCAACCGGAATGCCGCGCCCATTATCGCGCACGGTAATCGATTCGTTTTGATGGATAATGACATTAATTTCCGTGCAATAGCCGGCTAATGCTTCGTCAATTGCGTTATCAACTACTTCAAAAACCATATGATGCAAACCGCTGCCATCATCGGTATTACCAATATACATACCCGGGCGGATACGTACGGCTTCTAAGCCTTTTAATACACGAATCCGTGAAGAGTCATAACTGCTCATTTTTTCATTACTTCCGATAGTTCAAAAGCCGCAATTATACCATAACCACGCGATACCAATACCGCGCGCGGTGGCAAAATCGTTGGCAAATAACAGCAAAATAAAAGAAATAATCTATTGAAAATGAATAGAAAAAAGATGGTGGGCCCAGAGGGACTTGAACCCCCGACCAAGCGATTATGAGTCGCCTGCTCTAACCGACTGAGCTATAGGCCCTAAAATAAGGAGGCGGGCATCATACTGGATTTTGTCGTTTTTGTTAATATTTTTTATAGAAAAAGCCAATATCATGCCGCGATGGTGATTTTTAAAATCGTTTTGATACGGTTTTTTTGATGAGAATGCCGCATTATGCGCCCCGAGAAATGGTTTTTTGTTTTTGATGAAATCGCGCGGTTTTAAATAATAAAAATATTGAATCGCTGATTAAGTTTTGCTACCGTGAAGAAACTGCTTTGCAGTATTGACCAAAGGAGTATGTTATGCAATTTAATATTACCGGTAGACATTTAGACATCAGTCCTGCCTTGCGTGAACATATTGAAAAAATGCTCAATCGTCTTGAGCAAACTTATCAAAATATCACCAGCGCCCAAGTAACGCTGCGCATTGTTAAACATGAAAAAATCGCGGAAACAACCTTATCCATCGCTGCCAGCAATGATATTCATGCCGAAGGGCGTCATGAAGATATGTATGCCGCGATCGATTTGTTAGCGGAAAAGCTGGAAAAACAATTGCAGCGACAAAAAGAAAAACTCGAAGAACGTTAATCATCATTGAAAATAAACGTTCGGAAAACCCTGCCGCGCAGGGTTTTTTATTAACCCCAATATGAAAAATAAACTTTCCTGATTTTATAAATGGCTTTGCTAAAATGTTTTTTACGAGCTCAATTGACGAGGATTTTATGTTTCGTTTTTTACTGCCCTTATTTTTAATTTTAAATCTTGCCGGTTGTAGTCCTTCAAATACCCCGCAAGCTGTTGGCGAATATAATCTTTCGCGTGGCGATTGCTACGTTGAACCGTGTTCATCATCAGGAAAACGCTGCGCGCGCATTCGCGACAAAATGACGCAAGACAGTTGCGCGATGGTTGAAGGAAAATTTGTGCCGCGTAATCATCAAGAAATGCATTGGTTTTAAAATGGCAACACGGCAAATTAAAAAATACTCAAACCGTCGTCTTTATGACACGGGATCCAGTCGCTACATTAAAACCGAAGATTTGCGGCAGTTATTGTTACAAGGCGAAAATTTCAGCGTGGTTGATGCGCAAAGCGGACGTGATATTACGCGCTCCATGCTGTATAGCATTCTTGCGGAAGCCGCATTAAATAATGATATTACGCCGGTGCTGACGCAATCGCTGTTGGCAAAAATTGTCAGTTTTAATAACGACTATCTCGCCGGCATTTTAGGACGATATTTAGAGCAATCTTTGGAAGTTTTTTTAACCCATCAAGCGGTTTTTCAACAACAAATGCGCAATTTCGACGTTGAAGATCCTTTCTCTACCATCGAACGTTTAAAAAATATACAAGATAAAACTTTGGAAGAACTTGCCGCCAAATTAAAAGATTAACTCAATCAAAGGCGTATCAATGATGCTGATTTTTTGGGCTGTTTTTTTCATCTTATTAGCGATTCATTTAAGCGTATTGGCAATATTTTGGGATAAAAATGACGCTAAACAGCGATGGGGACAATTTTTAGGATTATGTTTCATCGTCTTTTTCATGCTTTTCATAGGGATAGCGATGATTTTTTCGACCGAATTCAAACGCGCGGCGCCGCCAATCGTCCCCAAAATAGCAAAAGTCAATGCGCCACAAAAACCGCAAACAACGATCGTTATTGAAAAAAGCGCGCGGCAACGTCAACAAGAATTAGCAGCTTATACAATATGTTATGACTATATTTTCCGCACCAGCGATTATCCCGAATCTTTAGAACCGCATCAGTTTAAAAGCCATTTTTCCTACGATGAAGAAGGTCAGTTAACGGTCATCGTGCGTTTTTTTGCGTTAAATAGTCAACAAAAACGCGTATCCATGATTGCTGAATGTCAATTTTCCGACGGCGAGTACCCCAGTTTAACCGTTTGGAGTGAATAATCTCCTGATAAAACAATTTAAAATTACCGTCTCAAAAAAATATCAAAATTGTTGCTGTTGAATCAGTTATTTCAAGCATGAACATCATGATTTTTTAATTTTATAAAGATAACGCAAGGTGTAGTATCAGCGCGCTTTATTGATTTAAACAGAGATATTTTTATGTATTACGACATTGTGATTGTGGGCGGCGGCGCCGGCGGTTTGGAACTAGCAGCGCGGTTGGGACGTTGGTTTGGACGCGAACAAGGTGCGCAAAAAGTGTTACTCATCGATCGCGCAAGTGTTCATATTTGGAAGCCAACTTTGCATGAAGTCGCGGTGGGCACGTTAAACACGCAACAAGAAGGATTGTCTTACCAATCTTTGGGACGGCGCAATCATTTTAGTTTTATGCGCGCGCAGCTGCAGCAATTACACCCCGAAACGCATCAATTGACGTTAGCGCCCGTTTGCGATGTTCAAGGCGAATTTATCATCGCCGAGCGTACGATTGAATTTGGAAAATGCGTGTTAGCGCTGGGCAGTGGTTCCAATTTTTTTGGCACCAGCGGCAGCGAACATGCTTATGTTTTAGAAAATTTGGAAGACGCGGAACGTTTTTACAATCAATTATCCCATTTATTTTCTTGGGCAGAATATTCGGATCATCACACGTTAAACGTCAGCATTGTTGGCGGCGGCGCCACCGGCGTTGAATTAGCAGCAGAATTGCGTGAAGCCTATCGTTTATTTGCGGCAGAACGCGCCACGCCTGCTTTTCAATTAAATATTACGTTAATCGAAGCCGGCGCGCGGATTTTGGCAACGTTGCCAGAGAAAATGTCACAAAACGCGGCGCAAATTTTGCAATCAAAACAAGTCACTGTATTGACTTCCACCAAAGTATTAGCGTTGCACCGCGATCATATTACGACTTCCGCCGGCGAATTAGCTGCTGGTGCCATCGTCTGGGCGGCAGGCATTAAAGCAGCGGAAACAAATCGCGATTTTGGTTTAACGGTTAACGCGCTCAATCAATTTATTGTTGATGAACAATTGCGCACATCAGCGGCAGATATTTATGCCATCGGTGATTGCGCGGCGTGTTTATGGCGCGACGGAAAAAATGTGCCGGCGCGGGCGCAGGCAGCGCATCAACAAGCATTTTTCCTCTTTAAACAATTACGCGCTATTGCGCAAAATAAAGCGTTTCGCAAACGTTATCGTTACCGCGATTTTGGTTCTCTTATCGCGCTTGGCGGTAAAGATAATATCGGTAATTTAATTCCCAATTTGTTAAAGCGCCATATTTTTATCGAAGGCATAATCGCCAAATATATGTATTTATTACTGCATCTTGCGCATCATCAATTGTTGCTGGGATACGGAAAAACGTTTTTATTAGTGCTCGCGCGTTTTGCGCAAAATCGCCTTTCCGGTCGCTTAAAATGGCATTGATCGGTGGGGTTAATCACATGCCGCGCAGCGCATCAATCTTCTGCGCAGCGATAATCTTTATCGCTACGATGTTCCCTTATTTCGCTGCAAAAAACTAATAAACGCTCAATAGTCATTGGTTTATCCAAAAAAAGCAGTGTGCACAGTTTTTTCTAAAAAAATTCATTGAGTTTTTCCGCTGTTAAAAGATGGCTGCGTTTAAATTGCCAAACGATTATAATGCTGGCGATTACCAAGTAGTCGCAAAAAGACGGTTTTCGGTATCTGTTTATTTTTAAAAATAAAATCTGTAAACCGCACAATTTTAAAGAGGAGACAGAGCATGCTCTGTGCGTCACTAAATATTGGAGGCAATTATGATTAGTATTAAATCAATTTTGAAAATCGGTATCGGACCATCGAGTTCCCACACGATGGGACCCATGCGCGCGGCGGCTGTATTTCGCACTCATCTTATTGAAAAAGGATTATTGGATAAAACCACGCGCGTGGTCGTGAATTTATATGGTTCTTTATCCGCAACGGGCAAAGGTCACGCAACCGATAGCGCCACGATTGCCGGACTCACCGGCGATGATCCGCAAACCGTTGATACCGATTCTTTGCCGGAACGCATTGAACGCATTAAAAAAGAAGGAAAATTGCCGTTAAGTGATACGCATCAAATCGCTTTTAATTATGATCGCGATATTATTTTCGAAAAAACGGCATTGCCGCAGCACGAAAATGGTATGACTTTGAAAGCATTCAATAATGATCAGGTTTTATACGAAGAAACCGTGTTTTCCATCGGCGGCGGTTTTATTGCCAGCGCTGAAGAATTAGCTCATCAAGGTAAACAAACCCGTGAAATGAATGTGCCTTATCCTTTCCAAAAGGCAAAAGACGTTGTGGCATTATGTCAACAGCATAAATTGCGGTTTTCTGATTTAATTTTGGCAAACGAAGTGGCTTTATTGGGCAGCGAAGAAGCGGTTAATGAATATTGTCAACGTGTTTGGGCGGTGATGAATCATTGCATTGAAGGCGGATTATCTAAAGAAGGATTTTTGCCGGGCGGATTAAAATTACCGCGGCGAGCAGCAAAAATGCACGCGCAATTGCAAGCGGCTGAAAAAGAGGGCGCAGCCGATCCTATGCGAGTAGTGGATTGGGTCAATATGTTTGCTATCGCTGTTAACGAAGAAAATGCGGCGGGTGCGCGCGTGGTTACGGCGCCAACTAATGGCGCGTGTGGTGTCGTGCCGGCGGTTTTAGCGTATTACAATCGCTTTATTAAACCGATCGACGAAGAAACCATTATGCGTTATTTATTAACGTGTAGCGGTATCGGCGTTTTATATAAATTAAATGCGTCTATTTCTGGGGCGGAAGTAGGTTGTCAAGGTGAAGTGGGCACGGCTTGCTCTATGGCTGCCGGCGGTTTAGCCGAAATTCAAGGCGCAACGGTAGAACAAGTATGCGCAGCGGCAGAAATGGCAATGGAACACAATTTAGGGTTAACTTGCGACCCAATTGCGGGATTAGTTCAAGTGCCGTGTATTGAACGCAACGGCGTGGCAGCAATGAAATCAATTAACGCCGCGCGCATGGCATTGATGCGTACTGATAACACATTCGTTTCTTTAGATGATGTTATTCAAACCATGCTGGAAACTGGACGCGATATGCATTCAAAATACCGCGAAACTTCCCAAGGCGGTCTTGCTGTTCACGTGAAATATTAAATATTGAGAATAAAAAAAGTAGGCATATAAATTGCTATAAAACGGTAATCGATAATTTTATCGGTTACCGTTATTTTTAATAAGAGATAAATTATGGCACAAACACAATTTCAAGTTGATACGATTAAAGGCAATCCTGAAAAAGCCGAGAAGTTACAAAAAGACGGCATGAAAATCGCCGGTGTGAAATGGGTAAACGTTAATCAACAATCCGGCGTGGTAGTTGTTACTCATGAAGCTGCTTTTAATCAGGCAGATTTTCAAGGCTTGATTGACGCGCTATAATCATTGCGTTTTTGCAAAAAAAGCCCTTGTCAAAAGGGCTTTTTTTATGGTGCCGTCCGGTCAAAATTAAAATCAGCGCGGCGTTTAAAACAGATTTTTTTCGACCGCTAAAATGCGGTCAAAATATTATTATTTTTCTATTAAAACAGCGTGTTATTAAAGGAAAAGATTATGAATAATGCCATTCGTTATGATTTTAATACGGTTTTATGCCAAGACCGTCACGCTTTAAAAACGCTGTTTTATCGTCTCAAAAGGCAAACGCGGCAAGGTTTTAATACGGAAGCATTGCAAGCGCAACTCAATGAACGTTATCAAAAATCGCAGGAACGTTACCGCCACCGGCAAGAAAATCTGCCGCGCCCTCATTTTCAAAACGATTTGCCCGTTTTAGCGCAAAAAGAACGCATTAAAGAACTGATTGCGCAGCATCAAGTCGTTATTATCAGCGGTGAAACCGGTTCCGGAAAAACCACGCAATTACCGCAAATATGTTTGGAGCTGGGTTTGGGCGCCGGCGGACAAATCGCGCATACGCAACCGCGCCGCATTGCCGCACGCAGCGTTGCTGCAAGAATCGCGGAAGAATTATCCGTACCGTTGGGGGCGGCGGTAGGTTATCAAGTGCGTTTTGATGAACAATGTTCACCGGATACCGTCATCAAATTAATGACCGATGGATTATTACTCGCGGAAACGCTCACCGATCCTTATTTATATCAATACGAAGTCATCATCATCGACGAAGCCCACGAACGCAGTTTAAACATCGATTTTTTACTCGGATATTTGCACCGTTTGCTTGAAAAACGCCGCGATTTAAAGCTCATCATCACTTCTGCCACAATCGACGCCGAAAAGTTTGCCCGTCATTTCCATCAAGCGCCGCAAATTAACGTTTCCGGACGCACTTATCCCGTTGAAATTCGTTACCGCGAACCGCCCGCCGACAGCGATTTATCGGAAGAAATTTTGGCAGCAATTGATGAATTAGATTGCGAACAACGCGGCGATATTTTGGTTTTTTTGCCCACTGAACGCGATATTCGCGAAACGGCTACGTTTCTTTCTCGCGCGCAATTGCCGGCAACCGATATTTTGCCGCTTTTTGGGCGCCTTTCTTTAGCCGATCAACAAGCCGTTTTTCGTCCTAAAAATCAGCGCCGCATCGTGCTGGCAACCAACGTTGCTGAAACCTCGTTAACTGTGCCGCGGATTAAATACGTTATCGATACGGGCACCGCGCGCATGAGTCGTTATTCATTGCGCACCAAAACGCAGCGCCTGCCGATTGAAGCGATTTCACAAGCAAGCGCTAATCAACGCGCCGGACGTTGCGGACGATTGAGCGCCGGTGTTTGTATTCGTCTTTATAGCGAAGAAGATTTTCAAAATCGCCCCGAATTTACGGAACCGGAAATTTTGCGCACCAATCTGGCGGCGGTTATTTTGCAAATGTTGCTCTTAAATCTTGCGCAAAATGGCGATGATATTGCGCGTTTTCCCTTTGTTGATCCGCCGGAAATGCGGCAAATTAATGACGGTTATCGTTTGTTATTCGAGCTAAAAGCGGTTGATAACCATAATCGCCTCACCGATTTGGGACGAAAAATAGCACGTTTGCCGATTGATCCGCGGTTTGCGCGCATTGTTTTTGCCGCTGAAGAGCACGCTTGTTTGCATGAAACGCTGATCGTGCTTGCCGCGCTTTCCATTCAAGATCCGCGCGAGCGTCCGTTTGATAAGGAACAACACGCCGATATGCGGCATCGTGAATTTGCTGACAAAACCAGCGATTTTCAAACTTTGCTCAATCTGTTTGCCGTTTATCAAAAACAACGCCGGCAATTGTCAAATAATAAATTGCGGGCGTGGTGTAAAAGTTATTTTTTAAACGCCGCGCGCATGCAGGAATGGCGGGCGCTGGTGAATCAATTGTTGCGCGATGTGCATCAGCAAAAGTTAACGATTAACGATTATCGTCCGCGTCCCGTCATCAGCAACGAAACGGGAGAAAAAGGCGGTTTGGCTTTAGAAAATCCCAATTTAATGGGATTGCACCGCAGTTTATTGGCGGGATTTTTGGATCAAGTGGGTTTGTGGGACGAGCAAAATAAAGAATACGCGGGGCCGCGGCAACGCAAATTTTCGCTTTTTCCGGCGAGCGTTTTGGCAAAAGCGCGTCCGCAGGCGGTGATGGCGGCTCATATTATGGAATTAAATCGCGTTTATGCGCGCATGTGTGCGCCGATTGAATTGCACGAACTCGAGCAACTCACCGCGCATTTGACGAAAACTCAATTAAGTGCACCGCATTGGTCAAAACGCGCCGGCAACGTTTTAGCAGAAGAAACGGTATTACTTTATGGTTTGCCGATTGTGGCAGGCAGAAAAAAACCGTTGGCAACGCAAGATAGAGACAGCGCACACGAAATTTTTATCCGCGAAGCTTTGGTCAGCGGTGAAATTAATACACGTTTAACCGTTATCGCGCGCAATCAAGCGTTACGCGCGCAGCTTGAAACGCTGGAAGATAAAACGCGCAGCCGCGGCATTGTGGTTGATGAAGAACAAGTAGCAGATTTTTATTTGCAGCGTTTACCGGTAACGGTTTATTCCACCGTCACTTTGGAGCAGTGGGCAAAAAAATATCATGAACATGATTTATTGATGACGGAAGCTGATTTATTGATGCAAGAAGTTGCGGTTTCCAAACGCGATTATCCCGAAAATTTAGCCATTCGCGGTTATCAGTTTCCTTTGAAATACGTTTTTGATCCTACGCAAAGCGATGATGGTATTACGGTTTTATTGCCGCTGACCGCTTTAAATGCCGTTTGCGCCGCGGATTTTGAACGATTAGTGCCGGCGATGTTGCAAGAAAAAATTGAAATGATTTTGCGGCGTTTGCCCAAAATGTGGCGTCGGCAAATGGTGCCGATTCCGGATTTTGCGCAAGCACTTTATGAACGCATTGTGGAGACGGAAACGCCGTTAATTCCGGCATTAATTTCGGGAATTGACGCGATGAAAGGGCTCAAAATTCCTGAAGATGCTTTCGATCAGGAAAAAATCGATGATCATTATCGAATGAATTTCCGTTTATTAGACGCGAAAAAACAAGTAATTGCAGAAGGGCGCGATTTGGAAGCGTTACAAAAACAATATGCGGCAGAAGCCAGTTTGCAGTTTCAAAAACGCAGCCACAGTCAACTTGCCAGCGATGAAATCGTTACGGATTGGTTGTGGGAAAATTTACCGTCACAAGAAAAAATGCGCGGCGGCATTATTGGTTATCCAGCGTTAACGTTGGAAGACGGGCAATTATATTTGCGGCTTCATGATGATCCCGAACGCGCCGAACGTGCGCACCGCGTGGGTGTACGATTTTTATTAATGCAAAAATTATCCAGCCAAATTAAATATTTACATAAAAATCTTCCTTACAAAACGCAGATGAGTTTGCACTATCGCAAAATAAGCAGCGATATTTATTTGCTTGATGATATTATTTCGGCTTTGGTGGATCAGGTGTGTTTAACGGCAGCGGTGCCGCGCACGCAAAAAGATTTTTCGGCGGCGCTTTTGCAGGGTGAAAAAAAATTGGTTGCCGGCGGACAGCAATTAGCCGCGGTTTTGGTGGATTTACTTGCGCAGTACAGTCGCATTAATGAAGCGCTGCGATCGACGAAACCCGTTGACGCTAAAAATGATATCGAACGACAATTAGCGCGTTTGGTTTTTCCCAGTTTTATTCGTTTAACCGAACGCGCGTATTTAAACGATATTGCGCGTTATTTGCACGCCGTTGAATTGCGTTTACAAAAATTGGCGCGCGATCCGCAAAAAGATGCGCAGCGACAAAAAATCATCGCGCCGTGGGAAGAAAAATTAAGCGCCAAAATGCAGCAATGTGCGGTTACGTATCCATTAACCGCAAATACGCCAAAAACGTTGCAGCGCTTTTTTTATTTATTGGAAGAATTTCGCATTCAAGTTTTTGCGCAAGAATTGGGAACAAAGGAAAAAGTTTCAGAAAAACAATTACAAATCTTATGCGATGAAGGAGAGCAATCATGAAGCTTTTAAAAATTTGCATGATGGGAGTATGTTTATTATTAGGCGGTTGTTTGGGCGGCAGCTCGATGGTTTATCGAATCGATAGCGGCAGTACCGGCAACCATAAAATAGGCATTTATCACGATGACGGCGGCACGAATGTTTATGGCACCGTGGGCTCGTCAATATCATTTACTCAATAGGAATTAATTATGATCGGTGTAATCGCAGCGATGCCGGAAGAATTAGCGGCATTACGCGCTCTTATGCAGGAATGTGAACCGCTGACATTGGCAGGGAAAACGGCTTACCGCGGCACTCTTTCTGGAAAACCAATTATTTTGGCATTATCAGGAATCGGCAAAGTCAATGCGGCAGCGCTTTCTACTTTATTATTAACGCAATATCAGCTCACCGCCGTGATCAATATCGGCAGCGCGGGCGGCATTGATGCACGCGTTAAAATTGGTGATGTAGTGGTGGCAAATCAAGTGGCTCATCATGACGTTGATTTGCGGGCATTTGGTTACAAAAAAGGGCAATTGCCTGATTTACCGTTATTTTTTCCGTGCGATAAAAATTTATGCGCACTCGCGGAAAAAGCAGCCGCGGCATTTGACAGCGCAACCGTGCACCAAGGACTCATCGTCTCCGGCGACCAATTTGTTGACGGCGGCGATAAATTAACGCAAATTCGGCGGCATTTTGAAGGCGTTTTAGCCTGCGAAATGGAAGCAGCAGCGATTGGGCAAATTTGTTATCAGGCGGCGTTACCGTTTGTTGTGATTCGCGCGCTTTCCGATCACGCCGATGTGATGGCAGAAAGTCAGTTTGATGCTTTTATCGAGCAAGCGAGCAAACAATCAGCAGAAATGGTTGCGCGTTTATTGGCATTATTATGAATTTATTACGTTTTTAACGCTTAAATGATGCTTTTAACCATATTCGATTTCTCGCGCTTTGAGTATAATTTTCACCTTTACCGCATATCAACAGCGGCTCGTTTGAGATGACAAGGAATTTTTTCATGAACAGACGCAAATTCGTTGCAAGCAGCGTGGTTGGCGCTGCAGTCGTTGGTACAGCCGGCGCACAAACGCCACCCGTTTCCGCGCCCGAAGATCGCAAACATTCTTTTGAGCGCGTTATTTTGCTTGCCGAACACTTATCAAAAAGCGCTTATCAAGAGGATAAATTAACCTTAAACAGCGCATTTAAAGATTTGAGTTACGACCAATATCGCGGCATTCGTTTTCGTCGCAGCGCTGATCCGTTCGCGTCCCAAAAATTAACGGAGTTTGGCTTAGATTTATTACCGCCCGGACGTTATTATCAAGACAGAGTACGGATTTCCATCGTGGAAAAAACGGGCGAAAGCGCAGAAATCGCTTTTAATCCCGATTTTTTAGAATTTGATCCCAATTTATTTGTCACCGATAACCTCGTTTTTTCAGATGACGATAAAGCTGGTTTAAGTTGGTCGGGATTTCGTTTGCGTTTTCCAATTAATTTTGCCGAAGTTGCCGATGAATTCGTGGTTTTTCAAGGCGCCAGTTATTTTCGCGCGGTGGCAAGTGATACGTTTTACGGCTTATCGGCGCGCGGTTTAGCGCTCAAAACCGGCGATCCCGAAGGTGAAGAATTTCCGCGCTTTTCGCAATTTTGGATTTATCGTCCACAAGCGGGCGCGCGTTCCATTCATATTGACGCATTACTAGAAAGCGCTTCCGTTACCGGCGCTTATCGTTTTGAAATTTTTCCCGGTTTGGAAACCGTATTTTCAATAAAAAGTCACTTATTTCCGAGAGTCAATCTATCGAAATATGGCATCGCGCCTTTAACGTCGATGTATTACTTCAGCCCGTGCCGCCGGCAACGCATTGACGACTATCGTCATGCCGTTCACGACAGCGACGGTTTAGCGATGTACACCGGCAGCGGCGCGCGTTTGTGGCGTCCATTAACCAATCCCGCGAGTTTACAATTTTCTGCTTTTGTGGATCAAAATCCGCAGGGATTTGGCTTTTTGCAACGCGCACGCGCATTTGCCGATTATCAAGATGCCGAAGCGCGTTATGAAAAACGACCATCAGCGTGGATTGAACCGCTCGGCGATTGGGGACGCGGCAACGTATCGTTGATTGAAATTCCGGCAGATAGTGAATTTAACGACAATATGATCGCGTTTTGGAACGGCGCCCAAACGTTGGAAGCCGGCAAACGTTATGCGTTTGATTATCAATTGTTATGGTCAAAATCAGGGCCGCAATTTTCTCAACGCGCAAAAGTTATTGCCAGCCGCATTGGAAAAGCCGTTAATAATCCAGCCGCGTATACCGTAATCATTGATTATCAATTTACGCAAAAACCGGCTTTGGAAACGCTGCAATTTTCGGTAACCGCCAATAAAGGGCGCGCGATTAATGGGCACGTTTTACTATTACCTGATGAGCAAACCGTGCGCGCGAGTTTTGAATATTATCCAGAAAAAGGCGCGGCAGCAGAATTGCAAGCTGGCATCGCGCAAAATGGAAAATCAGTTGCAGAAACATGGTTATATCGATGGCAAGCCAATTAAATTTTTTGCCCAGCGTTCCGCCGCCAGCGCCTTTGGCAATGCCGGTGCAAAATTTAAAACTCAAACCGCGGCGCCGGCGCTTTCAAAGCGCTTGGCGTACGTACGGCGCGCGGTTCATCGCTTTCGGCGGCACGATATTAATCGGCAGTTTGGGCACGCTGGAAATGTATCGCGCGCTCGGCAATCACATCACTTTTTTGCAATGGTTATTGTTGGGATTGTTTTCTTTGACGTTTTATTGGGTTTCTTTTTCAACGGCTTCCGCGCTCGCCGGCATTATTCCGCCGCTTTCGCGTCGAGAAAAACTCAATCCAGAAGGCGGAAAATGCGCCATCGTCATGCCGGTTTACGGCGAAGATCCCGCGATGACGGGCGCCGCATTATTAGCCATCGCCGATGATTTGAAAAATTCTGCAATTGCCGCGCGCTGCGAATTATTCATTCTTTCTGATACGCAAAACGTTGATGCGTGGCTGAAAGAAACGGCAGCTTTTTCATTATTGCGCGCGCGGTGTGCGTTGCCTTTGTGGTATCGCCGCCGCAGTAAAAATATCGGGCGTAAAGCGGGAAATATCGAGCAATTTATTAAAACGTGGGGCGGTCGTTACGCCTATTTTTTATTGCTCGATGCCGACAGTTTAATGAGCGCAGAAACGATCGTTAAAATGGTTGCCCGCATGGACGCCGATCCCAATTTAGCGTTATTGCAAACGCAGCCGCGGTTATTAGGTGCGGAATCGCTTTTAGCGCGCACGATTCAATTTGCCGGCGGTTTATACGGCAAAATCGTTGGACGCGGCATCAGCGCGTGGCAAGGTTATGAAGGCAATTATTGGGGACACAATGCGTTAATCCGAACGCAAGCGTTTGCCGAAAGTTGCGGGCTGCCGGTGTTAAAAGGGCGCCGACCAATTGGCGGTCATATTATGAGCCATGATTTCGTTGAAGCGGCTTTATTGTGTCGCCGCGGTTGGCAAGTGCGTATGGATAGCGATTTAAACGGCAGTTATGAAGGTTTGCCGCCGACTTTGGAAGAACTTTCTCGCCGCGAACGCCGTTGGGCGCAGGGTAATTTGCAGCATTTAGGCATTATCACCGCGCGCGGTTTGCGCGGTTGTAGCCGTTTGCATTTTGTCATTGGTATTGCCGGTTATTTGATGAGTCCTATTTGGTTATTGATGATTACGGTGGGACTTTTAATTACGACGCAAGCGTTATTTACGCAGCCGGAATATTTTCCGCTAGCATATCAATTATTTCCCAATTGGCCGACGTTTGACGCTAAACGCATGTTTGAACTTTTATTTGCCGCGCTGATTTTATTGTTGTTGCCCAAAATAATGGGGTTATTTTGCGTATTGATTCATAAAAGACGCCGGCGATTGTTTGGCGGCGCGCGGGCGGTGTGTCGCGGATTTCTTTTGGAATTGCTGATTTCTACTTTGTACGCGCCGATGATGATGGCGTTGCAAACGCATCATATTGTGGAAATTTTTTTAGGACGCGATTCCGGCTGGACAACGCAAAGCCGCGACGGCGATTTATTGCCGTGGAAAACCGCGCTGCGGCATACGTTTTTTTATGTGATTTGCGGTTTATTGCCGCTTTCGATGTTGCTTTGGCTCGCGCCGCAGCAAATTTTTTGGTTATCGCCAATTTTGTTGGGATTGCTGGTGTCGCCGTGGTTGGCGCGTCATAGCGGTAATAAACGTTGGGGACGCATTTTGGCGCAGCGAAAATTGTTATTAACGCCGGAAGAAATTGATCCGCCGCGGATTTTATGGCAGGCGATGATGAAAAAAAATTATTTTTTATCAATATCTTGCATCACGTTAGCCACTATTGCGCAATCGCGGCAGCATTTAGAGCAACATTTGGCTTCATTGGAGCAGCAGGAACCGCCGTTATCCGATGAAGAAAGTTATTTATTGTGGATTACGGCTTCGGCAAAATTAAATGCGGCGCGCGATAGCGCGCAAGCATTGCAGTTTCTCACGCCGCAAGAAGCGTTAATTGTGGCAAGTAGTGCTTCATTGTTGTGGCAATTGCATCATAAAAATGCGTCCGCTGATTCAGCATTATCTGTTTGAATAAAATATTATTTTTGGAGTGACGATGGCTTTTGTTTCTTTTCAAGCGCCTCAAGGTTCAACGATTGCCGTTGGTATGTCCGGCGGCGTTGATTCTTCTGTAACGGCGTATTTGCTCAAAAAACAAGGTTATGATGTTTTTGGGATTTTCATGAAAAACTGGGAAGAGACGTTTTCCAGCGGTTATTGCAGCGCAGCAGAAGATTTGGAAGATGCGCGCGATGTTTGTCAAACGCTTGATATTCCATTGCATACGGTCAATTTTGTGCAGCAATATCACGATCGGGTTTTTCAATTATTTTTAGATGAATACCGCGCCGGACGCACGCCTAATCCTGACGTTTTATGCAATCGCGAAATCAAATTTGCCGAACTCGCGCTTTATGCCCAACAATTGGGCGCCGATTTTCTCGCCACCGGACATTATGCGCAACGTTTGCAGTCTGAACATCACGAAGCGGCGCTGTTTAAAGGCGTTGATGCGCAAAAAGATCAATCTTATTTTTTGCATCAAATCACGCCGGCGCAGTTAAATAAAGCGATTTTTCCTTTAGGCGGATTGCAAAAAAAACAAGTGCGCGCTATTGCCCGCGAGCAGGGTTTAACGACTTTTGATAAAAAAGATTCCACGGGCATTTGTTTTATTGGTGAACGACCTTTTCGCGCGTTTTTACAACAATATTTGCCGGCGCAAAAAGGTTTAATGAAAACGCCGAATGGAGAAATCGTCGGTGAACATATGGGTTTGATGTATTACACCATCGGGCAACGGCAAGGTTTGGGCATCGGCGGCATCGCAGGCGCATCGGAGGAGCCGTGGTACGTTTTGGAAAAAGATCTGAGTAATAATGTGTTGATTGTTGGACAAGGCGATCACCCGTTGTTATATCACCGCGTTTTAATCGCTGGACAATTATCGTGGCTTAATGAAGCGCCGATCGCGGGTCGTTTTTATCACGCTAAAACGCGTTACCGGCAAAGTGACCAAAAATGTCGGGTGGATTATGCCGCCGATGGTCGTTTGCAATTGACGTTTGAACAACTGCAGCGCGCTATCACTTTAGGACAATATGCTGTGATTTATGACGGCGAGCGCTGTTTGGGCGGCGGCGTAATTGAAGCAAGAATGCAGGGAAAACAAGATGTCTCAAGCTAACGCGCACGAGCAGGCGCTGGCATTATCGGCAGCGATGTTGGCAATTGATGATGTGATTTTATTAGCAACCACGGGGCAATGTCCGGAAAGAGATTTATCGGCACTGTTGCCTAGTTTATTGCGGCAAAATCAGGCGCGGCTTGAAGATTATTTTTTAGAGATTGCTCCTTTTGAAAAGGGGCGCGCGTTATTGGTTAATTTTTTAATTAATGGCGCGTCTTCGGAACATGTGCGTTATTTGATTCAATTGACGGTTTTGGAGGAAAAATTATCAGCAAATCGTGCATTATTTGCGCAATTATTGCAGCGCTTAAATGAAGCCGAAAGTGCCGCCGAACATTTTCCGTTGCTTCATGACGCGATGATTGCGCGCTTTGCTGATATTTATCAAGCAAGCGTTTCGCCGGCGATGCGCAAAATTTTAATTCACGGCAATCCCGATTATCTCAAACAACCGCAAATTGCCGCGCGTGTGCGCGTGTGCTTATTGTGTGCGGTGCGGGCGGTGGGATTGTGGCGCGCGTACGGTGGCAGTAAATGGCAAGTGATTTTCTTTCGGAAACGTTTTTTAAAAGCGTTGCGCGCGTTACGTTTTTAATAACGCCGTTTTAAATGGCAGGTTTGCATAATATGCACCGCGAGCTCTTCAACGGATTTATGCGTGGTGTTGGCGTACGGCAAATTAAAACGATAAAACATTGCTTTGGCGTCGCTAACTTCGCGTTTGCAGGTCAAAATATCGGCGTATTCCGAATTGGGACGGCGTTCCTGTCGAATTTTTGATAATCGTTCGGGATCAATCGTTAAACCAAATAATTTGTTGCGAAACGGTTTGACCATATTGGGCAAATTGGGACTTTGTAAGTCTTCAGGCGTGAGCGGATAATTGGCAGCGCGAATGCCGTATTGCAATGCGAGATATAAACAAGTTGGCGTTTTGCCGCTTCGAGAAACGCCGATCAAAATGACTTCCGCGTGTTGCAAATTTCTATCGCTGGAGCCGTCATCATGATTTAAGGTGAAATTCAACGATTCCATGCGCGCATCGTAACGTTCAGTGTTGATAATGCTATTAATGCGCGGCGAAAATTGTAAGGCGCTGACGCCCAATTCTTTTTCTAATGTGCCCAAAAAAGCATCAAAAAAACTCAAATGCAGTCCAGCGCTGCTTTTAACAATATTGCGAATTTCTTCATCTACGATGCTGGAAAAAACCAGCGGGCGCAGCGCGCTTTTTTCGGCGGTCGCATTGATGATATTGACTAATTGGTGCGCTTTTTCCGGCGAATCGATAAACGGGTGATTTTCTCGTTTTAAATTGACTTCAAATTGGTTGAGCAAAGCATCTCCCATACTTTCTACCGTGATACCGGTGCGGTCGGAAATGAAAAAAGCAGTTCTTCTTGGCATTATTTTTCCTTGATGAATCAATTCGTTATTTATTGTACGCCACGCATTTTTAATGCTGACGAAATAAATGGGGCGTTATTATGCCGCGCGGGCAAAAGATTTTCACGGCGAAAAATAATTTAAAAATAAAACGGGCAAGCTTTTGCCGTACGCCGGCGCGTTTTAGTGCGGTGATTTTATCGCGATTGAGGTTTTACTATATTTAAGCGAACTATTAGAATACGCGCTTTATTTCTTAACGAGGGTTTGTGGCATGGTTGATGAGTACGTCATTTGGTTTGAAAATTTGCGCATGAGCGATGTGGAACGGGTCGGCGGCAAAAATGCATCTTTGGGAGAGATGATCAGTCAGTTAACGGAAAGAGGCGTGCGCGTTCCCGGCGGCTTTGCCACGACTGCCGCCGCTTATCGCGCTTTTTTAGCGCATGACGGTTTGGATAATCGCATCGCCGCGGCGCTTAAAGATTTAAATGTTGATGATGTGGTTGCTTTGGCAGAAGTTGGGCAAAAAATTCGTCAATGGATTTTGGAAACGCCATTTCCGCAAGCGTTTGATGAGGCTTTAGCAAAGGCGTGGAAAAAAATGGTTGCCGATGCCGGATCAGATGAGATTTCGGTTGCCGTGCGTTCTTCTGCTACCGCTGAAGATTTACCGGACGCATCATTTGCCGGTCAACAAGAAACATATTTAAATATCAAAGGATTAGATAACGTTAAAGAAGCCATTCATCACGTTTTTGCTTCTTTATATAACGACCGCGCAATTTCTTACCGCGTTCACAAAGGTTTTGCCCACGATATGGTGGCGCTGTCTGCCGGCGTGCAACGTATGGTGCGCTCTGATACGGGCGCTTCTGGCGTAATGTTTTCCATCGATACCGAAAGCGGATTTAATCAAGTGGTTTTCATCACCGCGGCATACGGTTTAGGCGAAACCGTGGTGCAGGGCGCCGTTAACCCCGATGAATTTTATGTACACAAACCCACGTTAGCCGCCGGTCGTCCCGCGATTTTGCGCAAAACTTTGGGCTCTAAACGCATCAAAATGATTTTTAGCGATACCGCACAAGCGGGAAAATCCGTGCAAACAATTGATGTTTCTTTGGCAGAACGGCAACGTTTCGCGATTTCTGATAAAGAAATTACGGAACTCGCGCAATTTGCCGTGTTAATTGAACAACATTATGGTTGCCCGATGGATATTGAATGGGGACGCGATGGTTTTGACGGCAAACTTTATATTTTGCAAGCGCGCCCAGAAACGGTGAAATCGCAAGAACAGCATCAAAATACGCTGCGCCGTTATCAAATTACTGGCGAAAAACAAGCGTTATGCCGCGGACGTGCGATTGGGCAAAAAGTCGGTCAGGGGCGCGTGCGCAAAGTTAGCGATGCTTCTGAAATGGATAAAGTGCAAGCCGGCGATATTTTGGTTACCGATATGACCGATCCCGATTGGGAGCCCGTTATGAAGCGTGCGGCAGCCATCGTTACTAATCGCGGCGGCAGAACGTGCCACGCGGCAATTATTGCTCGTGAATTGGGCATTCCTGCAGTGGTGGGTTGTCATAATGCTTCTGAAGTGTTGCAAGAAGGGCAGGAAGTAACGGTTTCTTGCGCGGAAGGCGATACGGGTTTTGTATACCGCGGCAAATTAAACGTTGATATTCATGATTTTGCGCTCAACGATATGCCAGAACCGCCCGTTAAAATTATGATGAATGTGGGCAATCCGGAATTGGCGTTTTCTTTTGCTCATTTGCCAAATGAAGGCATTGGTTTGGCGCGTATGGAATTTATTATTAACCGTCAAATCGGTATGCACCCCAAATTATTATTGGCTTTTGATGAACAAGATGAAGAAGTCAAAGAAGAAATTGAAGACCGCATTGCGGGATACGATTCGCCGGTGGATTTTTATGTGCGTAAGATTGCAGAAGGCGTGGCAACAATTGCGGCATCGGTTTATCCGCGCAAAATCATCGTGCGACTTTCTGATTTTAAATCAAATGAATACGCAGGTTTGATCGGTGGTAAACAATACGAACCGCACGAAGATAATCCGATGTTGGGTTATCGCGGCGCAGCGCGTTATATTGCGCCGGATTTTGCGGATTGCTTTGCTTTGGAATGCCGCGCGCTGAAATACGTACGCGATGAAATGGGGCTCATTAATGTGGAATTGATGATTCCTTTTGTGCGTACTTTAAAAGAAGCGGCTGCCGTTGTAGAAACCTTAAAAAACAATGGATTGGAACGCGGTAAAAATGGTTTGCGCTTGATTATGATGTGCGAAGTACCGAGTAACGCGATTTTGGCAGAACAATTTTTGGAATATTTTGATGGCTTTTCTATCGGCTCTAACGATATGACGCAATTAACTTTAGGCGTTGATAGAGATAGCGGCGGCGTTATTGCAGCAACTTTTGATGAACGCGATCCTGCGGTAAAAGCCATGTTGCATTTGGCAATTACGGCGTGTCGTAACCAAGGAAAATAT
The DNA here is from genome assembly GCF_001263335.1 of Dichelobacter nodosus. Lineage (GTDB taxonomy): Bacteria > Pseudomonadota > Gammaproteobacteria > Cardiobacteriales > Cardiobacteriaceae > Dichelobacter > Dichelobacter nodosus. The sequence goes on from NZ_LGVW01000011.1 coordinate 83,984, forward strand.
ATTGGTATTTGTGGACAAGGTCCTTCTGATCACCCTGATTTTGCGCGGTGGTTAGTTGAAGAAGGCGTTTCTTCAATTTCTTTAAATCCTGATACGGTGATTTCAACTTGGTTGTATTTGGCAAACGCCAAACAGTAAAAATAAAACCGGCGCCGGATTTTAAAACTGGCGCCGGTAATCATTTTTCTTAAATATTACACTTGCCAATTAATCGGCGTCTTTCCGTGCGCGATTAAATAATCATTGGCGCGCCGAAAATGATCGCAACCGATAAATGCACCGCCAGCGAGCGGCGACGGGTGCACCGCCGTTAAAATGCAATGTTTTTCCGCATCAATAAATTGCGCTTTCGCTTTGGCAAAATTACCCCATAACATAAAAACAATATGTTCCCGTTCATTTGATAACGCTTCAATAGCCGCGTGGGTAAATTCCTGCCAACCGATAGCGCGATGACTGCCGGCTTTTCCGGCTTCTACCGTCAGCGATGCGTTTAATAATAAAACGCCTTGTTTTGCCCACGCGCTTAAATCGCCGTGATCGGGTACCTGAAAATCCGGATAACTGCGTTTGAGTTCTTTATAAATATTGAGCAAAGAGGGCGGTGGGCGCACGCCTTTAGGCACCGAAAACGATAATCCCATCGCCTGACCGCGCCCGTGATATGGATCTTGCCCAATAATAACGGCTTTTACCGCATCAAATGGCGTTTGATCAAAAGCGTTAAAAATCAATTTATTAGGCGGATAAGTGACGATTCCTTGCGCTTTTGCCGCGAGTAACGTTTCTTTAATGCGCACAAAATAATCTTGGGAAAATTGTTCATACAACACTTTCTTCCAACTTTCCTCGATGCGCACATTTTCCGGACAAACTTCGATCATAATTACTCCTGAAGACGGCAGCCCGTCACCAGCACATTATCAGAATAGGGCGCGCCGATAACGGCATGACGTCCATCGCTAAAAAAAGCCAGCGTTGCATTTTGATAAATCACCGGACGCGTACTTTCTTGTTTTTGCAAATGATATTTTTTCCCTTGATAAGTGAGCGTCAGCTTTTTTTTTTGATGATCGCGCAGTTGCGTTTCAATTTTTTCACCACGATCACATTGCCAGCGATGCCGTCCTAAAGGAAGATGCACTTGCTCGGGCTCTTGTTCATCGATAATGGTTTGTTTTTTTTCTAATGAAGATTGGCAAGCGCATAAAATCACAGCCAATATCGTTAATAAACTGATTTTATTCAACATAATTACCACATTCGTATGTTTTTCTGTTGCCACGGCTGCACCGGCAAACCCAAACGGTACTCATAGACTTTTTCATATTCCAAAACTTGCTTAACGTAATCGCGGGTTTCATAAAAAGGAATTTGAGCAATCCATTCATCGAGCGGCAAATTGGGGCGTTCCTGCAACCATTTATTAACGCGCGCCGGCCCCGCATTATAAGCCGCGGCGGCATAAGCTAAATGCCCAAATTGGTTTAAACAATCGTACAAATACCAACTTCCCAAACGAATATTAACGGCAGGATCAATTAAACTGGCGCTGCCGCTATAAGGAATATTATGTTTTTTTGCCGTGTGATGAGCGGTTGCCGGCATGATTTGCATTAAACCGACAGCACCCGCCGCGGATTTGATTTCCGGTTGAAAAATACTTTCTTTGCGCATAATGGCAAAAATTTTTGCCGGCGAAATTGCCAATTGCTTTGCCATCTGCCGCACCAAATCCTGATGATGCAAAGCAAAACGCTGCTGCAAATAATCCCATTTTTTAGTTTTCGCCAACGTGCTCACGGCTTGCACCGACCAACCTAATTCATCAGCAAAAAGCGCCAATTGTTCGAGTTGTTCGGGCGTTAACTGCTTTTGCAAACTGTAAAATTCTTGCAACGCGCGCCGTTTTTCGCCTAATTGCCAAAACGTTTTTAAACGATAAGTTTCGGGGCGCCGCATAATTCTATGATAATCGATTGTTTTTACTAATGATTTATTATTAAAACGATAAGATTGCTTCATTTTTTCGGCAGCAAGAAAACCAAAAAAATCACGTTCCAACGCCGCGCGCCGATAATAATTATCAGCTTTTTCTTGATGTCCAGAACGTTCAAAACTTTTGGCAATCCAATACAAAATTTCCGGTTTTTTCAAAGTTTCCGCGTCCAAAGTATCGAGCAATAACGGCGCCAAACTCGATAATTTATGTGTGCGCAAATGATGCGCAATCACATCAAAAACGGTATTCATTTGTTGCCGATCGCGCGGAATAGCGTGATAAATAAACAATAATTCCGGTGCATCTTGTTGCGCGAGTTTTGCCGCTAAACGATTAAAACTCTCGGCTAACGCTTCATCTTCTTCCAGCGAAACATTTTGCCGCAGCGCTTCCAAAGCTAATTGCGTGGCGGCTGTTAAATCTTTTGACGCCAAACGCGTGATGCCGTCGGCTAAAATCGCGCTTTTCCACGTTTGCGGTAATAAAAATGCTTTTTCTATCGGCTCATTGCGGCGCCGAATAGACAACCATAATTGCGCGGCTTGTTGATCGCTGCCCGTCATCAAACGCGTTAAATATTGTGCCAGCGCAAGATTATTGGCGCGCAAAGTGCGTTTAAAGCGTTCTGCAATCAGTGCCGGCGGAATTTTGATGTTGGGGTGCGCAAAAACGGGATCGCAGGCGCTGTCGATATTGCCATCTTTTAACCATAATTCTTCAATATGTTTTTGTGCGGCGGCGGTTTTTCCCGTTGCCAGCAGCGCTTGTCGCCAAATGCATTCGCAGCGTTCGCTGGCAAAATGCGGGGAATATGCTGCCAAAATCGCGTCCGTTTGATTGTTTTTTAACCAAATCGGAAAAATTTTAACGGCTAATTGTGCGGCAAATGGGCTGCGGGCGTGTTGTTGCAAAAAAGTGACGATTTCCGCGCTGGCGGTGGTTTCGCCGTGTTGCACGTAAGCTTCATATTGCAAATAGGGATATAAAGGGTGCCCAAAAAATTGTTGGTAATCGCTCAACGGCGCGCCGGCACGCAACGCTGCCTCCGCTTCCAATAAACGATTGGCACGCGCGCTGGTGATGATAAGAAAAAAAGCCAATAAAATATTTTTAAACATGAACTTCTCGGCTGATTATTGAATATGCATTTTCCACTCGTTTTGATAATGCCCGCGATACGCTAACACGCGGTTAACGTAATTTTGCGTTTCAGGGTAGGGCGGAATCGTGTAATGATATTTTTTCACGGCTTCGGGGCCAGCATTGTATGCGGCGAGCGCTAACGCTTCATTACCATTAAAATAAGTCAGCATTTGCCGCAAATAACGAACGCCACCATCAATATTTAAAGCAGGATCAAATGGATCGTTAACGTTTAACGCACTGGCAGTTGTCGGCATTAATTGCATCAAACCAATAGCGCCTTTATTAGAAACCACTTCAGAACGATAAGCCGATTCCACCGTAATCACCGCGTGAACCAAACTGGCATCAACTTGATGTTTTTTGGCTAATTCATTGATTAAATTCTTCATTTCATTTTGACGTTTTTCAAATTCGCCGCTGGGTTTGCTCACCGTTTGCGCGCCGGTTTTGCCGCTGGGTTTTACGATACATTGATGACGAATGCGAATTAACACGCCGTTAATCTTTAATTCTGCTTTGCAGGCGGAAGAAACCGAAGTTTTCGTGGTCAACGGTCTGCCCAAACTGCAGGGAATATAATGCGTTTTACCATTTTTAACGTAACTGCCGCAGGAACGCGCGGCAAAACAATGAGTAGCAAACGCGTTTAACAGTAAAAAAATGATAAATTTTTTCAGCACAATCACAAACCTATCAAAGACGGATTACTTTTATAACGGCGGTAATATTGCATAACTTTTGGCACATAAGCGCGAGTTTCAATAAACGGCGGAATTTTATAACCATATTTGCGCACATTGCCTTCCCCCGCGTTATAACCGGCAACTGCGAGCTCTAAATTGCCATTAAATTCGTTGAGCAACCATTTCAAATACGTTGTTCCTCCGCGGACGTTTTCGCCAGTATGAAAAGCATCGGTTACACCAAAACGCCGCGCCGTCGCCGGCATCAATTGCATCAAACCTTGCGCGCCCGCGCGTGAAACAGCTTTGGGTTTATAAGCCGATTCAGCAGAAATCACCGCATGCACCAAAAAGGGATCGACGCCAATCGTGCGCGCGATGCGGTTAATTTCGGCAGATAATCCGCGTTGACGTTCCAAAAATTGTCCACTGACGGGAATGTCTAACGTTTTAATATAGGCGGCTTTAATTTTGCGCGCTTCAACAATCAAAGCGGCAGGGCAATCTTTTGTGGGCTCGAGGTGAAAAATTTTGCCATCAGCGCTGGTTACCGTTCCGCCGCAAGAACCTTCAACGTTTAAATAATTTTGATACGGCGCAACCGTTGCCTGCTGCTCGCCATAAACAACCACGCCGCCGCTGCTGCCGAGCGTAAAATCATAAGAACGCGTGGCGCATCCATATTCACGTTTTACGCCATTAAAATGCACTTTTCCCGCGCCGGTGCAACGAATAGCAGCGGTTGCCGTTGGTTCTGGTTCATTAAGATTTTGCACGCCTTGAACCGCTAAATCGCCTAAAGAACGCGGCTGTGTAGATTGTTGTTTAAAACGCGCTTTGGCGCTGGCAAACGAACGAGAAAAAAAACTGCAACGTCTAAACTTAGTTTGTTGATTTTCCGCAACATAACTGGCGCGCCCATCTTGATCAAAACATTTATAAATATCCATCGGCGGTGAATCCGTAACGGCAATTTCGCCTTTTCCTGATGATTTTTCGGTGGTGGGTTTGGACGTCGTTTTTTTCGGTTTGGGTTGCCACGCATCGGCTTTTTTAGCAAAAAAACGGCATTGTTCGTGAGGCGGCTCCGTGGCTTCTAAAATTTCATCGCCATTAGCATGAATACAAATATAAAGATTAACGGGTTTGGGTTGATTTTTTTCTTCTTTTTCAACGGTTTTCGTTTCTGGAATTTGATTTTTATTGAGCGCGGCAGGTTTTTCTGATTGCCCCGCTTGAACCTTGGGTTGCTCGATAAAACGAAATAACTGCGATGCCGGAATGCCTTGTTCGGGAACGTTTTTTTCAGGAAGCGCGATCTTTGTTGCCGTCGGTGGCACGGGAGATACCGCTTTCGGTGGCGCGGAAGTTGTTTTTTGTGGCGCAAACATTCCTTTTGTATAAGGCACGCAATTTGCGGATTTTTTTTCAGCAGGAACAATCGTTTGCATACCGTCCGGCGCAGTGCAAACAAACAGCGCATTTTGCGCAAAAGCGCTGCCTACAAAAATAAACGTCGCGCCCACAAAAAAACGGTAAAAAACGTTCATCATGATTTTCTTCTTTTCATCACGTCAATACAGACTTTTACCGGCAACCATTGCCGCATTCCTTTTTTCCAAATTAAATCGCGCTCGTCGATGCTGCCGTTATTCAAACCTGCTTCCAATTCCGCCATGCTAAACGGTCCAATTTGTTCCCCATTTTGCACGCGGAAAAATTCGCGCCGTGTGGGAAGCGTTGAGTTTGACGCATGATGAACAGGCGCCGGTTCATTTTTTTTCACCGCGTTTTTTTCGGGAGAGTGTGCAGACGGTTCCGCTGATAACGGCAACGGCGCGGTTTCTTCAGCGGCAATCGTCAGCGCATTGATTTGAATGCCTTGCGCGTTGAGCGTTCTCATTAAAGATTCGGTGAGAAATTGCCCTAAACCAACGGCATGCTTTTTAATATCTTCCGCGGGCACTTTTTGTGCGCGCAAAATATCAACCACGGCACGCGCAATAAAATCATTAATCGCGTCCATACCGGATAAATAAGATAAATCACGGAAAAATTCGCAAAACGCCGCCGGCGCGGTAATCGTGAATTCATAATTTCCTTCAAGCGCCAAAGTCAACGCGGCTTCGGGCAAGGTATAACGCGGATAATGCCAAACGTTGCGCGATGGCGTGTGGCAACGAAAATTAATCAAATAAAGCGGCTGTTGATGATGAAAAAGCTGCAAATCCGTTTTATGAATCACATGTTCACCGCCGATAAATAAATGGCTGGATTGTTTTTTTTGCAATAAAAAAGCCATTTGATCTTTGGGCACAAGCAAACGATCGCCTGCCGCGATTTTATGAAGTTCCGTCACCGTTAAACATTGTTGCTCGGGCAATTGCGGCGCCGCAATTTGGTTTGACGAATGAGCAAAAAATTTATTTAAAAAAGACATCTTATTGATTTTTATGAAGCAGTACTAATGGTGGATTTTAATGCGTTTTTAAGCTCTTGCTCGGCAGCGATTAAACGATCCTCGGTTTGTTTGCGTTGAATACGGGCTTGTTCATGAATTTGAATGCCTTCTTCAATGGTTGCAATTAACAGCCGATTGGCTTGCTCGACGGCTTCAATATCAAAAATACCGCGTTCAATTTGTTGCCGACTTTCACGATTGGATACTTGCAAAGTTTCGGCGTTTTTCATCAATAATTCGTTCGTCAGATCGCTACTTTCTTTCAGCGATTGCGCCGCTTGATGAGAGCGATAAATCGTAATCGTTTGCGCGAGTTGCTGACGCCATAAAGGAATCGTATTCAATAAAGTGCTGTTGATTTTATTAATCATGCCTTTATCGTTTTCTTGCACTAAGCGAATGCTGGGCAAGGCTTGCATGGAGACTTGTTGCGTTAACCGCAAATCCGCCAAACGGCGCTCGATTTCATCGCGCATTGCTTGAAAATCGCGCAAACGTTGGGCGCTTTCCATGGTTTGACTTTCTTCGGTGCGCGCTTTTAAAGCGGGCAAAGAATGTTGATCGGCGTGTTCAATGACTTGTTCGGCAGCGGCAACGTAATGACGCAAATCGCGGTAATAACCCAGCGTTGCTTCATAAAGTCGATCTAATGAAGTGATATCCAGCAATAATTGTTGTTTGTGCTGCTCTAATTCATTAGCGATGCCGTCGATTTGATCGTTGACGGATTCAAATTGTTGAATAAACGATTGCACGCCGCTGGCTTTGCCCAATAATTTATTCCAAAACCGCGGTTTTTCGTACAATTGTTTTTCTTTTCCTTGAAAACCACGCAACGCGCTGACCATATTATTCAATAAAGCGCCGGCGCCGCCGAGATCTTTATTGCGCACATCTTTCAGCATATTATTGGCAACGCTATTGATTTGCCGCTGTGCATCTGATCCAAAACTCAATATTGATTGACTGCTTTTAATATCAAGCTGCGCCACCAATTGCCGCACGCGCTGCGGATCTAATTGATCGGAATCCTCTTGTTCGGTTATCGTCAAAGCATTTTGCTGCTCAATTTGGATATCATTTGTCATCTTTTTTCCTATGATTGCTATGCAATTGTTGGTGTAAAACGTCCATGCGAACATCAAGTTGCTCATTTTTTTGTTGTATTAATTGCATACTTTGTTCTTTAAAACTGTGCTCTAATTGCTCCAAAACCATCATAAATTTTTTCCGCTGTAACCCGCGTTGATCCACGGATAAATTAAGATAATCCTCGCTAATTTTAACTAATTCTGGCAATTGCACCACAAAAAACGTCCGCGAACGGCGCACGTGATCCGCGCTGGCGCTTGATAATTGCGCGATTTGTCTGGCATCGCTACTGACGGCATTCATTTTCCAACCCAATAAAAAATCATCGGGGTATTGTTTGAGTTGTTGCGCGCGCTGCGTCAAAAAAACCAAATGTTTATCCGTTTCTTGCAACATTTTGCGCAAAGTTGGCGTTAACGCGTCGGGAGAAATATCGGTTTCTGGTTCGAGCGCGGTTATTTTTTCGTCGTCAAAATAACTAAAACGGTAACCATAACCGCTTAATGCGGTAAGAAAAGTCATGCCGATAATGCCCAAAGAACGCAGAGAAAAGGTAATAATCAACACGCCCAAACACAATAAAAATAACGCAATATAACGTTTATCATCAATAAGTTGCGCCTGATTATTGAGCAAATTACGGCGTTTTTGTAAAAAATAATGCCGCGTAAAACGGGCGCTGGTTAAAAAACACGCAAGAGCAAGGATTGCCGCGGTCATTTTCCGCCAATCGTTTTGCATGATGCCGGCAAAAAATGCAAGCCACAAAGGAAATTGCAAAATATATAAAGCCGCGCCGCGAATGGCTAATAATTTTAAGCGCAGAACGTGTTGAATATGAGCGAAATCGATCATTATTGAACTCAAAAAATTACTGCATCAACAGCATAAAAGAAGTGATTCCCATAGAAATAAACAAAAAAACAAATCCTAAAAATTGCCGCACTGCCGAACTCCTCACTCACTTACGCCGGCTATGATGTGTTTTTACGAGGTTTTTTTCAAGAGCCGCTCCTCATTATCGTTTGGCAAACCGCATTTGTTTTAATAGAAAAAAATAAAAAAACGGTAAACGATTAAAAAATCACATTTTTTAACCATTCAATTTCATGATGCGTTTGATATTGCGTGATGAGCACCGCATCAAAACGACAATCCGGCGGTACCGCATAATTCTTTTGAAGGTAATCTTGCGCGCTTTGATAACAGCGGCGCAGTTTTTCCGGTGTAATCGATTCCGCCGCGCTGACTAATGCCTGCGCCCGCCGCAGTCGTACTTCCACAAAAACCAATACCCGATCATCTTGCGCAATCAAATCAATTTCGCCGTACCGCGAATAAACGTTTTTCGCTACAATATTGAGCCCGTGCGCGGTTAAATAATCAGCCGCAAGCAATTCTCCATATTGCCCGCGTTTTTTCGTGGTCATTTTTTTATTGTTCATAGGAAATTTCATGTCTCAATCATTGCCGACTGCCGGTTGTTTATTTATCGTTGCTACGCCCATTGGCAATTTAAAAGATATATCAACGCGCGCCCTCGAAACGCTGCAACACTGTAGCGCCATTGCCTGCGAAGACACGCGCGTCAGTCAACATTTGTTAACCGCATTCGGCATTCAAAAACCGTTGATTGCGTTGCATCAACACAATGAATATCGCGCCGCAGACAGCATTTTAGCGCGACTGCACGCCGGCGAAGATATTGCCGTGATTTCTGACGCGGGAACGCCGCTGATTTCCGACCCCGGCGCCATCATTACTGCGCTCGCCCATCAAAATCAAATCCGCGTTATTCCCGTTCCCGGCGCAAACGCCGTGATTACCGCGTTATCTGCCAGCGGTTTGCCGGCGGATCGTTTTGTTTTTTCGGGATTTATTCCTGCAAAAGCCGGCGAACGCGATCGTTTTTTAACGCAACACGGACATTATCCGCTGACCACCGTTTTTTATGAAACACCGCACCGCATTAAAGCCACGCTTGATGCCTGTCAACAACAATTTTCTGCCGAGCGCAAATTAGTAATCGCGCGTGAATTAACAAAAACCTTTGAACAAATCGTTTCAACAACTGTCGCTGATGCGCCTTCATGGTTAAACGCTGATAAACAACACGAAAAAGGGGAATTTGTTTTATTGCTCGCCGGCGATACCGAACAAAAAACCGCGGAGCATTGGCAAACATTAGCCGATGATTTAGCAGAAGCGGGATTGAGTAGTAAAACGATTGCCGCGTTGCTGGCTAAACATTGCGCCGCTCATAAAAAAACCGTTTATAACTATCTCATCGCGCGATAAATGCACGCACTCATGAAAATGATGCCTTGGCTTAAAACAATGCAGGCTGCCGGCGAAGCGTTCCAATAAAAACTGGCTAATAATCCGCTGAAACTCGCTAAAATTGCCGAAAAAACAGCAACTATCAACATCATTGAAAACCGGCGGCAACACATTTGCCCCGTTATCCCCGGCGCAACCAGCATCGCAACGATTAAAATAACGCCAACCGCTTGCATTGCCGCCACAGCAGTTAATGCCACTAAAACTAATAAGGTATAACGCAAATGCTGCCGCGATAACCCACTGATATGGGCATGATTTTCATCAAAAACATATAATAAAAAATCTTTCCATTTCAATAAAATAACGATGATGACGGCAATGCTTATCAGCAGCGTTTGCCAAAAATCTATCGCTTGAATGCCTAAAATATTGCCAAATAATATTTTGCTTAACGGTTCGGCAGGTTGAAAAATACTGTAAAGCAGCATGCCCAATGCCATCATGCCGGAAAAAACTATGCCGAGCAGACTGTCCGCGGGTAAATGCGTTTGTTGATCCAACGCATCTGTTGAAACAACGCATAATAACGCCGCTCCTAAAGCACCAATACTGATAGGAATGCCAATTAATATTGCAATAACAACGCCTAAAGTCATGGCATGCGCCATCGCATCGCCTAACATCGACCAACCACGTAATACCAAATAACACGAAAGGAGCGCGCAACTACTACTGATAAACAAAGCAATCAATAAAGCCTGTTGCATAAAAGGGTAGGTCAGCGGTAGAAAAAAAGCATTATCAAACATCATCTTTTCCTGATTTATTGCGTCCGGCGCACAACAAAATCACGTTGAGCTGTAAATAAAAAAATCAAAACAAAAAATAGAGTTTGAATGACGACGATTAAAGGCGCAGTGGCGCTGTGCAAAAAGTAACTTAAATAACTGCCTAAAAAACCGCTCAAACCGCCAATAATCGCTGAAAATATCAATACAATTCCAAAACGACGACTACACAAATATGCTGTTGCTGCCGGCGTAATCATCAGCGCGGTTACTAAAAGTGCACCAACTGCCTGAAGAGAAATAACAACTGATATTGTCAGCAATATAAAAAAGAGTAAGCGCAGCAAACGGCAATTTAAACCACAAATAAACGCTTGAGTTTCATCAAAGAAAATCAGCATAAAATCTTGCCATTTCAAAGCAATAACACACAAACTAACGCTGGAAATGCACAATAATTGCCATAAATCTTCCGAAGAAATCGTTAAAATCTGCCCGTAAATGATCGCGTCTAAACTAATGGCTGTAGGATTAATGGAAATAATCAATAAACCAAGTGCGAAAAATAGCGATAAAACAAAAGCGATAATGGCATCGCTATAAACGTGGCTGCGCGTTTTAAGTAACAACATTGTTAAAGCGGCGCACACCGCCGCAATCAACGCACTTAATAAATACGGTAATTGAAAACAATAAGCGGTGGCGACGCCCGGCACTACAGCGTGCGACAAAGCATCGCCTATCAATGACCAGCCTTTTAAAATTAAATAAACCGATAAAACCGCACACAAAATGCCCACAATGGTTGCGGCAATCATCGCCGTATTCATATAAGAAAACTGAAATGGTTCAAGCAGATTGATCATTTTTCTTGTTCCTGCGTTTGAATAATGGCGCGTTTGCCATAAAAAATCGCGGCGCGTTCATCATCGGAAATAATGGTGACCGGTAAACCTGATGGCTGCGAAAGATGTACATTTTTTAAAATACCGCCAAAAGTTTGAGCGAGATATTCTTGCGTAAAATAAAGCTTTGTTTCACCCGCAACGATTAAGCGGCGATTAATCATTAAAACCTGATCGCAATAATCGGGCACACTGCCCAAATTATGCGTTGATACGATAATCAAATGACCATTTGCGCGCAATTGCCGCAATAATTGCATGATTGCCGTTTCTGTAGTGACATCAACGCCGGTAAAAGGTTCGTCCAATAAAATAATGGGGCTTTGTTGCGCGAGCGCGCGGGCTAAAAAAACGCGTTTTTTCTGTCCGCCAGAAAGTTCACCAATTTGACGATCACTTAAATCATTAATGGCTAATTTTTCTAAAGCATCTGCCACAATTTTGCGATCAATTGAACGCGGACGGCGGAAAAATCCCATATGTCCAAAACGTCCCTGCATCACAACATCGCGCACCAAAATAGGAAAATGCCAATCAATTTGTTCCGTTTGCGGTACATATGCCAATAAATTTTTAGAAATTGCACGGTGAACGGATAATTCATTGATACGAACACAACCATTTTGTGGTTTTATGATTCCCATCATACTGTTAAATAAGGTCGATTTTCCAGAACCGTTAACGCCGATCAATGCGCAAACGCAACCACCACTTAATTCAAAAGAAATTTCTTCCAGTGCTTGATGTCCATTGCGATAGATAACGCTTAAATCGATAACGGTTAATTTTGGTGGCGTATTCATTTTACTTAGCGTTTTTATTGAGTGCAGATTCAAAACCGCTGATTATTGTATCGGTAGTTACTTTCAATAAATCTAAATAAGTAGGTACCGCGCCATCAGCAGTAGAAAGTGAATCAACGTATAAAACGCCGCCATATTGAGCACCAGTTTCCTTAGCAACAACTTTTGCATGTTTATCTGACAGGGTACTTTCGCTAAATACGACAGGAATTTGATGTTTTCGTACAGTTGCTATTAAATCGGCAATTTGTTGTGGAGTGCCTTCTTGCTCAGAGTTAACCGGCCACACATAGGCTTCACGAAGGTGATAATCGCGTGCTAAATAGGAAAAAGCGCCTTCTGTGGTTACTAACCAACGTTGTTGTTCCGGAATTTTGGCAAAAGCTTGCTGAAGATGCGTATCAAGCGCTTGAATTTTTTCTTTGTAACGCCGTGCATTTTCAGCGTAATCATTGGCGTGTTCAGGATCATATTTTTGCAGTGCTTGAGTGATATTATCAACATAAATCAAAGCATTATCGATCGACATCCATGCATGTGGATTAGGAATGCCAGAATCACCTTCAATAGGAATGGGTACTACCCCCGCACTGACTGTTACTGCTGGCACATTTTTTAATGATTGATGAAAACGCTCAAACCAACGTTCTAGTTGCAATCCATTATGTAATAAAAGTTGCGCTTTTTGGGCGGTAACCAAATCATGAGGCGTAGGTTCGTAATCGTGGATTTCAGCGCCAGCTTTAGTAATAGAAAAAACATCAGCGTGTTCACCAGCAATATTTTGAGCAATATCAGCAATGACGGTGAATGTGCTTACAACAGTGAATTTTTGCGCCATCGCTGCCGAGCAAAAAAACGTCAAAATGAGTACCATCATTGAGTTAAGAAATGATTTTTTCATATTTTTCTCCAGTAGATAAAGTTAGTAGGGGGAGAATTTTATTCTTATTGAGAATTATTATCAAGTACAAAATTGCTGATTTTTTTATCTAAAAAACGGGAATTGGTGCAAAAAAAATGAAAAATCGGTAAAGTAGCGCCACTTTTTTCCCTATTTCAAGGAATTTATATGAAAGGTCAGCTTTGGATTGTTGCCGCGCCATCGGGCGGCGGTAAAACATCACTCATCGCCGAAACCTGCCGTCAATTGCCAAAAGTGATCGAATCCGTTTCGCATACCACGCGCGAACAACGCAACGGCGAAATTGAAGGAACGCATTATTATTTTGTGACCAAAGAAACGTTTGCCGCCATGCGCGCGCAAGGCGATTTTTTAGAATGCGCGGAAGTGTTTCATAATTCGTACGGCACCTCCGCGCAGCAAGTCGATCGATTATTAGCGCAAGGTTATGATGTGATTTTATCGATCGATTGGCAGGGAGCGCAGCAAGTGCAAGCAAAACGCGCTGATGTAACGAGTGTTTTTTTATTGCCGCCATCTTTGGCAGCGTTAAACGAGCGTTTAACCAATCGTGGTCAAGATCGTTCGGAAATTGTGCAACAACGCATGCAAGAAGCAAACGCGCAAATTGCGCATTATGTGGATTTTGATTACATCATTATTAATGACGATTTCAATCGCGCGGCAAAAGAATTGCAAGCATTAATCATCGCCTCACGCTTGCAACGTCAACGTTGTGCAGAAGAATTAGCGCAGTTAGTCGATCAACTCGCCCACGATCATTATTGATATTTTTCAAGCAATAAGCGCTCAATCGTCATAACGCGGCATTTATGTTACATCGATCAAAGTTACAGGAATAATGCCGCGCAAACTATTGGTTAAAATAATTTTTTCCGCGCGTTGCACATCGAAAGCGGTAAGTTTTTCCTGCAAAATGCGCTCGGCGCCGATGAGTTCGGGTTGTTCTAAAATCGTTTGCCGCATCACGCCGGCGAGAATATGAAGTTGAAGCGGCGGCGTATACCATTGATGATCAATACATAAAAAAACGTTGCTGCGTCCGCCTTCCAATAAAAAACCGCTTTGATTGAAAAATAAAGCATCAAACGCGTGATTTTTCACCGCAAACTGCCACGCCGCATCGAAAATGCCGCGGTAACTGGTTTTATAACAACGCAAAATATCTTCATCAGGCAACGCGTCAGGATAAAGCAAGCAGCGCGGTGCCGGCGCTTTTTGCGGCAGCGGATCAATGTTTACCGATAATTTTGCTTTGCTTAATGTGATTTTTAAACGTTGCGGCGCGTCATCTTGTTGCGCGGCTAAACGTTGCAAACGTTCTTTGAGTTTTACGATATCCACCGTCGGCAAAGAAAGCGCGGCGGCGCTGTTTTTTAAACGCTGCAAATGAGCGTCCAGCCGCAAAACGTTCCCCGATTCCACGCGCAACGTTTCAAATAAATTGATTTCCGGCGGTAAATTTAAAAAACGGGTTTTCACGCGGCATTCTTCATATTCGCCTTCGGCGCTGCTGTCAATCGTGATGCCGCCGCCAACGCCAAACCGCGCGATTTGGTTTTGAATGGTAAGCGTACGAATGGCGACGTTTAACACGCTGTGAATGCGTCCATTTGCCAGCGGTTCAACATAACCAATGCTGCCGGTATAAATGCCGCGCGGGCGGTTTTCTAATTGATCGATGATGTGCATTGCCATTTTTTTGGGTGCGCCGGTAATCGAGCCGCAGGGAAAAGTAGCGCGAATAATATCGCTTAAACCGCAGCCGTAACTCATTTTCGCGCGGATTTTGGTCGTCATTTGCAACACGCTGCCAAACGCCGCAACGTGAAACGGATTTTCTACGCGTACGCCAAACGGTTCAGCGATTTTAGATAAATCATTGCGCAATAAATCCACGATCATTGCGTTTTCGGCGCGGTTTTTTTCGTCATGCGCTAATGCATTTTTAGCGGCGGCAACATCGGCAGCGGCGGCAGGTTTTGCCAATGTTCCTTTCATGGGTTCGGTGGTAATTTCTCGACCGTGAATGGTTAAAAAACATTCCGGCGATAAACACAAGGTATAACCATCATCAGGGTGATACATCAATGCGGCATACGGCACGGGTTGACGTTGACGCAACCGTTGATAAAGCAATAGCGGATCACCGGTAAAATGCGCCGTGCGTTCCAACGTGAAATTAATTTGATACACATCGCCTGCCAAAATATGCTGATGAATGCGGTCAATAAAATCCCGATAATCGTCTTCAGAAACGGAATAATGCGCATCAATAAACATACCTTGCAAAGGATTATCCAAACGGTTAATCGCTTCGTTTAATAAATCGGGAATTTGCTGGCGCGTCAGCATATGGCAATCTTGATACCAATCAATGGCGAGCGCGGCGGGTTTTGTGGGCAGACGATAAAGCGCTAAACCCAATTCATAAGGAATTCTCAAAGTGCAATGCAATCCTTGCTGCCAACCTTGATATAAAAGCGCGTCTAATTGATCGAGTTGTTCGGCGGTGAGCGTATCGCGATGATGAAAATGATGATAATGCCGCGCGCGCTCTTCGCAAATGTTATCGAGTAAAGCAAAAGGTGAATTCATTTCTTCGTGTTTTATAAAAAATCGTCCGATTATAACGGCTACCGACGGCAAACGATCAGGAAAATAACGGCTTTTGTGGATCGTTTTCTGCGTTCAATAAAGTCATCAACGGCGCCGGTAATGCCATTTGAGCGACGGCATCGGGCGCATAAAAATCCGTGGATTTTTGCGTTGTTTGCGCAGTGAGTAAATACATGGATAAATGAAAATGCGTAAAACGGTGCATCATCACGGGCGAATCCGACGACGATTGCCACGAAAATCCCTGCGCCGCAATCCACATTTTCGCCTCATGCTCCGTTTCAAACCACGGTAGCGACCATAATCCGCCCCAAATGCCACGACGGGCGCGTTTTTGCAAATAAATTTCACCGTCATCATTGCGACATAACACAAAATAACCATTCCGCGCGGGCGGCGCTTTTTTCGGTTTACGCCGCGGCAACTGCATTTGTTGTTGATTTTTTAACGCATAACAATCGGTTTTTACCGGACAATCTGCGCATTTTGGGCGCGCACGCGTACAAATCAAACTACCCAAATCCATTAAACCTTGCGTATAACTGCGCAAATCGTCGGCAGCATCAGGCAATAAAGCTTCCGCCAGCGTCCATAATTGCTGCTGCGTTTTGGGCGCTTCAATAAAATCCAAAATACCGTGATGACGCGTTAACACGCGGCGCACGTTGCCGTCACAAATCGCTTCTTTTTTTCCAAACGCAAAAACACAAATTGCCGCTGCCGTTGAACGTCCCACGCCTTTTAATTGTTCTAATTGCGCGCGCGTGTTAGGCAATTGACCGTTTAATTGATGAACAACGTATTGCGCCGCGGCATGCAAATTGCGCGCGCGAGCGTAATAACCCAATCCGCGCCACAAAAATAATACTTCTTCTTCCGGCGCCGCTGCCAAAGTGTCAATATCGGGAAAACGCGCGATAAAACGTTGAAAATAAGGAATTACGGTGACAACTTGCGTTTGTTGCAACATAATTTCAGACAACCAAACGTGATAAGGATTGCAGTTTTGCCACGGCAACTCATGCCGCCCAAAAGTGCGTTGCCACGAAATCAAACGAGCAGAAAATGAAGCGTTCAAAAAAGTTCCTCAATCAATAATGACGTTATTGTTGCCGATGAAAAATTAAATCGATCACCGCGCTTAATTGTTGCCCGCAATTGGGCAAAGCATTTAATTGCTGCCGCGTGCATTGTTCATGATGCGCGATTAGAGATTGAATGTTTGCCGGCGAAAAAAAGTTCATATAGGTATTTTTTAATTGCTGCGCATCTTTGCCGGCGGTTTTGCCCAATGTTTGGCTGTCGCTGGTGGCATCGAGCATATCATCGATAATTTGATAGGCGATGCCGATATGTTCGCCAATCGCGGTTAATTGCGTTTGATAATGCGCGTAATCCGGCGACGGCAGCGCGCCCAAATGCAACGCGGCGGTGAGGAGGGCGCCGGTTTTTTTTTGATGAATGATTTGCAATTTTTGCACGTCAATTGCGGTGCCGGTATAAATCATATCCAAACTTTGTCCGCACACCATCGCGCCCGCAGCAGCGCTCAAACAACGAATTTGCGCCAAACCATTTTTTTCATCGCGCGCCAATAATGCAAACGCCAACGTATTAAGCGCATCGCCGGCTAAAATCGCGGTTGCCTCATCGAAAGCTTTATGACAACTGGCTTTACCGCGGCGCAAATCATCATTATCCATCGCCGGCAAATCATCATGAATCAGCGAATAAGCATGAATGCATTCAAGCGCGCAGGCGGCGTTATCAACCAGCGACAACGGCAAAGAAAAATCTTCTGCAACGGCATAAATCAATGCCGCCCGCAAACGTTTGCCGGCGTTTAATGTGCTGTAGCGCATGGCTTTTGTCAGTAGGCTTTCATCATGCGGCAACGCGCGTTCCAAAGCGTGTTCGACGCGGTCGCGATAATTGTTTAAATTCATAAAAATTTCATTAATTTTAGAGTGTTATACTTCGCGTTCGGCGCATATTTGCATCATGCTGTTAAAACGTTCCAGAGAAATATCGCCGCGTTCCAGCGCGCGCTGCACGCCACAATCAGGTTCGTGCTGATGGCTGCAATCGTTAAAACGGCATTCGTGCGTATACTGATGAATTTCTGGAAAACCGGATACGACTTCAGAATGTTGCAAATGAGTGAGCGAAAATCCGCGTACGCCGGGCGTATCGATAATTGCCGTATGAGCATCAAGCGGATAACGGCGCGCGTTTCGCGTGGTATGTTGACCAAAACCTCTGGCGGCAGAAACGGCTTGCGTCCAAACGTCAATATCGGGCATTAAATAGTGAATGAAGCTGGATTTTCCCACGCCTGATTGCCCGCAAATAACGGTTTGTCGCCCCGAAAGCCAATGTGTGAGTTCTTCGAGTCCGGTTTTTTGATAAATACTGCCGTAAAACACGCGGTAGCCCAGCTGATGATAAATTGCCAGCCGATTTTCGGCAGCAGCAAAGGTTTGAGCATCGAACAAATCGCTTTTATTGCAAAAAAAAGCCGGCTCAATATGCGCTTGATGCGCGGCAACGAGAAAACGGTCGAGCAAAGCATTTTGCCAATCGGGCACGGGCGCAAACGTAATTAGCAATTGATCGATGTTGCTGGCAACGGGTTTTAGTTTTCCAGCGTGTTGTTTGTATAACGTTTTTTCGCGCGGATAAATGCCTTCTACGATGGCGTGTTGCGGTTGATCGCGGGTGATTAAAACGCGGTCGTTAACGGCGATGGCGCCGAGTTTTTGCCGCCAATCGGCAGCGAGTATTTCGCCGTGGTCGTCAACAATTAATTGATAGCCCAAATGCGCAACGACTAACGCAGCATCGGCGCGGTCGCCGGCGGCTAATTTATTTTGACGGTGATTGTGAATGCGTCGTTGTTGTTGGTGGCTTAATTTACTCAAAGACGATTACTCGCTGGTTTCGGGCGCAAAAAGGGCGTCAACATCTTCATTGTTTTCTAACGCTTTGATTGGCGTGCCTAATTGTCCCCAACGATGTTGTAACCATGTATCGCGTATCATCGTGTAACGATCAGTTGCCGCGCCGGAGATTTGTTTTTCCATGGGTAATAATGCGGCGCGTTTTTGAATGGTATCGCTGCCAATCATCGTCCAATAGAGTTTGTCGTTTTCAACGTAGGTAACGAGCGTCATGTAATGATCGGGGATTTTGCTGACGGCATCGCGAACGGTGGAGGGCCCGAATAAAGGTAAAACTAAATAAGGTCCTGACGGCACGCCATAATGCGCGAGTGTTCCGCCAAAATCGCGGTTAATTTTGGGATTGCCCATTGGCGTAGCG
This sequence comes from Dichelobacter nodosus, assembly GCF_001263335.1. GTDB lineage: Bacteria > Pseudomonadota > Gammaproteobacteria > Cardiobacteriales > Cardiobacteriaceae > Dichelobacter > Dichelobacter nodosus. The sequence continues at coordinate 103,012 of NZ_LGVW01000011.1, forward strand.
ACGTCAAAAATGCCACCCAAACCGTATACCGTATTATTAATAACGCGGGCGGTGATGCCGGCGGTTGCTTGTCCGTCTAATTGCAAAACGGCGTTGCCCAAAGAGCGCACGTCGTCAATATTGCTGAAAAAATTGTGGATACTTTTGCGAATCGGCTGCGGAACTACGGTTTCATAACCTTTAGCAACGGGTTTTAATACGGCTTTATCCACGGTTTCATTAAAAGCAAATACTTTGCGGTTAACGGGTTCTAAAGGATCGTGCGCATAACCTTGTTCATCAACGGCGCTGCTGCACGCGGTTAACAATAATACGGGAGTAATCGCAAATAAAAAATGGCGAAAAGCGGGATTGTTCATGAGCGTTCCTTGTTTTTAATGCATTGAATAAATGAGGGTGATGGTTGTTTAGTGGTCATCATAAGCTTGAATCCTTTCGTTGATAAACGTCGCTTTTGAGATAATGTTCTTTCATGGAAATTAAAAAAACATTGATCACGGCAGCGCACGGCAATGCTAATAATACGCCCATAAAGCCAAAAAATTGACCGCCGGTGAGTACGGCAAATAATACGGCTACGGGGTGGAGTCCGGTTCGATCGCCGACAAATTTGGGCGTTAAAAACATGCCTTCCATCATTTGTCCACAAATAAAAACGGCAGCAATAGCAAAAAGATGCAACCAATCTTGAAATTGAATCAAAGCAACCAGCGCCGAAATACTCATGCCAACGACCAATCCCAAATACGGCACAAAACTCACCAAACCGGAAAAAAATCCGATGAGAATGCCTAAATCAAGACCCACAATCGATAAACCAATGGCATAAATAATGCCCAAACAACACATAACAATAAACTGTCCGCGCAAAAAACCGCCCAAAACTTCGTCCGATCTTCGCGCGAGCAGACAAATATCGTCGTGATACTTTCTCGGCAATAATGCTTGAAATTTAGCAAGCAATTTATCCCAATCGCGCAAAAGATAAAAAGTAACAACGGGAATTAAAAAAAGATACATAACGCCCGTTATCACCGCACGCGCGGGCTTTTTCAAAGAACTGAATAAACCATTTAATACTGCCGATGCGCTTTTAATGTTGTCTTGTAAAAACTTTTGTGCATTATCGGCGTTAATCGTTTCTGGACTGATATCGAATAATTTTTGAATGGTCGGCGTCATCACTTTTTGCACGTGATTGAGATAATTAGGAACGCGCCCGCTGATTTGGTCGACTTGTTGATCAATCATCGGAATAATCACCAACACGATAACGGCAAAACCAATCAGCAGCAAAGCAAAAAGCGTTACCACCGCCCACAAACGCGGAATTTTGCAAGCTTCGATTCGATCAACCAAAGGATCGCCCAAATATGCCAACACGGCAGCAAACAAAAAAGGCGTTAAAACTGGGCTAAGTAAATATAATAAAAAGCCGCTCATCACAAAAACAATGAGCCAAAAAAAACGTTCTTGCATTCCGTTACTCGTAGAAAAAGGCAAGTAATTGTAACAGAAAACCCTTATTTTCGGTGCTGCTCCCTATTCAAACGGCGCACCGAAAAAATTGGGTAGATTAATAGATAATATATTGAATTAAATAAGGAAAAATAATGAAAAATCTTAAAACCATCGTTGACTGGATTCGCTACGGCGCCAGCGAATTTGCACGGCAATCGCTTTTTTTTGGTCACGGCACGGATAATCCTTTAGATGAAGCCGCCGCGCTCGTGCTCGGCATTTTGCAGCTTCCTTTTAGTTTAGATGCTTCTTATTGGGGCGCGCATTTAACCGATAAAGAATGCGCATTATTAGCTGATGCTTTTCGGCGCCGCATTGAAGAACGTTTGCCCGTGCCCTATTTAACGCAGCGCACGTTATACGGCGGTTATGAATTTTATATTGATGAACGCGCACTTATTCCGCGTTCGCCGATTGCCGAACTCATCGATCGCGGGCTGGCGCCTTATTGGCAAGGCGATGATCCCGAACGGATTTTGGATTTATGTTGCGGCAGCGGCTGCATCGGCATTTTAGCGAAATATCATTATCCCGACGCCGAAGTGGTGTTAGCCGATATTGACGAACAAGCGCTTGCGGTCGCAGCCATTAATCTGCAGCGCGCGGCGATGGAAGATGACGGCGTGGAAATCGTTCAAAGCGATATTTTTACTGCCGTCACCGGTACTTTTGATTGGATTTTATGCAATCCGCCTTATGTTGAAGCAGAAGAGATGACAACGATTGCTGCGGAATATTACCACGAGCCGCGGCAAGCTTTGGTTTCCGGCGCTGATGGTTTGGATTTGACGCGGCGAATTTTGTCGCAAGCGGCGCATTATTTAAATGATAACGGCGTTTTGATTTTAGAAGTGGGCATGAGTTGGCAAAATTTGGAACAAGCTTATCCGGAAATTGGTTTTGATTGGGTGGATTTTGAACGCGGCGGCGAGGGCGTTTTTGCTGTGAGTCGCGACGAATTGTTGGCGTGGCAATGCGCGGGACTTTTATCGTAAAAAACAAAATGGCGCCAAGCAATTGACGCCATAAAATTATTTAAAACAATAGATTAACGATTTTGTATCGCGGCAAAAAAGCGTTCAAAAATATAACGCGATAGCAAACGAACGCCGCTATTGAATTCTGGGTGCCATTGCACGCCCAACATAAAACGATGTTCCGGCAAACTGATCGCTTCCATCATGCCGTCGCTCGCACTGGCTTCTAAAAAAAGCGCCGGCGCCAGTTTATCAATGGCTTGTTGATGCAGCGAATTGACCATGGCAGTGGTACCGAAATCCGCCAAAATGCCGCCGCGATGAATGCAAATATCATGCACTTCTTGATATTGCACCGCCAAAGGATCGGTTTCATTTTCTAAATGCGGCAAATAATATTGTTCTTTTTTGCGCCAATCGGGCGTTAACGTGCCGCCAAAAAAAACGTTCATTTCCTGATGCCCGCGGCAAATCGCTAAAAGCGGCAAATCATGATCTCTTGCATAAGCTAAAAGATGAAAACTTAAGGTGTCACGCCCTAAATCAGAATGGGGTTCGGCGTGGGTTGCGTGATAATGAAAAGGACTGACGTTACTGGCGCTACCCGTTAATAAAATGCCGTCTAATTGCGCAAATAACTGATCCCGCTGCGCGCAATGATTGAGTTGTTGCGGCAATAAAATGGGAATGCCGCCGGCTTCAACGATGGCGTTAATGTAGCTGTCATGCGCTTCTTGAATGCCGTAATTTGCTAATGTTTTGTGGCAACAAATAATGCCAATTAAGGGTTGTGTCATCGCTCTGCCTGTTCTTTGAAAAGAGGAAATTCTAACCGAATTTTTTCTTCAAAACGCGGAAAAAATCGTCATAAAAATTTTTAACATCATAGGTATAGCATCTTTCAAAGAATTCATGTTTAATATGCAGCCTTTTTTTTGCACCATAAAGGGTTTCTTTCATTTTTTATGAAGTTTTTGAGTTAATCTGCGCAAGGAGTTGACATGGCAAATCTGTATCAGGCAATTCGGTGGCGGTATCGCGTTTATCGTAAATTTTCCACCGTGGCTTTGGTATTGGTCATTTTTTCATTATTTTTGTGGCTCGCCAAAAGCCATGTTTCAGGGGAAAGTTGGGGGATTTGGTCGTTATTGCCCACATTGCTCGTTTTATTCGTGGCGATTATTACGCGTCGCCCGTTTGAATCGATGATTACCGGCGGCGTTGCCGGATTGATCATGCTCGATCCCAGCAATTTAATTACGCCGTTTGCCAGCCAAATTTCAGCGATTTTTGGAAATGCCACCATTGTTTGGGTGATTTTAGTATGCGGTTTGATGGGTGGTTTTATTCGCATTTTAGAAATCAGCGGCAGCTCAAACGGTTTTACTCAATTTTTAACCAATGTAGTTAAAAGTCGGCGGCAATCATTATTGGCAACCGTTGCCGTGGGCATCGTGATTTTTATTGACGACTATTTAAACTGCCTCGCCGTTTCCAATTCTGTTAAAAAACTCACGGATTACTATAAAGTTTCTCGCGAAAAATTAGCCTACATTATCGACTCCACCGCGGCGCCAACTTGCGTAATCGTGCCGGTATCAACGTGGGCGGTTTATTTTGCCGGATTGTTAGAAGAAGCGGGCGCCGTTGAAAAAGGGCAGGGCATTGCGATGTACATTAAAAGCATTCCCTACATGGTTTATGCATGGATAGCGCTTATTATCGTCGCTTTAGTTGCCGCGGACGTTATCGGCGATTTTGGTCCAATGAAAGCTGCCGAAGCGCGCGCTAAAGCCGGAAAACCCATTCCAGATGGTTTTCATGCTTCTGATTTAGTAGAAGATAACCGCGCGCTCATTCAAATCAGTTATCGGCGGCGTTTGTGGAATTTTATTTTCCCGATGATTTTATTAGTAGCGGCAACGGTTTATTTTGAAATTGATTTATTGCGCGGTGTGATTTTAACCTGCGCGGTGACTATTGCATGGTTTTGGTTGCAAGGATTATTAACCTTTGAAGAACAAGTTGAGTCATTATTTCACGGCTTCAAAATTATGATGTATCCGCTGGCAGCAGTGATTGCTGGTTACTTTTTAAAAGGCGTGAACGACGAATTGGGCATGACTAAATTTGTGATTGAAGCCGCGATGCCGTACGTCAGCGCTCAAACCTTCCCGATAATTATTTTTATCGCGATGGGCATCGTCGTTTTTTCAACCGGATCCAGCTGGGGCGTATTCGTTATTACCATTCCGATTGTGGTGCCGATTGCGCAACAATTAGGAACGCCAATGCCGTTAGTAGTCGGCGCTTTGCTTTCTGCTTCTTCTTTTGGCAGCCACGCTTGTTTTTTCAGCGATTCCTCATTGTTAGCTTCGCAGGGTTCGGGGTGTACACCGATGCAACACGCGTTTACTCAATTGCCGTACGCTTTATTAGGCGCCGCACTCGCCGCTGTAACGCTGCTTATTTTGGGATACACGCTTTCTTAAACGCTCAAAAAGTCCGCATCATGCGGGCTTTTTTTTGCGCAATTATTGATACAACGCACTATCAATATTTAATTCCGATTCTTGACATTGCGCTTCCACTTCTAATACCGGAACATCATTGGCAATTAATACGCTGACATGACCGCCATTTGCCAACTTTCCAAATAACAAATGTTCTGCCAACGGCTCTTTAATATATTTTTGAATCGTCCGCGCCATAGGTCGCGCGCCCATTTTGGCGTCGTAACCGTGTTGCGCGAGCCAATTTTTGGATTCTTCAGAAAGAGTAATTGTCACTTGTTTTTCTTCTAATTGTTGCTCCAATTCAATAATAAATTTATCAACAACATGACGAATGGTTTCTTCGCTAAGCGGCGAAAAGGGAATAATGGCGTCTAAACGATTGCGAAATTCGGGAGAGAAATAACGTTTCACCGCAGTTTCTGATTGCGTTTTCGCGTGAACGTTGTCATCAACATGACCAAAACCAATGCGGTTTTTCTCCAATTCAAATGCGCCCACGTTACTGGTTAAAATCACGACTAAATTACGGCAATTCACCTCGCGACCGTTGGCATCGGTTAACACGCCGTGATCCATCACTTGCAACAAAATATTCATGATATCGGGGTGCGCTTTTTCGATTTCGTCCATCAACAGCACGGCATGCGGATTTTTCAAAATTTTTTCCGTCAAAATGCCCGCTTGTTCATAACCAACATAACCTGGAGGCGCGCCGATCAGTCGCGAAACCGTATGCGATTCCATATATTCACTCATATCAAAACGCAGCAATTTAATGCCCATCACATGCGCCAATTGTCGGCAAACTTCCGTTTTGCCCACGCCAGTTGGTCCCGTAAACAAAAAGCTGGCGATCGGCTTTTCTTTTTCACGCAAACCCGCGCGGCTCAATTTAATTGCCACGGATAAAGCATGAATGGCTTCATCTTGACCAAAAACCACCGTTTTTAAATCGCGCTCTAAGGTTTTCAAAACATTGCGATCATCGTTGGAAACGCTTTTTTCCGGAATTTTCGCCACGGTAGCAACGAGTTGTTCAATCATCAAAGCCGTGATTTCTTTTGATTGTTGTTCTGCCGGCAAAATGCGCATTTTCGCGCCGATTTCGTCAATTAAATCAATAGCTTTATCAGGTAAATTGCGATCATTGATATACCGATCGGATAACTTAACCGCCGCCTCCAGCGCTTCATCAAGATACTGAATTTCATGAAATTCTTCATAACGTTTGCGCAAACCTTTTAAAATCGCGATGGAATCGTCTAAAGACGGTTCGGCAACATCAATCCGCTGAAAACGCCGCGCGAGCGCGTGATCTTTTTCAAAAATTTGTCGGAATTCTTGATCGGTGGTGGCGCCGATGCAGCGCAAATCTCCATTTGCCAGCGCGGGTTTGATGAGATTTGACGCGTCCATCGTGCTGCCGGTGGTGGCGCCGGCGCCGATGATGGTATGAATTTCATCAACAAATAAAATGGCGTTTTCTAATTGCAATAATTCTTTTAATAACGCTTTGATCCGATTTTCAAAATCACCGCGGTATTTTGTGCCGGCGAGCAAACTGCCCATATCCAAACTATAAATAACGGCATCATTTAAAATTTCTGGCGCTTCTTTATTGACGATGGCGCGTGCTAAACCTTCGGCGATTGCCGTTTTACCCACGCCGGCTTCACCCACTAAAATGGGATTGTTTTTCCGCCGCCGGCATAATGTTTGCGTGAGCCGTTTGAGTTCTTTTTGCCGTCCAATCAACGGATCGATTTTTCCTTGTTGAACCCTTTCATTTAAATTGATGGTAAATTCTTCGATTGCAGATTTTTGTTTGCCCGCCGTTTGCGTATTTTTATTGTGCTGCGTTTCGGTTTCTGGCACGGACGCTTCATCTAAATGCGCGATATAAGTTACTAAATCTAATCGTGAAATTTCTTGTTTACGCAAAAAAAAGGCGGCATATGAATCGCGCTCTGACACGATGGCAACCAGCGCATTTAAACAGCTGACTTCTTCACGACCGGCATTTCTGGCATGCAAAACGGCGCGTTGAATCATGCGCTGGAACGCTAAAGTAGGTTGCGTATTGCCTTCGCTTTGCTCGCGGGAAAATTTAGGGCAATGTTCTTCTAAATACACATTAATCTGTTCACGCAGCGCCGCAATATCGCCGCCGAGGTTTAAAATCGCATCGATAACGCTTTGTTCTTCTAAAAGCGAGAGCAGCAAATGTTCGAGCGTTAAAAATTCATATCGCGCCTGCTGCGCGTTACGAAAAGCCCGATCAATAGCCTGATCAAGAGTAGGGGACAGCATATTATTCTCCAATTATTGTGGGCGGATACTACACATCAGCGGGTGTCCTTTTTCACGAGCGTAAGCAATCACTTGACGCGCTTTGGTTTCGGCAATATCGCGCGGGAAAATGCCCACCACCGCCGAACCTTCAAAATGAACTTTAAGCATCAATTTTTCTGCTACTTCTGCCGTTTGATAAAAAAAGCGACAAATGACCTCAATCACAAAATCCATGGTGGTGTAATCATCATTATGCAAAACCACTTCAAAAAGATCGGGTTGTGCAACGTCTGATTTTTGTGCTGATGGCGCTAATAAAAGGTCATTTTGTGAGGAAGTACTCATTGCCGTATCCAAAAATAAATTGTTCTTATTATGGGGACGCGCAAAAGCATTGCAAGATAAATTCACGCTTTTTAACCTACAACCATCGTTTTATAAAAACGTCTCTTCTCACGGTTTTGTTGTTGAAGTGATAAAATTGCGCCGCCTTGAATTTTGGGAATAAACCGCGCTTTTTTCCTCATCAACTAACGCGCATTCAGCGCCCCGCAAAACGCTATTAACCACCACATTTAAAGGAGAAGATCATGCAAACATTAGTATTACCGCGTTTTGACGACATGCACACCCATGTTCGCGATAACGTTTTTTTAACGCGGACAGTGCGCGATATTGCGGCGTGGGCAGGACGCGCGGTTATCATGCCGAATTTGGTGCCCGCTATTGATACGATTTCTGCCGTTGAGCAGTATCGCCGCCGAATTGAAGCGCATCTTCCTCCAGAAAGTGAATTTACGCCGTTGATGACGTTATATTTAAGCGCAAATTTAACAATTGACAGTATCCAGCAGGCGAAAAACGCGGGCGTGGTTGCCGTTAAATGGTACCCCAAAGGCGCGACCACGCATTCCGCGCAAGGTATTGCCCAAATTCATGCGTTTTATCCGTTATTGGAAGCGATGCAAAAAGCGGGATTATTACTGTTAATTCATGGCGAAGTGACCGATGATGATATTGATATTTTTGATCGTGAAGCGGTATTTATTGATCGCGTGCTTGAGCCGTTGCGCCGCGATTTTCCACAATTGAAAATGGTGTTAGAACATATTACGACCGCCGCGGCGGTGGATTATGTGATGCATGCCGCATGTAATCTTGCCGCAACCATTACGCCGCAGCATTTACTTTATAACCGTAATCAATTACTCGTTGGCGGTTTAAAACCGCATTATTATTGTTTACCGATTTTAAAAACCGAACGCGACCGCAAACGTTTATTAGAAGCCGCAATCAGCGGTGATCCGCGGTTTTTCTTAGGAACTGACAGCGCGCCGCATTTGCGCACGCAAAAAGAATGTAGTTGTGGTTGCGCAGGGTGTTATAGCGCTTTTCACGCGCCGGCTTTATATGCCACGATTTTTGAACGCGCCGGCGCTTTGCCGCGTTTACACGATTTTGCCTGCCGATTCGGCGCAGATTATTACGGCTTACCTTATAATAACGGCAGCATTTGTCTGCAACGGCAAGAATGTATTGTTCCTGATGTTCTTAGCTATGGTGAGGGCGAACTGGTTCCTTTATCCGCCGGAATGAGTTTGCCATGGACGTTAGCAGATAAAAACTGATTTTAAAAAAGCGATATTGCAGGCGGATTAAAGCAAAAGAATAGATATGGATAATGCGAATTACGATGAAAACGTCTTTGATGGACAGGGCTACCGCTACAATGTGGGCATTGTTTTGCTTAATACGCAAAAACAAGTATTTGTAGGAAAACGCAAAGGTCAAGAAGCATGGCAATTTCCTCAAGGCGGCATGCACGGCGGCGAATCGGGCAAAGATGCGATGCTGCGAGAATTATTTGAAGAAACAGGACTGAAAGCGCATCAAGTCAACATTTTGCAGGAAACGGAAAAATGGCTGCATTATCGTTTACCGGTGCGATTTCGTCGGCGAAAATTTCCGGGGAAAATTCAATGTATTGGACAAAAACAAAAATGGTTTTTGTTGCAATTAAAAGATGACGACGTTTGTTTTGATTTAAACGGCGACGGCGCGCCCGAATTTGATGCATGGCAGTGGGTAAATTATTGGCAACCAATTGAATTTGTGGTTCATTTTAAACGTGATGTTTACGCGCAAGCGCTGGAAGAATTATCCGTTGCCGTTCCCGAATTGCGCGCGCAAAAACCTGCTGGTTTTCATCAACGCGGGCGGCAGAAAAACGTTAAACATCATCTCAACCCCCAAAAAGCGCCTTCTTTTGCCCGCCGTAGACGTCATAACTAAGCAATTTTTATGGAACATAAAATGAGTGATCGAAGTGTTTTGCTAAAAAGGGCGAGCGCGGCATCAGTTTGTGTAGCAGTAACATTAATGCTGCTCAAACTGCTGGCGTGGTGGTTATCGGGATCGGTGAGTTTACTGGCTTCTTTGATGGATTCGGCAACCGATATTTTAGCCAGCATGATCAATTTATTTGCGGTGCGTTTGGCAATGTGTCGCGCCGATAATAATCACCATTACGGTCACGGCAAAGCCGAAAGTTTATCAGCATTGTCGCAAGCGATGTTTATCACGGGTTCATCATTTTTCTTAATTATCAATGCATTACCGCGATTATTTGCGCCGCAACCTTTATCGCATAACACCATTGGTATCGTGGTGATGCTGATTTCTTTGGGCGCGACTTTGGCGTTGGTTCGTTATCAACATTTTGTGTTAAAACAAGTGGATTCCCCTTCAGTGCACGCCGATAGTTTGCATTATTTAAGCGATACGTTAACCGGAATGGGCGTTTTGCTGGCGCTAGTTTTAAATAGCGCATTTAATATCGCCATCGCCGACCCGATTTTAGCGATTTTGATCGGAATTTATATGCTTTATGGGGTTTATCAGATTGTTTATGATGCGGTTTCTGCATTGATGGACGTAGCATTGCCAGAAGCAGAAATGGATATGATTCGTGCGGCAATTGCGCGCGTTGATGGTTATATTGGCGTGCATCGGCTGCGCGCGCGCAAAAGCGGCGCGTGGCGCATTATTGATATGCATATGGAATTTTCTGATGATATTTCTTTGCAAAATGCGCATAAAATCAATGATCGAGTTGAAAAATCGATTGCCGCTTGTTTTGATGCGCCTTGCGAAATTATGATTCATTTGGAACCGAGCAGCGTTGCTTTTGATGATCAACATAAAATTCAGTAATTCATGTTTCTTTTCTTTTTCTCTTTTTGACGTACAATGCCGCCGGAAATTTAGGAATTGAGATGAAAAAATTTTTGCGAAGCGTCTTAAAAATTTTACTAAGTCTCATACTCTTGCTAGTCATCACCGTGATTTTTGCGATATGCGGAATTGGCAAACATATCCTTCAAAATGACGGAATAAATCCTGCTCAAGCAAATGAAGACAATGTCACAAAAATGCTTTTTTTCTTGATAGAAAAGTACGCGACCTTATCTTTGAAAGCTCAATGTGATCAAATTATTAAAAAAGATGAAGGGTGTCGGTGCTTTGCAAAAGAATTTCAGGTATCAGCAAAAACTGTCATGTCCAATTCTGATGAAAAAACGCGAGAAAGCGATGAAAAATTGGCAATCGATAAAATGACCGCCTGCGGATTTACGAAAGAAGAGATGGAACATTTTGCAAAAGCGTTAGAAAAACAATAATTCCTCCAATATTTTTTAAAAACCGAGCGGCAATTAGTGCCGCTTTTTTTGGGACAAACCATGGTAGTAGCACACAATCCAACCGAGACGAATCCTGATCATCATTATTTTGAAGAAATCGGCGACCATTTTTTAAAACAGATTTATTACAACAATAAAGGACGCATTCGTCTTGCCGTTTTAAAACGCGATTTGGCGCCTTTTATGCGCACTCCAAAACCATTAGAAATTTTGGATATCGGCGCCGGCGCTGGACAAATGGCACTTTGGTGCGCTGCTTTTGGACATCGCGTGACGCTTTTTGATGCGTCCGAGCGGCTGCTTGCTCAAGCGCAAAAACAAGCACAAAAAGAATCTTTAAACGCACAATGCACTTTTATTTGCGGTGAAATTACGCAAATGCCCGATGTTTTGGGCGCGCGGCAATTTGATTTTGTGCTTTCTCACGCCGTTTTAGAATGGCTGGAAGACGGCGCGCAATTATTTGAACGTTGTCAACAATATTTAAAGCCTAACGGATTGTTATCATTGATGTATTACAACCGCAGCGCTTTAGAATTCATTCAACACGTTTTTGGTAATTTTTCTTATGTTGATTCGGGATTAGTTGCCAAAAAAACGGCGAAACTCACCCCTAAATATCCCCGAAGCAGCGATTGGGTTGCCGCGCAATTAGGCGCATTACCGCTTAAAAAACAAAGCGGTATCCGCTGCTTTTACGATTATATGAAACCCGAAGACCGCGCTGCCAATAGTATTGAAAGCATCATCGCTCATGAATTATCGCTATCGCTGCGCCGCGAATTTTTGCCAGTAGCGCGTTATATTCATGAAATACGGCAACGCACCATCTCAACCGCTAACTGATGTTGGCATATTGTTATAAGGAGAAAATGTGAGAGTGTTAAAAGAAATCGTCATCGGCGCACAAATGCTATTTGTCGCCTTTGGCGCCTTAGTACTCGTGCCTTTGCTCACGGGATTGAGTCCCGCCGTGGCGCTCTTATCCGCCGGAATTGGCACGCTGATTTTTCAGTTTTTAACGGGAAGACAAGTGCCCATTTTTTTAGGCTCGTCTTTTGCGTTTATTGCGCCGATTATCGCCGCGCAACAACAATGGGGACTTGCCGCAACGCAGGGCGCGATTTTATCGGTATCGCTGGTTTATTTTGCGTTTGCGCTGGCGATTTATTTTTTAGGCACGGGTTTTATTCACCGTTTATTTCCGCCGGTAGTGATTGCGCCGGTGATTATGGTGATTGGACTGTCTTTGGCGCCTTCCGCCACCAATATGGCGATGGGATTAAGCGGCGACGGTTCACAAGTTTTATTTAGTAAAACCAACGCATTATGTGTTGCCAGCACCGCGTTACTTGCGACCATTATCGTGGCGTTATATTGCAAAGGATTAAGTAAATTACTGGCGATTTTAGCCGGCATCGGCAGCGGTTATTTGCTGTCGTTTTTTTTAGGAATGACGGACTTCACGCCAGTTAACGCTGCGGCATGGTTTTCATTGCCACCGATTACAAAACCAAGTTTTAATTTGGAAGCGATTATTTTCATGTTACCCGTGGCGCTGGCACCTGCGATCGAACATATCGGCGACGTGGCAGTGATTGCGCAAATCTGTGAAAAACCTTTTATTACAAAACCAGGACTTCATAAAACCATGGCAGGCGATGGTATCGCAGTTGCGATTGCTGGTTGTTTAGGCGGGCCTCCGGTAACCACTTATTCTGAAGTAACCGGCGCAGTTTCCATCACCGGCGCTAAAAACGCGCAAATTATGATTTATGCGGCGCTGACGGCAATCGTTTTGGCGTTTTCGGGAAAATTAGCGGCATTATTAAGTTCAATGCCAACGCCGATTATGGGCGGCATCATGTTGTTATTATTCGGATCGATTGCCGCGATGGGCGCAAGAACATTGTTGGATAAAGATGCCGATATTTGCAACGAACGCAGCGTGGTGATTATCGCGTTAACTTTAGTTGTGGGACTGGGCACGTTATCCGTAGAAATCGGTTTCGTTAAATTACAAGGTATCGGTTTAGCGGCAATCGTTGCCATTTTATTGAATTTATTACTGCCGAAATTATCGCAGCAATCATAAAAAAACCACTCAACTCAATCGGTTAAATATCGATTGCGTTGAGTGGATTTTCAAATTTAATTTTCTTGAAATAAAGCACAAAAAGCGCGCAACGCTTTTCCGCGGTGGCTGATTTGATTCTTTTCTGCCAACGTTAATTCTGCGGCAGATTTTCCCAATTCGGGCAACCAAAAAAGAGGATCGTAACCAAAACCGCGGTCGCCGCGCGGCGCGCGCAAAATTTCGCCCGTCCAAGTGCCGGTAGCAATGAGCGGCAAAGGATCTTCATCGTGGCGACAATAAACAATCACGCTGACAAACATCGCCCGCCGATCATCAATTAATTCCATTTCTTTCAATAATTTAGCATTATTAGCAACGTCATCACCGTGACCACCGGCATAACGCGCAGAATAAATTGACGGCGCACCATTTAACGCCGTAACCATTAATCCCGAATCGTCAGCAATTGCCGGTAAACCGCTGATTTTTGCCGCGTGGCGCGCTTTGAGTAAAGCGTTTTCCACAAAACTTAAACCCGTTTCGCAAACGTCATCAATGCGCCAATTACTCTGCGGCACGATGCGATAAGAAAGCGGCGCAAAAAGACTTTGAAATTCCGCAATTTTGCCGGAATTATTGCTCGCCAGTACGATGGTATTTTCCATTTTTATAATCCTAAAACGCGGCGTTGTTCCGCCATAATTTCACTAATGCCTTTTTCGGCTAAATCGAGTAACGCGTTCATTTCTTGCCGTGAAAAAGCGCGTCCTTCCGCCGTTCCTTGAATTTCAATCAACGCGCCGGCATCGTTCATAACGATATTCATATCTGTTTCCGCGGCGCTATCTTCGCAATATTCCAAATCCAATAATGCTTCTCCTTGATAAAATCCCACGGAAACCGCCGCCAGCTGACCGCGCAAAGGATTTGCTTTTAAACGACCTTGTTGCATTAAAACGCGAATGGCATCAGCAAGCGCAATAAATCCGCCGCTGATTGCTGCGGTACGCGTGCCGCCATCGGCTTGCAAAACATCACAATCCAACGTAATAGAACGTTCTCCTAACGCGGATAAATCAACCACGGCGCGCAAAGATCGCCCAATTAAGCGTTGAATTTCTTGCGTGCGTCCTTGTTGTTTTCCTCTGGCGGCTTCTCGGGTGCTGCGTTCGTGCGTGGCGCGCGGCAACATGCCGTATTCTGCCGTTACCCAACCTTGATTTTGTCCGCGCAAAAAGGGCGGCACACGTTCTTCAATGCTGGCGGTACACAAAACTTGCGTACGTCCCAAAGTAATTAAAGCAGAACCTTCTGCATGACAATTAACGGCGCGTTCAATATGAAGTTCGCGCATTTGATCCGGCAAACGATGATGAGGACGCATAATTTTCTCCTATAAAAAACACGTCATTTTAACAAAGGCTGTTATGATTGCCGCCTTAAAATGGAGGTTTCAATGCGAATGAGTATGACCGCGTTTGCCCGCGCCGACGGTGAATTTAAAGGGCAAGTTTTTAGTGTGGAAATTAAAACGGTAAATCATCGTTTTTTAGAAATTGCGCCGCGTTTGCCGGAACGTTTGCGTTTATTAGACAGCGCGCTGCGCGAAAAATGTCAGGAAACTTTTTACCGCGGAAAAATTGATTGTTGGGTGAATTTTCATTCCGACCGCGGCGAGAAAAATTTAGTATTAAATACGCAGCAATTAAAGCGTTGGTTATTGATTTTTTCGGACAGCGGCGCTTTTCAATCGTTGGGAAAACCGGATTGGGCAACGATGCTTTCTTTGCCGGGCGTGATGCAAGAAAGTTTGGACGATGACGCAGGATTATCGGCGGCAATTTTAGAAACGTTTGATCAGGCGCTGGCGCAAGTATTAGCGATGCGCGCGCGGGAAGGGGAATTGATCGAAGGCACGTTACACGAGCAACTCAATAAACTTGAAGCGCAAGTTTTGGCAATTGAAGAACGCGTGCCGATGATTTCAACAACGTTGACGCAACAAATTCAAGAAAAAATCGCGACATTACAATTGGAAGTGGATCCGCAGCGTTTTGAACAAGAATTATTCTTTTTAATCAGTAAGATGGATATTAAAGAAGAAATTGATCGGCTGCATTTTCATATCGATCAAGCGCGCAATACTTTAGCCGATGACGGCGCGGTGGGCAGACGAATGGATTTTTTAATGCAGGAATTTAATCGAGAAGCCAATACGTTAGGCGCGAAAGTTTATGACAATCAATTAAGCGCGGCGGCGGTAGATTTAAAAGTGATTATTGAGCAGATGCGGGAGCAGGTGCAAAATCTGGAATAACGATTTAAACGCCTGCGCCCGTTTATCGATAAAAATCAATGGATTATTGTTCAATAATCCATTTTATTTGATACGAAACAACGGTTTATTATTTTCACAAATAACGGCAATGACGAGCAGCACTAAAAATCCCATCATTGACCACGTGGGAATGGTTAATCCTAAAAATGTGTCTTTTGCTGCGCAGGATCCTGTTCCTTGCATCGATTGCCATAAACCTTCGAGGTAACCTTTGTGTTCCAAAGTTGCCCAAAAATCTAAACCACATTTTGGCGCTTTTTCCAGCGGTAAACTTTGAATATAAAGATGACGCGCGGCTAAACCGATGCCCAAAAAAATGCTGGCATATTTTAAAAATTTCATCAGCCACGATCCCCAAACGCTTTGCGGGAAAAAAGCGGCATCAAGCAAAAACGCCAAACCAATCAATAAAAATGCCAAACGTTGCATCATGCATAAATGGCAGGGATTGAGATATAGCATTTTTTCCAATACCAACCACGAAAATAAAATCAATCCCCAAGAACCCAAACCGCAAACGGCAAGCGTCATTCTTTTTTGCGCATCGGTCATTTTTGACTCCTTAAAAAACGATGATTTCTATTGTACGCATTGCGCCAGCTTTTGTGCGAGTCCGACGTAATCTTTCGGCGTTAAACCGCGCAACCGCGCTTTAACTTCTTCTGGCAAATCCAAACCATCGATAAAAGTTACCAAAATTTCCGGCGTGATTTTTTGTCCGCGCGTTAACGCTTTTAATTTTTCATACGGTTCTGGAATCGCGTAACGCCGCATCACCGTTTGCACGGCTTCCGCTAAAACTTCTGGATTTGCCGCTAAATCGGCAGCAATGGCGGCGTGATTAGTTTCGAGTTTCGTCAATCCCTTTTTCAAAGACGCTAAAGCAATAACTGTATACGCAAAAACGCTGCCCAAACTGCGCAACACCGTTGAATCGGTTAAATCGCGTTGCATTCGAGAAATGGGCAATTTATGCGCTAAATGTTCGGCAAGCGCGTTGGCTAAACCGAAATTACCTTCCGCATTTTCGAAATCAATGGGGTTAACTTTATGCGGCATCGTTGATGAGCCCACCTCACCGCTAATTACTTTTTGTTTAAAATAATTCAAGCTGATATACGTCCAAACATCGCGGCAAAAATCTAATAAAATCACATTGATACGGCTTAAAGTATGCAATAATTCTGCGATATAATCGTGCGGTTCGATTTGCGTGGTGAGCGGATTGTACGTCAATCCCAATTGCTCAACGAATTGCTGCGCGCTGCGTTGCCAATCAACGTCCGGATAAGCCACATGATGCGCATTAAAATTGCCGACCGCACCGTTGATTTTGCCCAACATTTCTTGAGAATCGAGTAACGACAATTGCCGTTTTATCCGAAAAACTACGTTGGCAAATTCTTTGCCGAGCGTGGTTGGGCTCGCGGGTTGTCCGTGCGTATGCGCTAAAAAAGCGGTATTTTGTTCTGCTAAAGCTATTTGTTTGATTTGATTTGATATTTCTTGATACATTTGCAAAAGAACATCGCGCCCGTCTTTTAACATCAATGCATACGATAAATTATTAATATCTTCGCTGGTGCAGGCAAAATGCACGAATTCAATTTTTGTTGCTAATTCATCGTGCGTTGCCAAATCTTTTTTTAATTGATATTCCACGGCTTTAACGTCGTGATTCGTTGTTTTTTCAATCGCTTTGATCTCGAGCGCTTTATGTTCGTCAAATTGTTCGGAAAGTTGTTGTAAAAATTGTTCTGCGCTGGGCGATAACGCCTGCAATTCTGGAATTCCATCATGATTGGCTAAAAAACGCAGCCATTGTAATTCCACGCGATAACGATATTTGATCAAACCATATTCGCTAAAAATAGTGCGTAAAACCGCCGTTTTTTCCGCATAACGTCCATCGATGGGAGAAATTGCCGTTAATGCATGATTTTGAGCCGTCATAATTGTCCTTTAAACCAAAAAAATAAACCATAAAAATCCAAGCGCGTAAACCGCCGCCACAATATCATCAATCATGATGCCAAAACCGCCGCGGGTATTTTTATCTAACCAATTGATGGGAAACGGTTTACCAATATCAAAAAAGCGAAACGCTAAAAAAGCGCCGATAATAGCGTAAACAGAATGCATAAACGCTGCCGGCATTAAAGAAAGCACCAACCACATTGCGACAAATTCATCCCAAACAATGCCGCCGTGATCGTGAATGCCTAACGCGCGGCTGGTTTTCGTGCAAACATCAACGCCGAACATAAAAGCACACAATAAAAACGGGGCGGCAAAATAAATATTTTGTAAAAAAGACAAAAAAGGCAACGCCAATCCCAGCGCCGCTAAAGTGCCCCACGTTCCCGATGCCGGACGCAATAAACCGCTGCCCAAACCAAACGCGCAAAAATACGCCGGACGGCGGCAAATAAATGCAAAAGTTGGGTAATTCGTTTTTTTATTCATAAGATTAACGCTGCGGCGAGGGCATGCGTAAGCAGTCCTTAATCAATTGCGGGCCGTGATAAATCAAGCCGCTGTAGATTTGCACTAAATCGGCGCCGGCTTCGAGTTTGGCGTAATAATCATCAGCGCTCATCACGCCGCCCGATGCAATCAGTGGCAAATCGGGCAAACGCTCGCGAATGTGAGCAATGATTTTGGTGCTTTTTTCCGTTAACGGTTTGCCCGACAATCCGCCTTGTTCATCGGCATAACGGTGTCCCGTCACGGCAGTTTTATCTAAAGTTGTATTGGTGGCAATGATGCCATCAATGCCGCTGTCTTCAATAATTGAAAGCATTTCATCTAATTGCTCGCGTTCATTATCCGGCGCAATTTTCACTAACAACGGCACGGTTTTCTCATAAACCGCGCTTAATTTATCGCGTTCCGTTTTCAAACGTTGCAATAATTCGCAAAGCGCCGCGCCGTGTTGCAAATCGCGCAAACCGACGGTATTCGGGCTGGAAATATTAATCGCCAAATAATCTGCATACGGATAAGCCGTGCTCATCGCAATTAAATAATCATCGGCGGCGCGTTCATTGGGCGTTAATTTATTTTTACCGATATTAATGCCGATGAGCGCGCGCGTGCGTTTTTTCACCGCGGCAACTTGTTGGCACAAAGCAACGACGCCGTCATTATTAAATCCCATGCAGTTAATGATGGCTTGATGCTCGGGCAGACGAAATAAACGCGGTTTGGGATTGCCTGATTGCGGACGCGGCGTTGCCGTGCCCACTTCAATAAAACCAAAACCCAAGCGATCAAAAGCAGAAATTGCTACCGCGTTTTTATCTAAACCCGCGGCGAGTCCCAAACGATTGGGAAAAGTATGTCCTAATAAATGAATGGGATTTCCAGCTTTTATGCGCGGTATGAATACTGCCGCGCGCGATAAAATTTGCAGGGTGAGGTTATGCGCGATTTCTGGATTTAAACAAAATAATAGCGGGCGCAAATGAGGGTAGGGATTCATTAAAACTCCTTAAAAAATAAAACGTTAATGGCGCTGCGCGAAATCATGCATAAAATCAATTAATGCTTCCACGCCTGCCATTTCCATCGCGTTATAAAGGCTCGCGCGCAAACCGCCCACCGCTGAATGACCTTTTAATCCCACCAAAGCGTGCGTTTCGGCTTCTTGCCAAAATTGCGTATCCAAAGCATCGGACGGCGTTCTCATCACCACGTTAATTTTTGAGCGGTATTTTTTTTCTACGTCATTGCGGTAAAAATCGTTATTATCAATAAAATCATAGAGTTTTGCGGATCTTTTCTGCGCCAGCGCCGCAAAATGCGCCACACCGCCTTGTTGTTCTATCCATTTTAAAACCAAATGCAAAATATAAATTTGCCAAGTCGGCGGCGTATTGAGTAAAGAGTTGGCATCAGCATGATGTTTATAACAGAAAAAGCGCGCCAGATTTGTATGTTCACGTAAACATTGTTTCCGCACAAAAACTAATGCCATGCCTGACGGCGCTAAATTTTTTTGCACGCCGCCGTAGACGATATCGCAATAATCCCAAGGCAACGGGCGCGTGTAATAATCGGAAGAAACATCTAACACCAGCGGCACGCCCAAATCGGGCAATTCGGGAAACTGCAAACCGTCTACCGTTTCATTACTGGTTAAATGCACATATCGCAAATTTTTGGGAACGGTTAACGTTTTTAAATCGGGCAAAGTGGTGCATTTTCCATCGGGCGCGCGCCACAATTCCACCATTTTTCCCACGCGCTGCGCTTCTTCTAACGCTCGTTTTGCCCATAAACCGCTGTTGACGATGCCCGCACTGCCGCCGTCAGCCAGCAAATTTAAAGCTGTCATAGCAAATTGTTGATGCGCGCCGCCGGCAATCAGCAAAACACAAAAATCATCAGGCGCGCCGATGAGTTTTTTCGCCAACGATAAAGTTTCTGCCAAAATTGCTTCAAAACGCTGGCTGCGGTGAGAAATTTCCATCACCGACATGCCGCAACCTTCAAAATCGAGTAATTCTTTTTGTGCTTGTTGCAAAACGGGCAGAGGCAATGTGCAAGGACCGGGATAAAAGTTAAAAACACGCTTTGACATGTGATTACTCCAAAATCGGTAAACTGTTGCCGTCCCATTGATGATCGGCATCGGGAATAAACGTTAAACCGCCATCTAATCCGTTGCTGATAAGCCAACCGCCCGGGATGGGGCTGCGATATAAATCGGGCACATGCCGATCCTGCGTTTTCAGTTTTTCCCAATAAAGACGCGGAGTATTCGCGCGAGATAAAAACTTCATAATTTTTCCCCTACACAATCGCCACCTTTTTCACTATTGGATAATGGTTGCGTATGTTTTTTAAAATAAATCAATAAAAGAGATAACGCTGCCGGCGTCATGCCTGCAATTCTTGCCGCTTGATCCAAATCGTGCGGTTGAACTTTTTGCAATTTTTCTGCCAATTCTGCTGATAATCCCGTCACTTTTCGATAATCAAACGGCACTGGCAATTTTTGCGCGCGATTTTTTTGCAATTTTGCCACTTCTTCATATTGCCGTTGAATATAACCCGAATATTTAGCAGCAATATCAATCTGTTCAATCACTTCATCGCTGGGATATTCATCGGGCGGCACGTTTGCCAACGCCAAAACGGCGCGCACGTCAATTTCTGGTCGTTTTAACAATTCTGCGGCATATGTATTATGCGTTAATCCTGATAACCGATCGGCAGGAATTAATAATTTTTTTAATTGATCGCTGGCGTGCGCAACCGCCGCCATTTTCGCGTCAAACTGTTTCATGCGCGCGCTGCCAACGCAACCTAATTGATAGCCAATTGCGGTTAAACGTTGATCGGCATTATCCTCGCGCAGCAATAAACGATGTTCCGCGCGACTGGTAAACATGCGATACGGCTCGCGCGTTCCCTGCGTAATTAAATCATCGATTAAAACGCCCAAATAAGCTTGATCACGGCGCGGATACCAGCCTTCTTTATCGTAAACGCGCAACGCGGCATTAATGCCGGCGAGCAATCCCTGCGCGGCTGCTTCTTCATAACCCGTGGTGCCGTTAATTTGACCGGCAAAAAAGAGATTTTTAATGGCTTTTGTTTCAAGGGTATAACGCAATCCCTGTGGATTGAAAAAATCATATTCAATTGCATATCCGGGACGCGTAATAATCGCTTGTTCTAACCCTTTGATAGTGTGGACATATTTTAATTGCGCTTCAAAAGGTAAACTGGTTGAAATGCCGTTGGGGTAAATTTCATTGGTCGTTAAACTTTCCGGCTCCAGAAAAATTTGGTGGCTGGTTTTATCGTGAAACCGCATTACTTTATCTTCAATCGACGGACAATAACGCGGTCCAAATGCATCTTTAATCACGCCGGCATACATAGGCGCTTGATCGATATATTCACGAATAATATCATGCGTTTGCGTGTTGGTATGCGTAATGTGACAAGGAATTTGCCGCGGGTGTTCGTTGACGTTGCCTAAATAAGAAAAAACCGGCAGCGGTTCATCGCCTAATTGTTCGCTCATTTGCGAAAAATCAATGCTACGCGCATCAATACGCGGCGGTGTTCCTGTTTTCATGCGGTGCGTTTCAAACGGTAAATCGCGCAATTTATTGGCTAATTCTAAAGCTGCCGGATCGCCCGCGCGACCGCCAACGAAATAATTTAACCCAACATAAATTTTGCCGCCTAAAAATGTGCCCGCGGTGATGATGACGGTTTTGGCGTGAAAATCGATTTTATGTTGACTGGAAACGCCGATAACGGTTTCGCCGTTTAATAAAATACCGCTTACTTCCGTCTGAAAAACGCGTAAATGTTCTTGTTTTTCTACCAAAGCGCGTACCGCGGCTTTGTATAACACGCGGTCAGCTTGTGCGCGCGTTGCTTGTACTGCTGCGCCTTTGCGGCGATTTAAAATCCGCCAATGAATGCCGGCGCGATCGGTGGCGCGCGCCATCACGCCGTCTAATGCATCAATTTCTTTGACTAAATGTCCTTTCCCGATGCCGCCGATCGAAGGATTGCAGCTCATTTGTCCAATAGTTTCAATATTTTGCGTTAATAATAAAGTGTCGCAACCCATGCGCGCTGCCGCACACGCAGCTTCTACGCCGGCATGACCGCCACCGACAACGATGACGTCAAATAAATCTGGATAATGCATGATGTTTCTTCGAAAAAATTAAGATCAGAGGAAGAGTGCGGAAAGCAGTTTCATCATGCTGGTATTGACAAAACTGATGGCAAACAATGCCACAATCGGTGAAAAATCTAATCCCGCAACCGATGGAATTAAGCGCTGCAACGGTTGCATCAGCCATTGCGTACATACCACTGCCACTTGTAAAAACATTTGTTGCTGCGGCACTTGCAACCACGAGGCGATCACGATGATAAAAATGGCATACATCGTGACCAAAAGCCACGTAGTACACAGAAAAAAGATGATGCCAAACGGCAAAGAAAGTAACAAAGAAGAAGTTAAAACCCAACCACCTAAAACGGCAATAATGGCGGCAACGATAAGCGCCGCCCAATCAAAACGCTGATTTTTCGGCAACATTTTAGAAAAAGGCAGCGTTAATGGTTCTGTTAAACGATTCAGTTGCACGGCGACGGTGTTATATTCAAGATGATATCTGTTGACGTGAAAACGAATAATAAACACGGCAATGGCGCAGCGAATTGCAAAAATGACAAGATTCATTATGCCCAATCCTTCGTTAATGCTTCGCCTAATTCATGGCTGCGCCCAACAACTTTTTGCATTGCAGTTTGCACCATTTCATCTAAATTTTGCTGATTAAAGACGGTAATTGCTTGTTCGGTTGTGCCGCCTTTAACCGCAATTTGATCAATAAAAGTTGCAAAATCGGCGTTTTGTTCAACGTCATCAATAGATTCTACGGCAAGCGTTGCCGCGCCTAACGCGGTTAATGTGATGATGTCGTAAAGTTCTTGTTTTTCAAAACCATATTGTTCTCCAGCTTGCGCCATCGCTTGCATTAATCGATAAAAATAAGCAATGCCGCTTCCTGAAAGCGCGGTGATGCCGTCTAATTGAATTTCGTCGTCTAACCACGCCGTAGAACCAATGGCGGAGAAAATATCTTCAATGAGATTTTCATCATGTTCACTCAAACCGTCATCGCTATAAATGCCAGTTAACGCCGCTTGAACAGATGCCGCAATATTCGGCATCGCGCGCACGATGGTGACTTCATCGCCTAAAATTTTGCGATAATCTTCAATTTTAATGCCAGCGGCAAGCGTTATGATCACGTGTTCGGATAAATCATGTTGACAGAGCTGCATCAGCAATGCATGCATATCTTGAGGCTTCACACCGATCACAATATATTGCGCTTTTGCAAGAATATCTTCGATGTGATTTGTGGTATAAACGCCAAAATCTTTAGCGGCAGCAAGGCTCGATTCAACGCTGCGCGTTGCTATCATCAATCGCTGACGGTTAAAGGAATCCTCATCATTGAGCAATCCGCGGATAATTGCGCTGTTTATATGTCCTGCGCCAATAAATCCAATGTTGCCATCTGCTTCCATTTTGCGCCTCTCCTATCAACAAAATACGGCAGGCGATGGTATCATGTTTTCTTGGTCGGCAGAACAGCCCGCTGTTTCCTCTTCTTATCATTTTTCAATCAATAAGGACAAACCATGACGGATGAAAGCTTAGAAAGTGAAAAAAAAGAACTTAAACTAGACGATTTATTACGATTTGCTCAAAAACAGGGCGCGTCTGACTTGCATTTGAGTTGTGGTGTTCCGCCGATGATTCGGATAGACGGGGACGTGAGACGGCTCAACTTGCAGCCGCTACAAAACCAACAAATGCGCGATATGATTTTCGGCATTATGACGGACGCGCAAATGAAAAGTTTTGAAGAAAAATGGGAAGCGGACTTTTCTACGGAAATTCGCGGTGTTTCTCGATTTCGGGTTAACGTTTTCCAACAAAACCGCGGCATGGGGATCGTGTTCCGGACGATTCCGAGTAAAGTTTTGTCGCTGGAAGATTTAAAAGCGCCGGCAAAATTCGTAGATATTATTGACGTTCCGCGCGGATTAGTTTTAGTTACGGGGCCGACCGGTTCCGGAAAATCTACCACTTTGGCAGCGATGATCGACCATATCAATAATAATCGCCATGAACATATTCTAACGGTTGAAGACCCGATCGAATTCGTGCATGAATCTAAAAAATGTTTGGTCAATCAACGGGAAGTGCACCGCGATACGCAAAGTTTCTCCAATGCGCTGCGGGCAGCTTTGCGGGAAGACCCTGATATTATTCTCGTTGGGGAGTTGCGGGACTTGGAAACTATTCGTTTGGCATTGACTGCCGCTGAAACAGGGCACTTGGTTTTCGGTACTTTGCACACCAGTTCTGCAGCAAAAACAATTGACCGGATTATCGACGTTTTCCCTGGGGAAGAAAAACAACTCGTGCGTTCCATGCTTTCGGAATCATTGCGCGCGGTTATTGCGCAAACTTTGTTGAAAAAAATTGGCGGCGGACGGGTGGCAGCGCATGAAGTGTTAGTGGGGACTTCGGCGGTGAAAAACTTAATTCGGGAAGATAAAGTTGCCCAAATTTATTCTACAATTCAAACCGGCTCACAATACGGCATGCAAACGCTCGATCAGGCTTTATCTGCTTTAGTGAAAGAAGGAAAAGTTGATCGCATGTTGGCAGCTTCAAAAGCCCACGATAAAGACAATTTTATGTAACGAGGAATATTCATGAATCTTGATCCAAAAACTTTGCGGCAGTGGTTTGATAATTTGGTGTTATTTGCGCACCAACGAGAAGCCTCCGATATTTTTATCAATTCACAAAATAACGTGGCAGTTAAAACCAACGGGGAGCTCCATTTTTTACAGGAAGCTTTTTTAGATGAAGAAGATGTGATGAACATCGCCAAAGCCATCTCGCGTCCAGAAGCTTTTGAAGAATTCCTCAAAACTTACGAATGTAACATCATGGTTGAAGTGCCAAATGTTACGTATTTGCGGGTCAACATTTACATGCAAAAAAATATGCCGGGGATCGTTATGCGGTTAATTCCGGCAAAAATTCCCGCCATTGAAGAGTTAAATTTACCGCAACCGCATATTCTTAAAGAACTTTCTTTGGTAAAACGTGGACTCGTTATCATCATCGGGGCAACAGGTAACGGTAAATCAACCACGCTCGCCTCAATGGTTGACTTTCGCAATGAACGCACTAAAAACCACATCATTACCGTAGAAGACCCGATCGAATTTATGCACAAAAGTAAAAGTTGTGTTGTTATTCAACGGGAAGTCGGCGTGGATACGAAAACCTACGGCGCGGCGCTGAAAAGTTCATTGCGGGAGGCGCCGGACGTTATCCTCATCGGGGAAATTCGGGACGTGGAAACCATGGGTTATGCGATGCAATTTGCTGAAACGGGGCACTTGTGTTTAGCAACATTGCATGCCACCAACTCCGTGCAAGCTTTGGAACGGATTTATAACTTCTTCCCACTCGATCAACGGGAAAAGTTGCAACTTGACTTGTCCGAAAACTTGCGCTGTTTAATCACGCAACGCCTTATTCCTAAAATCGGCGGCGGTCGGGCAGTTGCCATGGAAATGATGATGAATACTCCTTATATTCAACAGCTTATCCACGACGGTCAAGTTGATAAAATTCACGAAGTTTTGGAACGGGGCGATGCAACGCGCGGGGTGTTTAGTTTTGATCGTTGCATCTTTGATTTATATGAAGAAGGCATTATTGAATACGATACGGCTTTGCAATTCGTTCAATCTGCTAACAACTTCCGCGTTCGCGTACGTAACGAATCTAAACGTCGTCTGCCAGAAGATTTGGGCACCGCCGGCGATAGTTACACCGTGCTTTCTGACGATCGTTTGGAACGGGAATTGATCAGAAAAGCCAAAGAAGAAATGCGCAGCAAGGAATTTGGTCGCTAACTTCGATGAGTGCTTATCAAGCTTCAGATATTGAATTATTAAAAGGGCTCGAGCCCGTCAAACGCCGACCGGGCATGTTTACCGACACTTCCCGACCGGATCATTTAGCGCAAGAAGTCATTGATAACAGTGTGGACGAAGCCTTAGCGGGCTTTGCCCACGCGATCGACGTGACACTTTATGAAGACGGTTCTTTAGCCGTTTGCGATGATGGACGCGGTATGCCCGTTGATGAACACCCCGGCGAAAAAATTTCTGGCGTTGAATTGATTTTGACGCGCTTACACGCTGGCGGCAAATTTTCCCAAAAAAACTACGCTATTTCAGGCGGATTGCACGGCGTTGGCGTTGCCGTTGTGAATGCGTTGTCATCGCGGTTAGAAGTTCAAATTGACCGCGATGGTTTTCGTTATCAAATCGTTTGTGAGCACGGAGAAGTGATTGAACCGCTGCGCAAAATCGAAAAAATCGCGAAAAATCAACACGGCACCCGCGTTCGCTTTTGGGCAAATCCAGATTATTTTGAACACGCCCAATTTTCCGTACCGTGGTTATTGCACGCGCTCAAATCCAAAGCCGTATTATGCGCGGGATTAACGGTACATTTTCATCATCTCGCTACAGAAAAATCCTATCAATGGTGTTATGAAAATGGTTTGGTTGCTTATTTAACCGATGCGTTGCATCAAGAAACAACCATTCCCGATCAACCTTTTTCCCTGCATTATCAAGATGAAAACGGCGAATTGGACATTGCGTTTTCGTGGTTGGAAACGGTTAAAAATACCAATTCCATCAATGAAAGTTATGCCAATCTCATTCCCACACTCGACGGCGGCACGCATGTTAACGGTTTGCGCGCGGGATTAGTTGATGCGTTGCGGGAATTTTGCGATTTTCGGCAATTATTGCCGCGCGGATTGCGTCTATTGCCGGAAGATATTTGGCAAGGTTGCCAATATGTTTTATCGATCAAAATTCCTGAGCCGCAATTTGCCAGTCAAACCAAAGAGCGATTGACTTCGCGCACGTGCGCGGCGTGGATCAATACGATTATTGCCGATCGATTTGGTTTATTTTTAAACCAACATCTCGAATGGGGCGAAAAGCTGGCGCAATTAGCCATCGAGCGCGCGTACGCACGTTTACGCGAACAAAAAAAAACACCGCGCAAACGGCATCAAGGAGCGCCGCTGCCCAGCAAATTGGCGGATTGTTTGAGCCAAGAATTACAAGAAACAGAACTTTTTTTGGTGGAAGGCGATTCCGCGGGCGGTTCTGCGAAACAAGCGCGCGACCGCAACACGCAAGCGATTTTGCCGTTGCGGGGTAAAATTTTAAATACTTGGGAAATTGCCGCCGATGACATCATGATGAATCAGGAAGTGCGCGATATTGCCGTTGCCATTGGCGTCGCGCCGGATAGTGATGATTTATCGGGATTGCGTTACGGCAAAATTTGTATTTTGGCAGATGCTGATTCTGACGGTTTGCATATTGCCACTTTAATCAATGCGTTAATGGTAAAACATTTTACGGCTTTAGTTGCCGCCGGACATTTATACGTTGCGATGCCGCCTTTATATCGTCTCGATGCCGGAAAAAAAGTGGCTTATGCTTTAGATGACGATGAACGCAATGAATGGATAAAACGGCAGCGGCGAACGGGTTATACCGGCAAAATCAATGTAACGCGGTTTAAAGGATTGGGCGAGATGAATCCGCAGCAATTGCGCGAAACGACGATGCAACCTCATAGCCGGCGGCTGGTACAACTGACTTTCGATCCCGAAGAAACCTATCCATTAATGGATAAATTATTGGCAAAAAAACGCAGCGCCGACCGCAGAGCATGGCTGGAAATGCACGGCAATCAAGCGCGCAATCTTGATGCGCTGGAAGAACATAAATAAAGGATTTTAATGCCATTAGAAGAACATTATTCTTTAGCGGCTTTTACTGAAAAAGCCTATCTCGATTATGCCATGTACGTTATTCTCGACCGCGCGTTGCCCGCGCTGGCTGATGGTTTAAAACCCGTGCAGCGGCGTTTGGTTTATGCGATGAGCGAATTAGGATTATCCGCCGGTTCCAAATATAAAAAATCCGCGCGCACCGTCGGCGACGTATTAGGAAAGTATCACCCACACGGCGATTCTGCCTGTTATGAAGCGATGGTTTTAATGGCACAGAACTTTTCTTATCGTTATCCGCTGATTGATGGGCAAGGCAATTGGGGTAGTGCTGATGATCCCAAATCATTTGCTGCCATGCGTTATACCGAATCAAAACTCACTGCTTACGCGCATTCTTTATTAGCCGAACTTAATCCAGAAACCGTTGATTGGACGGCAAATTTTGATGGAACATTGCAAGAACCTAAAACGCTTCCAGCGCGTTTACCCAATATTTTATTAAACGGCGGCAGCGGGATTGCCGTTGGCATGAGCACGGATATTCCGCCGCATAATATGGGCGAAATTGTGGCAGCGTGTCAGGCGTTATTAAAAAATCCACAATTGAGTGAAGAAGCGTTGTTGCAAATCGTGCCGGCGCCAGATTTTCCCACGGGCGGCGTATTGATCAATACGCGCGAGGAAATCGCGCATTGTTATCGCACGGGCAGCGGCAGCGTACGGCTGCGGGCGAGTTATCACATTGAAAAAGATAATATTGTGATTGACGAATTGCCGTATCAAGTTTCCGGCAGCAAAGTGCAAGAACAAATCACGCAGCAAATTCAAGAAAAAAAATTATTGTGGCTGGAAGCGGTGCGCGATGAATCCGATCATAAAAATCCCACGCGGCTCGTGTTATTGCCGCGCTCTCATCGTATTGATAAAAAACGTTTAATGCAGCATTTATTTGCCACCACGGATTTAGAAAAAACCGTGCGCATTCAATTAAATATGATTGGATTAGACGGCAAACCGCAAATTAAACCGTTGATTGTGATATTGCGCGAATGGTTAACGTACCGCGAGCAAACGGTGATGCGGCGGCTTTCTTATCGTTTGCACGCGCTTAATGAGCGTTTAGAAATTTTAGCCGGCTTGCGCATTGCTTTTTTACAACTTGATACGGTTATCCAAATCATTCGTGAACACGATGACGCGCAAACGGCATTAATGCAGGCTTTGCCATTAACTGCGGCGCAAAGTGAAGCGATTTTGAATATTCGTTTACGGCAACTGGCAAAACTCGAGGAAAACGCCATCGTTCAAGAAGAAAAAACGTTGATCGATGAACAAAAATCATTGCAAAATCTGATTGATAACCGAGACGCGCGTTTACAATTTATCGCCGATGAATTAGCCGCTGACGCGCAAAATTATGCCGATCCGCGCCGAACGACGTTTATTAAACCCGATGCCAAAACGGCATTGCCGGCGCGCGCGTGGCAACCGAGCGAAGCGGTCACTTTGGTTTTATCCAAAATGGCTTGGGTGCGTTTGGCAAAAACGCATCAAGTTGATGGGCGAACGTTGGCGTATAAAAGTGGCGATGAATTTTTATTACAAATCGCCGCCAAATCCGATCAAACGGCGATTTTATGCGGCAATGATGGGCGTTGTTATGCTTTATCGTTAGCCAATATTGCCTCCGCGCGCGGTTACGGCGAACCATTATCGCGGTATTTTTCTTTCGCTGAAAAAACGACAATCGTGGCGGCTGCCGCGCTCGATCCTGAGCAATATTATGTTTTAGCGGCGAATAATGCTTACGGTTTTGTGGTTAAAGGCAGCGATTTAGTGGCAAAAACGAAAAAAGGAAAAGCAGTGCTTAATGTAGGCAAAGCCAACGCGCTGGCGTTATTGCCGCTTTTTGATGAAGAATCTTTATTGTGCGCACTGGATAATACGGGACGGACGTTGATTTTTCCGGCGCGAGATTTGCCGCAACAATCCAAAGGAAAAGGCAATAAAATCATGGCAATCACTCAAAAAGAATGGATACAAGGCGTGCGCTTAAAACAATTATTAATATTACCGCCGCAAGCAAGTTGTTTATTAACCAGCGGTAAACGCAGCATGCAATTAAATGCGCAAAATTGGGCGCCGTATTGCGGCGCGCGCGGGCAAAAGGGCGTTTATTTGCCGCAACCGTTTCGCAATGCTGATGTTGAAGTGATAATGCCATGATGCCGTTGTTACCGTTTCCGGAATTTTCTGCCGCGATTAATCGTTTTAAATTTTGGTTGGAACCATTAGTCGGCACGGATCGCGATGTTTTTAATTTGATTGATGCTTTTGCCGAAAAAGAAGGAAAAGCGTTGTATGAAGCGTTAAAAATTCAAATGGAAGCCGTATCGCCAGCGTTATGGTTGGTTGATTTGTGGCGCCGGCAATTTTTGGGATTACACGAGCCGCTGCCATTAGCCGGCAATATGGTGATGAAAATTGATTGGGTTTTGCCGCAAACGGGATTAAAACTGGTGGCGCATTTTGCCGCTGCGATGGCACAAGTTCATTGTGATTATTTAACGGGCAATTTACCGCCTCTTCAACACGACAATACACTGCTTAATATGACGCAATGGGCGATTTTGCGCGGGGCGGCGCGCCGTCCTGCTTTGCCGCGCAATGAGTTTTGGATTCAAGAACCGCAGACTTTATCGGGGCATATTGTGGTGTTGTATCGCGGTTATGCGTGGAAAGTTTTAATTGCAGATGATAAAGCGCGGGTGGCAACGCCGGCGCAATTGGAAAATGTGCTTTATGAATTGGTGCAAACCACCAATAATAACAATGAATTGCCGTTTTCGTTGCCGTCTATTTTGCCCACAGAAAAAGCCTTGGAAATCCGCGCGCAATTATTGAGTCGCACGGAAAATAATCAGATTATGAAAATGGTGGAAAATGCGTGGTTTATTTTGTCGCTTGACGACGCGCATTTTAGCGAGGAAGAAGATGCGCTTTTAGATGCAGCTTTTGGTCAGGGCAATAATCTTTGGGCGTATAAACCATTGAATTTTATCAGTCACTTTAAAGATGATCGTTTATACGTTCATTTTGAACATAGCCATCTCGATCCGGCAACCGTCAGCGATATGATGGGTTTTGCCCGCGATAATTACGAATGCATTTTAAGATGTCGGCACAACAATTTGCCGATGGATTTAAATTATCAAGCGATGAATTGGACGATTGACGGACGCAAAACGGTGGAAGCCGCAGACAGTGGACGCAATGAGGAAACCGGCGGCACGTTTAAAGCGATGTCGGAAGCGTTAAATGATTACCAGCGTCAATCCGAAAAATGGATGATTACGATTCAAGATATTTTCATTATTCCGCAGGAACAGCCGTTATTAAAACCGTATCATCAAGATGCAATTAGCCATTTATTGCTGCAATTTGGACAATTGGAGACGTATCACAAAATCCGTCCGATGGGAGAACTGGTTGATTTGCGTCATTTACAAGATGGACGCTTTGATTGGTTTACGCCGTTAACCGTTGATTCCATTCGTTTTGTACAACGTTTGCAGCATAATCAAGCCACGGTGGAAGATTTTGAAAAAGCGATTAAAGCGCATGAAAAGCGGCTGCGGATTACGCGCGAAGGTTTGGGCATTTGGGGCTGGTGGTTGGCGTTAAAACACATTGCTAAAGTTCAAGGGATTGAAGTGCCGATTTTTAATCACCCACAAATTCAAAGTTTAACCAATCCTTTTATCCACACCATGCGTTTATTTGATGGCGCGTGCACTTCTCATATCGCGGTAGCGCCGCCGGATAAACGCGGCATGGGCATTCATTATGCGTTCGATGCCAGCCATATCAGTTTTGTTATTACGCATCGAAGAAGCAAAATTAATGAAATCGAGCGTTTTTGCCGCTCGCTCAATAGTGGTTATCGGCAAATCATCAATATTTTAAAAAACAGCGGCAGAGTTGAACTATAAAGCACGATTAAAACCAACGTTTGATTTTTTCGGCAGGGTGTTCTGATGATTGCGCCCAATTTCCGCGCAACCGCTGCGGTTGCTCGCTTAAATAAGTTTGATAACGCTGGCGCGGTATTTCAACGGCGCCCATGCTCATTAAGTGCGGCGTCATAAATTGCGTATCCAACAACAAAACTCCGTGTTCAGCTAAATAAGCGCATAACCATAATAAGACAATTTTTGAAGCACTTTTTTGCACGGAAAACATCGATTCACCACAAAAAATCTTATCTAAACCCACGCCATACATACCACCGATTAATTCTTGACCGCGCCATAATTCGCAGCTGTGCGCCAATCCGTGTTGATGCAAACGGGTATAAGTTTTTCGAATTAGCGGCGTAATCCACGTTTTGCCGTGCAGCCGAGCACAATGATCAATGGTTGCTGCAAAATCCATATCTAAAGTGATGCGGTAGTCAGGATCGCGCAGCGTTTTTCCTAAACTACGGCTTAAATGCGCGCGGTCGGTTGGAATGACGCACCGCGGATCAGGCGCCCACCATAAAATGGTGTCGTCTTTTTCAAACCAAGGAAATACGCCTTCACAATGTGCGCTAAAAGCTAATTCCGCGGTTAAAGTACGGCTGACAGCTAATAAACCTTGATCATCAGCGGTTGCAACGTCGGGAAAAATACGAGGCATAACAATTTCTCAATGCATAAAAAGGGGCATAGTAATGATTTTTCGGCGCGAAAGAATGGTTTTCCGAATGGTTAGGCTTTTTGGTATCATGCGTCATTTGATTTTTTTTGGGAATAATTCATGATTTTTTACCCGTGTCGTCGCCAAACATTGTTTTGTGCGCTTGCTATATTGTGGGCTGGTCGCGCGGTTGCGCAATCGTTTTTGGTGGAAGATATTCGTGTTGACGGTTTGCAGCGGGTTTCGGCGGGCACGGTTTTTTCTTATTTGCCGATTAAAAAGAATCAATGGATTGATGAACAAATCACCAGCCAAGCGATCACCGATTTATATGCCAGTAATTTATTTTCACGGGTAACGATGGCGCGCGACGGCAATCAGTTAATTGTGCACGTTGAAGAATTCCCCGTCATCGCAGAAATTCAATTAAGCGGCAATACCGCGATCAATACCAGTCAAATCAAAGAAGTATTTTCCGCCTCCGGCATCAGCGAGGGACAAGCTTATAATCCGGCGATGCTGCAAGAAATGACGCGGCAATTATATGAACAATATGAAGCGCGCAGTAAATTTCAAATTCACATTACGCCGACGGTTACGCAATTGCCGCGCGGGCGCGTGCGCATTCATTTTGCTATCGATGAAGGACGCACCGCACAAATTAAATCCATTCAATTTGTCGGCAATCAAAGATACAGCAGCGATCGGCTACGCAAATTATTGGATACGGATACCACGGGTTTTTGGTCACGATTAACCCGCGATGATCTCGTCAACGGCGAACGTTTAAATGCCGATTTAAAACGTTTAGAAGATTTTTATTTTGACCGCGGTTTTCTTGATTTTGAAATTACTTCCGTGCAAACGGCATTGTCGCAAGATAAAACCAAAGTTTTTTTAACGATCAATTTGCATGAAGGAAAACCTTATACTTTGGTTGATTATCGTTTTAGCGGCGATTTTTCATTAACACCGGAAGAATTGAGCACTTTGGCGCCGTTAAAAAAAGATCAAGTTTATAATCGCAGCGCGGTTAACGAAGTTTTAGAAGCGATTAAAAAACGGCTGGCTGATGAAGGTTTTGCGCGCGCCGATGTGGTGGCGTTACCGGAAAAAAATACTTTAACTCAGGAAGTTGCGCTCAATATTGCGGTGACGAAAGGAATGCGCATTACGGTGCGCCACATTAATTTTGCCGGTAATCAAAAATCATACGACACGGTTTTGCGCCGTGAATTACGGCAGCAAGAATCCGCGCCTTATTCGGCTTCCGATTTGGAACGTTCGCAGCAACGCATTCGGCGATTACCGCAAATAGAAGAAATCAAACAAACCTTAATTCCGGTAGACGGGCACCCTGATCAAGTAGACGTTTTATTTACGCTCACCGAGCGCAGCACCAGCCATATTCAAGGCGGCATCGGCTATGGGCAACGCAGCGGTGCTTTATTATCCATTGATTATAACGATGATAATTTTTGGGGCAGTGGTAATCGTTTGGCGCTTAATTTTACCCGCAGCGAAAACTACAAATCTTATGGTTTTGATATTACAGATCCTTATTTTACGCAAAGCGGTGTGAGTGCCAATTATCGTTTTAATTTTAGTGAATATGATTACGACAAAGAGCATCTTTCTGATTGGATGGCGGATCAATTAAATGCCACGGTTACTTTTGGTTATCCCATCAGTGAATATCAAAACATTTATTTAGGCGGCGGTTATCGGCGGATTAAAATCGCAACCGGAGATAAAGTTTCGCCGGAAATTACCGATTTTTTACAACAACACGGTAAACAATTTGATGAATTCGTACTCACCGGCGCGTGGACGAAAAACACGCTCGATGATACGTACGTGCCCAGCACCGGCGCCAGCAATTCGATTAGTGCGGAAGTTGTTTTGCCCAGTTCTGATTTGAAATATTACAAAATCACTTACGACAACAAAACCTATTTTTCCCAAAATAAACCGGATTCTTTTATTTTTGATATTCACGGCAAAATCAGTTACGGCGCGGGTTACGGCGGCGATTATGATGCTTTACCGTTTTATCGACGTTATTACGCCGGCGGTATGTCAACCGTGCGCGGTTATTCTTACGGCACTTTGGGCCCCAAATATGCCAACGGCGACGCTGCCGGCGGCGATTTTTTGCTCTCGGGCGGTGCTGAAATTATGATGCCGGTGTCGTTTAATCAACGCGGGCGCAATTTTCGCGTGGGATTATTTGTAGACGGCGGTTATGCGTGGTCGGATATCAAGGATTTTGATCGTTCGGATTTACGCTATTCCACCGGCGTTTTTGTGCAATGGTTGTCGCCAATTGGACCGTTAAATATGAATTACGCGGTGCCGCTAAACAAAAAAGACGGCGACGAAGAAGAAAAATGGCAATTTACGTTGGGCACGGCATTTTAGGAACGCGATGATGAACAGCCGAAAAATATTGGTTTTTTTATTGTGGCTTTCGGTGAGCGCGACGGCGCAAGAAGTTTTAACGCCTCAACCGGCGCCACAAACCGTTGCCGTCAATGGTTTTCAACTTTCGGATTTAAAAGTTGCTTTTGTGAATTTTCGCCGAATTTTGCAATCCAGCCCGCAATTATCCGCGATGCAAACCATGTTAAACGCGGAATTTGATCAGCAACAAAAAGCATTGCGTGCGGCGCAAAATGAATTGCGCGAACTCGAGCGGCAAGCATTGACGCATAATAATTTGCAAAACGATGAAGCGTTAGAACGGAAATTAATCGAAAAGCGCCGCAATGTTACGTATCTTGAAAATACTTTGCACGATAACTACAGTGTGCGCCGCAATGAGGAATTAACGCGTTTGCAGCGGCAAATTTTAGATGAAATTTTGGCGGTGGCAAAAGAGTATGGTTTTGACGTGATTTTGAATGATACGGGCGTGATTTACGTCAGCGAAAAAGCCGATTTAACTTCGCTCGTTATCCAACGTTTAACGCAATCTTTGGATAAAAATACCGCCGATTCAAAAATAAAAGAAGAAAAAACACATGATAAAACAAAACATTAATTCAGAAACCATTGCCCATTGGGTTAATGGTAAACATTTAGGCGCCGTGCAAACGGTGGCATATGTTGGTTCACTTGCGCACGGTCAAAAAAATCATATTGGTTTTTTAGCCGAAGCTGTTTATTTAGAGGAAGCGCAACATAGCCAAATCGCTACCGTGCTTGTTGATCGCGATTATCCCGCGTTATCCGCTGCTGGCAAAACGCAAATCGTGGTGGCAAACGTGCGTCAAGCGTGGCGCATCGTCAGCGATTATTTTGCCGCACAAAATAAAACGCAAACGCGCGCGATTCACCCACAAGCGATCATCGATCCCAATACGAAAATTGCAGATAACGTCAGTATTGGCGCGGGGGCGGTGATTGAATCGGGCGCAGTAATTGAATCGGGCGCGGTGATTGCGCCGCTGGTTTATATTGATACTGATGTAAAAATTGGCGCCGATACGGTTATCGACAGCGGCGCGCGCATTTTACGCGGCACAACTATCGGCAAACGCTGCCATATTTTGTCCAACGCTGTCATCGGCGGACGCGGTTTTGGTAACGTTTTTGAAGACGATCACTGGCAAGAATTGGCGCAATTAGGCGGCGTGGAAATTGGTGATGATGTAGAAGTCGGCGCCGGCACGATGATTGATCGCGGTACGTTAGACAATACGATCATCGGTAATGGCGTGAAATTAGATAATTTGATTCAAATCGCGCATAACGTAAAAATCGGTGATCACACGGCAATTGCCGGCTGTTGCGTGATTGCGGGATCGGTGACGTTTGGGCGCTATTGCGTCGTCGGCGGCGCGAGCGTGTTTAACGGTCATATTACGATTTGTGACGGCGCGCAGTTTACCGGTCACTCCTCAATTACAAAATCAATTACTGAAGCCGGCGTTTACAGTTCGTTTATTCCTGTAATGCCGGCGGCAAAATGGAAGCGCTTTGTTGCAAAATTACGTTTACTTGGAAAAGAAAAATGACAGATTTAATGAAAAATACGCCTACTACAATTATGGATATTGAAGAAATTCGCCGCTATTTGCCGCATCGTTATCCGTTTTTATTAATCGACCGCATTATCGCGCTGGAAACGCAAAATTATATTCACGCGTTAAAAAACGTGACTGCAAATGAACCTTTTTTTCAAGGGCATTTTCCTAATAAAGCGGTGATGCCAGGGGTTTTGGTGGTGGAAGCGATGGCGCAGGCGGCAGGCATTTTGGGCGTAAAAAGCGCGAAAGCAGCAGCTGGTTTACCCGATGAGCCGGAAGAAGATGGAATTTATTTTTTCGTCGGCATCGATAAAGCGCGTTTTCGTAAAACCGTGGTGCCCGGTGATCAATTAATCCTTGAAGTTAAATTATTGCGTTCACGGCGCGGCATTTGGTCATTTGACGCACGGGCAACGGTTGACGATGCGGTGGTGTGTACGGCAGAAATTATGTGCACCAGCGCGGGCAAAGGAGCAGCGTGATGATTCATCAAACGGCAATTATTCACCCACAAGCGCATATCGCCAGCGATGTAGAAATCGGCGCTTATAGCGTTATTGGCGACGAAGTTTATATTGATAGCGGTACGGTAATTGGTCCGCACGTGGTTATTGAAGGGCCGACGCGGATTGGTAAAAATAACCGCATTTTTCAATTCGCTTCTTTAGGCGCGATGCCGCAAGATAAAAAATACGGCGGCGAAAAAACATGGTTGACGATTGGCGATGGCAATACGATTCGCGAATTTGTCACGTTTAACCGTGGCACGATTCAAGACGGTGGCGAAACAAAAATCGGCGATGATAATTGGATTATGGCGTACGTTCACATTGCGCATGATTGCGTGGTCGGCAGCCATACGATTTTCGCCAATAATGCTTCTTTAGCGGGACACGTGCATATTGAAGATTATGTGATTTTGGGCGGTTTTGCTTTGGTTTATCAGTTTGTGCACGTGGGCGCATATAGTATTTTGGCGTTTTCAAGCGGCGTTAAACAAAATGTTCCGCCGTATTCGATGGTTGCTGGTATGCCAGCAAAAGCAGCCGGCATTAATAAAGAAGGTTTGCGCCGTCATCAAATTCCGGCAACCGAAATCGAGGCAATTAAGCAAGCGTTTCATTGTTTGTATCAAGAAAATTTATTGCTTTCGGAAGCGCGCGAAAAAATCAATCTTTTAGCGCAACAATCGCCGGCAGCAAAACGTATTGCTGATTTTATTCAACAAACCGGAAAACGCGGTCTGATCCGCTGATAAATTATGCTTCATCATAATCCGCATATTGCGCTGATTGCTGGCGAACGCTCTGGCGATCGTTTGGGCGCGCCGTTAATAGCAGCGCTGCGCGCGCATTTTCCGCAGGCGCGTTTTACGGGAATCGGCGGCGAATTAATGCAGGCGGCAGGATTAGAATCGTTTGCTGATATGAATCGTTTATCGGTGATGGGTTTTTCTGAAGTATTGTTACATTTAAGCGATATTTGGCAGTTAAAAAACGATTTATTGCAACGCTGGCAGGCGGATCGTCCGGATTTATTTATCGGCATTGATGCGCCGGATTTTACGCTGCGCATTGCCGCGGCATTACATCAACATGGCGTGCAAACCGTGCATTACGTCAGCCCTTCTTTGTGGGCGTGGAAAGCAGGGCGCATTAAACAAATAAAACGCGCGGTTGATCATGTTTTATGTTTATTTCCTTTTGAAACCGACATTTATCATCAACATCACGTGGGCGCAACTTGGGTGGGTCACCCAATGAAAGATCGCATTAAAACGCAATCGATCGTGCAGGCGCGGCAAAAGTTGGGCATATTTAATGACCATTGTCCCGTGATTGGATTATTTTCTGGGTCGCGCGTTCAAGAAATTAAACGGCTTTTGCCAATTTTTCTTGCTGCCGCGCAAAAAATCAAAAGCCATCACCACGATTTAGCGCTGATCATTTCTTTGAGCGATAAACGCCACGAGCACTTAATAAAAACGTTGGTAAACAATCGATTATCCAGCACGGAAAACGTTTTTATTTCAAACGCCGACAGCGCGCTGCTCATGTCCGCCTGTGATGTTTTAATGCTCAAAAGCGGCACGATTACTTTGGAAGCCACATTATTACAACGCCCGATGTTATCGGCGTATCGCGTTCACCCGTTAACGGCTTTCATTGCGCGCCGTTTAATAAAAATTCCGCATTTTTCTTTGCCCAATATTTTAGCCGGACGCGCCGTGATTCATGAATGGATTCAAGAAAATTGTACGCCCGAATATTTAGCGCACGATGCCGAAACCTTATTAACCGATCCTGAAATCCGCGCACAACAATTATCTGCGCTCGCTGAAATTGCAGAACAGTTGCCGGAAAATGTTTCACAACGTGCGGCGGCGGTGATTGCGGATTTAT
This sequence comes from Dichelobacter nodosus, assembly GCF_001263335.1. Taxonomy (GTDB): domain Bacteria; phylum Pseudomonadota; class Gammaproteobacteria; order Cardiobacteriales; family Cardiobacteriaceae; genus Dichelobacter; species Dichelobacter nodosus. The sequence goes on from NZ_LGVW01000011.1 coordinate 141,966, forward strand.
TAAAGGAAAACAAATGATTGCTGGCGTTGATGAAGCCGGACGCGGCGCGTGGATTGGAAACGTTGTTGCTGCAGCGGTGATTTTGCCCAACGATTATGATTTACCCGATTTAACCGACAGCAAAAAATTAAGCGCCGCCAAACGCGAGCGATTGTGCGCAGCGATTTATGAACAAGCGATTGCGGTTGCTTGTGCGTGGTGTTCGCCGGAAGAAATCGATCAACTTAATATTCATTACGCCACTTTATGCGCGATGAAAAAAGCGGTGATCACATTAAAAGTTGCGCCGACCGAAGTTTTGATTGATGGCAAATTTGCGCCAGAACTTCCTTTTCCCACGCGGACGATAATTGGCGGCGATGCGCTGGAGCCTGCCATTTCTGCCGCCTCAATCGTGGCAAAAGTCACGCGGGATAAACAAATGATTGCATTAGATGCGTTGTATCCGGATTATGGTTTTGCGGCGCATAAAGGTTACGGTACGCAAAAACATCAGCAAGCTTTGCGTCAATTCGGCGTTTTGCCGCTGCACCGCCGTTCTTATGCGCCCATTGCGGCTTTGTTAAAAAACAATAAAAAATAATTGTGCCACATCAGTGGTTTGGAGAATTTCAATCATGGTTGATTATGTGCCTTTGCATGTTCATAGCGAATATTCTTTAAATGATAGTTTGCTGCGCATTCACGACATTGTCGCGTTTGCGCAAACGCATGATTTAACAAGCATTGCTTTGACCGATCGCAATAATTTATACGCGGCTATCAAATTTTATCAATGCGCGCGGCGGGCAAAAATCAAACCAATTTTGGGCTGTGATTTAAGCATTCGCGATGAAGTAGGGCAGATTCATCAATTGATTTTATTGGCGCAAAATGCTTTGGGTTTTCGGCATTTATGTGAACTCGTCAGCTTTGCTTATACGCACGATCAAACGCCTAACGAAATTGCCGTTGATAAAACGCGTTTAACCGCCGAACAATGTCAAGGACTCATTGCCTTATCCGGCGGCGAAGAAGGCGATGTTGGCAAAGCAATTGCACGCGGCGACCGTAAACACGCTCTACAATGCGCCACACATTGGCAAAAGATTTTTTCTAATCGTTTTTATTTGCAAATTGCGCGTTTTGGGCAAACAGAGCCCCCGTTATTCAGTCAAAATTTAGCAGAAATCGGGCAAAAATTACGCATTGCCGCGGTGGCGACCAATCTCGCTTGTTTTAAAACCGCTGCCGATTTTGATTATCACGAAGCGCGGGTGTGCATTGCTTCCGGCGATACCATCGATAATCCCAAACGTGTGCGCCGTTTTACACCGCAGCATCATTTGCGCGCGCCGCAAGATTTAGCGCAAATTTTTGCCGATGCGCCGCAATTATTAGTAAATACCGAATTGATCGCGCAACGTTGCAACGTCGTTTTATCTTTGGGAAAACATTATTTACCGGATTTTCCGCTGCCAGAATGTATTGATATTGAACGTTATTTAGTGCAAGAAGCCGAGCGCGGATTAGAAGAGCGCCTCGTGCAATTATTTCCCGATCCCCAAATCCGCGCCGAAAAAACCGCGCTTTATCAGGAACGTTTGCAAACGGAATTAGCAGTTATTAACCGCATGCAATTTCCAGGGTATTTTTTGATTGTGGCTGATTTTATTCAGTGGGCAAAAAATCACGATGTGCCCGTCGGGCCCGGACGCGGATCGGGCGCGGGATCTTTGGTTGCTTTTTGCTTAAAAATCACCGAATTGGATCCGATGGCGTACGATTTATTGTTCGAACGTTTTTTAAATCCCGAACGCGTTTCAATGCCCGACTTTGACGTTGATTTTTGCATGAATAAACGTGATGACGTAATTCGTTACGTTGCTGACAAATATGGGCACGATAAAGTCTCGCAAATCGCGACGCACGGCACGATGGCGGCAAAAGCCGTTATTCGCGATGTGGGACGCGTTTTGTCACTTCCGTATCCCGTCGTCGATAAAATCTCCAAAATGGTGCCCAATACTTTGGGCGTTACTTTGCCCGATGCTTTAGGTAAAACGGAAAAATCACGCACGCACCCCGAATTTTTTTCCGCGGAATTGACAAAACGTTATGAAGAGGACGAAGAAGTTAAATATTTAATCGATATCGCGCTACCTTTGGAGGGTTTGGCGCGCAACGTTGGCAAACACGCCGGCGGTGTCGTCATTGCGCCAACCACGTTAACCGATTTTTCCGCGCTATATTGCGAACACGCCGGCAGCGCGCTGGTGACACAATTTGATAAAGAAGATATTGAAGCGGCGGGATTGGTTAAATTTGACTTTTTGGGTTTGCGCACGCTGACCGTCATCGATTGGGCGGTGCAAAACGTCAATCAATATGCGCCGGCAAACGAAAAATTAGATATACGCCAAATTCGTGATGACGATGAAGCGACGTTTCAATTATTAAAATCCGGCAAAACGACTGCCGTTTTCCAGCTGGAATCGTCGGGCATGAAAAATTTGATTGCCAAATTGCAGCCGGATAATTTTGAAGATTTGATTGCTTTGGTGGCGTTATTTCGTCCCGGACCTTTGCAATCTGGCATGGTTGATGATTTTATCAATCGCAAACATGGACGGGCGAAAGTGGTTTATCCGCACCCAGCGCTTGCCGAAATTTTGAAAAATACGTACGGCGTCATGGTTTACCAAGAGCAAGTAATGCAAGTTGCGCAAATTTTGGCAAAGTACAGTTTGGGCGAAGCTGATTTATTGCGCCGCGCGATGGGTAAGAAAAAGCCCGAGGAAATGGCAAAACAAAAAGGCACGTTTGTAGCGCGCGCGAGTGCCGGCGGCGTTGATGAACAAGTTGCTATTGATATCTTTGATTTAATGGCAAAATTTGCGGAATATGGTTTTAATAAGTCGCATTCCGCGGCTTATGCTTTATTGTCTTATCAAACGGCTTGGTTAAAAGCGCATTATCCGGCGGCATTTATGGCAGCGGTGTTGACTTCCGAAATGGATAAAACCGAAAAAATCGTTTTATTGATTGATGAATGCCATGAAATGGGATTGCGGATTTTGCCGCCGTCTATTAATCATTCGGCTTATGATTTTACGATTAATCAACAAGGCGAAATTCTTTTCGGTTTGGGCGCTATTAAAGGCGTGGGGCAAGCGGTGATTGAACAAATATTAGCCGAACGCCGCCGCGGTGGTGCGTTTCAATCGTTGACGGATTTATGCCAACGGCTTGATTTAAAAACATTAAAACGCAAAACGCTTGAAACCTTGATTTACGCCGGCGCGTTTGATCTCATCGAAAAAAACCGCGGTGCCTTATTTGCCGTATTGCCGCAGGCGTTAAAATTAGCCGAACAATATCATCAAGATAAAAAGAATCGTCAAACGAATATGTTTAGTTTGTTAGATGCCGCGCATTGTGAAGCGCATTTGGCGCTTAATCCGGAAAACAGTTGGCAGCCGCAGCAACAATTAATGTGGGAAAAATCGGTTTTAGGTTTATTTTTAAGCGGTCACCCTGCACAAGTTGCCGCGGAAATGATTCGCCCAATTTGCCCGAAAAACATCGCCGAAATTCAGCACGAACTCAATCAAAAAACGCCGCATCAAGGCGAATATCACTTTTTTTATCTGGGCGGATTACTCGTTGATAAACGCAATATCACCAGCAAAAAAGGCAAAAATTTTTGTTTTATCACCATAGACGATTGCAGCGGCAAAATAGAAATCGCGGTGCCGGAAGAATTATTGCAAACGGAAAATGCGGCATTAGAACGCGATACGCTGATTATTGCCCAAATTAAAGCGCGGTTTGTGGTCAATGAACAATCAGAAAATTGGCGCTACACGCTCGCCCATATTTATACGGTAGACGATGCGCGTTATCAATTAGCGACTGATGTTAAAATTGAAAGCGAAATCAACGCATTAACGCCACAATTTTTAAACGCATTAGCATCGTGGCGCCGCGCTGATGATGACGAATCAACCGCCGGCGTAACGCTTTATTTTGCCTTGCGTTTAGAACAAGAAGCGGTTGCCGCAAGCATTCGTTTGGGCGGACGTTATCGTTTTGATCGCACGATTTTTACAGATTTAGCGCATCATTTCGGCAGTCAAAATATTCATATGCATTACCGCATCTAAAGGTTTTATAAAATAATTTCCTGCGCCGGCGTGACGATTTCGGTTAATAATTTTTGCAAATGTACGCGTTTTTCAGCAAACGTGGACGCTTCTTCCAATAAAATGCGCACGGAAGTTGGCGCGGTCATTTTGTAGCATTGTGGATCGCGTTGTAATTTTTCGATAAGTTTATTGGCATCAATCGTTGCCGTCGGCAAAAATTGAAGTTCAATGGTTTTAGTTTGCAAACGAATTTTTTCAATACCGATTAATTGTGCGTAAACGTGCAAACGCGCTTTATAGCATAAATTCTGCGCCAAAACCGGCAAACTGCCAAAGCGGTCGCTTAATTCAATCATCACGTCATCAATTTCAGCGATGCTTTTCGCGCGCGCCAAACGATGATAAAGCGTTAAACGAATTTGCGGATCAAAAACGTACGTATCCGGCAATAAAGCCGCTTCACCAATATCAATTTGATAACGAACGGCAATTTCTTCTTGATTAAAATCCTGTCCAGATTTGAGCGCCGCGGTGGCGCGTTCGAGCAAATCAAGATAATAACTCATACCGATTTGTTGAATTTGTCCGCTTTGTTCATCGCCTAAAATTTCGCCGGCGCCCCGAATTTCTAAATCTTGACTGGCGAGCAAAAATCCTGCGCCCAAACTGTCTAATTCGGTAAACGCCGAAAGCCGTCTTTGCGCGTCTTTATTGAGCGTTTGCCACGCCGGCGTAATTAAATAAGCATAAGCTTGATGATGACTGCGTCCCACGCGTCCGCGTAATTGATGCAACTGCGCTAAACCTAATTTATCGGCGCGGTTAATGATGATTGTATTCGCGTTAGGGATATCGATGCCGCTTTCGATAATCGTGCTTGCGACTAATAAATCGTAATGGCGGTTATAAAAATCTTGCATGATTTTTTCGAGCGCGCGTTCGCGTAATTGCCCGTGCGCTACTGCAATGCGCGCTTGTGGTAATTGTTCTGATAAAGCGCGCGCGATGCGATCAATGCTGGAGACGTCATTATGCAGGAAATAAATTTGACCGCCGCGGTTGAGTTCACGCTCACAAGCTTCTTCAATCACGATGGGATCGTATTGACTGATAATGGTTTGAATGGATTGTCTGCCGGCGGGGGCGGTAGCGATGATCGATAAATCGCGTAAACCCGAAAGCGCCAGATTAAGCGTGCGCGGTATCGGCGTTGCCGTTAACGTCAACAAATTCACATCGGCGCGCAAACTTTTTAACGCTTCTTTGTGTTTTACGCCAAAACGGTGTTCTTCATCAACAATCACTAATCCTAATCGCGCAAATGCGATATCTTTTTGCAGCAAACGATGCGTTCCAATCACGATATCAATCGTGCCGTCGCGCAATGATTGCACGATAGCGCGTTGTTCTGCCGGCGTTTTAAAACGACTGATGGCAGCAATGCGAACGGCGATATGAGAAAAACGATCTAAAAAATTATGCACATGTTGATCGGCAAGCAAAGTGGTTGGCGTGATAATCGCGCATTGATAACCGGCTAAAACGGCAGCATAAGCCGCGCGCATCGCAACTTCCGTTTTCCCAAAACCAACGTCGCCGCAAACGATTCTATCCATGGGTTTTGCTTGCTGTAAATCGTTTAACACGGCATCGATGGCAGCTTGTTGATCGGGCGTTGTTTCATATTCAAATTGTTGGGCAAAATCCGCGAGCATGTGCGGATCGAATGTTAAAGCCTGCGCTGATGCAGCTTCGCGGGCGGCATAAATTGCTAATAATTCGGCGGCAGTATCGCGGGCGGTTTGTTGCGCCTTTTTTTTCGCGTTTTGCCAAACTTTGCCGCCTAATTCGTGCAGCGGTGCGTTTTCGGACGCCGTGCCGCTGTATTTACTGATGAGATCTAAATCGCTGATGGCAACAAATAAACGCGCTCCTTTAGCGTATTCAATCACCAGCATTTCGTCATCATCGATCATTTCCAAACCGCGATAACGTCCAACGCCGTGATCGATATGTACCACGGGTGCGCCGAGCGTTAAATCTTGCAAACTTTGAATGATGGCGCCGGCATCTTTATGTTTATTTTGCCGATAATTCGGCGTGGTGTGGCTGCCGTGGCGATCGGTTTCTGCTAAATGCGTGATACCGTCAGCGCAAAAACTATATTGCAGCGGCGAAATGCATAAAGCCGGATAATTTTTCGGCGGCAATTCATCGCTGATCAAACACTGCGGATATTCTTGGTATAAACGATCAAACCAATATTCCCGCAATCCTTGACTGGAAAAATGGAGCACGGCACGTTCAGCAGTAGCGAATTGTTCCAACCATTGTTGTCCGCGCGGCGTTTCATCAGAAAAGGGCAGGGCAGTGCAGCGGTTTTTCGGCATGTGAGTAGGCAAGGTTGCCAATCGTTCTTGAAGTTCCTGCGGTGAAAACCAAAGTTGTTCCGGCGCTAATAAACTGTTTTCACGCAAATGATTGAGCCGTTGATAACGTTTGTGACAATAATCGTCGTGATTTTGCAAAGAAACGGCGAGTTCATCGGCGGGAATGTAGCAAGTATTGGACGGAAAATAATCCAATAAATGCGCGGTTTCATCGAAAAAAAGCGGTAGATAATATTCTAATCCTTGCGGTGTGCGTCCTTCCGAAAGGCTTTGATAGATGCCGCTTTGATGAATGTGTTCGCCAAAATACTGGCGCGCAGATTGCCGAAAACAAACGCGTCCAGCATCGGAAAGATCGAGTTCTCGCGCCGGTAAAATCGATAGTTGCTGACATTTTTTTAAAGTGAGTTGCGTTTTGAGATCAAAAAAGCGAATGGAATCAATCTCATCATCTAACCATTCCAAACGAATTGGCGTTTGGGCTGCCATGGGAAAGAGATCAACGATATTGCCGCGCGTGGCATATTCGCCTTTTTCTGAAATGAAATGAGTGCTTTGGTAACCGGCTTGCAGTAGGCGGTTAATGACGGTTTTTTGCGCGATGTGATCACCGACGGCACAATGTATGCCGAATTTATCTAAATGAGTTTGTGGGCAAAGACGTTGCCGAAAGGCGCTGGTGCTGGTGATGACGATGCCTTGCGTTAACGTGGGCAGTTCCGCTAATACGCGAATGCGCTCCGAAACTAAATCAGGGTGCGGCGTGTAGTGATCGTAGGGCAGGGTTTCCCAATCAGAAAAGTAATAAAGTGTTTGTTGCCATGCGCTGTTTTTTAACCAAAACATGAGGTTATCGTAAAGATATTGCGCCCAAACGGCATCGGGAGCGACGATGAGGTGAACGTGTTTGGGTAATAAATGGTGCGCAAGATTGTAGGCAAGATGCTTGAATTTTTCGGTCATGGTCTTGTAAGCAAAAGGCACCATTATAGCGGTTTGGCAGTAATTCGGCGTAAAAACGCGTTGTAAATAAGCATAAAAAACGCTCCCCGAAGGGAGCGTTTAGTTAAAGTGAAAGAAAATCAGATTTAGATGATTATGGAGCCAACGTTGCCCATGTCATCGTCATCTAACGTTTTGCTAATGTAAAGTTGGTAGCCACCTTCTTTACTGGTGTAGAGATGATAGCCATCGTGATCAACTGGCGCGTAATCGCCACTATCTTGCGGCGCTTCATCGCGTGTCCATGTTCCCGTTTTATCCATGAAAATATGGTTACTATTATCGCCATTGAGATACAACTCGGTGTTATCGCCCATGAAGGCTTTGAAGGCATCAAAATCAAGCATGTTGAGGTTATGACCGCCTTCATCTAAGTTGATGGTTTCAAAGCTCTTCAATGAAGCAATGCTCAAGTTAGAACCGCTACCACCAATCACCAAAGTATCGCTGCCGGCGCCGCCATCAAGCATAACGTCTTGAGCGCTGCCATCGAATGTTCCTGAAAGAACAAGTATGTCATCACTATTTCCAAGCTCAACTTTAGCACCATCGCCCACATGGTTAAATTCAACCATATCAACGCCTTGTGATCCGTGAACTGTACTATGTTCAAATGAACCATCAACGGTCAATTGAGCATTGTGACCAACGTTATCATCTTTATCAGGGTTAACAGGGGCATATTGTTCTGGCATGGGCAAACCGCTGCCGAGATCAATCGTACTGCCTGAAACATTGCCGCCGATATTGATCGTATCAGATCCTTCAATCGATCCAATCGTTGTTGAACCACCAGTGGAAATGTAAGAATTCGCTACATTGCCATCAATAGTGATGGCATCGTTACCTTTACCGGCAAAGATGGAGCTATCACTAACGTTGTTGACATGTTCAATGTCATTGTCATTACCCAAGTACACAATGCTATTTACTTGATCGCCATCAACAATGAGCGAATCTCTACCGCCAGCGGTATCAACAATAACGATTGAACCATCAGCAGATTTAATATCGCCTTTAACATGATAGTTATTTATCCAATCGGAAGGTCGAGCATTGTCATCGACGCCAGCCGGAACTCCTTTTGTCGTTAAATCACCATCAATATTATCGAGTTCAACAGTTGCAGGAGCAAGTGCAATAACAGTGACATCTGTCTTTTCACCAGCAGCGCTTCCTGACGCATTGGTTACAGAAGCCGTAACTTCTGTATTGTCAGCAACAGCATTAGGTTCAAGATTAATAACAGCACCATCAGGCAATTCATCGTCAAAAGGTGAGGATCTGGAACTATCTTCAGATGGAACAAATTTCCAACTATCTGCCGTTTTTTCGTAAATAAAGCTCTTCAAGCTTGAATACTGATCGTAATAGCTGAAGGAGAATTTATCACCAACTTCAACGCCTTTTACAGGGAGCGTTATTTTTACGGAACCATCTGAAAAAGCTTCCAATTTCGGCGCTTCTGGCATCACTGTATCAACTTCCGGTTCAGGGTCAGTCGGTTTATCTGGATTTTCAGGATCTACCGGGTTGGTCGGATTTTCCGGGTCAGTCGGTTTATCTGGATTTTCAGGATCTACCGGGTTGGTCGGATTTTCCGGGTCAGTCGGTTTATCTGGATTT
>NZ_LGVW01000012.1 GCF_001263335.1 Dichelobacter nodosus
CATGGCAATTAGCGGCGGTTTTTACGGCGGTTTACTCGTTCAACGTTTTCCGCTGATGAAAATGATGACTTTAGGCGCCGTTTTAACCGCCGGCACCAATTTATTATTTGTTTTACTGGCATTTTCCGGCAATCAATTGTGGTTGTTATACGTTTTAATTGCCTTTGATAATTTCGCTGCCGGCATGGCAAATACCATTTTTGTTGCCTTTTTATCGGCGCTCACCGATATCCGATTTACCGCCGCGCAATATGCCATGTTCAGTTCACTGATGACCTTATTACCCAAAATTTTAGGCGGTTATTCTGGAGCCGTGGTTGAACACATCGGTTATCCCAACTTTTTTCTGTTAACCGCCGGCAGTGGATTATTCGTTTTAGCGTTATTATATTTTGTTGCCAAATGGCTACCGATTCGCTCGTAATTACTGCGCTTTGATATCCAATAAACGCCGCACACGTTGACTAAAATAACGATTGCCATTGCGTTCATCGTAAACTTGCGCGGCGTTTTCCGCGAATTCTTTGGCTTTGTCATCAAAATGCGCGGTTGCCAAACAATAATCCAAACGGATCGGCGTGTGATTGTCGCTCAAATTTAAAAGCTTTTTATGATGCTTTTCTGCCAACGCAAAAACAGCGTTACTTTCGCCCAACCGCAACTGTAACTGCATCAATTGCGGCAAAATTGACCACGGCGCGCGCTCTGCTTCCACGGCAGAAATTGCCGAAGATAATAATTGCGCCGCCTGCTCCCAATCGGCATTTTCTAAAAAACTATCAATTACGGGATAATAAATCGGCGCTAAAACATCTGGTTCAGCGGATTCAAGCAAAGATTCCGCTTCAGCAAGCGCTTTGCGATATTGTCCCATAAAATGGTAATAAATAATTAAATCAATGGGTTGTTCATTATATTGTTCGGATTTTTGCCACGCGGAAAAATAATCTTTTGCCGCATCAATATCGCCGCGGTGCATACTTTGCCGCAGCATCGTTTGCTGCCAAATGGATAAATCCAAACCATGATTTTCATAATAAAACTGCATCATATTGTTGTATTCTTCCATTTCTGCTTTCGATAAAGCCGCTTCAAAAGGCAATTTTTCAACAACCGCCGGCAAAAGTTGCAAACAATCTGCTACCGCTTGATGCATTTCCGGCGTCGGCTGTTCTGCCGCGTTTAATTGACTGATGCGATAATGCAATAACCAATCCAAACAACTCATTTGCAAACCCGCAGAAAAAAGCGAATAAAGATTATCTTGCTGCTCATGCAAAACGTAATGACAAATTTCCGCTTGCAAATCATGCTGTTCTGCATCGCTTGCCTTTGCCAAAGCCTCGATCGCCGCATTTTGTTTATCGGCATTAAATTCTAATAATGACCACTCCAAAATCATTTGCCGCAGCGGCGCGCTATAAGAAACCGTCATGAAATCCTCCTATTAATAAAAACGCTCATCGTGTTACGAAAAGCGCAAAAATCATTTTTCTGCTGATTGTTCGCCGTCCGAGCGATGCATAATTTTCCATACACGATGAATTTTGGGACGCCGTTTAAAATCAAAATCGATCGTATTTTCGGAAATTTCTTGCACACAATAACGCGCGCATAACGCCTCTTCCAAACGAAAACCGCGGTAATTATTCGAAAAATATAATATGCCGCCCGCTGCCAAACGCTGCATACAGCCATCAATCAACGCGATTTGATCGCGCTGCACATCAAAAACCCGCTGCTCTTTTTTCGTATTAGAAAACGTCGGCGGATCGCAAAAAATCATATCAAATTGACTTTTTCCGCTGTGTAACCACGCCATCACATCAGCGCGCTGCAAACGATGCCGATCGCTTAACGCGTTTAAATCAAAATTACGTTGCGCCCAATCTAAATACGTTGGCGACAAATCCACGCTGGTGGTATAACTCGCGCCGCCCAAAGCCGCTTGCACGGAAGCCGTTGCCGTATAACAAAAAAGATTGAGTACGCGTTTTCCGGCAGCTTGTTCAAACAAAAGTCGCCGCATCGGGCGGTGATCGAGAAATAACCCCGTATCCAAATAATCGCTTAAATTCACCAAAAACCGCGCCGCGCCTTCGTAAACAATGCGTTCTTCATTACGTTTTTCAGCGGCAGGATTGTATTGCGTTTTACCCGTTTGCCGTTGCCGCGTTTTTAAAAATACTGATCGCTCGTCCAGCGCTAACACTTCTGGCACCACTTGCAAAACGTCAAATAATCGTTGTTGGGCTTTTTGCGGATCGATCGTTTTCGGCGGTGCATATTCTTGTATCACCACGGCATCGCCATAACAATCAATCGCCACCGCATATTCCGGCATATCTTGATCGTAAATACGATAAGCATCGGTTTGCGCGCGTTCTGCGCTGGGACGAATTTTTTGTATATTTTTCTGCAAACGATTAGCAAACATTTGTGCCTGTTCGCTGATTCCAACGCTGGCTTGTGCTAATTTTTGCTGCGCTGCCGTTTCTTGAGATTCCGGCTGTTCGCTGCGCCGATAATGCACAATTTGCGCGGCAATCGTGCCGTTAAATGCTTGGTAATATTTATGCGCCCGCAACCGCATTCTTTTTAATAAAGCATCATTACTCGCGATCACTGCCATTTCCCAATCGGCGGGCAAAGTTTTAAACCAATGACCGAGCGCGGCATAAGTAGGGATTAATTCCTGCACTTCGCCTAATCGTTCGCCATAAGGAGGATTCGCAACCACAAAACCGCGCGCGCCAAAATCAGCGGTTAAATCTTCCAATCGTTTGGGCGCAAAGTGAACAAAATCTTCTAAACCCAAACGTTTCGCATTTGCCCGTGCCGCCGCGATAACCACCGGATTTTGATCGTAGCCATAAAAAACGTAATCCGATAAAGCGGCAATTCCCGCATTTTTGCGCGTTTGCGCTTCATCGATCACTTTATTCCACAACGCTGGACGATGATTTTGCCAGCGCGTAAAGCCCCAATGTTGGCGTTGCAAATTCGGCGCATAATCCGCTGCCATCATCGCCGCTTCTAAAACTAACGTTCCCGCGCCGCAAGTAGGATCAATCAAAGTGGCAGGTTGCGCACAAAATTCATGCCAGCGCGCGCGATATAACAAAGTTGCCGCCAAAGTTTCTTTCATTGGCGCGGCGCCGTGCGCTTGCCGATAACCGCGTTCATGCAAACTGCCGCCGCTCAAATCAAGCGCCAGTGTCAATTCGTTTTTATGCAAATGTGCGTCAAGCAAAATATCCGGCGTTTTTGCGTCAACATCTGGACGCCGTTTAACGATGTCCCGCAAACGATCCACAACCGCATCTTTGATTTTCAAAGCGCCAAATTGTGTATTACGAATGCCGCAGCCCAGTCCATTAAAACGCACGGCAAAAGTATCATCAGGCGCAATGTGATCTTCCCAAGCAATGTTGCGCGCTACTTCATAAATGGCTTCCGCGCTGTCAACGTTTTCATGCGCCAAAACCAATAACACGCGGCTGGCAGTTCGCGACCATAAACACAAACGATAAAAAGTGAGCAAACTCGCTTTTCCGCGCACTACCGCCGGCGCAATCGAGAGCGTTTGCACGCCCAATTGTTCGGCTTCTTGTTGTAAAACCTGTTCACTGCCTTTCGCACAAGGAAGCACGCAGCTAAAAAGCGGTTCGTCCATAAAAATTCCTTACGTTACAATGAAATACTATAAACGCGTTTCTAAAATTTTCCGCAAATCTTTCGCAGCCACATAACCGGGCATCATTTCGCCGTTGGTTAATAAAATGGCAGGGGTGCCGTGAATGCCGAATTGATTGCCTAAAACGTAATGTTTTTTAATCGTATCGGTTGGAACGCCTTTGGGAATGCTGTCGTTAATAGCGTCGGTAAAAGCGCGGTTGCGATCTTCTGATTGCCAAACGGCTTCCATTTGTTGCGCGATTTCAGAATCAACGCCTTCACGAGGAAACGCTAAATAACGAATGGTAATCCCCTGATCGTTATAATCTTTGATTTCGTGGTGAAATTTGCGGCAATAATAACAACTGATATCGGTGAAAACGGTGACTACGTATTTTTCTTCTTTAGCCGGAAATACGATCATTTTTTCTTCTACTGCTTTGAGTTTATCGAGCAGCGCAACATTACTTAAATCGCGCATTTTCCCGTTATCATCAATTTTAATTAACGTGCCTTGCAGAAAATAATTGCCATCTTCGCTAGCATAAAAAACGCCTTCATCGCTAACGATGGTGCGCAGTCCAGCAATCGGCGCGGCGCTGATATGCATATTGTGTACATTTAATTTTGCGAGTTTTTTTTCAATGACGGCATCATCGGCAATAGCAAATGTGGTTAACACCAATGAAAGCATGGTGATGATTTTCTTCATAAACTTTCCTTTTTGTATAAACGAAATTGAGCGTAAAAATAATATTGAAATAATCAGTGAATAACATAAAACCCTTTGTAAAACAAAGGGTTTTTGATAAAAATATTGCGAAAAAATCTAATTTTTAGCAATCATTGAACGCAACATCCATGCATTTTTTTCATGAATTTGCATGCGCACAGTTAATAAATCAGCAGTAGGTTGGTCGCCGGCTTTTTCAACGTCTTTAAACATATCGCGGCAAGTGCGCGCAACAGCTTCTTGACTTTCCACCAAATCTTTAACCATTTCATCAGCGTTAAATGTTTTATCGCCTTCTTTGATTACGGTTAATTTCATAAATTCGCTGTATGAACCGGGGGCTAAATGTCCTAATGCGCGAATGCGTTCAGCGATAACGTCAATTGCCGGCGCCAGTTCGGTATATTGCATTTCAAACATCGCATGCAAAGCGCTAAATTGTGCGCCGGTGACGTTCCAATGATAATTATGCGTTTTAATATAAAGACTATAACTGTCTGCTAAAACTTTTGATAAACCTTCTGCAATGGTTTTACGTTGTTCATCGGTCATACCAATATTAATTTTCATGATGACTCCTTACTTCGTTATGATCATCTGTGTCTTAAAAAAGACGATTTAGGATAACAAATCAGCGCCTGATTTACGATTCAATTTTCGGATTTTAAGAATTTCTCCACGGTCTTTATTTCAACGCTGCCATGAATATGAGGCAAAAGTCCCTGATGATATTCGGGATAACTGCCCGCGCGTTCGGCAAAAAAATTGCGCGGCTGCATAAAGCTATACGTTAACAATAAAAGACACGGCAAACTCAAAGCGAGCGTGTAACGCAATAATGACGCCCCCGACAACGCCACAAAACGCCGCAAAAAATAGCAGACTAATGATAAAGTCACCGCGCTGCTTAATAAAAAGCCCAAAATATCAAATCCCGTATGCGAAAACTGAAAATTTCCCCAATACGCCATAATATCGATACCGTCGCTTAATAACGCCAAAAGCGATACCAATCCGAGCAAAGGAAAAAGTAAATAACGTTTAGCAAGCGGCGCGATCATGCTATGCAATACCCAAACCAAAATCAGCAAAATCAAACCAAGGTAAAACGTTAACCGCCAATTAAAAACGTAGCGCGTCGGCGTATTTAAATAATCCTGCCACAACGGCAATGCAATGGCGCCCACAAAATAAAATACGGCAAGCACGGGGTGAAAAAGCCCAGAAAAACCACGGCGCGGCGCCGGCGTTTGCGTTTTATCAGCAATAAATTCCACGCGCAAAGAAACGCTGCCCAACGTTAATACTGCCGATTGCGTCAATAGCGTTGCGTCTTGTAATAATTGCTGATTAAGATAAGTTTCCTGCGCACCGCAAACGGATAAACCTTCTGCCGTTTGTGCGATCGTTGCGTGATGCTCTGCCACGCCGTCTGCCGTAATAACGATATGATTATCGGCGGCGCTGCCGATCGTCAGCGGAAAATGTTTTATGGAAAAAACGCGCCCGTCGTCGATCGTGATTTTTAATTCTGCCATGATATTTGCTCCAATAAATGCATCACCACCGCTTTTGCTAATGATGGTTGTACGCCATTCATCGCGATGGAAATCCGAAATCCTTCTTGTTTTTCACCAATTTGCGCGGCAACAAAACGCACGTCTTCCACCACTTCCTGCCCATTTTTAAAATGCTGACTCGGACGCCGGCAAAAAGTCGCTTTAAAGGGTTTATCAGCGATGGCAACAAAATCCGCCTGACATTCAATATCGCCATAATCGCGCTGCGGACGGCGGTCAAAATGCAGCTGATAATTACCGCTATATAAACGATAAAAACGCGATTCTAATAACGGCTCGCGCCCGTAGAAAAACGCGTATGAATAACCAAATTCGCCCACAGACGTATATTGATTGATAAAGGTTGAACGATCGTTAAAACACGTCACCGATTCCATCGCCAATAAATCATCAACGTCCGGCTCCGGCGAACTGTCCCAACAGCGCACGTCCTGACTCATCGCCATCGGCACCACAAAATGCCCGATTTTGGTGGTCGGCCATGATTGTTTCAAAGCTTCATCAAAATAATGATGATTATCGGCAAAAAGTTGTTCGGCAATGGAAGCGGTAATATCGGCTTTTTTATCGGAGGACTTTTCTAATAATGCTTTTAAATATTCGCTGGGAATAACAAAACTGATATTGTTACCGCCGGTTAAATAAGCCACGTTAATGCCGATCACTTCGCCTTTTTCGTTTAAAGTCGGGCCGCCGCTCATGCCGGAATCTAAAGCGCCAGAAAACAAAATCCGCGCCTGCGCCGATTTTTTCAGTAATCCGTTATTGATGCCGTCGATAATGACAAAACCCAAATCGTGCGGATTGCCCAATGCGTATAATGAGGCGCCTTGTGCGGGTAATCCGGCTAATTGCAACGGTTTGCCCAAAGGTTTTTCCGCGCGCACTAACGCCAAATCGTGCACCACGTCTACGTCCATCAAAGTTAATGCGCCGGTATCATCGTTACCGTCTACGTATTCCAAACGGTGGCGTTCTTTTTGCACGATATCGGAAATCACGTGATAATTTGTGGCGAGTAACGTCCCGTCGCCAACCAAAAATCCCGAACCAATCGAGGTTTTTTGTCCGGTGGCTTCGCTGATAACGCGAATTTGATAAATACTGGTTTTATATTGGTCAAACAAACCGCTGATACTAAAATCTTCTTTCAGCGGCAAAGCCTGCGCCCACACCGCTAAAAAACAACACCATAAACCCAAAAAATATTTTTTCATGCTAAAGAAACCTTTGCCATGCGGCGTTTTCCCACTTGAATCACGCCCGAAAAACCCGCGGAAAATTGCAGATTTTTATCATCGATGCGTTGACCATCTATTTTAACGGCGCCTTGTTTGATCATGCGCAATCCTTCGGAAGTACTGCTGACGAGTCCCGCGTCTTTTAATAAATTCGCAATGGGTAATGGTTCTGATGCGGTAATCGTCAATTCTTCCAAATCGTCGGGAATTTCATTTTTGGCAAAACGTTGCACAAAAGCTTCTTGAGCGGCACGGGCTGATGCGTCATCGTGAAACCGCGCGACCAATTCCAAAGCCAATTCAAATTTAATGTCGCGCGGATTGGCGCCTGATGCCACTGATGCTTTTAATGCATCAATTTCTGCCAAAGAACGCATAGAAAGTAATTCAAAATAGCGCCACATCAATTCATCGGAAATTGACATAATTTTGCCGAACATTTCCGCTGCCGGCTCAAAAATGCCGATGTAATTGCCCAACGATTTACTCATTTTTTGCACGCCGTCCAATCCTTCCAAAATCGGCATCGTTAAAATGGCTTGCGGCGATAAACCATATTCTCGTTGAATATCGCGTCCCACCAATAAATTAAATTTCTGATCGGTACCGCCTAATTCAATATCCGCTTCTAAAGCAACGGAATCATAGGCTTGCGTTAAAGAATATAAAAATTCATGCACGGCAATGGGTTGATGATTGTGGTAGCGTTTTTGAAAATCATCACGCTCCAAAATCCGCGCGACCGTGTATTTCGCCGTTAAATGCACCATATCGCTCGCGGTCATTTTATCCATCCATTCCGAATTGAAACGGATTTCGGTTTTTTCGCGATCCAAAATTTTAAAAACTTGTTCTTGATAAGTTTTAGCGTTTTCAAGCACTTGTTCTTTTGATAACGGCGGACGCGTGCTGTTTTTGCCCGAAGGATCGCCGATTTGCGCGGTGAAATCGCCCACCAAAAAAACCACTTGATGCCCCAAATCTTGTATCTGCCGCAGTTTATTTAAAACCACCGTATGCCCAAAATGCAGATCGGGCGCCGTGGGATCCATGCCTAATTTTACGCGCAGCGTTTTTCCTGCTTTAAGTTTGGCAATGAGTTCTTCTTCACCGATGAGCTCTTCGGCACCGCGTTGCAACACGGCTAATTGTTCTTCGATACTTTTTTGTTTCATCAAAAAATTCCTTATTATTTTTCAAACGGTTGCGATAAAAATATATGATAAAAACGGTTTTAGAATGATAGGTTCAAAACGCCGTTTTCTTTTTAAAAAGTGGCAATCATCACGATTTA
Organism: Dichelobacter nodosus; assembly: GCF_001263335.1. Taxonomy (GTDB): domain Bacteria; phylum Pseudomonadota; class Gammaproteobacteria; order Cardiobacteriales; family Cardiobacteriaceae; genus Dichelobacter; species Dichelobacter nodosus. Next base: position 8,527 of record NZ_LGVW01000012.1, read on the forward strand.
CATTTCAATAAATACTCGTAATTTTTGCCAAAAATGCGCTAATACATAAACATTATTTAATAAATTTTTCGTCATTAACATAGAGTAACACGCCGACAAAGCCTCTATAATGTCGCTCTTTTTAATTTGGTGCTCCTTTTGAAGCTTTTTTTGTTTCATAAAAAAGGAGTGGTTCAAACGAAAACCCCTCAATATTATGTCAATGCAGTTTAAAAAGCGTTTTACCCACCGCATTATCATCGGTTGCTCATTATTTGGTTTATGGCATATTCTTGCGTGGCAAGCATCAGCGCACATTATGGCGCCGGAAAGTACGTTGCCACTTCGCCACCGCGTCATCGATCAAGAATCCGATTTCATCGTAGAACGTCCCATTTCTATAGAAAAAACCGCGCCCGAAATGCGCGCAGAATCTGATTCTTCTGATCCTTCGCCGGCGCTAAAATTTAATCAAAGCGGCAGTTTCATCAAACGCGTTGTCAGTTTTGGACGCAGCCGCAATTATTGGATTAATTTGCAAAAATCACAACTTCCGCCGTATTTTCTCCAACAACTCGAAAGCATCAAAAAACATATTATCCATACCGACACCATCGGCGTTGACGTTTTATACAGTGATTATTTGAAAAACGGCGAAATCAGTCCGCAGAACAGCCGCATTTTAGCCGTTCATATCCGCCGCAAAAATGGCGAACACCGCAGCTTTTTTGCGCAACAAAAAAATGGCACCACGCGGTTTTATGATCATGAAGGTAATGCGCCTAATCTCGCCATGGATCGTCTACCGCTCCAGCGCGCGCGCATCACTTCTCCCTTTAGTCTCCAGCGCCGTCACCCGATTCACGGGCAAATTCAAGCGCATGAAGGCGTTGATTTTAAAAGCGAATACGGCGCCAATATTCATAGTACGGGCAACGGCATCGTTGCTTTTGCCGGCTGGCAAGGAAATTATGGGAAATTAGTCGTCATCAAACACGATAACGGCTATGAAACGCGCTACGCCCATCTTTCTGATATTGCCGTTAACATGGGCGATATCATCAAACGCGGCGCCGTCATCGGTAAACTCGGCAATACTGGTTTTTCAACCGGCCCGCATCTTCATTATGAAGTGCGCATCAACGGCGTTGCTTGTGATCCGATGAAAGTGGCTTTACCCAGCGCAGATTCATTACCGCATAAAGATTTAGCGACGTGGCAATACTACGCCGGACGTTATCTTAGCGAAATTGAAACTCTGAAAAAAACGCATACCGTTAAAAAATAAATGGCAGATTATTATCTCGGCATCATGACCGGAACCAGTTTGGACGGTATCGATGTTGCCCTCATTTGCCACGAAGACGCGCAGGATTTTCGTTATCTCACGCATTATGAACACCCAATGCCGGAAGCAGTGCGCGCTCAACTTTATGCGCTTTATCAACGTGGAGAAAATGAATTACAACGCGCCGCTCAAAGCGCGTGGCAATTAAGTCAGGCATGCGCGCAGGCGGTTCATATTTTATTGCAACGTTGCCAAAAAACCGCGGCAGAAATTCGCGCGATCGGCAGCCACGGGCAAACGCTGCGGCATTGTCCCAACGCGCAACCGCCGTACACTATTCAAATCCAAAATCCAGCGTTGCTGGCAGAATTAACGGGAATTGATGTCATCGCGGATTTTCGCAGCCGCGATCTTGCCTGCGATGGGCAAGGCGCGCCGCTTGCGCCGTTATTTCATCGTGCGTTATGCGCGACGCGTCCCATTAATATCGTCAATATCGGCGGCATTGCCAATTTAAGCGTGATTACTGCGGAGCAGTGTTTCGGTTTTGATACGGGAACGGGCAATGCGTTAATGGACGCGTGGATACAACGCCATCAGCACAAAAATTATGATCGCGGTGCAGCGTGGGCAAAAAGTGGGCAATTGCATCACGAATTATTGCGCCATTTTTTGCGCGATCCGTTTTTTTCGGCGCCGCCCCCCAAAAGTAGCGGTCGAGATTATTTTGATTTAGCGTGGCTGGATCGGCATCTCGCTGCTTTTCCGTCACTCACCGCTGAAGACGTTCAACATACTTTATGCGCGCTCACGGCAACAACAATTGCGCAAGCCGTTTACCAATATGGACAAGGTAAAAAGATTTTATTGGTCGGCGGCGGCGCTCGTAATCCTTTATTGGTCACGTTACTGCGGCAGGCATTACCCGAATTTGAGTTTCAAAAATCCTCAATTCCGCCGCAAGCTTTGGAAGCTTCTGGATTTGCTTGGCTCGCGGCGCAATTTTGCCAACGTCGTCCATTAGATTTAAATACGATCACCGGCGGGCAATGCCGGATTTTAGGCGCGTTATATCCGCATTAATTAATTTTTTCATTCAAACAATATGTATGCTTTTTTCACTATTTTCATCGGCGGCGGATTAGGCGCAGTCAGTCGGCATTATTTAAGCGTTTATTTAATGCGCATGACGGCGATTAATGCACCTTGGGCAATTTTGCTCATCAATTTGTTGGGCTGTTTGGGCATTGGTTTTTTCAGCGCGTATTTAAGCCGCCTGACGCACGCCCAGCTGTGGCAATGGTTTTTATTAACCGGTTTTCTCGGCGGTTTTACCACTTATTCCACGTTTACCTTGAATTTAATCCAATTAGGCGAGATCCATTTAGCGAGCGCTTTTTTGAATTTATTCTTACATTTAGGCGGTGGAATATTGTGTTGTTTTGTGGGTTTTTGGCTCGCGCGCGCCGTCTGATAAAAACAGGAAAAGCGCTGCCGATTCGCTATAATGCTCAAATTTTTCACCTTTTGGAGTATCTATGGGCTTTAATTGCGGCATCGTTGGTTTACCGAATGTGGGAAAATCCACCTTATTCAATGCGTTAACTCAAGCGGGCGTTGATGCGCAAAATTATCCTTTTTGCACGATCGATCCGAATACGGGCATTGTGCACGTTCCTGATCCGCGTTTGCAGGCTTTAGCGAACATCGTCAATCCCGCGCGCATTGTGCCGGCGACGATGGAATTTGTTGATATCGCTGGACTCGTTGCTGGCGCCTCACGCGGCGAAGGTTTGGGCAATCAATTTTTAGCACATATCCGCGAAACTGATGCCATTGCGCAAGTGGTGCGGTGTTTTGAAGATCATGATGTGATTCATGTCGCCGGCGCCGTCAATCCCATTAATGATATTCAAGTGATTGAATCAGAATTAATTTTATCGGATATGATGAGTTTGGAAAAAGCAGAACAACGTTTTACGCGAATTGCTAAAAGCGGCGATAAAGACGCCAAACTCAAGCTCGATATCATCAAACGCCTGCAAGCCCATTTAGAAGCCGGACAATTAGCGCGCACGCTTCCGTTAACCGCTGAAGAACGGTTGGCGGTTAAAGAATTATTTTTATTAACGATGAAACCAATGATGTACGTCGCCAACGTTGATGAAGATTGTGCCCCCGATAATCCGCATCTTGTGGCAGTGCAAGAAAAAGCTGCAGAAACGGATGCCGTCGTGGTAACGATTTGTGCGGCAATTGAAGCGGAATTGGCGCAATTAGAACCCGATGAGCAATTGGAATTACTCGCGGAATATGGTTTGGCAGAACCTGGGTTGAATCGCGTAATTCAAGCGGGTTATCGTTTGCTCGATTTGGGCACTTATTTTACCGCCGGCGTGCAGGAAGTGCGGGCGTGGACGATGCCGAAATGCGCAACCGCGCCGCAAGCTGCCGGCGTGATTCATTCTGATTTTGAACGCGGTTTTATTCGTGCCGAAGTGATTGCTTATGAAGATTTTATTACTTTTGGCGGCGAACAAGGTGCAAAAGAAGCCGGAAAATGGCGTTTAGAAGGGAAGGACTATCATGTCCAAGAAGGAGATGTGATACATTTCCGCTTTAATGTGTAACAATTTGAAGGAAATTTAATTTATGGCAACATTTTCTACCAACGAATTTCGTGGCGGATTAAAAATTATGCTTGATGGTGATCCTTATACCATCGTTGAAAACGAATTCGTCAAACCTGGAAAAGGTCAAGCTTTTAACCGCACCAAAGTGCGCAATTTAAAAACCGGACGCGTGCTCGAACGTACGTTTAAATCTGGAGAAAGCGTTGAAGCGGCTGACGTTTTAGAAATGAATATGCAATATCTTTATAAAGATGAAGATAATTGGTATTTCATGAATCCGGAAACATTCGAACAATTACCAGCGGCGCAGGCTGCCGTGGCTGATGCGGAAAAATGGTTATTAGAACAAGATGAATGCACGGTTGTTTTGTGGAATAACAATATTATCAGCGTTACACCGCCGAATTTCGTGGAACGCAAAATTGTTGATACGGATCCCGGTTTGCGCGGCGATACTTCTGGCGGCGGCGGAAAACCTGCAACTTTAGAAACCGGCGCCGTGGTGCGTGTTCCTTTATTTTTAAATATTGGCGATACCATCAAAGTCGATACGCGCAGCGGTGAATATTTAGGACGCGCTAAGGAATAATCGTGTAAAAGGAGAACGTCATGATTGCTCTGAAAAGAAGTGTTTTTTGGTTGTTTTTATTGACACTTGCCGCATGTGTGACCGTGAATATTTATTTTCCGGCAGCTGCGGCAGAAAAAGCTGCCGATCAGATTATTCAAGAAGTTTGGCAGCAGGAATCTGTGCCGCCGAAAAAACAACTCAAAATGCCGAAAAAAGCGCAATCTCAAGCGTTATTGGGCACTTCTTTAGTTAAATTGGCGCAAATCGTGAGTACTCCTGCTTATGCGCAAAGTCCGGATTTTAATGCGACTTCACCAGAAGTTGAGCGATTGATGGCATCAATGGCGCGGCGTTTTTCCCAATTGCGTCCTTATTTTGCGCAAGGAATTGTGGGACTGACGAATGATGGTTTTATTGCCGTTCGCGATGCGGCATCAGCTAATCGTGCGGTACAACGGTTAATTGACAGCGAAAATGCCGATCGGCAGCAGTTATATCAAGCGATTGCCGATGCAAACGATCAGCCTGATTGGGCAGAAAAAATTCAAGATACTTTTGCCCAACGTTGGATTTCGCAAGCGCCGGCGGGTTGGTGGTATCAATCATCAGACGGTTCGTGGCAACAAAAATAGTCTTTTATGATGACTGAAACGCCAACTTCGCCGTTGGCGTTTTTTATGCATAAACACGAATCGCGCGGCGCGGAAATCGTGGGTAATATTTGTGCTTAAAATCACGCGTTAATATAATTTCTCACCACCCGATAAATATAATTTAAAAGGAAAAGATGATGCCTTCTGCCAACAATGTGATTTACCGCATTCAATTTAAAACCGATGAAAATGATTTTGATATTTATGTGCGCAATGTTTATCCTTCTGATATGAATGGTTTTATTTGCATAGAAGGTTTTTTATTTCGTGAGGAAACCTCATCTATTATTAATCCTAAAGTGGAACGGTTGCTTCATGAATTTCATCATGTTGAAACGGCGTTTATTCCTTATTATCAAATCAGCCGTATTGATGCCGTCAGTCAGGCGGGTGAAAGTAAAATTAAAGCGCGGACGAATGCGAGCAAAGTTACCCCTTTTTTGCCCCAATCTTGAGTTTCTTTGTGATAAAAATCATCTTTTTTCTTTCAAATTATCCCTATCACGGCTAATATAAGTCCTCTTTTAACAAAGGAGTTACCATGAAACTAAATAAATTAATGATGAGTGTTTTGGTTGCAGCGGGTTTACTGACTGCATGTTCAGAAGAAACTAAAAAAGAACCTCAAGAAACCGCACAAAAAACACAAGAAGCAGCAACTACTGATGCTAAAGCTGATGCGAAAGACACCGCAGGCGAAGCAGTAGAAAAAGCCAAAGAAATGGCAGCAGATGCGAAAGAAGCTGCTAAAGAAGTCTCAAGTGAAGCTGCTGAAAAAGTGAAAGAAATTGCAGAAGATGCCAAAGAAGTTGCTGGTGAAGCAGTAGAAAAAGCAAAAGAAGTTGCTGGTGAAGCTGCAGAAAAAGCAAAAGATGCGGCAAAAGATGCCAAAGAAGCTGCTGGTGAAGCAGTAGAAAAGGTCAAAGAAGCCGTTAAAGATGATAAAGCTCAAGATGCCGCTAAAGAAAAAGCTGCAGAAGCCGTTGAAGCGACTAAAGAAGCCGCTGCAGACGTGAAAAAAGAAGCCGAAAATGTGGTTAAAGAAGCGGAAAAATCCGTTCAATAATCTGATGGTTCTTTTGGTAACAGCCCGTAATTGCGGGCTTTTTCTTATCTTAAATACGTGAGAAATGATGTTTCACAGTCCCATTTTAAAACGTGCCGGCGTGATCACTTGGATTGTTTTTGCGCTTTGTTTTGGTTTTACTTTGCTGATTCGCGCCGGTTATTCTCCTTTAACACGCTGGTTTTTGTTTTATCCCGAAGCCATTAAACACGGGCAAATTTGGCGCATTATTACGCCGGCTTTTCTCCATTTTTCCATGTTGGGCTCGGTTTTTGTGCATTTGCTATTTAATACAACGAGTTGGCTCAATCTTGCTAGCGCCATTGAAAGCCATGAACGTTCATCACGTTTAGCAGGGCTTTTTTTCTTCAGCGCCATCAGTAGCAATATCATTGCTTATTTATCTTACGGCAGCGCATTTGGCGGACTTTCGGGCGTGGTTTATGCTTTGATTGGCTACATAGGAATGCGTGGGCGTTTTGATGTTTATTATCAAACGATATTACCGCCTTCGATGATACGCGTTTTTATTGGATTTATGTTAATTGGTTATACGGGATTATTCGGTGCCATGGCAAATAATGCGCATTTATCAGGCTTTTTTGCCGGCGTTTTATATGCATACGGTTCCGGAAAACGTTTCCGCCGTTTTAAAAATGAATGCCAATGACGATCGGCATTGTTTCTACAAAAAAGCCCGCAGCACCGGACTTTTTATTTTTCGTTATGTCGATTGAATTTGTGCGGCAATTAATTTCACTTCTAATTTCCAATCAGGAAACGCTAATTGCGCTTGTACGCATGCGCGCGGTGGTGCGCAATTTTTTTCCGTCCACGCTTCCCAAACTTCATTCATCGCGGCAAAATCTGCCATATCTGCAATAAAAACCGTTGCTTCTAAAATATGGGCTTTATCGGAACCGCAACGTTTTAATAACGCATCGATTTGTTTTAAAACACTTTGCGTCTGCCCCGTAATATCCGCTTTCGCATCTTCTGGCACTTGCCCGCTTAAATACACTAAACCGTTGTGAATCGCTGCTTCGCTATAGCGCGCTTCGGGATCAATATATTCAATCATAAATACTCCTTCTCATTGATGATACTGTGGACTCAATTCATGCACCGCCTCAATCATCGCTGCCACATTATCCGGCGATGCATTCGGCGTAATACCGTGTCCAAGATTAAAAATATAACGATGACCATTGCCATAATCTGCCAACGTTTTAGCAACGGCTTGACGAATTGTTTTGGGATCGGTCATTAAAAAGGCGGGATCTAAATTTCCTTGCAAAACGATTGATTCACCAACAATTTTCCGCGCTGCCGCCAGAGAAACCGTCCAATCGACGCCTAAAGCCGCAGCCCCTATTGTTTTTTGTGCAGCTAACCACAAACCGCCCCCTTTCGTAAACACGATAACGGGCGCAACGGTATGAACCGCGGCAACAATTTTTTTCAAATAAGGAAGTGAAAATTGTTCATATGCCCAGTACGGCAAAACGCCGCCCCAAGAATCAAAAATCATCACGGCTTGCGCGCCAGCTTTAATTTGACCGCGTAAATAATCCGTAATCGCGCAAGTTAATTGAGTTAATAAAACGTCCATCGCTTGCGGTTGGGAAAAAGCAAATGATTTGGCAAAAGCAAAATCTTTACTCGCGCCACCTTCAATCATATAAGCAGCTAACGTCCAAGGACTGCCAGCAAAACCAATCAACGGCACGCGATCATTTAATGCGCGTTTTGTTGCACTTACCGCTGCAAAAACGTAATCCAAAGATCCGGAAGGCGGTAACGTTAATGATTCTATTGCTGCAGACGAACGCAATGGTTTTGCAAATTGAGGACCTTCGCCGGCAACAAAAGACAATCCCAAACCCATCGCATCAGGAATCGTTAAAATATCGGAAAACAAAATCGCAGCATCGAGAGGAAAACGCTGCAACGGTTGCAACGCCAATTCACAAGCGAGTTCTGGATTGCGGCACACGTCTAAAAAATGAGGAACTTTCGCGCGCAATTTTCGATATTCAGCAAGATAACGCCCCGCTTGTCGCATAATCCAAACTGGCGTTCTCTCTACTTTTTCACCGCGCAAAACGCGCAAAAAAAGATCGTTTTTCATAGGGCATTTTTAAAATCGTTCAAAATGGAAATAACCTCATTCGTCTTCAATGGTTAGATAATATTGATTTTATGATAAGGTTTTGCGAAAAACCACCGCGATTTTAGGGCAAAAGTCTTTAAACGTGGCGCCAATTGCGTCCAAAAATAAAAATTTTATGCGACGCAATCGCTGTTTTTCCGCTAGAAAAAAACGGGTTTGCCATAACTTTCTAAAATTTCTTTAATTTTTTTCATAGTTTCCGGTTTCGGCGGGTGAATGCCTGCCAATTTATTGGTATCGCCGAATAATGCCCATTTATGAGAGCCCAATTCATGATAAGGCAATAACTCCACTTCAAGGACGTTTTCCATCGGCTCAATAAATTTTCCCAGCAAATGCGCGGAATCTTCATCATCGCTATATTGCGGAACAACGACATAACGCACCCGCACTTTTTGCCCACGTTCTTGCAAATAACGCGCAAAATTCAAAGTTTTATCATTGGGGACGCCGACTAATACTTTATGTTTCTCTGGATTAATTTGTTTTAAATCAAGCATGACTAAATCAGTATGATCGAGTAAACGGATTAAATCGTGATCGTATTGCCGCGCAAAACCATTTGTATCCAAACAGGTATGCAAATTCATTTCTTGGCAAGCAGTAAACCAATCGGCAATAAAAGCGTGTTGCAATAACGGCTCACCGCCGGAAGCCGTAACGCCGCCGCCCGATGCACGCAAATAATGTTGATAGGTTTTAATTTCTTGCATTAATTTCGAAACGGTGGTGACTTCACTTTTATCGGTGGTTAACGGCCAACTGTCGCGATTATGGCAATAAAGGCAGCGCATGAGGCAACCTTGAAAAAAGGCGATAAAACGCAGCCCCGGCCCGTCCACCGCGCCGCAAGTTTCAATGGAATGTAGTACTGCTTGACGTTCTTGCATCAATATTTCTCCAAATCTCAAAAAAAGACGACCGGCACACAGGCGCCGGTCGCAAGTAATTTATCAGGTTTAATTCAAAAATAAATTACATGGTTTGAGTAAAGGTACGTGTAATAACATCTTGTTGTTGTTCACGTGTTAATGAGTTAAAGCGTACGGCATAGCCAGAAACACGAATGGTTAATTGTGGATATTTTTCTGGATCTTCCATAGCTTCTAATAACATTTCACGATTCAAGACGTTAACGTTCAAATGTTGTCCGCCTTCAACAATGATGCTGCCATCGTTTGCGGCTTCGTGGTGGAAATATCCATCCATCAAACCAGCTAAGTTACGGCTGCGTGTTTCGCTGTCTTTACCTAATGCATTTGGAATAATTGAGAAAGTATAAGAAATACCATCTTTCGCAAAGGCAAACGGCAATTTTGCAACTGAAGTTAAAGAAGCAACGGCGCCTTTTACATCGCGACCATGCATTGGGTTTGCACCCGGTCCAAACGGTAAACCAGCTTTACGTCCGTCAGGAGTAGTACCTGTTTTCTTACCATAAACAACGTTAGAAGTAATGGTTAAAACGGATTGAGTTGGTGTTGCATTGCGGTAAGTTTTTAACTTGCTCAATTTTGACATGAAGCGTTCTACTAAGTAGCAAGCAATGCTGTCAACGCGGTCATCGTTGTTACCAAATTGCGGATATTCGCCTTCAATTTTGAAGTCAACCGCGATATTGTTTTCGTCACGAATCGGGGTAACTTTTGCGTATTTAATAGCAGACAATGAATCCGCTGCAACAGATAACCCTGCGATACCGCAAGCCATGGTGCGAATGATGTCGCGATCATGCAATGCCATCAACGCTGCTTCATAGCTGTATTTATCGTGCATGTAATGAATGATATTTAAAGCGGTCATGTATTGTTTTGCTAACCAATCCATGAAGTGATCCATTTTTTCCATGACGACGTCGTAATCTAAAACTTCATCTAAAATTGGTTCCATTTTCGGGCCGACTTGGATTTTCAATTTTTCGTCCATACCGCCGTTAATGGTGTATAACAAAGTTTTTGCTAAGTTTGCACGCGCACCGAAGAATTGCATTTGTTTACCAACACGCATTGGGCTGACGCAGCAAGCAATAGCGTAGTCATCATATTGGAAATCAGGACGCATTAAATCGTCGTTTTCATATTGCACTGAAGAAGTATCGATAGAAACTTTAGCACAGAATTCTTTCCAGTTTTGCGGCAGTTTTTCTGACCACAAGATAGTCATGTTTGGTTCTGGAGAAGTTCCCATGTTGTACAAGGTTTGCAAAAATCGGAAGCTGTTTTTGGTAACCAAAGTACGACCATCTAAGCCCATACCGCCGATAGATTCGGTTGCCCACATTGGGTCGCCAGAGAATAATTCATCGTATTCTGGAGTACGCAAGAAACGAACCATACGTAATTTCATCACTAAATGGTCAACCATTTCTTGAGCTTGAGATTCGGTAATTAAGCCGGCTTTTAAGTCACGTTCGATATAAATATCTAAGAAACTTGAAACGCGACCAAATGACATTGCCGCACCGTTTTGAGATTTAATGGCTGCTAAGTAACCAAAATAAGTCCATTGAATCGCTTCTTTTGCATTTTTTGCTGGTTGAGAAATGTCAAAGCCGTATTTTGCTGCCATTTCTTTCATTTGACCTAAAGCGAGGAATTGTTCTTTGATTTCTTCGCGACGGCGAATGACTTCTTCAATGTTTTCGCCAGATTCTAATTCAGGTTGTAATGAGTTGAATTGGTTGGTTTTATCTTCCATTAAACGGTCGATACCATAAAGCGCAACGCGGCGATAGTCACCAATAATCCGACCACGACCGTAAGCATCAGGCAATCCTGTTAAAATACCCGCTTTACGGCAACGCAAAATATCCGGTGTATAAACATCAAATACGCCTTGGTTGTGTGATTTGCGGTATTTAGTAAAGATTTCAGAAACTAAAGGGTTAAGGGTTTTGTTATAAACTTTGCAGCTGCCTTCAACCATGCGCAAACCGCCAAATGGCATGATCGCGCGTTTTAAAGGAGCATCAGTTTGTAAACCAACAATAGTTTCCAATGATTTGTCAATATAGCCAGCTTCGTGAGAAGTGATAGTTGAAATGGTATCGGTATCAACATCGTAAGGAGCGTGCGTACGGTTTTCAACCTTGATCATTTCAGCAACGGTATTCCACAAACGAGTAGTTGCTTCTGTAGGACCTTGTAAGAAAGAGCCATCTCCTTCATAAGGAGTATAATTCTTTTGGATGAAGTCACGAACATCAACATTTTCTTGCCAATTGCCTGCGGTGAATCCTTTCCAAGCCACCGAATTTTCATGAACGTCTTTCATAAGTACCTCTTGTTAACGTTAAATAGAAAATAATAAACTTTTTCTTAATTCCTGCATTTTATCATTTTGATATTTTTCCTACAAGCTCAATTTAATTACAATTATCAAATAATAGAAATGAAGTTATTTCTAACATCAATATTATTTTAATCAAATCGGCATCGTTTTATTTTTAATGTCATTATTTTTTCGCAGTAATTAGATTCAATATACACCATAAAAAACAATAAAAACAATAAGATGTAATATCAGTAATTTATAAAGGATATTTTTCAGCATATCATCTTTTATTTATCTAATAGATTTATAAAGCGAGAATTAGAAATCAATTATTTTTAAAGATGTATATATATAAAAATGTTGCATATTGTGATATCAAGAATATTTACCAAAACTTATTTTTATAATTACAAATCACTTATTCTCACCGCTATCAAAGACCGCCGATTGCAACGCATTGTATTTTAGTTAATAATCAAAAAAATTATCGGAACAGACAATGCAATATTGGTACCAACAACAGTTTCTCAAAATTCAAGATCACAGCCGTGAACATATCATTCCGCTACTCGCACTGGCAGCGCGTTTAAAAGCCGCTAAAAAAGGCAATCGCGAATCGCCCGTTTATTTGCAAGGGAAAAATATTGCCCTCATTTTTGAAAAAAGCGGCACACGCACACGCTGCGCCTTTGAAGTAGCCGCCGCCGATCAAGGCGGAAGCACCAGTTACATCAGCACCCGCACCTCACAACTCGGAAGACAAGAAAGCTTGGTAGATACTGCGATCGCGCTCGGCAGAATTTACGACGGCATCGCCTACCGCGGCAGTCATCAATATACGTTAGAAACCCTCGCGCGCCACACCGGCATTCCCGTTTATAACGCGCTCACCGATTCTGCTCACCCCACGCAAATGCTGGCGGATTTACTCACCATTCGCGAACACACCGACAAACCCTTTGAAGAAATTCAACTGGCATATTTGGGAGACGGGCAAAACAGCACCGCGATTTCTTTATTATTTACGGCAGCAATTATGGGCATCAATATCCGCATTGCCGCGCCGGCAAGTTTACAACCCGATCCCGAAACATTCCGCCAAGCTGAAAAAATCGCCCAACAAACCGGCGCCAAAATTACCATTACCGAAGAAATCGCTGCCGCCGTTCAATATTGCGATTTTCTTTATACCGATGCGTGGGTATCGATGGAAGAATCCGACGAAATATGGGAACAACGTATTCCGCTGCTAATGCCCTACCGCATTGATCAAGATACATTGATCGCGTGTCAAAATCCGGACGTTAAATTTATGCATTGTTTGCCCGCTTTTCACGACCGCACCACACCCGCCGGCGATCGTTTTTTCACCATTTATAAAAAAGCCGGCATTGAAGTTTCCCACAACGCTTTTATGGGTAAAAATTCCATCGTATTTGATCAAGTGGAAAATCGCATGCATACCATCAAAGCGTTATTGGTTGCCACTTTAAACGAATATCTTTAAATGAGCGTCATCATTATTGGCGGCGGTGCGGCAGGCACTTATTGCGCAATCCACGCGGCACAACGCGGTTTATCAGTCTGCATTTTAGAAAAAAATCCCGCGATTGGCGCAAAATTACGCGTTTGCGGCGGTGGGCGTTGTAATTTCACCAATCTTCATATCAAACCAGAAGCCTATTTATCGCATAATCCGCATTTTTGCCGTTCCGCACTCGCCAAACACAACCAATGGGACGTTTTAAAATGGTTCGACGAACACCGATTGACGTACCACGAAAAAAAATCTGGACAACTATTTTGCGCGCAACACAGCCGCGGCGTTATTCAAGCTTTAGCAGATGAATTACACCATTTCGGCGTGCCCATTCATTACAACACCTGCGTTTTACACATTGAAAAAACCGAAAACGGTTACTTATTGCATACTAATCAAGGAGATTTTGCTGCCGAGCAATTAGTCATCGCCTGCGGCGGCGCCTCTTTTGCCAAATTGGGCGCGACCGATTGCGCGCTTACTTTTGCCAAAAGTCTCAAGATTGCCAATTACCCTTTTCGCCCCGCGCTGGTGCCGCTGCTTTTATCGCCGGCATTCCCGCAATTAGCCGGCGTGACCACCGAAGTCATCGTGAAAACGGAAAACGCGCCGGATTTTCGTGATGATATGCTTTTCACCCACCGCGGTTTATCGGGACCTGCCATTTTGCAAATTTCCAGTTACTGGCAAAAAGGTGCGGCGCTGGAGCTGAATTTTTTGCCCGATTGTCCGCCGGATTTTTTATTAACCGCCAAACAACAACAGCCGCAAAAAAGCCTGTCTCACGTACTCAAAACCCTGCTGCCAGCGGCATTGGTGCAACACTTTATTCCCAATCAACAACCGCTCCAACAATACAGCGATGCGCAATTACGCGCTTATACCCAACAATTGCAACATTATCGCGTTCTGCCCAGCGGCACAGAAGGCATGAAAAAAGCGGAAGTTTGCCGCGGCGGCATTGATACGCGCACTATGGATCCGCGTACTTTGCAAATTAAAGCGCACGCTGATTTATACGCCATCGGTGAAGCCGTTGACGTCACTGGCTGGTTGGGTGGCTACAATTTGCAATGGGCGTGGTCATCGGCGTGGTGTTGCGCGCAGGCATTACGTTTGTAACGTTTTTATTTTTTTGTTAAACGAGGAATGTTTATGACGCCCAAAATGGCTTTTGCTGCTTACCAACGCATTGCGCGCCGGTTGCCACAGCCCAAATCTCGTCCACAACCCCAAAAAATCCAATCCATTTTAGAACTCATTCCCAGCACCGATATTTTTTTCTTTGATGCTTTTGGCGTGCTCAACGTTGGGAAAACGCCCATTCCGCACGTCGCCGAACGCATTCGTCAACTCAAAAAAGCGGGAAAACACTGTTTTGTCATCAGTAATGGCGGCGGTTTTGAACGCAGCGTTTATCAACAAAAATACCGCGCTTTGGGTTACGATTTTTCTTTAGAAGAAATTGTTTCCAGCCGCGATGCATTACTTTTAGGACTTGCCGATTATCCTGCCCAATATTGTTGGGGCATTATCGGCAGCGCCGGCGAACAACGCGATATCACGGCTTTAGGTTATCGGCAAATCAATCAAGACGCGCCGGATTTTTTTGCGCGTGCCGATGGTTTTTTATTTTTATCATCAATGCGTTGGAACGATGAAAAACAAAACACGCTCATCGAAGCGTTAACCGACCGTCCGCGTCCATTATTGCTTGCCAATCCTGATTTGATTGCACCGCAATCGCAACAAAGCTCCATCGAAGCCGGTTCCTACGTTTTATTGCTTCCCGATCAATTATTTAATCAAGTGCGCGTTTTCGGGAAACCTTATCCGTTAATTTATGAAATCGCGCGCCAACGTTTGCGGTCGCAAAAAATCGTTTTTAATCCCGAGCGCTGCGTAATGATTGGTGATACTTTACACACCGATATCCTCGGCGGTAATGCATTCGGCATTAAAACCGCTTTGGTCACCGATTACGGTTTTTTGCGCGCGGCTGATTATCAAACGGCAATCGCGGAAAGCGGTATTTTTCCCGATTACGTGCTGAACAGTCCTTAAAACGACCGCGCGGTTTATTGTCTTTTCTAGGAAATTTCATGAAAAAATTTTTATCACTACTGATCGCAATGACTATGACCACAATACACGCTCTTCCCACGCCACCAGACATCGCAAAACGTCCGCACACCGTTGAATCTCCTTTTGGTTCGCGGCAAGACGAATATTATTGGCTCCGCGATGATACGCGACAAAATCCAGAAATCCTCTCCTATCTCAATGCTGAAAATGCTTATGCTGATGCCGTGCTCGCGCCCACCAAAGCGTTGCAAGATAAGATTTATCAAGAAATGGTTGGACGCATAAAGCAAGATGATAGTTCCGTGCCCAGCCGCGAACATGGTTGGTGGTATTACAGCCGTTATCAAGAAGGCAAAGAATATCCAATTTTTGCACGCCGTCCCGATAAACCAGAACACAATGCGCGCACTATTGAAGAGTTAAATCAAAAAAATGATTTTAGCGATGAAGAAATTTTGTTAAACGTGAATGAATTAGCGCAAAATCATGATTATTACATGGCGTTTTACAGCGATATCAGCAAAGAATCGCATCTTATGGTTTGGGCGGACGATACTAACGGCAGGCGGCAATATACGCTGCATTTCAAAGACTTAAAAACCGGCGCCGCATTACCCGATACCATTTCCGGAACCAGCGGCGAGGCGATTTTCGTCGGCGATGGGCGCAGTGTTTTATACATTGAAAAAGATCCGGAAACTTTATTGGGCAAACGCGTTAAATTGCACCATTTAGGCAGCACAGAACCCGACCGCGTCATTTATGAAGAAAAAGACGATAGTTTTTATATGGGATTAGGCGTCAGCCGCGATGAAGAATATGCCTTTATTTATCTCGCCAGCACGCTTTCCAATGAACAATATTATGCGCCGATCAAATACCCCGAAAAATTCACGTTATTTGCCAAAAGAGCAGCCGATGTTGAATATAACGCCGATCATTTTGCCGGCAAATGGATCATTACCACCAACGCCGACGGCGCCAAAAATTTTAAAATCATGACCGCCGCCGATGGCAAAACCGAGCGAAACGATTGGCAAAATTGGGTTGAACATAATGATCAAGTGCTCATTGAAGGCGTTGAATTATTTAATGATTTTACCGCCATCGAAGAACGCAGCGAAGGATTAACGCGCATTCGTTTACTCAAAACTGACGATCAAAATCCACAAAATCACTATATAAAAACCGATGAAAGCGCTTATACCATGTCGCTGGCGAGCAATACTGAAGCGGATAGTCCGTGGTTGCGTTACTTTTATACATCGATGACGACGCCCACGATTGTTTATGAATATAACATTCACACGGGCGAACGGCGCGCGCTCAAACAAGAATTTGTTCGCGGATACGATCAAAACAATTACCAAACGGAACGCGTTTGGGTACCAGCGCGCGATGGCGTGCAAATTCCCGTGTCGCTCGTATACAAAAAAGGCTTGAAACGCGACGGCAGCGCGCCGCTTTTGCAATATGCTTACGGCAGTTATGGCGCGTCCATGGATCCCAGTTTTAGCAGTTCAATCATTAGCTTGCTCGATCGGGGCGTAGTTTACGCTTTGGCACATATTCGCGGCGGTTCTGAAATGGGGCGGTCGTGGTATGAAGACGGAAAATTGTTGAAAAAACTCAATACGTTTAATGATTTTGTTGACGTTACGCATTATTTAACCGCGCATCATTACGCGGATAAAAATCGGGTTGCGGCGATGGGCGGAAGCGCCGGCGGATTATTGATGGGCGCGGTGGCAAATCACGCGGCTGCAGACTATCGCGTCATTATTGTGGAAGTGCCGTTTGTGGATGTGGTCACCACCATGCTTGATGAAACGATTCCGCTGACAACTAATGAATTTGATGAATGGGGCAATCCCGCCGCCAGCGAAGAAAGTTATCGCATGATGCTTTCTTATTCACCGTACGACAACATCACAGAACAAGCATATCCGGCGATGTTTATCGGCACGGGTTTATGGGATTCACAAGTGCAATATTGGGAGCCGGCAAAATATACCGCACGTTTACGTGATAAAAATACTTCAAATTATCCCATTATTTTGCGGACGAATATGGAAGCCGGTCACGGCGGAAAATCAGGACGGTTCGGCAGCATACGCGAATTAGCAGAAATATATGCATTTATGCTGGATCAATTGGGTATTAAAGAATAAACCGCGCAATAAAAATCCCCGCTAGTGCGGGGATTTTTTTGTGTCACAAGCGTGGAATTACATCATTCCCATGCCGCCCATTCCACCCATGCCGCCCATATCGTGATGGTGTCCTTCTTCTTTTTGCGGAATTTCAGAAACCATTGCTTCTGTGGTAATCATTAAACCAGCAACAGAAGCGGCGTTTTGCAAAGCGCTGCGGGTAACTTTGGTTGGATCGATGATACCAGCTGCAACCATATCAACGTATTGACCGGTTGCGGCATCGTAACCGTCGTTACCTTTACCTGATTTGACGCGTTCTAAAACAACTGCGGCTTCACTGCCAGCGTTGGAAACGATAGTACGCAAAGGATATTCCATCGCACGGCGCGCAATATCAATACCAACTTGTTGATCGTAGTTATCGCCTTTCAAATCAACAATAGAGTTGATAGCGCGAATTAAAGCCACGCCGCCGCCGGGAACAATACCTTCTTCAACTGCAGCACGGGTTGCATGCAAAGCATCTTCCACGCGGTCTTTCTTTTCTTTCATTTCTACTTCAGTTGCCGCGCCCACTTTAATAACGGCAACACCGCCGGCTAATTTTGCCACCCGTTCTTGCAATTTTTCTTTGTCGTAATCAGAACTGGATTCTTCAATTTGATGACGAATTAATGCTACGCGCGCTTCGATGGCTGATTTTTCGCCGCTGCCGTCGATAATTGTGGTGTTATCTTTGCCGACGGTCACGCGTTTTGCCGTACCCAATTGATCTAATGTAACGCTTTCTAAAGTCAAACCGACTTCTTCAGAAATGACGGTACCGCCGGTTAAAATCGCAATATCTTCTAACATGGCTTTCCGACGATCGCCAAATCCTGGTGCTTTCACCGCCGCAACTTTCACGATTCCGCGCATGCTGTTGATTACTAAAGTGGCTAATGCTTCGCCTTCTACGTCTTCAGCAACGATCAATAATGGTTGACCAGATTTTGCTACGCCTTCTAATAACGGCAACATGTCGCGAATATTCGCAATTTTTTTGTCGTGCAATAAAATGTAGGGATTTTCTAATTCAACTTGTTGACTTTGTTGATTATTAATGAAGTATGGTGACAAATAACCGCGGTCAAATTGCATACCTTCAACCACTTCCAAAGAGTCTTCCAAACCTTGACCTTCTTCAACGGTAATCACGCCTTCTTTGCCGACTTTTTCCATCGCTTCGGCAATTTTTGCACCAACGGTTTCATCGGAATTGGCAGAAATGGTGCCAACTTGTGCGATGGCTTTGCTATCGCTGCAAGGTTTAGAAATAGCGTGTAATGTTTTAACGGCTTCGGCAACGGCTTTATCAATTCCGCGTTTTAAATCCATCGGATTCATGCCGGCAGCAACGGCTTTTAATCCTTCAACAACAATTGCTTGCGCTAAAACAGTGGCGGTTGTTGTACCATCACCGGCGGCGTCATTAGTTTGTGAAGCAACTTCTTTAACTAATTGTGCGCCCATATTTTCAAATTTATCGGCTAATTCAATTTCTTTGGCAACAGAAACGCCGTCTTTAGTAACTGTTGGTGTGCCAAAAGATTTATCTAAAATAACGTTGCGACCTTTAGGTCCTAAAGTAACTTTCACCGCATCGGCAAGAATATTGACCCCTTTCAACATTTTGTTGCGGGCATCTTCTCCAAAACGAACTTCTTTTGCTGACATAATAAAAACTCCTAAAATTCAGTATTATTCAATAACGGCAAAAATTTCATCTTCGCGCATGATGATGTAATCAACACCATCTACTTTAACTTCGCTGCCGGTATATTTACCGAATAAAATTTTGTCACCGGCTTTTACAGCCATTTTGCGGCGTTCGCCATTTTCTAATAATTTGCCTTCACCCACGGCAATAACTTCTCCTTGAGAAGGTTTTTCAGCCGCAGAACCTGGTAAAACGATGCCGCCGGCGGATACTTTTTCTTCTTCTTGACGTTTTACGATCACACGATCGTGTAAAGGACGCAGATTCATACAATCTCCTTGTAAATAAAAACTGATAAGGTTTAAAACCTAGTTCCCTATATAGGGCTAGCGCGAATCTTTTCAAGAAAAATTAATTTAATGTAATTAATAAAAGGATCTGTATGATTTTTTTAGGATTACGTCATTTAAAGCGCTTGACGTCCTTCCCTCCCTAAAGGGGCGGAATTCCTACTGAGTTTGCAACGGCATCGAGTCGTTCGCAAATCACTTCGGTGGGGTCGTGCTGCTGACAATCTTACTGCATTGTTCACTTCACACGCGCTACGGACACGTCCTGCCCTGAAACTTATTTTTACTGTTGCGCTGCCAAAATTTCTTGCCCACGCTTTAACACATTGATTGCACCAACTACATCGGCATTATTTTGGTATCCGCATTTCACGCATTCAAAATTTGCTTGCGTTTGTCGGTTATCTTTTGCGGTATGCCCGCAATTAGGACAACAACGACTCGTATTTTGTGGCGGAACGGCAATCAGATGCCCACCGTTCCACAACAGTTTATAGTCCAACTGCCGCCTAAATTCATACCAAGATTGGTCTAAAATCGCACGGTTTAAGCCCGATTTTACAGCAACGTTTTTACCATGCTGTACGGTATTACCTTTGGCAGATTTACTCATATTGGCTACCTGCAAATCTTCAATGTACACAATCGCGTGGTTTTTGCTGATTTGGCTGCTGATTTGATGCAGGTGGTTTTTACGGATATTGCTGATTTTATGGTGTAACCGGGAAATTTTGGCTTTGAGTTTTTGCCAATTTTTGCTGAATTTCGTTTTGTGTTTGAACCGTTTTTGCAATTTCGCCAATTTTCCTTTTGATGCCTTAAACGCGTTAATCGGTTCAAAATACTGTCCGTCCGACAAAGTAGCAAAACGAACAATGCCCATATCTACACCGATTTCTCCGCCTTTGGGGGTGGGTGTTTTTTCTGTCTCAAATTCAGTTTGAATGGAAACGAACCATTTACCGCATTTTTGGGAAACAGTTACGTTTTTTACTTCTCCAAATACATTACGGCTGTTGCGATAGCGAACCCAATCGATTTTTGGCAAGTAAACACGGTTGTTTTGCTGCTCCAATTTACCGCCTTGCGGGAAGCGAAAGCTGTCTTTTTCGCCCTTCTTTTTGAATTGAGGGAAATCGGCACGTTTGGCAAAGAAGTTTTTAAACGAACTCTCTAAATCTTTTAACGATTGCTGTAATACTTGGCTGTGGCAGTCTTTTAACCAAACTAACTCTTTTTTCCATTTAGGTAGCAAATTGGCAATTTTGGCGTAACTGAATTTGAAAGACTTGTCAGCTTCATATTGTTCGTTTTGATACGCCAAAGCGCGATTAAACACGAAACGCGAACAGCCACAAAATTGTTTCATTTTGCGGATTTGTGCACCGTTTGGCATCAGTTCAAATTTAAACGCTTTGAGTATTTGCATGGTTTTATAGATAATGGGATTTTTGATTATTCTATACTTGGTCTATGGAAAAAGAAACTGATTTAAGACGCGGCAGACACGTTGTTTTTAACTTACATGTTCATTTAGTCTTTATCACAAAATACCGCCGAAATGTATTCACAAAAGAAATTTTGGACGATATGCAACAGATTTTTGAAAGCGTTTGCACCGATTTTGAAGCGCAGTTAGTGGATTTTGACGGCGAACACGACCACGTTTATTTGCTTGTGAATTATCCGCCCAAAGTGTCCATTTCCAAACTCGTGAATAGTTTGAAAGGCGTTTCTAGTCGTATGATTAGGAAAAAAAATTACCCCAGTATTCGTGAGAAACTTTGGGGCGGCGCGTTGTGGTCGCCGTCTTATTTTGCTGGAAGTTGTGGCGGTGCGCCTGTTACGATTATTCGGCAGTATATTGAGCAGCAAAATACGCCTGATTGAAATTTAACGTGTTTAGGACAGGACTGCTTCTCAGTCCGCGCCTTGTATCTCCGCTGTAAACGGCAAAGTTTTACGGCGCATTTGCATAAAAAAACCGATCTAAATGAAGATCGGTTCAGATTTTGTCGCAAAAATGCTCAAAACTAGCTACCCCATTTGTTGATGATGCGATCTAGTTCGCCGCTTTTCTTAAGATTTTCTAAGCCAGTATTGATCTTTTTAAGTAATTCTGTTTCATTGCCATCAACGCCTACAACCAATTGTGCGCCGTCAATATCATCAGATCCGGGAATCATCACAGAATGGAAGTTGACTTTATTCATCGCGCCGTGCGCTGTTAAATAACCTAACACGAAACAGTCGCCCACAACGCTATCAGCTTTTCCAGTAACCAATTCTTTTAATCCTAAGAAATGGGTTTTTACGGGCACGAATTGCTCAGCTTTTGCCACAATATTTCTGCCGGTTAAATCTTCAACCAGACCGTCATCTACAACTGTTGCGATTTTATTTTGCGTCCATGTATTTAATTTTTCTTCAGTGAGGGCAAAAACGCAGTCTTCTGATTTTAAATAATATTCAGAAGTAGTCATGCCGGGCATTACAGAAGCAACTTCATCGCGCGCAATGCCTTGAATCACCAAATTAACGCCTTCTTGTTTCCAGTTTTTGAGCGAATCCCATGAAACAGGCTTGAAACTGACTTGGAAATTTTGATCGGCAGCAATGGCGCTCATGATGTCAACGTCCATACCGGTGACATTGCCTTTTTCATCGGCTTGAGTATACGGCGCATAAGTGCGAGAAGCACCAACAACGTATGCATCGCAATACGCGTCAGCATAAGAAAAGAGAGCAGTTAAAGAGGCTGTAATTGTGAGTAACTTTTTCATAAAAAATCCTTAGTTTTCAAATATGAAACAGCATCAACGATCAGCGCTCTATATCCTAATTATTAATTTCTTCTTACTATCATTTGACGGCAGTCATTATATACTGATTTTTTCAAAAAAAAATATTAAAAAATCATCATAATTACGATGATAAAACAAACTATTAAGCAAAACGAACATCAAATTTGTATAGATAAAATCTTTATTTATGGACAAAAACGCTGCATTTTGTCGCTCAAATCAAATGAATTTACGGATAATCAACTACAAATTTTGGGTTAATCGTGGTATATGTTTGTTTTTAATATGCTAAAAGGAAGCCGCATGAAGCGATTTTGGATCATTCGACACGGTGAAAGTTCGATAAATGCCGGCGAAATCAGCCGCAGCGAACAAGAAGTCTTTTTAACGCGCACGGGAAAACAACAAGCAAACTGGATCGGCACTCATTTTCCGCACCACCCGAGCAAAATTTTCGTCTCCGAATTTCCACGCACACATCAAACCGCAGAACCACTGGCACAACGCTTTCAACTAACGCTCAATGTTCGTCCCGATCTCAATGAATTCAATCCGTTAGGATTATCGGCACTCGCGCATATGAATGGAAAACAACGCGCCGATGCATACGAACATTTCTGGCAAACAACAACGCCGCAAACGCAAATCGGCGCCGACGGCGAATCCTTTATGCATTTTTATAGCAGAATTAATCATTTTCTTAGCAACTTAGAGCAAATTCCCGATCAATCCGTTCTTTTTGGACATAGTATTTGGATAAAAGTACTGGCATGGAAACTGCTCGGATTTCCCGCGGAAACTCGAGCGCATTTACCGCTTTTACGGCGTTTTCAACACGCTTTTCCCACACCCAACTGTAGCGTTTTTCAAATCAGCGTCGATCAGCACGCAGAAATCGCTATTAAATCTCTTCCTGAATTAACGCCGCCCAGCGCCGCTTTGTTTTAAAAATCATGCGCCCTTTTATTGTAATTATTTTATTGATTTGCCAATTGTTACACGCCGAAATCTATACCGTCGGCACGGAAAAACGCCACCCGCCCTACAATTTCATTGATGACAAAAATCAAGTGTACGGCATGGATATTGATATCCTCTCTGCCATTGCTGAAGCGGAAAATTTTGAATTAAGTTATGTGATTTCTAATCGAAATACCCTATTAACTCAATGGGAAAACCAAGGCATTCATATCATTATTGACGGCATTTCCAGCACCGATATTCAAAATTCGCCGTATTTGAGCAGTTCTAATCCTTATCTTTATTCTCAAGATTGCGTTTTTGCCCGTTCACCAGAAAAGTTAAACAATTGGCAAAACGGAACAATTTTAATGCAAGTATCTGATAATATTATTAATAAATTATTATCACAAAAAATCGTTACCGATAAAACGCAATTTATTACTAATGAACCGTCGCCCTTTTTAAATCTCAAAAAATTGGCAACCGGCAGCGGCGACAGCATGATTGGCGATTGTTTTTCCTTAAAATATTTAACCCAACACGGCGTGTTAAGAGCATTAAAATTTTATTCAAAACCGCTGGAAATCACCGCGGATAATGATTCCTCTTTTTTGGTGATCGCGGTGGATAATCGCGTTGATGGATTATTGGAAAAAATTAATCGCGGGCTGGCAACCATTCAAAGTTCTGGAGAATTGAGCAAAATCGTGGATAAATGGCTCGAATAACGCTCTCGCACTTCATTCGTAAATCCGCGCTAAAAACGATTCCGCACGCAAATCATTAATCCGCTCTTTTTTCGTGTCCTCTTGAAAAATCAACGATGACTCGCCACATCGATCAGTAATTTTCTTATGACACGCAAAAGGAGCGCGTATGTTTGACGCACATTCCACAACCATTCTTTCCGTTCGGCGCGGCAATCATGTTGCCATCGCTGGCGACGGACAAGTATCACTCGGGCAAACGATTATGAAAGGCAACGCCCGCAAAATCCGCCGTTTATATCACGATCAAATTTTAGCCGGTTTTGCCGGCGCAACCGCTGATGCTTTTACTTTATTTGAATTATTTGAAGGAAAATTGGAAGCGCAAGACGGGCAATTACTCCGCGCAGCAGTAGAAATGGCGAAAGAATGGCGAACTGATCGCAGTTTGCGCCGTTTGGAAGCCATGTTAATCGTTGCCGATCGCAATAATACGCTAATTCTTTCGGGCAACGGCGATATCGTTGAACCGGAAAACAGTTTGGCAGCAATTGGTTCCGGCGGCATGTATGCGCTGGCAGCGGCGCGCGCTTTGTATCACAACACGGAAATGGACGCTTTGAGTATTGCGGAAAAAAGTTTGAACATTGCCGCCGATATTTGCATTTATACCAACCATAATATTGTCAGCGATGAACTAAAGGACGCATAACATGGAAAAATTATTGGGATACCGCGATTTAAATATGACGCCGCGAGAAATCGTGGAAGAACTCGATCGCCACATTATTGGACAAAAACACGCTAAACGCGCCGTTGCCAATGCATTGCGCAGTCGCTGGCGCCGTAAACAAGTTGCCGAACCGTTACGCAGCGAAATTACCCCGAAAAATATTTTAATGATTGGTCCAACTGGTGTTGGTAAAACGGAAATCGCGCGCCGTTTGGCAAAATTAGCTGAAGCGCCGTTTATTAAAGTGGAAGCAACAAAATTTACCGAAGTGGGTTATGTGGGACGTGACGTTGACTCCATTATTCGCGATCTAGTGGAAACGTCGATCAAATTGGAAAAAAACCGCGCCAAAGAACGCGTGAAAAGCAAAGCACGAGAAGCGGCGTTGGAGCGCGTGTTAGACGTATTAGTGCCAAGAAAAAAACAAACGGCATGGACGGGAGAAGAAGAAATTGATCCGGCGCGAAAAATGTATCGCGAGCGCATTTTGCGTGAAGAAATGAATGATACCGTCATCGAAATTGAAACGAATCAATCGATGAGCGCCAATGTTGAAATTATGACACCGCCCGGAATGGAGGAAATGTCGAGCCAATTAAGCGAAATGTTTAAAAGTTTTGGTCGAGAAAAGAAAACCAAGCGAAAAATGACTATCGCTAAAGCTTTGATTCAATTAGCCGAAGAAGAGGCGGAAGCTTTGGTTTCTCATGAAGAGATCAAATCTGCTGCCATCGATAATGCCGAACAAAATGGCATTGTTTTCATTGATGAAATTGATAAAGTTGCCAGAAGAAGCGATGTTGGCGGCGCCGATGTGTCGCGCGAAGGCGTGCAGCGGGATTTATTGCCGTTGGTTGAAGGCTGCACTATTTCCACAAAATACGGCATGATCAAAACCGATCATATTTTATTTATTGCTTCTGGCGCGTTTCATCTTGCCAAACCGTCTGATCTCATTCCGGAATTGCAGGGACGTTTGCCGGTGCGCGTGGAGCTCGATGCTTTAACTGCAGATGATTTTAAACGCATTCTCACCGAACCCGATGCCAGTTTAATTAAACAATACACGGCATTATTTGCCACGGAACAACTGCATTTGGAATTTACGGAAGACGGTATCAATAAAATTGCCGAAATCGCTTACCACGTTAATAAAACGACGGAAAATATCGGCGCGCGGCGGCTGCATACGTTAATAGAACGTTTAACGGATAGTTTATCGTTTGATGCCGCTGACCGCAGAGATGGCGATCGCGTCATTATCGATGCAGCGTATGTAGAAAAAACGTTGGGCGAAATTTCAAATAATGAAGATTTGAGCCGCTTTATATTGTAGGTTCCACGGAATAAAAAGGTTGCGCCGCGCTGGCGTAACCCGTTTTATATGTCGCAATGATACGATTGATTATTCTTGATTAAAACTGGATTGCAATTTACTCATTTACTTGCCTTTTATATGAAAAACGCCTAATGTACTATATATTTTTTCAAACAAAAACGAGGAAATGATGAGCTACACTTTTCAAAATCTTCCTTATGCTTATGATGCATTAGCACCCGTTATCGATGAAGCAACCATGCATTTGCATAAAGATAAACATCACAAAACTTATTTTGACAAATTCACCGCTGCGATTGCCGAAACCGAAGAAAACGGTCAACCGATCAGCGCAATTTTTGCCCGTATTTCAGAATTTAGCAGCGCTATCCGCAATAATGGCGGTGGTTATTACAATCATGATCTTTATTTCAACGCGATGCGCGCGCCGCGAGAAAATAATGAGCCGACTGGAGCACTGCTCGAAGCAATCAATGCGCAATTTGGCAGTTTTGAAAAATTTAAAACCGATTTTTCAACCGCGGGCGTTAATCAATTTGGCTCTGGCTGGGCTTGGTTAATCGTTAAAAATGGTAAATTAGCCATCACGCAAACACCGAATCAAGATAATCCGCTGATGGACGTTGTGGTCATTCGCGGTACACCGATTTTAGCCTGCGATCTTTGGGAACACGCTTATTATTTGAATTATCAAAATAAACGCGCCGATTATATTGCTCATTGGTGGAAAGTGGTCAATTGGGATTACGTTGCCCAATTATTTGCTGCGGCAAACGCTTAGTTTTTCACCACATCAACGCCTCGATTTTATCGGGGCGTTTTTTTTGCAGTATTTTTAGGACTTGCTTTTTTTACAGAATTATTTTTTACGCAAATATAAAAATTAACCCATTAATCTAATTACTATTTTTATGATTCGTATTGTAAAAAAATAGATAAGAAGTGATAATCACCGGTTTCTCTTTAAAAAAATGTCAATAAAAATATGAGGATAAAAATTATTTACCATTCATAAAAATATTTTTTGTGACATTTTTCTATTATTTTCATCTTTTTTAAACTAGAATCTCTTACCGTCCACTTTCATAAAGTTCAATGAAAACAACAAGAAAATATACTGAATTTGGAGATCGGTATACGTTTTTATCAAAAGATATCATGGCTTACTATCTTGAGTTCGAGATATAAATCGGGCAAAATATGATGATATCTTTGTAATGTTTTATTTATTGATTGTTAAGAATAGGAGATTATGAAAGTTGGCGAGATGTTGGCTTGCAGCGCTTGAATCTTGGATTCAAAGATAAAAGCAAAACAAGAACAACTTTTAGAACGATCATTGAAAAACTAAATTTAGATATTTTCTTTTAGTATTTAAGGATCGTCAGTAACTAAATCCTTAAATATTGTTCCAAAACACAACCACAGGGTGGATTTTATGAAAGACTCTCAATTTAATAAATTTAATGTCATTTGGGCGATTAACTTATTCGGAACGGCGGTGGGCGCGGGGATTTTGTTCCTGCCGATTAACGCCGGTATGGCGGGTTTTATTCCCATGATTTTAATGACGATTCTCGTCGGTCCAATGACTTATTTTTCTCACCGCGCTTTATCACGATTCGTTCTTTCTTCTAACAGCCCCGGAAAGGATATTACCTTCGTGGTTTCCGAACATTTCGGTAAAAAAGTAGGCGCTTTTATGGGCTGGCTTTATTTCTTAGCCATTTGGCCGTTAATTATGATTTATGCCGTTGCCATTACGAATACCGTTAAATCATTTTTAGAAAATCAATTGCACATGGGTGAGGTAAATCGAGTCAGTTTATCTTTTGTTTTAATTGTCGCTTTGATTTCTGTCATGCTATGTAGCGAAAAATTCATGTTAAAACTGACTGAATGGTTAGTTTATCCCTTGATTGCTATTTTATTCTTCTTTTCTATTTATTTAATTCCGCACTGGAATTTAACCGGTCTTTGGGAAATGCCGAGCTTAGGCGTATTCCTTAAAACAATGTGGCTGACAATTCCAGCTTTGGTATTCTCATTTAACCACTCTCCAGCGAGTTCATCTTTCTCATTATCTATGTTGCGCCAATACGGAAACCGAGATGATGCTGAAAAAAATGCTGTTAAATCTGAATATTATGCAACTTATATTTTAGTTACTTTCGTGATGTTATTCGTATTTAGCTGCGCTTTATCTTTAACACCGGAAGAAATGGCGTTAGCAAAACAACAAAACGTTAACGTTTTAACTTTCTTTGCTAATAAGTTTGACAATCGCATCATGTCTCTTGCCGCACCAATAGTTGCATTCTTTGCGATTACCAGTTCATTCTTTGGTCACTATTTAGGCGCGCGTGAAGGTTTGGAAGGCGTTATTTTCAAAATTTTTGGCGAAGAAAACGTCAATAAAACCAAATTGAAATACTGCTCTGCTTTATTCTTCCTAGCAACTTTGTGGGCAGTTGCAATTTGGGATCCGAACGTATTAAGTGTTATTGAATCATTAGGCGGTCCAATCATTGCGTTAATGTTATTCATCATGCCGATGTACGCTATTTATACCGTACCCGCAATGAAACATTATCAAAAAGAACGTTGGATTAACTATTTCGTCATTACCATGGGATCTATTGCGATTTCAGCAGTAATTTACGCGTTATTCTAATTTAATTAATATTTATCAACGGCGGATTATCTTCATTAAAAAAGATAGTCCGCCGTTTTATTATTCTTATGGTTTAAAAACGTAATCTACATTTATATTTTTTATTAAATAATTTAATGCGTTTATTATAATTTTTTATTTTAATTTTTAATGGCATTTTTTAATGATTTTATTTCTGCTTAATTGCGTAAAAAGTTTTTCTTTTCTTATTGCCACAATTCAAGTAAGCTTGCTTTAGCTTTCATTATTGCTAGTATGACGTTTTTAACAATCAACAAATGGGAGTAACTGATGATCAATATTGAAATGAAAAAACAACTCACCGAACGCCTCGACCGTTACGCACGCATTTTCACCACATCTGATCCCGATAGCGAAACAACGCCCAGCTCAAAATGCCAATGGGATTTATTGCATCTTTTAGAAAAAGAAATGAAATCCATGGGGCTTAGCGAAATTAAACTCGATGAAAATGGTTATTTATTTGCCAGTTTGCCAGCAAATACAGATGCCGACGTGCCCGTATTAGGATTATTGGCACACGTTGATACCGCCCCCGATTACAGCGGTGAAAACGTCAAACCGCAAATTGTGCATAATTACGACGGCGGCGATATTGCTTTAAAAGGCAGCAACGAAACCTTATCACCCAAAGAATACCCCGATTTAAAAAAATTGGTCGGTCACGATTTGATGACAACCGACGGCACCACTTTATTAGGCGGTGACGATAAAGCTGGTATTGCGATCATTTTATCGGCAATGGAATATTTAATTGCACACCCCGAAATAAAACACGGAAAAATCCGCGTTGGCTTTACTCCCGATGAAGAAATCGGACGCGGCCCGCACAAATTTGATATCAAAGCTTTTGGCGCCAATTTTGCCTTTACTTTAGACGGCAGCGTTTTAGGAGAATTGCAATATGAAAACTTCAATGCTGCCAGCGCGGAATTAGTATTCCACGGTTTAAATATTCACCCAGGTAGCGCAAAAGATAAGATGATCAATGGCTTTGAACGCGCGGTTGAATTCCACGCGGCATTACCAGAACATCTCAAACCGGAAACCAGTAGCGGTCGCGAAGGCTTTATTTTCTTGCACGAAATCGCCGGCACTTTAGAAGCGGCAACATTGAGCTATTTATTGCGCGACTTTACCGTTGAAGGCATGAAAGAAAAGAAACAAGCCTTTGAAGAAACCTTCAAAAAATTCCAAGCGCGCTACGGCGAAAAATTCGCGCAATTGACCATTCAAGATCAATATCCTAATATGATTGAAAAAGTTTCTCAATTCCCTGAATTAATTGAAATTGCGCAAAAAGCGATGGCAGATGTTGGCGTAACTCCAGTTATTGAACCCGTCCGCGGCGGAACTGACGGCGCGCAATTGTCATTTAAAGGATTGCCCACACCGAATTTATTCACCGGCGGCGCTAACTATCACGGACGTTTTGAATATATTTCTATTGACGTTATGAATAAATCCATGAACGTTGTATTAAATATCATTCGTCGTTTCGCTGAAAAATAATATTCTTTTTATAAAACATGCTGTTCTTTGAACGGCATGTTTTTTGATTACAAACCGCAATCGCAAAAACTCGGCTCAAAAGCCATAACAACAAAACAAAAATGTTAAATAGAGGACGTTTTTATGAAAGTATCTATGATCAATACTGTATCACTGACAGCGTTATTGCTTTTTTCGGCAATTGATTTAGCGCCGATGAGCATCGCTTATGCTGAAGAAGCTGCCGTGCCAGCAATCACCGAAGAGCTTAAAACCAATCCTTTTATGGAAAAAAGTCCATTACCTTATCAAGTTCCAGAATGGGACAAAATCAAAGTTGAACATTTCCGCCCCGCTTTTGAATACGGTTTAAAAGCGCACGCCGCAGAAATTGCCGCTATTATCAATAACAAAGAAGCCCCGACTTTTGAAAATACCGTTGTTGCGCTGGAAACTTCTGGTCGTCCGCTGGCGCGCGCGCAATTAGCGTTTTATCACTTATCCGGCGCACTGATTTCTCCAGAAACACAAGCTTTGGAAAAAGAATTTGCCCCGATTTTCTCCGCACACAACGATGATATTTATTTAAATAGCGATTTATATCAACGTATTAAAGAAGTCAGCAAAGACATGTCTAAACTTGATGCTGAAGATCAACGTTTGGTAAAAGTCTATTTAGATCGTTTTGAACTTGCTGGCGCTTCATTAGATGACACGCAAAAAGCAGAATTAAAATCTATTAACGGCGAACTCGCCAGTTTGTATACCGATTTTTCGGCGCGCGTTTTAAAAGGTCGTAAAGAAAACGGATTACTCGTTAAAGATGCAAAAGAACTTGACGGTTTAAGCGAAGATCAAATCGCCGCCGCCGCGGAAGAAGCGAAAAAAGCCGGTCACGAAGGTCAATATTTGTTGGTTTTACACAACACCACGCAACAACCTTTATTAGCCAGTTTAAAAAATCGTGATACCCGCGAAAAATTATTTAAAGCTTCTTTAAATCGTAACGTTACTGAAGGCGACGCTGACACCCGTCCCGTTATTGAAAAATTGGCGCGTTTGCATTTGAAAAAAGCGCAACTTATGGGTAAAAAATCCTTTGCCGAATGGAAATTACAAGACCAAATGGCAAAAACACCTGAAAACGCGATTAAATTATTAACCGATTTAGCCAAACCAGCCGTTGTCAAAGCCAAAGAAGAAGCGGCTGATATTCAAAAAGTTATCGATGCGCAAAAAGGCGATTTCAAACTCGAACCTTGGGATTGGGATTTCTATGCCGAACAAGTTCGTAAAGAAAAATATGATTTTGATGAAGCAGAAATCAAACCTTATTTTGAATTGAATAACGTTTTGGAAAAAGGCGTATTTTTCGCGGCAGAAAAATTCTACGGCATCACTGCGAAAAAACGCACCGATTTACCGCTTTATCACCCCGATGCACTCGTTTATGAATTCTTTGATAAAGACGGTTCACCGTTGGGATTGTTCTATTTCGACTTTTACGCACGCGAAAGCAAACGTGGCGGCGCGTGGATGTCAAACTTTGTTGAACAATCCAAAAAATTGGGACAAAAACCCGTCATCATCAATGTGCATAACATTCCCAAACCTGCTGACGGCAAACCTACTTTATTGAATTTCGATGAAGCATCAACCTTGTTCCACGAATTTGGACACGGTTTGCACGGTTTATTTGCTGACCAAAAATATGAAAGTATTTCAGGAACTTGGGTTGCACGTGACTTTGTAGAATTCCCATCACAATTCAATGAAAACTTTGCGTTAGAACCCAAAGTCTTCAAAAACTACGCAATTCATTACGAAACAAAAGAACCCATGCCCGAAGCATTGATGAAGAAAATCGTTGACGCCGCATCATTTAATCGTGGCTACCGCGTCACCGAATTATTATCGGCTTCTCTTTTAGATATGGCATGGCATAGCGTCACCGATGAAAAAGACTTCAAACCCACAACCGAATTTGAAAAAGAAACTTTAGCTAAATACGGTTTGGATATTCCAGAAGTACCACCGCGTTATCTTTCTAGCTATTTCTTACACATTTGGTCAGAAGGCGGCTACACCGCAGGTTATTACGCCTACACTTGGGCTGACTTATTAACCGCAGACGGCTGGGATTGGGTGGTCAATAACGGCGGTATGACGCTGAAAAATGGTGAGCATTATCGCGATACCGTTTTAAGCCGTGGTAATACTATGGATTACGACGTTATGTATCAAAACTTTGCGGGTCGTAAACCTTCAATTGAACCCTTACTCAAAGCAAAAGGCTTGAAATAATTAGCTTTAACTTCAAATCATGCCGCTTTTAAGCGGCATGGTTTTTGTCCGATTTTTTTATTTCTCACCTGATTAAAATTGACTAAAGAGCAGGAATTCACTATGCAAACACACCCCGAAATCACCGCAGAACTTAAAAATAACCCGTTTATGCACGCCAGCCCATTGCCGCATCAAGCGCCAGAATGGGACAAAATCACCACCGACCATTTTCGTCCGGCTTTTGAATACGGTTTTAAAGCGCAATTAGCGGAAATCGCCGATATCGTCAACAACAAAGAAGCGCCCACTTTTGAAAATACGCTGATCGCGCTCGAACGTTCCGGTCGCGTGTTATATCGTGCTAAAACAGCGTTTTATCATTATTCGCAATCGCTGGTTTCCGCGGAAACGCAAGCATTAGAAAAAGAATTTGCGCCCAAATTTGCCGCTCATATCGACAGCATTTATTTAAATGACGGTTTATATCAAAGAATTAAAACCGTTAGCCAAAATATGTCGGCTCTGGATGAAGAAAGTAAGCGGTTGGTAACGGTTTATTTACAACGTTTTGAAATGCTCGGCGCCATGTTAAATGATGCGCAAAAAGAACAGTTAAGAACCATTAACGGCGAACTCGCTGGTCTTTATACCGAATTTGTGGCGCGCGTTTTAAAAGGTCGCAAAATCAACGGATTACTCGTTAAAGATGCAAAAGAACTTGATGGTTTAACCGCCGATCAAATCGCTCAAGCCGCAGCAGAAGCCAAAAATGCCGGTCACGACGGTCAATATTTACTGACTTTAAGCAACACCACGCAACAACCATTATTAGCCGTTTTGCATAACCGCAAAATCCGCGAGCAATTATTCAAAGCGTCTTTATATCGCAACGCGCAAGACGGCGCCGCTGATAACCGCGCCATCATCGAACGGCTCGCTTTATTGCATATGAAAAAAGCGCAATTATTGGGTAAAAAATCCTTTGCCGAATGGCGCTTGCAAGATCAAATGGCGCAAACGCCTGAAAATGCGATTAAATTATTAACGGATTTAGCCAAAGCATCGATTGCTAAAGTCAAAGAAGAAGCCGCTGAAATTCAAAAATTAATCGACAGCCAAAAAGGCGGTTTCAAACTCGAACCATGGGATTGGTACTACTACGCCGAACAAGTACGCAAAGCCAAATATGATTTAGACGAAAGCGAAGTAAAACCCTATTTTGAATTGCACAACGTTTTAGAAAAAGGCGTGTTATATGCCGCAGAACGTTTTTACGGCATCACCGCTAAAAAGCGTGACGATATTCCGGTTTATCACCCTGAAGCGATTGTTTATGAAATTTTTGATCTCGACGGCAGCGCGCTGGGCTTAATTTATTTCGATTTTTATGCGCGTGAAAGCAAAGGCGGCGGCGCGTGGATGAATAATTTTGTTGATCAATCAAAATTGTTGCAACAAAATCCCGTTATCGTCAACGTTTTCAACTTCACCAAACCGGCAGCCGGCAAACCTACTTTGTTGAATTTCTACGAAACTAAAACCTTATTCCACGAATTTGGTCACGCTTTGCACGGTTTATTTGCCGATCAACAATACGCCACATTATCCGGCGCCAACGTTGCCCGCGATTTTGTAGAGTTTCCGTCACAATTCAATGAAAACTTTGCGCTGGCAGCCGATATTTTCAAAAATTATGCCGTTCATTATCAAACTCAAGAACCTATGCCCGAAGCATTAATGAAGAAAATTGTTGATGCTTCTTTATTTAATAATGGTTATACCGTTTCTGAATTGCTGTTTGCTTCAATTTTGGATATGGCATGGCATTCTGCAACCGATGAAAGTCAATTTAAACCAACGCTTGAATTTGAAAAAGCCGTTTTAGAAAAATATGGCATGTCACTTCCGGAAGTGCCGGCGCGTTATCTTTCTACTTATTTCATGCATATTTGGCGCGCTGATGGCCCTGATAGCTATACCGCAGGTTATTACGCCTACACTTGGGCAGATTTATTAACTGCAGACGGTTGGGATTGGGTAGTCAATCACGGCGGTGTACAACGCAAAAACGGCGATCATTATCGTAAAACGATTTTAAGCCGCGGTAATACGTTAGATTACAATGCAATGTATCAAAACTTTGCCGATCGCAAACCCAGTTTAACGCCGCTTTTAAAAGCTAAAGGCTTATAAACTTCTGCTGATTGTCATAAAAGCCCTATCACCTGATAGGGCTTATTTCATTGAAAAACTGCGCCCTCTTGTTTGAGCGCGCGCGAACGCGTTATATTTAAAGCGCAGGAAATATCTTTTTAAAATAAATAATAGGAGATACACGATGTTAGAAAGTCATTTTATTCCGATTTTAATCGGTACATTGGCGATCTTTACGGTCGGTTATGCCATCATCAAAGGTTATAACGCCAAAGGCGTATTATTTACCGTTGGCATCATCACCTTGCTTTATGCTTTTGCCCTTAATAAATCGCCGGTAAAAGAAAGTAGCGGTTTCTTTTTCCACGATATCAGTACGTATATATACAGTTTATTTGAAGACCGCGGCGGTGGTTTGGGACTCATCATCATGATATTGATCGGGTTTTCCGCTTATATGAGCCATGTTGGCGCCAACAGCGTGGTGATTCGCGTATTATCCAAACCGCTCAAACACATTAAATCGCCCTACGTTTTACTCATCGGCGGCTTCTTTTTAGGCTCGCTAATGTCTTTTGCGATCAATTCTGCTACCGCGCTGGGTGTCTTTTTAATGGCAACTTTATTTCCAATTTTAACGCGTATGGGCATCAGCGCCCCATCGGCGGCAGCCGTTTGCGCTACCACTGCCATCGTCAATTTATCACCAACTTCAGCTGACGTTGTTTTAGCGGCAGAAAAAGCCAACGCCGATCTCATCGCCTTTTCCTTTAAAACCATCGTGCCGATGTCGATCATAACCATCATTGTGGTTGCCATCGTTCACTTTTTCTGGCAACGCTACTGCGATCGCAAAGAAGGATTAACGAACCAAACCGCGGTCACTATCGCTCAAAATACCCATGAAAATGATCACAATGATGTGCCCGCGTTTTATTTTATTTTGCCGTTTTTACCTATTTTATTGATTTTACTTTTTAACGGCACATGCAAAATCGGCGATAAAGTGCTTCCCGAACTTTCGCTCGGCGCCATCATCGTTTTAACGATTATTCTCACCGCGATCTTAGAATTTTGCCGCAGCTTTGATGCTAAAAAAACCTTTGCTGGTTTAGAAGTATGCTATCAAGGCATGAGCGATGCCTTTTCCAGCGTCGTGGTTTTATTGGTTTCTGCCGGCGTGTTTGCTCATAGTTTGGGCGTAATTGGATTTACGGAAGGACTGATTTCATTGGTTGAAAACTTCGGCGCCGCTGCCGTTGTGATGATGCTGGCATTGGTTTTAATTACGTTATTAGTCAGTATCGCGGCAGGTTCTGGCAACGCGGCATTTTTCGCCTTCGTAGAACTCGCACCACAACTTGCCACCCAACTCGGCATTAATCCCGCGTTTTTAATCGCGCCGATGATGCAAGTTTCTAACGCTGGACGCGCATTATCGCCGGTATCAGGCGTTGTTGTTGCCGTTTCGGGTTCTGCGCAATTGTCGCCATTATTGCTCGTTAAACGCACCAGCGTGCCGCTTTTAGCCGGCATACTCGTTATTATCGTCTACAGCATGATTTTTATTCCCGTCCAATAACCATTACGAGAGCATATTATGTTTAGTTCCCCATTTATCCCGATTATTTTGGGCAGTTTAGCGATTTTTTTCGTCGGCTTTACCATCATCAAAGGTTATAACGCCAAAGGTGTTTTATTCACCGCCGGCGTTTTAATCCTCACGTTAGCGGCAATTTTGGGTAAATCACCGATAAAAGAAAGCAGCGGACTCTTTTTTCACGATATCAGTAACTATATTTACGGACTTTTTTCCAATCGCGGCAGCGGATTAGGGTTAATTATCATGACCTTGGTTGGATTTTCCGCTTATATGACCCACGTCGGCGCTAACGGCGTTGTCATTTATTTATTATCCAAACCACTCAAACATATTAAATCGCCTTATATTTTGCTTATCGGCAGTTTTATTTTGGGCTCGCTAATGTCTTTTGCGATCAATTCTGCCACCGCGCTCGGCGTTTTTTTAATGGCAACTTTTTTCCCTGTTTTAACCCGAATTGGTATCACGGCACCATCAGCGGCAGCGATTTGCGCAACAACTGTGGTGGTTAATTTTTCGCCGACTTCTGCGGACGTGGTTTTAGCGGCAGAAAAATCCAGCATGGCGTTATTGCCGTACACTTTTGGCGTGATGATTCCGATGTCAGTTATTGCGCTGATCGTCGTCGGCATTTGTCATTTTTTCTGGCAACGTTACTGCGATCGCCAAGAAGGATTGGTAGGACAAACTGCCAGCGCACAAAACGAATTGCAGCATTTTGATAAAAATACGCAAAAAACCGCGCCGCTTTTTTATTGCATTTTGCCGTTTTTACCGATTTTGCTCATTTTCGTTTTCGATGGACGCCGGCAAATTGCTGGAACCGTATTACCCGAACTTTCGCTCGGCGCCATCATCGTTTTAACGATTATGCTCACCGCGGTATTAGAATTTTTCCGCAGTTTCAGCGCCAAAAAGACTTTTGCCGGTTTAGAAGTATGCTATCAAGGCATGAGTGATGGCTTTTCCAGCGTTGTGGTTTTATTGGTTTCTGCCGGCGTTTTTGCTCATAGTTTGGGCGTAATTGGTTTTACTGATGCGTTGATTGGATTGGTGAAAAGCTTTGGTGCGGCGGGATTGGCGATGATGTTGGCATTATCGTTGATAACGTTTATCGTCAGTATTGCCACCGGTTCTGGCAATGCGCCGTTTTTCGCGTTCGTAGAACTCGCGCCGCAAATTGCCGCACAATTAGGCATCAATCCCGCTTATTTGATTACACCGATGTTGCAAATTTCCAGCACGGGACGCGCGATGTCGCCGGTTTCTGGCGTGATTGTTGCCGTTTCTGGTGCCGGAAAATTATCGCCATTATTATTGGTAAAACGTACCAGCGTGCCGCTTTTAGCCGGCGTGCTCGTCATTTTGGCGTATACGGTATTTTTTATTCCGATGTCGGTTTAATTTTTACCGCTAAAACGTTCAACGGCGCACTTACTGCGCCGTTTTTTGCCGCTATTCATTTTTTCACCGCGCAAAAAATCAACTGTTTACCATATTCGGTGTATCATGTGCGGCTTTTCTTTCACCGTCTCCACGACTCATTTTTAATCAACAGCGAATCCCTTGCGCAACGAAGGATCAGATCAATTATGGCTTCTGCACACATACCACAAGAGAAATGGTTAAACGCCATCAATAGTTTGCAAGCAATTATGGATAGAGAAGCAATGCTTTTATTGCGTTCTTGCACCTTATCGCGAAGCAAAGGGCAATGGATTTTATTTGTGCCCAATAAATTTGCCCTCGATAAAATTAACGAAAAATATTTGAGCTCCGTTTTGTTTGCTTTGCAAAAACAAGATGTTCCCCAAATTGAAACTCGTTTGGGCGAGGCGCAACAAAATTTATTTACTCAACGCAAGCAGTCAAACGATTTCGCGCCAACATTTAATAGTCGGCTCAATCCACATTATCAATTTGAAAATTTTATTGTTGGAAAATCCAATGATAATGCTTATGCGGCGGTGCATCGCGTTAGTAAAGGGTTGTTAAGCGAAGACTTTAATCCACTTTTGATTTATGGCGGCACGGGTTTGGGAAAATCGCATTTAATGCATGCGGCGGGCAATGCGTTGTGTCAAAACGGAAAGAAAAGGGTAATGTATTTAACTGCCGAAGAATTTACCAACGATTATATTAACGCCATTAAAAATCCTAAAAGGGAAATGTCTGATTTTATTAATTTTTACCGCAATGCCGATGCGTTATTAATTGATGATGTACAATTTTTATCGGGCAAAAATCGTTCGCAAGAAGAATTTTTTCATACATTTAACAGTTTATTTGATAAAAAACGGCAGATTATTCTCACTTGTGACCGTTTTCCTAAAGAAATTGAAGGATTAGCCGATCGATTAAAATCGCGGTTTGGTTCGGGTTTAACGGTTTCTGTGGCGCCGCCGGATTATGAAACGCGCATCGCTATTTTGCAAAGTAAAGCCGAAAGATTGCATTTTTCATTGCCCAAAGAAGTTGAAGAATATATTGCGGAAAAAGTTACTTCTAATATTCGCGATTTAGAAGGCGCATTGCGAAAAGTTTATGCCTATTGTGAATTTAATCATGAAATAATTACATTAGATATTGCGCGCAATGCATTAAATGATTTAATTCAAGCGCAGAATTGTGATATTACCATTGATCATATTCGTACTATTACCGCAACTCATTTTAATATTTCGGTAGAGGATATGGATTCAAAAAAAAGAATGGCAGCTATTACATTACCCAGACAAATTGCCATGCATTTAGCAAAATCATTAACGCAACATTCTTATCCGGAAATTGGCAAAATATTTGGCAAAAGGGATCATTCAACGGTTATTCATGCTTGCCGCAAAATTGATGAGCTTTTACAAGAAAACGAGAGTTTTTATAAAGAATACAATGTATTAAAAATGAGAATTATGGGAAGTTGAACCTGTGGATAAGTCTGTGGATAAGCTGTGGATAAGCTGTGGATAAGCTGTGGATAAGTTTAATGCTTAAATTATCCACAAGTTATCCACAGCTTATCCACAGCTTATCCACAGACTTATCCACAGCTTAGAGTGTTAATTTATTGTATCAATACAAAAAGTTAACAGAGTTATCCACATATCCACAGCCCCTACGACTACGATCTATATTAAAGAGGAACTTATGAAATTCGAAATTGTGAAGGATTTACTTTTTAAACGTCTTGCCGATCTTAACAGCATTGTTGATCGCAAAACCACACTAACTATTTTGAGTCATATTTATCTTAAATTAGAGAATCAACAATTAACGCTTATTTGCACGGATACCGAAATTACTTTAAAAACCCAAATTCCCGTTATCAATCAATTAAGCGCTGGAGCTATTACTATTCCTTGCGATAAATTCTATCAATTTATTCAGCGTATTGATGATGGCACATTAATTACTTGTGAACTCGTTAATCAACAATTCCATATTCATGCCGGAAAAACAATTGTTAAACTCGCCACTTTGCCGGCAAAAGATTTTCCAATTCCATTAGATAATCATTACCTTCATCATATTTCGTTAGATGCTTCTTTATTTCATAATCT
The DNA here is from genome assembly GCF_001263335.1 of Dichelobacter nodosus. Lineage (GTDB taxonomy): Bacteria > Pseudomonadota > Gammaproteobacteria > Cardiobacteriales > Cardiobacteriaceae > Dichelobacter > Dichelobacter nodosus. The sequence continues at coordinate 48,325 of NZ_LGVW01000012.1, forward strand.
TTTAAATAAAGTTAAATATGCCATTGCTAATCAAGACGGGCGCCAATATTTAAACGGATTACTATTAAATATCATCGATGACGGCTACACGCTTGATGCCGTTTCCACTGATGGTCATCGTTTAGCCTGTGCGCAACTATCCTTTGAAGAAGCGATCGCTTCTAATATCGGTTTTATCGTGCCTGAAAAAGCGGTCAACGAATTGGTGAAACATCTATCGCTAGATGCCGCAAACAATGAATTGTTATTGCAGAAAAAGATCAGCCAATCCGTTGATGAAACAACGCGCTTAAACGAACAAATCGATATCTTGAAAGAGTTGCGTAAACAACCCGCACGGGAGCATAGTCAAACGTACGCCCGCCCCATCACGCTGCATTTTAGTGAACGAGAATTAAGCTTAGAGATTGGCTCTTATCAATTCAGCACTCGCTTAATCGACGGTCAATATCCCGCTTATCGGCAAGTGATTCCTCTGCAACAAGAAAATCCCATTCTCATCGAGCGCTTAGCTTTATTAGCCGCATTACGGCGTGCCAAAGTGTTACTCACCGATCGCCACGACGGCGTTCGTTTGCATTTTGTGGGTCATAACCTCACTTTAACCGCGCGCAATATGGAAAATGAAACCACGGCGGAGAGTCTCGAAATCATCAATAGCGGCAATTTAACTTTAGAAATCGGCTTAAATGTTAACTATCTCATCGATGTGCTCATGCATTTGGAAGGCGAAACCGTGCAATTACATCTTGAAAACGGAGAACAAGCCTGTTTGCTGATGAGCAAAGACGAACCCGACGTCCGCCACGTCATCATGCCTATGCGTATATAATCGCTGTAAACGCCATTTAAACCGGTTTAATCGTCTTAATTGTGCTGCGTCTTGAGAAATTGATCATGTTATTTTTTCACCGCAAATTTTTCCCGTTTTTCATCACTCAATTTTTGGGTGCGTTTAACGACAATTTGTTCAAAAACGCCATGCTGATTTTTTTTGCCATGCATATTCAGTCCGAAAAAACTTTGAGCGTGTATACCAACTTATCAGCGGGATTATTTATTTTGCCGATGTTTTTATGTTCGGCGTGGTCGGGGCTGTTGGCAGAACGCATCGAAAAGCGCCGATTAATATTGTGGGTCAAAGGCTTAGAAGTATTCATTATGCTTTTGGGGATTGCCGCTTTTTGCTGGGCGCAGAAGGGACTCATGATGTTGGTTTTATGTTTGCTTGGTTTGCAATCAACCTTTTTTGGTCCCGTGAAATACGGCATTTTGCCGGAACGGCTGCTCGCCTCCGAACTCATGCTCGGCAACGGCATCGTTGAAGCCGGCACATTCTTAGCGATTTTAACGGGAACATTGCTTGGCGCGGCATTAATGGGCGCACAAGCACAATCAGCGTTAATCGTTGTGATGTTGATGAGCGCGGGCGGCGGTTTGATTGCAGCCTATTTCATTCCCAAAAGCGTACAAAATCCAAAAATAATGTCTTTACCGCCGTGGCAACCGTGGCAGCAAACGCGCCAGCTTTTGCAGGAAACCGTTCAAAAACCGACTTTGTTTTACGCAATTTTGGCAATTTCTTGGTTTTGGTTATTAGGCGGCGGTTTATTAACGCAAATTCCGCAATACGCGCGCGATATTTTGGGCGGCAACGCCGCGGTGATGACTTATTTGCTGGTTTTATTTTCTGTTGGCGTCGGTGCGGGATCGCTGGCGGTGGGGAAATGGTCGCGCGGGCGCATCGATATGAATTGGGTCAGTATCGGCGCATTGTTATTGTGTTTGGGTTTAGGCGGGCTCGTTGCGCTGTCAACGCCTGCCAAAATCAGCGGACAAACGCTGACGCAATTAATGTGCACTTTATCTTTTTGGGGCACGAGTGCCGCTTTTTTATTAATTGCTTTTGCTGGCGGCATTTATGTTGTGCCGTTATACGCGTTGATTCAACAACGAGCGCCCGTTGGCTATAAATCGCAAATGATCGCGGCAAATAATATTTTAAACGCTTTATTTTTGGTTGCCGTGAGCATCTGCGCGCTGGTGGTTTTGGGCGTTTTTAATGGCTCGTTGCAGGATTTTTTCTGTTTACTTTTTGCGGCTCATGCGTTGGTCAGTTTGGTGATTGTGTATTATTTTCCTGATGCGCTGATTCGCGCGATTGCACGCGGTTTTATGAAATTGTGTTACCGCTTTGAAGTGCGCACGCAGGAAAATCTCAGGTTTTACGAACAACAACCGGTTATTTTTGTTGCCAATCATGTGAGCTATATCGATCCGATTGCCATTGTTGCGGCGTTGCCGAAAATTCCGCGTTTTGTGATGTACTATAAAATTTTTAATGTTCCGGTATTAAATTGGTTTTTTAAATCCGTGCGCGCCATTCCCATCGCCGGACGTCACGAAGATGCATATTATTTTCAACAATCCTTTGAACAAGTGCATCATAATTTACAAACCAATGAATGGGTTGGCATTTTTCCGGAAGGACGTTTGAGTAGTGACGGCAAAATTGCGCCGTTTAAACGCGGCGTGGCGCTGATGCTAGCAAAAGATCCGGTCACCGTGATACCAATTCACGTTGATAATTTGTGGGGCAGTTTTTTCAGCCGCAAATATGGATTATGCCGCCGCTTTCCGCGAACTTTTCGCCGCAAAGTTGTTATTACTATTGGCAAAGCGTTGCCAGCAAATGCTTATTCTGCCGATGAATTAGAACGCGCCGTTTGTTTACTTGCGCCAACACAAAATGAATAACGCACCCATTGGATTATTTGATTCCGGCGTTGGTGGCACCAGCATTTGGCGCGCCGTGTGCGCAGAATTACCGCAAGAATCGACGATTTTTTGGGCGGATAATGCGCACGCGCCTTATGGCGATAAATCGCCGGCGGAAATTATTGAATTAGCAGCGAGAAATACGGAGCAACTGCTTTCGCGCGGCTGCAAAATGATCATCATTGCTTGCAATACCGCTTCTGCGCACGCGGCGGCAATATTAAGAACACGCTATAACGTTCCTTTTGTTGCCGTAGAACCTGCGATTAAACCGGCTGCTTTGGCAACTAAAACCGGCGCGGTTGGCGTATTAGCAACCACGAGCACATTAATGAGCGCTGCTTTTCAAAATACGGTAACTCGATGGGTTGATACGCAAAAAAACGTGCGATTAATTGCGCGCAGCGGTCGCGGTATCGTGGAATTAATTGAAAGCGGACAAATGGAGAGCGCAAACATGCGCGCATTATTAGCCGCGCACGCGCAGGCTTTTCGCGCCGAACATATCGATCAATTAGTTTTGGGGTGTACGCATTACCCGTATTTGCGCCCGTTGTTACAAGAATTACTGCCCGCAGTCAGCATTATTGACAGCGGCGCGGCGGTGGCGCGCCAAAGTCGGCGGATTCTCGCGCAGTGGGATTTGTTAAATGACGGCGTAATGCCGGCGCGGCATCAGTGTTTTTGCACGGCAGAAAGCGCGGTATTGTCGCAATTTGTGCCGGAACATTGTTCAGCGCCCATTGTCGTGGATTTATTAGGATAAATGAGCTGATTAATCGCCGATAGCTGTTTTAAAATGCGGGCGATAGAGTAGGTAAAAGGCTCGATTTCAGGATCGTTATAATCCGTTTCTACGCGTTTTTTCAGGGCAATAAGCGCGTCATTAATGGGGCGGCTTTGTGCTAAATCGTCTAACAGTTGCGCGACTTGTTCGCCGATTTCATTCATGTATTGCTGCGTTTCCGCGCGAATGCATAAAGTGCCGCGAAAAACTGCTAATACCGAAATATAACCAATAATGCGGTAGTTTTGCGTCAGTAAAAGGCGTGTTTTTTCAATATTTTGTTGATATTTTTGCGGTTTTGCCAGCATATCGTTAAGCAGTACTGGCAACGCGGCAGCGCTTTCATGAACGCAGCGGCGTGCAGCACGGTAGCGAATGTCATCGCGATTTTTACCGACTTGACTCAAAATCAGGCGCAAATATTGTGCGTCACTGCGCAAAACAGCAGAAGTCATCGCCGGCAACGAGAAATAATCCCAATCGGGCCAAAGATAAAATACGGCAACCCATGAAATCGTGGTGCCGACTAAAGTATCAAAAATGCGGTTGATGACTACAACATGCATATCAATGCCCGACATCGCAAAGCCGATAAATACTTGTACGGTAATGAAAAAAGTAGAAACGCCGTAATTACGCGTGCGCACATAAAAAAATGCGGTATTACATAAAACAATTAACGTTAGCAAGCTGATTCTGTCGGGAGCGATGAGCGGCAAAAAAGATCCGACGACGACGCCGGCTAAAGTGCCGATGATACGGAGCAATAATTTTGATTCGGTGGCAACGTAGTTGGGTTGGCAAATAAAAACGCAGGTCACCATAATCCAGTAACCAAAATGCAAATGGAAACTTTCCACAATGAAGCAGCTAATGAGGGTTAGGAAACTGATGCGCAAAGCGTGGCGAAAATAAACCGATTGCAAATTTAAATTGTCGCGCAATCGTTGCAATCCTTCGCGCAGATTGGCGGCGTTGCTATTAATAACGCGGCTGTCTTCGCTTTGAGTGCTGTCGGGAATGCTGCCGAGTTGGGCGAGTTTGGCGTTAATCGTGCAAAGGTTGGCGATGAGGGTTTCTAGGCGTTGATTCGGGCGTTGGGCGTGGTGGCGGCAATAAAATTGCCACGCGTGATGCAATCCTTTTTCGCAACGCGCTAATGCTGGCGGATAGTGATAATGGTCTTCTTGTTCTAAAGCGTTGGCGTACGCGGTGCAGGCTTTACTTTGCAGACGAATCATGCGTTCGAGGCGAAAAAGGATATCGTTATGTTGCAAAGCGGTGAGCAGTTTTTCGTAATCGACGTGAGCGGCGCTGATGCGTTCGTGAATATCTTGAGCGATAAAATAATCGTGCAATTGGCGGCGCGTGCGGTGGCTGATGTGTTGACCGCTTAACCGGTAAAACAAACGATCGCGGCATGTATTAAAACTGGTATTAACTTTATTGGCGCGCAATGCCAGTTGGTATTGATTGTGTTCCAAAACGCTGCGTTCATCGGGAAGAAAAAAAGGCGCTTTTGCTGCAACGTAAGACGCGAGCGCGCGAAAAGCATCTGCCAAACCGCGTTGCACTGGGCGGCAGGGAAATAGCGCTTCAAAGGCAACGCGGCTGCTGTGATAAATAATGGTGCCAAAAATCAGCATCATGGGATTGAGATACCACGCGAGTTGGGATTCATAAGGAAGCGTTGTGTATAACGCAACAACTAACGTTGCAAATGCAATGGTGCGGTAGCGAACATCGATGGCGCCTGCCATGGTGGCGCAAAAGGCAACGCTTGTCATGATAAACGTTAATAAAATGCTGTTGCCGATGCTGAATTGTACGGCTAAAGAAACGGCAGTAAATGCCGGCAATATCACGAATAATTGTTTAACGCGACCGCTGGCATGATGATCTAAATCGGCTAAAACGCCGGCGATAACGCCTAAAAATAAGGCGATACTGCCGCGGTGAATGTCAGCAAACCAAATAATTGCCGCTGCGATGCTGAAAGCGGTAAATACGGGTAAATTTTCCAGCCAAGATTGGTGGTTTAAGCGTTGACGTAAAGTAAGCATTTTTATAATGAGGTTGATTTTTAGGAATAATGTATCACGAATGGTGCTTTTTGCACGGGAAAGGCAGCATAAAAATGATTGATATCATATCGTTAAACCCGCGCCGCAGGGCAATGTTTCATGTTGCAATTGCGTTAATTAATTGCCGTAATCAGTTATTGATTTATTTTCTTGTGTTATTCTGACTCATTATTATTTTCTATTTATTTTCATTACGGTTGTTTTACAAAATCATTTAAAAGAAAAAATAATGAATGCCTATTGGCTAAAATAATTTTAATAAATAAGTCATCTTTATTTCGACTTATATTTTGAAGGAGTTCTTATGAGTCATAAAACAAAGCACAAATCTGAAATAAATCATGAAGATTGGTTAATCAAACTTTGGGCGTGGGCAGATGAATTTTCAATTCCTGATGAAGAATTGCCGCGCGATAAAGAACGTTTATTAGCAATGGAAGAGTTGCGGTTTTATCGCAATGAAGCCGATGAAAGTTATCAATTTTCTAAATATCCCAAAATTACGTTATTACCGCCGGAAATCGGGCATTTAACGCAATTAAAAACGCTGAATTTAAGCCATAGCGAATGTTCTTATTTGCCGCCGGAAATCGGGCAGCTAAAACAATTGCAATCGTTAAATTTATGTTGGTGCCGTTTTAATACATTGCCGCCAGAAATCGGGCAATTAGAATCGCTGCAATATTTAAATTTAGAATGGGGATCTTTAGCAACGTTGCCCAAAGAAATTGGTCAATTAAAACAATTGCGGCGCTTGAGTATTCAATCTTATGCATTAACGGATTTACCGGCAGAAATTGGGCAATTAAGCGCATTAGAAGATTTATCTTTATCGTGCATTCAATTGATGACTTTACCGGAAGAACTCGGACAATTAAAAAATTGTCGTTCTTTGCTTTTAGATTGTAATCAATTGCAACAATTACCTGAATCTTTGGGCGCATTAGAACAATTGCAATTTTTAACGTTTCGCGGCGGAATGTTTCAAAAATTACCAGAAAGTATTGGAAATTTAGTGCAATTGCATACGTTATCGGCATCGCATACGTTAATTTCTCGTTTGCCATCAACAATTGGGCAATTAATTTATTTACAAGAATTGGATTTAAGCAGTAATCAATTAGAAGTATTGCCGCCGGAAATTGGCAAATTAAAACAGTTGAAAAAACTGCATTTGAATAATAACGTGTTAAAAGTATTACCGCCGGAAATTGGTCATTTAATCAATTTAGAATCTTTGCAAATATGGAGCAATCATTTAATTGCGCTGCCGGCAACGATCGGGCAATTAAAAAAATTGGCAGAATTGCATTTAAAAAATAATGAATTAATTTCTTTGCCCAATGAAATTGGACGATTGCAAGCTTTGCAAACCTTGGATATTAGAAATAATCAATTAGCGCAATTGCCCGTTGAAATAGGTTTACTCATGCAATTGACCAAATTGGAAATTCGCGATAATCGATTAAGCGATTTGCCAGATGAATTGTGGGCGTTAAGCGATATGAATCAATTAAAACTTGAGCGTTTTATCAAACGAGGGCAACGGATCAATGTTCAAGAAGCGCTTTCTGCTGCCGCAGAAGAAAACAGTTCTTACGTTCCGCCCATTTTATTGGATAGAAATCAAGTTGATGAAGAAGACTTTTGGGACGGCGAATTTTCATCGCCAGATGATGAGAATTAGATGGTCGGGGAGACAGGATTCGAACCTGCGACCTCTTCGTCCCGAACGAAGCGCGCTACCAGTCTGCGCTACACCCCGAAAACGGCGACATATTGTACCGCCGCTATTTTGAAATGCAATAAATTTTAATGCGCCGCCCACAATAATACCGCGATCAATTGCGGCAGCATAATCCGCAAGAACGTTGTCAGTGGATAAACCGTGGCATAAGCCAACACAGATGCGCCGTTGTTTTCTTGTATGGCGTTAGCAAAAGCAAGCGCAGGGGTATCCGTCATGGCGCCGGCTAAAAGCCCGCAGATCGTGAGATAGTTCATTTTGCTGTAGTAGCGCGCGATGATGCCGGCAATTAATAAAGGCAGTAAGGTGATGATGGCGCCGTAACAAATCCACGAAAAACCATCTTTACTCAAAAGCGTTGAGAAAAAATGTTCACCGGCATGAATGCCTATCACGGATAAAAATAAAACGATGCCGATTTCTCGTAACGCGAGGTTTGCGCTTGGCGGCATAAACCAATACAGTTTTCCGATACTGCCGATTCTTGCTAAAACCAAAGCAACGACTAAAGGCCCGCCGGCTAAACCGAGTTTTAACGCTACGGGAAAACCGGGTAAATAAATTGGAATTGATCCCAACAAAACGCCTAAACCGATGCCGATAAATACGGGTAACATTTGAACTTGTTGGAGTTTTTGTTGCGCGTTTCCGATTAATGATAAAACGGTGGCGATGTTTTTTTGGCGTCCAACTAAATGCAAAACGTCGCCAAATTGCAATGCCATTTCATCAGATGGAATTAGTTCTACGCCGGCGCGATTGATGCGCGAGATGACAACGTCATATTGCGATTGAATTTGCAGTTGCGCGAGTTTTTTGCCGCATACTTGTTCATTGGTGACGACGGCGCGTTCGTTTTTAATCGGTGAATCGCCGGAATTGAGCGGTTCGTGACCGGCTTCTTCGCCTAGAATAATTTGCATTTTGTTAAGCGATTTTTTGTTGCCTACTAAATGCAAAATATCGTTGAGATAAAGCGTGGTGTTGGGGTGCGGAATGATGAGTTCGTCGTTACGTTTTAAGCGCGAATAAATCACCGTATTGAGATCGTAATCTGGAATTTCCCGCAGCAGGATGTTGTTAATATTGGGATTAGTGATGCGGATATTGATGCCGGCGAGCCCTTTTTGGCGTTGTTGTTCTTTGTCGAAAAATTGCAATTCTCTTTCGGGGCGAATTTTAAATATCAAACGAATGAGCCACATCGCAAGCAAAACGCCGATGATGCCAAAAGGATAAGCAATGGCATAACCCATGCCCATGAGTTCTGTCATTTGCTCTCCGCCGAGTTCGGCAATAATTTGTTTACCGGCACCGAGCGAGGGCGTATTGGTCACGGCGCCGGAAAGAATGCCTAAAATCGCCGGCAGCGGAATGGAAAATAAATAATACAAAATCACGCTGCACAATCCGCCCAGCAAAACAATCAGCGCGGCAAAGGCGTTTAATTTCAAACCAGAAGAGCGCAAGCTGGCAAAAAATCCCGGTCCTACTTGAATGCCGATGGTATAAACGAAGAGAATTAATCCAAATTCTTGAACAAAATAAAGCGTTTGTGAATCTAATACGATATTTTTTTGTTGCATGAAACTCGCTACCGTCGGAAGATTCATGATGTGCGAAATGATGATGCCGCCAAATAAAACGCCGCCAATGCTTAATCCAACGCCGCGAATTTTAATATTGCCCAACCATAGTCCCAAACTGGCAACTAAAGACAAAATACAGATGGTAATTGCAACACTGCTCATAAACGATGTTCCCTTCTCCAACCTCTTATTTAATAAGAAAAACGCTTGATTATTCTATCAAAAATCGCATTATCTTTATAGCCGATCGAATCAGTCGGCACGCGTAAAAAGTGGATAAAAATAGCGGCGAGAAATGATATTTTTTGAAAACGTTTTTCACAGCGTTTGCGTTCTATTATTACGTTATTTTTCAATATCTTTTCTGAAACGGCGGCGATTTATTGGATTTTTCTTGCTCCCGTTTCAAAGAAGGTTTATTTTGAAAATGCTGACCCATTTTGAGGAGATAATAATGATTGAATATAAACACGTATTATTTGTTACCGATTTGCGCGAGGATTGCGATGTGGTTTTGGAGCGCGCTAAATATATTTTAAAAATGAGTTCCGGCAGTAGATTGAGTTTATTGCACATTGTGGAAGAAACGGTTTTAACGGCGGGATATGAAATTGTGCCGATTGTGCCGGCGGATAGTGAAAGTGAATTAACGCTTCATGCCAAACAACAAATCCGCGCTTTGTTGGCATCGCATCATTTAGAAGCGAGCATTCATGTGGATTCGGCTTTATCCACGCGGCGCGGGATTTTGGATTACGTTAAAAAAAATCAACCGGATTTGCTGGTTATTGGTCGTCATAAACGCACGGGACTTTCTTCTTTGTTGGGTTCAACGGCTGATGATATTTTGCCGAGCGTGCCGTGTGATGTTTTAGTGGTGCAATTAGGCGAGCCGGTGTGAAGTGTTTATTTTTGTTATGTTAATTAAAGACTCGCCGGTTGATGTGATAAATTGATGATTTGTGCACGGCGGATTCGGTGATATTAAAACAGATAATTCGTATGTTGTCGGTATAGTTATGGCATACTGATTTGCATGTTTTTATCTTTTGTTTACCGCTTCGGTTGCAAAAAATAGGGACGCTATTTTGCTCACTTTATTCTTAGGAGAATTTATGATGAAAAAAACTTCTTTACTATTATCAGCCGCGATTGCCTTGAGTTTGACGCAGGTTTATGCCGGCGTTGTGTTAAAAAATGAAGGGCAAAAAGTGGGTTATGCCATCGGGGTGGATATGGGAAGTTCCATTGCGCAATTAGGTATTTCTGATGGGGAAGAATTGGATTTTAATGCCGTGATTTTGGGATTGCGCGATGCTTATCAAAAGAAAGATTTGCTTTTAACTCAAGATGAAATGACGAAAACGCTGCAAGATTTTTCTGAAAAACGTTTGCAAGCCATGAAAAAAGAAATGGAAAAAATCGCCGCTGAAGAAGCAGAAAAAGGCAAAGCGTTTTTAGAAGAAAATGCGAAAAAAGACGGCGTAATTACAACGGAATCTGGTTTGCAATATAAAGTTGTTAAAAAAGGAACCGGCGCAAAACCCAATAGCGACGACCGCGTTACCGTTGATTACACCGGCACTTTGATTGACGGCACCGAATTTGACAGCTCAAAAGGACGCGAACCTATTACGATTAACGTACAAGATGTTATTGCTGGTTGGGTTGAAGGTTTGCAACTGATGACCGAAGGCGCTAATTATATTTTCTATATTCCGTCTGATTTAGCTTATGGCTCTCGCGGCGCCGGTAACGCTATTCCGCCTAATGCTACTTTGATTTTTGATGTGAATTTACTCAAAATTGAAAAAAATGAAGCGGAAGCCGAAGCTGATAAAAAAGAATCGATTGCAAAATCCATCAATAAATCTTTAGAAGAAGCCACGGAAATCGTAAAAGCAGAAGTGGAAGCTGACAAAAAAGAATCGATTGCAAAATCCATTAATAAATCTTTGGAAGAAGCCACAGAAACCGTAAAAGCGGAAGCCGAAGCTGATAAAAAAGAAGCCATTGCCAATTCTATTAATAAATCTTTAGAAGAAGCGGCGGAAGCGGTAAAAGAAGTGATCGAAGCGAAACCTGATGAAGCGGCTAAAAAATAGCCTGAATTCGTTAGATGATTTAAGCCCCTAAAAATAGGGGCTTTTTTATGATTAAAGTATCGTGATGATAAAAACACCGGAGACAACGCTCCGGTGTTTTGTGCGTATCAAACTTTTTATAAAGCTTTCAATACTGCCAACAACCATTTCCAAAATACTTCAACGCTCTTGATATTGACGCGTTCATCTGGAGAGTGCGGCATCACAATATCAGGACCGATGGACGCCATTTGCCAGTGTGGATAATTTTGCGCCAAAATGCCGCATTCCAAACCAGCGTGAATAACGTTCACAATGGGTTTTTTACCGATGACTTTTTCCCCTTCTTGTACGAGCACATCGGTAATCTTCGCGCCAACGATCGGTTGCCAACCAGGATAATCGTTATCCAATTTACCGTTACCGCCAGCGAGCAAGAATAAACCTAACATGCGTTGTCCCAAATTATCGCGCGCGTCATTATCGGAAGAGCGCAATAAACATTGCACTTGTACTTCTTGATCGTTAGTTCTGATAGAAGCCAAGTTTGAAGAAGTTTCAACGAGACCAGCAATATCAATACTCATTCTATCAACGCCGTTGGGGCAAACGTTGATTGTGCGCAATACGGTATCTTGCGTTGCTTTATTCCAGCATTTTGCCGGTTTATCTGCTTCGGTTAATTTCACGCCGAAAGCATTGCGTTCAGCTTCTGGCAAACCGCGTCTAATCACGGCAATTTCAGGTTCGAGCGCCGCTTGCAATGCTTTCATAGATTCTGCACTGGTGATAACAGCTTCAGCATCGCGCGGAATTGCGTTGCGCAATGTTCCGCCTTGCATTGAATGAATGCGAATTTTGTCGCCTAAAACAGATAATAAACGCGCTAAGATTTTGTTAGCGTTGCCGCGTTGTTTGATGATATCGCTGCCAGAGTGTCCGCCCATTAATCCGTAAACGGCTAAAGTGTAGCCTGCTTGATTATTGGTTTCATAGGTCAGCGGTAATGTGAAGGTGCCGTCAACGCCGCCAGCGCAACCAATGCAAATTTCACCCAAATCTTCGGTATCAAGGTTTAATAACAAGCTGCCTTTGAGCCAGCCGCCTTTTAAAGCAAAAGCGCCGTCCATTGCAGTTTCTTCGGTTGCTGTAAATAAAGCTTCTATAGGACCGTGTTCGATGCTGTTATCGGCAAGAACAGCCAAAGCAGTAGCGGCACCAATACCGTTATCCGCGCCTAAAGTTGTATCTTTTGCGCGCACCCATTCGCCATCAATATAGGCTTCGATCGGGTCTTTGCTGAAATCATGTTTAGATTCTTTGGTTTTTTGTGCAACCATATCTAAGTGCGCTTGTAAAATTACGCCTGGAGCATTTTCTTTTCCTTTGGACGCTGGTTTACGAATTAAGACGTTGCCGCCAGCATCGCGTTCTGCCCATAAACCTAATTCTTTTGCAACACCAAGTACGTAATTTTGTACGGCTTCTTCTTGACCAGAGGGACGCGGAATTTGGCATAATCCATGAAAATATTTCCATAATAATTCTGGCTTTAGACTTGTAATAGACATGTTATTCTCCGATTTTAATTTATTAAAAGCCGGTATTTTTGCCGGTAGGAGCATTCTAGCAAAGTTTGAACGAGAGGATTTATTGCTTTTAATCCAAATTTTTATTTTTCCGATCGATTCTTTAAAGAAATAAAAATTTACGATCAATTTATATTGTTTTTTAAAAAATGATAGGTATCTAAAGGCGATAAACGGTGCGATAAAAAATATAGTAGGGTAGAATGTAGCAAGCTTTCTTGTTTATGAAATTTAATGAATAGGAAAGTGTTACATAAAATTAAAATACTAAATGGGGAAATTAATTATGAAACATTTGAAAATTGCTTTTTCTGAGAAAGCTATGGTGTTTTCTGATGGAGTCAAAAGTCGTCAGATTATCAACGTTGTTGACACAGATTTTTCTGATGTAGCAGCGCTTGTTATTACTGATGAGGATCAGGAGTTTTTAGCCAATGGCAAATTAAAGTCATTTAAAATTCCTGTGTTTTTGATTAAAACCGGCGACGTAGCGGTTAAAAAAGAATTTATTGGTCGTATCGATCGCGTCATTGATACATGGCAATACACTAATATTGAATTATATGCTCGCCAAATTGAAGCTGCAGCTGATAAATATGAAGCTAAAATGCTCCCGCCATTTTTCCGTGCTTTAAGCAATTATGTAGAAGCCGGTCACTCACAATTCGACTGCCCCGGACATCAAGGTGGACAATTTTATACACGTCACCCAGCTGGACGCGCGTTTTATGAATTTTACGGTGAAAACTTATTTAGAAGTGACTTGTGTAATGCTGACGTCAGATTGGGCGATTTGTTAATTCACGAAGGTCCTGCATGTGATGCACAACAACACGCCGCACAAGTTTATAACGCTGATAAAACTTATTTCGTACTTAACGGTACATCATCAGCCAATAAAATGGTGCTCAATGCATTACTCGCTCCGGGTGATATGGTTCTTTATGATCGCAATAACCATAAATCTGTTTGCCACGGTGCGCTCGTTCAAGCAGGAGCAACACCCGTTTATTTAGAAACCGCACGCAATCCGTTTGGTTCAATTGGCGGTATTTTGGAACATTGTTTTGATGAAACTTATATCCGCAAATTAGTCGCTGAAAAAAATGCCGAAAAAGCCAAAGCAAAACGTCCGATTCGTTTGGCAGTCATTCAATTAGGAACTTACGACGGTACTATTTATAACGCACGCTATGTAATTGATAAAATTGGTCATTTATGTGACTACATTTTATTTGACTCTGCTTGGGTGGGTTATGAACAATTCATTCCGATGATGAAGGATTGCAGCCCGTTATTATTAGAACTTGGACCCGATGATCCTGGTGTTTTGGTAACACAATCTGTGCACAAACAACAAGCTGGTTTTTCTCAAGCCTCTCAAGTACACAAAAAAGACGCCCACATCAAAGGACAAGATCGTTATGTTAATCATAAACGTTTGAATAACGCATTTATGATGCATGCTTCAACTTCTCCTTTCTATCCGATTTTTGCTTCTCTCGACGTAAACGCAAAAATGCATGAAGGCGGCGCCGGACTTGAAATTTGGAAAGATTGCGTAGAAGTGACCATTGAAGCTCGGAAAGCAATTTTAAAGAATTGTAAATACATTCGACCAATGGTTCCGCCCGTTGTTAACGGTAAAAAATGGGAAGATGGCGATACCGCGAAAATGGCGCAAGATATTTCTTACTTTGCCTTTGAGCCGGGCGCCAATTGGCACTCTTTCGAAGGGTACGGAAAAGGTCAATACTTCATCGATCCCTGCAAATTCTTGTTAACAACACCGGGTATTAACGTTGAAACTGGAAAATATGAAGATTTCGGTATCCACGCAAATATTTTAGCCAACTATTTACGTGAAAACGGCATTGTTCCAGAAAAATGCGACTTAAATACCATTTTATTCCTGATGACGCCGGCAGAAACCAAAACCAAGATGGACGATTTAGTTGCTCAATTAATCCGCTTTGAACAATTAATTGAAGCAAATGTGCCAATGCAAGACGTATTGCCAAGCATTTATTATGCCAATATTGAAAAATATAAAGGCTACCGTATTCGTCAACTTTGCCAAGAAATGCATGATTTCTACAAAGAAAGAAAAGTCAGCGAATTGCAAAAACGTTTGTTCTTGAAAGACTATTTACCAGAATACGTCATGACTCCTCAGGAAGCGAACTTTGCTTTTGTACGCGGTGAAGGCGAATTGGTCGCATTAAGTGATGCGGTAGGACGTATGGCTCTAGAAGGTTCTTTACCTTATCCACCGGGTGTTATTTGTGTACAACCTGGCGAAAGATGGTCTGAAACCGCGCAAAAATACTTCTTAGCACTTGAAGAAGGTATTAATAAATTGCCTGGTTTTGCGCCAGAAATTCAAGGCGTCTATCTTGTTACTCAAGAAGATGGAACGAAAAAAGCATACGGCTATGTTTTAAAATCTGAATTAGATAAATAACTTTCTATATGCTCGTAAATAGGCAAGTGTAAGGCATTATGCTTGCCTATCTAGTTTAAGGAGAATACTCAAAATGAGCAGCAGCACAAATAAAATGAGTGTGTTACAGTTAACGATCTTAACTGCCGTTAACATGATGGGTTCTGGAATTATTATGCTTCCTACAAAATTGGCAGAAGTCGGATCGCTTTCAATTGTATCTTGGTTAATCACTGCCCTTGGTTCTATGGCACTGGCTTATGCTTTTGCTAAATGTGGTATGTATAGCCGAAAAGGTGGTGGTATGGGCGGTTTTGCCGAATATTCATTCGGTAAAGCGGGCAACTTTATGGCGAACTATACCTATGGCGTTTCTTTATTGATTGCTAATATCGCTATTGCTATTTCAGCAGTCGGCTATGGCGCTGCTTTCTTAAATGCACAATTAACGCCAGTTAGCACTGCCCTTTTCACAATTGCTGTTTTATGGATTGCAACGGTATTGAATTTTGGTGGAGCAAAATTAACAGGTCGTATATCTAGCTTTACCGTATGGGGTGTTATTGCGCCTGTAATTGTTATTTCTACTGCCGGTTGGTATTTCTTCTCTGGTGATTTGTACACTCAAAACTGGAATATTCATAATTTGCCTTTTGGTGAAGCTGCAACCAGTTCTATTGCCATGACTTTGTGGGCATTTTTAGGTCTTGAATCAGCTTGTGCCAATGCGGACGCTGTTGAAAATCCTGAAAAAAATGTACCGATAGCGGTACTTGGTGGAACATTAGGTGTTGCTGCCATTTATATCGTATCAACTAATATCATGTTTGGTATTGTTCCTGCAGCTAATTTGGCAGAGAGCTCTGCGCCCTTTGGTATGGTCTTTTCCTCAATGTTTAACCCTTCTATCGGTAAACTTGTGATGGGATTGATGGTGTTATCATGCTTTGGTTCTCTTTTGGGTTGGCAATTTACTATCGCTAACGTTTTCAAAGGATCCTCCGACGAAGGTTATTTCCCAGCTATATTTAGTAAAGTTACTGCAAAAAATGCCCCAGTAGTTGGAATGATTGTAATTACTGCTACTCAATCATTGATGAGTTTGATGACAATTAGTCCAACCTTGAGTAAGCAATTTGAAGCTTTGGTTAATTTGGCAGTAGTTACAAATATTATTCCTTATTTGTTATCAATGGGCGCCGCAATCGTTATTTTGAAAGCTGCACAACGTGGTGGTAAAGAATTAACTATTACAACGATATTAGCTACTGTTGGTTCAATTTACAGCTTGTATGCCTTATATGCTTCTGGTTTCGAAGCAATGACCTATGGTTCTATTGTGACTTTTGCCGGTTGGACTTTATACGGATTTATTTCCGATAAATTTGACTTAGCAAGCAATAAAAAACCATAAATGACAGTAAATCGTATTTGGTTTCTTTTGTAGCAGTTACTTTGCTATATAAAAAGGCTCTATCCTATGATAGAGCCTTTTTTAGGGGAAATACTTTTAAAACCGAAAAACCGCATTTTTACGGTATTTTTAATGTCTGTCGGTCGGGTAAAGAAATACTCTGAAACGAGTTTGAAAATGCTTGAGATAATTTAAATGCATGAAGCATTTAAAAGATACAAAAAAATGGCCCGCCCGAAGGGATTTGAACCCCTGACCTCAGCCTCCGGAGGGCTGCGCTCTATCCATCTGAGCTACGGGCGGAAAGAAGCAAATTATACGCGATAAGAAGAAAAACTACAATTCTTATTGTCTTAAAATGAAATATGCACACGGATAAAAAATCATAAAACCACAACGATGAAATATCCATTGGGCGATAGGCTAACCTATAATGTCCGCTTCTTTTATCATAAAAATCAGATTATGAGCGTAGATATCAACATTTTAGCAATCGAATCCTCATGCGATGAAAGCGGCGTAGCGATTTATAATCCCGCGCGCGGCGTACTCGCCAATCAAGTATTTAGTCAGATTGATTTACACCGCGTCTTTGGCGGCGTCGTTCCAGAATTAGCTGCCCGCGATCATTTAAAACGTTTTCCCGTATTAATGAACCAAGCGTTAACGCAAGCAAAACTAAATCTATCCGCCATCGACGTCATCGCCTACACATCTGGCCCGGGTTTGCTCGGCGCTTTAATGACGGGCGCCACTTTTGCGCACAGCCTCGCCTTTGCCATTCGGCGTCCCGTGCTCAAAATTCACCACATGGAAGGACATCTACTTTCTCCATTTCTGGCGCCATTAAAACCTGAATTCCCTTTTATTGCCTTACTCGTCTCAGGCGGGCATACGCAATTGTTATCAGTAAAAGCCGTTGGAGATTATGAAATTTTGGGACAAACTTTAGACGATGCCGTTGGTGAAGCCTTTGATAAAATGGCAAAAATAATGGGACTTCCTTATCCTGGCGGTCCCGAATTAGCAGCGCTTGCAAAAAATGGTGATGAACAACGTTTTGTGATGCCGCGCCCCATGATTAACCGTCCCGATTTAGATTTTAGCTTTTCGGGACTCAAAACCCACGTCCGCTTATTAATTGCCGAACAAAATAACGATCCTCAAACGCGCGCCGATATTGCAGCCAGTTTTCAAAAAACCGTGGTAGAAACATTGCTCATCAAATGCCGTCGTGCGTGGAAAAAAACGGGTTACCGTGATTTAGTCGTCTCCGGCGGCGTATCCGCCAATCAAGCGTTGCGCGCCGCGTTACAAAAAAACGCCGATGAACACAAAAAACGCGTCTTTTTTCCGCCATTAACGCTTTGTGGTGATAACGCTTTGATGATCGCGCATGCCGCATCATTTCGTTTACAAGAGGCGCGGATAGATGATGACGTGATTGATGTGACCGCGCGCTGGGAACTGTCGCGTTTATCAACGCCGTTATAAGCGCCGAACTTCTAAAACGCCTTTTACTTGGCTTAATCGATCCATAATCCGCGACAATTGCGCCATATCCGCGATTTCAAGAGTAAATTTTCCTTCGAGTTGCTCGCGCACATTGTGTTCCATCGCAACGTGCAAAATGCCGATGTGATCATTGGAAAAAACCTGACTCATATCGCGCAAAATATGGGGACGATCATCGGCGATAATGCCGAGATTGATCGAGAAAACGCCTTGATTTTCGCTGGTCCAATGAACAGCAATCATGCGATCGGGGTGTTGTCTGCCTAAATGGCGCACATTAGCGCAATCGCTGCGGTGAATATTAATGCCGTGACCGCGGGTAATAAATCCCGTAACCGCGCACGGCGGAATCGGTTTGCAGCATGTAGCAAAATTGATCAAAACATCGCTGATGCCTTCCACTTCAATTTGCTGACTTTTCGGTCGGTTAACGGTTTTGATGGGAATTTTTGCCAAACGCTCGTTAAGCGTTAATTTTTCGGGTTGTTGTCCGTGTTGCGCTAAAAACTCGTGCACCACCGCCAAAACGCCAATATCACCAAAACCAATGCCGGAAAGTAAATCATCTTCACCGTGCAAACCAAACGCGGCGGCAAGTTGCGCCAAATCGTTTTCATTGTGCTGGAGATTAAGACGTTTGAGTTCGCGCGTGAGCATTTCGCGTCCCAATTCAATGGCTTTTTCTCCGTGAAGTTTTTTGAAATAACTGCGCACTTTTGCTTTTGCCCGCGCACTTTGCAAATAACCTAAATGTTCGGAAATCCAATCAAGGCTGGGTTTGGCTTCTTTTTGCGTGAGAATTTCAACGGTATCGCCATTTTTTAATGCCGTGGTTAACGGAACAATGGCGCCGTTGATTTTAGCGCCGCGGCAACGGTGCCCAAGCTGCGTGTGAATGTGATACGCAAAATCAAGCGGCGTCGCGCCTTCGGGCAAATCAATCACCATTCCTTCGGGAGAAACGGCATAAACGCGGTCACGAAATGCTTCATTACGAAACTGATCTAAAACCACATCGCCGCGACCAATATCGCCGGTACCGCTTAATAAACGGCGTAACCATTCAATTTGCTCCTCAAATTGTCGGGAATGTCGCGCGCCTTTTTCTTTATATTTCCAATGCGCGGCAACGCCCAATTCGGCGTGCTCATGCATTGCCGTGGTGCGGATTTGTACTTCAATAATGCGGTTTTCAGGGCCAATCAGCGTGCAATGCAAAGATTGATAACCGTTAGCTTTGGGATTGGCAATATAATCATCAAATTCTTCTGGCTTTGGTTGCCACAGCGTATTTACCACGCTTAAAGCTTCATAACATTGCCGCTCGGTTTCTACTTCAATACGAACCGCGCGGATATCATTCACTTGTTCAAAACGGAGATTTTTCCGTTTCATTTTCAAATAAATACTGTTGATATGCTTAATGCGTCCGTAAATATGCCTGATGCGGACACCCGCATTTTTCAAAGCGTATTCCAAATAAGCAATCACGCGATGAATATAACGTTCGCGGTCAACGCGGCGCTCTTCCAAAGCGGCAACAATTTCTTGATAAATATCGGGCTCGAGAATGCGCAGCGCATTATCTTCCAATTCGGATTTTAATTGCGCAATACCTAAACGATTGGCAAGCGGCGCAAATAAATCACGGGTTTGCAACGCAAGAATTTGTTGTTCTTGCGGCGGGTATTGATGCACCAAACGCATAATGACGACTTGCAGCGCCAATTTTAAAATCACCGCGCGCATATCGCTTGCCATTGCCAGCAGCATTTTGCGCAATTGTTCAATATCGCTGTTGTCGCGTTCGTGCAGGCGGTCAATTAAACTTAAACTGTCCAATCCTTGAAGCAGCGCCACCACATCATTGCCGCAATGTTGCGCAACAATATTTTTATCCAGTTCTTTTTCTTGCCACGCCCAAACGAGTAATCCCGCCGAAACGAGCGTCGCATCACTTTTAATATCCACCAACAAGCGGCACAAAATTTCATTTCGTGCCTCAATGCCGGTTGATGTTGTGGTTGCTAAATCATAAGCGCGTTCAATAAGCCCGCGCATTTGGGTATCAGGATAAATGTCCTGACCGGGTAACCAATGTGCGCGGGAAGTGGTCATGATGTTAAACCAGCGCTCACGCGTTCGATAATTTCGCGAGCATCAACGCTGATATCCTCCATTTCTAATAAAGAACTGAGTTCTTTGTGCGCTAATGCTTTTCGTTTTGCATCTAATTTGGTCACAATTTCTAAACCGCGAATCATGCGCGCGGAAAGCTGCGGATTATCGCGAATAATGCGGCGGATTTGTTCGATCACAAAATGGTAACCAGAACCATCAGCGCGGTGGAACAATTTGGGATTAGATTGCATAAATGTGAAGACAAGGGCGCGGAAACGATTGGGATTGCGTATTTGGAATGCGGGCAATCGCGTTAACGCTTCAATGCGTTCTAAAGCGCCGGCAATATTATCTTTGCTTTGCAACATAAACCATTTATCGATAACAAGCGGTTGATCGGCAAAACGTTGATAAAAGTCTTGCAATGCTTCTTCGCGATAACGATCGGCATGCGCATTTAATGCTTCGAGCGCATTCATGCGATCCGTCATGCAATCGGCATTTTTATACAATTCCAAAAATAATTTGCGGTTACTTTCATCGTCAAAAGTAGACATGATTTTCATCGCCAAACCATATAACGCGCGAATTCCGGCATCTTTAACGCTATATTTGGCTTGCGTTTCTGGTTTTCCGGCTTTTAAGAAATCAGACCAATTTCGGCGCATTTTTAAAGCAATGGTGCGAACGACACGATCGTAAGCGCTTAAAACGTTATCCATATTAATTGGCGCGGGCAAAGTCGGCAAGAATGAAGAAAGCGGCGGAACGGCGAGCAATAACGCTTTTTCGCTGTCGCTGATTTTTTTGTTTTTAAGTAAAAACGCCATCAAATTGCTGACTTTTTCTGATAGATCTTTCAATGCGCGCGAATCTTTTAACGATAATTGGAACATACGATGCAATAAAGTTTGCACGGCTTCATAACGCGCAAAACCATCTGGAGCAAATTGCGCCAAAGCAATCAATTCATCATCGCCATAATCATATTCGTAATAAATCGGCGCCGAAAAACCTTGCATTAATACCGGAATTAAATCGGCATCGGCATGCGTAAACGTCCAACTACCGCGTTCTTTATCCAACAATAATAATTGGCTTTCGCTGCCGTCTTCAAAGCGATACAAACGACCGTTTGGAGAAATTAACGAAAAACGAATCGGAATTACTAAAGGACGTTTGGGATTGACGGCAGAAATATTTTGATGCGCGGACAAAGTAAAACTGCCTTCAGTTTTGTTATAACTGGCGGTGAATTTTACTTTCGGCGTGCCTGATGTGGTGTACCAATCAAAGAATTGTTTGGTAAATGGATAATCAGAAGCATCTTCCATACATTGCGCAAAATCTTGAATGCAAACGGCTTGCCCGTCGTGGCGTTCAATATATAAAGCCATACCTTTTTGGAATTTTTCTTCGCCGATAATCGTATGATACATACGGATTAATTCCGCGCCTTTTTCGTAGACGGTGCGCGTATAAAAGTTATCAATAGCGGCGTATTCTTGCGGTTGAACGGGGTGACTCATCGGGCCGCCATCTTCAGCGAATTGTTCGCGGCGCAATAATTCCACATCTTCAATGCGTTTGATGGTGCGCTCGTTTAAATCCGAAGAAAATTCTTGATCGCGGAATACGGTTAAACCTTCTTTCAGCGTTAATTGGAACCAATCGCGGCAGGTGATGCGGTTGCCCGTCCAATTATGGAAATATTCGTGACCAATGACGCGTTGAATCGCGCGAAAATCGCTATCGGCGGCGGTTTCAGTATTCGCCAATACGAATTTGGTATTAAAAATATTGAGCGATTTATTTTCCATCGCGCCCATATTGAAATCGCTGATGGCAACTAAATTAAAGCGATCGAGATCGTAGGAAAGATTAAAGCGTGTTTCGTCCCAATTAAAAGCATCGATTAAAGATTGCAGCGCGTAATCGGTTTGATCGATAAATGCCGCTTCCGTGTAAATCCGCAATTCTACTTCTTTGCCTTTTGTGGTAGTAAAACGTTTGGCGTTTACTGCCAAATCGCCGGCGACCAATGCAAATAAATAACTGGGTTTGGGGTGCGGATCAAACCACGTTGCATAATGGCGCCCTTCATTAAGATCGCCTGATGCTTCTAAATTGCCGTTAGACAATAAAACGGGATTTGCTGTTTTATCGGCTTCGATGGAGACGCGATAAGTCGCTAACGCATCGGGGCGGTCGTAACCAAAAGAAATGCGGCGAAAACCTTCGGCTTCGCATTGCGTGCAATAAATGCCGTTGGAACGATAAAGTCCGGATAATTGAAGATTATTGTCGGGATCGAGACGCACGGTTGTGGTCAACGTAAACTTATCGGGCACATCAAAAAGCGTCAACAAATCATTTTTATAACGATATTTGCCGGCGGGCAGCATTTTTCCATCGATGGCAATATCGAGCAATTGCAAATCTTCACCATTGAGCACAACATTTTTTTCTTGCTCAATATCAAACCCGCGCTCGTCTTTTTTGGGTTGAGAGCGCGCGAATTCCTGATTGTGCGTGACGATCACGGCGTCGGTTTGCAAATCAAACTTCATGTCGTGATGTTTTACGGTAAAAGCCAACGGTCGGTAATCATTCAAGCGTGTAATCGTTAAAGTACTCATCGTGTTTATCCTAACTCTGTTGTTTTATTGCAAATATTGGTTAATCGTTATCCGTTTGCGCTGCTACCACGGCAATTGCTGCCATCGTAAATATTTGTCGCGCGGTGACTTCTTGATTCATTAATTGCGCAGGACGTTGTAATCCCAATAACATTGAACCCACTGCGGAACCGTTTGACCAAACTTTCATCACATGATAGGCAATATTAGCAGCATCAACATTAGGCATAATCAATAAATTAGCGGACGTATTTAAACCTTTTTCCGCGCCAGCGTGATGACGGATTTCTGCTGACAGCGCCACATCGGCTTGCATTTCTCCAGCTATTTCTAAATTCGGCTGCATTTTTTGGATTGCAGCGAGCGCTTCTTGCATCACGCGGTGGCTTTCCAAATCAGGACATTCACCAAAATGAGAGCGCGAAAGTAACGCCGCGCGCGGGGTAATGCCTAATTGGCGCAACATTTTTTCTGCTAACAGCGTGATATGCGTGATTTCTTGCGCGTTGGGTTGATGATGAATGTGCGTATCGGCGATAAAAACGCTTTCTTTAGGCAAAAGCAACATATCCAACGCCGCGGAAGTTTTCATGCCATCTTTTAGCGCCAAAATTAAATCGAGTTGTTGGCGATGATGATCATAATGACCATTTGTGCCGCAGATTAACGTGTCGGCGTGTCCTAAATGAACGAGCAGCGCCGCCAAAACGGTAGCTTGCATTTCCGGTTGATTTTGTATTGCTTCTGGATCAATTCCGGCGTTTGCGCAAAGCGTTTGATAAGTTTGCCGACAATTTTTGTAATGCAAATCGGGCTCAATGATTTGAATATCGCGATCGCTATCAAGCGGCAAATGATATTCCTGCAAACGAGCAACAATCGCCGCACGCCATCCAATTAAAATCGGCGTACAAATTTTTTCTTGCACACAATTTAATACTGCGCGCAAAGTTCGAAGATCTTCCCCTTCAGCAAAAACCACTTTTAACGGCTGTGCTTTAGCGCGCTCTAAAATCGGTTTCATTACCCGATAATGCGGATTAAACAGCGCTTTGAGTTGATCAATATAAGCATTCATATCCGCGATGGGACGCCGCGCAACGCCGCTTTTCATCGCTGCTTGAGCAACGGCAACGGGAACGGTGGTAATCAGGCGCGCATCAAAAGGTTTGGGAATAATATATTCTTCTCCAAAAATCAGGCGTTGACCGTCGTAAGCGCTGATGACTTCTTCATCGGCGGGCAATTGCGCCAGCGTTGCTAATGCTTCAACGGCGGCTCTTTTCATGGCTTCGTTGATGGTGGTCGCGCCTACGTCTAACGCACCGCGGAATAAATACGGAAAACACAAAACGTTATTGACTTGATTGGGATAATCAGAGCGTCCCGTTGCGATAATGGCATCATCGCGCACGGCTTTAATTTCTTCCGGCATGATTTCAGGCGTCGGATTCGCCAGCGCCAAAATCAACGGTTTTTCTGCCATCGATTTTACCATTTCAGGAGAAACCAATCCCGCTTTGGAAACGCCTAAAAAAATGTCCGCGCCAACCATAGCATCAGCTAAAGTGCGCGCGCTGGTTTGGGCGGCATATTGCGCTTTGCGTTCATCGAGACCATCGCGTCCGGCATAAATAACGCCTTTGGAATCGCAGACGATAATGTGCTCTGCTTTAATGCCCACGGCAATAAACATGTCCACGCAAGAAAGTCCTGCCGCGCCGGCGCCGGAAACCACAACTTTAACGTCTGCACAATTTTTATTTTGAATTTTTAAAGCATTGAGCACGGCAGCCGCGGCAATAATCGCCGTTCCGTGTTGATCGTCATGAAAAACGGGGATATTCATGCGCGCTTGCAGTTTTTTCTCGATGGCAAAGCATTCCGGTGCTTTAATATCCTCTAAATTGATGCCGCCAAAAGTCGGTTCCATGCTGGCGACAATGTCAACAAATTTATCAATATCCGTTTCATTGATTTCAATATCAAAAACGTTGATTCCGGCAAATTTTTTAAAGAGTACGCCTTTGCCTTCCATAACGGGTTTACCGGCAAGCGCGCCGATATTGCCCAGTCCTAAAACGGCGGTGCCATTGGAAATGACGGCAACTAAATTGGCGCGGGCGGTTAAAAAATCGGCTTGAAGCGCATCGTTTTGAATTTCTTCGCAGGCAAAGGCAACGCCCGGCGAATAAGCTAAAGACAAGTCATGCTGATTGGTGAGTGATTTGGTGGGAGTGACGGAAATTTTTCCAGCGGTTGGATAACGATGAAAATGAAGTGCCTCTTCTTTTAGCGAATGATTCATACCTGACTGTCCCTATTAAGAAAAGACATAGTCTAGCAGAACGATAAAAATGATAAAATTGCCCCATTTTTAGGGAGCGGTGAGATGTCTCTTTTTATCGGTATCGAACAGACGAAATTATGCCGCGCGGATAAGCGGCGTTTGCAGTCGCCTTTATGTTCTGGCGTGGTTTTATTCAGTCGCAATTATCAAAATCCCGAGCAATTACGCGCTTTAATCCAAGAAATTCGACAATTGCGCCCGCAAATTCTTATCGGCGTGGATCATGAAGGCGGACGCGTGCAGCGTTTTCGAGAAGGTTTTACGCTGTTGCCCGCCGCCGCGCAGATCGGGCGGATTTTTGATCAAGATCCTGTGATCAGTTGGTCTGTAGCACAAGCGTGCGGCGTGATTTTGGCTTATGAATTGCGCGCGCAATCCATTGATTTTTCTTTTGCGCCAGTATTGGATTTATACGATCCAAAATCAACGGTGATTGGCGATCGAGCGTTTCATGAAAATCCGGCAATCGTTTCCGTTTTATCTTGCAGCATGCGGCGCGGCATGAAAACAGTTGGCATGGCAGCGGTTGGCAAACATTTTCCAGGGCACGGGCGCGTCAGTGGAGATTCTCATCACGAGCTACCAATCGATACGCGCAGCGATGCAGAGCGCCGCGCGGATCTAGTTCCATTTATTTTTAATGTACAGCAGGATATTGAAGCTTTGATGATGGCGCATATTTTAATGCCGGACGATACGCTGCCCGCGAGTTTTTCCGCAAAAATAATTCAAGAATTACGCGATTGGGGATTTAAAGGCGCGGTGGTGAGTGATGATTTGGATATGGCAGCTGCGAAACAATTTGCAACGCCGACGCAATGCGTGCAAGCCGTACTTGATGCTGGCGCTGACGCAGCAATGATTTGTAATCATTTTGCTGATATGGATCGCGTGATTGATGAAGGCGTCACGGTTCGCGATAGTGCGGCATCACAAAAACGTTTGGCGCTTTTGCGCGGCGCAGAATATGATGATTTTGTTGCTGAGCAAGCGTATCAAAAGGCGCAAGCGACATTAACAAAGTACCGCTCTTGGTTTGTGGCATAATAATCGCCCGTCATCACAATTACGTTCTTTTATGGCTGAAAAACTCGTTATCATCATCTTAAATAGTTCGCCGGATCAAAGCAGTGAATTAGTTGAACCGATTTATCACGCAACGATTGCCGCTTCTATGGAATATCAAGTGGAAGTGATTTTTGCTGGTCGCGCGGGCGAGTTAGCCATTCGCGGCATCGCCAATAAAATCCATTCTCAACGAAAAGCCGATGAAACCATCTACGATCTCATTAAAGAAGCTTATCAAAGCGGCGTGGTTTTTAAAGCCAGTAAATTTGTGGTGCAAAAATGGGGTGATAACGTCATCGCAGAAGTCAGCGAAGTAGTCAGCGGTGGCTATATTATTGGCGAAATCATGAATCATAATGTAACGACTTTAACCTATTAATCATGAACACATTAACGCAACAAGATTTAGAACGCGTTCTCAAGCATTCGCAATGTTTGATTACGGCAGAAGAAATTAATGCCGCTTACGATAAATTAGCCGCGCAGCTCAACGCGCATTATTCGGGGCTTAATCCTTTGATTATCGTCGTGATGAACGGCGGACTCATTCCCGCGGGGCAATTGTTAACGCGGTTAACTTTTTTTCATCGCATGGATTATGTCCACGCCAGCCGCTATCAAAATAATCAAGGCGGGATCATTGAATGGAAAGCGCGCCCGAAGCAATCGCTTGAAAATGAACACGTTTTATTGATTGATGATATTTTTGATGAAGGTATTACGTTAAAAGCCATTGCTGATGAATTGCGGCGCCAGCATTTAAAAAGCCTGCGTTGTTGCGTATTAATCGATAAAAAACACGATCGAAAAGTGAAAGATTTTGCCGTCGATTTTATCGGCACGCAGGTTGCCGATCGTTATATTTACGGCTGCGGTATGGATTATCACGGTTATTTGCGTCATTTAACAGGCATTTATGCTTTATCTGAAGATGATGAAATTTAAATTATGCTTTTTAATAACGCTGGCAGGTTGCGTGCAAAGCGACAGCATCAGTCATTTTCAAACGCGTTCTACATTGCGTTATTTAGGTGACGGTTTTCAAAGCGAACAAAGCGGTTATCAATATCAAACGGGCGCCGCGCCGTTGGGTTTTCAAGCGGTGGTGCGCGGCGACAATATGGCGCTGGAAATTGAACAACCCGCCTTTATTGAACGCGGACAATATCGCCCTGATATGTGTTTGGAACCGTTTTTTTATCGCGGGCGGCAATATTATCGGCAAGTTTCTTGCCATCATTACGAGCCGCGAAGTGGTATTCGTATTACCCGTTAACAACGATTTATCGCGCAAATTGTTTGCCGTCTTTTTGATACCGCTCATATTTTTTTTAATATTACGCCACGAAAATAACGCACCTTTGTGGTAGTAAGCAAGATTATGAGTGTGTTATATTTCCCCGCTTAACTTTTCAGCCTCTCAAGACCATCTTTTATGATGTAACGCAAGGAAAAAAAATGAATTTATTGTCAAAAATGGTGATCAGTCCGGCATTATTGATCGCGTTTCATGCATTTTCAGCGGATATGACGATTAAACCGCCCGTTAGCGATAAACATAACGTCGTCGTTCCCGATCAACAAGTAAAATTGCCTACGGCTGCTCCTTTATCCGATGCCGAATTGGAAAAATTGCCTGCCGCTTATTGGCGGGAAAATCCGAGCGCATTGGAAAGCGTTTTGTCGAAATACGTGGTTATGGGAGATGCCGAAGGTTTAAAGAAATATTTGCCGTATTACCGCGATGTGCCCAATCGCGATCCTTCTTTGATTGAATGGGGCGATGCCATTATTGCCGCGCGCGCCGGCGATTTTAAAACTGCTATTCGTTTATACCGCAAAATCAATTCATTATTGCCAAACGTCACGCTGGTGCGTTTTCAATTAGCAATGGCGTTATATGCCGATAAACAATACGTTGCCGCCGAACACGAATTGGAAAAATTGCGCGCCGAACAATTGCCCGAGCAATACGCGCAAGCTGTTGATCATGTTTTAAAAATGATTCACCGGCAGGAACAATGGGATTTTTATGCATCAGCGACTTATTCTTATGATAAAAACGTCAACGAAGCGCCGCCGGTCGGCACAAAAATGGTTTTTCCTAACGGCAGCTCCATTACCAGTCAACAAGAACCGCGCAGCGCCAACGGCGTTGAATTTGATTTTTCTGCCGATAAACGCTGGAATTTGCGCGGTAATTATTTTGCGGCATTGCATTTGAGCACTTTTGGCAAATTGTATTGGGACGAAAAAACCTCTAACGATTTAAGCAGCCGCATCGGAATCGGCGGCGGTTATAGCAACGCGGTAACCGAAATTGAATTATCGCCGTTTTTCTCGCATCGTTGGTACGTCAACCGCAACGATAACAACAGCAATTTTGATCACTACAATACGGGTTACGGCTTGCGTTTGAGCGGCTCGCAATGGTTATCAACAAAATTTAAATATCAAGGCGCGTTGGAATGGACTCAAAATCGTTACCGCAGCGATTATCGTCATTTAAACGGCAATGATTATTTGATGTCGCACACGTTAATGTATTTGCCCGCTGCGCGCTATTATTGGTTCGGCGGCATCGATTACAGCATTCGCGATGTCGAATCAAAAACCAACTCTTATGACCGCTGGGGCGCACGTTTGGGCTGGGGACAAGAATGGGGCAAAGGTTTTGCAACGCGCACCACAATCGGCTACGGCAGAAAAACCTTTGATGACGTGGATTTCTTTAATATCAAACAAAAAAATAACGAATACAGCGCCTCTGTTAGCCTGTGGAATCGTAATTTTTATTTCGGCGGTATCACGCCGCGCTTGACGTGGTCTTATCGCAAAGTTGACGGCAATCACCCGTTTTATAATTACGATAAACAAAACGTGGTTGTGGAATTTTCTAAAACGTTTTAAACGCGTGGATTATTTCGGTGCTAAAAGAAAAGGCGCGATTTTCGCGCCTTTATTTACAAAAGTGTTTCCAGAGCGGGCAAACGATGCGGTAAAAACATCGCGTCGCCGTAACTAAAAAAGCGGTATTGTTCGGTAATCGCATGTTGATAAATACGGCGAATATTGTTTACGCCGGCAAATGCGCTGACCAACATCAAAAGCGTTGATTCCGGCAAATGGAAATTCGTAAATAAGGCATCAACTACTTGAAATTCATAACCCGGCGTAATAAATAAATCGGTATCACCTTGAAAAACGCCCACTTTTCCCGAACCAATCGCCGCGCTTTCTAATGCGCGCAACGCCGTGGTGCCAATAGCGATGACGCGTCCATTTTGCGCGCGGCAGGCGGCAACGGCATCAACGACTTCTTGAGAAAGCGAAAACCATTCTTGATGCATTACGTGTTCATTTAAATTTTCCACGCGCACCGGTTGAAAAGTACCCGCGCCAACATGCAATGTAATTGCCGCTCTTTTAACGCCTTTTGCGGCAATGCGTTCCAACAATTTTTGATCAAAATGCAATCCCGCGGTGGGCGCAGCAACGGCACCGGCAATTTGTGCGTAAACCGTTTGATAACGTTCGCTATCTAACGCTTCAGCATCGCGCGCCAAATAAGGCGGAATAGGCATTTTTCCTTGTTGCGCCATTAATTTTGTCCACGGCATTTCGGAAAAAACGGTATAAATTCCGTCTTTTTTGTCTTCAATCGTCACTTTTTGCGCGCCGATAACAATTTGACTGCCCAAAAGCGGCGCTTTTGAAGCGCGGATATGCGCTTTAACGCGTTGTTCGGAAAGCAGGCGTTCAATAAATACTTCAACTTTGCCGCCGCTGATTTTGTGTCCAAACATGCGCGCGGGAACCACACGTGTATTATTGATCACCAATAAATCTTCTGGTTTCAAAAAGTCAATAAAATCAATCATCTGTTTATTGGAAATGTGTACTTTTTGCGCAGATTCCACCGCCGCAACCAATAAACGACTATCCGAGCGATTTTGCAGCGGATAACGTGCGATTAAATGTTCGGGTAATTCATAAAAAAAATCGGATTTTTTTAAAGTGTGCTGCATCAAAAAACTCCTGATGCTTCTGTCGATAATAAACGTTTGGGATATAAACGCCCGTCGCGCGCTTTGCCGATTCCCAAAAAATGCCCGTCAGCAGATAATTGATATAAACCATTTGTTGCGGTGATGGCAATATCGTTGCCGTGGCAAATAAAACGAATTTTGTCTTCAGGAATAGCAAGCGGCGGAATATTTTTTAAAGCGTATTCAATCGGCAATAACAACGCATCGCGTTCCGAAAGCGATAAAGTTTCCAATGTGGATAAATCATGAGCCTGATTTAAAACAAAATGCCCCGATGCTTCGCGGATTAACGTTTCTGCGTGCGCGGCGCTATTTAAAAATCGCCCCAAATCGCGCGCAAATGCACGGATATAACTGCCTTTAGAGCAACGAATGCGCAGTTGCGCGTAATCTTTATTCACCGCGATGACGCTGCACGATGCAATATGAATAATCCGCGGCGCTATTTCGGGAATAATGCCTTCGCGGGCGAGTTCATAAGCGCGTTTACCATTGATTTTTAAAGCGGAAAAAATCGGCGGCGTCTGTTGATAATCGCCTTGAAAATGCGCGAGCACGGATTGCCAATCCAGATTGAGCAAATCCGGTGGCGGCAATGTGTTTAACGTTTCGCCGTTGCAATCATCGGTAGTGGTTTCGCGACCAAAACGAATGCCTACAAGATATTGTTTGTCGGCGCCGAGCATATATTGGCTAAATTTTGTCGCTTCCCCCAAAAAAAGCGGCAATAACCCTGAAGCAAACGGATCGAGCGTGCCGCCGTGACCGGCTTTTTTCGCTTGAAACAGCGCCCGCGCTTTTTGTAATGCGCTGTTGCTGCTGATGCCGCGGGGTTTGTTTAATAACAAAATGCCGTTGATATCGCGTTTCAAAATCAATCCTTATGTTCCGAATCTTTAACCAAATGCGTTAACAGCTGCTCCATTCTCGCGCCGTATTCCACGGATTGATCGTAATAAAACTGCAATTCCGGCACTTTGCGGATCGATAAATTTTTGGCTAAATAATGGCGAAACTGCCCAGCTTTGGCATTGAGTTCGGCGACTAATTCTGAGCGTTCTTCTTCATTATCAAGCACATGCGTTACATAAACTTTGGCAAACGATAAATCGCGCGTTAAATGAACCGCGGTAAAAGAAAGCAAAGACGCGTGCGGGTGATGCACAATATCGACCAATGCTTGGGCTAAATCGCGGCGCATTTGTTCGCCAATGCGTCGCGTCCGATCAACTCCGTGTGCCATTATAATTTCCTTTCAATTTCAACGCGTTCATAACATTCGATTTGATCACCGACGCGAACATCGTTGTAATTTTTAACGCCCAAACCGCATTCTGTGCCGGCGCGAACTTCGTTGACGTCATCTTTAAAGCGGCGCAGCGATTCCAATTCCCCTTCATAAATAACGACATTATTACGTAATACGCGAATTGGGTTATGGCGCTTGAGTAAACCGTCTTCAACAATGCAGCCGGCAACCGCGCCGAATTTTGAGGAACGGAAAACATCGCGCACTTCTGCCAAACCAATAATTTCTTCGCGAATTTCGGGCGACAATAATCCTTGCATTGCTGCTTTTACGTCGTCAATAGCTTGATAAATAATGCTGTAATAACGCAAATCGCCGCCTTCTTCTTCGATGAGTTTTTTGGCGTTAGCTTCGGCGCGCACGTTAAAAGCAATAATGGTTGCCGATGAAGCCAGTGCGAGTTGGACGTCAGATTCCGTAATACCGCCGATTCCAGTTGCAATAATATTGACGGCAACTTCATCAGTGGATAATTCGCGCAATGAATCCGCCAGCGCTTCAACCGATCCTTGAACGTCTGCTTTAATCATCAAGCTGACTTTGCTGATTTCGCCGTCGGCATTATTAAATAAGTTTTCCAACTTGGTTTTTTGTTGCCGCGCGATGCGGATTTCTTTGAATTTTCCTTGTCGGAAGTTGGCAATTTCGCGCGCTTTACGTTCATTTTCCACGATGATGACATCATCGCCTGCGTTCGGCGTACCGGATAAACCTAAAATTTCAACCGGCGTTGAAGGACCTGCTTCTTCAAGTTCTTTACCTTTTTCGTCCAACATCGCGCGAATGCGACCGTATTCCATGCCGGCTAACATCACATTGCCTTTTTTCATCACGCCGGATTGTACGAGCACTGTTGCCACGCTGCCGCGCCCGCGATCCAAACGCGATTCAACGACTACGCCTTTGCCCACGCCAGATGATGGCGCCGTCAATTCCAACATTTCCGCTTGAATGAGTATTTTTTCAAGCAAATCATCAATACCCATGCCGCTTTTGGCAGAAACATAAGCAAATAAATGTTCGCCGCCCCATTCTTCGGAAATAACGCCTTCCTGCGATAATTCGGATTTCACGCGTTCCGGATCGGCTTCGGGTTTATCCATTTTATTAACGGCAACAATCAGCGGCACATTGGCAGCTTTAGCATGTTGAATGGCTTCTTTGGTTTGCGGCATCACGCCGTCATCGGCAGCCACCACCAAAACCACAATATCGGTGACGTTGGCGCCGCGCGCGCGCATGGCGGTAAATGCCGCGTGTCCCGGTGTATCTAAAAACGTGATTACGCCGCGTTCGGTTGTAACGCGATAAGCGCCGATATGTTGCGTAATGCCGCCGGCTTCACCAGAAACAACGCGCGTGTGGCGAATATAGTCCAGCAAAGAAGTTTTACCGTGGTCAACGTGTCCCATAATCGTAACCACCGGCGCGCGCACCACAACGTCCATTTTATTTTCAGAAGCTTGCGCCATCACTTGCTCTTCCAGTTCGTTTTCTTTCAATAAAACGTAACGATGCCCCATTTCATCGGCAATCAGCGCGGCGGTTTCTTGGTCGAGCAATTGATTAATTGTCACCATAGAACCCAGTTTCATCATGGTTTTAATCAGTTCGCTGGCTTTAACGCTCATTTTTTGCGCTAAATCGCCCACGGTAATGGTTTCAGGAATGCGCACTTCGCGACTAATCGGCGCCACTGGTTTTTCAAATTTGCCTTTTTTATTGTCATTATTGCGCCGGCGAGTGTTATTTCGCGCATTATTGCGCCGTTCGCCGCTGCGCTCGTCATCACCATTTTTCACGGCGCGTTTGCCGCTGCGGTCGTTTTTGCTGCCAAAATTGCGATCTTTACTTTGAATATGGAAACGGGTTTCAGCTTCTTCTTCATAACTTTCCCGCAATTCCACATCGCGAATGGCTTCTTGGCGTTTGCGTTCTAATTCGGCTTTTTCTTGCGCTAATCTTTTTTCGCGTTCTTGTTGTTTGCGCAATTCTTTTTCGGCGTTTAGTTTGGCTTCTTCGGCTTCTTTTTCTTGACGGATGCGCTCTTGCTCTTGCATTTGCGCTTGTAATGCCGCTTCCATTTGCAAACGTTCTTCTTCGGCGCGAATGGCTTCGGCTTCTTTTTGTTCACGTTTTGCTTTGCGCGCTTCTTCTTGCTGTTGACGTTTTTCTTCCGCCGCTAAAGCTTCTTGATATTCGCGTTCTTCATTTTCGCGTTGCGCGTTGCCTTGTTCGAGACGTTTTTTTTCGGCTAATTGTTGCGCTAATTCTCGCGGCGAAATTTTTTTCTCGCTGGATTGCGATTTGCGGGCATCGGTTTTCCGTCTGTTTGTCGTTTTTTTAGCGCCTGTTTTGCTATTTTTATCCGATTTATTATCGGATTTCGCCGCATTTTTTTCTGTGGCGGATTGTTTTTTGCGTTGCTTCATATGCCCTGCGATGGCAACTTTTTGTTCTGGGGATAAAACATCGTTTTCTACATCGTGAATCATAATCCCTGCTTCACTGATAACGTCTAATAAACGATTTATGGAAATTCTTAATTGTTTTGCTAATTCTGCTACAGTCATTTTTTTCTCTCCGCTTAAGCTTAACGAAACCACGGTTCTCTGGCTTTTAAAATTAAGGCAGCGGCTTCATTTTGCGTGGTATTGCCAATAGTGATCAGTTCTTCGACTGATAATTCTGCCAAATCTTCTTGGGTATGAATGCCTGCTGCCTGCAATTTAGCCGCTAAAACGCTGTCAACGCCTTCCATAACGCTCACAGATGTTTGCATTTCTTCTTCCGGCGTATCTTCTTCTTTAAACGCTTCTACCATGACATAGTTGGCGGCGCGCTCGAGTAAATCGTCAACGAGTTCCGCATCAAAAGCATCAATGGTTAATAATTCGTCGCGACCGGTATAAGCAACGGCTTCTGGCGTGGTGATGCCGTGCGCGATTAATTGCGTTGCCACGGTTTCGTCAACGTCTAAAATCGTGCTTAATGATTGTTCTTGTGCGGATTGGGTGGCTTGAATTTTTTCGGCAAATTCGCTTTCTGATAATACGTTAATCGTCCAGCCGGTCAATTCGCTTGCTAAACGCACGTTTTGTCCACCGCGTCCAACGGCTTGCGGCAATTTTTCTTCAGGAACGGCAATATCAATTGTTTTTGTTGCTTCATTTACACAGGTATCACTAATCACCGCCGGCGCCATCGCTTTGCGTACATAAGTTTCCGCATCATCGTCCCAAAGCACGATATCGATGCGTTCACCGGCAAGTTCATTAACAACGCCTTGCACGCGTGAGCCGCGAATGCCTACGCAAGCGCCAACGGGATCGATGCGCGGATCGAATGTCCGCACGGAAATTTTAGCGCGCAGCCCCGGATCGCGCGCCGCGCCCATGATTTCAATCATGCCGGAACTGATTTCGGGCACTTCTTTTTGAAATAATTGAATGAGCAATTCCGGCGCAATGCGGCTGATTTGCAATTGCGGCCCGCGGAGTTCGCGATTGACTTTTTCCAAATAACCTAAAATGCGATCGCCGCTGCGGAGCGGTTCGCGCGGGATCATATCGTTGCGCAAAATCGTGCCTTCAACGCCGCCTAAATCAACAATAGCGTTGCCGCGCTCGTGTCGGCGAACGATGCCGTGAACGAGTGTTCCTTCTTGTTCGATGAATTGTTGATAAATTTTTTCGCGTTCAGCTTCGCGTAGTTTTTGAATGATGATTTGTTTTGCCATTTGAGCGCTGATGCGTCCAAACGGTTCGTTTTCTATTTTTTCTTCATAAATATCACCGGCAACTAAATCTGCGTCGGGGAAATCAATGTGGGCGACGGTTTCGCGGATTTCAATATCCGTATTTTCTAAGATGGCATCGTCATCAACGATTTTCCAAACGCGGAAGGTTTCGTATTCGCCGCTTTTTCTATCGATGCTGACGCGTGTTTCAATTTCTTTATCGCCGTGACGTTTGCGCGTTGCTGCTGCCAGCGCGGCTTCGAGTGCTTCAAAAATGACGTTGCGATCAACGTCTTTTTCATTGGCAACCGCTTCAACAATTGCCAATAATTCCTTTGACATAGTGAATCCTTTTATCTGTTAAAACTGGGGCACAATGCGTGCTTTATCAATTTGGGTAAAGGGTAGATGAACTTCTGCGGCGCCGTCGGCGAGCGTTAAGGAAATGGTTTCTTTATCGTGATCAACGGCAGTCATGATGCCTTGAAATTTTCTTTTTCCTTCAAATGGAAAACGCAAGCGGCAGTGAACGGTGGCGCCGATAAATTGTTCGCATTGAGCAAGCGTAAAAAGAATGCGGTCAAGCCCTGGTGATGAGACTTCGAGGGTGTAATTGGTGGTGATGGGTTGTTCAACGTCGAGAATGGGATTGAGTTGTTCGGTGATGGTGACGATATCATCAATGCCGATTCCGCCTTCTTGCGTATCAACGTAAATGCGCAAAATGGAATTCATAGAATTATAGTGGTATTCAAGCCCCCACCAAATAAATCCCATGGATTCAACGATGGGACGCAGCAATTCTGTAACGACTTGCTCTTGTGACATGTGGTTCCTCCAGAGAGTAGGCAACAAAAAAGCCCTTTGAAAAAGGGCTTTTTATAAAAATTCTTTGGAAGCGGGGGCTGGATTCGAACCAACGACCTTCGGGTTATGAGCCCGACGAGCTACCAGACTGCTCCACCCCGCAACTGATTGAAGGGCGTATTATACTCTTTAAAATCTTTTGCGCAAGTAAATTAAAAAAATGAGCAGTTTTAATAGCGATTGTTGTTTAGTGTTATTTTTACCATCAAAATGCGTTTTATGAAAAATAATCAATATTATTCCATAATTTTATATTTGCTGGGTTTTGTTTTAAAAAGATATAAAGATAAAAAATTACTCATTCATATTTCTAAATGATCCAAAGAATCCATAAACATTGTGATTGCCGTTAAAAAAGATAATACGGCATTGCTCGAAAAAATTAATCGCAGCATTGAGCATTTAAATGCAAACTCAATGAATTACATAAAAAATGGTAAAAAGAAAAATAATTTATTTATCATTCAATAATTACTCCGATGAATATTAGTAAATTTTATTTATTATTTCGGCAATATTGATTGAATTATTTTTAATAAAATATAATAAACCATGATTTATTTTAAATGCTCTTAAAAACGATAATTTACGCCGCAATTCGCTATCGTGTCTTTTTTTTAATGGAAATCTCTCTATTTTTACACTAAATTAATATTCGGTTAACTACTTAAGTTTACCGTTTAGATAGTAAATAAAATTTAAAAAACCACTTATGGAGATATCATGAAAAAATTATTATTGGCAGCATTATTGTCATGTAGTTTGCCCTGTTTGGCAGCGGATAAATATCGCGTTGCTAGTCATCCGACTTTCGCACCGTATGAGTTTTTAGACGGAAACGGCATCATCACCGGATATGACGTTGATCTCATTCAAGAAATTGCCAAAGATCAAGGCTTTGAAGTTGAAATTCATAATGATAAATGGGAAGAACTGCTTGATAAATTAAATGATGGCAAACGCGATATGATCGTTTCTTCCTTGATGGATACTGAAGAACGGCGCCAATTGGCTGATTTGAGTAAGCCTTATTCTGAATATGAACAATTTACCGTGTTTTATAAAAGACCCGATCTGTCAATCAATTCTTTATCCGATTTGTCCGGTTTAAATGCTGGTGCGGAAAAAGGTACGGCAAACGTTGAACGGCTGAAACAAGCTGGCGCAAATGTTACTGAATTGGATAGTAATTTTGAAGGACTTAAAGCCATTATTCGGGGTTCTATTGATGCTTACTATTGCGATGAAGCATCGATGGCTTATATTTTGAGAGGATATAAAGATAAAAAATTGCCGATTCGCACTTTTAGATTGCCGAAAGAACCGGGAAAAACCGTTATCGCGGTTAAAAAAGGCAACGCGGAATTGCTCGAAAAAATCAACCGTGGCATCGATAATTTGCGCGCAAATGGAAAACTCGATGAGCTTCGTAAAAAATGGTTGGAAATGGAATCCGCTAATTAATCCGCTTACCTGTTGATTTCATTTTAAAAATATTCGCCGGCGTCACCATAAAACAAGCTTTGTTGACGCTGGCGAAGTCTTCTTTGGGAAAATCTCATCGTTCCTTAAAAAATTAATCATTTTTTATTATTTCGTTATGCGTTTACACTTGCGACCCTTTGTGTAAAATTTCCCGAGGAAAGAAGATGAAAAAATTATTACTGACTGCATTGTTATCGTGCAGTTTGCCGTGTTTTTCAGAAACTTATCAGGTTGGCACCTATCCTTTTTTTGCACCATTTGAATTTTTAGATGAAAACAGTGCAATGACCGGTTTTGATATTGAATTGATGCGAGAAATTGCCAAAGATCAAGGGTTTGAAGTTAAATTTAACAGCGATCATTGGAAAGGCATTGTGGAACAATTAGCGGAAGGTAAACGCGATTTAGTAATTTCAACATTAAGCGATTCGGAAAAACGCCGCCAATTTGCTGATTTTAGTAAACCTTATCTTGAATCCGATCGATTCATGCTCATTTATAAAAAAGCAAATCTTGCGGTGAAATCTCTAGAAGATTTGGTTAATGCGGGAGATTTAAAAATTGGCGCAGAAAGAGATACGGCCAGCGTTGATAAACTCAAGCAAGCCGGCGTGAAAAATATCATTGAGCAAGCCAGCGATTTTGAGGGATTGAAAGCGGTTGTTCGTGGCGATATCGACATTTATTACAGTTACGAACCCTCGATGAGTTTTATTTTGAAACGGCATGAAAATTTGGCAATTTATAGCTCGAAATTACCAGAAGAACCCGGTAATACCATTATTGCGGTGAGAAAAGGAAATCCCGAATTATTGGCAAAAATTAATCGCGGCATTGATAATTTGCGCGCCAACGGAAAGCTCGATGAACTTCGTAAAAAATGGTTAAATTAATGCGTTATTAAACGCATTCTTCATTGATGCTCCAATAATAGAGATCGAATTAGAATTATTTTTTGATCAATACTATTGGAGCTGTTTTTTTTGTATATAAAAAATTAATACGGCGATAATAAATTTAATATTCATCAGCGCAATCGGCAGTTATTTTTTATTTTATTGTGAAATCTAATGATTAAAAAATGGCTTTTTATGATGCGGCGCGTTTAAACTTTATTCTAAATAAATAACTGGGGAACATGATGACGCCATTATTAATTCGCCCGATTAAAAATCTTTTTCGCCTATTAGCGTTATTTTTGCTTCTGATTCTGATGACGATTTTGGGCGTTTATTTGTGGATTGAACACACAAGCCGTCCCTATCTTTATGATGACATTAACCGCGTTCCTTCCTGCGAAATCGCGCTGGTTTTGGGAACGGCAAAATATTTAACTGACGGTCGTCATAATGCTTTTTACGATGCGCGCATTGAAGCCGCCGCGCAACTTTATCACGCCGGAAAAGCGCGCTATTTTATCGTCAGCGGCGCCAATCCAAGCCGTTATTACAACGAACCTGAACAAATGCGGCTCGATTTACTCGCCGCTGGTATTCCGCCGGCGCATATTCAAGCTGATTACGCTGGTTTTCGTACTTTAGACAGCATTTTGCGCATGAAAAAAGTTTTTCAAAATCAACGTTATCTGATTATTTCACAACCTTTTCACAACGCCCGCGCGGTTTTTATTGCGCGCTGGCATCATCACGACGCCATCGCTTTTAATGCGCGCGATCCGGTCGCTTTTCAAAATAGTATGAAAACGCGCATTAGAGAATTATTTGCCCGTATTAAAGCCGTATTAGATTTATTAATACATAAACAAGCCAAATTTTATGGCGATACAATTGCCTTTCCTCAAAAAGACTCGTGAAACCAAGCGCTGAATTGAAGCGCGCACTTATCCTGCCTACAATAATGCTTTAATTGAGCCGTTAAAACGCCAAAAAAGGATTATTTTATGTTTAATTTAGATGAACAAACGGCACGCGATGCCCGTTTATTTATTAACCAACCCGTGATCGCATTAGCTGTTATTAAAACTTCCGATGCATGGGTTTTTCAAGAACCCGATCCCAAAAGTCCGCGTTTAACACAAATGCTTTATGGCGAAAATGTCACCATTCACGGGCAAAAAGATGTTTTTTACTGGGTACAAAGTCAAAGTGATTTATATTGCGGTTGGATACACGGCGCGGCATTAAGACAAGTGCCTCAATTTGAAACCAAAACTCATTGCACGCGTTTTACGGCACCGATTACCAAAGAAGCGGATTTAAAAAGTTCCTTAATTGGTTTTTTGCCGCCTGCTGCCACATTCAATATCAGCGAAACCCAAGGCGACTATGTAAAATTAGCGGAATGGGGCTGGATTCACCGCGCACATGCTTTTGAACTTAGTGAACCGCTTGATTTATTAACCGTTGCCCGCGAACAATTGGGACGCAGTTATCTTTGGGGCGGACGCGGCACCTCTGGCGTGGATTGTTCGGGATTAGTGCAAATGATTTACCGTTTTTCGGGGCGCCTCATTCCGCGAGACAGCGATTTGCAACACAAATACATGGCGCAAAATCATCAATCAGTCAATGCAAAAGAAATGTCCGCCGGTGATTTAATTTTTATTCCCAATCATGTGATGTTATACAGCGGTAATAAGAACGTTATTCATGCCAGCGGTCATCATATGCGCGTCGTGGAAGAGCCTTTGATGAGCGCGCTTGCCCACAGCGATATTGCTAAAGAACGCCTCATTATTAAAGCTTATCATTGGTAACTTTGGGACAGAAAACCGCGCCGCGCGGATTTTATGATTGCGGCACAGTTTTTTACCTTAATAAACTAAATTTCTTTTTCGTTATTTTCTGCCGGCGCCTCATCAAAACCAGAACGGATATTAACGCGCTCAATTGCGGCTAAAGGGCGCTCTTTATGATTGCGTGCGGTTAAAAGATTTTTATTCGGTACTTTTTCCTCAATCGCTGATTCCGCAGTTTTTGAATCGGTAATTATCGGATTGATCGCAGGAATTTCGGCTTTGGGCGCGGCGGTACGATCAATTGCGGGATCGATGGGTGAATCTGTTGGCTCAATAACGGGATTGACCGCAGGAATTTCAGCTTTGGGTTCTGCGGTGCGATCGATTGTTGGATCGACGGGTGAATCTGCTGACTCAATAACGGGATTGACCGCAGGAATTTCAGCTTTGGGTTCAACGGTGCGATCGATTGTTGGATCGACGGGTGAATCTGCCGGCTCAATAACGGGATTGACCGCAGGAATTTCAGCTTTTGGTTCAACGGTACGGTCGATCGTCGGATCGGGTAATGAATTCGTTGTTACGGCGACGGCATTTGCAGGATTTTCTGGTTTGGCGGCAGCGTTATCCGTTTGGAAAAGTTGTGCCGTATTATTCTGTAATTGTTGGCAAAAATCGTGATACTGTCGCTCAAACATGGCAAAAAGTTGCGTATTTTCTTGCAAAATTTTTTCAGTTCGGGAAGAAACATTTACATCAAATTTTTGCGATAAATCATCTTTTTCTGGTGGCAACATCCAATCTTGAATTTTTTGTTCAAAAACCGGCGTTTTATAATGTTTTGGCGGTCGTCGCAAAAAATACCCAAATCCTGCGCCCAGCAAAAAACTAAAAACGCCCAGCAAAATGCTGTGCATCGTTAATAATGAATTCATCATCAAATGCTCCCGTGAAAAATAAGTTTGTAGTATAACAAAATGAGCGGTTTTAACGATGAAATTATCTGGTAATTTTTCACATAAAATCAGCAGGATAAAT
Organism: Dichelobacter nodosus; assembly: GCF_001263335.1. Classification (GTDB taxonomy): domain Bacteria; phylum Pseudomonadota; class Gammaproteobacteria; order Cardiobacteriales; family Cardiobacteriaceae; genus Dichelobacter; species Dichelobacter nodosus. Next base: position 89,718 of record NZ_LGVW01000012.1, read on the forward strand.
TTTAAACGCTTTGCGTGCGGCAATAAAAAACCAGTCCGAAGACTGGTTTCATGATGATGCATTTTTAGGGTAAATCGTCTAACGGCGCTTTTTCTTTGGGCATCAAATCTCGCGGCGAAACGCCTAATTTGAGCGCGATGGCGCTGGCAACGAAAATGGAAGAATACGAACCAAAAACGATGCCGACCAACATCGCTGCGGAAAAGCCGAATAATGTGCTGCCGCCGAAAAATAGTAAAGAAATCACGGCTAAAGCGGTTGTTAACCCCGTAACAATAGTTCTTGCCATCGTTTGATTGATGGAAGCGTCAATGACTTCTTTGGCGGTTTTATGCGGTGTTTTTAAGAAATTTTCACGAATGCGGTCGTAAACTACCACAGTATCGTTAACGGAATAACCTAAAACGGCAAGCAATGCCGCGAGCACCGTTAAATCCATCGTCCAACCGGCGAGCGAAAACATTGCTGCGGTTGCGATAACGTCGTGCAATTGCGAAAGCACCGCGCCAATGGCGAATTTCATCTCAAAACGAACTGCCAAATAAATCACCAAACCCACGCAGGATAACACCAGCGCCGTGATGCCTTTTTCGATTAATTCGGATTTATATTGTCCGCCGATTTTGGATTGACCGTTGATTTTAACGTCCGGATAACGCGCTTTGATGGTGGTTACCACTTCTTGCATCAGATTATCGATGGAGCCGCGTCCATCATCGGCAAAACGAATTTGCACATCGCGCGCGCTGCCGTATTGCAAAACGGTTGCTTCCGGCAAAATTTGGTTAACGGTTTTGCGCACATCGGGAATATCAGCGGCTTCAGTATATTGCAATTCAATTGTGGCGCCGCCGGTAAAGTCCAAACCGAAATTAAAGCCCCGAAAAATCATCAATAAAAGGCATAGTACGGTCAAAATACCGGAAAGTATTAATGCGTGGCGGGCATAATTCATGTAATGAATATAAGGAATTTTTATTTGCATAATTTGATTCTCACAGTTTTATAGTCGGCTGCGCTTGTCTTAATAAAAAGAATTCTGTTAACGCACGGGTGACGTAAACCGCGGTAAACATTGAAGTCATAATGCCCACGGATAAAGTCACCGCAAATCCTTTGATAGGGCCGGCGCCAAAAATAAACAATAAAACGCCGACGATTAAAGTGGTGATATTCGCATCAACAATGGAAGACAATGCGCCGTTAAATCCCATGCGAATTGATTCTTTGATCGGACGATCGGCGGCAAGTTCTTCACGAATGCGCTCATAAATTAAAACGTTCGCATCAACTGCCATGCCCAGCGTCAACACGATCCCCGCGATTCCTGGTAATGTTAACGTTGCGCCTAATAAAGAAATGGAAGCAATCAATAAAATGAGGTTAAACGTCAACGCGATGACGGAATAAAATCCCAATTTATTGTAGTAAACCAACATAAACACGGCGATGGCAAATAATCCTAATAAAGAAGCATGCACGCCTTGATCGATATTTTGTTGACCTGCAGAAGGTCCGATGGTGCGTTCTTCAATGATGTAGACCGGCGCAATTAATGAACCCGCGCGCAGCGTCGCGGCTAATTTTTGGGCGCGTTCAAAAGGCGTCACTCCCGTAATTTGGAAATTACTGGAAAACTGCCCTTGAATGGTGGCGGAATTGGCGACGGTTTCACGTTTTTCGACATCGGTTTGCGTTTCACCGGCGGCATCGGTTTTTTCAACGGGTAAATATTCCACATACATGGTTGCCATGGGTTTTCCGATGTTATTACGCGTAATTTCCGACATGGTCGCGCCACCAGCCGAATCCAAAACAACGTTTACTTGCGGTTGTCCTTGACCATAAACCGCGCTCGCATCGATGATGTGGTCGCCGCTCATCACTACGCGCCGTTTGAGTAAAATCGGGGTGCCGTCTTCAAAAAAGCCCAATTTATCGCCAAATGGTGGACGTTTTAAGCGCACGGCGTTTGCAATATCGGCGGGCGTTGCTTTGTCGTCTACCATATAAAATTCCAAAGTTGCGGTAGAACCTAAAATTTCTTTAGCTTTGCTGACGTCTTGAATTCCAGGCAATTGAATTAAAATGCGGTCATTGCCAACGACTTGAACGGAAGGTTCGGCAACGCCCAAACTGTTAACGCGACTCGCCATGCGCATACGGTTTTGATCGGCAGCGCGGCGTTTAGCAGCATTGATGGCTTCTTCAGAATAAACAAAACGCAAACCAAATTGTCCATCGCGTTCGGCATCAAATTGTTGCACGCCTTTGGGCAACCGAGAATAAAGCGTTTCTAAAGCATTGGCGCGTTCTTCTTGGCTTTGAAACCAAACTAATGCGCCGCCATTATCCGCATTTTCCAAGCGAATATGCGGCAAAGATTTTTCTTGCAACGTTGCTCTTAACGTATCGAGTAATTCTGCGGATCGGCGTTCCAATAATTCTTTGCTGTCCACTTGCAATAAAAAGGATACGCCACCGCGCAAATCCAAACCTAAATTAGCAGGATCCAGCCCGAGCGCTTGCATCCAGCGCGGTGTATTAGCGAGCAGGTTAACGCTGATTTCGGCATCGGGATAATGTTTGGCAAGCACATCTTTAGCTTCAATTTGTTCATCGGTTTGCGCGAATAAAATATCGATATTTTCGGCGCTGCGGACGATATTTTTATAGGGAATTTTTTCTGCGGAAAGTAAAGAAGCGATGCGATCGACGGTATTTTGTTCTGCCGGCGTCGCGGTGAAACGCATTTGCACGGCAGGGCTTTTACCATACCAATTGGGCAGCGCAAAAAGTAGTCCCAGTAAAAGCACCATCACAATTAAGGCATACTTCCAAGGAGTAAATGGTTTAGGCATAACATATTCCTAAAAAACGATAAAAAGGAGACAATTCCAAGATTTTTGGAATTGTCAGGCGTGCGGATTATGAAATAATTTTTTCTTCTTTAGAATCTTTGGTTTCTTTAACTTCTTTTTCTTCAACCGCTGGTGACGTTAAATCGGCTTTTAAACTGCCTTTCGGTAAAGTTTGCACGATAAATCCTTTTTGCAACCGCACGATGATTCCTTTTGCAATTTCAATATCGATTGCTTGATCGTTGAAAGCGATGACTCTTCCCATCAATCCGCCATTAGTCATAACTTCGTCGCCTTTTTTAAGCGCTTCCAGCATGTTGCGGTGTTCTTTGGCGCGTTTTTGTTGAGGACGCAAAATTAAATACCAAATCACGGCAAACATAATGGCGATGAAAATAAATTGAACGCCGCTGCCGGAAGCATTCGCTTGCGCGGGGGCTGATTGGGCATAAGCTTGAGAAATCAAAAACATAAATACTCCTGTAATAACTCAATAATAAATTCTTACCGCTCAAAAATCGCTACAGCAAATTGCTGAAAAAAGCGATGATAAGCAATAAGAAAGAATATAAAAAGGCGGTAATTATAACGCATTCATGACCCATGATGGAGGCGGTTTACCGCAAATTCCAGCGTCCATAAACGCGTTTATTTACTTTATTTTGGGATCATTTGCGCCGTTTGACGCATGATTTTTTTGCGCTCTGGGGTGTGCGCGGTCGTACACTTTCGATAATTGTTGAAAATCTAAAAAAGTATAAATTTGCGTGGTGGAAATGCGTTGATGCCCTAATAAATCTTGCACTGCGCGAATATCGCCGCAAGCTTGCAACATATGTCCGGCAAAACTATGGCGCAACATATGCGGCGTAATATGGCGATTGGGCAGGCGGCTTTGCGCGTAACGATGCAAAATATATTCCACCGACCGCGGGTGAATACGTCGCCCCTGATTAGATACAAACAACGCCTTTTCTTCGGGCGCCGCGATTTGCGCGCGGACGTTCAACCATTTTGATAACGCCATTTTGGCATGCGTGCCGATAAAAATACGCCGTTGATAACCGCCTTTTCCCGTGATAATCAATTCATCGGGCAACCGCGCACAATCGCGCCAATTAATCGCGATCAATTCGGCAAGACGCAAACCGGCAGAATAGGCTAATTCGAATAATGCATGATTACGCAACGTTAGCGGTTCTTCGCTGTTCGGCGGCGCCAGCAAAATCGTTATTTCATCGATTGATAGCGTTTTGGGTAGCGTTTTTTTGCGAATTTTAGGAATTTGCAACGCCATTGCCGGATTATCCAAACGTTGCCGCGTTTGTTTCAACCACGAAAAATAAGTGCGCAGCGCCGCACGGTGGCGGTTGAGTGTGATCGGCGCAATGCGTTTTCGGCGCTGATGATTAAGATAACTTTGCAAAGCATTCGCTTTTTGCTGTTCGAGTTCACCGTGAAAATATCGTTGCGCTTGATTGAGTGAATAACGGTAAGTCGTGCAGGTTTGTGGAGAAAGTCCGCGTTCGTATTGGAGCGCGTGTAAAAACGCTTCAATCATAGAATTTGCCCGTGGTAAACCGCCGTGGCGCTGCCCGTCATAAAAAGCGGTTCTTTTTCTCCTGCCCAATCAATAATTAAGGAACCGCCACGCAAATCAACGTGCACCGTTTGCGCTAAATCACCACGCGCAATGCCGACGGAAACTGCCGCGCACGCGCCCGTTCCGCAAGCTAAAGTTTCGCCCACGCCGCGTTCAAAAACGCGCAGGCGAATATGTTCTCGATTAATGATTTGCATAAACCCCACGTTAACGCGTTGCGGAAATAATGGGTGTTGTTGCAATGCGCTGCCGATCGCAGTAACTGCTGCCGTTTCCACGTCATCAACGCATATCACCGCGTGCGGATTGCCCATTGAAACAATGCCGCATTCAAAATGCCCTGCAGCCAGCGACAACGGTTGAGCCAGTGCGCTTGTTTGCAGCGTGGTAAAAGGTGAAAAATCGGGCACGCCCATTTGAACGCGAAACAGTTCACTCCCATTTTGAACGCCGCAATAATCAATGATGATGGTTCTTTTTTGTGTTTGCACCACGGCAGGACGCGTAAAATCAAATAATCCGTTATCGCGAATATATTTCCCCAAACACCGCGCACCGTTGCCGCAATGTTCTACTTCGCTTCCGTCCGCGTTAAAGATACGGTAGGAAAAATCGGCAGCGCTGCTTTTGGGCGGTTCGAGCAACAAAAGTTGATCAAAACCAATGCCGCAATTGCGATGCGCCAGCGCGCTGATGTCATCTTTCGTCCAAGAAAAAGGCAGATGCAGGCAATTTAAAACAACGAAATCATTGCCCAAGCCGTGCATTTTGCTAAAAATTTTGGGTTGCATGAATTAATTATCGGCGGCAATCAGAAGCAAGCGGAATGCCGGTTTGTCCATCTTGACGAATCAGCGCGGCAACGTGGCGTTTGCTTTCGTGGGCAAAGAGTACGTATTGACCATTAGTATAAGCGGTATAACCTTGACGGCTGTCGGCGGCGTTGAGCACTAAATTTTTACCTTGCAAGTCAACTTCCACCACATCATTGGGCATAAAATTAACCGTTAACGTACCGCTGCCATTAGCGCATACAAAAACATTATTATTGCTGCTTGTTTGTTGAGCGGGTTGCGCAGCCGGCATAACAGGAATAGGTTCTGCAGCAGGCGCTTCTTTCATCACGGTTACTTCGGGTTTTGCGGCAACAGGCGCTGGCATAACTGGCGCTGCTTGTGTTATCGGTTGCAGCGTTTGTGCGGAAGCGGAACCGCCGGAAATCAAAGCAAATTTAACGTGATAGGGATAAGCTTTGCGGCTCGCAGGCAAATTGCGGCGGTTATTGACGATGCGCAATTCGTAATCACCGCTGACGGGAAGGACTTGATGATTGCCAAATTTCATGCCTAATTCTGGGCGAAAAATCGCAAATTCAAAAGCAGAAGAACCGCGATAATCGGTTACGCGGATCACATCGCCGGCGTTGCCCGAAAAACGGTAAACGTCCATGCCGAGCCCAACGATTTTTCCGCGCAATTGTGCGCTGCCGTCGGCATTTAAGGACATTGATTTAACTGCAATACGATTGCGCATTGCGGCAGCGCGCGGTGTCATTAAAGCCGTATTTTCCGGCAATTCTTGTAATTCATTGGCATACTGCTGGGCGATTTCTTGAGCGAAAGTTGTCAGTGAAGTGCTCGCAAAGCCGAGTAGCATGACCATTGGTAATAAACGCATTTTTATCTCCTTGTGTTAACTCATAATCAGCAGGCAGGTAATACCACCCGTTTTGAAAGAATCACTTTTTCAAAATAAAATTGTTGCCAAAAAGGGGCGCGGTAAGAAAGATGACAAACGGGATCCCTCGATCGATTTTACCGCCTACAATCAAAAGGTTTCAACCAGTAAGAAAAAAAGAGTTTTTAAATAATGCCTGTTTATTGTCAGACGCTTGGCAAAGCGCAGCAGGGAGAATATCAAGAAAAAGGGAGCCGATTTATTGCTTACGCTTTTCCCTGCACGGATAGCGCGTTTTTTACCGCGTATTTAAATGATATTAAAGAACATCATCTCAAAGCGCGCCATCATTGTTATGCGTGGCGTTTGGGGGAATACGGTCAAGATTGGCGCGTCAACGATGATGGCGAGCCGTCGGGTTCTGCGGGTTTGCCGATTTATAATCAAATGCTTTCTTATCAACTTTCTGATACGGGCGTTATCGTAGTGCGTTATTTTGGCGGAAAATTATTGGGCATTCCCGGATTGATTCGCGCTTATAAAACGGCAACGCAAAACGCGCTCGCAGCAGCCGAAATTATCGCCATCGTGCCCAAAATGCGCATCACCGTTAAACTCGAATACGCGCAAATTTATTTTCTCATGCAAATTGTGGCGCAATTTTCGCTTACCATTTGCGAACAAACATTAGCGATGCATTGTCGTTATCAATTAGAACTCAATCGTGATGATTATGAAGCTGTTGCCGCTGCATTGAATGCCGCCGGCATCACAATCGCTACCAATGAAATAGAAACATCGTAAAATAAATTTTTTTATGGAATCAATCATGGACGAGCCCATTATTGCTTTGTCAGCTTTGTCATACCATTTTGGTCGTCAGCAGATTTTTGATGAACTTTCTTTGCCGTTATACCGCGGAGAAATTGCGTTATTGTGCGGCGAAAACGGCATCGGAAAAACCACGCTGCTGCGTTTATTTGCCGGCGAATTAGCGTTACAAAAAGGAAAACGCCTTTCTGCGGCGCCGCTGCGCATTGCTTTTGTGCCCGAACACGCTACTTTTTATCCGCAGTGGACAGTTGCATTATTTCTTCACTGGTGGGCAGAAACTAACGGCGTTGCTCAAGAACACGCAGAACGCGTGATTGCGCGTTGCGGTTTAAACGACATGAAAATGAAATATTGCCGGCAATTATCACGCGGTTATGAACAACGTTTAGCGCTGGCGCAAGCTTTATTAATCGTGCCGGACGTATTATTGCTTGATGAGCCGGCAAATGGTTTAGATAGCGCGCAACAACAAGTGTTACAACAGATTTTGCAGGAAACCGCGGCAGCTGGTGTTGCCATTTTGCTGACAAATCATCATATGAGCGCGGTGTTTCCTGTTGCCGATAAAGTGTGGCAGTTAAAAGAAGGACGTTGCCGCGAGATTGTTTTGCCGCCGCGCGGACTTTGGGCGCAGTGGCAATCGGAAGAACAGGCGGAAAAACAGTGTCAACATTATGCGGCGCTGTGGCGGAAAGAACGCTATTCTGTGCACGCTTTATCGTTTGCGCAATTATCGGCGGCAGAAGGTTTAGAAGCTTTGCAACCTGCCATACCTTCGGCGGTTATTAATCTTTTATTGGCGGAGGAAACGCATGTATCACTGGCGTAGTTTGTGGCAAAAAGAATGGACACAGCTGCAATCACCGCTGTTTATCGTTTTATTAGTGCTTATTTGGTGGATTTGGGGCATTTATTTTTTATCCGCCGTGCAGGAATATCAAACGTTATCGCCGCAATTGGCTTTATTATCAACGCCGCGCGGCGTCAGCGATATGTTATTGGTGCCGTTGAATCATTTATTGGGGTGGTTATTAGCGATATATATGGTTTTCGTGGTGGCAAAATCGTTGGGCGATGAATTTTTGTATCGCACGGTTGCTTTGTTTTATCGGGATTTTTACCGTTGGTTAACCGTAAAATTAGCCGCGATTGCAACATTAACCGCGCTGGCGACGCTGCCGTTTTGGTGTGCGGTGATATGGTTGAGTATGACGACGGATTTTGATGACGGCGTGGTGGCAGGCATTGCTTGCGGGCAAATTGTGTTATTGCTGTATGCTTTGGGTTTGGGTGCGGTGTTTACGATGTGGCTACGCCATACGTTAGCCGCTGCCGCATTTTTAGTTTTATGGTTGATTTTATTGTGGTTATTGCCGTCTTTGATTTCTGAACCGGCGTTTTTAGTTTTGCTGCTGCAGTGGTTATCACCTTTTGCGCACGTTGGATTATTGCATTCGGGGCAATTTAGTTTGCAAACGGCGGTTTTTGTGTTGTTGCACGGCGGTTATTTTATTTCCTTACTTATTTTTTTACACGGGAAGTTGAGAGAATGTTAACGGTTTTTTTTGCAGAATATGCTTTGTTTTTCGCAAAAATGGTGACGGTAGTTTTGGCAATTTTGGCAGTTATCGCAACAATTTCGCTGATGAAAAAAAGCAAAGATGATGAAGATAAACAATTAAAATTGACTTCATTAAATGATTATTATCAATCCTTTGCCCGACAAATTGAGGACGAATTTTTAGATAAAAAAGCGCTCAAAGAAAAACATAAAGCAGAAAAAAAAGAAGCACAACAAAAAAACAGCGATGAACGTCCGCGGTTATTCGTGATTGATTTTGATGGCGATGTAGAAGCCAGCGCGGTGGAAGATTTGCGCGATCAAATCAGCGCGATTTTGCAAGTCGCCGAGGAAGAAGATGAAGTGTTATTGCGTTTGGAAAGTGCCGGCGGTTATGTTTACGCTTATGGACTTGCCGCTTCGCAATTGGTGCGTTTGCGCGATAAAGCGGTGCGTTTGGTGATTGCTGTTGATAAAGTGGCTGCCAGCGGCGGTTATATGATGGCGTGTGTGGCAGATGAATTATTAGCGGCGCCGTTTGCGTTGGTCGGTTCGATTGGTGTGATTGGGGAATTGCCCAATTTTCATGATTTATTGCGCAAAAATGATATTCATTATGAACAACATACCGCGGGACAATATAAACGCACGTTAACGGTTTTTGGTCAAAATACGGAAGACGACCGCAAACAATTTCGCCATGAATTAGCTGAAACGCACGCTTTATTTAAGGCGCATATTCAAGCGATGCGTCCCAATTTAGCGGTGGAAGAAGTGGCAACGGGCGAAACATGGTACGGCTCCCAAGCGTTGGCAAAAGGGCTTATTGATCGCGTGCAAACCAGTGACGATTATGTGTTGTCGCATTTGGAAACGCATCAGATTTTATTGTTAGCAATGGAAGAGGAAGAATCTTTAATCAGTCAATTAAAATATCAATTTTTTGGTAAAATAAAACATACCGCGCCATTTAAAAGCCGGATATATTAGAGTTATTCACTAAAAATAGGAGAAAACATGTCCATTAAAGAATTAAAACCAGAATTATTGTGGAATTATTTCTATCAATTAACCCAAATTCCGCGTCCTTCTTATCATGAAGAACAAGTGCAACAATTCATTTTAGATGAAGCTAAAAAATTGGGTTTGTGGGCAGAACGCGATGCTGGAGGAAACGTTTTAGTGCGTAAACCAGCTTCCAAAGGAATGGAAAAAGCAAAAGGGGTGATTTTGCAAGGTCATTTGGATATGGTTGCGCAAAAAAACCAAGATACTGAACACGATTTCTTAAAAGATCCCATTCAAGCTTATGTTGATGGCGAGTGGGTGCGCGCAAAAGGAACCACTTTAGGCGCGGATAACGGCATTGGTGCAGCGGCGGCATTAGCCGTTTTAGCCGATAAAACTTTAACGCACGGTCCGCTTGAAGCGTTGTTTACCGCAACTGAAGAAACGTCTATGGACGGCGCAAAAGCATTGAAACCCAATTGGATTCAAGGCGAAGTATTAGTTAATTTAGATAATGAAGTTTTAGGCGAAATTTGCATTGGTTGCGCCGGCGGTGTTACAGCTACTTATTATTTGCCCGTTGCTTTTGAAGCCAATAAACGCAACGCTTTTGCTTTAAGTATTCGCGGATTAACCGGTGGTCACTCCGGTTTGGATATCATCAAACAACGCGGTAATGCTAATAAGATTATGACGCGTTTATTGCTGGCTTTAGGCGATAAAATCCGCGTGGCATCTTTCCAAGGGGGAACGTTGCATAACGCGATTCCGCGCGAAGCCGATGCGGTATTTGTAAGCGATGCTTCATTAGATGAATTAAAAGTCATTGTTGCGCAAGAAGAGGCGGTAATTCGTCGCGGATTGCCGGCTGAAGAAGTGAAAAGCTTGCAAATCACTTTAACCGCAGCAGATAAGAAACCAGAACAATGCTGGACAAAAGCGGCTCATGAAAATATTTTGCGCATTTTAAACCTTTGCCCAAGCGGCGTTGATCGCATGAGCGTTGTGGCACAAGGACTAGTTGAAACTTCTATAAACTTGGCGCGCGTTCAAGTAGAAAAAGATCAATTGGAAGTTTTATGTTTGATTCGTTCTTCTGACAACGAATGCCGCGATAATTTAGCCAATCGGGTGCGGGATTTATTCCTGTTAGGCGGCGGCTCCAGCAAATTTGAAGACGAATATCCTGGCTGGCAACCGATCGCCGGCGCCGAAATTACCGATATTCTAGTGCGTGAAGGTGAAAAGATTTTTGGCAAAACACCGAAAGTAAACGTAATTCACGCAGGTTTGGAATGCGGCATCATGGGACAAAATTATCCCAACTGGCAAATGGCTTCCATTGGTCCGGATATTACTATGCCTCATTCTCCAGATGAACGCGTCCGCATTGAAAGTGTGGCAGTTTTCTGGAAATGGTTGCTTGCCGTGTTGGCGGAAATTAAATAATAACGACGCAATAATCATTGCAACAGCTGGGAAGAAATTCCCAGCTTTTTTTATGTTTTATAACAACTTTTATAACAACTATTTTCTGGACGCGAACGATTAAAATTGCATTTCTAACCGCAGCATAATGCCGATATTATGCTGATAATCTTGCTCTTTATTGTTGTAATACGTGAGCTCGGGTTGAATAAATAACCAATCACGCAATAAATTGCGGCGCATGCTGATAAAAGGTCCGTAACTATTGAGCGAAAACTGTTTATTTTTAATATTGCCGCCGGTATAAACGCCGTAGTGATACCACGAATTTTTACCGGTCAGATGTTTATACGATAAACGATTGCCCCACCCCCATTTTTCTTCGTCATCATCATGATGGTAATCGATATGGGTTTGATTACTGGCAATATTATTACCGCCTAATTGGTAATTAAAATCGAGATTGCCGCGGACATAATGTTGACTTTTTAAACCGTAGCGGTAAATGATTGCGTTATGATTTTGCAATCTATGGTATTGATTGTCTTTGCTTAATTCGGTTTTAACGTAAATATCGCCGCCGGAACGCATTCCCAAACTAAATTTACTATCAAATGTATTTTGTCGCGCCGGCGACCATTGCAAAGCAACCGATGAATTAGTGCGTTTTGTATCTTGCATACTGAAATGCGATTTATGTTCTAAACCGCGCGATTCTGACATTAATTCCGCCGCATCTTTAAATTCGTGATCCATGGTTTCATCGCCGAAAACCACGCTGATTTTATCTTGCAGCGCCGGCAAACGAAGACTGCCGCGTATTCTTGGGCGCAGGGAATAACCTTCATAATGATTCCAGCGTTGATCAATCATCACCCGCAAACCTGCTTTTGCGGGGTTTTGTTCGTCGTTTTCTCCAAACCAACTGTTGATATTGTTTGCCATTTGCTGCAAAGAAGATTGAACTTGTTGATGTTGTTCATCAACCCAATTATCCGATGTTTGAGCAAAACCATCAGAAAAAACAATGAAATAATGAATAACGATTAATAGCGGTAAACGATAAGTAAGCATCAATAAGCCTTAGTTTTTGTTGGGATCTTGTGGTGTTTTAGCGGGTAAAGTAATGCTGGGCAGATTCCAGCGTTGATAAACAGAAAACATGCGGAAAGAAAAAATAAATAACATCGTGCTTAAATGATTAATCCACAAAGAAATATTGATTTTTTGCAACAGTAAAAACCAAATTCCGCCAGAAATCGCTGCCACGATATAAATTTCTTGACGCAAGACCAAAGGCAATTGTCGGCAAATAATATCGCGGATAATTCCGCCCATCACCGCCGTAATCACGCCCATCAAAACCACAATCGGCGCGCTAAATCCTTTGGATAAAGCCGCTTGAAAACCGATGACGGAAAAAGCTGCTAACCCAACGGCATCAAACCAGCGCAACGGTTTATCCAATCGTTCAACGGCGTGATAAAAAATTTGCACTAATAAGGCAACCGCCGTGATTAAACACAGATAATTGAGGTCTTTTAACCAGAAAATCGGGTGACGATTGATCAATAAATCGCGGACGGTACCGCCGCCGATCGCACCAATGGCTCCGATCATCACGGCGCCCGTAAAATCAAAACCCACGCGTTTTGCCAATACTGATGCCGCCGCCGCACAGCCGGCGCAACCGATCAAGTCCAAAATATAAATCACTATATCTGTATTCATTTTATCTCCTGTGCATAAAAAAACGCCTGCAATAGGCGTGAAAGAGAAGAAATTATGATATCAAAAACATTGGACTGGACGTAAATCCTCTGGAAAACCAGAACTGACGCGACACTGCCAAATCAAACCCACATTTTGTTTAAAAAAGTTATACATTTCCATCTTTCTGCCGGCTAAATCGGGAATGGCATTTGAAGTAAACGTCAACAAAATGGTTTCCTGTGGCGTGATGGTGATTTGATAAAATTCTGAAGTCGGAAAAGTTAAATCAATGGGGAACACTTTCGTGCGTTTGATTTCTTCCATTACTTTATCTTTTGCGCTCACCAAAGCGCTGGCGGCAGTTTTGGATTGATTCGTGCCTAAATAATAGCGTTTTACAATAGGATAGGCATAACCCCCGATAACGGAAAAAGCAATTAGAGCCGCAATAATTAATACTCCGCCCATGCCCAACCCTTTCGTAGGCGCTTTAACCAACGGTTTTCGTACTTTTTTGCCGTTATGTAAAGAACCGTATAATTCGGCGGGATTAAATGCCGGCTGCAAATCTTTTAATTTTTCTTCCGCAGTTAAAAAATCGCTGTGTCCGCCGTCAAAAAACATGTCATCAATGCCCTGTTTTTTCGCGGGCTGCTGCGCTTCGATATCCGCTAATAAAGTTTTTTCAATATTATTTAATGTTGCCGCATATTCGCCGCTGGTGTCGCGTTTACGCAAACGCTCAATCGCCGCGCGGATTTCCTTTTCGCTGGCGCCGGGGCTGATTCGTAACATTTTGTAATAGCTGATTGTATCCATTGTGTTCTCTTTATGGTCAGTTCCTGCTGTTTATTATAGAGTTTGTTGCCAATCGCAACAATCATTAGGGCGAAATTTCCTCAATAATTGTATTGATTACAAGGCGATAAATGTTGACCGCACGGCAGAAAAATTATCGTTTTCGCGCACAACCGGCGCAAAATAGATATGAAAACGATGGATTGTCGCGGTAGAATTTCCGCGCGATACAATTTAAGAGACTTTTTGATGTTACGTTATTATTTAATCACCATTTTTTTCTGTTTTTTTTCTGTAAACGCCTTCTGCACCGCCGATAAAACCGCGGATAAAACGATTCCCGATGCCGATAAAGCGGCATTAACCCAGTTGGCAGAAATTTTGGAAAATCCGGAGCAACGCTCATTATTAATTAATCAATTACGCGCAATTGCTGAAAAAGATGCCGCAGATACGCATTCATCAGCGCAATCGGAAAAAACGGCAGAAAAAGAAGAACAAACCACCGCGCCCGCTGCGCAAAAAGTCGAACCCGATTTAAAAACCGTAGAAACCAACGCATTACAAGCCGTTGCTGATAATACGCGCGAAGTATTAACAGAAGCGGTTGATTTACCAAAACAAATCGCAGAAAAAAGCGCGGAAATCGTGGGGAAAGTCGGCGGCAGAATTGAACAATCTGCGCGTATTTTGATGACGGCACTGCGTGGCGATGATTATCGCTTGAAATGGTTTAATTGGCGCGGTTTTGGTAAAGCGGTGGCGCATTTGGGCATGATTATTGTGGCAACTTTGGCGCTTTATCAGGGATTACGGCGAGTCAGTGTGCCGCTTAAAAATCGTTTGCATTCGTGGGTGTTGGCGGCAACGCAGCAAAGAAGATTGCTTTATCAATTAGTTGCTATTTCTATTATGTGTATCGTCGATATGATTTTTATCGGCGTGACTTATTTCACGGCGCAATTTATCACTTTGCATATCGTCGGCGAAAATGGAAGTTTGAGTTTGCAATCGAATTTGTTTTTAACCGCATTTATGATTTTGGAATTGATTAAAGTCGGCGTGCGGACGGTTTTTTATGATCGTTATTCGGGATTGCGTTTATTGCGCTGCGATAACCGCACGGCGCATTATTGGTATCACTGGATCGGCAATATTATTAATTTGGTTGGCTACGGTTATATGGTCGCCATTCCTTTAATTAATACGAATATCAGCAATTCTTTAGGGCAAGTCAGCATTACCGTTATCGCGCTTGCGGCGTTTATTTACGGCGTTTGCGGTGTGATGAAAAATCGTACGCGTTTACAACGGCGGTTTTATGTAATGAGTCGAAAAACTAAATTTGGCGTCGGTAAAATTTTTCTGCGGTTAATGGCGGCTTTATGGCATTGGTTTGCTTTGGCGTATTTTATGATGCTGCTGGTGGTTACTTTGTTGCAGGCGGAGCAATCGTTACCGTTTGTATTACAAGGCACTTTACGCACGATTTTAAGCATTGGCGGCGGTTTATTAATTTCTATGTTGCTCACGCAATTAATCGGTCAACCCATTGAGTTATCGGAAGAATGGCAGCGTTATTTTCCGGGAATGGAAGCGCGTTTAAATGCTTATATTCTTTTATTTTTACGACTGATGAGAATGGCGTTACTCATTGCTGTTATTTTGTTGACTTTGTCGGCGTGGCATGTGATTTCTGTGCAACATTGGCTTGCTTCTAGCGAGGGGCAAAAAACGCTGAATACGTGGTTGGGCGCGGTGATGATTGCGGCGTTTATTATTTTTGTGTGGATGATTGTTGCTGCCATTATCGAGCATCGTTTAAGCGCGTATTCGAGTTATGGCGAGCCGAGTGCGCGCGCGAAAACGTTATTGTCGCTGATTAAAAATGCTTTGGCAGTGATTTTATTTATCATCGGTTTGATGTTGGTTTTATCGCAGATCGGGATCAATATTGGACCTTTAATTGCTGGGGCGGGTGTTGTTGGTTTGGCAGTGGGTTTTGGTGCGCAAACTTTGGTTAAAGATGTGATTACCGGTATTTTTATCCAAATTGAAAACGCGATGAATACGGGCGATTTTGTTACCGTTGCTGGCATTAGCGGCACGGCGGAACGGATTTCAATTCGTTCCGTTGGTTTGCGCGACGCTGAAGGAACGTATCACGTGATTCCCTTTTCCAGCGTGAGTACCGTTTCCAATTATATGCGGGGTTTTGCTTATCATTGCGGGGAATATCGCATTGGTTATGCAGAAGATATTGATCAGGCTTATTTGCAATTAAAAGCGGCTTTTGATGAATTGCGTCAGGGCGCTTACCGAAATAGTATTCTCGATGAACTCAATATTGCCGGCGTGGTGGAATTGGGTAATAGCGCGGTGGTGATTCGCGCCATTATTAAAACAACGCCCGGCGACCAATGGGCGGTGGGCAGGGCATACAATCGTTTGGTGAAAATTTATTTTGACCGCGCAGGTATTGAAATCCCTTATCCGCATCAAACGCTTTATTTGAATCAATTAAAAGAGCAATCATCGTTTAATACCGTATTTAAAACGACAAAACCGGCGCACAGCGATGTGAAAAATGTAAATCAAGGATCGGTTGCCGAAAAATTAGAGGCAAAACCAGACGAATCTCCAGAAAAACAATTAATTCACGATTCTAAAGCGCAAGTTGCTAAAGAAAAAGCAGAGGAAACGTCAGCGGTTAATGCATCGAATACTTTTTCCGAAAAACATGCGGTGCCGCGGGAAAGTGGTAAAAATCAAGATGAAAATCTTGACGAGAAGCATAAAAGCACATAGAATGCGCGACCTCATGCTACGAGAATCGGAGTATAGCGCAGGCTGGTAGCGCATTTGGTTTGGGACCAAAGGGTCGGGGGTTCGAATCCCTCTACTCCGACCAGTTTTTTCGTTAGTCATCTTGATGCGCCTGTAGCTCAACTGGATAGAGCAACGGCCTTCTAAGCCGTAGGTTGCAGGTTCGAGCCCTGTCGGGTGCGCCAAATAGCCTTCGGGCTTAGAGTCATGGTGGATGTAGTTCAGTTGGTTAGAATGCTGGATTGTGATTCCGGAGGTCGTGGGTTCGAATCCCATCATCCACCCCATCTTTTCTCTCCTTTTTTTACTGCCGTTTAGGCAGTTTTTTTTTGCTTATAATGTTGGCAAATGTTCTATTTTTAACACCGAAACGCTTTAAAGAATCATAAAAAATATGAAAAGCGCGCAGATTTAAAAGTGCGTTTTAAGAAAGATGATGAATTAAGCAGCGATAAGAGCGCAAAAGATGCGGTTGTTTGCTGTTTTTGAATTTCTGAAAATGTTATTAATGGCGTGGCGTTGGCGTGTCACCGCGCGGTTGATTCGATGAAGATAATTATCGACTAAAACAAAGAACGCGCAACCAATAATGAACAAAACAAACAAAACACGTTATAACGAAAGAAAATACACTAAGAGACAAAGAGCAAATGGAGAAAAATATGCACGTTCTTTGCGATTTCGCTAAAAGACAATTTCAAAAATGAAATGGTGCCTAAGAAGAGAGTCGAACTCTTATGGTGTCACCACCGGCGGATTTTGAATCCGCTGCGTCTACCAATTCCGCCACTCAGGCAATCGAGAGAGCGCATTTTACATTTTTTTATCAGGATTGCAAGAATTGAATTCAAAAAAATGCGTTTGTTTTTGTTAAATCCTGATAAAATGCGCCACCTCGATAGGATAAAAATGCATTTGTCATTATTTTTCTCAGAAAAATAGCTCATTTTGGGGAAATTTATTCCCGCATGATATTTGTAAATAATCTATTAAAAACAATAAATTGCGTATTTAAAATAAAAAACTATCGCAGATAACTTGACGAAGTTATCAAAATAGCGTTTAATACGCCGCCTTACGGCCAAGTAGCTCAGTCGGTAGAGCAGCGGACTGAAAATCCGCGTGTCGGTGGTTCGATTCCGCCCTTGGCCACCAGTCAATTTTTTATTAGGGGTAGGTATGTCACGCATTTGCCAAGTGACCGGTAAAAAGCCGATGGTCGGCAATACCGTTTCACATGCCAATAACAAAGGTAAACGTCGGTTTTTACCAAATATTCAAGAACATCGTTTCTGGGTACAAAGTGAGAATCGTTTTATCACATTAAAAGTCTCTGCTCATGGTATGCGTATCATTGATAAGAAAGGCATTGATGCCGTTCTCGCTCAAATGCGCGCCCGCGGTGAGAAAATTTAAGGGGTGAACCAGTGGCTAAGAAGAGTGTTCGCGAATTGATCCGTTTAGTTTCTTCAGAAGGAACAGGGCATTTTTACACAACAACAAAAAATAAACGTAATACGCCTGAAAAAATGGAAGTTAAAAAGTTCGACCCAGTAGCGCGTAAGCACTGCATTTATAAAGAAGCAAAGATTAAATAGTTTTTGTACATTATGAAGCTGATGAACCCGCGTTATGCGGGTTTGTTTTTTATTGCGCGATCGCTTGAGGATTGGTTTTATAATATCGCCATAATGCCCATGCGCTCAAAGTACCAATAACGCCAAAAGATATCCACGGCAATGCAGGAATCGCGTGTTGATTGCCTAAATCGTACAACCAACCGCCGACAAAATTCCCAATACCGCCCCCAATTCCCATACTAAAATTCGCAAAACCTACGTAAAGCCCCAGCGCTTTGGGGTGCGAAATATGCGCGATTAAAATATCAATCATCGGGCGGCTGATAAGATAACCCAATGTATAAATGCCGATCCAAAATAAAAAAACAGAAAAATGCTGCGCCGATCCCACAAAAACAGTGCCCAACGTCATAATCAAAGTGCCGGCAATAAGCAATTGATGCGTCATAAAATATTTTTGCAACCAACGCACCACAAAATATTGCAAAATCAAAGTGAGTAGTGAACTGAAGGTATACAACACACTTGCGCTTGCTTGACGACCGGTTAACTGTTCCGCAAATAGGGGAAAAGTAATATTAATTTGCATCACCACAAACCAGTAACCGCACATTAAAGCAACAAATATTAAAAATGGGCGATTACTAAAAATGGCGCGAAACGGCGGAGAATCGGAAGTCGTATTGGGGCGGCGATTAGGAAAATAACGTAATGCGACGTAAACGTTCATTAAAAAGAATAATCCGGAGACGATACCGACGGCGCGAAAACCAAAAAATAATAAAATAATCGCTAATAGCGGCCCGATAGTTGCTGCGGTACTTCCGATATAGTTAACCAGTAAATAAAATTGCCGGCGCTCTTCTGGGCGCGTCATATAAATGGTTGCGGCTTGGAAAGGGGCATCAAATAAAGCGCCGCCCAAACCTGCAAGCAATAAACCTAAATAAAACGTTGAAATTTCATCGGCAAAACCGAGAATAAAAAAGCCGATCGCGCGGATAATCAATCCGGTGCACAACACCGGTTTTAAACCGTAGCGATCGGATAACATACCGCCAATAAATGTTAATCCTTGCTGGATAATTTGTCTGACGGCTAACGCAAATCCCACTACCGCCGCCGAAAAGCCAACATTTGTAACAAAATGCACCGAAATCAGCGGCATCATTAAAGTGTAGCCGGTGACGGTAATCATGTCGTAAATCAGCAGGGTAAATAGTTCTGGTCGCGAGCGATAAGAGAGGAAATCCGTTAAGGGAGTAAAGGAAAATTTTGCCATGAGTTATAAGCTATGTAGCCAATGCATTGCTTTTTCATCGCCTTCCGTGATAAGTTTTTCAATGGCTTTTTTGCCATATGATAGAGACTCATTGAGTCGCTCCATATGCGTTGCACTGGGTGCTTTTAAAACATAATCAATAACTTGTGTACTATTTTCAGGGCGTCCGATTCCAATACGTAAGCGATAAAAATCCTGACTAGCTAAAGCAGCGATAATATCGCGCAAACCATTGTGCCCACCGTGTCCGCCCGATTTTTTGAGCTTGATTTTACCTTCCGGCAAATCGAGTTCATCGTGAATAATTAATATTTGTTGCGGTTCAATGTGATAAAACCGACAAACTGCGGCAAGTGATTTGCCGCTGGCGTTCATAAATGTTTGCGGTTTGAGGAGAAAAATTTTCTGCTGATTGATTGCAATTTCGCCAAATTCTGCAAAGAATTTTTTTTCTGTCCGTAGTCGGCAGCTATAATCTTGTGCAGTTTGATCTAATAACCAAAAACCCGCATTGTGACGGGTTTTTTGGTACTGTTCTCCGGGATTTCCCAGACCAACAATCAATTTGAGCATGTGTTTTACTCTTGCTTGTCAGCGTCTTCTTCTTTATCGCCTTCTTCATCGGCAGCGGCGGTATCAGTATCTTCCATTTGTTCTTCACGTTGTGGATAACTGATTTGAACGACAACTGTGGCAGCGAATTCTTCGTCTTCCATATCGCCAACCAAGCGCACGCCTTCCGGCAATTTTAAATCTGCCAAAGTGATGATATCGCCGATATTGGCTTCTGATAAATCAACAGCAATATATTCAGGCAACAAGCTCGGACGGCAAATAACTTCTACCGTTGTCATATGACGAGACACAATTCCGCCGTCAGTTTTAATGCCTGGTGCGCGTTCTTCACCCACAAATTCCAAAAGCACGGTTGCTGTTATTTCTTGACCGCGAACAATGCGTTGGAAGTCAAAATGTTGGAATAATGGTTTGTAAATATGATGTTGAACATCACGAACTAAAATTTCTTGATCTTCTTGTCCATCGATTTTTAAGTTGATGATTTGAGAGAAGAAACTATGATTTTTAGCGTTCTTTTTTAACTCATCTTGTTTGATAGCAATCGCTTGCGGTTCAGTATTTCCGCCATAAATGATTGCCGGAACCAATCCTTGACGACGCAGGCGGCGGCTCGCACCTTTCCCTTGCTCTTCGCGAACGACGGCATGTAATGTATAGCGATATTTTTGTTCAGCCATTTTATGCTCCAAAGTTTAAAAAAGGCACTTGCGACCAGTGCCTAAAATATTATTCGTTGCGTCATTTACTGGAAAATCAGTCAACAAATAATGATGAAATCGATTCTTCAACGTGAATGCGGCGAATACTTTCCGCAACCAATCCTGCAATGGAAAGTACGCGAATCTTCTCGCAGCTTTTTGCTTCTTCTCTTAGTGGAATGGAATCAGCAACCACCAATTCATCTAAACCAGAATTGGCAATATTAGCGAGTGCGTTACCGGATAAAACTGCGTGCGTGCAGTAAGCGGTAACATTTTTTGCGCCGCGTTCTTTTAATGCGCTTGCTGCGTTAGACAACGTTCCAGCGGTATCAACGATATCGTCAACCAAAATACAACTGCATTCTGATACGTCGTCACCAATAATATTCATTACTTCCGATTCATTTGGGCGCGGGCGGCGTTTATCGATAATAGCCAGTTTAGCGCCAACGCGTTTAGCAACCGCGCGCGCGCGAACCACTCCACCGATATCAGGAGAGACGATCACGGGTGATTTAATGTCTTTAGACAAAATATCATTTAAAACAATCGGCGTGGAGTAAATGTTGTCGACGGGGAAATCAAAAAAGCCCTGAATTTGGTCAGCGTGCAAATCTAAAGTCATCACGCGGTCAATGCCCACGCGCGCGATCATATTAGCAACAACTTTCGCAGAAATAGCGACACGAGCAGAACGTGGACGGCGATCTTGGCGTGAATAACCGTAGTAAGGCATAACTGCGGTAATGCGATTTGCTGAAGAACGGCGCAAAGCATCGCTAAGCAGCAAAAGTTCCATCAGGCAATCATTCGTCGGAAAGCAAGTGGGTTGAATAATAAAGACATCTTTTCCGCGGACATTTTCACGAATTTCGACTTGAATTTCTCCGTCAGAAAACTTGCTCACGGTAGCATTTCCCAGCGGCAGTCCTAGATGTTGAACGATTTGACGCGCCAGCTGCGGATTTGCATTTCCCGTGAAAACGGTCATGCTACCTCTCGACACGTATTCACCTACATTAAAATTATAAAATAGAAAAAATGGCTGGGGTGGCAGGATTCGAACCTACGCATGTCGGGATCAAAACCCGATGCCTTACCACTTGGCGACACCCCAATGAGATTAAAAATTTTTTTGTGCGTCTGAATGTTTCAGAAGTGCGTTATTCTAAGCACAATTTTTTTAATTGCAAGTTTTTTTGTATCAAAAAAGCGGTCATTATCGCGATCAAAAAATTTATTTAATCGCATTAATATCTTGGATAAAAATTTTTATGAAATATTTTTCTTGTTTGAGGGTAATGTTTCGATAAAAACCATCATTTTGCCAATCAGAAACGGTAATTTCCCAACCTTTTTCTTGAAATTTATCGGCGGGACGTAACACAAATAACCATTGTGGCAACGAATCAACGGGCAAATTAATTCCTAAATGTTGTTGCATTTCTTCCGGGTGAAGTGTTGTGGTTTTTTTGCCGTCATTTACGATTAATTGATCATCTTTAATTTTGATCGTAAGCGCTGGTTGCCCGAGTGGATTGGATAAAGTTATTTCTTCATGATTTTTTCGATGTAACCAATCCAACGCGGCGCTGACGGCTTTTTGTTGACAGGAACGCGTTTTTTGCGCCGGACAATACGGATAACGCAATGCGATTTTGCCGTTTAACTGAAATGATTGTTTTAACCACGGTGACGGTGATTTTATTGGTGCGGTCGTTTTAGTAAACGGTTCGTGGCTGGGATTGGTGCTGCTGCAAGAATTTAGTCCACCGCAGAGCGTCAATATTAATGCTACCAATAAGGGAAATTTAGTTGAGTTCAAAACGTTTTCCTATGTTAATTAAATCAAGATTATCGGGATTTGCTTTAAGTTTATAACCGTAAAACTCTTTAGCTAATTCTTTTTTGCCGTTAGCAACTAAAATTTCGATGTAATGAAGCGCAATTTCATCGCGTGCTTGCGGCGTGTTAAAAGCAGAATAAGCGCGGCGCACCCAAATCAAAGCTTCTTCTTTTTTTCCTTGCGTAAACAGCAACCAAGCATAACTATCTTGTATGGCAGGCGATTCTGGATAACGTTCCAGCGCTGATTTGATTAAATGCATGGCTTCTTCTTGGCGGTTAGTGTGTGTGAGCAATAAATAACCATAAGCGTTGATCACATCAATATCCGCGGGATCGGCTTTTAGAATTTTAATATAAACGGCTTCCGCCTCATTAAATTTTCCTACTCTTTTTAAATATTCCGCCTGCGCGTATAACAAATCTATGCTTTCCGGAAATTGTGCCAACGCTTCTTTCAAAATGGTATCAGCGGTTTTATAGTCGCCGACTTTAATTAATTTATTGACTTCAAGAACATAAGAATCTAAAGCGTTTTCTGGAAAAGTTTTCCGAAAATCAACAAATGCCGCCAACGCTTTTTCTCGGTCAAACGGCGAAAAATAACTCGAAGCAATAAATTCACGAGATTGCATATACATGATTGCGTCCGGCGGAATTTTTCGCAAAAATTCGACTTTTTCATCTCGATTTCCCGATAATTCGGCAACGCGCGCCATATAATGAAAATAATCCTCGATATAGATTTCTTTGCGATCGAGTAGCGATTGATAAATTGCAGCCGCGTTATCCCGATCTTTATTATTGGCATATAACCAAGCGAGCAATAAATAAAGCGGTTTTTCTTTTTTCGTATCTAATTGCGCCCAACGTTGCGCCAATTCCAACGCCTTTTCCCATTGAGAATGGGCAACCAGCAGATCGATTTCGGTAGAAATGAGATCAACATCATCAGGATAACGGGCGCGCAATCGTTCCATAATAACGAGCGCATCTTTTAATTGTCCCACCGATGAAAGCATTTCCGCCTGCATCACTTCCAGCTGCCGCCAGCGCGTATCCAAAGCTAATGCCGCATTAAACGCATCAATAGCTTGCGTGACCAATCCTTGCTCTTTTGCAATCATACCGACGTAATAATGAAGATAAGGATTTTTGGGAAATCTTTCAGACATTTTCTTTAAAAATGCCAGCCGGCTTTCATTATCAGGCAAAAATGATAATGATTGAATTAAATGCAAAACATTTTGCGGTCCGCCGTCTCTAATAAGCAGTTTTTCAGTTTCATTTTCTGCTTGTTCTATTTTTTTATTAAAGATGAGCGCCTCGATTAAAGAAAAATGCGCGTCATCATCATTAGGAAATCGCTCCAACCATTCTCTGACGATTTTTTCTGACAAATCATAGCGATAAGAAGCAAGCGTCAACGCATAATTATATTGGTACGCTTCATATTGTTTACTTTCTTCTGCTACTTTTTGCATATAATGGATAGCGGTTGAATACTCTTTAGAAAGAGTAGTAAACCGTGCTACTAAAGTGTCATAAATCCATTGCGAAGAAGACTGCCATTGCGGTGATTTTTCCACATTTTGCAGGGCAAACGCACTAATCGCCAAACATAATGTGCCAACAATGATCGTTTTTAGCAGCATAAAAAATTTAGTCATTGATACCGTCTCGGTGAAAATGGGTTCTAATAGATTAAATTAACTCGTTATCATGAGCAATTTTGTTTCCAAATCATCACATTCTCACGTGCATAATACAATTTACGTTTTAGGTTTTCGCCATCAAACCACGCCCGCATCGGTGCGGGAAAAATTGGCGTTTTCTCCCGAAAAAATCCTGAATACATTGCCCTTTTTGCAGGCGCAATGCGCTGGCGCCGAAATTCTTTTACTTTCTACGTGCAACCGTAGCGAATGGTATTTTGCGAGTAACACGCCGCCGCGTTTAGAAGAATGGCTTTATCAACATACCGCCATCAGCAGCGAAGAACTCAAACGCCACCTTTTTATCTACACCGATCGGGAAGCTGTTCAACATTTATACCGCGTCGCTTGCGGACTCGATTCATTAATTTTGGGTGAACCGCAAATTTTGGGACAACTCAAAGCCGCCTACCGATTAGCAAAAAAGGCGGGCAGCATCGGCAGTTGGTTAGAACGTTTATTTCAACACAGTTTCGCGTTGGCGAAACACGTTCGCCATCAAACTGATATCGGTAAAAACCCCGTTTCTGTTGCATACGCCGGCGTGCAACTAACCCATCAATTTTTTGATGACTACAGCAAACGCACGGCAATTATCGTGGGCGCGGGGGAAACGGCGCAATTAGTCGCGCGTTATCTACATGATTTAAAAATAAAACGTTTGATTATTGCCAACCGCACCTTAAATCGTGCGCAACAATTGGCGGAAAGCGTGGGCGGTTATGCGCTTTCTTTGCCGCAACTTGCCGATCATTTGCATGAAGCCGATATGATTTTTGGTTGCGCGCGCGCTGATGTATTCCTCGTTACGCAAAATATGGCAATTACGGCACTGCAGCGGCGGCAAAACACGCTTCAGGTTTATATCGATTTGGGCATACCGCATAATTTCGATCGCAATATCGACAATAAAGAAAACGCCTTCCTCTACGATATGGATAATCTGGCGCAACTAATTGATAAAAATCGTGAAACGCGGCAAAAAGCAGCGGCAGAAGCAGAAACATTTATCCGTTTATACAGCAATGATTTTTTGAATTGGACGCAAGAAAAACCGCAGCAGCACATGATTCGCCACATTCGCGCTGATGCCCATAATATCCGGCAAAAATTATTAATAATGGCATATCGCCAACTCGCTCAAGGCGCCGATCCGGAAAAAGTATTAGCGGAAATGAGTTATAAATTAACGAATAAATTGCTCCATCAACCCTGCGCGTTGATTCACGCCATTCCGCCCGATCATAAAGATTGGCTTGCCGTTGTTGCCGATACGTTTAACGCCGAATTGCCTAAATAATCCGTTGTTTTAGAAAATGCGGCGAGATTTTGTGATAGCATTTTTGCCGATTTACGTTACCGCATTTTGCGCAAAAAAAGCCGCGTTTGTCGTCTTCATCGGCAAACGTATTCTCGCCGCTTTTGAAATTACGATACCAATTTTGAGAACCTTTTTATGAGTATATTAACCGCTTCTATTAAAGAAAAATTAATTACAATTTGTGAACGATATGAAGAACTTAATGCTTTATTAGCCGACCCGAGCGTTGCCGCCGATCCGGATTTACTCCGCCGCTACGGACAAGAACACGCGCAACTGGCGCCCATCGTTGAAATCTTCCAAGAAATAGAACATTTACAACAAGAAGCCAACGATTTAAAAGAACTGGAAGATGATGCCGAAATGGCGGAATACGTTGCCGCCGAACAAAGCGAAAATCTTAAAAAAACAGAAGAGTGTGAACAAAAACTCGC
Source organism: Dichelobacter nodosus (assembly GCF_001263335.1). Lineage (GTDB taxonomy): Bacteria > Pseudomonadota > Gammaproteobacteria > Cardiobacteriales > Cardiobacteriaceae > Dichelobacter > Dichelobacter nodosus. The sequence goes on from NZ_LGVW01000012.1 coordinate 115,484, forward strand.
GCGTTTAATGATTCCGCAAGATCCGTTAGACGAAGCCAATATTTTCTTAGAAATTCGCGCGGGAACCGGCGGCGATGAAGCGGCAATTTTTGCCGGCGATTTAATGCGTATGTATGCGCGGTTTGCTGAAAATCGCGGTTGGCAGATTTCCGTTTTATCAGAAAATGCCGGCGAATTTGGCGGTTATCGTGAAATTATTTGCCGCGTCAGCGGTCAGCGTGTTTATTCCACTTTAAAATTTGAATCCGGCGCGCATCGCGTGCAACGCGTTCCAGAAACCGAAGCCAGCGGACGCATTCATACTTCTGCGGCAACTGTTGCCGTTTTGCCGGAAAGTGATGAAATTGAAGATATTGAAATTAATCCCGCTGATTTGCGCGTGGATACTTTTCGCGCCAGCGGCGCCGGCGGTCAACACGTTAATAAAACCGATTCAGCAATCAGAATTACGCATTTGCCCACGGGCATCGTTGTGGAATGTCAAGAAGAACGTTCACAACATAAAAACCGCGCAAAAGCCATGCGTTGGTTGTACGCCAAATTGATGGATCGCGAACGGCAAGCGGCAGAAAAAGAAATCGCCGCCGAACGTAAATCTTTGGTTGGCACCGGCGATCGCAGCGAAAGAATCCGTACTTATAATTATCCGCAGGGACGCGTGACCGATCACCGCATCAATTTAACGCTTTATGCGCTCGATGATGTTTTAAACGGGCAACTGGATTTATTAGTCATTCCGTTGCAACAAGCTCAAGAAACCAATGATTTATTGGCATTGCAAGAATCGACGCTTTCATGAATTTATGGCAATGGCTGGAGTGCGCCGCCGCGCAATTGCCTGAAAAAGAAAGCGCTTTATTAGAAGCGCGTTTATTTGCCGAACGCGTATTAAACATTGCGCCCGTACGGCAGCGTTACCGCAATCCGGAACTGACTGTGCCCCAAATCGCGCAATTAAACGCGTTATTATTGCGGCGCGCGCGCGGCGAACCGTTTGCGTACATATTGGGTAATCAACCGTTTTATCATTTGGATCTCAAAGTATCGCCGGCGGTGCTGATTCCGCGTCCTGAAACCGAGCAGTTGGTTGATGCCGCGTTGGCAAAAATCCCGCCGCAAGATTGTTATCGCGTTATTGATTTGGGAACGGGTTCCGGCGCGATCGCTTTGGCAATTGCTGCCGAACGTCCGCATTGTCGGGTTTTGGCAGTGGATAAAAGTTGGGACGCGTTACGCGTGGCGCAGGAAAATGCGCGTCATTTGCAATTAGCTAATGTGCATTTTGTATTAAGCGATTGGTTAACGGCGATTGCTGATGCGCGCGCCGATATGATCGTGAGTAATCCGCCCTATATTGACGCGCACGATGAACATTTAGCGGCGCTTGCTTATGAACCGCAAATGGCGCTGGTGAGTCCGGAACACGGTTATGCTGATTTGCTGCATTTAATTGCGCACGCTGGACGCTGTTTGCGTCCGAACGGTTGGTTATTGTTGGAACACGGCAATCAGCAGGCGCAAAAATTGCGCGCATTTGCCGCCGAACAATCCGGTTGGCAGCATATTCATTCATTGCGCGATTATGCCGGCTGGGAACGAATAACTTGCATGCAATGTTCCATGTGAAACCTTATTATTTTTTCCAAACGCGTTGAATTAATTGCAAAATATTGCCGCGCATGATCAAATCAATATCGCTTTCGCGGTAATTAAGCTGCGCTAATGCTTCGGCGATGATCGGCAATCCTTTCGGGCTGACGTATTTCCCGCTTAATCCTTTTTTGGGCGCATAACCAGCGCGCGTTGGCCACCAATAATTACGATCCACGTTTTCGGGAATATCGGGGCGCCCGTCGTCATAACAATAATCCAAACCGATAGCAGTATGTTCCACGCCAATTAAACCGGCAACATAATCGATCAAAGGCACAAGCGACCGTGGATTTAATTGTTCATCGCCGATAAAACGTCCCACGCCGTTTAATGCCACTAATCCGCCCGTTTGCGCGACCGCTTGTAAAGTTGTATCGCTCACGTTTCGTTGATGATCGACTTTTGCCCGCGGATTGGCGTGACTATAAAGTACGGGACGATTTAAATCGCGGCTCAATGCGCAAATATCCAAAGCGGTTTTTTCGGAATTATGGCTTAAATCCATCAAAATGCCGTGCGCATGAATCGCGCGAACGAATTGCTCGCCGGCAGCGGTTAATCCTTGTTCGCTTTCATCGTGCGCGCCGCCTGCCCATAAATTATTGCGGTTATACGCTAAATGAATTTGCCGCACGCCTAAATCGTGATACAACGCGATCATTTCCGTTGAACCCATCAACGGCAGCGCGCCTTCCAAATCAAAAGAAACGGCTAACTTTTGTTGCGCAAAAGCATCAACAATATCTTGATAACAATTTGCTTGCACGAGCCAATCAGAAGCGGCAATTTGCGCGCGAAAACCGGCTAAAGTGGTCATAATTTGCGCGAGTGGATTCATATCCATGCCAACGTTAATCGATACATAACGCACGCCGGCGTCATAATGCAGGCGTAATTGTGCAAAATCGGTGTCGCCGTGTAACGGAAGGCAACTGTGGCAATCGGCAAATAAGCGCATGATGATTCCTTTTTGAAAAAAATACGGATAACGGCAACGCCGCGGCAGAAAATGAGCGCGCAAGCAAGTAGCCATAGACCGCCAGAAGCGGCGCCGCTACAATAATCAGCTGACAACAAAAAATCAAACAAAGGACTTGAAATGGGTTTTTTAGCAGGTAAAAAAATAGTCATTACGGGTTTGGCGAGCAATTTATCCATTGCATACGGCATCGCGCAGGCAATGCATCGAGAAGGCGCGGAACTGGCTTTTTCCTATCAAAATGAACGGTTAAAAGAACGCGTAGAAAAAATGGGCGCGGAATTTGGCGCCTCGATTTTTCTGCCGTTAGACGTGTGCAATGAAGAACAAGTCAGCGCCGCTTTTGCCACTTTAGAAAAACAATGGGGTTATTTAGATGGACTCGTTCACGCCATCGCGTTTGCGCCCAAAGAAGCCATTGAAGGACGTTTTTTAAACGGCGTCAGTCGCGAAAACTTTTTATTAAGCCACGAAATCAGCGCTTATTCGTTTCCGCAATTGATGAAATACGCTTATCCTTTAATGAAAGAAAGAAATGCCGCGGCGCTGGCATTAACGTATTTAGGCGCGGTGCGCGCTATTCCCAACTACAATTTAATGGGATTGGCAAAAGCCAGTTTGGAAGCCTCCATTCGTTATTTAGCGGCAGATTTGGGACAAGATGGCATTCGCGTTAACGGCATTTCCGCCGGTCCCATTCGTACGCTGGCGGCGTCTGGCATTAAAGATTTTCGCAAAATGCTCAAAGGTTTTGAAAAAACGGCGCCGTTAAAACGTTGCGTAACGATTGAAGAAGTGGGTAATACCGCGGCGTTTTTGTGTTCGGATTTAGCAAGCGGCATTACTGGAGAAATTACCTATGTAGATGCCGGCTTTAATATTTTTTCTTCCGTCACCAGCGGCGATGATGCCTAAAATATTTTAATTAATCACGACGAAAGCGGGTTTTTGCCCGCTTTTTTATGCGCTGGCAAAAACGCGTAACAACATTTTGCCGGCAATAAATAGTAATAAAATCCCGAATCCTTTTTTCAACGCCGGCGACGATAAACGATGCGAAAGACGCACACCGATGGGCGCAAAAATAACGGTAGTTAACGCCAAAATCGGCACCACCGGCAAATAAATAAAACCGAGCGAATGCGGCGGCAAATCGGGCACCGAAAATCCCGAAAAGGCGTAACCGACGGCGCCCGTAATCGCGATAATCCAGCCCAAAGCGGAAGAAGTGCCCACGGCGCGGTGAATATCAATATTGCAATACACTAAAAACGGCACCACCAAAGAACCGCCGCCAATACCCACCAAACTGGATAAAATTCCGAAAAAAGTACCAATCGCCCATAAAATATGATTTTTGGGCAATTGATGCGTGGCTTTGGGCGTAATATTGAGCAAACTGCGCACGGCAACAGTCGTGGCAAAAATCACGAAAATAATTTGTAACGCAAAATTAGGCACGTATTGCGCCACGACCGCGCCCACAATCGCGCCCAAAACGAGCGCCGGCGCGAGCGCAAAAAAAGCCTGCCACGCCACGGATTTTTTACGATATTGCGCGTACGTACTGGAAAAAGAGGTAAACATCATCACTGCAAAAGAGCTGCCAATAGCGAGATGTTGCGCGTAACCATGGCTGGGAATATTTTGGCTATTCATAATGGTTAAAATCGCCGGCACTAAAATCATGCCGCCGCCGATGCCAAATAATCCCGCTAATAATCCCGCGACCGCGCCGGCGCATATCATCATCAACATGATTATCCTCACTAAAAAATTGTTATTGCATTATTTTGCTGACAATATTTTTGCCAGAAATTGTCCCGTATAACTGTTTGGATTTTGGGCAACCGTTTCCGGCGTTCCTTCGGCAATAATTCTGCCGCCGCCGCTGCCGCCTTCAGGCCCTAAATCAACAATCCAATCCGCGGTTTTAATTACATCTAAATTATGCTCGATAACCACAATCGTATTGCCGTTTGAACGCAAGCGTTGTAAAACTATAAGTAATTGATTAACGTCATGAAAATGAAGTCCCGTGGTCGGTTCGTCCAAAATATAGAGCGTGCGACCGGTATCGCGTTTAGCGAGTTCGCGCGCAAGTTTAATGCGCTGCGCTTCGCCACCGGAAAGCGTTACGGCATTTTGTCCCAAACGCAAATAACTCAAACCCACATCGATTAACGTTTGCAATTTTTGTTTGAGCACGGGAATGGCGTCGAAAAATGCTAATGCTTCCACCACCGTCATTTCTAAAACTTCGTGAATATTTTTACCTTTATACGTAATTTCCAGCGTTTCGCGGTTATAACGTTTTCCCCCGCACACATCGCAATGTACAAAAACATCAGGCAAAAAATGCATTTCAACTTTAATAACGCCATCGCCTTGGCACGATTCGCAACGTCCGCCTTTTAAATTAAAAGAAAACCGCCCAATCGAATAACCGCGCGCGCGGGCTTCCTGCGTGGCGGCAAACAACGTGCGAATCGGCGTAAAAATGCCAGTATACGTTGCCGGATTAGATCGCGGTGTGCGTCCAATCGGGCTTTGATCGATGGTGATAATTTTGTCAAACGCTTCCAAACCGCTGATGCTGTCAAACGGCGCCGGCACCTCGCGGCTGTGATGCAAATGCTGATGCACCGCACGGGAAAACGTATCATTAATTAAAGTCGATTTACCGCTGCCGGAAACGCCGGTGATACAAGTCAACAATCCCACCGGTATTGTTAAATCAACGTTTTGCAAATTATGACCGCGCGCGCCTTTGATGCACACGAGGCAGTTTTTATCGATGGCGACGCGTTTTTCAGGAACGGCAATACGTTTGCGTCCGGATAAATAATCTCCGGTTAGTGAAGCCGTAAAACGTTCAATTTGTTTGGGCGTGCCGCGCGCGACCACTGATCCGCCATAAACGCCCGCACCCGCGCCAATATCGACCACATAATCTGCCGCGCGAATGGCTTCTTCATCGTGTTCAACAACGATAACCGTATTGCCTAAATCGCGTAAATTTAATAAAGAACGCAATAAACGCGCATTATCGCGCTGATGGAGCCCGATGGAGGGCTCATCTAAAACATACATCACGCCGACGAGTCCGGCGCCAATTTGTGACGCTAAACGAATGCGTTGCGCCTCGCCGCCGGATAACGTTTCCGCGCTGCGTGCCAAAGAAAGATAATTTAAACCCACATCAATTAAAAACTGGAGACGGTTTTTAATTTCTTGCACGATTTTGTCGGCAATTGCGGCGCGCGCGCCGTCTAGTTGTACGTTTTTAATCCAAAGATAGGCGTCAGCAATGGAAAGTTCGTTGATTGCCGGCAAATTTTTATCGGCAACGAAAACGTTGCGCGCGGCTTCATTGAGGCGGCTGCCCTGACAATGTGGACAAATTTCTTGCGTTAAAAACCGCTGCAACACTTCACGCACATTATCGAGATCGGTTTCATGATAACGGCGATTCATCGCGTTAATAACGCCTTCCCACGTACTCAAACGCGTTTTTCCGCGCCCGTCTGGCATCGGAATTTTTTCCGCACCGCCGCCGTATAAAACGAGATTTTGCACGTTTTGTGGCAAATGCATAAAAGCCGTTTCTTCCGTATCAAAGTGATAATGCTGTGCCAGCGCCGAAATTTGTCGATAAAAAAAAGGTGTTTTGCGATCCCAACCGCGTACTGCGCCGGCGGCAAGCGAACGTTCGGGATACATCACCACTTTTTCCGGATCGATAAAAACGTGTACACCCAAACCATCGCAATGAGGGCAAGCGCCGTGCGGGCTATTAAAAGAAAACATGCGCGGCTCGAGTTCTTTTAACGACCAACCGCATTCTGGGCAGGCATATTGAGCCGAAAAAGTATGTTCAAACGTATGATCCAGCGCGATCAGTTGCACGATCCCATCGCCTAATTGGAGCGCGGTTTCCAAAGATTCCGCTAAGCGTTGTTGATGTTCGCGGCGAATGGCAAAACGATCGACAACCACGCCGATATGATGATTTTTTTTGCCATCGAGTTCGGGTAACGCGTCTAATTCATAAAGTTCATTATCGATGTATACGCGCACAAATCCTTGCTGCCGCAATTCATCGAATAATTCGGCGTGCGTTCCTTTGCGATCTTTCACCAACGGCGCCACCAACATCACTTTGCTTTCTGCAGGAAAAGTGAAAATCGTATCTACCATTTGCGAAATCGTTTGCGCATTGAGCGCGCTGCCGTGTTTGGGACAATTCGGAATGCCAACGCGCGCAAATAATAACCGTAAATAATCGTGGATTTCGGTAATCGTGCCCACGGTGGAGCGCGGATTATGGTTGGTGGATTTTTGTTCGATCGAAATCGCCGGCGATAATCCTTCAATATGATCGACTTCCGGCTTATCCATTACCGATAAAAATTGCCGCGCATACGCCGATAAACTTTCCACATAACGGCGTTGCCCTTCGGCGTAAATCGTATCAAAAGCCAATGACGATTTGCCCGACCCCGATAAACCCGTGATGACGATCATTTTATTGCGCGGTAAATCAAGATCGATATTTTTCAGATTATGGGTGCGCGCCCCGCGAATGATGATTTTTTCCATGATGGTTTAACGATTGCGCGGCGATGATGCGTAAGCGCAGGGATAATCCGCTTTTAAACGCGCGGCTTTTTCTAAAACGTCTGCCGTCATTTGATTTTGATAAGCGATCATGGCAGCTAACAAATGTTCATCGTGTGCGGCTAACATTCTTGCCGCCAATAAACCTGCATTTTTTGCCGCATTTAACGCTACCGTTGCCACGGGCACGCCGTTAGGCATTTGTAGCGTTGATAAAATCGAATCCCAGCCGTCAATGGAATTGCGCGACAAAATCGGCACGCCGATAACGGGCAAAGGTGTGACCGCCGCTAACATACCCGCCAAATGCGCTGCGCCGCCGGCGCCGGCGATGATCACTTTTAAACCGCGTTCGGCAGCGGTTTTGCCGTAATCGAGTAAACGTTCGGGCGTGCGATGCGCGGAAACAATGGTTAATTCGTAATCAATATGGAATGTGGTGCAGATTTTTGCCGCATCAGCCATGATTTTTAAATCGCTGTCGCTGCCCATCACAATGCCAACTAATGCTTGAGTCATGATTTATTCCTTTTCTGCAATAACATCGACAAATTTTTTAACGGCGACCACTTTCTCATCAACGGCGGCGCTGTCTTTTGCCACGATGGTAACGTGTCCCATTTTGCGTCCGGCGCGCGTTTGCGTTTTGCCGTACCAATGCACAAAAACGTGTTCTAACGCTAAAAGTTCGTGCAAATGCGCCATTTTTGCGCGTCCACAATGATGTTCCGCGCCAACAATGTTAATCATCGCGGCGGGCGTATGTTGCGCAACCGATGCCAAAGGTTGTCCTGCCAGCAAACGCCATAATTGATCGAATTGTGAGTGATAACAGGCTTCAATAGTTAAATGACCGCTGTTGTGTACGCGGCAGGCGGTTTCGTTGAGCCACACGGCGCCGTGTTTGGTGACAAACATTTCCACTGCATAAATGCCGCTGTGCGCAAAAGCATCGGCGAGCGTTAACGCCAATCGTTCGGCTTCTTTTAATAAATGAGGCGCGATCATTGCTGGCATGCGTACTACGTCAACCAGATTTAATTGTGGATCAAAAACCATTTCTACTGCCGGATAAGCTTTTGTGCTGCCTTTTTCATCGCGCAACACGATCACCGCAATTTCCTGCGCAATAGGACATAAAGCTTCAATCACTGAGGGAACGTCCCACAATTGAGCTAAATCTTCCTGCCGGCATATGATTTGCACGCCTTTGCCGTCGTAACCGCCGGTACGCGTTTTTTGCACAAAAGGAAGCGGAATGCGGTTTAAATCGATGTCTGTTTTACGTTCAATTAAATAAAAAGGCGCGGTCGGTAAATGATGGCGTTCGTAAAATTGTTTTTGTACGCCTTTATCTTGAATGATGGCTAATATTTCCGGATCGGGCAGCACTTTTTTGCCCATCGCTTGCAAACGGCGTAAACCGGCGACGCTGACGTGTTCAATTTCAATGCCGATCACGTCGCAATCCGTACCAAAAGCGACCACCGTTTCTTCATCACGAAAATCACCTTGCACGAATTCATCGCATAAATGCGCACACGGCGCGTCCGCTTGGGGATCTAACACTTTAATTGTAAATGGATAATTTGCCGCTGCTTGTAAAAACATGCGTCCTAATTGTCCGCCGCCCAGTAATCCTATTTTCATGAGGAAAATCCTTAATAAATCGTATTCGGCGGCAATTTTATCAGACTGGAATCCAAAATCCGCACGCGGGCTTTTTTGAACGCTGAACGCGTCTATCGCTAAAATAACGGTTTTCTTAACCGGAGTAATCGATGAACCGCGCAGCACTTGCTGAAATGCGTTTGACTTTGCAGGAGTTAGAACAGGCTTTAAAAACGATCGATTGGTGGCAAGAAAATCCGCCGCCAAAAGCGGCATTAGCCAGCGTGCAGCCGTTTTGCGTTGATACGTTAACGTTTACCGAATGGTTGCAATGGGTTTATATTCCCAAAATGTTGCAATTTATGGAAGTTTATCAAGCGTTGCCGGCGGCGAGCGGTTTATTGCCGATTGCTGAAGAAGCGTGGAAAGGCTGCGCTGAATCTACCGATGATTTATATCGCATTGTGAAAAAACTTGATTTTTTGGTGCTTCATTTTCATCAAGTGCATTAACTTTTTCTGCCCGAATAAGCCGTTAAAATTCCTGCAAATACGATAATAATCATGCCGATGATTTTGGGCGCATTTAACGTTTCGCCGAAAAATTGCGCTGATAATAATGCCGAAAATGCCACCGTTAAATAAGACATGGCGGCAACGGTAAATTTAGGGCCGGCGGCGTAGGCACGCGTGAGCGCAAATTGTGCAATTAATGCCGAACCAGCAATGCCGGCAAGATAAGGCAAGGTAGATAAAGGCGGCAGATGCCAACCTTGTAGCGTGGCGCCGAGCGCGGCGCCAATCATGCTGACGAGAGAAAAATAAAACACGATCCGCCATGCCGGTTCATTAATTTCGGTCATTTGCCGCAATTGTAAATAAGCCCAACCTGCCAATAATGAACTGCCTAAAGCCGCGACAATCCCGATCGAGCTGCCATCAGCAAACGCCGGACGCAATAATACGGCAACGCCCGCGCAGCCCAGTAATAAGGCAAAAATCGTTAAACGCGCAATGTGTTCGCCTAAAAAAATAAAGGATAACAATGCTAAAGAAAGCGATGAGGTGTAACTCAAAGTGGTTGCTGTTGCGAGCGGTAATTGTGCCACCGCATAAAAAAAGAGCATCATCGAAATGGTGCCGGAAAGACTGCGGCTTAAATGTTTACTAAGATAACGTGTGCGCAAATTTTGCCGACGAATTACCGCGGTTACGCTTAAAAAAATAACCGCTGGCATCGTGCGCCAAAAAATCAGTTCATTGGAATGAAAGGAAAAATGTTGGTAACAGGCTTTGATTAAAACGCCCATCAGCGCAAAATTAAGCGTTGACAACAAAGACCACGCAATACCGCGCCAATTAAAAGATTTTGAAACTGTATCGTGCATGAAAAAGTAACAATTTTTAGGTTGAGACGCCGCAGCCAATCGCGGATAATGCCGCAATTATACGCTTTTCAAACCATAGGACGGCAAAAGCCCAGAAAACTCAATGGTAAAGCGTAGATTTTTATGCGACGCGTTGAATGCGCGCATGAATGAGGTAGACAAAAATTTTAAGGAAAATCAGATGAAAAAAATTGTTTTAACAGCAAGCATTGCAGCTTTCATGATTTCGGGTTGTGTTTCTAACGGTGGCGGTTTGAGCGCGAATCAATCTGCAGCGATTGGCACGGCAGTTGGCGCGTTAGCCGGCGGCGTTTTAGGACATCAACTCAATGATGACAATGGTCGTTATGTAGGCGCGGCGGCGGGCGCGCTGGCGGGTGCGGCAATCGGCAATTATATGGACAGACAACAGCAACAATTGCAGCAACAAGTTCAAGGAACGGGGATTAATGTACAACGAATTGATCAAGGCACTTTGCAACTGAATATTCCTGGAGACGTTTTGTTTGCTACTGATGAGTATCAAATTCGCCCGAATTTTTATCAAACCTTAAACAGCGTTGCGCAAACGATGAATCAATATCCGCAAACGATCGTCCACATTTATGGTCATACCGATAGCACCGGCAGAGCCGCTTATAATCAAGGATTATCAGAACGCCGCGCAAATTCTGCCGCGCAATATTTGATGCAACAAGGCGTTAATATGCAACGCATTTTAAGCAAAGGTTACGGACAAAATTATCCGCGCGCAAACAATGCAACGCCTGATGGACGCGCACAAAATCGCCGCGTTGAAGTCTACATTAAAGCCATCGATCAAAATAATCCGCAGGCGGCTTATCAATCTGTTTATTGATTTTTATCAAGCATATTTTTTGCTGCGCCCGACGTTCGTTGGGCGCGCTGTTTTTTGTTTTCCGGCAGATAAAAAGAGAGCTCATGCACTTTTTTAAACCAACACCGCGCGCAGCTTTGATATTCAATAAAAAAGGTTGCGTTTCATGAAGATTTACCGCTGCACTACGCGTTTTCATTTAACGGCACCGCGGGTGCTGATGATTGGCAATTTTGACGGCGTTCATCGCGGACATCAAAAAATGATCAGTTGTCTACAAGAAATGGCAGCGCCGCAAAAACTTGTTTTAACGGCGATGAGTTTTTATCCGCACCCACGACAATTAACGCGTCAACAAGCGCCGCAATTTTTATCTACCATTCACGATCGCGCGTATTTTTTAGAAAAATATGGCATTGAAGACTGGATTTTGGTGCCGTTTACGCCGTCTTTTATGCAATTAGCGGCGGAAGATTTTGTGCAAACTTATTTATTTAACCAATTAGATTTACGCGCGTTATTAGTAGGCGACGATTTTCGTTTTGGTTATCGCGGTGCAGGCAACGTTGATTTACTGCGCAAAATGTCTAAAAACGCGCTGAAAATTGCCGCGCTGGCAACGGTTGCCGATGAGCAGGCGCGCATTTCCAGCTCGCGGATTCGTCAAGCTTTGTTGCAACATCGGCTTGATGAAGCAACGCATTTGCTCGGACACGCGCTCACGTTTACGGGTTTGGTGCGCGCTGGCGCCGCGCGCGGCAGAAAAATAGGCGTGCCTACGGCAAATATTCACGTTTCCCCGTATTGGTGTTTACCAGATGGCGTCTATGTGGTAAAACTGCGCCGTTGTAAAGCGCCTCAACAGTGGCATTGGGCGGTTGCCAATCTCGGCACGGCGCCGACTTTTTCCGGTCAACAGCGTAAATGGGAAGTTCATCTTCTCCCTGATTCTCACGGCGTATCTCAAGCGTTTCATTTATACGGTTGCCGCGTACAAATTGCTGTGATGCAGTTTTTGCGGACGGAAAAGAAATTTGAAAATATGCAGGCGCTTAGTGATCAAATTCATCAAGATATTGCGGCAGCACAAAGCGTTATCGCCGCACAAACTCCTTAAAGGCAAAAAAATGGCAGATTACAAACACACCCTCAATCTTCCTCAAACTGATTTCCCGATGCGCGGCAATCTTGCCCAGCGCGAACCCGAACAATTGCGCTGGTGGCAGGAACACGAAATTTATCGTAAACAACGCGAAGCTTTTGCCGATTGTCCTACTTTTATGCTCCATGACGGCCCGCCTTATGCAAATGGACAAATTCACGTGGGGCACGCGCTCAATAAAATTTTAAAAGACATCATTATCAAATCGCGGCATTTGCTCGGTTATAACAGTCCTTACGTTCCCGGTTGGGATTGTCACGGGCTGCCGATTGAACAAAAAGTTGAACAAAAAATCGGTAAACCCAATCAAAAAGTTTCTGCTACGGAATTCCGCGCGGCATGTCGCCGTTATGCTGCTGAACAAGTTGCATTGCAAAAAGATGGTTTTATGCGCTTGGGCATTTTTGGTTTTTGGGATCAACCTTACTTAACCATGAATTTTGAAACCGAAGCGCAAATTGTGCGTGCGCTGCGCGATATTGTAGCTGCTGGACACGTTACCCAAGGTTTTAAACCGATTAATTGGTGTTTTGATTGCGCTTCTTCATTAGCGGAAGCGGAAGTGGAATATCAGGATAAAACGTCTTATTCCATTGATGTTGCTTTTGCCGTGAAAGACGTTGCCGCGCTGGCAAAAATAATGCACGCTGACGTTGTGCCTGCTGCTGTTGACGTTGTTATTTGGACGACGACGCCGTGGACATTGCCTGCCAACGTTGCCGTCAGTATTCACCCTGAATTTTATTATGTTTTGGTTGAGATTGAAGGCTGGTATTGCGTTGTTGCTGAAGAACTGATTCCGGCGCTGAAAAGTCGTTGGAAAAAATCTGCCGATTGGCGCATTTGCGGACGCGCGCTCGGTAAAGATTTAGATCGTTTAATGTTGCGCCACCCGTTTATCGATCGCGATGTTTTACTCATCAACGGCACGCACGTTACTTTAGATGCCGGAACGGGCTGCGTTCATACCGCACCGGCGCACGGTGTTGAAGACTATGACGTTTGTCAACAATATGGCATTGATCTGATTCATTGCGTTTTGGGTAACGGTCTTTATAACGACGATACGCCGCATTTTGCCGGTCAACATATTTTTGCCGCCGAACCGCAGATTATCGAATTATTGCAAACGCAAAACCGTTTGATTGCCGTGGAAAAAATCACACATAGTTATCCGCATTGTTGGCGCCATAAAACGCCGACGATTTACCGCGCGACCACGCAATGGTTTATCAGTATGGATAAAGCGGGATTACGGCAAAAAGCGTTGGACGGACTAAATGAAGTTGCGTTTACGCCGGATTGGGGCAAACCGCGCCTGCTTAATATGATTGCTCATCGTCCGGATTGGTGCATTTCGCGTCAACGTTATTGGGGCGTGCCGTTGTGTTTTGTGGTGGATAAACAAACCGGACAATTGCACCCCGATATTGTGAATATTATGGATAAAGCGGCATCAGCTATTGAGCAAAAAGGCGTGGAAGCGTGGTATGAATTATCGCTTGATACTTTGCTTTCCGGAAAAGAAGTTGATCGTTACGAAAAACTCAATGATGTTTTAGATGTTTGGTTTGATTCCGGCACCACGCATTATTCCGTCTTAAAAAAACGCGCGGAATTATCGTATCCCGCGGATTTATATTTAGAAGGTTCTGACCAACACCGCGGTTGGTTCCATTCTTCCTTATTAACCGCCAGCGCTATTACCGGTAAACCGCCTTATAAAGCTTTGTTAACACACGGTTTTACCGTTGATGAAGACGGGCGCAAAATGAGCAAATCATTAGGTAACGTTGTTGATCCCAATCAAGTGATTAAAACGTTAGGCGCGGATATTTTGCGGTTATGGGTTGCCTCTGCGGATTACACGGCGGAAGTGAGTTTATCGCCCAATATTTTGAATCAACGCGCTGATGCTTATCGTCGCATGCGTAATACTTGCCGCTTTTTATTGGCGAATTTGCACGATTTTGATCCGGAAAAAAATAGCGTTGCTTATGAAAAACTGCTGCCGTTGGATCGTTACGTGATTGCGGTGGCGCACGATTTGCAAGAAAAAATCAAAAAATTGTATGTTTCTTACGATTTTCATTTGATTTATCAAGAAATTTTTAATTTTTGTTCCGTGATGTTGGGCGGATTTTATCTGGACGTGATTAAAGACCGACAATATACCGTGGCGCAAAATGCGTTAGCGCGGCGCTCGGCGCAAACCGCGATTTTTCATATTATTGAAGCAATGGTGCGTTGGCTGGCGCCGATTTTATCGTTTACCGCGGAAGAAATTTGGCGGTATTTACCAGGGAAACGCGAAGAATCAGTGTTTTTAACAAAATTTTATGAAGGATTGCAACCGCTTAACGATGATTTTTTATCGATGCACGATTGGGAATTGCTGTTGCAATTGCGGGAAAAAGTCAACGCCGCATTAGAAAAAGCGCGTAATCAAGGCATTATCGGCGGTTCGTTAGAAGCGATGGTGGTATTACATTTGCCGCCGCAAGAATATGAAATTGCGGCGCGATTCGAACAAGAATTGCGCTTTATTTTGATTGTTTCGGCGGTTAACGTACAACCAAGCGCGGCATTGTCCATTGAAGTGCAGCACGCGATCGGCGAAAAATGCGAACGTTGTTGGCATTATTTGCCCGATGTTGGCACCGATCACCAGCACCCAACTTTATGCAAACGCTGCATTGAAAACGTTGACGGCGGTGGCGAATTGAGGAGATTTGCGTGATGAATTGGGCAAAACGTTCGGCGTTTTTTCTCATCAGCGTTGCGTGTTTTCTCGCTGATTATTACAGCAAATATTGGGCGCTGACCGAATTGGGAGCACGGAAAATTGTTGTCAACACCTATATGAATTTTATTTTAGCGTTTAATCACGGCGCGGCTTTTAGCTTTTTAGCGCGCGCCGGCGGTTGGCAGCGTTGGTTATTTGCGGGATTCGCCGGCATTGTGGCGCTGTGGTTGATTATGACATTGCTCACAAAAAGCCATCATTGGTTGATGAGCGTGAGTTATGCCTGCATTTTGGGCGGCGCCGTGGGTAATTTATACGATCGCGTGGTTTATGGTTATGTCATTGATTTTATTCAATGGCATTACCGTACTTTTTATTGGCCGGTCTTTAATCTTGCTGATGTTGCCATTACTTTGGGCGTTATATTGATGCTGATTGCCGAATTACACCGACGATAGTTGTAAAGCGCTTTTTTATTTTCAAGTCGACTGCGGTCGACTTTTTTTTGCGCAAAAAAAAAGCCGGTTTTTTTAAACCGGCCAACAACCACCAAAGGAGGATATAGAGGAGATAACATCGATGATGTCGGGGTGCATTATAGGGTTGTTGCTGCAACGCGTCAATCAGAATAATGATTTTTTACATTAAACTTTATCCATATTATTTATTGTTTTAATTCAATAGATTACGAAAAAATATTGAATTTTATAATCCAAAATCATAATTGCTGCATAGC
Source organism: Dichelobacter nodosus (assembly GCF_001263335.1). Classification (GTDB taxonomy): domain Bacteria; phylum Pseudomonadota; class Gammaproteobacteria; order Cardiobacteriales; family Cardiobacteriaceae; genus Dichelobacter; species Dichelobacter nodosus. Next base: position 131,216 of record NZ_LGVW01000012.1, read on the forward strand.
AGCATAAAATCATAAAATAAAATTAAGGTAAAATAAAAATATAACTCATTGAAACTAATAAATAATCTAATAATTGCCGTTTTCGGTCAAGAAAAAAAGAAATAAGGAAAAATAAATAACAAAATTGACAAATAAAAAATGAGCAAATTTCCGTTGCACTAAGTAAAAATAAGCTTTTTTCTAAAAAACCATTAAAAACAGCGCAAAACACAATAAAAAAACCGCCCGCAGGCGGTTTTGTGCGCAAAAAAGTTTATAAACCTTCTTGCCGTAAAACATTTTTCACACCGGCATCGTCTTCCACGCGTTGATAAAAATCAGCGAGCGCCGAAAAAGCCGCGGTATCCAATTTTAATGCCCGTGCCCAACGCAAAATAACGTAAAAATACACATCAGCAATCGTCAATTCTCCCGTTAAATAAGGTTGTTCACTCAATACACGGTTAACGGGCTCCAAAAGTGATAATGCTTTTTCCGTTGCCCGCGCGCGCACTTCCGTTTGCGCATCGTGTTCGGCGGCAATTGCCGCGGGGTGAAATAACATGCTAAAAACTTTATGAACATCAGTATTGGCAAACGCCAGCCATTGCCGCGCTTTCGCCTGACTTTTAATATCGCCGCTGCCAAATAAATGCGCCTGCGGATAAAGTGCATCTAAATAATGCAAAATCGCGCTATTTTGCGCCAAAACCCAATCGCCATCTTGCAATAACGGTACGGCACCTTGTGGATTTAATGCCAAATATGCTGGCGATTTTAATTTTGCGTGCGTCATCACCTCTGCTTCATAAGGCGCTTTAGTCCACTCCAAAGCCACGTGCGGCACCAATGAGCACGCGCCCGCTAAATAATATAATTTCAACATCAATAACTCCTGATTATGGAAAATCTGCGCCGATGAATTTCGCGCAAAATCATCACGTTTTGTGATTCATTTCATACGACAAAATACGCGTTCTTTTATTTTTTGTCAGCAATTCGTTTGATTTATGAAAAAAATAAAATATCAATGCTGCTATTTTTTGCGTTTGGCGCTTTGTGGTTACCGCATAAAACCGTAAACCGTGAAAAAATCGTGCATTACTTGTGTTTTATGATAATTTGCACGCCTTTATATTTTTAATGCAGCGCCAAAAAGGAGAATTATGACTCATTATTTTGATGCGGCTTTGATTGAAAAATACCGCATGACGGGTCCGCGTTACACTTCATATCCCACCGCCGTGCAATTTCATGAACATTTTGGTGAACAAGATTATCTTGCGCAGCTGCAAGAAAGTAATCAGCATAAAAAAGATTTATCGCTTTATATTCATATCCCTTTTTGCACACACGTTTGCTACTACTGCGCCTGCAATAAAATCATTACACAAAAACGCGAACACGCCGCCGCATATTTGGATTATTTGCGCCGCGATATCGAACGGCAAAGCGCGCACATTGATGCTTCACGAAAAGTTGTGCAACTGCATTTAGGCGGCGGCACGCCCACATTTCTCACGCCCGAACAACAATCTGATTTAATGGCATTTTTATACGATCATTTTACTTTTGCTTCCGCGGAAGAAAGCGAATTATCCATTGAAATTGATCCGCGCACGGTTGATAAAGCCTATTTAGCGCATTTGCGGCAATTGGGTTTTAATCGCTTGAGTTTTGGTATTCAAGATACGCAGGAAGCCGTGCAAAAAGTGGTGAACCGTGTGCAGCCGCTCGAAGAAATTGCGCAATTGATGAATGAAGCGCGCGCTTTGGCTTATCAATCGCTTTCCGTTGATTTAATTTATGGATTACCGCTGCAAACGCCGGCGCGTTTTGCAAAAACGCTTGAAGATGTTGTGCGTTTAAATCCGGATCGTTTAGCCGTTTATAACTATGCGCATATGCCAACTTTATTCGGCGCGCAAAAACAAATTAATGCCGACGATTTGCCCGACAGTCACAGCAAACTAGCCATTTTAGAAACCACGATTAATCAATTAACCGGCGCGGGTTATGAATTTATCGGCTTGGATCATTTTGCCAAACCCGAAGATACGCTCGTTACGCATCAAAAAAACGGCACTTTGTATCGCAACTTTCAAGGTTATTCCACTTTTTCCCAATGCGATTTACTCGGTTTTGGCATCAGCGCCATTTCGCAAGTGCATCATTGCTACAGTCAGCATGAAAAATCCCGTCAAAACTATTACCAAGCGCTTGATGAGCAACGTTTGCCCGTCATGCGCGGGATTATGCTCACGCTTGACGATCGCATGCGCCGCGATGCCATTATGCAAATTATGTGCAATTTGCGGCTGGATTTAGCACAATTAAGTATCCATTATCAGCGAGATGCGCAAAAATATTTCGCGCCCGAATGGCAACAGTTAACGACATTTGCGGACGACGCATTAATTGAACTGACGACAGAAACTTTAATCGTTTTGCCGGTCGGTCGTTTGTTTATTCGTAATATTGCTATGGTTTTTGACCGCTATTTATCGCCGCAAAATCCGCATCGTTTTTCGCAAGTGATTTAAACGCGCATTTAGCTGTAGTTATCTATTTTTTAAGGAGAATTTATGTGTGGCATTGTGGGAATTGTCGCTTGCAGCCCCGTTAATCAAGCGTTATATGATGCATTAATTATGCTTCAGCACCGCGGTCAAGATGCCGCCGGCATCGTTACCAGCGTGCACGGTCGTTTTTTTATGCACAAAAACAATGGATTAGTTGCCAATGTTTTCAAGCAAGAAGATATGCAACGTTTATACGGCACAATGGGCATTGCGCACGTGCGTTATCCCACCGCCGGCACCTCCAGCTCCGCCGAAGCGCAACCGCTTTACGTTAATTCGCCGTACGGCATCGTTTTAGCGCATAACGGCAATTTAACCAACGCCGTAACGCTGATGAAAGAAGTGCAAGAAACGCATTTCCGCCACATCAATACTTGCTCGGATTCGGAAGTATTGCTCAATATTTTTGCCCACGAATTAAGCCAAACGCGTTCTACAGCGCTGACTTCTGATCATATTTTCCAAGCTATTCGCCGCACGCATCAACGCGTTAAAGGCGCTTATGCCGTTGTTGCCATGATCAGCGGTTATGGATTAATTGCTTTTCGCGATCCTTATGCCATTCGTCCTTTAATTTACGGCGAACGTTTAGATGCGCAAGGTCGTAAAGAATATATGGTTGCTTCCGAAAGCGTGGCATTAGAAGCGCAGGGCTTTCGCATTGTGCGCGATTTGGCGCCGGCAGAAGCCATTATCATCACGGAAGACGGTCGCTTTTTCAGCGAAATTTGTGCCGAACACGCCAAACGGGTTCCGTGTATTTTTGAATACGTTTATTTCGCGCGCTCCGATTCCACCATCGACGGCATTAACGTTTATAAAGCGCGTTTGCGCATGGGCGAAAAACTCGCGCAACAAATTCAAAAAGAATGGGCAGATCACGATATTGACGCCGTTATTCCCATTCCGGATACCAGTCGCCCCGCAGCATTAGCGCTGGCGAAACATTTAGGCGTTGAATTTCGCGAAGGCTTTATGAAAAACCGCTATATCGGGCGCACTTTCATCATGCCCGAACAAGCGCAACGAGAACGTTCCGTGCGGCAAAAATTGAGCCCGTTGCCTTTGGAGTTTCGCGATAAAAACGTGTTATTGGTAGACGATTCTATCGTCCGCGGCACCACCAGCGAGCAAATCATTCAATTAGCGCGGGAATCGGGGGCGAAAAAAGTCTATTTTGCGAGCGCCGCGCCGGCGGTTCGTTTTCCGAATGTATACGGCATTGATATGCCGACGCATGAAGAACTCATTGCTTATCAACGTGATACCGATGAAGTGGCGGCATTAATCGGTGCCGATAAAGTGATTTATCAAACTTTGCCCGATTTATTAGCCGCGGTGATAACGGATTCATCAGCGCCGCAGGAATTTGATTGTTCTGTTTTTAATGGTTGTTATGTCACCGGCGACATTGACGATGCCTATTTGCGCCAATTAGTGCAGCAACGCGATGATCAAGCCCGCGCACGGATTACGCCCATCAATCCTCGTCCGCTGGATTTGCTTCACGCTCATGACTGATTATTTTGCGCTCAAAGAACGTCCGCCTTATTTTCCGGAGCACGTGCCCTGCCACATTCTAGAGCACGCGCCGCAGGGCTTTTATTTGGCAAAACATGAACAGCGCTGGGCGTTATGTTGCACCGATAAAAAACCGATTCATATTGATTTTACGGATACGCTTTATCGCCGCGGCGGCAAAGAATATTTGCCGAAAGCGTTTAAAAATATGAACGGTAAACGCATTTTTGATGCCACCGCCGGCTGGGGACGCGATAGTTGGTTATTAGCGTGTCGTGGTTTTCAGGTGACTTTGTGTGAACGTCAGGCGTATTTGTATACGTTATTGGCACAAGCCATTGAATTGGCAAAAAATACACCAGAAACGGCGGCGACTGCCGCGCAATTAACGCTCGTTTATCAAGACAGTTGCCAGTATTTACGCACGACATCAACGCAATTTGATGCCATTTATTTGGATCCAATGTATCCGCCGCGGCAAAAAAGTGCCAAAGTGAAAAAAGAAATGGCGATTTTGCATATTTTGCTGGACGACGAAGCCGGCGACACCGCCGAAAATTTATTACTTTTGCAAACGGTGCGAACGCGGTGCGCGCGTGTGGTGGTTAAACGTCCGCACACGGCGCCTCCTTTAGGCAATCAAGTGCCGCGCTATTGTATTGACGCGCCGAATACGCGTTTTGATATTTATTTGCACTGATGGAGTTCGCATGAATCATAAGCATGTCTGGTTATCGCTTTCTGGCGAATTTGCCGCACCGTTATTTCCGCCGGCGCAAGAAGATTGCATCATTGCGGTGGACGGCGGTTTGCAGCATTTAACGCATTTGCACCGCACGGCTGATATTTGTTTGGGCGATTTTGACAGCACGAAAACGCCGCCCGTGGAAACGCCCACCACTAAAGTAATTCAACCTAGCGCAAGAGATTTTACTGATTTTACCGATTTTGAAATCGCGCTGAAATATTGCGCGCAACATTATCCCAACGCGCCGCTGCAAATTATTGGCGCCGGCGGCAAAGAAGCCGATCATGCATTTGCTAATTTATGGGTTTTGCCGCGTTGTTCGGTGCCGGTGATTATGTGGTTGGAAACCGCGGTGCTCGTGGCTGGTTATCAATTGCAGTGTCATTTTTCGGCGCCGATTGGGGCAAAAGTCAGTTTATTTGCGTTGCATACGTTATCGGGGATTCGTTTATCGGGTTTGCGTTGGCATTTACCATTAGAGGAAAGCGTTCCGCCTTATTCCGTGCGCACGGCGAGAAATGAAGTTGCCGCTGATACGGCAAGCGTCAGCTGGGAAAGTGGTTATGGTTTTTTATTTTTACCTAGAACGTTGACCGCGTTGGACGGCAGTTTTCATCGTGCATTAAAGCGTTAAATTATTAATTTAACCGAACGGAAAGACATTATTTTTATAAATAATTTATAATCTTGCCTCATCATTTTTGAGGAGCTCTGTTATGAGTCAAACGATTGCGGTTTTTATCGGCAGCAGTAGCCAAACGTCTTACAGCCGATTAGTCGTTCGTTATTTACAAAAAATTGCACCAGCAACGCTGAAGTTGCAAATTGTCGAAATTGGCGATTTGCCGCTCTACGATCGGGATTTAGATGCAAATCCGCCGGCGGCTTATGAACGCGTGCGTGCGGCGGTTCAAGCAGCGGCGGGAGTTTTGTGGGTGAGTCCTGAACATAACGGCGCGATGACGGCGATGTTAAAAAACGCCATTGATGTGGTAACGCGTCCTACAGGACAAAGCCAATGGTTGGGAAAACCGTTAGGCATTATTACGTTAGGCGCCGGCATGAGCGGCGGCGCATGCGTTGCCGATCAATTGCGGGCAATTGCGGCGCGCGGTTCGCTTTCAATGCCGACTTATCCGCAAAATGTGTGCATTTCTAGCATCACGCACGGCGTTTTTGATGCTTCGGGCGAGGTGATCAGCGTGCCTGTTAAAACGTTGTTACACAATTTTATTGACGGATACGCGGGTTTTGTCGCGCGGTTTCAATAATCGCGTCACAGCTTGAAAACACTTCTTCGGAAGTGTTTTTTTATTGTCGGTGGGATCCGTTCACAGTTGCGCTATTTTGCCCTACAATGCGCGGCAGGACTTTTAATGAAGGAAAAATGATGACAATTAAATTGGCAATTAACGGATTTGGTCGGATTGGTCGTTTGTCTTTGCGGCAAGCTTTGCAACACGATGATTTAGAAGTGGTGGCGATTAATGATTTAAATCCGCCGGATATGTTATTGCATTTATTTAAATATGACACGATGCAAGGACGTTTTACGGGGGAAGCAAAAGTTGTTGACGGCAATTTAGTAGTCAACGGTAAAACCGTGAAATTATTAGCAATTTCTGATGCCAAAAATTATCCTTGGGGCGAATTGGGCATTGATATTGTTTTGGATTGTACGGGCGCGTTTACTTCTAAAGAAAAAGCCAGCGCGCATCTTGCGGCGGGCGCTAAAAAAGTGATCATTTCGGCGCCGGCGGGTAATGATGTGAAAACCGTTGTGTTTAACGTTAACCACGATATTTTGCGCGCTGATGATACGATTATTTCTGCCGCATCGTGCACAACAAACTGTTTGGCGCCGATGGCGAAAGTATTGCATGAACGTTTTGGCATTGTGCGCGGTTTGATGACGACAATCCACGCCTACACTGGCGATCAAAATACGCTCGATTCTTCACATCGTAAAAATGATAAACGCCGTGCGCGCGCTGCTGCGATGAATATCGTGCCCAACAGCACCGGCGCTGCGAAAGCCATTGGTTTGGTCATTCCAGAATTAAACGGCAAATTAGACGGTTCCGCGCAACGCGTGCCCGTGGCAACAGGATCGTTGACGGAATTAGTGTGCCTTTTAGAAAAAGAAGTAAGCATTGCTGATGTGAACGCGGCGATGAAAGCGGCAGTTAATGAATCCTTTGGTTATACCGAAGAGGAACTCGTTTCCACCGATATTATCGGCATGAGTGAAGGTTCATTATTCGATGCCACGCAAACGCGCGTTTTTGGTAGCGGCGAAACGCAATTGGTAAAAACTGTGGCGTGGTATGACAACGAAATGTCTTATACCAATCAATATATCCGCACTGCTCGATATTTCGGCTCATTAGTTTAAAAGCGGATTTTTAAAGTGAACGCTTTGGGGAAAAACGCTTATTTTTTCCAAAAACCAAAGCGTTCATCGAAATAATAACCAAAGGATTCACCGGGACGAGGTGCGCTTGCTAACGTTACCGTTGCAAAACGTTGCACCACTTCATGCCAATCAGAATCAGGGCAAACTTTTTCCTGAATTTCTTTCAATACTGTTTCCAATCGGCTTTCCAACCAAACTGTTACCACAGCATTTTCTGGCGTTTCAATGCGTTGAGGCGTAATCGTGTAATTGTTGGTGTTGTCGTTTTGAAAACCGTACAGTTCAACGCTTTTTTGCATATAAATATCAAAATCATCACCATCAGGTTTTACGATATAAATATCCTGAGCGCGTCCGTCGCGAAATGGCGTTAAAACGCTTAAATGCACGTGGCTGCGGTTGGCAGTTTGTTCATTTCTAAAATAAGCATTAACCACGTTAGGTTTATCGCAATTCATTAAATCTTTCATCACCCGATGCTCTAAATCAGGCAAAGAATTCTCCGGGTCTAACTCTTCTGCTTTATGAATACGGCGGACTGCGTCAATTTTATTTAAAACCGCCTTATCGATTAATTCATTCATATCATGAGTTTCCAAATGATAATCTTTGCTTTCAAAACCTGGACACGTAAAAGCGATTTTTTTTGCATCTTCATTTGCATCGATCAGCGCACGGATATTATTTTGCCAAATGCCAATATTGGCTTCATCGGCAATTAAGGAAGGACGATGCCGCCAAACGCGTCCCGCCAATTGAATGATCGAACGCATCGAACTCGGCTCCACCAGCGCCCAATCGTAATCGTGATCGCGTCCCACCTCGGCGACCGCGGTCGCAAGTACGATAAAAATATGATGCGTTTTTTGGGGAAATTTTTTGAGAGCGGCGGCAATATCGGGATTTTTTGCAAAGGTTTCCGGCGTGGCATTATGGCGCGTTAATAAAGCATCGAGCCGCGTTTCCAAACGGTTTCTTAACGCCAAAACTTGCTGCGAATGATAGCAACATAAATGAAAAACACAGTCTTCCGCGTTTTCTAAAGAATCGATTTGATGCATTGCCTGCGCGATTGCCATTAATGGTTGAATATTTGCCATACGAATCAAACCAATACTGATTTGATGGCGCTCCACATTCACGTGATGACGCTGATGATATTTTTGCGATAAAAGTAATAATTGTCGCGCAATTTGCTGATAAAAATCTTGAGGTTCTTCGCGATCGTATTGCGCATTGATTGCCACGATTTCCCCTTTTCGGCGCGGCGGTTGCTCGTTTAAAAAAGCGCAGCGTTTTTTAATAAATTGCTGATGTTTTTCGGAAAAAGCCGCCAAATCCGCGCAAGCATTGGTTTGAATATGCTGTTCATCAAACCAAGCGCATTGAATTTCGGGTTGAGGATAGCCAAATTGCGCGTTATAAATTTTGCGTCCGGCGTGATAAGCGGTAAATAATCCAAAAACCATGTCTGGCGGCAATGTTGCGGAAGACAACAACACGCGCGTGCCCAATAATCCCGCTAAATGCACCAAACGCGATAATGCCGGCAAATCGTTTTGATCGAAATCATCGGGTTCATCCAAAATTAAATCGCTACTTAATAAACGCAGCAGCGGCGCAATATATTTGCCGCCGCGGGGCGTTTCGGAAGCCGGCGTTAAATGATCAATGGTGCAAACCACAATCGGCGCGCCCAGCAATTGCTGCGCTGAACGTTCTTTGATAATGCTGTTGGGCAATTCGTCTAAAATGCTGTCGTCAGCATCAATATATTCATTAAACCAAGATTCGGCTGATTCGCTGCCGTTTGGCGTTTTATGATTGAGGTTTTCTTTTTCCGCGGTCGTTTGCGATGTGTATTCAAATAATTGTTTTTGCGCTGAACCGCCGACTAAAACCGCTAATTCTTGATCGTTTAAATCTAAATTGCGGCGAAAACTCAATCCCGTTTGCAACGTTAACACCCGTAAACCCAAAGCAATTGTGATGCGGGCGCCTTTTTCGCGCGCCGATAAAGCATACATAATACGGGCGTTGGCGATGGTTTTGCCGCTGCCGGTTGATGCCATATTAATGCCAAAAAAACCATTGGTTTCGCTTTCTTTACTGCATTGTTCCGCCATTTTAAAGGCATTGTTTTGCCAAATAAAAGCCGTTTCCGCCGTATCTTTAACTAAAAAATCGTGATCTTTGAGATGCGGTAAATCATGATGTAATAATGGCAATTGTCGGCAAAATTCTGCGGCAGATTTTGCCACGCCAATTAAATGTTCATCGAGATATTGATTGATTTTTTCGTGATGTTTGGGGTGCGTATTGGCGGCAAGCTGTTTTCCCCAATCGCGTCCCTTTTCGCTGATTTCTTCGCTGGAATAATGATGATCGGCAACCATGACGATCATGCGCGAGAGCATCAATAAAAAAGGATCGGCAATTACTTGATTTTGCGCGCTTAATGTTTGCAAAAAAGGATCACATTCGGCTTTTTGCGCATAACGTTTGATCTCTTTTTGCCAAATGGGACTGCATAACACGAGCTCATGAGTTTGATAAAACTTAATCTCATGAGTTTGATAAAATTTCTTTTTTTCCGCCGCTGATAATTTTGATTGATTTTTCACCCATTTATCTAATGCATTTAAGTGTTTTTTATAATAATTTGGTAAAGAAAGTTTAAAATCCGAATGATCAATTTTTAATTTTCTCGCTTTCGTTTTTGCATCAAAAAAATACTTTTCCAGTGGCGGTAGACGATGATGCGTCACAATCAACCACGCAATCCATTGACAAATCGGCGGCAAACTATCAACAGCGCCTCGATCCAATTCATTGGGCGCGATGCACCAAAGCGGCGCTTCGGATAATTGTTCCTTCAAAAAGGATTCAATATTTTGTAAACGTTGAAAAACTTCGGCATCTGTCGTGCATTTTTGACACAACCATATCCATAATTTTAAAGAAATCCATTCATGACGATACGGATCGGCGGCGGTGGTTTTTTGTTGTAATTTTTCTTGAAAACCATCGGTAGATTTTCCGATATCGTGCAATAAAGCAGCAAGATGGCTGACGATCGCCAGCGCGTTTAGCGATTGCCAATGATGTTGATGATCATCAGGTAATTGAGCGCATTTTGTCCGATTCACTGCTATCACTCCCTCTTCCGTAAACTCTTTTTTATTGCCCACTGTCCACATCAATTCTAATTTCTGCCGCCGCAAACGATGACAACTGATTGATTAAAACATCATTGACTGCCGCGCGTTTGCTGCCACATGTGTGCATAAACGCCGTGTTGCGCCAATAAAGCATCATGATGACCGCTTTCAATAATTTTTCCCGCGTGCAACACCACGATCCGATCGGCGTGGCGAATAGTGGTTAAACGATGCGCGATAATTAACGCCGTGCGTTTATGTTGCAACGCCTCGATTGCCTGCTGTACTTTGGCTTCACTATTTTGATCAAGCGCTGACGTTGCCTCGTCTAAAATTAAAATCGGCGCGTTTTTGTATAACGCCCGCGCGATGGCAATCCGCTGTTTTTGTCCGCCAGAAAGTCGTCCGCCTTGTTGACCGATATCGCTATCATAATTTTCCGGTAATTGACGAATAAAATCATCAGCATAAGCTGCGGTTGCTGCTGCAATAATGCGTTCGCGCGGTGCGTCAGAATCAGCGTACGCAATATTTTCGGCAATGCTGCTGCTAAATAACACGGTTTCCTGCGTTACGTACGCCATCACGCGCCGGCGTTGCGCTAAAGAAAGCGTTTCCACATTGATGCCGTCGATATAAATGGCGCCGTGTTGCAGCGGATAAAAACCCGCGAGCAAAGCGGCAATAGTTGATTTACCGCTGCCCGATGCGCCTACTAATGCCACCGTTTCTCCAGCGGCAATGCAAAGATTGAAATCTTCGAGCACGGTTTGTTCGCCGTACGCAAAACGAATATTACGAAATTCAATTGTTTTTCCTTCAAGGGAATGTTCCGCGGCGGGCAAAGATTCTTCATTGGGTAAATCCAAAAATTCAAAAATACTTTGCGCGGCGGCTAAACCGCGTTGAATCGGTTCAAAAACTTTGCCTAAGCGTTTGGTGGGCTGAAAAAGCATTGCCATCGCGCCTAAAAAAGCAACAAATTTACCAATCGTCATTTGTTCGGGGTGATTTTGTGCGCTGTACGCCGCCAATAAAATCACTGCCGACAGCGCCAGCACAATAATCATTTCCAAAATCGGCGAAATCAAAGCCGCAACTTTTTTAGAACGCAAAGCGTGCACTTCGATGGCATGCGTTTCCCGAATAAAACGTTGATTTTCATGCTGGAATCCATCGTACATTCGAATGATTTCCCGTCCACGCACCACTTCATCAACGATATGATTCATGCCGCCCATATCTTCCTGCAAACTGCGGGCGAGCGCGCGCAGTTGTTTGGCAATATAAATGATGATAAACGCCACAAAAGGTACCGCGATCATCACGATGAGCGTCATCTGCCAATCGAGATAAAACAAATATGCCAATAGCGCGATGATGGTAATCGTATCGCGGCACAAAGTAATTAATGAATCGGTGACCGCTGACATCAGTTGCGTTACGTCGTAACTAAAACGCGACAAAATGCTGCCGTGTGAATAATGATCAAAATACGGCATCGGCAAACGCAATAATTTGGCAAACATTTCCACACGCAACGTATAAACCACGCGTTGCGCAATCCAAGTGGTGGTATATGCTGAGCTTAAATTCGCCATACCGCGCACGAAAAATCCCGCAATTAATACCGCAATAGTTGTATAAATAATCTGCATATTGCCTTGTGCAAAACCGCCGTCGATCATCGGCTGCAGCGCGCTGGGAATAATTAATTCCGAAGCGCCGTAAATCATCGTGCCCACGGCAGCGGCAACGCCCATTTTCCAGTGCGGTCGCAAATAGCCTAATAAGCGCAGATAACGAATTTTGTCTTCTTTGTTGAGCATGAGTAAACTAAATCACATTTTTATATGAATTCATTTTAACGTAAATATGACACAATTCAGCAATCTCCCTATTTTCGAGCGCGCGCGGATTTTAGTCGTCGGCGATACTATGCTTGACCGCAATTGGAGCGGTTTAGCGCAACGCATTTCGCCCGAGGCGCCCGTTCCCGTGGTCAATATCGAACAACAAACGGCAACGGCAGGTGGCGCCGCAAACGTAGCGATGAATATCGCGGCGTTAGGCGGTCAGGTGTATTTATGCGGTTTGATCGGCGATGATGATGCCGGCGCCGTTTTGCGCCAAATTATGCGTGAGCACGCGATCGGCGATGCGTTAAGCGTTTGTGCGCTGCCAACGATTACTAAATTGCGCGTTTTATCGCAACATCAGCAATTGATTCGTTTGGATTTTGAAAGTAATCGTTATGCGGAATGCGCGCATTTAATGGCGGCGCCTTTTAATCGCGCGTTGCCAGAGCATGATTTAGTGATTTTTTCGGATTACGGCAAAGGCAGTTTGCATAATGTCAGCACATTGATTGCTCAAGCAAAAGCGGCAGGAAAATGGGTTTTAGTTGATCCTAAAGGTACGGATTTTCAGCGTTACCGCGGCGCCGATATCGTTACGCCCAATGTTGCGGAATTAACGGCGGTTGTCGGGCATTTTGCCGATGAGAAAACGATGATCGCTAAAGCGCGCGCGTGTTTAATTGATGCGGGGATTTCCGCGTTTTTAATCACGCAAAGCGAAAAAGGTATGACGTATGTCACGGCGCAGCAACATTATCATTTGCCGGCACAAGCGCGGGAAGTGTTTGACGTAACCGGCGCGGGCGATACCGTGATTGCTACTTTAGCGTGCGCACTGGCGAGCGGTTACGATTGTGAATCAGCAATGATTTTTGCTAATGCGGCGGCGTCGGTTGTGGTGGGAAAATTGGGTACGGCAACGCTAACGCCCACAGAATTACATCACGCTTTGGCGCCTCGCGCTGCAAAAGCGCGCGGTTTGGTTGATTTATCTCAATTGCAAGAGCAACTGCATTATTTGAAAAAACAAGGCAAAACCGTGGTGATGACGAACGGCTGTTTTGATATTTTGCATGCTGGTCACGTGCGTTATTTAGAAGAAGCCAAAGCGTTGGGCGATTGTTTGATCGTGGCGATTAATACCGATGAATCGGTTAAACGTTTAAAAGGCGCCGATCGTCCGGCTAATACGCTTGCCAGTCGGGCGGCGGTTTTAGCGGCGTTGCATAGCGTCGATTGGGTGATTTCTTTTGCCGAAGATACGCCGGCGGATTTAATTGCCGCGATTAATCCCGATATTTTAGTGAAAGGCGGCGATAATCGCGTTGATGATATTCCGGGTGCGCAGTGGGTGCGTGAACACGGCGGCAGCGTGCGCGTTTTAAGTTATGTAGATGGTTTTTCCACCACAAAAACGTTGCAACAATTTCTTTCGCATCACGAAAAAGATTAAAGCCGTTTTCCACGTTTAAAAGGAGTTTGAGATGATTGTTATTATTGGCGGTGGTATTGCGGGTTTATTTACGTTAGCGCGTTTGAAAAAATCAGGTTATCCCGTTGTTTTATTGGAACAAAATGGATTAGGCGGCGGTCAGACTTTAGCCAGTCAAGGTATTATTCATGGTGGCGTTAAATATGCATTGAATGGATTATTAACAGGCGCCGCACAAGCAATTGCGCATATGCCAGCGCGTTGGCAAGCATTGCGGAAAAATGCTGAAGAGCCGCATTTAGCAGAAACAACGTTATTATCGCCGCAGCAATATTTGTGGACGATGGGCGCGCTCGGCGATAATCTCACGGCTTTTTTTGCCGGAAAACTGATGCGTTCACGGATGCAAAAACTTACACCGGCGGATTATCCCGATTTTTTACCGTCGGATTTTTCTGGCGTGTGTTACGGTCTGCAGGAGCCCGTTTTTGATATTTTTTCTGTATTGCGTGCATTTGAGCGTCAATACGGCGATTGTATTTATACTGATGCCGTTTGGCAGCGCACCGGCAAACAATTTCGTATTCAAACGCCGGAAGTTACATTAAGCATTGATGCTGATGAAGTGGTTTATTGTGCGGGCGCGGGTAATGAGGCGGCAAGTGGCGCCGCGCAACAATTAAGACCACTTCATATGGTGGCGTTGCGTGTGCCGCAACATGCGCCGAATATTTATGGGCACTGTTTGGGTATGAGTGATAAGCCAAGAATCACCGTTACCACGCACCCTTATGATGCGCTTGTTCCGGATTTGGGAAAAGTGTATTGGTTGGGCGGACAGCCGGCGGAAGAAGGGGTTTTAAAAACGCAGGAAGAACACATTGATGCCGTGCGGCAGGTTGTTTTGGAATGCGTACCGTGGTTGCCGGCGGCGTGGTTAGATGATACGCGGCAGTTTCGTTGCGTTCGCGTGATGCGGGCGGAAGGATTGAGCGGTGGTCATCGTCCTGATTTGCCGGTTTTAACAGAAAATGCGCAGGGATTGACGGTTTGGGCAACAAAACTCGCTTTTGCACCTTTGGTGGCGGATTGGGTTTTGGAAAAAATCCAGCAGCGCGCGGCAGTTGATCGCGTTGTTATCAACGAATTACCGCCGCATACGCTGCGTATTGCGCCGTTTTTATGGCAGCAGTGATCACCAGTTTTCTAAGTGATGATGTTTCAATGTCCGCAAAAAAGAGAGGTTGTCTTTTGCGTATTCGTTTTCGGGATTTTTGGCGAGATATTGCTCAAAAAAGCTGACTAATTTGGCAATATTTTCCAAACTGTCTTCCGCGGCGTACGAGCGCACTAAAGTGAGATTGCGGACGGTGGAATCAAAATAATGTTGCGCGTGCGGGTGGCATAAAACGGTGCGGCAGCATTCGTAGCTGGATTTAAAATCTTGCACGTAATAGGCGCAAATCGAGATTTCGTAATAAATATCTAATTCGTAATTCAGGCGTTTGATAAATAAAAGATCGTTTTTAGGATAAGGGATCTTTTTGCCTAACATGGCTAAGTGGTAAGCCAAGCGGGGATTATTTTCAATGCGCAATAAACGCACGGCGCGATATAAACATTCCAACCGTTTGGGATTGTAATCGTAGCCTTTAAGCCAAGCATGCAAAGCGAGGGCGCTTTGTTTGAGGCTTTCGTAGGCGGCGCCTAAATTTTCATAAGCCACGGTGACTTCTTCTTTCCAACCGCCGCTGGCAATGCGTTTTTGATACCATTCGGCAGCTTTTTCATAATTTTGAATATCGCGGTAGGAATTGGCTAAATAAAATTGATAACGGGCATTGTCGGGTTCGTCGATTAATCCCTGCGTTAACAAACGGATATCGCGTTCAAATTTATCCGCTTTAAAACCGCCGTCTTTTAAATCGAGAATAGAAATCGTGTTGATTTTTTCTCGGCTGTAGGCTTTATCGCAGGTGATATATTCATGCGTTACGCCAACAAAGCGCCAATTTAAATCGCCGCGGATCAGATAAGTGACGGCATAATCATTGGCGCCTTGATAAGACAACATATATCCATCTTTATCCAATGTGCTCGCATCGAATTCCGGCGAAAAAATAATTTGTTCGTCGGCGTCGCACAATAATAAATAATCCGCTTTGCCTTTTGCCAACGCTAAACTTTCCGAACGATTGACGCCGAAATTCACCCACGGGCGTTGATGCAGTTCACCGGGAACCGCTGCCAGCGTTTTTCGAATGAGATCCATCGTTTCATCGTCAGAACCGGTGTCAACGATAACCCAATAATCAATATGATCTTTTACCCGATTTAAACAGCGTTCAATAATTTTGGCTTCATTGCGCACAATCATTACTAAACACAAAGTCTTTTTTTCTTTACCATGATTTGATTTGATTTGATTTGATTTGGATCGTTTTGTTGCCATTTTTTCTCCTCTTTTACTGTTTTTTATCATGCAAAAAAGGCATTCGAAACGAATGCCTTTGGCGTTTTTTTAAACAGCGTCTTCTTTTTCAGGCAATTTCGGCGCAAAATTTTCCGTTCTTTTTTGGGCAAATTCGCCCCACAACGCAACTAAAATCGCAAATAAAACGGCAAAACCCAATCCCACAAGCCACGTTAAATACCACATTTAATGCTCCTTTTAATAAGCGCTGTGCTCGTTTTCTTGAATATATTCGGCAGTTACTTTGCCGCGCATAATACGAAACGCCCACGAAGTATAAGCCAGCACAATTGGCATTAAAACCAAGGTGGCGTAAAACATAACGGCTAAAGTGCGTTGGCTCGAGGCTGCGTCCCAAATCGTTAAACTTGAAGATAAATGACTGCTACTTGGCAACACAAACGGAAACATCGCTGTGCCGTAAGTCGCAATAATGCCCAAAATACCTAATGACGAGCACACAAAAGCCAATAACGTTTTATTTTTACGCACGTAAAACCACGCGCTGATAAAACCTAAATAAGCTAAAACCGGCAGCAAAATTGTTAGCGGATATTTTTGGAAATTGTGTAGCCAAAATCCGCTTTCCCGTCCCACTTCTTTAACCAGCGGTGTGGCAAAAGTTGCCGGATCGAGACCGCCGATAACGCGGTAGCCGTCCATAAAGCATAACCAAATGCCGCCGAGGCTGAATAAAATCAGCGTGACTAACAAAGCAAAATATAAAATTTTGCGCGTTCTTTCATAAATGTTGCCTTGCGTGCGGTGCATTAAATAAATGCCGCCGTGAAAAATACACATCGCTGCGGAAACGCCGCCAGCTAATAAGGCAAAAGGATTTAATAATCCCCAAAATGAACCGGTATAAAACGCGCGCATATCTTGATCAAAATGGAAGGGAACGCCTTGCAAAACGTTGCCCAACGCAACGCCAAACAATAATGCCGGCACAAATGAACCCACAAATAAACCCCAATCCCAAGTTTTTCGCCACGTTGGATTGGCAATTAAACTGCGGTATTTAAAGCCGACGGGGCGCAAAAACATCGCCCACAAAACGGCTAACATCGCCCAATAAAATCCAGAAAATACGGTGGCATAAACCATGGGCCACGCCGCAAAAATAGCGCCGGCGCCCGTAATTAACCACGTTTGGTTGCCTTCCCAATGAGCGCCGATGGAATTAATAACCACGCGGCGCTCGGCATCAGTTTTCGCAACGAAAGGAAGCAGCGCGCAAACGCCCATATCGTGCCCGTCCATAATGGCAAAACCGATGAGGAGAAAACCAATCAAAATCCACCAAATAAATTTAAGGGTGGCGTAATCTAAGAGGTTGATAATATCCATGTTTATGCTCCTTGCTGCATATTTTCGTTATCGTAACGACCTGTGCCCAATGATGAAGGTCCCAAATGGACGTACTTACGCATTAAATACACTTCTACCATCAACAAAATCGTATAAAAACCGATAAATCCCGCTAATGAGCCGTAAAGAGAAGCCGTGCTTAATGATGATGCGGATAAATGCGTCGGCAAAACTTCATAAATTGTCCACGGCTGGCGACCGTATTCCGTTAATAACCAGCCCATTTCCACGGCAATCCAAGGCAGCGGCAACGAAAAAACTGCCACGCGTAATAACCATTTCTTTTCGGCAAAGGTGTTTTTCAACGTTGACCACAAACTATAGGCAAACAACATTAACATCAAAAAGCCGCAACCAACCATAATTCGGAAGCTCCAAAACATCGGCGCCACGCGCGGAATCGTGCTGCGGGCAGCTTGTGCAATTGTTTCTGGCGACACGTTATTGAGATCGTCGCTGTATTGTTTGAGCAGTAAACCAAAACCTAAATTTTCTTGATGCGCGGCAAACGTTTTGCGCGCTTCGCTATCATTTTTATCTTGTCGCAATTTTTCCAAAGCGAGCACGGCGTGGCGTCCGGATTCAATGCGTTTTGCATTTTCGGCAACGATATCGTGAATACCGGCGAGTTGTTTATCCAAAGAACGCGTGCCGATGATGCCCATCATAAAAGGAATTTTGACCGCAAAATCATTTTTCATTGCCGCTTCATTGGGTTTAACAACCACGTTAAACGATGCCGGCGCCGGCTCCGTTTCCCACATCGCTTCCAAAGCTGCCAATTTGCTCGGCTGACTTTTTCCCAAACGATAACCCGATTCATCGCCCAAAATAATGACTGCTAAAATCGCCATCAAACCAAAAGCCGCCGCGATACTAAAACTTTTTTGCGCAAATTCTCTATCTTTCTTTTTCAGCAAATACCAGCTGGAAATCGATAAAACAAACATCGCGCCAGTGACGTAACCCGCGGAAACCGTATGCACAAATTTATGTTGCGCATCTAAATTGAAAAAGACGGCAGCAAAACTGGTTAATTCCATGCGCATGGTTTCAAAATTAAACGCGGCGCCAACCGGACTTTGCATCCAACCGTTTGCCACCAAAATCCATAAAGCGGATAAATTCGTGCCCAGCGCCATGAATAGCGTCGCGATAAAATGTTGCCGGCGCGACATTTTCTGCCAACCGAAAAAGAATAAACCAACCAAAGTGGATTCTAAAAAGAACGCCATCAAGCCTTCTAAAGCGAGCGGCGCGCCGAAAATATCGCCGACATAATGCGAGTAATACGACCAGTTCGTGCCAAATTGGAATTCCATCGTGATACCGGTGGTAACGCCGAGGGCAAAGTTAATGCCAAATAATTTGCCCCAAAATTGCGTCATATCGCGGTAAATCACTTTCCCTGTAATTAAATACAGCGCTTCCATAATCACTAAAATCCAGCACAATCCTAAAGTTAGCGGCACGAAAATAAAGTGATATAACGCGGTGATGGCGAATTGAAATCGCGATAATTCAACGATATCCATAAAAAACTCCTTGATAGCAGGTGGTTTGTTTTAATCGTCAGATTTATCTTGAGAATGAGACAAATCCAAATATAAAGATGCTTTATTATCAGGTAAATGATGACTCACGACAATCAGCCAGCCGTTTTGTTGTTGTGCACATAACGATTGCCAAATTCGATTACGCGTATCTGCATCAAGCCCAGCAAAAGGTTCATCTAATAATAATAACGGTTTGGGACGCAATAATAAGCGCGCCAAAGCAATGCGGCGCGCTTGTCCACCGGAAATTGCGGTGCCGTATTCACCTAAAGGTGTTTTTAATCCCTGCGGCAAATCTTGCGCCCAACGCGCTAAATCCACTTTTTCCAGTGCGGAAAATAATGCATCGTCGCTAATGGCATGATCGCCCAAACGCAAATTATCTGCGAGCGATAAATCAAAAATATCAATACGTTGTGCGAGATAATGCGCCATTTTTGGAGAATAAACCGCGCCATCGCACAAAATTTTTCCGCGCGCGGGCGCTAATTCGCCGGCTAAAACGTCCAATAAAGTAGATTTACCGCAACCCGACCGCCCCGTAATAATTAATGATTCGCCGCGTGAAAGCGTAAAATTGACGCCCTCAAATCCCGAAAGTGCCCCTTTTTGCCGCGCGGCAAGATCGGTGACGATGATTTTTTCAACGTTTTCATCAGGCAAATGAACAGCCTCCGGCGTTATATCAACGGGCAAAGCATTTAAACGACAACTGGCAGCGCGCGCAAAGCCCAGCGCCATAAATTGTTGAGCGAGCGGCGCCATCGCTTCATTGAGTCCAAAAACGCATAAAATCATCGCCAAAAACAACGGCACCGATAAAATCTGCGCCTGCAATAACGGCACCGCCTGCCATAACAATGCACACACCAGCGCCGCCAACACGCATTGTTGTAGCCATAAATAAAACGATGCGCGCCATTGTTGCTCGCGTTTTAATTGGCTGTAGTCATCATCGGCGCGCAAAAAATCGCGGCGGCAATTTTCCCAACGATCCCAAAGCAGCAGCGCTGTTAAAATCCGCAGCGGATTAATCAATAAAACGCGCCGTTGTTCTGATTTATCCGCATCATTTTGTGCCAACGTTGTGCCGCGGCGCGCCGCACACGCCGGTAATAAAATGCCGGCAAAAATCAACGGTACCGCGGCAACGATTGCCAGCATCGGCGCCGTCCAAAAAAGCCAACATAAAAAAATACTTTGCAGTAATAACGCCCACAGCCACGGTTGCACAAAACGCAGCGGAAAATGATCCAATAAATCAATGTCATTGGTTAAACGGTGCATCGTTTGCGCGAAAAAAAGCGGTTGCGCGCTGGCAGCGAGTTGGGCAAAAAAACGGCAACGTAAATCGCGCAATAAATGAAGAACGGCATTATGCGAAGCTAAACGTTCGCCGTAACGTCCAGCGGTGCGCATCATGGCTAAAGTACGAATGAGGGCTGCCGGCGGAAAATAATTAAAAGTAAAAGCGTGATTGAGGGAAACGAGTCCGGCGAGCGCTGCGGCGCTGATAAACCAACCCGAAACCGCTAACAATGCAATTGCCGCGCCTAAAGTGATCGCGCCTAAAAAGGCGGCGAGCCACCATTGTTTGGCGCGCGGTTGCCATAATTCACGCAAATGCAGCGGACGCTTCATCGGATTCCTTTAAAGTAATGATGTGATCAAGCCAAGGCAGATGTTCAATATCGTGCCCAACGAGTAACAGCGTTTTTCCGGTACTCACGCACGCTAATATGGCATAAATTTCAGCGGCAGTTTGTTCGTCTAAATGCGCGGCGGGTTCGTCTAACAGCCACAGCGGTTTATTGCTTAATAATAATTGCGCTAAAGAAAGCCGCTGCTGCTGTCCGCCGGATAGACCGCGCCCATTTTCGCCCAGCGGCGTATCCAGTCCCAACGGCAAAGCGGAAATTAATGTCCACAAATCCACTTGCATTAAAACGCGTTTCATATCGCTGGCGCTCGCTTCTTTTTGGGCTAAACGTAAATTTTCGGCGATGGTGCCGGATAATAATGTCGGCGTTTGCGCGAGATAAGCGATATCTTGCCGGCGCCAAAAATGCGCGGATTCGCCGTTGATATTAATAACGCCTTGATAATCCGCAAATCCTAATAAAGCGTGTAATAAACTCGATTTTCCTACGCCGCTTTTGCCACAAATACCCACGCGTTCGCCGGCGGCAACGGTAAATGAAACGGGCGCCAAACGTTTTCGTCCGACGGCATCAATCATCGTTAATTGCGCAAAACGCAATGACGGCGCCGCGGTTAACGGTTTACTACTGGATAATTGGGGCGGCGGATTGGCAGCAAGCAGCGGTTGCAACATGGAAATTGCCGCTTGTGCCTGCGCTTTAGCGTGGTAATCGCTGCCTAATTGCCGCAAAGGAAGATAAAACTCCGGCGCCAGTAATAAAATAAATAAAGCACTTTGATAAGGAACGGGAACGCGTCCTGCCGCCCACGGCAAAATGCCGATCAGTCCCAAACCCAAATAAACGGCAACTAAAGCAATGGCGAGCGCAGAAAATAGTTCTAAAATCGCGCCGGATAAAAAAGCAAGTCGCAAAACGCTCATCGTTTTTTGGCGATATTCTTCCGCGCTGCGGGCAATCGTGGTTTGCGCCCAATTGGTGACGGCAAGACGGCGCAAAGTAGGCAATCCGCGCACAATATCTAAAAATTGACCGCCGAGTTGATTTAAAACGCGCAATTGTTGCCGGCTTTTATCAGCGGCTAAACTGCCGACTAAAATCATAAAAATTGGCACCAGCGGCGCCGTTAATAGCATTAATCCGGCGGCAAGTGGACTGTGAAAAAAGACGGCAGCGGCGATGATGAGCGGCGTCATCATTGCCAGTTTGCTTTGCACGTAATAACGGCTGATGTAGCCGTCTAAAGCGTCTACTTGCTCTAAAATTTGCATACTTAAAGCGCCGTCATTACCGAATTGTTGCCGCGCGGCGCCAAAGGCAGCGATTTTATCCAGTAATTGCACGCGCAATTGTTGACGGCAACGCAGGCTGATGTTTTGCAGCACATAATCTTTTATCAAATGAGTTAACGGGCGCAAAAATAAACACAATAAAAGCGCGGGCAAATCATGCTGCAATAATTGTCGGGTGAGCGGTTGCTGCTGACTGGCAGCCGATAACCAATCGGCAAAAATGCGCGCCAGTAATGCGCTTTGCACAATGAATAGTACGACGCTGATCGCGGCTAAAAAAATGGGCAATACTAATTGCCGGCGATAAGGACGCAGCAGTGTTTTAAGCAAAACGGCAGCGGGTTGAGGCATTTTTAGGCGGCAACAAATTGTTTGACTGCCAAAATGAGCGTGTTATCTTCCAGCGCGGAAATGCGGTGGCGCTCGTTGGCTGCTAGACGAATAATGTCATATTGCGCGGCGGTATATTTTTCTTGCTGGGTGATGATTTCCGCGCGTCCGTTAAAGACGATGAGCAAAATCACGGCATTGGCGCAATATGGCGGAATTTCATTGCCTTTTTGTAGCGCTAATTGCACGATTTGCTGAGTTTCGTCTTCAGCGAGAATGCCGCCTAATAAAGCATTTGGGTCTAAAGCATAATGTTGCATGATGTTCTCACAAAAAAATTGGGCGTTTCTAGATGATTTTCGCGATTAATTTTATCATCTGCGACAGCAAATATTAGTCAGTTTTTTAAATGACGCTGTGATGATGAATGTGAACATGATGATTGAGCGGTTCATTTTCATAATCATGATTGGCTTTAAAGCCGCGCAATATCACGCGAATATTTTTTTCTTTCGCGGTGATATTGGAAAAATCTTCAATTAAATCCATTACATCGCTGGAAATATACAGTGAATTGCTGGCGTTGATAATCAGCGTTGAATTGCGGCGGATATTTTTTAAGGTTTTTTTAATCGCGGCTTTGTTTAAAAAAGACACTTCCTCGGCAAGCGATAATTCAATCACTTTCGCATCGGCAAGCTGTTCGCGGCTTAAATAATAGGCGCGTTTCATGTGATTTTGTAGGATAAAAATAATGCTGATAATCAAGCCAATGCCTACGCCTTTGAGTAAATCAAATTGCACCACGGCAATCATCGTTGAGAAAAAGGGAACGAATTGATACCAGCCTTTTTGCCAAAAATGTTTTATCACGCTCGGGCGCGCTAATTTATAACCCACCAAAATTAATACCGCGGCTAAACTGGCGAGCGGAATGCGATTAAGCAGCGGTGCCATTGTTAAAACGCAAACGAGCAATAAAAAGCCGTGCACAATGGTGGCGGTTTTACGTGTAGCGCCGGCGTCAGCATTGGCAGAAGAGCGAACGATGACGGAAGTCACCGGCAAACCGCCCAATAATCCGGCGATGATGTTGCCAATCCCTTGCGCGCGCAATTCGTGGTTGGTGTCGGTGATGCGGCGTTGTTTATCGAGATGATCAGCGGCTTCAATGCTTAAAAGTGTTTCAATAGATGCCACGATTGCCATCGTTGCGCCCGTTATCCAAACATAACTATTTTTAAAACCGGCAATATTAGGCAGCGTAATCATATTTTTAATATCTTCAATGCCGCGTGGATTGGGCAGCGAAACGAGTTGATGTGCGTCGAGCGTCCAATGATTGCCCATTTTTTGAAAAATGATGCTGATGATGGTGCTGACGATAACGGCAATTAATGCCGCCGGTATGTTTTTGAAAACGCCGGCAATGTTTTTCCAAAATAAAATAATAAATAACGAAATGATGGTGATGAAACTGGCGCCGAGATGCGGCTGCGTGAGCAATGTTTGCCAATTATCGCCGCTGTTGCCGCCGAACGCGTAAGGCAGTTGTTTTAACATAATGAGGATACCGATGCCGGCTAACATGCCTTCAATCACCGCGGTGGGCATATATTCGGCGATACTGCCCGCGCGCAAAAATCCCAAAATCAGTTGAATGGCGCCGGCGATGATGACGGCACATAAAAAAAGGTCAAACGCGCCTAATTGCGCCATCGCTGCCAAAATGACGGACACTAATCCCGCGGCAGGCCCGGAAACGCTGATGTGTGAGGTGCTTAAAAAGCCAATCACGATGCCGCCAATAATGCCCGCAACGATTCCCGATAACGGCGGAGTTCCCGAAGCCAGCGCGATGCCCAAACATAACGGCAAAGCAACTAAAAAAACAACCAATCCAGCGGAAAAATTCGTTTTAAATTCAGTTAAATAACTTGGTTTTTGGGCTTCCATATTAAAATCCTTATTAAAGCGGGGCGCGCAATGTTTTGCTCTTTTATTGATATTTTTTTGAGAATGTAACGGAAAATGTCATGCCAATTAAGCACGATTCCGTGATGGCAATGAATGTAACCATATGTAATACGGCGCAAAATGGTATCACATTCCGCGCCTGATGCCCGTTTTGATGCTTTGGGCTCGTTTTTGATCGAAAAAAATGCCGTCTTAAATCAGACGGCGAAATGATGATATTTTTATGAAAAAGTAATGAGCGCGGTTTTATTCGGTAGCGATGCCCATTGATTTTGCGGCGACACGGAAAATGTCTGTGTTATCAATGTAAAACTGACTTTCCGGTTTAACTTGATAGTATTTGCCCAAATTATTTTCCGTTTTGGCGATGGCTAAAAATTCTTTTGCCCCCGCACCGTGCGCATAAACGGGCACTAATTCGCGCGTATGATTATCGCTGTACCAACGCACTAAAGGCAGCGCACCGGCGCCTTGATTGACGATTTCAGAATAGATGTTTTTATTAGAATCAGGACCTTGCAAGAAACCGTTACCGTGATCAGTGGTGACGATTAATAAGGTTTCGTCCCAAGAACTGTTCTTTTCAACCCAATCGACTACGTTTTCAACCATGGTGTTGAAATCGATTTGTTCTTCAACCAAACGCGGCAGATTATTGGCATGCGCTGCCCAGTCAACCGCGCCGCCTTCAACCATTAAGAAGAAACCATTTTTATTTTTACTGATCACGTTTAACGCACCGCGCGCCATTGTGGATAAATCTGGTTGATTCATCAGTAAATTACCAGCGGCAACGCCCGAACGGTTAAATTGTAATGTGGCGTTATTTTGTGCGGTGCCCAATACTTTTTCTTTGCCGTTCATAGCAAGTTTATCGTTTGCTAAAGCCACGAAATCTTCTTTCTTTTCGATAAAACGATAATCAGTGTCGCCAGCGGTTAATTTATCCCAAGTTTCTTTGCCGCCGACATATTTAAATGCTTTATCTTCTTTAGGTTCAATTGGTTGACCATTTTCATCGAAATATGGGTGACCAGTGCCCATCACGACGGTTGCTAATCCAGAGTCTACGATTTCTTTACCAATTTGTGCGTATTCATTGCGGCTGCTGTTGTGCGCTAAAAATCCGGCAGGTGTTGCGTGTGACCATTGAACGCTGGAAACAACGCCTAAAGAACGTCCGCTTTCAACCGCATATTCACCAATATTTTTGAGTTTTTCGTCATCGTTTGACCAGTTAATGGCGTTATTGTAGGTTTTATGACCAGTTGCCAAAGCGGTTGCCGCAGCGGCGCTATCAGTTGCATCATTTCGAGCATATTCATAACCGCTAAAAAAGCTCGGATAATGTGCTAATTCGCCTTCAAGAACGGCTTTAGTTGGTTTATCGCTCCATAATTCTGCCGGATCAAAAATTACCGCATTTTCGTTACTTTTGGTTGGTTTTTTGGAGGTATTTAAAGGATAAGTGGAAGCAAATATTTGTACGTCAAATTTATCATAAGCTTCTTTTCCTAAAGCGCCGTGGCGGAAATAGCTTGCGGCTCTCCATGTATTAATACCAGCGCCATCACTGATTAATAAAATGACATTTTTCGCCGCTGCTGGCGCTTTTTCTTCTTGAGCGCTAACGAAAACGCTGCTTGCAGCCAAAGCTAAAGCTAAAGCCAATCGAGTCATAGAATGAGTCACACGAGTTCTCCATTTATTGATAAACGCGGGAAATGTTAATTCTCGTTTGTTTCCAAATAATGACGAATGCTACGCATAATCATTAAAAATGGCAGTTTTATTGGAGTTTGGCGCGATTTATAAATAAATGGCAATAAAAAAAGCGACCGCTCGGGGTCGCTTTTAAAACGTTTCATTATTTAATGCATGGGTTTTTGAACCATGATATCGATAATTTGCTGGTCAACGTGCTGCATACTTTCTCGCGCTAAAGCGCATAAATTGTTAATAGAACGTTCGAGATCGTGCTCCACAATACCTTCAAAACCCGTCACCCGCGTATTATCCAGCGCCATCAACATGGATTTATAACCCGATGTAATGCTGCTGATAACTTTCATCGCGCAACTGTTTGCCGCGCCGTCGCAAATCATGCCGCTGACATCGCCGATCATGCTGCAAATCGTATCGCTGACCGCTTCAAAACGTTCACTAAATAACCAAGCGCACGCGCCCGCGCTGCCCATCGCTGCCGTATTTGCCGCACATAATGAAGATAATGTGGGTAATTTCGCGTGAATATAAATGGCTAACGCATGCGATAAAAAGAGCGCGCGAATGGTTTTTTCTTCGCTGGATTTGAGATGCCGCGCAACCACAACCACGGGCATCGTCGCGGCAATGCCTTGATTGCCAGAACCAGAATTACTCATTGCCGGCAAACTCGCGCCGCCCATTCTCGCGTCAGATGCCGCGCCGGTTTCAATAATAATGCGGTTGAGCAAATCATCGCTTAATAAACCGTTGCCGATGTTTTTTTGCAAACTTCTGCCGATGTGCAAACCATAATCGGTGCGCAAACCCTCTTGTGATAATGCGCTGTTGAGCGTAGCGGCTTCTTTAATAAAACGAATTTTTTCCAAATCAACCGTGGTCGCAAAATCAAAAACATCTTTCGCTGTTATTTTCGTGAAAACGGCAACTGGATTTTTTTCATCTGCCGCGGCGACTGGTTTTTGATAAATTGTTTTTCCGTTTTTTTCGATGAGCACTACATTAGTATGCGTATCGGCGATGCAGACGCGCGCGATTTCGGCGCCCGCGGTTAACGTCACTTCAGCATAAAAAATGTGATCGGTATCTGCCATGGAAACGCTGACGGCATCATCTGCTAACATTTTTTTAGCAGCGGCAACGTCTTCCGCGCTAATTGATTTTAAGGTTTGTAAACCCGCTTCAGCATCGCCACCAATGGCGCCAACGGCGGCGGCAATGGAGAGTCCGACCATGCCGGTTCCGGGAACGGTGACGCCCATGGCGTTTTTCATTAAATTTCCCGAAACGCGTACGGCGATTTTTTCCGGCGCTGATGATAAATGTGTTCTACCGATGGCGGCGGCTAAAGCCACGCAAATGGGTTCGGTACACCCCAAAGCCGGCACTACTTCATGGCGTACTGCCGCTAAAATTTCCTGCTCTAAATCCTGTAATGAGGTATTCATATTGACTCCTACGTTATCCCCAAAATGCTAATAAAGGTGAAATCAGTAATAAGAATCCGGTAATGATGATGAGATGCAAAGAAATGCCTCGATATTTCCGGAGAAAGTCTACTTTATAAACCAAATAAGCAGGAATCAAGCAGCCGACGAGTCCAAAAATGGGGCTGCAAATAGAAGTAAACATCAAAACGGGCGCATTTAATACTACGGCGCTCCACGCCAAAATGATGGCAAAAAACATGATGCCTTTTTGTACCCAATCGGCGTTGATTTTTTCCGCCGGCATATAACGCAATAAAATATTCATGACGATGCCTTGGGTGGCTTCACGAAATCCTAAATAAACGCCGAAAAATGCCGTCATTACCGCAAAAATGTTGAGTAATACGCCGACATAAGTTGCCCAACTGCCGGGGAAAATTTGCGCGACGATGGCAAGGGCGGAAATATTTTGTTCGTAAGCTTTTACGGCTTCATCGTGTCCCATCGATAAAGTGAAGGAAACGGCGTAGAAAAAGACGGTGACAAAAAGCGTAATAAAGGCGATATTCATCGCGCGCAACGCTTTATAACGCGCAACTTCTGGTGATTGTTCTTTAGCGCGGTAGGAAATGACCATTGGGCTTAAAGTTTGAATAAATAAAATGGAGGTCAGCGTAAACGGAAGCGTAATAATCGCATCTTTAATTAATTTACCAACGGGCGGCAGCGCGCCGATGTTGGATAATTTCCACATGCCAACCATGGATAATCCCAAAGCGGCAACAATGACTAATTTGGTCAGCACCATAAAACTGGAGATTTTAAAAAGCAGCTTTTCGCCGCGGGAAGAAATCGCTACTAATATGCAAATCAGCGCCAAACCGTAAAAAGGACTATCAGATAATAAGGTTTTGGTGACGCCGAAGGTTTTTAAATAGGAGGCGCTGTCGTTGGTGATGGCAGTGGTATAAACAAACATCCAAATCACCAGCATGACGAAGTATAAAAGCCCGAGGAAGATGCCCCAGTTTTTGCCCAAATAACCGGAAATCACGGAAGGATAATCTTCACATTTGGGCGCTTCCGCCAGCGTATTAATGAAAAGCCGTTGGAATAAATACATCGCGGGATAACCGATGATGGAAGAAAGTAAAAATACCCACATACCCATCAAACCCACTTGCACCGGCAAAAAAACGATACCGGCACCAATTGCCATGCCGATACTCATAATGACCCAGCCGACATCGGTTGAATCAAATTTAATTTTTTCCGGAAGGGAAGAAGTTGCGTTTTGTTCTTGCATAAAAACCTCTTTTACTAGCGATGCCATCAAAGCTGATGACGGATAACGGATTACATTTAGTTTATAAATGAAGAGGTTTTAATGTTATCGCAAGAAATTCGAGATACCAAACACTAAAAAATTACCATTTTTAATTATTTGTTTTTAAACAATTTATTGATATTGCTTTCCTTTTTTAAAAGAAATTGATGAGTAATATAAAAAATGAATCCCGCGTCATCATTTATTCATAAACTACTGGTGCGATTCATATTTTTATTTGAAAAAAATAATAATGCCCTCATTAAAGCAATCAATAATTCAATGGAGTTCATGCAAATGAGTAAAAAATTTACAGCACGTTTTCAAGAAGCTTTATCGGCGGCGCAATCGCTCGCCGTGGGCAAAGATCACGCATATATTGAGCCGCTGCATATTTTTTCGGCACTACTCGATCAAGAAGGCAGCAGCATTATTGCGATTGTGCAACGCGCGGGCGCGCAAATCGGCGCGCTTCGGCAAGCGGTGATGCAGGCGTTGGAACGTTTACCGCGGGTGAAAAATCCCACGGGTGATGTCAATATTTCGCCGGAAAGTATGCGGTTATTGAATTTATGCGATAAATACGCGCAACAAAATGGCGATGAATATATTTCTTCTGAGCTCTTTTTGCGCGCGGTTTATGATGCAAAAGGGGATTTGGAGCAATTATTGCGTGCCAACGGTTTGGAAAAAGCGGCGGTAGTGGCAGCAATTGATGCGGTGCGCGGCGGCGAGGCGGTGACAGATGAATACGCTGAAGATAAACGCGGTGCATTGAAAAAATATACCTTAGACGTTACGCAGCGCGCGTTAGACGGCAAAATCGATCCCGTCATCGGTCGCGATGAGGAAATTCGCCGCGCGATGCAAATTCTTCAACGTCGTAGTAAAAATAATCCCGTATTGATTGGCGAGCCGGGCGTCGGTAAAACGGCAATTGTGGAAGGTTTGGCGCAAAGAATCGCGGATCGCGCTGTGCCGGAAAGTTTAAAAGGTAAACGTTTGTTATCTTTAGATTTAGCGGCGTTATTAGCCGGCACGAAATACCGCGGTGAATTTGAAGAACGGCTAAAAGCCGTTTTAGATGAAATCACGAAAGCCGATGGGCAAATTATTTTATTTATCGATGAAATTCATACCATGGTTGGCGCGGGCAAAAGTGAAGGTTCTTTAGATGCCGGCAATATGCTCAAACCAGCGCTTGCGCGCGGCGATTTGCATTGCATTGGTGCAACGACTTTGGACGAATATCGTCAATATATGGAAAAAGATGCGGCGCTGGAACGGCGTTTTCAAAAGGTGATCGTTGATGAACCCAGCGTTGAAGATACGATTGCGATTTTGCGCGGTTTGCAGGAACGTTATGAAGTGCATCACGGCATTAATATTACGGATCCGGCGTTGGTGGCAGCGGCGCAGTTGTCGCATCGTTATATCAGCGGACGAAAATTGCCCGATAAAGCTATCGATTTGATGGACGAAGCCGCGGCGCAAATTCGCATGGAATTGGATAGTAAACCGGAAGTGATGGATAAAATTGATCGGCGGTTGATTCAATTGCAAATCGAACGTATGGCGCTGGAAAAAGAAACCGATGCGGCGTCGAAAAGACGTTTGAGCGATTTAGAAGCAGAAATTGCCGCGCAAGAAAAAGAATATGCCGATTTAG
Source organism: Dichelobacter nodosus (assembly GCF_001263335.1). Taxonomy (GTDB): domain Bacteria; phylum Pseudomonadota; class Gammaproteobacteria; order Cardiobacteriales; family Cardiobacteriaceae; genus Dichelobacter; species Dichelobacter nodosus. The sequence goes on from NZ_LGVW01000012.1 coordinate 161,725, forward strand.
AAGAGATTTGGTTGGCAGAAAAAGCGGGAACGCAGGGCGCCGCCGAAATTAAGGAGCAATTAGATAAATTACGCGTGGAATTGGAAGCGGCAAAACGGCGCGGCGATTTTGCGCGCGCGAGCGAAATTCAATATGGTTTGATTCCGGCAAAAGAAAAGCAATTGCTTGAAAATGAACAACAAACGGAACAACGTCCGCATCGTTTAATGCGTAATAAAGTGACCGCTGAAGAAATCGCGGAAATCGTTTCCCGTTGGACGGGGATTCCGGTTGCCAAAATGATGGAAGGCGAAAAAGAGCGTTTATTGCATTTGGAAACGGTATTAAATGAACGCGTGGTAGGACAAAAAACGGCAGTTGAAGCGGTTGCCAACGCGATTCGGCGCAATCGCGCGGGATTATCTGACCCAAAACGTCCAATTGGTTCTTTTTTATTTTTGGGGCCGACGGGTGTTGGTAAAACTGAATTATGTCGTACTTTGGCGCAATTTTTGTTTGATAGTGAAGAAAATATGGTGCGCATCGATATGAGCGAATTCATGGAAAAACATAGTGTTGCACGTTTAATTGGGGCGCCTCCGGGTTATGTTGGCTACGATCAAGGCGGTTATTTAACGGAAGCTGTGCGGCGCAAACCGTATAGCGTGGTGTTATTTGATGAAGTGGAAAAAGCGCATAGCGATGTTTTTAATACGTTATTGCAGGTTTTAGATGAAGGTCGTTTGACTGATGGGCAAGGTAGAACGGTCGATTTTCGTCACACGGTGATTATTATGACCTCCAATTTGGGCTCCGATATGATTCAATTGCTGGCGGAGAAATCGTATGAAGAGATGAAATCGGCAGTGATGGAGATTGTGATGGCGCATTTCCGCCCCGAATTTATTAATCGTATTGATGAAGCGATTGTGTTTCACGGTTTGGCAAAAACGCATATGTATCGCATTGCGCAAATTCAATTGGAACGTTTGCGGCAACGTTTGCAAACGCGCGAATTACTGTTAAGCGTTGAAGAAGATGCGATTAATCAATTGGTTGAATTGGGTTATGATCCGCTTTTTGGCGCCCGTCCGCTAAAACGTGCGATTCAAAATTATATTGAAAATCCTTTGGCGCAGGCGTTGTTAGCAGGACAATATTTGCCGCAAAGTACAATTACGATTGGTTTTGATGGCACAAATTTTACTTTCCACTGATTTTTAATGATTGAAAAACCGCCTGCGGGCGGTTTTTTTGTGGGGAGGGTTTTTGAACAACTCGAAATGATGCAGTTTTTATAATTCAAATGCATCAATTTCAACTGCCGTCGTAATGTTCATATTTTTATCTAGGATAACCATCCATTCCATAGAACGATTGGATACCAACGGCAAAAAGAATGCTTCTTCCAGATTGAGATGCGCTTTTTGTAGGGCAGTTTTTACGTTTTGTTGTTGTTCGGCATTGAGTTTTGGAAAACTTTGCGCCAGCGGTTTAGCAGCTTTGCGGATTTTTTCAAGTTCAGATGAATAGGCAACCCAGAGTGTTGGTTGTTGCGCAATGTCGAAACCTTGAAATGCTTTCTCAACGCCTTCTTTTCGCTCTTCGGCGTTTTTCCAGTCGCGAACGGCAAGGAGATGATGACCAAAATAAGGAAATTGACGAAATTCTGGCAACGCTTGTGGCAATTCATCAAGCAAAATATCACCTTTCGATAAAATACGAATACTGTCCAGTTCAAAAACTACAGCAACGGGACGCGCCAGATAAATGTTATACATGCCATAAATAAAGGCGGAAAGTTGAATGAAAATAATCAAAGAGAAATCAATGATGCATTCTTTTAAGCGTTTTTGCGGATTGGACAAAATAAAAGTCAGCAGCGGTCCACAACAAACATCAATACCAAAAATTAAAAAGAATAATTTAAAACTGCCCATAATCTTTTGATATGGAAAAGGATACCAAACGAAAAAGATTAAACCAGCTAATAAGACAGCAACGGTTAAGGAAAGTAAAAAATGGATTCCAGAAATTTTTGCAGCAAATAAAAATCGTTGTTTATTCATAGCTTTTTACTGATTGATGGTGAAATAAAAAAGCCTCTCAAGAGAGAGGCTTTTAAGTAAGCTAATGTTTACACTAGATACTATTTTTTAGCTTTTTTTACTGCATTCGGGATAAATTTATCTGCTAAGTCAGTACCATCACCTGCAATAAATGAACCATTAACCAATTGATCTAAAACCAATTTTTTACCAGTGATCAGCTTAGAAATTTTACCTTCTGCAGTGCCTTGACCATAAGTGATTTCGACCTTACAACCATTCGGATCGCCAGCTTCTGTCTTTGATTGATCATAGGTACCATCAATTTTTGCTAAGGCATACTTACCTTTGTCTTCGTTGCCAACAACACCAGATGCTGGAGCTGCGTCCGGTCCTTTACATTCGCCGTCTTGTAAGTTTTCAGCGATACGAACTTTCAAACCATCAGCCAAGCTTACGCCTTCAGCTGCTTGTGAACGAGCGATGTAGTCGTTGTATGCAGGGATAGCGAAAGCCGCTAAGATACCGATAATTGCAACTACAATCATGAGTTCGATTAAGGTGAAACCTTTTTGTAAACTTTTCATCATATTCTCCTATTAAGAATGTGAACATTTAAATATCATCTTGTTTAGAGTCAGTTGCCTGACGCCTTTCATTATGCGTCATCAATGCCAATATTGTTTTTATATTTAAAAACAATTAGTTAAAAAAATTATTTTCTGACACACGCGCTTTTTTTGCATTTTTTCTACTATTTTTCCGGCACAATAACGTTGGTTTTATAAAAGGAAATGATGATGACGAATATATGGCACACTGCGCCCGTCTCTGCGCTTTCCGGCGAAATAACGATATGCGGCGATAAATCAATGTCGCATCGCGCCTTATTATTAGCAGCGTTAGCAGAAGGACAAACGGAAATCCGCGGCTTTTTACCGTGCGCGGATTGTTTGGCGACGGCGCAAGCATTGCGTGCATTATGCGTTGATATTCAAAGAGAAAAAGAAATAGTGACGATTCGCGGCGTGGGATTTCTGGGTTTGCAGCCGCCGAAAGCACCGTTAAATATGCAAAACAGTGGCACTAGCATGCGTTTATTGGCAGGAATTTTGACGGCGCAGCGCTTTGAGAGCGTGTTATGCGGCGATGAATCATTAGAAAAACGTCCGATGCAGCGCATTATTACGCCGCTTATGCAAATGGGGGCAAAAATTGTCAGTCACAGCAATTTTACGGCGCCGTTACATATTTCAGGACGCCCGCTGACCGGCATTGATTACGCGTTACCGCTTCCCAGCGCGCAATTAAAAAGTTGCCTTATTTTGGCAGGATTATTGGCTGACGGTACCACGCGGCTGCATACTTGCGGCATCAGTCGCGACCACACGGAACGCATGTTGCCGCTTTTTGGCGGTGCGCTCGAGACTCAAAAAGAGCAAATAATCGTCACCGGTAGACAAAAATTGCACGGTTGCGCGCTTGATATTGTCGGTGATTTGTCGGCGGCGGCGTTTTTTATGGTTGCGGCTTTGATTGCGCCGCGCGCGGAAGTCGTTATTCGTAATGTCGGCATTAATCCGACGCGGTCGGCAATCATTACTTTGTTGCAAAAAATGGGCGGACGGATTGAATTGCATCATCAGCGCTTTTGGGGCGCCGAACCGGTGGCAGATATTGTTGTTTATCATTCAAAATTGCGCGGCATTACGGTGGCGCCGGAATGGATTGCCAACGCGATTGATGAATTGCCGATTTTTTTTATTGCGGCAGCTTGCGCGGAAGGGACGACTTTTGTGGGCAATTTGTCAGAATTGCGTGTGAAAGAATCGGATCGTTTAGCGGCGATGGCGCAAAATTTACAAACTTTGGGCGTGGCGTGCGACGTTGGCGCCGATTTTATTCATATATATGGAAGAAGCGATCGGCAATTTTTACCGGCGCGGGTGAACAGTTTTGGCGATCATCGGATTGCGATGAGTTTGGCGGTGGCAGGTATGCGCGCGGCAGGTGAATTATTGATTGATGACGGCGCGGTGGCGGCGGTTTCTATGCCGCAATTTCGCGATTTTGCCGCCGCAATTGGTATGAATGTAGGAGAAAAAGATGCGAAAAATTGTCACGATTGATGGTCCTAGCGGTGTTGGAAAAGGCACGGTGGCGCAAGCTTTGGCGCGGCGGCACGGTTGGGCATATTTAGACAGCGGCGCGGTTTATCGTTTGGCAGCGTTGTTTTTGAAGCGACAAAATTTGTCACTCGCGGCAACGGCAACTCAAGTGGCAGCGTTACAAGAAATGGCAGTGGATTTTGTGATGACGGAGACGGTGGTGCGCGTTTTTTTAAATGGCGTGGTGATTGATGATGTTTTGCGTCGGGAAGAAACGGGTGCGTTGGCATCGCAATTGGCGGTTAAACCAGAAATCCGCGCGGCATTATTGGATTTTCAACGCAATTTTGCCGGCGATGCGCCGTTAATTGCCGATGGACGCGATATGGGAACGGTGGTTTTTCCGGAAGCCCCGTTAAAAATTTTCTTAGATGCGACGGCAGAAATTCGTGCGGAAAGACGTTATAAACAGTTGATAGAAAAAGGGGAAGATGTTACCCTAGCCGCCCTCAAAAAAGAGATTGCCGCGCGCGATGCGCGCGATCGCAATCGTCTTGTAGCACCTCTTAAACCAGCTTCGGATGCGGTGCTGATTGATACTACCGATTTATCGGTGCAGGCGGTGCTTGAGAAGATCGATGCGCTTTGGCAAGCCCATTTTTTTAATTTTTGATCAAACCCTTAGAGAACCTCATGGTAGAAGAATCATTTGCAGAACTTTTTGAAAAAAGTATTGAAACAACCGAACTGAAACCCGGTGCCATCATTAAAGCTGAAGTTGTTCAAATTGGTAAGGATTTTGTGGTTTTAAACGCTGGTTTAAAATCAGAAGGTTTTATTCCCGTTGAGCAATTTTGCGACGAACAAGGCACGTTGACGATTCAAGTCGGCGATAAAGTGGAAGTCGCTTTGGAAGCTTTGGAAAATGGCTATGGTGAAACCCAAATTTCTCACGAAAAAGCTCAGCGCATCCGTACTTGGGAAATTTTAGAAGCAAAATTTGCCAGCGAAGAAATTATTAAAGGAATCGTTTCTGGACGCGTCAAAGGCGGTTTTACGGTTGACGTAGAAGGCGTAAAAGCCTTTTTGCCAGGTTCTTTAGTTGACGTTCGCCCCGTTAAAGATCCCGCTATTGTTGAAGGAAAAGAAATCGAATTTAAGATTATTAAACTCGATCAAAAACGCAATAATATTGTGGTTTCTCGTCGCGCGGTTATTGAACATGAATATAAAGCTGAACGTGAAGAAGTTCTGCAAAATCTGCAAGAAGGTGATGTTGTTAAAGCTGTGGTTAAGAATTTAACCGATTACGGCGCCTTTTTGGATTTGGGCGGCGTTGATGGTTTGCTTCATATTACTGATATGGCGTGGAAACGCATTAAATATCCTTCTGAAGTGGTCAATATTGGCGATGAAGTAGAAGTTAAAGTTTTGAAGTTTGACCGTGAACGCGCACGCGTTTCTTTGGGATTAAAACAATTAGGTGAAGATCCTTGGGGTGATATTGCCGAACGTTATCCGGTTAATACGCAAGCAAGCGGTCGTGTAACCAATATCGCTGATTACGGCGCTTTTGTTGAAATTGAAGACGGCGTGGAAGGTTTGGTGCACGTTTCCGAAATGGATTGGACGAATAAAAACGTCAATCCCCGCAAATTTGTTGCCGTCGGTCAAGAAGTAGAAGTGATGATTTTAGATGTTGACAGCGAACGTCGCCGCATTTCTTTGGGCATGAAACAATGTCAATCCAATCCGTGGCAAGAGTTTGAAAAGAATTACAACAAAGGCGAACGCATTAAAGGACAAATTAAATCTATTACCGATTTCGGTATCTTTATCGGATTGCCGGGCGGTATTGATGGTTTGGTGCACTTGTCTGATTTATCTTGGGACGAAAATAACGAAGAAGCCGTGCGTGCTTACCAAAAAGGTCAAGAAGTGGAAACGATCATTTTGGGCATCGAAGCCGATCGTGAACGTATTTCTTTGGGTATTAAGCAACTTTCTCAAGATGTATTTTCTCAATATATCGCAGCGCATGGACACGGAAGCGTGGTCAGCGGCAAGATTGTTGAATTAGACGAACGTCAAGCAACTGTGAATTTGGCAGAAGGTGTAAACGGCGTTTTGCGTGCTGCCGAAGCGGCGATTGAACGCGTTGAAGATTTAACAAAATTGTTTGCTGTTGGCGATGAAATCGAAGCAAAAGTGTTAAATATTGACCGTAAACATAAATCTATTGCTCTTTCTATCCGCGCGAAAGATGTGGCTGAAGAAAAAGCAGTTATTCAAGACTATACCCGCAAAGATAATCAGGCGAGCACTTCACTCGGTGATATTTTCAAAGAATTAAATTCTGACGAAGCCTAATTATTTCTGCGGAAATCTAACAAAAGAAGCTCCAATTGGAGCTTCTTTATTCGAGGAATATGATGACAAAATCTGAATTAATTGAACGTTTAGTGATGAAGTATCCCCAGTTGCGCGCGCAAGATGTTGAAGATACTGTAAAATTGATGATTGAACGCATTTGCCATACTTTGGAAAAAGGCGATCGTGTAGAAATTCGGGGTTTTGGCAGTTTTTCTCTTCATTATCGTGAATCTCGCCAAGGACGTAATCCCAAAACGGGCGAATCTGTACGCGTTCCTGCCAAATCAATTCCTTATTTTCGTGCTGGAAAAGAATTGCGTGAACGGGTTGATGAAGAAATAAACCAATAACAGCATGTCACTTCCAGTGCAGCACCGCTTGTCGGTGCTGTTTTGTATTTATCTTTGGCAGCATTTTAAGGAGAAGGCATGGCTCGAAAAAACTATTTGCGAAAACCCTCTTTGCGTCTTCGAAAAGGGGAAAGTGTGCAACAAAAGTTGAAGCAATGGCTGATTTTTATTGCGAGCGCATTCATTATGGCGCTGGTTAATCATTTTGTGCCCTCGGAAAATAGCGGTTCCAATCAAAAAGATGCGGCTTTTTCGCGTGGCGCGCGTTTATCTTGCCGTTTATTAAAAGTCACCGATGGCGATACCGTGCGCGCAGAATGCGATCAGCGTAATTTATCGATTCGCCTGATTGGTATTGATGCGCCAGAAATGAAACAAAAACCATGGGGCGAACAATCAAAAGCGGTATTGAGCCAGATATTGCCGGCGCAATTCATGCTGGAAAGTCACGGCGCCGATCGTTATCAGCGGCAATTGGGACGCATTTTGACCACTGATGGCGTTGATATCAATTTAGAAATGCTCAAACAAGGCAGAGCCGTTGCCTACGATGGCAAAGATACGCCTAAAAATTATCAACAAGCCGAAGCTGAAGCAAAACGCGCCAAACGCGGTGTTTGGGCAAAAGCAGGCGATCATCAAGATCCCAAAAAGTGGCGGCGTTATCATCAATAATTGAACACTTGCTTGTGGACAAGTAAATCCACAAAGGTCTCGTAAACAGTTGCGAGTTTGGTTTAGTACAAAAAAAACGAGGACGGCATGGACGACGCCGCAACATTAATACCCACACGTTATACCCAAGAACAACATCACATTGATCCCAGCGTTTTTGATCGAAGAGCGATTGCTATTTGTCGGCAATTGCATGAAGCCGGCTATGAGGCTTATTTAGTTGGCGGCTGCTTGCGCGATACATTGTTGCAACAACCGCCAAAAGATTTTGATATTGCTACCAATGCGCGTCCGGAAGAAATTGCGGCATTATTTCGTAATTGTCGCTTAATTGGACGGCGTTTTCGTTTAGCGCATTTGCATTACGGGCGCGATATTATCGAAGTGGCAACTTTTCGCGCATCGGCAGATGAACAAGTAAAAACGGACGCCGATGGTCACGTTTTAGAAGACAATCATTACGGCACGATGGAAGAAGATGTGCTGCGCCGAGATTTTATCATCAATTCATTGTATTACGACGTTCAAACTGGCGTTTTAATCGATTATTTAGATGCTTTAGCGGATATTCGCGCGCGGCAAATTCGTTTAATTGGTACACCTTCTGCGCGTTATATTGAAGATCCCGTGCGCATGTTGCGTGCCGCGCGGTTTGCCGCAAAATTATCAATGCCTTTGGAGGCGCAAACGCAACAAGCCATTGCTTCTTGTCGGCAGGAATTGCGCGCCGTGCCTGCCGCGCGTTTATTTGATGAAGTACAAAAATTATTTATGAGTGGTTACGGCGAAAAAAGTTATGAAATTTTGCGTTCATTTGAACTTTTTGCCATGCTTTTTCCCGATGTTGATCGTATTTTTTCTTATAAAAATAAAGCATTTGCCGATTATGCCGACCGGCTTATTCGTTCGGCTTTGCAAAGTACTGATCAACGCATCGCCCACGATCAACCGGTTACCGTCGCCTTTTTATTTGCCGCATTTTTATGGCCGGTCTATCAATTGCAATACCGCGGTTTATTAAAAACGGGAATGAATTGGCACAGCGCGATGCAAGAATCAGTTGATTTAGTGTTGATTGCGGCAGCGGAGCGCGTATCGATTCCATTACGGTTGCGCGGCATGATTCGCGAAATTTGGACGTTGCAAGCGCGTTTTGAATTAACGGGGAACAGTCAGAAAAAAATCCGCGGATTATTAACGCACCCGCGGTTTCGTGCGGCATACGATTTTCTCGTCATTCGCCAAAAAGCCGGCGAAGCGCTTGCTCAATCCATCGCTTGGTGGACGGCAATGCAAACCGAACAACAACAATATTTAGAACAACCGCCCGTAAAAAATACGAAACCGCGCAAATCGCGTAACACGCGGAGAAAATCGTGAAACGCATTTGGATCGCTTTGGGATCTAACCAAAACGATCCAGCCCAACAATTGCAGCGTGCGCGCCAAGAATTAGCGCAGCTTTTTCACGAAGAAAAAGCCTCTCATATTTATCGTACGCCGCCTTGGGGTTATCTCGCGCAGCCGGATTTTTTAAACGCGGTGATTCGTTATCGTACGGATAAAAATGCTCATCAGGTTTTGCGCGATTTGCAAGATATTGAGCAAAAGCACCACCGCATTCGGCAGCAAAAAAATGGACCGAGAACTTTGGATTTGGATTTGCTGCTTTATGAAGGCGTTGTTTTAGAGGAACCGGATTTAATCGTGCCGCACCCACGCATGCATCAGCGCGCTTTTGTTTTAGAACCGCTTGCCGAACTTGATTCCGAAATGCAGTTGGCAGAAAAAGGCAGCATTTGCGATTTATTAGCGCAATGCGATTGCAGCGGGCAGACGCGGTTAAACATGAGCGGCTGGAGCGTATCGTAGCCGCATTTATGACGAATGATCTTTGGACGTCGTCAATAACGGACGCACCAATTCGCGCACGGCATCAGCGCTGGCAGCGTTTAAAGCGCGGGCGAGTAGTTCGCGGCAATGTCGATAATTTAAGCGCCGGATTAATTGTTTGACCGCCGGCAATCCCGCGCCAGAAATAGATAATTCATCAAATCCCATCGCAAATAATAAGGGTACGGCTTCAATTTGTCCGCCCATTTCGCCGCAAATGCCGATTGTGCGACCGGTGACTTGAGCGGCATCAACAGCGTGCGCAATCAATCGCAAAACGGCAGGGTGCAGTCCATCGTATTGAGTGGCAATTTTGCTGTTACCGCGATCAATGGCGAGCGTGTATTGCGTGAGATCATTGCTGCCGATGCTGAAAAAATCGCAAACGGTTGAGAGTTGAGCGGTGATCAGTGCCGCCGCTGGCGTTTCAATCATCGCGCCGACAGGCAATTGAGGATTGCAGGCAATACCTTGACTTTGCAGGATTTCTGCTTGTTGCGCGACGGTTTCACGGACGAAACGCATTTCGGAAATATCGTTTACCATCGGCACCATAATATGTAAATTGCCAAAAGCAGAAGCACGAAGCGCGGCGCGGATTTGTGTTTCAAATAAATCGCGCATTTCGGTATAAATCCGCACGCCGCGCCAGCCTAAAAACGGATTTTCTTCTTGAGGAAAATTGAAATACGGCAATGGTTTATCGCCGCCAATATCCAGCAATCGCAAAATCACGGGTTTAGGCGCCAGATGTTCAACTACTTGACGGTAAGCGTGATATTGCACTTCTTCAGAAGGTTCCGCGGTTGTTGACATAAATAAAAATTCGCTGCGAAATAAGCCGATGCCTTCGCTACCGTAATCGTCAACTAAATGTAGATCCGCGGTAGAGCCGATATTGGTAAAAAGATGAATGTCTATTCCATCTTGGCTGACGGCGGGCAAATCGCGCAATTCATTGTATTCTTTAGCGGTATTTTCGGCGCTGATGATTTCATTTTTAAATGTATTTAAGGTGGATTCATCGGGATCAATGATAAAAAGACCTTGACTGCCGTCGAGAATGGCGGTGGTATCATCTTTGGCGGCGGAAAGGTGTTCTAATCCCATCACGGCTGGAATGCCTAAATTGCGCGCTAAAATCGCAGCATGACTCGCGCGTCCCCCAAATCGCAGCGCAAAACCGCGCACGTGCGCAGGATTGAGTTGCGCGGTTTCGCTCGGCGTTAAATCTTCAGCAACGATAATGCAGTTTTTCGGTGCATTGATTAAAGAAATCAGCGGTTGATGATTGAGTGCTTGGAGTAAGTTTTTTTGTAAATCAATAAAATCTGCGGCGCGGGCTTGCAAATATTCATCATCAAGCGCTGCCATGCGCGCTGCGGCTTCGTCTAAATAATGTTTTACGGCAAACGTTGCCGATTCTTGTTGACGGATCAAGTCCGCGATATCTTTTTCGAATTCTTCGTCGTGCAGCAATTCCAGATGACTGGCAAAAATTTCTGCATCATCGGCGCCGGTGGTTTGTAATGTTGAGTGGTAAAGCCGTTGCAGATATTGATCAACTTGCGCTTGTGCGGCGAGAAAATGTTGTAAATGTTCTTCGATTTCTGCCGGCGCAATTTTTTGCGTTTGAATTTTAGGCGTGGTGGGGATATAGCGCCAGATAGTGCCGATGGCAATACCAGGAGCCGCGGCAATTCCTTTTTGTTGTGTTTGCATTATTCGTTTAATCCATTTATAAAATCGATGATATGCTGAACGGCGCGTTCTTCATCACTGCCCTGACCGCGCACTGTGATGTCGTCGCCTTGACTGAATCCTGCTTGGAGGAGTTTCATTAATGATTTGGCATTATGTGCGTGATTATCTTTGATAAGCGTGATTTCTGATTCAAAGGTTTTCGCCAATTGTACGAGCTCTTTTGCCGGACGCGCATGCAAACCGGAGGCGTTTTTGAGAGTGGTTTTAAGTTCTTTCACAAAAATATCCTTTTGGGAAATCAATGATGAGTGAGATTCTAGCCGATGCTATCGGGAAAATCAGTAATAACCTTTTTAAACCACAAGCGTCCGTATGCTCAATAAAACGTGGCGCAATTTAGACGAGAGAAAAAAAGAAGTAATTCCATGATTAAACAGATTTTTTTTGATATTGATGACACATTATGTCGTTTGGGACGTTTGCCGGAATATAACGCCCAATTATTACAAGCGCTTCATCAACGAGGTATTCATATCGCTATTGCTACGGGGCGCGGACTTTCTATGTTACCGCCGGATATTGAAGCGTTATTTACTGCGGGATTGATTGAAGTTTTAGTCAGTATGAACGGGCAATTTAATAGAGTGGGCGAAAAAGTGGTGAGTTGTTATCCGTTATCGTCGGAAGATATCAGCGATTTAATCGCGCTTTGCCAAAAATATCGCGTTCATTATCAACAAGTTGGTGAAAAACATATTGCGTGGTCTGCAGATATGCGTCATTACGATGCCATCACTGCTTCTTTAACGTCTTGCATTATCGATCCTGATTATTATCAAAAATTTCCGGTTTATCAGTTATCGGTTTTTTTGCCCGAATCGCAATTCGTCGCGCAGATTTATCAATCGTTTACGGAAAAAGGCTATTATTTATTGCCGTGGCGGGGCGGCGCTGATGTGTTACCGCATCAGGCATCAAAAGCGCGCGGCGTATTTGATATTTGTCAGGCGTTATCGTGGCTTCCGGAAGAAACTATGGCTTTTGGCGATGGCGTCAACGATATTGAAATGTTGCAAGCGGTAGGCATTGGCGTTGCGATGGGCGATGCGGGCGACGAGTTAAAAGCGGTGGCAGATTACGTTACGGGAACGGTAGAAGAAAATGGCATTTTGCAGGCGTTACAACATTATAAAATTTTGCCGATATAGTTTTTATTTGTGTTGTTTATTAATGGTTTTGCCGATTATGGCGCAACCAAATGCCGCGCGTTTGGTGGAGGCGCATTTTGAATACGTGAAAATGGTCAAACTTATTTCTGACGAATGTTTGCTGCACGCACAAGCATTTGCTCGATCGCAATCGTCGCGGCAAACCGCCATTGACGTTACCCGTTGTTATTCTTTTTTATTGGAAAAGCGCGAACGCATGCAGCATGAATTTATCGACCGCCTCAATCGTTTAAAATTTACCGAAGGCGCGCTGACTGATAAAGAAAAAGAATTTATCGCGCTGGTATTTTTTATTGACCAAAATTTGCAAGAAATTGCGGCAACCGTTGAACCGATTTATCAAAAATATCGGCAGTAAATCGGCGCTTAACGAATCCATTTATGAACGATGGCATCATATTCTCCATTCGCGCGCAGATTGCGCAATCCCGTTTGGATTTTGTCGAGCAATTCTTTATCTTGCCAGCGCACCAAAATGCCTTTATCTTTCGGATCTAATCCTTTCAGCTTCAAAATATGAATATTCATTTTGATTTCAGGGTGTTGCCGGCGTAAATACGATAAAGAAATATAACTGCTAAACAAAGCATCGGCTTCTTGTTTGGCTAACGCTTTTAATCCCAAAAACAGCGTCGCTTTTTTTATCGTGCTAGAAATACCAAAAACTGTCAGCAAAATTTTTTCTTCCGTCGATTCTTCCGGCACCGCAATTTTTAAACTATCGAGATTGGTAACCGTTGGCGTAATCTTTGCGGTCGGCAAATAACCCACCGCATATTCGGAAGTAAAATAAGGTTCGCTGGTGCCGTAAAGCCGTTGGCGTTCGGGCGTAATTGTAATACCGCCCATAACGATATCGCGGCTGCCGTTATCCAGTTTTTCAAATAATTCTGACCAATCATGCGTAAATAATTCAATATTAAGTTTTTGATTTTTGGCAATCGCACGCATCAAATCCACGTCCAAACCAGTAACATTGCCCGCCTCATTTTTGAAAGCAAAAGGAAAAGCATTGGCAAAAAACGCCACCGAATAAACCTGTGAGCCGCACCATGTTGACACTAAAAATAAACTGAAAAAAATGATTTTTTTCACAAAAAATATCCTTGTTGATTCAAAGAGAAAAAAGAAAAACATTTCATGATGTTTTGAGAAAAAATGCAGCATTATTGATGCACTAGAAATTGGTGAAACTAAAACGCGGCACATTTTAATGTTTTATTTTTACCAAACGATTTCGCGCGACATTACGTTATGGAAAAATAACGCGCATTTTTATGAGATTTTGATTTTTAAAAAGGAAAATTATGAATTTTACCCCCGCACCTTTATTAGCGCCGTTTTGGCTCAATAACGCGCACGCCGACACCATCATCACCCGTTTTTTTCCAAAAATTCGTCCGCCGTATCGTCGCGAATGGCATCGCGACAGCAGCGATCAAACCAATATTGCTTATGATTTTTTAGACAGCAACCGCGCAGAAGCGCCGTTACTCGTGTTATTTCACGGTTTAGAAGGTTCAAGTTTGAGTCATTACGCCGCGCGCATCACCAGTGCCGCGCATAAAATCGGTTGGCATGCCGTAGTGCCGCATTTTCGCGGTTGCGGTGGCGTGGAAAATACGGCGCGTTGTATTTATCATTCCGGTGATTCTCAAGAAATTGCTTTTGTACTCAATCAATTGCAGCAAAAATATCCCAAAATCGTGGCGGTGGGCGTTTCTTTAGGCGGCAATGCATTGGCAAAATATTTGGGAGAAACGGGGCAGGCGGCGCGCGTTGAAGCCGCGGTTATTATTTCAGCGCCGATTAATTTACCTGCGGCGGGCAAAGCGATGGCAGAAGGCATTAATGCGCGGTTATATTCGCCCTATTTTTTGCGCAGTTTATTGCCGAAAGTGCGCCGTATGAAAGCGCTTTATCCAGATTTACCGATTCCTGCGGCAGCGCAACCGAAAACTTTGCGCGATTTTGATGATTTATATACGGCGCCGCTGGCGGGTTTTGCTAACGCGGAAGATTATTATCAGCGCGCATCGGGATTGCCTTATTTGCGGCGGATTATGCGTCCTACTTTATTATTGAACGCGCAAAACGATCCGTTTTTGCCGGCGCAATTTTTGCCGACGGCGCAAGATGTCTCATCATTTGTGCAATTATGCCAACCCAAACGCGGCGGTCATGTGGGTTTTGTCAGTGGAAAATTTATTTTAAAAATAAATTGGTTAGAGCAAACAACGCTCGATTTTTTGCGCGCGGCAATGGCAGCGTTTCCCGATAAACATCGGGCATCATGAGATTTTGCGCTCTTTTCTCAAACGCGATACACTTCCGCGCTTTATAGCTTTTTCGGAGGGAAAAATGGCTGGGGTGAATAAAGTAATTTTGGTTGGCAATGTGGGGCAAAATCCCGATGTGCGCGTAATGACCAATGGCGAACAAGTGGCAAATTTTTCTTTGGCAACCAGCATGAATTGGAACGACCGGCAAACCGGCGAAAAACGCGAAAAAACAGAATGGCATCGTTGCGTTGCCTACCGTCGTCTCGCGGAAATCATCGGGCAATACGTCAGAAAAGGCAGCAAATTATATATTGAAGGACGATTGGAAACACGCAAATGGCAAGATCAAAACGGCATTGATCGTTACACCACCGAAATCATCGTCAACGAAATGCAAATGCTCGATTCAAGAAATAGCAGCAGTGAACCCTACGATTATCAAGCGCAAAGATCGCAAACAGAAAACGCGTATTCTGCCGCACCATCAAAACCACAAAAACCTGCCGCGCGTCCGGCGCCGATGCCGTCATCGCCGGATTATGGTCCTGATGGCGCTTTTGATGATCCCGATGATGAAATTCCGTTTTAAAAGATTGTGGTACTTTTGAAATGAAAAAACGCGCCGTTCGGTGCGTTTTTTTATGAAATACGCAAAATTGCGTTTAAAAATCGAATGATTAAAAACGTTTACCGATTTGGTCATAATATTTTTTGGCGCCGCGATGCAGCGGAATGCCGATGGCGTCTAAAGAATTGTTGATTTGATAAGCGTTGTAAATGGCGGAGACGAACCACGTCGGGCGATTATTGGGCTCCCATAATGCGCGGGTTAATTGATAAACCATGGTTTCATCAACATCTTTGCGCGTTACCAATAAAGCTTGCACGGCAATCGTATTAATTTCATCGCTGATGGAATGGTAATAATGGAGCGGGAGCGTGACGGTTTTATAGTATGTATTAGCGCTGCCGAGTTGATTGCTGATCGTATTGGGGAGCGTTAAAAAGCGAATGGGTTTTTCGGTTTCCAGTTGTTGCAATAAAGGATTGGGCACGCCAGAAAGCACGATTAAAACATCGATTTCTTTTTTCTTAAAAGCTTCAATACTTTTTTTAATTGGTTGAAAATTAAGCGTTATTTGTTCTGGTGGCAACGCTAAAGCATTCAATACGTCTTTTGCGACGATTTGCGCGCCCGAAAAATCCGATCCCAGCGCAACGCGTTTACCGGCAACATCTGCCCAACTTTTAATAGCGCTGTCGGCGTGCACAACGGTTTGCAAAACTTCAGGATATAAACTCGCAACTGCTTGTAAATCTTCAAAAACGCCTTCTTTTTCAAATAATCCTTTGCCGTTTTGCGCCATATAAGCAACGTTGGATTGAACCAGCGCAAAATCAACCGTTTTTGCGCGCAACAAATGGATATTTTCGATGGAACCGCGCGAGCTTTTATTCACGAAAACGGTACGACTAACGCCGCAGGCTTGTTTTTCATCGCATATTTGCGCTTCGGTTCGGCTGGCTAAAGCGGAAATATCAATGCCCGTGCGGTAATAAAGTCCTTCATAAAAACCGCTGGCAATCATGGGCGTATGCAACGATTGAGGCGCTGGCGTTGGTTTTGAAGCGGCAGGCGGCGCGGTATTAATCTCAAAAAGGGGCAGCGATTCAACGGCAGCGGCAAGCAAGGCAAGCAATAAAAAAGGCATGTTTTCTCCCAGTTAATAGACACTCAAAATGTGATTTAATTCATAGCGTCCAGCGTTGACTTGCACGACGGGCGGCGTGGCGTAATGTTCAAAATAATCATAAGCTGGTTTGAGCATTTGCCAGAAATCATACCACCGATGATATTGGTATTTTGCGAGATTCGCCGGCGTCAGCGGAAATGGAAAAATATGAACGGGAACGGAAGGCTGCCCGTGCCATAATGCCGCTTCGATAATTTGATAAATTTCCTCAATTTGTTCATCGCCCATCGCATAACAACCGTTGGAAACGCAGTTGCCGTGTACCATCAAATAATCTCCGGTGTAACCGTGCGCGCGATCGTAAAGATTGGGAAAACCCAAATTAAAAGCCAAATGAAAACGACTGTTGGGATTGAGTTGCGATAATCCCACGTAATAAATGCCTTCTGGCGCTTGTTTATCGCCGCGGCGCACTTTGGGCCCTAATTGACCGGAGAACGCGCAAATCGGGAATTTTTGATACAAATGGTAACGATCATCGTCCTTTTTAAGCCACAATTCTAAAACGCGTTCTTCCTTAAAAATGCGCACAAAAACCGGCGCGCCCAATTGAAAACCGCGCACTTCTAGATGACGCGCCAGCGGTAAATTCCACCAATTTTGCACGCCCGCCGGCAAACGCGAAAAAGGTGCTTCTTCCCGCACCACGTTTTGTTCGGGCGCGCGGCAGGAAATTAATGCTAATAAACTGAAAAAAATCAGAAATAATCGATTCATTGCGTATCCACCCAACGGAATACATCGTCTTGAAACGGGCGACCGGCGGCAGCGGTTTTGCCGTTCGTGATGATAACGACGATATAAGTATTCCCATTTTCTGCTAAAAGATAACCGGCAAAAGAGCGCACTTCGTCGATTGTGCCCGTTTTTCCGTAAATGCGCCCGGCTAATTTTTCACCGCGAAAGCGTTTTTTCAAAGTTCCGGAATGTCCTGCTACCGCCAGCGAGCTGATAAACGTATCGGCATATTCGGAATGATACATTTTGAATAATAAAGTCGCTAAATCGCCGGCGCTGACGCGCGTTTGCCGCGAAAGCCCCGAACCGTTATCGATAATGGCATGCTCGAGTGGTACGCCGAATTGTCGTAAGGTTTCTAAAACGGCGCGCCGTCCGGATTTTAAATTTGCCGGTTGACCGTAAGCAAAAGCGCCCAGCGTGAGCATCAATTGCCGCGTCATTACGTTATTACTCAATTGATTCATTTTTTGAATTTGTTCGGCAAGCGGCAAAGATAAGCCGGTGTAATAAATTTTTGCCGTTTTGGGAACCGTTGCGATGACGCCGCTGCCATCAAAACTGCCGCCCAATTGATGCCAAATTTGATAAAACAAATAATAAAACTGTTCGCTTGCCTCGCCGAGCGCTAACGTCAATTCACAAGCGCCGCAGGCGGTGGAATAAGCGCCGCTGACTTGTAACCGCGCGAAACCGTTTTCTTCTCTAATGAGCGCAACATTGGGTGCGTAATTTTTTTGGCAGGATTTATTAGAAATCGTGAGCTGGTTTTCAATCGTCCAATTCGCGATATTCGGCGATAACAGCAAACGCACGGCACGGTCTCCCTGTGGCACAATTTGCACTTTAATCGTTCGAAAATTCACCATTAATGGATTGGGAATGGCGTTATACGCCGATAATGGGTGACCATCAAAAGCCGCAGCATCGCGCTCTTCTGGCGGCAATTGATAAAGTGACATATCCAGCACGATGTTGCCCGTAATATGGCGCAAACCTTGATCGCGCAAAGCTTGCAGCATTTGCGTTAATTGTTCTTCCACCAAAAACGGATCACCGCCGCCTTTAATGTATAAATTGCCTTGACTGACGCCATTGGCATCAGGCAATTTGTCTAAATAAAATTCGGTTTGCCAACGATAATCCGCACTCATACGAATCAGTCCAGCGGCGGTGGTTAATAACTTGGCAGTAGATGCCGGCGCGCGCAGCGTCGTATCGTTAAGATTGACCAACGGCACTGTATTACGAACATTTTGCACGACAACGCTCACATCTTCTTGCGCCAGATGGTGTTTATTGAGCAAATCAACGATTGCCACAGGAATTTGTTGCGCTATCGCCGGAAACGTCAACATAACCAATAACATGAAATAAAAACGCGGCTGCCGGCAGAATTCCTGAACCTTATGAAAAAATTGCATCATTTTTTAAAATACCCATTCGGAGCTTGCTCGAAATTCCAAAAAAAGGTCGTTATTATAATCCGTTGATTTTTATCCAACCATTTTTATGCAAAAAAAAGAAAAAGAGTATGACGAATTTGGGCGCGTGATTCGAGAAAATCGTTCGGCATTAAAACGTGAGCGCCAAGAAATTAAGCTTTTTGTGATGGAACTGCTTAAATTGCCGGCAAAACAATACGCGCTGTTGCCGTTATCGCCGGTAACGCAGGCGGCTTTTATTGAAGGCAAACGATTAAGCGGAAACGCTTTTCAGCGGCATTTAAATTATTTGGTGCGGCTGATTTCCGAGCACGATATTGAGCAAATTCGTTATGCACATCAAACCGTTAATCACCCTTATCTGCATCACGATCAAAAAAATCAACGGATTTTGCGCGAAATTGATCGTTTACTCGCCGATGATCCCGATATTTTTCCGGAATTAATTGCGTTATATGCCGATTTTGATATTCAATACGTGCGCCAATTATGCCGTGCCGAGCAAAAATATCGTCAGGCGCAAGCAATGTTGCCGGAAGAAGAACGCGGTCACCGCATCGGCAAACATCAGCGCCGTTTGCAACAGTATTTACATCATCTCGTTTTAAAAAAGAGCGCTGAATAATGCTTGATCCGGCTCGTATTCCGCTGTCGCTTTATATTCATATTCCTTGGTGTTTGCGAAAATGTCCGTATTGTGATTTTAATTCACATGCTCGCACCGCCGATGACAACGAATCGGCATATGTTCATCATTTATTGCAAGATTTTTCCCTCGATTATGACGGAAGACCGTTGCACAGCGTTTTCATCGGCGGCGGCACGCCCAGCCTTTTTCACAGTGAACAGATTGCTTTATTGTTAGACGAATTAAGGCAGCGCGCTGATTTTACCGATGATTGTGAAATTACGTTGGAAGCCAATCCCGCAACTTTTGAGCAACAAAAATTTAGCGCTTATCGGCAAAGCGGCATTAATCGTTTATCGTTGGGCATTCAAAGCCTGCAGCCGCGGCATTTGCAGCAATTAGGGCGTGTGCACAGCGCTGATGAAGCAAAACAGGCATTGCGTCTTGCGCAATCGATGAATTTTCATCAAATTAACACTGATGTGATGTTTGCTTTGCCGGCGCAAACGCTCGACGAGGCGCGCGCTGATTTACAAAAAATCATAGCGTTAGGCGCGGAACATATCAGTTGGTATCAATTAACGATTGAACCAAATACCGCTTTTTTTGTGCGACCGCCCAAAGCGTTGCCCGATTCGGATCAACAAGTGGAATTGTATGAAAACGGCAGCGCTTTTTTGCGCGCACAGGGTTTTAATCAATATGAAGTGAGCGCGTGGACGAAAACCACGCCCGCCAAACATAATATGAATTACTGGCTTTTCGGCGATTATCTCGGCATCGGCGCCGGTGCTCACAGCAAAATCACGATAGCCGACGGCAAAATTATGCGGCAAAGTAAATATCGCGCGCCGGCGGCGTATCAAGCGCGCAGCGGTCGCAATCGTAATCCTTACCAAGATAATTGCCGCCGCGTGCCAAAAACGGAGCAGGCGTTTGAAGTAATGATGAATGGATTGCGTTTGCGCGCGGGTTTTCCTACCGCTTTTTTGGCGCAACGAAGCGATTTGGATTTATCCGATCTGATGCCAACATTGCTGCCGTTAATTGACCGCGGTTTAATCGATGCTGATATTGCAGAGTGCATTGTGACGACGCCGCGCGGTTTTTCTTTATTAAATAATGTATTAGAAGCATTTTTGTAACATTTATTTGCCGTGTTTTTCGCAAGGAAATTGCGGTAATTGCGTTGAAAATATCGGGGTTTTCTACGATTTTTTCATCAGAAGTGGAGTTTACAGTTTCGTTATATTTCAAGATAATGACAGCCGGTTACGTGCTCATCGTCAATAACAAACGATCACGGTACAATTAGCACGTATCATTTCAAAATAGGGGAGGAAATATGGCGATTTTTTTATTTTGTGTCGCAGCATTAATCATGGGCTATTTTGTCTATGGATTTGTTGTGGAAAAGGTTTTTGGGTTGAAACCTTATCGTACAACGCCGGCTTATGAACAAGCCGACGGCGTGGATTACGTTCCGATGTCAAAAACCAAAGTGTGGTTAATTCAATTGTTAAATATTGCCGGCACGGGACCGATTTTTGGGCCAATTATGGGCGCGTTATACGGACCTGTTGCCATGATTTGGATTGTAATTGGCTGTATTTTTGCGGGCGCGGTGCATGATTATTTTTGTGGCATGATTTCTATCCGCAACGGCGGCGCATCAATTCCGAATATGGCAGGGCGTTATTTAGCTGCTCCAGTAAAACATTTTATTAATATTATCGCTTTGATTTTATTGGTTTTAGTGGGCGTGGTGTTTGTGGTTTCTCCAGCAGGATTGTTAACAAATCTCACGGAGCAAGCTTTGGGGCGCAGCGGTGATTTAGTCGCACAAGGCAATCCTGTTCACGATAGTTTGGTGATGATTTGGGTGGGAATTATTTTCTTTTACTACATCATCGCAACTTTATTGCCGATCGATAAAATCATCGGGCGGATTTATCCTTTTTTCGGCGCTTTATTGATGTTTATGACTGGCGGCATGTTAGTTGGTTTGTTGTGTGAAGGTATTCCTTTATTTCAAACCATTGGTTTAGAAAACGGTGTCGCCGTGCAGGATTTTTTCAGTAATTTCCACCCGCAAGCGGCAAATACGCCGATTTGGCCGTTGATTTTCATCACGATTACTTGCGGCTCGATTTCTGGATTCCACGCCACGCAAACGCCGATGATGGCGCGTTGTATCAAAAATGAACGCGAGGGACGTTTTGTTTTCTATGGCGCGATGATTACCGAAGGCATTATTGCTTTGATTTGGTGCATGGTTGGTTTGAGTTTTTATGATGATACGCAAACTTTGATCGAAACGATTAAAGTGGGAACGCCGTCGAAAGTTGTTTTTGATGCGGCGATGTCAATGCTGGGTCATTTTGGCGGCTTTTTAGCGGTATTAGGCGTGGTGGTGTTACCGATTACTTCTGGCGATACTGCATTCCGCGCTGCGCGTTTACAAATTGCCGAATTTTTTAAAATCGATCAAACGGGAGTTAATAAACGTTTATTGATTTGTATTCCTTTATTTGCCATCGGCGCGGTGTTAACCAAATTAGATTTTAGTATTTTATGGCGCTATTTTGGTTGGGCAAACCAAACTACCGGTATGATTATGTTATGGACGGCAGCGGCTTATTTGTACCGTCACGGAAAATTCCATTGGGTTTGTACTATTCCCGCGATTTTTATGACCGTTATTTGCGCAACGTATCTTTGTTACGCAAAAATTGGTTTTGGTTTGGCGTGGTCGCTTTCTTGCGTGATCGGCGCGGGAATTGCCGTGATTTGTACGGGATTATTTTTCGCTTTAATCCGTCCTAATATTGCCACGATTGCTGCCGCGCGCGATTCTGGTGATTAATCATTAATAGAAATGCCCAGTAAACTCTGGGCATTTTTTTATCTTGCCATTCTAAGCAAACAGTTAAGAATTGTTATTATTTTGCTTTATTATGAGTTCTTTGGAACATTTGTTTTCATTATTTAAAACAATTGATTATATTTTTATCCTTTAATTTAAATGAGTTACAACGTATATTGTTCGTCTTCATTAACGATTGTTTCTAAGGAAAAACTATGAATGCGACAAAAGCCACCATGATTGGTTTGATGGCAGTGTTGTTATGGAGTGGTATTGTTGGATTATTTCGGCGCATGAGCGAATTATACGGTGTCATCGGAGGCGCCACGCTGACTTATACGTCTGCCGCAATAATTCTGATTTTAATCAATGGAATACCCAAATTATCTGATTTTTCAAGAAAATATTTATTTTGGGGCACCGTCTTTTTTGTGGGTTGTGAATTTTGTTTAGCGTTATCCATTGGTTACGCGCAAAATGGACGGCAAACGATTGAAGTCGGCATGGTGAATTATCTTTGGCCGAGTTTAACAATTTTATCTACCATTTTATTTGCCGGTAAAAAAGCAAAATGGTGGATTGCCATTGGTTTTTTATTGTCTTTTGTGGGCATTTCTTGGGTGCTGGGCGGCGGATTGAATTGGAAAATGATGGGGCAGAATATTTTAGCCAATCCGTTTAGTTATGTTGCCGCATTATGCAGTGCTTCCAGCTGGGCAGCGTATTGCACGATTACCGTGAAATGGGCAGACGGAAAAGATGCTACTTCTTTGTTTTTCTTGGTAATTTCTATTTTATTTTGGGTGCGTTTTTATCAATCCAACGAACCTGCTTTACATTTCACCGGCTCTTCCATCATATTTTTACTCGCTGCCGGCGGCGTTTTAGGATTGGGTTATGCGGTGTGGAATATCGGCATTTTATACGGCAACGTTACGATTCTCGCCGGCGCTTCCTATTTTATTCCTATTTTTTCCGCAATTATTTCCGCTTATTTACTCGACACGCCTTTAAGCCACGATTTTTGGTTGGGCGCCTCGATGGTGGTCGCCGGATCGATTGTTTGCTGGCTGGCAACTCTTAACGCTGACAAGGTTAAAAATAGCGTCAAAGCATAATTTTTACCGCAATAAAAATTTTTTAAATTGATTTTTTACCGCACAACGAAAGGATGCGGTTTTTTATTTTGGTGAAAATTGTGATAATGAGATTTAATCTTAATTATATTTATTATTGTGAATAATTTTTAAATAATAAAAAGTTTTTTAAAATATTGAATTCATAATTCGCAATTTATTTTGATTTTATTAACAAAATATTTATATAAAAATCAATGGTGATAAAAAAATAGATTGATTTTTAATGGCATTTAGTAGATCTTTATAAGAATGATTATCTTTCAACAATATTGGAGTTAATGATGCATAAAAAAATATTACCGATGATTTTTGTTTTTTCTGCCGGCGTGATGGCGCATACGCCTCTTTTTAATTGTATGGATGAAGGCGATGGTTCTATTTTATGTGAAGGCGGTTTTTCTGATGGATCTTCTGCCGCAAATGTAGAAATTGTGGTGAAAAGCAGCGATGGACAAACAATTCTCACGAGTAAATTAGATGAAAATAGCGAAATTGTTTTTCAAAAACCTGAAGGCGCGTTTCGTGTCATGTTCAACGCAGGGGAAGGGCATAATTTAGAAATTTCTAGTGACAACATTAAGTAATTTGGGAAGATTATCATGAAAAATAAATTACTCATCGCGTTTTTTCTGGTTTTTACTGCCGTTCGGGCGCACGCGCATTTTCAATTAATTTATACGCCGGAAGTTCATTTAGATGCTGAACGCGTTATTCCCGTTGCTTTGATTTTTGCTCATCCAATGGAAAATGGTTTTGTGATGGATATGGAAAAGCCGGAGCAATTTTATTATCTCTTTAAAAACAAAAAAGAAGATTTATTACCAAAACTCAAACCAATTACTTTTTCCGGCACGGAAAATCAAGCTGCGGCTTTTACAACCGAGGTAAATATCCGCCGCAATGGTGATTATATTTTTGTATTAAAACCGGCGCCGTATTATGAAAAAAGTGAAGATATTTATATCCAACAAATTACGAAATCATATGTGAATAAAGGAAATTTTCCCGATGATTGGTCAAAAGAAATCGGACTGCCCACCGAAATCGTACCGCTAAATAAACCAACCAATATCATTGCCGGCTCCACATTTAGCGGACGCGTATTATCCGCCGGAAAACCCGCTGCCGGCGTAGAAATTGAAATCGAATATCTCGCGGCTGAGCCTGATCTCAGTAAAAATGCGCCCGTTTCTCATAAAAAATTAACTGCCGCAGGTGGTAGCATCGTTGCTATAACAGATGATAACGGCGTGTTTACTTTTGGCATTCCGAAAGCCGGTTTTTGGGGATTTGCTGCATTAGGTTCTGGCGCAGAAAAAGAATATAAGGGCAAACCGTTGAGTCAAGATGCGGTTATTTGGATTCGCGCTGAGGAATTGGCAACAGAATCATTGTAAATTCTCCCGAATGATGGGCGCGCCAAGCGACAGGATTTAAAAAAATGAAAAAAGAATATGCTGTGCAAAATTTAAACTCCCTCAAAACAGGTCAGCAAGCTTACGTGGCCCGCATTTTAAACACTGATCATTTAATGCGGCGTCGTTTGATGGATTTAGGATTCATGGTTGGCACGGAAATTACGTTTATTCGCCCTGCACCGTTAAACGATCCGATTGAAATTCGTCTGGATAACGCCTTTATTTCTTTGCGGCGTGAAGAAGCTCAAGGCATTGAGGTGCGGTTAAAATGAGCGCCGAGAAGATTTTAGCGGCGTTGGTTGGTCAACAAAATTGCGGAAAATCTACTTTATTCAATGCATTAACGGGACTGCAACAGCATATTGCAAATTATCCGGGCGTTACCGTTGATAAAAAAAGCGGCTTTTTTACGTACCGCGATCGGAAAATAGAACTTGTGGATTTGCCGGGAACGTATGCGCTAACGTCTTTTTCGCCGGAAGAACGTGTGGCGCGTGCGTTTTTAATCCAGCAAAAGCCAGATGTGATTGTTAACGTGGTGGACGCGGCGAATTTAGTGCGCGGTTTATATTTAACTTATCAATTAATGCCGTTACGGCGCCCCATGTTATTAGTGCTCAATATGATGGATAGAGCGGAATATTTGGGCTTACACATTGATATTGAACAACTTTCATCATATTTAGGCATTCCCGTTATTGCCGCGGTGGGCTGCAAAACGCAAGGCATAGAAGCCATACGAGAACAAATTCTTGCCACAGCCGATCGGGCGGCTGTGGCAAATTTATATCCATCGGCGCAACTCGATGCTTTGATTGAACCGATTGCTCGCGATTGGGAAAAAGAAATTCCGTTGCCGCAGTATCCCGCGCGTTGGGCGGCTGAAAAAATTTTGGAACGTGATGGTGAGATTGCTCAAGTTGCCGAAAAAGCCGCGCCAGAAGCGTGGAAGATATTGGCGCAAACTGCGGAAACTTTGATGAACGCTTACGCCGAACAATACGGCAATTCGGCAAGCGACGATTTAATGGCAGCGCGTAACGTCGCGGCAAAAAAAGCTGTAGAAATCGCGGTGACACAAACCGGCGCGCGGCGCGCTTCTGTGACCGAGTTTTTAGATGCTTTGTTGCTGCATCGATTTTTAGCGCCGTTTTTTTTGTTATTTATTATTTGGCTTATTTACCAATTAGCGATTGTTCAAGGTTATCAATTAACGCAGCTGACTTGGCCAATTTTGGCGAATTTCCGCACGTTTGTGAGCCAATTATTGCCTGATGCTGGATTTTTAATTGATCCGCAAATCCGATCGATGACTTTATGGGCGCTTGATTCTGCGAATACTTTGCTTAATTATGTGCCGATTTTTTTAATTTTATTTGCCTTGATTGCTATTTTGGAAGATAGCGGTTATATGGCGCGGATTGCGTTCGTCTTAGATCGCATTTTGCATCGTTTTGGTTTGCACGGGCAATCGACGTTACCGCTGATTTTAGCGGGGGTTTTTGCCGGCGGTTGTGCGGTTCCGGCGGTGATGGCAACCAAAGGTATTCCCGATACGCGGGCGCGTATGGCAACGATTTTAACCGCGCCTTTTATGAATTGTTTGGCGAAAGTACCGCTTTATACGTTGTTAGTGAGCATTTATTTTCCGCAACATAACAGCTTGATTTTATTTTATATTGCAACGATTACGATCATCATCGCGTTATTGGTGGCAAAACTGTTAACGTCTTCCGTGTTGCGTTCGATGGAAACGGCGCCTTTTGTGATGGAGTTGCCGCATTATCATCTTCCGAGCGTCAAAATGGTGTTACGGCGCGCTTTTGACCGCACGTGGATTTATATTAAAAAAGTCGGCACGATTGTGTTAGCCGTGGCGACGGTGGTTTACGTATTGCTGCAATTTCCTGATTTGGATCAAAAAACGCGTCACCATTTTCAAACGCAGGCGGAGCAATCGATCGTGCGGTTTTATCAAGAAATGGACAATAATCCACATCGTTCGGCAGTGGCAACGCAGGCGGATTTGATTCAATTATTGAATGTTTATAACGATTACCGCAGCGAAAAATTATTCAATCAGCGTTCGGCAGAACAATTAAAAGCAAAATATCAAAAACGTTATCCGCAGTTTTATTCGTTTTTAGAACCCAATCAAGATGTTGTGGCAAAAAAGGCGCAGCGGTCTTTAAAAAAAATGGAGCAAACCCGTAAACAATTGCGGCGGCAAATGAAGGAATTGCGCATTGAAAATAGTTTTTTGGGACGCACAGGGCGCGCGTTGGAGCCGGTAACGCAATTTGCGCATTTTGATTGGAAAATAAATGTCGCTTTATTAAGTTCATTTGCAGCACGCGAAAGCAGCGTGGCGACTTTGGGCGTTTTATTTGGGCAAGATGAAGGCGAAAATAAAACTTTGGAAGCGCGAATAGAACAAGCGGGCGCGGCGCACGGTTATGACGCGTTAACGGCAGTGGCGTTAATGATCTTTTTTGTGATTTATCCGCCGTGTTTAGCGACGGTGATCGTGATTCGTTTGCAGACGGGATCGTATCGTTGGATGCTTTTTTCGATTATTTTTCCGGTTTCGTTGGGATTGTTGGTTGCCAGTCTCGTTTATTGTGTGGGACGATTTTGGGCATTATCCGGCGTGCAGGTTTTTTCGTTATTTTATGCCGTTGCTTTATTTTTATTGTTGGTGGTGGGATTTTTCCCGAAAAAATGGGCGCGCGGCAGAAATTTATGTACGGTTGAGCAAATAAAATGATAGCGATTGATTTGAGTCAGGAAATGGGGCACAGCTTTTTTGAGTACGGCGTGATATTGGTGATTTTTTTGCCGGTGGTTTTTTATTTGTGGCGGCAATTTTTTTCCAAAAAACGCCGTGGCTGCGGCGCGTGCCCGAGTAATAAAGCGGGCAGCGCGTGTTGTATATTAAAATCTTATTGTCGCGATAAAAATTAATCGGCGGTTTTATTAAAAAATGATTCGGCGGAAATGAGCATAACGGCGGTAGAATCGAATCTTGAAATTAAGGTCATACCGTTATCAAAATAACAATGATAATATTTAAAATTATTTTAGATTAGGACGAACCCAACGGCTGCGCGCTGTTTAGAAAAGGATAATAAGAAAATGACTCATTCCGTCGAGAAACCGAATATTATTTTGCTTTATGAAAGCGAGTTGATTTATCAACGTTTTTTAAAAGTTTTTGCCGATCGTTACATCATTCATTGGGGAAAAGATTTAAATACGGCGGTAAAAATTTTATCTCAAGAAGCGATTTCAGTATTAGTTTGCGATGTTGACTTTCAAAATCAAGAAATTTACCCCGTAATATTGGCGCTAAAACACAGTCACCCCGAATTGGTGGCTGTAATTGTCAGCCAAAATAGTGAACGTCAGGCAGTGGAAGCTTTGGGAGAAAAAGAAGAAATTTTTGCGGCACTGGTTAGACCCGTTAGCCGGCAAGATTTAGTGACTACTTTGGAGCGTGCGGTTCAATCGCATGTCTCGGCAAAAATCAATGAAGATAATCGCGATACTTTATCCAATATGTTATTTGGTTTGACCGAAGCGGAAAAAGAAGAAATTTTGATTGATAAAGAAGTCAATGAAGCTTTTGAACGCTTATCGGCAGGCACTTATCGATCAGATTTAACAACGTTTACGTTGAGAGAAGAACCCAAAATTGATGATAAAAATACCGCGGCGGTAGTTGAAAATACCGTTAAAACAGCGGTTGAAACGGCGCCACCAGTTGCTGCGGCTTCTTCTTTGAGCGATTTTCAATTGGAAACACAAGCGGCGGAGAAAAAACTTAAAGAAACGATTGCCGCGGTGCAGTCGAAATTAAAAGATATTCAAGGAATTGCTCAAAAAAAATCTGATGAATTTGTGTTACCCGAAGAAACACCGGTAGAAGAAAAACCAGTAATTGAACATGAAAATAAAACGGAAGAGCGCCCCGATCCGCTGGCAAGCGTGGGCTTAGAATTTTTTGAAGATTTTGAAGATGATTAAGGCGGATCTTGCTGTTTTTATTGGTCGTTTTCAACCGTTTCATCGCGGGCATTTGATGGCGGTTAAAACCGCGTTATCTGTTTCCGAGCACGTTTTATTGCTCATTGGTTCGGCAAATGTTGCGCGGCGATTGAAAAATCCATTCACGGCGGCAGAACGCGAGGCGATGATTCGCGCGAGTTTGTCGTCTGCTGAAAATCAACGGCTTTTGTGCGCGGCGATCGATGATGATCCTTATAATGATGAACGTTGGATTGAACATGTAAAAAATGTTGTCAATCGAAAAGTTGAATCAATAAAGTGGTCGGTAAAAAAGATTATTTTATTGGGTTATAAGAAAGACGGTAGTTCTTATTATTTGGATTTATTTCCTGATTGGAATTTGTTTGAAATTGAAAATTTTGAGCAAATCAGCGCAACTACGATTCGTACGGCTTTTTTGCGTGTGCGCTCAAGCCAATTTTATGATGCGCGCTTGCCGGAAGCGGTCAATTCGTGGTTAAACGATTTTCGAAAAACGCCGGCTTTTGATTGGTTACAAGCCGAACAGGAAAGTATTGATCAGGAGAAAGCGGCTTGGGCGGCGGCGCCTTATCCCGTGATTGGTGTTACCGTTGACGCGCTTGTTGAACATCGGCAGCAGGTTTTATTAGTGAAACGTGGGCGTCACCCTGGCAAAGGATTGTGGGCGCTGCCGGGCGGTTTTTTGCAACTGGAGGAAACGTTATTTGCTGGTTGTATCCGCGAATTGCAGGAAGAAACTCAAATCGCCAATATGCCGTGGCAACAATATTTGCGCGCAAAAGCAGTATATGATTTGCCCGATCGCAGTGAGCGCGGGCGTGTGATTACGCATACTTTTTATTTTTTATTGCCAGATGATTTGCCGCAACCATGCGTTTGCGGTCATGACGATGCGGCGGCTGCGGTTTGGTTACCGCGGGATTCATTGCAAGCGCAAGATTTTTTTGATGATCATTTTCATCTAATACGAGATTTATTTGATATTGCTCAAAAATAAAAAAGACCGAATTTTTAAATTCGGTCTTTTTGGTTTCAATCTGATGAATCAGTTATGAATTACTTGAATCGTCAGATGATTTTTCTGCAGGTTCAGCTTCAGCTGCATCGGCTGCTGATTTTGATGTTGTTGCAGTTGGAGTTTTGGCTTCTATTTCGTCAGCTTTCTTCAACATGCGTGTAATCATGATTGAAGATAAGAAGCATAAGACCATGAAGACTAAGGCAGCAATGGTTAAACTGATATAGAAGTTACCATATCTATTATTGATGAGTTCTTGAGTTAAGGTTTCACCTGGTTTCAAAGCAACAGCTTTTGAAACCGCAGCACCAAGAACACCACTACATGCCATGGCAACCATGAATAAGCTCACTGAGAAACCAGAAATTTCTTTGGGAACTACACGTAAAATGTATGCTACAACCAAGCTACCAATAATAACTTCACCGAAAGCTTGGAAACCGTGAACGATTAAGAATACTTCTGGACGCATGGTCATATCTTCGCTGACGTTTTTCAAGCAGAAAGCTAAGAAAGCAAACGCGATAGAAGTACAAACGAATGCCCAACCTACTTTTGTTGCAGTAGTTAAGTTGATTTTACGTTTTTCTAATTGACCAAAGACGATGGCAATCACAGGGCCGGCAATAACGCACCAGAATGAGTTCATCACAGGAGTACTTTCCGGCATCATTTTGATAAAGCCGAATAAATCACCACGCATTGTATTGATAGCGATGATGTTCATTGAGGTGTACATTTGACCGTAGTATACGAAGAACGCAATTGCCATGAAGAGCATGACCAGTACGGTGACCAAACGTAATTTGATAGCGGTGCTGGATTTGAGCAAGAAAAAGATGAAGTAACCAACGGCTGCCGCACTGATTGTATAAACGATATATTGACCTTTCTCTAAATCTAAGAAGATGAAGTAAGCGGTAGCAATCATCACGATACTGAACACAAAGAACAGTGCCCAACTCTTAGGAGCAACGCGACCTCTGTCGATTTCTGTGGCATTAGCAACCAAAGGTTTATGCATCATGATTAACAGGAGTACGCTGGCGCCGGTAAAACCTGCAGCAATCGCAAAGTTTCCTTTGTAAGCGATATAGGCGGTTAAGAAAGGAAATACGTATTGACCAACTAAAGCACCAACGTTGTTGATGGAATAGTTAATCGGATAACCTTTTTCAAAGTCATTTTGACTGTTAAAAGTTGTTTTGAAAAGGGTCGGGTAGTTTGGAGACATGAGACCACGTCCGTAGCAAACTAACGCAATAGCAGGCACGAGCAAGTTGCCATCTAATTTAATCGCGCAATAAATTAAGAAGGTGTATCCAGCAGTAAATCCTACGTATCCTGCTGTTAAAGAACGGTAAGCACCTAAGTATTTATCACCAATGATACCGCCAGCGATGGCAAACAATGTTCCTATGGATGAAAAAGCACCCAAGATCATCATTGTTTTAGCTTCTGGATAGGCTAAATCTTTTAATAAAAACGGTGATAAAACGATCATTACACCGTAGAATGATAAGCCAAAACTTAATTGGCAAAACATCATCGATAGATTCTTTTTATTCCACATGAAATATCCTTTTATTTGGGTTTGTTAATAGGCGCTTAAGAGTATCCAGTTCCCCAGTTATTGTCAATAATCCCTACTTTATTTTTTATAGAAAAATATTTTATTTATCATTGGGCATAATATTTTTTTGAGGCGAAATAAATAACTTATTGTTTTTAAACATATTTCAATAGCTAAATTATCATGAGCGATTAAAAAGTTTTATTGAAAATAATAAGCTTTCTTTTTAAGAACTAATAGTCTATTAATTCCAAATATTTTTAATGTTGAATTACTCACTCATTTACTTTTTCATTAGGAATAGGTTTTATAATTTCAACAGCAGATTTATTCTTTTGGAGTTTTGTCACTAATATTTGGTCTACTTTTAAATTATCTATATCGACTACTTCAAACTTATAGTCATAATAAATAATATTATCCGTTATTTTAGGGATTTTTCTCAATGAGTACATCATAAAACCAGCAACAGTTTCATAATATTCTGGGTTGGGAAAATCTGCTATGTCTAATGCACGCACCACATCTTCTAATGGCGTTGTGCCATCAATCAACCAGCTGTCTTCGCTGCGGCGGATAATTTGCGGTTCTTCTTCGCTATTAACCAACTCTCCCATCACGATACTCATTACATCTTTTAAGGTTACAACGCCTACGACCAACGCATATTCATTGACCACCACGGCAAAATCTTCCCCCGAATTTTTAAACGTTTCTAGTACGTCGTATAACGATAAAGTATCGGGAATAAATAAAGGTTTATGTAAAATTCGTTTGTCGTTTAAAGAAATTTCTTTTTCTTGTAAATAAAGCGCGAGGAAAGTATGCGCTTCGATATAACCGATGACGTTTTCTAATGACTTATTACAGACCAAGAAGCGATTGTGTGGTTTTTCCAATATGATGGTGAACACTTCTTCAATGGTTGCGTTTTGATCGAAATAAACAATATATTCTCGTGTGCTCATAGTTGATGCAACAGTGCGTTCTTGCATCTCGAAGATATTTTCTATGAGGTAGTGTTCTTGTTTTTTTAACACGCCTGCCTGTGCACCAGCATCGACAACGGCATAAATATCTTCGGAAGTTAACTGATCTTGGCGGGTCATTTGAATGTTAAGCATTTCAAAAATAGCGTTTGCCATGGAATCAAACAACCAAACAAGGGGTTTGAGGATAAATATCATCAATAACATGGGACGTACCATGTGAATGGCGACTTTTTCTGGCACGATCATGGCAAATCTTTTGGGCATCAAATCCGCTAGCAAGATAAAGCTCGACGTAACCAGTAGGAATGACACAATAGAACTCATTATTGAAGCGATATTTTGTGGAAATACTGTTGAAAAAAGTGATACAAAATAAGGACTAATTGCTGCTTCGCCGATTCCCCCAGCAGAAATAGCAATACCGTTATAAAGGATTTGCACGATTGTAATAAAACTGCCTGGCTGCTGCTGCATGTTAATGACATCTGTGGCGCGTTTATCGCCTTCTTTTTCAATAACTTGTAGTTTAATTTTGCTCGCTGATGCTAAACCTAACTCTGCACAAGAAACAAAGGCTGTAGCGACAATCAACAATGTGATAAGAATTAACGCTGATAAAATACTCATAAAATAAAATCTCGATATAAATTTAGACGGGCAATCCTGCTACTTTCTACCTTCATCATACTAAAAAATCAAATAAAAAAATTGCAATGCGCATTTTGTCGTTTTCAGAAACTTATTTATCGTTATAACGCGTTATGAAAACGTCAAAATCAACACTGTTTACGCAACTGGGCAACTGCTTGAGAAAAAATATCTAATAAAATTTCAAGATCCTGATGCCGCGGATAATTAGGACGCGTTACCACGGCTAATTTTCGATGAGGACCAGGCGTTGACAATCGGCAAATATGCAAATTATCGTATTGATACATTTGTGGCAATGCGATTTCTGGAACTAAAGTAATACCCATATTGTTCACGGTTAATTGAATAAGCGTGTTCAAACTGGCATCTTTAAATTGAGTTTGCCCCAAATCTTTATTCATTTTGCACACTTCTAACGCTTGATCACGCATGCAATGACCTTCACCGAGCAGTAACAATTGCGTATTTTTTAATTGATGGGGCGTGACTTTTTCTTCTTTCGATAAGATATGGCTTTTATGCATGATGGCAAAAAAATCTTCTTCGGCAAACGTTTTTTCTTCCAATGAAGCAATATCATAGGGTAGCGCTAAAACGGCAGCGTCTAAACGTCCGGTTTGTACCGCGTTGATTAAACGATCTGAAGTTTCTTCATTAATATTTAATGAAAAATTAGGATAACTTTTGTGAATTAGTGGTAAAACTACGGGCAATAAAAACGGCGCAATCGTGGGAATAAAACCGATATGCATGCCAAATCCCATATCATTTTGTCCCGCGTGGGCGCGTTCCATTAATTGTTGTGCATCTAAATAGATTTTTTGGGCGCGATCCAACAATTCTTTACCGATCGGCGTGATCACAACTTGTTTATTGTTACGTTCAAAAATCGCAACGCCTAAATTTTTTTCCATTTCCGCAATGCCCAACGATAAAGCGGATTGAGAAATATTGCATTCTTCCGCTGCTCGTTTAAAATGTTGGTGCCTTGCAACGGCTAAAGCGAACTGAATTTGCCTTAAAGTGATCATAAAAAATCCTCAGCATGCATCGATAAAATAAATTATTTATCAATTTTACCTTTGATATTTTAAAAGTCAAAATTAAAAAAATCATACTTGAAACTTCTCAATTAATTTCGTAATATTGATGTGAAATTTAAAACAACGAGGTAAACACTATGCCTATCATCAATCGCTCTATCCCAGAATTTAAAGTTGACGCTTTCCACAACGGCGAATTTAAAACCATTACCCATGAAGACGTTAAAGGAAAGTGGGCTGTTTTCTGCTTCTATCCTGCTGATTTTACATTCGTTTGCCCAACCGAATTAGAAGATCTCGCAAAACATTATGATGAATTTAAAGCATTGGGCGCAGAAGTTTATTCAATTTCTTGCGACAGCCATTTTGTTCACAAAGCATGGCACGATACTTCTGATGCCATTGGTAAAATCAAATATCCGATGCTTGGCGATACTACCGGTCTTTTAGCGCGCAGCTTTGATGTTATGATTGAAGCCGACGGTATGGCATATCGCGGTACTTTCTTGATCAATCCAGAAGGCATTATTAAAGCCGCTGAAATTCAAGACGACAACATCGGTCGCAGCGCCAAAGATATGTTGCGTAAATTAAAAGCGGCTAAATATGTTGCCGAACACGACGGCGAAGTTTGCCCAGCGGCTTGGGAAGAAGGTCAAGAAACATTAAAACCGAGTCTTGATTTAGTCGGTAAAATCTAATTGTTTAAAAATGACCATAACAATGGAAGCCGGCTTCATGCCGGCTTTTTCGTAAAAAAGAGGATAACGACCATGATTGATCAATCTTTACTAGATGCAGTGAAACAATACGCCCAATCATTGAGCAAAGACGTCACTTTTGTGATGCAAACGGGCACCCATTCTAAACGCGATGAATTGAAAACATTCCTTGAAGAAATCAGCAGCGTTTCTGAAAAAATACACGTTATTGAACGTGATTTTTCGGGCGCGCGAAACGCCATTTCTTTCACTTTAGAAGTGGATAATCAGGCAACCGGCATTTATTTTTCGGGCATTCCCGGCGGACACGAATTTTCATCGCTCATTTTGGCGTTGTTGCAAGCCGGCGGCGCTGCTTTAAAACTCGATAACAGCATTCAAAATTTTATCCGCACGATTGATGAGCCTTTACATTTTGAAACGTTTGTTTCGTTATCGTGCCATAACTGTCCGGAAGTTGTGCAAGCATTAAATCAATTTGTATTGCTCAACCCATTGATTCATAGCGAAATGATTGACGGCGGTTTATTCCAAGAAGAAATCGAAAAACGCAATATTCAAGGTGTGCCGGCAGTATTTTTAAACGGTCAATCCTTTATTAACGGCAAAATCGATACGGCAAAAATTATTGAAAAACTTTTGGAAAAATACCCACATTTTGCGCAAAAAATGGCGGCAGAAGAACAATTACCGCTGCAAGATGTAACCGTTATTGGCGGTGGACCTGCCGGATCGGCGGCGGCAATTTATGCGGCGCGCAAAGGGTTAAAAGTTACGTTGATTGCCGATCGCATCGGTGGACAAGTGAAAGATACGGTGAGTATTGAAAATTTAATCGGCACTAAAGAAACCACTGGCTCCAAATTAGCGCTGCAATTACAAGAACATATTCAAGCCAACGCTATCATCGTTAAAGAAAATATTTCCGTTAAAAGCGTTGAAACGCACGAAGGCTCCCATGTGGTGATTTTGCAAACGGGCGAACGTATTCAAACGAAAGCGCTCATTGTTGCCAGCGGCGCAAAATGGCGGGAATTAGGCGTTCCAGGGGAAAAAGAAAATTTAGGCAAAGGCGTTGCTTATTGTCCGCATTGCGATGGACCTTTTTTCAAAGGTAAACACGTAGCCGTTATTGGTGGCGGTAATTCTGGCATTGAAGCGGCAATTGATTTGTCCGGAATTGTGCGAAAAGTGAGCGTTTTTGAATTTGCCGATACGTTAAAAGCGGATAAAGTTTTAGTCGATTCGGCGCAATCTCGCGATAACATTGAAATTTTTACCGGCGTAATGACGCAATCTATCGCTGCGGAAAACGGCAAAGTCACCGCGATTCATTATCAAGAACGCGCCAGCGGTGCAGAAAAAACTTTGGCATTAGACGGCGTATTTGTGCAAATTGGGTTGATTCCGAACACGGCTTTTTTAGGCGATGCGGTGAAACGTACGCGTTTTGGTGAAATTGAAATTAACGGGCGTTGCGAGACTTCAACGGCGGGCATTTTTGCCGCGGGCGATTGTACGAATGTCCCGTATAAACAAATTATTATTGCGATGGGAGAGGGCGCAAAAGCGGCACTTTCTGCGTTTGATTATTTGATTCGTCAAAAATAATTGCTTTGTAATTAAAATTGGATTTTGGATAGTTTTAAATTCCCCGCGTACCGCGGGGATATTTTTATCGCATGAGGGATAAACGTTTGCCGATGCTGTCTGAAAGTTTTTTGGATCCGTATAAAATATGAGCCAACATGGCTTGTTGGTCAGATTCGAGCATTAAAATCAAAGTGTTATTTTCGCCGCCGGAAATCGATTGAATGTACACTTTGCCTTTTTCATTATCAATAGTAATAGAACGGCTGGCGCCCAGATCAAATTGCGTTGCCAGCGAGCTGCCCAATGCAAATAATGAACTACCAACCGCCGCTAAATTGGCAACACTTTCTGTGTTGTCGCGATCGCGGCTGCACGCGGTAATTTCGAATCCGTCGAGCGTTGAGATTAAAACGGCTTCCACACCTGGTGTTTCTTCCACAAAAGTAGTTAATGCCGCTTTGCAGTAATTTACGAATGCTTTTTCCCGATAATCTTCAAGTGTCGCCATAATTTTCTATCCTAAACAAGAGATGCTTCTATGGAAGCAATCAGCGTTTCAATTAATAATAAAATATCTGCTTTTTCCCGAGAATCAACTTCAAAAACAGGAAAATGAAGTTGTTTTTTCTCCAGAATTTGAAAACATTCCGATAAACTCAAAAATCCTTTTTTATCCGTATGCGTCAAACCAATGACGATGTTATTTAAATCGTGTTTATGAAAATATTCCACATAATAAGGCAATTCTTCTGCTGCTTTTTCTGTGGAACTGTCCACCAAAATAATCGCGCCCAAGGCGCCTTCCGTCACAATTCGCCATACTAATTCAAAACGTTCTTGACCAGGGGTGCCGTATAAACCGATTTTCGTATCCGGCGGCAAAACAATTTGACCGTAATCGATTCCAACGGTGGTTAATAATTTGCTATGCGATTTTAGATCGGAGTTAGCAACATCGGTGGAAACCACTTCCGTTTCGGATAACGCTTTGATTGCTGTTGTTTTTCCCGCACCCATACTGCCGGCAAAGATAATTTTATATTCCTTCATCGGTTAAATTTTCCTAATTTAGAGACCTAATTTTTCTCGAAAACGCGCCAGTAAACTTTTCTTCTCTTCATTTTTCTTTTGTTCTTCTTTTGTTTGCGGTAAATGCGGTTTTTTATCAGCAACATAACTGCGCATTCCTTCAACGAGAGTCGTTTGACCGGCATAACTGGTTGCAAATAAAAATTTAGAAATTTTTTCCAGCGGATAATGGGTTTTTACTTGTAACTGATGCATATTGACCGGGTGATTTTGCGCATGAGCTGCCAACCGTAATACTTCCGTTCGCCCTTGTTTGCTTAAAGGTTGCGGCCAACGGTTGAGTTGGTAAAACGCATTTGTGTCAATATATTTTTCCCCGTCTAACGTCGATTGCCAGAGTGCTTCAAATAACCATAAATCGAGTTTTAATTGCCGTGCACTGTCCGGAATCTCGTCATCAGTAGCATTTTCCCATGACCATAATTCATAACCAGCGACATTTTCCCGCGCATAATCGATATACACCAATCCGGAAGCGACTTTGATCCAAGTATTTTGTTTTTGGTAAACGCCGCGCAATACCACATCAATCCCTTCTTTTAATTGTTTCAATACCAGATCTTTGTTGGTTGCAACGGCAGGCGTTTTATTTTTTTTCGCGGTATTATTTAAAAGCGTTGTTGGCCGACGTTCGGCGGTGGTTAATAATTGATTTAACCAAACGCGCAACTCGCGGTCGGACGGATCCTTGAGATTAATCGCAATAATATTTTGCTTGTCGCATAAAAATTTGTCTCCTTCATCGCTGTAGGCAGAAACCACGTTGGCGCGAACTTTGGTAACAAATTTTCTCACTTGAGAACTTTCTAAAAAAGTAGCATTAATGACGACGCCATCGAGCAAAGGGTGGCTCGCCGGAACCCATTGAATAACGTAAGAAGGATCGTGATCAACGATTACTTCTTTTAAAATATGTTCCGCATCAGGCGTAAATCCAAGTAAACAAATTTTTTTATATTCAGGCATTTTTTACATTTTGGCATTGTTCAAAAGGAAAACTTTCATAAAAACCCATTTTTATGAAAAATTGAGTTCTTTTTCAAAAGTACGCAATTCATGGCGCGCCATTGCTAAATTAGAACGGCTGCGATCTAAAACCAAATAGAGAAATAAACTCTTATTTCTTTCTAAAGGGCGGATCAAATGGTATCCTTTGCGTAAAGTAATGAGAATATCTTCAATGTTATCATCTACTTTGAGCGATTGTACAACGCGCCGTTTTGCTTTAAGCACTTCCGTATTTCCAGCGGCTGCTAATTCTAAATCCAAACCAATCCCTTGCGTTGCCAGCGCCAAACCGCTTTCCGAATCCACCAACGCTACCGCTTTAAAACCATCAATATCAACCAAGGAATCTAAATTAATGCGTGTCATCCTTAACCTCCCCCAATAATTTTATTCAATAATAGGACGATTTCATCATGAAACAAGCACAAGAGATACCAAATACAATATAGTGATTAGCATACATGATATTAATTGTAATCGATAAAGAGTTGGAAAAAGTTATCGTTTCGGCAACGCACAAGTAATGTGGTAAAACCGCCGCACGATATTGAGGAATAAACGAAAGGAAAAAGATGACTCATTATTTTGACATCACAACGATAGCGCAACTCGATGCCGTTATCGAAGAATTGCGCGCCGTATTTTCACACGGCGTTATTTATTTGCACGGCGATTTGGGCTGCGGCAAAACAACATTCGTGCAACGCTGGCTTTATCAAATGGGTTATCGCGGCGCCGTTAGCAGCCCAACTTATACTTTAATTAACGAATATACGCATCAAAATCAAATCATTATCCACGCCGATTTATATCGCCTGGCAGAAGCTGACGAATTGCTTTATCTCGGAACCGATTTATGGCAACCAGCGCAGCAATTGATTTTTATCGAATGGGCAGAACGCGGCGCGGGATTTTTGCCGAAAGCAACCGTTGAAGCGACTTTTTTATTGTCTGATAAACGTCAATTAATTTGGGCGACAAATTAAATTTTATACGCTAAAAAAGCGGTGAATTTCGTTGACCGTTGATTCTGAAAATAACAGGCTCATATGCGTTTCCGGCAAAGTGATGTGTTGTTGTGCGGTTGCCAAACGCGTTTCTGAAACGGCAACGGTGCCGTCATTTTCTTCACGGAATAAACGGATTAAAGTGCCAACGCCGATGGCGCGTGATCCCGAAATACTTAATAAGGGAATCGCTTCATTCCAGCTTGGAGCGCCTCCATCTAAAGCGTTTTGCCAAGAATTGCCCAATAAAAATTGACCACGATAACGGCGCACGAATTGCGCTAATTGGCTGCCTTGATGCGGCGTTCCCAGCGTCACCACGCGACTTTGCAAAAATAAATCGGGATCTTGGTGATAAAGATGGCGAATCATTAAACCGCCCAAACTGTGCCCAATAAAATAAACGGGCTGTTGCGCGGAAAAAGTTGTAATTTGCGGAAGTAGTATTGATGCGCTATTGCTTAACGGGCGGCGCAACGTTGGATAATTCACCGCTAAACATTCATAACCCAAACGGGATAATTTTTTGGCTAAAAAGCCCATAATTTCACGGCGCAAATATAAACCGTGAATGAGAACAATTTTTTTCATTATTTTGAATTTAAAAAAGAATATACCCACAGAACGTGGGTATATAAATAAAATTAAGCCGTTGCCATATTATCGCGCATCTTTAAAAGATAACTGCGCAATTGCTCGCGCTCCTCAGGCGTAAAATTTTTCAACGCCGCCTCGCGCGCCTCAACTGCCACTTCGTGCATATGTTTCATTAACGGCTGGCTTTTTTCGGTTAAATAAATCAAATTGGTGCGCCGATCGGTTGGATCTTGTCGCCTATCGAGCAATCCGTCGTGCTCTAATTTATCGATTTGACGGGTTAATGTCATCGGCGCGAGATCCATATATTCCGCCAATTTTGTTTGACTTGCGCCCTCATAACGCGAGAGATAAGTGAGAAGCGTCCATTGCGTACGCGTAATACCAAAGCTGCGCACGCGGCGATCGTAATAACTATTCATCAAGCGCGTGGTGTCGTACATTAAAAAGCCAAAACCATGGCGTAAATCGTCTAATTCATGTGTTTTCATTACGGTTCTCTATTTCAATCATGATTGATTCCCTTTTCTGCCTGCTTTGTTGATTTTGTTTTTGCGGTCGATTTTTTCGGAGCCGCTTTTTTTGCTGTTTTTGTGGTTTTTGCTTTTTTCTCCGATGTTTTTTCGGTGGCTTTCTTTTTTCTATTGACTTTGCGTTCTTGCGCTTTTTCCAATAAAGCCAAAGCATCTTCCAACGTCAACGCTGCAGGTTCAATATGTTTCGGTATCGAGGCGTTAATACTACCATTTGTTACATATGGACCAAAGCGACCATTTAAAACTTGTAAGATATCATCACCATTTTTTATTTCTTTTATATGTTTTTTTCTATCTTCTTCTTTTTTTAACGCGATCAGCTCTAAAGCGCGTTCTTTGCTGATAGTAAGCGGATCTTCGTCTTTAGGTAAGGAGACAAATTTGCGTCCAAAACGGACGTACGGCCCAAAACGACCATTATTGATGACGATTTCTTCATCTTCTTCCGTTTTTCCTAAATTACGAGGGAGTTTGAATAATTCTAATGCATTTTCTAGAGAAATTTTCTCAAAATCCCAATCTTCTGGAATACTCGCAAACAAAGGTTTTTCCGCATCATCTTTGCTGCCAATTTGAACAAACGGCCCAAAACGCCCAAAGCGCGCCGTTACTGTTTTTCCTGTTTTCGGATCCATGCCCAATTCTCGCGCTTGCATAACTTCTTCTCGAGAAATTTCGCTTTTCTTCTCAATTTGCGCTTTAAATTGTGCCCAAAAATCTTTTAATAACGGTTTCCATTCCTGTTCACCGCGCGCGATGGCGTCTAATTCATCTTCCAAATCGGCAGTAAAATCATAATCCACGTAACGCTGAAAATGATTGGTGAGAAAATCATTTACCACTTTGCCAATCGTGGTCGGCACAAAACGGCGATTACTCGATTCAACGTATTCACGATTTTGCAGCGTGGAAATAATGCTCGCATAAGTTGACGGTCGCCCGATGCCGTATTCTTCCAATGCTTTAATTAATGAAGCTTCGGAAAAACGGGGCGGTGGCGCGGTGAAATGTTGCGAACCGATGATATCCGTCAACACGATAACGTCACCAATATCCATTTTGGGCAATAAATTCATATTTTCTTCGGCAGATTCTTCCCGATCTTCTAAGTAAACACTCATAAAACCGGCAAATTTAATGATTGAACCCGTGGCATGGAAAATATTTTGCGTATCGCCGGCGGATAAATCGACGCTCGTTTGCTCCATCACGGCTGCTGCCATTTGTGATGCTAAAGTGCGTTTACGAATTAAATCATAAAGTTGACGTTCATCTGCGCCCATTTCTGCCGACAGCATCGCCGCTTCCAACGTAATATCGGTGGGACGAATAGCTTCGTGGGCTTCTTGTGCATTTTTAGATTTTGTGGTGTAAACCGGTGGTGTGGGCGGCACATAAACGGCGCCGTATTGTTGCTCAATCAGTAAACGGCAAGCCTCAATCGCTTCTTGCGCCAAATGTACGGAATCCGTCCGCATATAACTGATATAACCCGCTTCATATAATTTTTGCGCCACGCGCATGGTTTTTTGCGCTGAAGAACGCAATTTTCTCGCGGCTTCTTGTTGCAAAGTAGAAGTAGTAAACGGTGCGGCGGGATTGCGTTTTCGTTCTTTACTGACAATGTCAATAACGGTTAATTGTCCTTGCGCTTGTTTTTTAAGCGTTTCAATTGCCGTTTGCGTTTTTTGCTCATCGGTAAACGAAAATTGCTCCAACTTTTCGCCAGCAAATAAAGTTAATTCCGCAAGAAACGGCTCCTCTTTTTGCTGACAATGGGCGGTAATATTCCAAAATTCTTGCGCTTGAAAGGCATCAATTTCGCGCTCACGTTCCACGATCATGCGCAAAGCCGGCGATTGAACGCGTCCTGCTGATAGCCCTGGACGTACTTTGCGCCACAATAACGGCGATAAATTAAAGCCCACCAAATAATCTAACGCTCTGCGCGCTTGTTGTGCATTAACCAAATTCATTTCGATATCGCGCGGGGCAGAAACTGCTTGCAAAATCGCGCGCTGCGTAATTTCATAAAAAACCACGCGTTTTACCGTTTTTTCAGCTAATACACCTTTTTCTTGAAGT
Organism: Dichelobacter nodosus; assembly: GCF_001263335.1. Classification (GTDB taxonomy): domain Bacteria; phylum Pseudomonadota; class Gammaproteobacteria; order Cardiobacteriales; family Cardiobacteriaceae; genus Dichelobacter; species Dichelobacter nodosus. The sequence goes on from NZ_LGVW01000012.1 coordinate 204,317, forward strand.
AATTCGAACAAATGCCAAGAGATGGCTTCCCCTTCGCGGTCGGGGTCAGTTGCCAGAAGCAATTCGTCTGCGTTTTTTAATGCTTTTTCAATTTGAGCGACGTGCTTTGCATTGCGTTCAATTAATTCATAATTCATGGCAAAATCGTTTTCTGGCTCAACCGCGCCGTTTTTCGGAATCAAATCCCGCACATGACCATAAGAAGCAAGCACTTCATAGTCATTGCCTAAATATTTGTGCAAAGTTTTTGCCTTCGCGGGCGATTCAACGATTAATAAGTGTTTATAACTCATTTAAAATCCCTTTTGGATCAAGCTTTTTTCTTCTGATGCGAAGATACTTCCTATATCGTCGTTTGCTGATTATTGCATTACCGAATGATCGTCATCATCTACCAGCCATATTTGCGACCATTTGCGTTCCCAAACGGTTTCAGAAGCGCCCGTATTCATGATAACCATCATTACCACCCAATGAAGCGTTTCCAAAGATAAAGGTTCTTCCAAAGCAATGGCTCTTTCGATTACCGTTTCTTGTAGTTGGGTATCTAAAACACCAGCACGACACAAGCCGCGCAAAAAATCTTGTCCTTCCTCATCGATAAAATACGCTTCTTGTGGAGAAAAAATGCGCACGGCAGGATTTGTTTGAATGATGGGTTGGTAATCGCCGATTTTTCCTAATTCGCAAAACCAATCCATTGCCCGTCCAACATCTTCATGAGCAAAGCCGGCTTCACTCAACCAATGCGCCATTTGATTTAAATCTGCCTCTTGCCCATCTTGCTCGGTCAAAATATCATCAAATAGATAAAACAATACGTTAATCACTGATTCGCGCATCTGTTTACTCCTTATGACTTCGTTGGTAACGACCGCCTGATAAAGATGCCACCGCACCGTCTAACTCAAGCATTAACAGCATGGCGGAAATTTCAGCAGCCGTCAAATGCGTTTTTTCCACCAAATCATCGACGTGCCACGGGTCATAACCCATGATATTTAATAAACGATTTTCCAAACTATTCGCTGGATATTCCTGATGCGTTTGGGGCTCGTTTTGCGGCAAGTGATGCGGTTGGAATTGCTGTTGTAATTCAACATTTGCTTTGGCAAGTGGTAACAATTCCTCCACGATATCTTCATAAGATTCAACGAGCTTTGCGCCCTCGCGGATTAATTGATGACAACCGCGCGCGAGCGGATTATGAATAGAACCCGGTAATGCAAAAACTTCCCGACCTTGTTCGGCAGCCAAACGCGCCGTAATTAAAGAACCGCTTTGAATTGAAGCTTCAACCACTAAAACCCCCAAAGATAACCCGCTGATAATGCGATTGCGCCGCGGAAAATGATGCGCGCGAACGCCGGTGCCCACGGGAAATTCCGACACAATCGCGCCGTTTGCGGCAATTTGATGCGCCAATTCACGGTGCCGCGCGGGATAAACACGATCTAATCCCGTACCAACGACGGCAAGCGTTTTGCCGTGTACTGCTAAAGCTGCCTGATGTGCGGCGCCGTCAATACCCAAAGCCATGCCGCTGGTAATCAGCAAACCATTTTCAACCAGTTTTTGAGCAATTTGCGTGCAATTTTGTATGCCGGCAGCGGTCGGCTGGCGACTTCCAACCACGGCTAATTGCGGTGCTGATAATAAATCCACATCACCTTGCACGAATAAAAGCGGCGGCGGATCGGTAATTTCGCGCAATAAAGCAGGGTAACGCGCATCTTCAAGCGTCAAAATATGACGATTGGGATCAGCAGCGCACCACGTTAAATCTTGCTGCCAATCCGTTTCTTTTTGGGCACGGTGCCACGGTTGCCATTTTTCTGGAGCAATGTTTGAAAAACGCTGTTGCACTTCGCGATCTGAACTGGCAAAAAAAAGGGTTGGCGACCCGAAAGTCGCCAACACGTTATGGAATGTTTTTGAACCAACGCCTGGGGCGCGCCACAACGCGCACCACGCGGCTAATTCATCATCTTTCATTACGGACGGACAATCCAGTCTGTCACATCGATATTTTGTTGAGAATCCAAAACAAATCCTAAACTATAGTTTGGATAAACTTTGATAATCATCAAATAACCGATTTCTTTATGAGGAATTTGTACCATTTGTCCTTGAAGTTCTCGCATCGGGCCGGGGCGGACGATCTTCCAAACATCGCCAACTTGTGCGCCGTTATCTTGACCAAAACTGGTAACAATCGTATCAAATTCCTTGATATTGGTTGTTGTTTTATTGGTATTAGACAAGATATAACCGCGGTTGCAATTTGATGACGGAATTTGCGGGAAGTAGTCAAAATCTTCTTCTGGCACGGACGGAACTAATACGTCGTGTTCCAAAATATTTTGCGCCACATCGATGGGGTGCAATTTAGTTATGCCTTGTGCATCGCGTTCACCCACTTCCACTTCGCCGATATATTGCATTTCTTGGGCGATGATGGGTTGTTTACCCTTATCGACTTGATCCATATTGGCAACAAAATTACCCACTGGGCGGTAAATCGAGAAGTTTTCAACGCCGCTCGGGAGATTACGTGAATAGAAAGTTTGTTGTTGTGTTAACGTTAAATAATCGCCGGCATCGCCAAAAATAAAGGGAAGTGATTGCACTTGTTGCGGTGTCATGATTTCAGTTTTCAAAACAAACGGCGCTACCACTTTATTTAAAATGGTGATTGGTAAATCGTGGAAATTGTATTCACGATATCCGGGGTTGTATTTATAAATCTTGCGACCATCTTTAGTTTGGCGACCGGTATCAACGCCGTGATATTCGCCGGCTTCGATGATACCAATTCGTTTTTCGCCGCCAACATCAACAATACCCAATACGTCGCCGGGATAAATCAAGTGCGGATTGCGAATTTGAGGATTGTTGTACCACAATTTTTTCCAATACCATGGTTTGACTAAAAAGCGCTTAGAAATATCCCACAACGTATCGCCTTTTTTAACCACATAACGCAAAACGTGGCGATCGCCGAAAGCATCTTGCGGATTTCCCTGATTTTGATAAGTGCCCGGCATACATTGTTCTACCGGACGTTGTGTCCGAGCTAGAAAGGGGTCTTTCGTTGAAGAACATCCCGCCAAAAGAGCAACGATCGATGCTCCTAACAATAATCCATTCATACGGTTATTAAACACAATAATACTCCTCGTCGAACAATCCATTTTCACCTTAGCCAAAACTCGGCCATCTGCTTATAATAACGGGAACCATGACATTTTCATACCATTTTTATCAACATCTTCCGCGGATAAAACGCCGGTTAAAATAAGCGCTTGCTTGAAAAAATGCGCGCACAAATTTTTTGTCTGCCAGCATAATTGAGACCGAATCCCAAGGAAAACGCTCGTTTTATGTGATAAAAATATTCCTTGCCGCGCCTTATTTGCTGCCCATTTGGCTGTGAAACACATACAATACCGCCGGCAATTTTATCTTATTTGTCCGCTCGTACGAAAATTAAAGAGAACTTATGGCTATTTATTCAATTTTAATTCACCCCGATCCGCGATTACGCCTTCCCGCGCAGCCTGTAACGCATTTTGATGATGCGCTTGCCGAAATAGTGCAAAACATGTACGAAACCATGTATCACTTCCACGGCATTGGTTTAGCGGCGCCGCAAGTCAATATTCAACAACGTTTAATCGTGATGGACGTACCGCAGCGCAGCGCTGAAGAAGGCGAAAAAGCCGAACAAATTCCAAGCGATAAACTCGTTTTAGTTAATCCTGAAATCGTGCAGCGTTCTGAAGAATGTCAAGATTATGAAGAAGGCTGCTTATCCTTGCCGAATCAATACGCGCTGGTTACACGTCCGGCAAATATCACCGTTCGATATCAAGATATCACCGGCGCAACGCAAGAACGCGCTGCCCAAGGATTATTATCCGTTTGCATACAACATGAAATCGACCATTTAAACGGCGGTTTATTTATCGATCATTTATCCCGATTAAAACGCGAACGTTTAGAAAAAAAACTGGCTAAATCTTTAAAAAATACAAAAAAATCATGACAAAACCTCAAATTTGGTTTGCCGGCACCCCAGAATTTGCCACTGCTGCTTTAGATGCGCTCGTTAAACACGTTTCCGTTGCCGGCGTACTAACGCAGCCCGATCGTCCCGCCGGACGCGGACGAAAACTCAAAGCTTCCGCCGTAAAAGCGCGCGCAGAGCATTATCAATTGCCGATTGCGCAGCCCGAACGTTTACAAGAAAGCGCGCCGCCTCTTGCGCACTTGCCGCAACCGGATATCGTTGTAGTCGTTGCTTATGGATTATTGTTACCGCAATGGTTTTTGGATTATCCGCGTTTGGGGTGCATTAATATTCACGCTTCATTATTACCACGGTGGCGCGGCGCGGCACCCATTCAACGCGCGATTGAAGCCGGCGATGAAGAAACCGGCATCAGCATCATGCAAATGGACGCTGGACTCGATACGGGCGCCGTTTGGTTAGAAAAACGGCTACCCATCGGCGAACAATCTGCCAGCCAGTTACACGATGCTTTAATGCAATTGGGCGCTGAAGCATTAATTGACGTGCTGCCAGATATTTTAGCGCAAGCGCGCGCGCCCATTCCGCAGCCATCGTCAGGCGCGTGTTATGCCCATAAATTGAGCAAAGCAGAAGCCGAAATCAATTGGCAAGATGACGCGGCAAACATCGTGCGCAAAATCCGCGCGTTCGATCTTTTTCCCGTGGCATACAGTTATTTAGACGACGCGCCCGTTCGTTTTTACGACGGAATCGCGTTATCCGAACATACCGAATCGGCGCCGGCGGGAACCGTTATCGAACACAATCAAGAAGGCATTGATATTGTTTGTGGTTCGGGAATTTTGCGCATCAAACGTTTGCAGTTGGCAGGAAAAAACGTGGTTTCTGCGGCGGCATTAGCCAATGGTTGTCATTTAAAAGGACGTCATTTTGCAAGAAAAAATCAGTTATAACGGCGTTTTTCATATTGACAAGTTGCCGCTTAAAATATTAAGGAGTTTTTGATGAAGGCTCGTGAGGCTGCCGCGCGCACGCTTTTTGCGGTTATCGAACAACGGCAATCGTTAAACCAATTATTGCCCGCATTTAAAAATCAATTACCCGATATCGACCGCGCGCTCTATCAAGAACTGGTTTATGGCACTTTGCGCGAATATCGTTCATTATCGTTTTTGCACAATCGATTACTGCATCAACCGTTAGACAAAAATCCGTTGCCGGCAATCATTTTAAATCTCGGTATTTATCAATTATTACGGTTAACGCTTGGCGATCACGGCGTGGTTCATGAAACCGTTGAATTGTGTAAAAAATTGCGTTGTCCGGCGGTGAGCGGCTTAACGAATGCTGTTTTACGCCGCGTGCAACGTGAACGCAGCGCGTGTTTGCAAATTTTAGAGGAAAATAAAGCGCGCAACATTCCTGCGTGGTTATTGCCGGCGTATCAAAAAGATGGCGACGTTGACGCGTTTATTATGCGTCCGCCGATGACGGTTCGCGTTCGATTGCCGCAAACGGCAACTCAATGGATCGCGCAACACGGCGCAAATGCGCGTCTAAATCCGTTGCATCAACAAGCGGTAACGTTTAATCAAGCCATCGGTGTTGAAGATTTGCCGGATTTTGCCAGCGGCGGCGTTTCCGTACAAGATGCGATGGCGCAGTGGGCAGCAACTTTATTACAACCGCGCGCGGGAGAACGGATTCTCGATGCATGCGCCGCGCCCGGCGGCAAAACCGGTCATTTGCTGGAACTTGCGCCACAATGCACATTGATTGCCCTCGATCATGCTGCTGATCGGCTTGAGCGCGTTCAAGAAAATCTCAAACGGTTACATTTAAACGCGCATTGTCAAACTGCTGATGCCGCGGATTTAGCGTCGTGGTATGACGGGCACGCTTTTGATGCCATTTTGTTAGACGCGCCGTGTTCGGGCAGCGGTGTAATTCGTCGTCACCCTGATATTGCGTGGCTGCGCAGTGACAGCGATTTAAAGCAATTGCCGAAAACGCAATATCGTTTACTCGATACGCTGTGGCAAACGTTAAAAATCGGCGGGCGGTTGCTTTATACGACTTGCTCCATTTTGCCGCGCGAAAATCAGCAACTCATCGAGCAATTTTTATATACGCATCGCGAGGCACAATTGCGCCCGATAACGTTGCCAAAAGGATTGGATACGGGGCACGGTTGGCTGCATTATCCCGATGCTGACGGCGATGGTTTTTTTTATGCTTTACTGGAAAAACGCGAGAGGTAACGGGTGAATTTATACCATCGCATTGATGCGGCAGCGATTTTTATTAAAAATTGCATCATAAAATCAATTCATCATGTGAAAACGCTGACCGCTCGCTTTTGTTTGCCGATGATTTTTGTGAGTTTATGCAGTGTTTACTGTATCAACGTTAATGCCAAAACCACGATCGTCAGTGGCGCTTGTTCTTTGCAAAGCGAGCAATGGTATATCCAATTAAATAGCATGGTTACTTTGGGCGCCGAGCCGATTAAAGCATTGAAAAACGGCATTACTTTGTATTTTGCCTACGAAATTGAGTTTTATAACGGCTGGTTTGGCGACAATAAACGCATTACGCACCAATTGCGGCTGCGTTATAACCACATCAGCCAAAGTTATGTATTAACCGATCCCATCACTTTAGCCGAACAACAATTTCCTACAATTAACAGCGCATTAGCAGCCATGGGATCGGTTGATCGTTTGCCGTTGATTACCGCTCAATTATTAACGCCAGATGTGGATTACCGCATTCGCGCGCGTTTTACGTTACAAAGCGATAAATTGCCCGTTTCTTTGCGGCTGACGGCATTAATTAATGATGATTGGGACGTTAACAGCGCGTGGTGGTACTGCGCGCCATGAAACTCAATATCCGCCATATGATTCGCACGATGGCGTTGGGAGTATTGACCATTATCGCCAGTCTCATCGCCATTTATCAATTAACCCAAGCGGCGACGCGTCCGGAAGATGCCAATCCGTATTACATTCATTTTTTGATCATTACGTTAATCGGTTTGGCGTTGATTTTTTCGCTGGCGCTGTGGCGCATTTATGCTTTAATCCGCCATTTGCGCCGTCAGCATAGCGGCGCGCGGTTGTCGTTATCTTTTGCGTTACGCATGTTATTAGCGGCTTTATTTCCGCTGGGGATTATCGGCGCTTTTTCGTGGTCTTTTTTGTCGTCAGATTTAGGCATGATTTTTAACCGGCGGGTGACGATTGCGTTGGAAGATGCGTTACAGTTAACGCGCAGCGCCATCAGCTGGCGCGCCAATCAAGCGATTATGCAAACGCGGCAACTCGCGCATTTTATGACGACGATGCGTTATATCGATTTAGTCAGCGAAATTGAATTACTGCGCCGCGCCAATCACGCCATTGAACTCGCGCAATTTGATCATCAAGGCAATTTAGTTGCATTTGCGCATCAGGATTTAACGGTGATGACGGTGGCGCCACCCGATGCGGCGACGTTATCACGCGTTAATGAAGAACAAGAATTTTTTGAATTTTCCGCAGAAAGCGATGATACGTATAGCATTCGCGTATTAAGCAAAATGATTAAACCCGATTCGGAGGTTTTTTATTTGCGCGCGATTTATGCGATGCCAACCGAATTTAATACGCTTGCCAATTCCGTGCGCGAAAATTATCAGCAGCATTTGTCCTATAGTTATTTGCAGCCGCACATTACCACCAGTTTATTGCTGGTTTTTGGTTTGATTATTGCGTTGACGGTTTTAAGCGCGTTGTGGTTGAGTACGCTTTTTGGCGAAACGATGGCGCGCCCCGTGCGGCAATTAATTGAGGCGACGCGCAAAGTTGCCGGCGGCGATTTTTCAACGCCGGTTACCGTGATTCATAATAATGATTTGGGTGTTTTAAGTAATCATTTCAATATGATGATGTCGGCGTTGCGCGCTGCCGAAGAAACCAATTCTTTAATTCAAAGCCAGTTGAGTGAACAAAATACTTTTTTATCTACTTTGTTAGACAACATCACCGCCGGCGTGATGACTTTAGATCATTTGGGGCAATTGCAGGTATACAATCACGCCGCGCCGCAATTATTAGATTGTGATTTATTGCCTTATTTGGGCAAAGTGCCGCCGGCGGAAGAATGCGCCGTTGATAGTTACGGCGAATTTATGGCGGCGATTGCGCGTTGTTCCGATAAAGAAGAATGGCATCAGGAAGTGGTGTTGGCGAAATTTTCGCAACGGAAGATCGTCATCAGTCACGGGCGAAGGTTGCCGGCGCCGCAGCAAAATGGTCACGGCTATATTATTGTTTTTGAAGATGTCACTGAATTTCAACAAAATCAACGCAATGCCGCGTGGGAAGAAGTTGCCAGACGTTTGGCGCATGAAATTAAAAATCCGCTGACGCCGATTAGGCTACAAACCGAACGTTTGCAGCGCAAATTAACCGATAAATTAACCGATGAATACGATCGCCATATTCTTCAACGTGCCACGGAGACGATTATCAATCAAGTTGATGCGATGTTGCAGTTGGTCAGCGATTTTAGTCAATATGCCAAACCAATCGAGTTGCGCCGGCAACGTCTTGATATTAATGCGTTATTGCAAGATATCGCCAATCTTTATCATCATTACGATCTTGAGCTGCAATTGGCGCCCGATGTGCCGCCGCTACTTGCCGATCCCATTCAATTGCGGCAGGTGATGATTAATTTAACCAATAATGCGCTCGAAGCCAGTAAAAATGGGGAAAAAACCATGATTTGTTGGACGACGTCTTACGAAAATGGTCTGATTAAAGTCAGCGTGGAAGATAATGGCAGCGGTTTTGCGGATTTGAGTAAAGATCCTTTTGAGCCGTACGTAACGACGAAACCCAAAGGCACGGGATTAGGTTTGGCAATCGTTAAAAAAATCATCACCGAACATCAAGGCAGTATTCAAGCCGGTCCGAGCAAGCAGTTAAACGGTGCTAAAATAACGTTTATTTTGCCCCTATCATCTGAATAGGTTTTTTACGATTATTGGCAGAATGTTTGCGCACGCTGCTAGCCATTGAGGATTTTGTAGATGAATAAAAACACCGCTTCCACCATTTTAATTGTTGATGACGAAACGATGATTTGCGAGACATTGGTTGATATTCTCACAGATGAAGGATATCAAACTTATACGGCTGGAAGCGCCGCTCAAGCGCGAACTGCAAAGCAAATGTATCACCCCGATTTGATTTTGCTCGATATTTGGATGCCCGATTCTGATGGGATTACGTTATTGCGCGAGTGGACGAGTCAACAATTAAACGCGTCCGTCATCATGATGAGCGGTCACGGCACGATTGAAACGGCGGTGGAAGCAACGAAATTAGGCGCTTATGATTTTTTAGAAAAGCCGTTATCGACCGCTAAATTGTTGATTACGATTAAACGCGCGCTTCAAACGCAAGCGTTAATTGCGCAAAATGCCGCGTTAAAAGCGCAACTCGATCCCAATATTGAAATCATTGGGCGCAGTCAGGCGATGAATGAAGTGCGCGAATTGGCAAGCAATCTTGCTAAACAAAATGTGCCCGTTTTAATCAGCGGCAACGCCGGCAGCGGTAAACAACACGTGGCGCATTTTATTCATCAAAATAGCGCTTTTTGTGATGCGACTTTTATCACGGCGAATATTGCCGCGATGGAAACGCACGATATCACCGCGGCGCTGATCGGTAGTAAACATCACACGGGATTATTAGCTGCAGCCGACGGCGGCACTTTATTTATCGATGAAATCAGCCAATTGCCCAAAGATGGGCAACGTTTATTATTGGGGTTAATTGAAGAACAGGCTTATCTGCCTGCCAATCAACATATTCGTTGCACCACGCATATTCGTGTGATCGCGGCAACGCGTTTGCCGCCGTTATTGTTAAAAGAACATTTAGATCCGGCGTTATTTGATTTATTGATGGTGGCAACGATTATTTTGCCGGATTTACAAGATCACAGTTCTGATGTTCCTGAATTATTAGAATATTTTAGTAAATATTTTGCGGATTTTGAGCAAATGCCTTATCGACATTTTTCACTTGCCGCTCAAAATACGTTGCGACAACATTGCTGGACGGGCAACGTGCGCGAATTAAAAAATTTAGTTCAACGCTTACTTATTCAAAATGATGCCGCAGAAATCAGCGCCGAAGAAGCCGAGCAGGCGCTGACGCCAACGGAAATTTCGCCGCAAGATGGTTTATGGTCGCAAATTATTCCTAAAGATTTGAGTTTGCGTGAGGCGCGAGAATTATTTGAGCATCAGTATTTATTGGAACAATTTCGCCATTGTGATGGCAATATTGCTCGTCTTGCGAATCGCATTGGTATGGAACGGAGTAATTTATATCGTAAATTGCGCAATCTTGGTATCGATCCCACTGATAAACCTTAGTAAAATGACCGCATATTCTTATCCCCCAATATCATGATGCGTCCATTTTTATTTTTTCGTGCTTGCTTTTGATGAACACTATTCATGTCCGTACGTCCCAAACATAATGAAATTTGCACCGGCACGGTGGTTTACTGGAATGACGATAAAGGCTTTGGTTTTATCGATACGAACGAAAAACAAGCAAACGTGTTTTTCCATATTTCGCATTTTGCTTATGAAAATCGGCGCCCGCAGCGCGGCGATAAAGTCAGTTTTTTGCGCAGTCCCGAGCAAACCTCCGGAAAGCCGTCAGCAAAAAGAGTGGTGATTCAAGGGCATGAAAAAACCTTATTGAGCCGCAATGTGCACGAGCAGCAAATCCAACACCCGCATTTTGTGGAAGGGTGTATTTACGTTTTAAACGATATTCTTTTTTTTCTCGTATTAGCGACCATTTCCCCGATTATTGCGATTACCAGCGCGATTATTAGCGTGATGACCGTGAGTTTGTATAGCTATGATAAATATGCCGCCATTCACGATCATCAGCGCGTTCCCGAAGCCAGTTTGCATATTGCCGCTTTATTGGGCGGTTGGCCGGGCGCTTTGATTGCCCGCGCGTTTTTGCGGCATAAAACCAAAAAAATCCGTTTTGTGCTTTTTTTCTGGATGAGTATTTTCGTCAATATTGCAATGATTTATGGATTGGTTTGGGTACTTTATTTTTCTAACTAATTGATAACCTATTATTATGAATAACATTTTTTCTCAATTATCCCATCACGCCGAACAATTAAAGCGGCAAACGCTCAATCAATTATTTGTTGAAGATCCCAAAAGAGTGGAAAAATGGCAGTGGCAGGTTGCTGGTATTCGCGTGGATTTATCTAAAAATCATATCGACGACGCCGGCAGAATTTTATGGTTTTCTTGGCTCAAACAGCAGCAAACATCGGCGCACATTAAAGCGATGTTGTCGGGAGAAAAAGTTAATTACAGCGAACATCGTCCAGCTTTGCATCACGCGCTGCGCGCGCGCGCTGAAGGCAGTTTTATCGTTGATTGCACTGATATTTATGCAGAAATCAGAAAAACGCGCGCACAAATCCGCGATTTAACGGCGGCAATTCGTCAAGGAACATTGCGCGGTTTTAGCGGCAAAGCAATTGAAGATGTTGTGCATATTGGAATTGGCGGTTCGGAATTAGGGCCGCGGTTATTGTGCGAAAGTTTTGTGCACCGTTCGGATCGGGTGCGGATTCATTTTCTCGCCAGCCCCGATCCCATTCATATTCAAAGTTTGCAGCAACGATTAAATCCGGAAACCACTTTATTAATCATCGCTTCAAAAACCTTTACCACGGAAGAGACGTTAGCCAACGCGCATCTTATGCGTCATTGGTTACACGCTGCCGGCGGTCAAAAAGCTGATGAACAAATGATTGCGTTGACGGCTGCCATCGATAAAGCGCATGAATTTGGAATTTCATCGGCGCATATTTTGCCGTTTTGGGATTGGGTGGGCGGACGATTTTCTTTGTGGTCAGCGATTGCTTTGCCGTTTGCGCTGCAAAATGGTTATGACGCTTACGAACAATTGCTTTCCGGCGCGCGCGAAATGGATCAGCATTTTCAATCGACGCCGGAAGAACACAATCTTCCCATGCATTTGGCGCTCATCGATGCGTGGTATAACCATTATTTTGCGATTGATAACCGCGCCATCGTCACTTATGCGCAGCCGTTAAATAGTTTTGTGCCTTATTTGCAGCAATTAGAAATGGAAAGTTTGGGCAAACGCGCAAATCAACAAGGAGCCGCGTTAATAAAACCCAGCGGCATGATTATTTGGGGCGGCAGCGGCACCGAATCGCAACATGCATTTTTCCAACTGATTCATCAGGGACAACGCCGTATTCCTTTGGATTTTATTACCGTTAAAAGCGTTCCAAACGGTTATGAAGCCGCGGGCACGATTGTGCACGGCAATTGTTTAGCGCAGGCGGAAGCATTGATGTGCGGACGCACTCTTGAAGATTTAAAAGATTTGCCGCTGGAAGAACGTTATCAACGCACCTGCGCCGGCAATCACCCCAGCAATATGGTGATTTTAGACGAATTAACGCCGTTTCATTTGGGCGCGCTGATTGCGCTTTATGAACATAAAACCACGGTTTTAGGCACTTTGTATGACGTTAACGCTTTTGATCAATGGGGTGTGGAATTGGGCAAAGTTTTAGCGAAAAAAACGGAAGCTTCTTTGCGCGGCGAATGCACGGTGGATAATCCTTCCACGCGCGCTTTGATCGATTATTTGCGGCAAAAATAAAAAAAAGCAGACTTAATCGTCTGCTTTTAAAACAAAAACACAACCGCTTGAGTCGCTATCCAAATGCCCTTGAACCGTTGGGGTTCAAGTGGACGTCTCGGAACACCTTTGGGCTTCTTGCTTTAAAGCGAGCTTGCTCTCCCAGTTTCGTCTGACTCCTAAGGCTTTATGAATTAGGGTCAAGGGGTCTTGAGGAAACGCGAACCCAGCAGTTGTGCTGTAGAAATGAATATACCGTAATTATATAGGAAAGTAAAGTTAGGGCACGATTTTTCATCTAATTGATTATTTTATAAAATTTTCAACTTTGCATACGCCAACACCAGCCACTTTTCTCCTACTGTGGTAAATTTTACCAACGCGCGCTGATGTTCGCCGCTGCCTTCAACCGCCTGAATAACGCCCGTTCCAAATTGGGCATGTTGAACGCAAACGCCGGTTTTCCATGGATTATCTTCTTGAATATCATTGGGTTGCGTACGATTAAATAATACCGGACGCACCATATTTAATAATTCGGGCGGAATCTCATTTAAAAACCGCGATGGGCGCGCGTAATTATCTTGACCGTAATAACGCCGCCGTTCGGCAAAACTCATCGTTAATTGTTCGCGCGCGCGGGTGATACCGACATATGCCAAACGGCGCTCTTCCTCCAATTGCGCGCTGTTTTCCAAAGAACGGGCATTTGGAAATAAACCTTCTTCAAGCGCAACCATATAAACGCGGTTAAATTCCAATCCTTTTGCGCTGTGCAACGTCATCAATTGCACGCCGTGGGCATTTGTTTCTTTATCGCCGGCATCTAATGACGCCATCGCTAAAAAATCGGCGATTTTATCGTGATCCGCATCATTTTGATCGGATTGATAATCACCGGCGGCAATTAATTCGTGCAAATTTTCCCGACGATTTTCCGTTTCTTCCTGATTATTATTCGTCAACGCCGCATATAAACCGCTTTCATCAACCACCATTTTTAAAATATCGCGCAACGAATCGCTGCGCTCGGCAAACGCGGTCATCTTAATAATTAACGCGCGAAATTGACGCAAAGCATTTTGAGCACGAGCAGAACATTTTTGCTCCAGCAACGCATCATCAGTAATAACGCGCCACAAAGAACATTGCACACGTTGCGCCAGCAAACGCACATCTTCCATAGTTTTGGCGCCGATGCCGCGCGGCGGTTGATTAATAATGCGTTCTAAAGCCGCATCATCATCGGGATAATGCAATAAACGCAAATACGCCAGCGCATCTTTAATTTCGGCGCGCTCGAAAAAGCGCAAACCGCCGTAAATACGATAAGGAATATTTTTTTGTATCAACGCCTCTTCATAAATCCGACTCAGTGCATTGGAACGATACAAAATCGCGCATTGATCATAAGCGCCGCCGTGTTGATGAAATTGAGCAATATTTTCAACGAGATAACGCGCTTCATCGTATTCATTAACCGCGGCATATAAAGCGATTGCCTCGCCGTGTTTGCCATCGCTCCACAACGTTTTTCCCAACCGTGTTTGATTATGCGCGATAACGGCATTAGCGGCGGCTAAAATCGTTTTTGTGGAACGATAATTTTGCTCCAAACGAATCGTGTGCACGGTTGGATAATAACGTTCTAAATGCACGATGTGATCGATTTGCGCGCCGCGCCAGCCGTAAATTGATTGATCGTCATCGCCGACGACGAATAATTGCGTTTCTGGCGCACATAATTGCGTAACCAATTTAAATTGCAAAGTATTCGTATCTTGAAATTCATCGATCAAAATAGCTTGAAAACGTTGATGAAAACGCTGTTGAACGGTTTCATGTTGCGCCAATAATTCCGTGGTTAACAGCAATAATTCCGCAAAATCCATCGTGCCTTGTTGTCGCGTAATATGTTCATATTCTTGATAAAAATGATGAACCGCGATTTCTAAAGGGGGCGCGGAAGTAGGCAAATCCGCCGCGCGCAAACCGTTTTCTTTATAAGCGTTGATCTGCGCTTGTACGGCTTTTGCCGATAAAATTTCTTCATTCCAATTATTTTTTTGCAGCAACCGCTTGATCAAACGCAATTGATCGTCGCTGTCGATCACGATAAAACTTTTTTCCCAGCCGACAAGTTCCGCGTATTGCCGCAAAATGCGCAAGCAAATGCTATGAAATGTGCCCATCCATAATTGATTTAAAGAACAAGCCGCTGATTGCTCCAAACGTTGCCGCATTTCTTGGGCGGCTTTATTGGTAAAAGTTAACGCCAATAATTGATACGGCATACAGCCGGCAACCGTCATTAACCATTGCATTCTTTGCACGAGTACGCGCGTTTTGCCGCTGCCCGCGCCGGCAATCACGCGCACAATGCGTTCTTTTGTAGTGACGGCGTCGCGTTGTGCCGCATTTAAACCGGATAAAATCGTGTCGATGTTCACCGTGAAACTCCTGCAAAAAGGCGTTTATTCTAACAATGTTTATGAAAAACGCGCCGGCTTGACAAGTGCACGCGTCTTCTGCATAATTGCGCGTCTTTCATGGCTATGTAGCTCAGTTGGTTAGAGCACATCACTCATAATGATGGGGTCCCCTGTTCGAATCAGGGCATAGCCACCAAATATTAAAAGTCGCTGTTTTAACGCGGCTTTTTTTTTGCCGTTAACAATATTTTGATTGATTAACGCGATAAAAAAGGCGGCAAAATTGCCGCCCGTTACGAAAATCCGCCGTTTTTATTGATTACAAAACATCGCGGCAGTTTAAATCGTCAAAAGCTTGTTCCAAACGTTGAGAAATAAAATTTTCTGATTGCCGCAACCACGCGCGCGGATCATAGAATTTCTTATTGGGTTTATCTTCGCCTTCGGGATTGCCCAATTGTCCTTGTAAATACGCTTCATTTTTCCGATAAAATTCTAAAACGCCTTCCCAAGCCGCCCATTGCGTATCTGTATCAATATTCATTTTAACAACGCCATAACTGATGGCTTCGCGAATATCGGACAAACTCGAACCGGATCCGCCGTGGAAAACGAAATCCAATGATTTTTCTGGCAAACCAAATTTTTGGGAAACGTATTTTTGCGAATTATCCAAAATTTTTGGCGTTAATTTTACGTTGCCGGGTTTGTAAACGCCGTGCACGTTGCCAAATGCCGCCGCAATTGTAAACCGCGGGCTGATTTTGCGCAGTTCTTGATAAGCAAATGCTACATCTTCTGGTTGTGTATAAAGCATTGCGTTATCCACTCCGGTATTATCCACGCCGTCTTCTTCACCGCCGGTGCAACCCAATTCAATTTCCAGCGTCATATCGATTTTTGCCATGCGTTCGAGATAACGTTGACAAATTTCAATATTTTCTTTTAGCGGTTCTTCTGATAAATCAAGCATATGTGATGAAAAAAGCGGTTTACCGTGTTGTTGATAAAACGCTTCGCCGGCGTCAAGCAAACCGTCCAACCACGGCAATAATTTTTTCGCGCAATGATCCGTATGCAAAATAACGGGAACGCCGTAAGCCGCGGCTAAAGTGTGAATATGTTGTGCGGCGGCAATGGCGCCTAAAACGTCGGGACGTTGTCCATCAACTGGTTTTAAACCTTTGCCGGCGAAAAAAGCCGCGCCGCCGTTGGAAAATTGAATAATTAATGGCGCGCGAACGCGGGCGGCAGTTTCTAACGCGGCATTGACGGAATTGGTGCCCACGCAATTCATCGCCGGCAGCGCAAAATTATTTTGTTTGGCAATAGAGAAGATTTTTTGCACGTCATCACCGGTGACTACGCCGGCTTTGATACTGTCCAAAATTTTTGTCATATCAAATTCCTATAAGTGAATGGATAAACTGTGATGCGCGCATCGGGCGCGCGGCGGGGCAAGTATACCGTTGTGTTGCTTTAAGAAACAATCAAAGACTTTTATTGCTTAAATTTTTGCGGAGATTTCTTGAAAATTAACTGTTTTTTAATATTACTTCTAAAAATTGTGACTCAATCACATTGAGAAAATTATCATATGCGATAGTAAATATAAAGCAGTCATTATAGGACGAGAGATGAAAAGTATCAGCGAGATAACGACAGAAGAGCTTAAAAATGCGATACGGGCATTTTTGAGCGCGGAATGTGAGAAAAAAACAAAAGATTCAAGCGATATAGAAAAAATGAAAAAATATCGCCCCGATATTTGGTTACAGGATGCGCAAAAAAAGGCAGAGCGCTTTAAAGTGGGTACTCATATTTCCAAAGGTATTCACTCCCAATCTCAAGGTGATAACGTTTATTTTTCCCAAAAAGTCGATCATGATTACGTCAATACGAAAACAGTCACCAACAATTATTTAGACGGTGGCGGCGCTGCCTCAGATTTCCCATTAGCATCTTTTTTTGAATGGGAAGTGATTACCGGTTCGGGGATTAAAATGCGCGATGTAATTTGGGAAAATGGCGCGGCTGTGCAGCGCTGTTTTGCTGATGATCCCGAATTATCACAAACTTATCAACAAACCTTTCTAACTTGTTTACAAGCACAACCACAAAATCCCCAGACCGACGCACTCAATAAACAATTATTGTGGGCATTGCCGCAAACTGATGATAATAGAGACAATTATCTTGTATTAGTGCCGCTTCATCCATCTGTATTGACGCATGAGTTTTATCATAAAATCGAGGCAATTAATAATAATCGCTTTGATGTCAAAAGCAAAAGCGTACCGCAAAAACGTTATGCCGATTTGCTTGACTTAGCGCAGATCAAATTGGGCGGCAGTAAGCCACAAAACATTAGTGTATTAACAAGTAAGCAACGCGGCATAAATTATTTATTGCCTTCTTTACCGCCCGTTTTTCGAGCACGACAAGATATACATTTTAGCCCGAAATTAGAAAGTATTTTTTTCAGCAAATCATTATATTACCGCGTTGAAGATGATTTAAAAATTTTATTCGGCGTTATTTACTGTAAAGAAAATAATTATGAAATTCGTAATATGCGCAAAGCAGCTGTGCACCGCATCGCGCATCAAATTTTAAGCATTGGCGAAACGATTTGCGCATTGCGTCCAGCCGGTTGGTCGAAAGATTATGATTTGTCTTCTGCACAGAAATATTGGCTTGATCCTAAACGTGCTGATTTAGCCGGCGAAGAAAAATTTAAAGCCGAACGAGATGCCGCCGATTGGGACAAAGCAATCGAAAAAGATTTTGCCAATTGGTTGCAAAAGGTTTTGGAAGAACGCTTTAAAAAGCATCGTCATGAGTTTACCGATATAGAACATTATGAATGGCAACGAGAAATGAAGGCGGTAATTAAAGAATCATTTCGGCTTAATAAGCGGGGTTTGTTATGAGTTCTATTGAAAGTTTTATTTATCCAGATCTGAAACGCGTTGGTTTTTTATTGATTAAACGTCTTGAAGTGATCAATGCAAATGCGCTTTCGAGTCCGCTCACTTACGGTTTTCCAGCAATTACGGCTTTTACCGGCGCTGTGCACGCGCTAAGCCGTAAAATCAACCGCAGCGAAGCATTAGCCGACATTTTTTTAGATGGCGTATTGATTGCCGCGCACAGTTGCCAACCGCAAACTTATCGCGAATACTTCAATAAACCATTTACGTTTATTCAATCGCGTCACCCTGTTGAGAAAACTGGCGATACCGCGCCGATTATTCAAGAAGGTTATTGCCATTTAACCGTTTCTCTCTTGATTGGTGTTTATGCGAAAGATGGTTATTTATCCGAAGAACAGATTGAAGCGTTGAAAAAACAGCTTTTTATTGCAATTCAACAGCAACCGCTCGCCGGCGGCAATGTGATTGGTTTAGATGCGCAGGAACCGATACAGTTCTACAAAGATGATGTAGATCAATGTGTTTCTGAATTATTACCTGCTTTTGTTCTAATTGATGCGCATAAAGAATTAACCGCAATTACGCAAGAATTGCAAAAAGACAATCCTGCAGCCACCGCTTTAGATGCCTTAATTGAAACCGCTTCCTTGCATCACATTCCTAGTGATGAGCAAGAGAATAATTGGGAAATATATAGTGTAAAAAAGGGGCGCGGTTGGTTGGTGCCAATTCCCATTGGTTATCAAGGTATTTCACCGCAGTATGATGCGGGTGTAATGAAAAACGCACGCAATCCCCATTATCCCAGCCAGTACGTTGAAGCTTTATACAGTTTAGGGAAATGGGTTTTCCCCTATTCTATCGATTTGATTGATAACGCGATGTGGTATCAAAAATATGATGCCGAAAAAGATTTGTATTTAGTGACCCATTTAATGGAATAATTTAAAGGAACCATCATGTCTAATAAACGAGAATCTTCAGAGCAAAAATTAAAAACACCCTCCCTTTTATCCTTTGCCCGCAGCATTGATATTTCCGATGCATTTTTCTGGCAAACAAACAGCAAAGATGCCAAGCACAATCGCAGCATTGTGACCGTACAAGAAAAATCCGTGCGCGGTACGATCAGCAATCGTCTAAAAAACACCAGCACCAGTGATATCGCCAAAATTGATGCAAAAATTGAAGAAGCAAATTTGCAACGCGTTGATGCGAGTAGTCTTGATGAAGATAAAGATATTTTGCTTGTTCACTTTACGTGCAAAATACTACCTTTTACCGCGGAACCGTGTGTATGTAACGATCAAGCGTATCAAGAAAAATTGCAAACGGTGATGAGCAAATATATTGAAGAACAAGGATTTAAAGAATTAGCGCGCCGTTATGCCATTAATATTGCTAATGCGCGGTGGTTGTGGCGCAATCGCGTAGGTGCGGAAAGTATTTTAGTGACTGTGACGCTTAATGAGAAAGAATCGTTGACTTTTGATGCGTGCTCATTTGAGTTGCGTCATTTCAATTGCCACAATAAACAACTCGATCAATTGGCGCAATGGATTGAATCCGGTTTTAAAGGTGAATTTATTTTGTTATCTGTAGAAGCGCGCGTAAAAATCGGTTACGGGCAAGAAGTATATCCTTCGCAAGAATTAATTTTGGATGGTAAAAGTAAAAAAAGCAAAGTGTTATATCTCGTGGGTGATGGCAGTGATAATCATGCGGGTATGCATTCGCAAAAAATCAGTAATGCTATTCGTACCATTGATGATTGGTATCCTGAAGCAGAATTTCCCATTGCCGTTGAACCGTATGGCGCAGTTACCACTTTAGGCAAAGCATTCCGGCATCCCAAGGATAAGAAGGATTTTTACAATTTATTTGATAACTGGATATTAAAAGATCAGGTGCCGGAAGTGAATGATCAGCATTATGTGGCAGCAGTATTAATTCGTGGTGGCGTATTTTAGTGAAAATGACAAGAAGAGATAAAGACCATGAACTTTTATCAAGAAATCACGCTGTTGCCTGATGCCGAAGTTTCACTCTATTTTTTGTGGAGTAAAGTGTACGGTCAATTGCATATTGCTCTTGCTGACGTACGCAATCGTTACGGTATTGATACCATCGGCGTTAATTTTCCGCATTATGTTTATGAGGAACAGAATCATAAAGTGGTTGCTGCCCGATTAGGCGATCAATTGCGGATCTTTGCGCTTGCAGAAAATGATTTGGAAAAATTGCAGATAAATCAGTGGCTAGAGCGTTTAAGTGACTACGTTCATATCAAACGCATCAGCAAAATTGAACCCAATAAAGTAACGGGTTATGTAGTTGTAAAGCGTTACCGTTATCCATCGCTGGATAAAGTGGCGCTGCGATTTGCGCAATTTAGGAAGATCAACTTTGAAGAAGCGCGCAAGCATTGTACAAAATACAAGCATCAGGCTAAGAATTATCCGTTTATCATGTTAAAAAGCCAAAGTAATCAGGAGTATTACAAACTCTCGATTCGACAGGAAAATGCACAAGAATCGGTATCAGGGCGTTTTAATGTATACGGCATAAATTCTGCAACCGGTATCGTCACCGTTCCTAATTGGTAAAAAAACGGCCAAAAGATAAAAATACCCTTTATTTTTTGGTTTGTAAAAACTCTTTTTAATTCAAATAATTAAAAATAGGGAAAAAATTTGGGTATACAAGCGCTAAAAGTATTAATATACTGTTTAAGCACCAAATTATCTTTGGTTGCTCTTGTTCACCGCCGCACAGGCGGCTTAGAAATATCAAAGAACCAGTCAAGGAACCATGAGTCGGTTCACCGCCGCACAGGCGGCTTAGAAACAATGAATCCTGTTCGCTATGCAGTGAATCTTGTTCACCGCCGCACAGGCGGCTTAGAAAATTCGCAAACAAAACAGCGAAATTTGGGCGAGGTTCACCGCCGCACAGGCGGCTTAGAAAATTCGCAAACAAAACAGCGAAATTTGGGCGAGGTTCACCGCCGCACAGGCGGCTTAGAAATGTCGAACTAAACGATGACCAGATTTGGTTAAGTTCACCGCCGCACAGGCGGCTTAGAAAGCCGCAACATTTCTGGCTCATTTAAATATAAGGTTCACCGCCGCACAGGCGGCTTAGAAAGCTATAGTTATCGAGTCCAGAAAAAATAAAGTGTTCACCGCCGCACAGGCGGCTTAGAAACTGCGGTCGGTTGTAGGGAATTGTTTCAGTCATGTTCGCTTCTTTGACGCCCGTCCGGAATTAATTAGCCATTGCCGCAACCACGGCTTCCCATTAATGCGTGCCGCCGGCAAATGGCAAGGCAGCATTGAAGACGGCGTCAGCTTTTTGCGCGGGCTTGATGATATTGTTATCGCGCCGCGT
>NZ_LGVW01000013.1 GCF_001263335.1 Dichelobacter nodosus
TTCTTTCGTAATGTCGGATTTCACAGCATCGTTTACTTTTAAGACGATCTCTTCATCTTTTCCTACGGTTCCATCTATGCTGACTTTAAATTCCAGTTGGTTTTTATCCGTACGGTTTTCCACCGCGACGTCCTTCGTCGCTTTCAGGAGGATTCTTGGGGTAGCCGGAGATCTTCTATCATCATCTGAATAACCGGGTCTATCGCCTTCGGTATTATCTGGCGGTAAATTATTATTGGGATTATCAGGATCTTTAGGATCAAACGGCGGTTTGCCTGGTTCATACAGCGGTTCATCTTTAATCGTTCCGTCGGCTTTATTATTTACGGGATCGATGACTACGTTCACCGCATTATCTTTACTTAAACCTAATTCTAAAGTTTCTACGACTTCATAATCCTTATCATCTTTCACAATAAAAGTGATTGGACTCTCTGATTTGCCGGCGGGAATACCAATTTCAATACCATTATCAAAGAAATTTTTAATGTCATTAGCATCAGTAATCGTATGTTCTTTACCGTCTTTGCCGATATAAGTAATACTTTCAATATCCTCAGCGCTGACTTTACCGCCAACGGGTTTTACATGCACGCTGCTATCTTTTTCCGCAGGTTTATCTAGGGTAACGTTAAACACCAAATCCGTATCATCTTTTTCTACGGCTTTACCATCTTTTGCCACAATTTTCGCGATCGGTTCTGTTGGTTTATCGCCTTCGGTATTATCTGGTGGCAAATTATTATTGGGATTATTGGGATCTTTAGGATCAAACGGCGGTTTATTCGGATCGGGGGGCAACGGATTATCTTTAATCGTTCCGTCGGCTTTATTATTTACGGGATCGATGACTACGTTCACCGCATTATCTTTATTTAAACCCAATTCTAAAGTCTCCACGACTTCATAATCTTTATCATCTTTTACCACAAAAGTGATCGGGCTTTCTGTTTTGCCGGCGGGAATACCAACTTCAACACCGTTATCAAAGAAATTTTTAATATCATTGGCATCGGTGATCGTATGTTCTTTACCGTCTTTGCCGATATAGGTAATGCTTTCAATGTCTTCAGCACTCACACCGCCGCCAATTGGTTTTACGGTAACAACGCCATCTTTATCACTAGAAACTTTATCCAGTGTAACGTTAAACACCAAATCATTGTCGCTTCCCTCTACAGCCTTACCATCTTTTGCCACAATCTTGGCAACTGGTTCTGCTGGATTATCGCCTTCGGTATTGTTTTCCGGCGGATTATTATTCGGATTATCGGGATCTTTAGGATCAAACGGCGGTTTATTCGGATCTTGTGGCGCTGGATTATCTTTAATCATTCCGTCGGCTTTATTATTTACAGGATCGACAACTACGTTTACCGCGCCCTTTTCGTCCAAACCTAGCTCTAAGGTTTCTACTTTTTCGTATTTAGCGTCATCTTTCACTACAAAAGTGATCGGGCTTTCTTTTGCCCCGGAAGGAATGCAAACTTCAACGCCATTATCAAAGAAATTTTTAACTTCGTTGGCATCGGTGATTGTATGTTCTTTGCCGTCTTTACCGATATAGCGAATGCTCACGATATCTTCCGCGCTCACATCACCGCCAACCGGCTTCACAGTCACTACACTGTCTTTACCATATTTTTTATCAATTTTAACGACAAATTCTAATTCATCAGTGCCATTTTTACCGCCTTCAACCGAACTATCACGTTTCGCCCTGATAGTAACTTTTGGAACAGTATTTTTAGTGTCACCAATATCAGTAATAATATCAACTACTTCATTATGATTATGATCAACATGATAGTGACCACCTTGACCAGGATCGGTAAGCACAATTTTAAATAGCTCTTTTACTTCTGGATCGTCATCTTTAATGACTCTAATTCTCAAATCCGCTTCTTTATGACCGGCTTCGATAGTAATCGTTCCCGTTTTAGTTGTAGGATCGAATTCAACCTTACCATTCGTTGCTTTACCATCGATCAAAAATTCATAATCCACACCATACTCTGCTCTGTATTGCGCATTTGAATCTTCAATTTTGAAATGAATTTTAACAGTCTCTTTTGCTTCTTTACTCAAAGAAACTGTGTGCAGCATTACGTAATCACCTTCTTCTGAAGCCGTCTCATTCCTTGCAATGGAAGCAATAAGATCATTATGAAGATCATCATGCGGTGGATTCGGAGCTGGCGGCTCTGGTTTTTTATCGCCATCATTCGGATTGGGGTTTCCTTCATTCGGATTATCCGGATTTGTGGGCTCAAACGGTTTATATGGTACGTTCGGATCTTTATTACCATCGTGAATATAACCAACGTCACTTGTTTTTTCTGTCTTGAAGTCGTCGGTATGCTCAAGCTTCATTTTTAAAACTTCTAACGGTTCATATATTCCATCGTTAGCAACGGTATATTCAATAATGAGGACTTCTTTACCTGCGCCGTAATCACCTGCACCAATATCAACTGATTCCCCATGATTTAAGAAATGCTCAATTTCTGCTGCAGTTTTATATTCTTTAAAGATTGTTCCGTCTGCTCTTTTGATCGCGATATGGGTAAAATCGCTTGCTTCAATGTCGGTATGCGGCGCATTGTGCTGATCAATCACCTTTAAGGTAACTTTACTATTATTTTCTAATTTTCCTTTTACTGTAACCGCATAAGCAAGTTCTAGCTTATCTGTATTCTCTATTGAGTGTCTTTCTGTTGTCCCCAAAGAAATAGAGGGTTTGAGCGGATCTTTTCCACCATCACCACCATTACTACCTTTCGGATTATCATCATGATGATTATTGTGAATTAACGCTGCCGCGCCCAAACCCAAACCAACCAATCCCGCACCAGCTAACCACGGGAAACCCGCATGCGGTGAAACAATCCAAAATGGTGCCATCATCGGCTCGCCGCCCAAAGCGTGCCCTTCAATTTGGCTGGCATGCAATTGGGTTACATAATCGCTAATCTCGCCAGTATCAGGAACATAATTATAATAATTTCCGTCTTCTGCCAATCCAATCAAAGATTTATCATCATTGGCATAAAAATCCTGAATAATTAAATCCGAATCTTTGCCTTGTTCTTCAAAAGAAACATGCAAATCATCGCCTTCACGTTTAACCACAATATGGTTGGGCGCGCAATTAATGCTTTCATCAAAAAACTCATAATTGGCGTCGCTTTCTGCTTTAATAACCGTAGGTTGCCCGTCATGAGTTACAACTTGTAATTGATCAACGGTTTCTTTGTGATTATGGATTTTAACAATAATAGATTTCATAATAATTCCTTCAATAATCTTTTAAATTCTTATAGTTGTATTTTTATTAATTCTGAAAAACGGCAATAACGCGCCGATTTTGTTGCCGTCCTGCGGCAGTATTGTTGCTGGCAATCGGTTGACTCTCACCGTAGCCCACCGCTGAAATCCGCGCCGGAGAAATGCCGTAATGCTGAATCAAAACATCTCTAACGGCATTAACGCGCCGTTGTGACAAATTAATATTGTATTGTTCGCTGGCATTGCTATCGGTATGCCCTTCAAGCGTCACCGTTGTATTGGGATATTGGCGCAAATAGCCGGCAACCGTTTCAATTTCTGAATAATATTGTTGTTTAACAAAATGCTTGTCGTTATCGAATAAAATTTTAAGCTCAATGCGCGCGGGCGCCGGCGGACAATTAGGCACTACGCGGCTGATTTGATGCGTTTGCATACTCGCGCGGGCAAAATATTGCTCAGCTTGTGAACGCGAAATACCCGTTATCTGCGCGCGTCCCGAATTATCGACATCAACTAAAAAGAAATACGTATATCCAGCGGATAATTGATAAGGCGTAGCATCAAATTGCAAATCATTACTACGCTCCTGCGTCGGCAAAACGCTGATATAGTTCACGCCCGAACAAGAATAAACTTGGCTATATTTTCCTGCCTGCAAACTGGTTTGAAAACGACCATTCACCGCAATATTGGCGCTGGTATCAACGCTATCCGCATCATCAGTGCGCACAAAAATCAAGCTCGCGCTATTATTAGGCGCCGACTGATTCGCCGTATTACTAAAATCAACGGCTTGTTTTTTATACCAACGCACATGATTAACCTGCCGCACGCCGTCATCGCTATCTTGCGCAAACGCCTGACTCAAAAACGCCGGCACAATTAATGCCATCAAAAAACGGATTACTGTCACTTTCAACATTTGCCACTCCACATTCATTTTTCTCAAAAATAATCAATTGTTAACTCTATGGGATGGTATAAGCAAGAATCGAGCTAATCTAAAAAATTATTTATATAACATAAAGATAAATATTATGTTGTATTTAGTAAATACTGTTATGGACAATTTTAATAAGTTTTTAAATTATTGCTCATCCGGACAACATAAAAAACGCGCTAAAAATCGCGCGTTTCATAAAAAATCGTCGGTTTTCATCATAATTTACAAGATATTTTCACTATAAATCCCGATTTTTACGCCTTTTCATTTTTAAACGCTCCAACCAATGATAACCGCGCCAGCGATAATTCCGCCGCACATGTATCCACCACAAAAACCGCACAACAAGATAAGAAATACTTGCATATAACAAACCCAACACCACCGAACCGGTAAAAAGCGGCAGCAAAATTTCGCCGGTTAATTTAGTAAGCTTATGAAAAGTAAAGGTTAAATTATCCGGATCAATACTGATTCCACTCACCCACGCGCCCACGCGATAATTCAAATAAGATAAAGGCGTCATCGTCAAAGGATTGCTATAAAACGTTACGATCACGGCGATCGGCATATTCACGCGCAAAAACATCGCCCCCGCCGCCGCGCAAAACGTTTGTGCTGGAATCGGTAAATTGCCAAAAAACGCGCCCACCGCCACCCCGCCGGCAATGGTAAAACGATTGACTTGCCAAACTTGCGCAAACGGCATGCGCTGCAACAACGGTTGCAAAAACCGCTGCCGACGAAAAGTGTCAGCATTCGGTAAAATGCGTTTAAAAAAGAATTTCATCGTTTACTCCTTACCGCATTCATGCTTAAAAATCAAAATGAAAACCGCCTCGCATTATCGCACGCACTACTTTTTTATTCACTGCTGGCGCTTGCCGGCGGCATTTTGCTGCAGCGCATTTTCCCCCAAAACGGCGGTTATTTTTACGGCGCCGGCGTTATCATCATTACAATTTTTAGCCGTCATAACATTTTATGGCGGCGCGCAATCCTTTATTTTGTTTTACTTTTTTGTTTGGGATACCATCGCGCGCAACAACAATTACCCCAAACCTCCCAACCTTTTATCTGCCGCGGCACTTGGCAAATCAGCGATTTTCCGCAGCGCAATAAAGGTTTTGGTTACCATTTTCCGCTGCGATTACTTACCGGCGATTGTCCCCAACTTAATGCCGAGCTCATCGCCAACCATTATCAATCGTCACCACCACCGCTCGGCGCCATTTTTACCGCACCGCTGCAAATCCGCGCCGGCACTTTTCGTTATTACACCCATTTAACCACGCCCGATCATCTGCAACCGCCGCCAGCTTTTTCTTTGATGCAGCTTAGAAAAACCCTTCACCAGCGCCTCAAACAGCTTTTTCCCGCCGAACAACAACGCTGGCTTAACGCGCTCATCATCGGAAATCAAAACGAATTAACGCGTTTAGACCGCATCATTTTGCAAAAAACGGGCACCAATCATTTGCTTGCGATTTCTGGATTACATTTAGGCATCGTCATTGCTTTATTTTATTTATTAAGCAGTCGATTAATGAGTTTCTCGCAACGTTTAACGGCATACGCCGCACCGCGCAGCATCGGCTTAATTGCGGGACTGATTTTTGGCGGCATTTTTGCCTTAATCAGCGGCACGCATACGCCGGTGATTCGTTCTTGGATTATGTTTGCCACGCTCGCCGGCACATGGTTTTTTCCACGGCTTAATATTCATCATCACAATTTAACTTTAGCGGCGATTTTTGTGCTGATCTTTGATCCTGCTGCGCTTTTTTCACTCAGCGCGTGGTTATCATTTTTAGCAACGTTAACCGTCATCATCGTAATCACGCGTTGGCGCCACCGTTCTCCGCTGCAACAATGGCTCGGTTTGCAATGGTTATTGTCATTGATTTTATTGCCGCTGATTTGGGCGGTTTTTGGCGGCATCAGTTTGAGCGGATTTTGGGTTAATTGCATCGTGATTCCGCTGCTGGCGCCGTTATTATTGAGCATATTTTTAGGATTATGTTGTCCGTTTTTTGCCGATTTTGCCGCCGCGTTTGTGCAAAATTATCTCAATTTCATCACCGTTGCCGCGGACACACCTTTTGCTTATCTCACGCCGAATTGGCAACCGCAAATCATTCCCGCGGCGCTCGTCAGCATCGCTTTTTTATGCGGATTACTGCGTCATCAGCGATTGGCATTGCTCGGCATAATGATTGCCATCGTTGGACAAATTTATGCCGATTACACCGCACCAAATTATTATCAAAGTCCCACGCGCAGCCACGCCCGCATTTTATTTACTCATCAGCACACATTCATCATCAACAGCGGTTACCGCAATCTTTATTACGATGAAGCCGAACGTTATTTATTGCCCGAATTGCGTCGCCGCGGTCAAAAACCTGATCAATTGTTATTAACCGATAACCACATCTTTTCTACAACTGCCACGCAAACCCTGAAAAATGCCTATCCCCACATGGAAATCATCACATTATTTCCCGCAGCAACATTTCCTTTTCCGCATAAAAACTGCACCGCACCCACATTGATTCATCTTCTTAAAAAACTGGATCAAGCGCCGCCCGATCATAAAACGATAGATGCCCTCACCGAACACATTCTTTTATGCACGCAGCGCAAAAATTAAAGGTCTAACAATAATCGCGCCGGCGCCTCAAGCATATTTTTAATCGTTTTCAAAAACAAAACTGCCTCGCGCCCATCGATTAAACGGTGATCATAACTCAACGCTACGTACATCACAGGACGAATCACGATCGCACCATTTTCCACCATAGGTCGGTCAACAATTGCATGCATGCCCAAAATCGCGCTTTGCGGCGGATTTAAAATCGGCGTTGATAACATCGAACCAAAAGTACCGCCGTTGGTAATTGTAAAAGTACCGTCGCTGATTTCTTCCAAAGATAATGAACCGTCGGCAGCTTTTTCGGCAAAGATTTTGATTTGCCGCTCAATATCGGCAAAACTCAACGTTTCGGCGTTGCGCAAAATCGGTACCACCAATCCGCGTGGACTCGCAACTGCAATGCCAATATTGCAATAACGCCGATACACCACATCATCACCATCAATCATGGCATTAATCACGGGAAATTGCCGCAAAGCCGCCACCGCCGCGCGCACGAAAAAGCTCATCAATCCTAATTTAACGCCGTATTTTTTAACAAAATCATTTTGAAAATCATGGCGATAATTCATCACCGCCTGCATATTGATTTCGTTAAACGTCGTCAACATCGCTGTGGTTTGTTGCACATTTAACAACCGTTCGCTGATTTTTTTGCGCAAACGACTCATCGGCACGCGTTCTTCCATCGATAACGGGAAATGCTCTGCCGCTGACGGTTCGGTAATAACGGGTTCTTCTATTGTGATTTTTTTCGCCGGCGGCACTTCGTGTTGCTGCTTTTGTTCTTCAATACGCGCGATAACTTGTCCACTGATAACCGTCATACCGTCTTCTTGCAAAATCTCCGCGATAATGCCGCTGACCGGCGCCGGCATTTCCAGCATTACTTTATCCGTTTCCAAATCGATTAAATTTTCGCCCTGCTCCACAAAATCCCCAACGCTTTTATGCCAATTCACCAAAATGGCATCAGAAACAGATTCGGGTAAAGTTGGAATTTTAACTTCAGTACTCATAAGTTCTCCAATGATGCGTTTGATTGCGCCCTACTTTAAGCGCAGGTTAACGCTTGAGTAATAAATGTATTTTGTTCGGCAAGATGTCTTTTAGCATCGCCAACTGCCGTTGACGCTGAAGCCGCACGCCCAATATAACGAATAGAACGCTCGCTTAAATCGTGCCAGCATTCATAAAGATAACGCCACGCGCCCTGATTGCGCGGTTCTTCCTGACACCAAATCAATTCCGCCGCCGAATAGTTTTTTAAAATCAAAGCCAAAGCATCAGCCGGAAAAGGATATAACTGTTCTAAACGAATCAAAGCGATTGTGTGCTCATCTCCTTGCTCGCGCCGTTTTTGCCATAAATCGTAATAAATTTTTCCGCTGCACAAAATCACGCGCCGCACTTTTTCCGGATTTTCTATTGCCGCATCATCAAAAACGTTCACAAAAGTTCCTTCCGTCAATGCCGCAATCGGGCTGGTCGCTAATTTATGGCGTAATAATGATTTTGGCGTCATCACGATCAACGGTCGGCGCGCGCGTTGATGGAGTTGTTGCCGCAATAAATGAAAAATTTGCGCTGGCGTGGTGGGATTGCACACGCGCATATTGTGCTGCGCGCATAATTGCAAATAACGCTCCAGCCGCGCGGAAGAATGTTCCGGACCTTGTCCTTCAAAACCGTGCGGCAAAAATAGCGTTAAACCGCAATCTTGCCCCCATTTGCTGGCGCCGGAACTGACGAATTGATCGATGATCACTTGTGCACCATTGGCAAAATCGCCAAATTGTCCTTCCCAAATCACCAATCCTTGCGGTTCAGCGCAGGCATAACCGTATTCAAAGCCCAAAGTTGCCGCTTCGGATAATAATGAATCGATGATTTGCGCGCGGCGTTGATTGGGCGCAATATGTTGCAACGCGCAATAAGTCGTTTCATTTTTTTGATCATGAATAACTGCCTGCCGATGCGAAAACGTGCCGCGTCCCGAATCTTCGCCCGACAATCGCAATGAATAACCTTCCGCCAATAAACTGGCATAAGCCAAATGTTCCGCACAACCCCAATCTAAATCTTGATGACCGTCAACCATTTGCTGACGATGAGTCAATAACCGCGCCACGATGGGGTGAATGTTTAACACTTCCGGCGGCGCAAAAAGCCGCGCGCCTAATTGTTGCAATTGCGCGCGCGCCACGCCAGTTTCGAGCGGCTCCTCAATCGCTGATGTTTCCGCGTTTTGAGTTTCAATTTCTTGCGCCCGCGCTAAAACGTCGCCCCGTTTCAAACGCTGCATATAATCCGCAATCAACGCTTGATAATCATGTTCTTGCAGCGCGCCAGCGGCGATTAATTGATTGGCATAAATGCGCGCCGGCGTTTCGTGGCGTTGAATGAGGTCATACATTTTCGGATTTGTGATCGCCGGCTCATCGGCTTCATTGTGTCCCAAACGGCGGTAACACACTAAATCAATAAAAATATCTTTGTGAAACCGCAAACGATATGCCGCGGCGAGTTGCGCCACAAAAAATACCGCTTCCGGATCGTCACCGTTAACATGAATCACTGGCGCTTGAATGGACTTGGCAATATCCGTGCAATAAAGCGAGGAGCGGGCATCTGTTTTAGTCGTTGTAAAACCAATTTGATTATTCACCACGATATGAACGGCGCCACCGCAAAAATAACCGCGCAATTGCGACAATTGCAAAACTTCTTGATTAATACCCTGACCGCTTAACGCCGCATCGCCATGAATTAAAATCGGCACCACTTTATCAGCCGCCGCCATGATCGTCGCGCCCTCTTTTTCGCTGCAATGTTCTAATTGCGCCCGCGCAAAACCCAGCGCCACGGCGTTTACAAATTCCAAATGCGACGGGTTATACATTAATGATAATTGAACGCTTTGCGCTTGATATTGCACCCGCGCCGTAAAACCCAAATGATATTTCACATCGCCATTTATCGGCGCCGCGGAAGCGGTTTGCCCTTCAAATTCGGCAAAAATCCGCGCAGCCGGTTTTCCCAAAACGTGCGCTAATACATTTAACCGCCCGCGGTGCGCCATCGCGAGGCATAATTGTTGCGCGCCGTTGTGCGCTAATTCCATAATTAATTGATTAAGCAAAGGAATTAAAGCATCGCCGCCTTCAAGCGAAAATCGTTTTTGTCCTACGTACCGCTGATGTAGATATTGTTCAAAACGATCAGCGGCGATTAATTGCGTTAATAATTCGTGTTGTTGCGCGGCGGAAATCGGATATTTGCCGGCATACGTTTCAAGATAGTGATATAACCAATCGCTTTCAGTTTGTTCTTCGATGTGGCTGGTTTCCAGCGCGATATGATGGCAATACGTCGCTTTTAACCGCGCCACTAAATCAGCAAGCCGCATGGTTTTTTGTCCAAATGCGCCGAAAACGGCAAATTCAGTGGCGTAATCGGCGGCGGTTAAACCGTGCGCGGCTAAAGACAATGCGGCAATGTCTTCGGACGGCGCGTTGGTTAACGGATCAAGATGAGCGTGACGATGACCGCGCACGCGATATGCTCTGATTAAATTTAAAACGCCGATTTGTTTTTGCCCGTGCGCAGCGTTTTCTTGAACTGATGCGGTTGCGGCATGTTCCGAATGTGTCATAAAAGCAGGCGATGATTGCTGATTGAGGCGCTCAAAATAGTTTTGCCACTGCGGCGCCACGGAATCGGGTTGCGTTAAATAATGTTCGTATAACTGCTCTAAATAAGCGGCATTTTCGCTGCTGTAAGCAGATTTTTGCGCGGTTTTTGTCATTTCTATTTCCTTGATAAACGAGTGATTATCATCGTTTTTTAATCAAAATCTTCTTGTCTTTCAAGATAGTGTCTGATGATATCCACCGTTTGAACGTCGCCGTGGGTTAATAAACAATAGCTCCGCGCCCACAAAACGGGTTGCCAATAATATTGCGCTAAATGATTTGCGAATTCTTTACGAATGAGGCGATTGGTCACATTTTTTAATTGATTAACCAGACGGCTGGGCACAATATTGGGGTGCAAATCCAACAATAAATGCACATAATCTGGCTCGCCGTGAAATGAGAGCAATTGAATACCCCATTTCTGGCAAAGTTCTTTTACGATCAAATGCAAACGCGTTAACATCACGTCGGTAAAACATTTTTTGCGGTATTTCGTCACCAGCACTAAATGGTAAGTCAGCTTATAAACGCATTGATGCTGCGCGTTAAATTCCAAATCCATCATAGATATTCAATTGCCCAAAATTGCCTAATTGTACTGAAAAAAACCGCTGGCAAGCAATGACAGCGGTCGGCAAATTATTCGGTAAAAGAAAGGCTTTGCAAATAAGCTTTAAAATCGCTGCCAAATTGTGGGTGCGCTAAACCAAATTCTACGTTGGCTTGTAAATAGCCCAATTTATCGCCGCAATCGTAGCGTTTGCCTAAAAAGCGGTAAGCCAATAATGTTTTTTGTTGAATTAATACGGCAATCGCATCGGTTAACTGAATTTCGCCGCCGGCACCTTTTGGCGTGGTTTTTAAAACTTCCATAATTTGTCCGGGCAAAATATAGCGTCCAATAATTGCCAGCCGCGACGGCGCCACTTCTGGCTCGGGTTTTTCCACCACGCCGGCAATCATGGAAGTGCGTTCATCGAGTTTAGCTGCTTCGGTGATGATGCCGTAACGTTTTGTATGTTCCGGTAAAATTTCTTGTACACCGATCACGCCTTGTTGATGTTTTTCATATAATTCAACCATTTGCTTCATCACGGGCGCGCCATCTGGATTGGCTACCAAATCATCGGCTAATAACACCGCAAAAGGACGATTACGCACCACCGGCTCCGCGCATAACACGGCATGTCCCAATCCCAACATCATTTCCTGACGAATAAAAATAACGTTCATATCTTTGGGCTTGATTTGGCGCACCAATTGCAAAAATTCGGTTTTATTTTTCGCCTGCAATTCGCTTTCTAATTCAAAAGCAACATCATAATGTTCGGTAATTGACCATTTATTGCGACCGGTTACAAAAACCATATTGCGAATTCCGGCATCATATGCTTCTTCAACCGCGTATTGAATCAAAGGTTTATCCACCACCGGCAGCATTTCTTTCGGGGTGGATTTTGTTGCCGGCAAAAAACGTGTTCCAAAACCTGCAACTGGAAAAACCGCTAAATTAATCTTATCCGTTACCATAATTTACTCCATTAAATATGCCAAAGCCTCGGTTAACGTGGTAGCGATGAGCAATTCCATCGTCGTTTTCACGCGCAAACGATTGGCTTTTGGCAAAATCATGCGTTTAAAACCATGCTGTTCAGCGGCTTTTAAACGCGCTTCACCATTTGCCACGGGGCGCAATTCTCCTGCCAAACCAATTTCTCCAATCATCACTAAATCACGCGCAATGGGGCGGTGATGAAAACTCGAAACACAGGCAGCTAATACTGCCATATCTGCCGCCGTCTCGCTAATTTTCAAACCACCAACGACGTTGACGTAAACGTCCATATCATGCATAGA
The DNA here is from genome assembly GCF_001263335.1 of Dichelobacter nodosus. Lineage (GTDB taxonomy): Bacteria > Pseudomonadota > Gammaproteobacteria > Cardiobacteriales > Cardiobacteriaceae > Dichelobacter > Dichelobacter nodosus. The sequence goes on from NZ_LGVW01000013.1 coordinate 12,446, forward strand.
AATGCCGCCGTGTCGATGCAAAACTGCCAATAACATTGCCAAACGCGAACTATCCAATCCCTGCGTCAACCGCCGCGGATAACTGCTGTTGGTTTTATCCACCAAAGCTTGCACTTCAACCAATAACGCCCGCGTTCCCTCCCAAACCGGCAACACCACGCTACCGGCTTGATTTTCCTCCGGACGCGATAAAAAAAGCGCTGAAGGATTAGTAACCGGTTTTAAACCATTGTCTAACATGGCAAACATGCCCAATTCGTTGACCGGTCCAAAACGATTTTTAATCGCGCGCAAAATGCGAAAACGGCTACCTACTTCACTTTCAAAATAAAGCACCGTATCAACCATATGCTCTAAAACGCGCGGGCCGGCGATGGCGCCTTCTTTGGTGACGTGTCCGATTAAGAAGATGGTTGTACCGCTTTTTTTAGCAAAACGTACCAATTGCGCGGTACATTCGCGTAATTGTGAAACCGATCCCGCGGCGGCGGTTAATTGGTCGCTAAATAAAGTTTGAATGGAATCGATTACGAGTACTTTGGGCTGCTCGGCTTCGGCGGTTGCCAAAATGAGTTCGACTTGTGTTTGGTTGTATAAAAAAATATGTTCTTGCGACAGCCCCAAACGTTGAGCGCGCAACGCAATTTGCCGCGGCGATTCTTCACCGCTGACGTATAAACACGAGGTTTTCAACGCCAATTGATGCACGGCTTGCAACAACAAAGTTGATTTACCAATGCCGGGGTCGCCGCCGATTAAAACCACGCTGCCGTGCACCAATCCACCGCCTAAAACGCGATCAAATTCGCTGATTCCGCTGGGCAAAATCACATCTTGATGAATTTCAATGGCATCAAGGCGTTGTACGCTTTCCGAAACGATACCGGCATAACCATTGCGCGGCGGTGCTGATGGCGTTTTTGCCGGTGCACGCGTTTCTTCGAGTTGATTCCACGCGCCGCATTCATTGCATTGACCTTGCCATTTTGGGTGAACGGCGCCGCAGGATTGACACACAAATTGCGTTTTAATTTTAGCCACCCACGATCTCCACGTGCACGCGCGGCATCAACATTGTGGTTAAAGTATGCGGAATGGTTCCGGCAGCGCGCGCCACTTCTTCGGTCGGTAAATGGCTGCCGAACAATTCAACAATGGTTCCTTCTGCGTATCGATCCGATCCTAACCACACCATTGCCATATCCATAGCGACGCGTCCCACCAAAGGATAACGTTGTCCCGCAATTAAAACCGGCACCGCGCCGCTGGTAATCGTGCGCGCAAAACCATCGCCATATCCCAAAGCAATGGTTGCAAGCCAACCGCTTTCCGGCGCAGTAAATCCTTGTCCATAACCTGCAGTTTCATTTTTTTCCAAATGACGCACGGCAAGAATTTCGGTAATTACGGTCATCACTGGCTGCAAACCGTAAGCGCTGCCGTCGCCGTGCATAAAAGGCGATAATCCATAAAGCATGATGCCGCTGCGCGTGTAATCATAATGTGCTTGTGGTAACGCAAAAATCGCCGCAGAATTGGCATAACAACGTTTCCAGTGCGCCGGCAACACTAAACGATCCATACATGCTAATTGCTTTTTAGCATGCGTTAAATCGTCTTCATCGGAACAGGCAAAATGCGTGATCACGCCTTGCCATTGAATATTGACTGGCAAACTGTGCGCTTGCGCGAACGCCTCGGCAATTTCATCTTGCGTAAATCCCAAGCGATGCATGCCTGAATCCACTTTTAACCACGCTTTCACGCTGCCGTTGAATTCTTTTAACCACTGCATTTGCCGGAAATTGTGCACTAAAGTATCGAATTGATAATATTCGCATAACAATAATTCATCAGCGCGATACACGCCTTCTAATAAAACCACCGGCGTATCAATGCCCAAATGGCGCAAAGCAATCGCTTCTTCAATACAAGAAACGGCAAAATAACGCGCATCATCAAGCGTTTTTGCCACCGTCGTCATACCGTGTCCATAAGCATCTGCTTTTAAAACGACCATCGGCGTTGCCGGTAAACTGCGTTGTTTTATCAGCGCCCAATTATGGCGTAGTGCATTTAAATTAATAATCTTTTTTAAGGCTCGCATTTAATTTTCCCAGTCTGGCATTTCTCTGTCCGAATAATCATCAAAACGGGTAAATTCGCCGCGAAAAGCGAGTTTCACCGTTCCGATGGGACCGTTTCTTTGTTTACCGATGATAATTTCTGCCAGTCCTTTATTATCATCGCGGTTTTTATGATAAACCTCATCGCGGTAAACGAACATAATCACATCAGCATCTTGTTCAATTGCGCCCGATTCACGAATATCCGACATCACGGGGCGTTGATCCATGCGTTTTTCCGAAGCACGATTGAGTTGCGATAAAGCAATGACGGGCACGTCCATTTCTTTAGCTAATAATTTCAGCGCCCGCGAAATATCGCCCATTTGCGTGGCGCGGTTTTCGCTATTATCTGGCATTTGCATAAGTTGCAAATAATCAATTAACACTAACCCCAATTCGCCCTGTTCGCGTTTTAAACGCCGCACGCGCGCGCGCAATTCGTGCACAGAAATATTACCGCCATCATCAATAAAAATCGGCGCTTGATTGAGTTGATGCAATGCGTATGTAAATTTACTCATTTCTTCATTAGTCTTAATTTTTCCCAACCGCAGGCGACTGTTATCCACGCGCGCTAAAGAAGCAATTAATCGCATAACCAATGATCGCGCCGGCATTTCCAGCGAGAAAATCGCCACCGGCAACCCGCTGCCAATCGCCACGCTTTCGGCAATATTCATCGCAAAAGATGTTTTTCCCATCGATGGTCGTCCACCAACGATAATTAAATCGCCGCGTTGCAATCCAGCAGTTTCGCGATCTAAATCGACGAATCCCGTAGAAATGCCAGTAATCGGCGAATCTAATTTGCTTAATTCTTCAATGTAGCGCAACGTTTCTGCCGCCGCTTTTTTAATGCTTTGCAATCCGTCGCGGGTATTTTTTTGATACATTTCCGCGATGTTAAATATTTTTTGTTCGGCGTTATCTAAAATGCTGCGCGCATCGCGCCCTTCTGGAAAATAAGCGCTGTTGGCAATATCGCCAGCAGCCGCGATTAATTTGCGTTTAATGGCTTGTTCGCGCACGATTTTGGCATAAACGATGACGTTACTCGCGCTCGGCGTTTCCATGGCTAATTGGCGCAAATATTCGCCGCCGCCCATTTGTTCCCACGCTTCATTTTCTCGCAAAAGATTGCCGATGGTTAAAACGTCAAACGGTTCATTGCGCAAAGAAAGTTCGCTCATTACTTGAAAGATTAAGCGATTATTTTGAAAGAAAAAATCATCAGCAATCAGATAATCGGCAACATCGTCCCAACGGTCGTTATCCAACAATAAAGCGCCAATAACGGCTTGTTCAGCTTCTTGCGATTTGGGAGATTCTTTGACGCGATTATTCTGATTGTCGTATTCGATCATATTTATGCTCCATAAGAAAAAAGAAACTTCGGTTATATCACAGCGCTTGCGAAACCGAAGTTATCAGAAAAAAAGGGTTTTACTTTAATTTGCCATATTTTGAATTAAAAAATAATTAAATCATACGTTCGATAAACATTATTCTCCTTTATTTAAAAGGCTTCCGCCGCGCTTTCCTTGAAATCCTATTTTTTCAGGTGTAATGTGCCGATGTCTTCGTAAAAATGATTGATAATATCAACTCAACGGGCGCTGAATTGCATTTGAAAACGCATTTCATAGTAAATAAATCTACTGAAGGAACATAAAGGATAAAAAATGAATACACATGCACATTATCTTCAAAAAATTTTAACCGCTTCCGTTTACGATGTTGCGGTGGAAACGCCGTTGCAATTAGCTTCTGGTTTATCAGCACAACTTAAAAATAATATTTGGTTAAAACGGGAAGATTTACAACCCGTTTTTTCTTTTAAAATCCGCGGTGCTTATAACATGATGGCATCTTTATCAGCAGATTTACTCGCTAAAGGCGTAATCACCGCCAGCGCCGGCAATCATGCGCAAGGTGTGGCTTTGTCATCACAAAAACTCGGCTGCAAAGCAACAATCGTCATGCCGGAAACCACGCCAAAAATTAAAGTAAACGCCGTTAAAGCGCGCGGCGGAAACGTTGTTCTAGCGGGACAATCGTTTACTGATGCTTATGAACACGCAATGACTTTAGCGAAAACCTCCGGCATGACTTATATCCCGCCATTCGATCACCCAATGGTAATTGCTGGTCAAGGCACAATTGGCATGGAAATTATCCGCCAACACAATAAACCCATTGATGCGATATTTGTGCCCGTTGGCGGCGGCGGATTGGTTGCAGGCGTTGTGGCATATATTAAAAATGTGCGTCCCGAAATTAAAGTCATCGGCGTGGAAACAGAAGACGCGGCGAGCATGAAAGCGGCTTTGGAACATGGTTCACCAGTGACTTTGCCGGAAGTCGGTATTTTCGCAGACGGCACCGCGGTGAAACGTGTTGGCGATGAAACTTTCCAAATTTGCCGCGATTTATTAGATGAAGTTATTTTGGTAACAACGGACGATGTGTGCGTGGCGTTAAAAGATATTTATGACAATATCCGCAGTATCACCGAACCTTCTGGTGCTTTAGGTTTGGCGGGTTTGAAAGCGTATATTAAACGCGAACAATGCACAGAAAAAACGTTAATCGCGGTTAATAGCGGCGCTAATATGGATTTCCATCGTTTGCGTTTTGTCTCCGAACAAATTCAGAAAAATGAAGAAAAAGCGCAGTAATTGCGTTTTGATGCGTTCAATAAAAAAGCCAACCAAACGGTTGGCTTTTTCTTTGGCGATTTTTTACGCTTCTTTTGGATTTTCGCCCCATTGATTGTCGCCAGCTTGACTATCCAAGCAATAAAACACGAAAAGCGTAATCCAACCTAAAATAGGAATTAATATCAACAAAAACCACCAACCACTTTTACCAATATCATGCAATCTGCGAATGGCTACCGATATAGAAGGAATAAGCGTAACCAGCGCGAAAACCATCGTAATCGTTATGCCAAGTTCTCCTAAAAACCCCAACACGGAACTGATGGCGAGATTAACAAAGAAAAAAATCCAATATTCCATTCAGCAAGAGCGATCTCTAAAATTAAAATAATCTTTAAAACATTTGATGTACCATTCCATAATCTTTTCTCCTTGCTATCGTTATTAGGTGGTATAAAGCGCGGTAAAGCATTTCATACCGAGGACATCGTATTTAGGGCAATAAATAAGGTCAATTTATCGTTATTGAAAAGTAACGAAATCTCCATCAAAAATTATTTTAAAAATACGCCGTTTTGAAGCAAAAAATAAGCGCCGCGTGGGCGCCTATTTTGTTTATTGAAAAAGTTTACTGCAACACGGGGCAAGAATCGCTTTCAGCAGCGGAATCTTCAATTTCTTCCTCATCGTCAATAATAATTTTTGCCGCCGCAATTACTTTTTCACTTTCTGCAGTACGAATTAACCGCACGCCTTGCGTATTGCGTCCGCTGGTTGAAATTTCACAAACGCGCGTGCGTACCAAAGTGCCGTTATCGGTAACCAGCATAATGTCTTCATCTTCACACACTTGAATCGCGTAAACCGCATTACCATTGCGTTCACTGCACATTATGGAAATAACGCCTTTCGTGCCGCGCCCTTTTTGCGGATAATCGGCGGTGGGCGTGCGTTTGCCGTAACCATTTTCCGTAATCGTTAAAATATCGCCTTGATCTTTTAATACGCACAAAGCGATAACTTTTTGCCCCGCCTCCAATCGCATACCGCGAACGCCGCCTGCCGCGCGTCCCATACTACGCACGGTTTCTTCAGAAAAACGTACCGCTTTGCCGGCATTAGAAAACAGCATAATGTTGCGCTCGCCATTGGTTAATTCAACATCAACTAATTGATCGTCATCGCGCAAATTTATCGCAATAATGCCGTTTGCACGCGGGCGCGAATATTCGGATAACGGCGTTTTTTTCACGGTGCCGTTTTGGGTAGCGAAAAATAAATATAAATCTTCTGGATACTCGCGCGTCGTTAAAATCGCGTTTAACCGTTCATCGGCTTCAAACGGCAGCAAATTAACGATTGGTTTACCTTTAGCGTTGCGGCTGGCGTGCGGTAATTCATAAACTTTTAACCAATACACTTTTCCTTTATTGGAAAAACACAGCATTGTGTCGTGCGTATTGGCGATAAATAATTGCTCCACAAAATCCTGATCTTTAATCGCAGTGACTGATTTTCCTTTGCCGCCGCGGCGTTGCGCTTCGTAATCGGATAAAGGTTGGGCTTTAATATAGCCTTCGTGCGACAACGTGATAACACGATCTTCTTCAGCAATCAGATCTTCCATTGATAAATCTAAATGCGTATTGAGGATATGCGTGCATCGTTGATCGTTAAATTGCGCTTTGATGGCAAGCAATTCTTCTTTGATGACGGCAACTAAACGTTCGGGAATGTGTAAAATTGCCAAAAATCCTTCGATATCGCGAATAATCGATTGATATTCTTCGATGATTTTTTCTTGCTCCAAACCAGTCAAGCGATGCAAACGTAAATCGAGAATGGCTTGCGCTTGTTCCGGCGATAAATAATAACCGCCGGCGTGCAAACCGTATTCTTCGGCTAATTGTTCTGGACGCGAATTTTCCGCGCCAGCGTGAGCCAGCATGACGGCTACGTGTTCGGCAAGCCAAGCTTGAGATAACAATAATTCTTTGGCTTTTGCCGGTTCTGCCGCGCTTTTAATTACGCTGATGATGTCGTCAATATTCGAAAGAGCAACGGCAAGTCCTTCCAAAATGTGCGCTCTTTCGCGGGCTTTACGCAATTCATAAATCGTGCGGCGGGTCACAACTTCGCGGCGGTGCGCAATAAATACGTTTAACAGCGATTTTAATCCCAACAATTTGGGTTGACCGCCCACCAAAGCAACCATATTGACGCTAAATGTCGTTTGCAATTGCGTTTGTTGGAATAATTGATTCAAAATCACTTCGGCAACTTCACCGCGGCGCACTTCAATAACCATGCGAATGCCATCTTTATCGGATTCGTCGCGCAAAGCCGTGATGCCGTCAATCTTTTTGTCTTTTACTAATTCGGCAATTTTTGCGAGCAATACGGCTTTATTGACTTGATACGGCAATTCATCAACCACAATTGTTTGTTTGCCGTGATGTTCATCGGTTTCAATATGGGTTTTGGCGCGGATATAAATGCGTCCTTTACCGGTTTCGTAGGCTTCATAAATGCCTTTGGTGCCGTTAATTAATGCGCCGGTAGGAAAATCGGGGCCGGGTAAATAATGCATTAAATCAGAAACGGTTGCTTCAGGGTGATCCATTAAAAATAAAACGGCGTCCAACGTTTCCCCTAAATGATGCGGCGGAATATTGGTTGCCATACCAACCGCAATTCCCGAGCTGCCGTTAACTAATAAATTAGGAATTAACGTAGGCAAAACCGTTGGCTCTTCCTGCGAACCGTCATAATTGGGCATAAAATCAACAGTTTCTTTTTCGATATCGGTTAATAAACTGTGCGCGATTTTTGCCATGCGCGATTCGGTATAACGCATTGCTGCCGGCGCATCGCCATCGATTGAGCCAAAGTTTCCCTGACCGTCAACCAAAACATAACGCATTGAAAACGGTTGCGCCATGCGGACTAATGTGTCATAAATCGCACTATCGCCGTGGGGATGATATTTTCCCATCACATCGCCAACGATGGTGGCAGATTTTGAGTATTTTTTATTCCATGCGTTACCCTGTTTGTGCATCGAAAATAAAACCCGCCGATGAACAGGTTTTAAACCATCGCGCGCATCAGGTAATGCCCGACCAATAATGACACTCATTGCATAATCAAGATACGAACTGCGCATCTCATCAATCAAATTGACCGGTACGATTTCCCGTGCAAAATCACTCATAATTTACCTTATCGATCCTTTATACTACCGCCGATATTAAGCGGGGGTTTTACTGAAAAATAACGGCTTATTTTAACACGTTAGCGTTGGAAGACGGATTGTGTCATTTATACCACATTAAACCAATCATACCGTTGCTTTTTTAACACTTTTCCTTTGCTTTTTAGCCTCAAAGCGCTTATTATGCGTCGCTGGATAGGCATCTAAAGTGCCATCGCATCCGAATCGGTGATTATTAATCATCTATTCACATCAGAGTGGCACTGCCGTGCGGCTTTGAGTGTTGAAACGTTATTGGGAGAACACAATGAACTTAAAAAAACTGCTTGCAGTTGCTATTTTTGCCGCCTCTGCGGCGGGCGCTTCTGCAGATACTATGGAAAACCTAACTTCTAACAAAGATACTCAAATTTTAGTTAAAAATAGATTTGGTGAATGCGTTACTGTTAAAGCAAACCGTAATTTAACCGGCTGCGGCGAACAACCCGTTGTTGAACAAGCGCCAGCACAACAAGTGGAACAAGTTTTAGAAACAGAAGTGAAAACTTTTTCCGCCGATACATATTTTGACTTTGACAAATCAAGTTTGAAGCCAGAAGGTAAAGCCGCCATTCAACAATTAGCACAAGAATTAAATCAACGCGGTGCAAACGTGCGTAAAATCACCGTTATCGGAAATACTGACTCAAAAGGTTCCGATGCTTATAACCAAAAATTATCCGAACGCCGCGCGCGCGCTGTAAGTAATTATTTAATTGAAAACGGCGTTCCCGCTTCAATTATTGAAGCTTACGGTAACGGCGAACGTCAACCTGTTGCCAGCAATGATACTGAAGCCGGTAGAGCTCAAAACCGCCGTGTTGATATTGCTGTTGATGGTATCGTTGAACGCCCTGTTCAACGCGTTATTAACTAACCTTTCCATCGGGATCGTTTCCGACTCGTAAATATACGAACTTTGCCTAATCCAAAAAACCCCGCCGTTGCGGGGTTTTCGTTTTGAGGCGTTAATCATTACCGCATTCTTGCTCGGCATAAAATGCGCGCGCAAAATCATCAAAACGGTGTTCTTCAATCGCCCGTCGCATTTCATGCATCAAATGCACGTAATAATATAAATTATGAATCGTATTTAAACGCGCGCCGAGGATTTCGTTACATTTATCCAAATGATGCAAATAACTGCGGCTGTAACGCTGGCAAGTGTAACAATTGCAAGTTTCATCAATCGGGCGCAGATCTTCTTTATAACGACTATTGCGGAGCTTTAAAATACCAAAACGCGTAAATAAATAAGCATTGCGCGCATTACGCGACGGCATCACGCAATCAAACATATCAATGCCGCGGCGAACGCCTTCAACCAAATCCGCGGGTTTTCCAACGCCCATTAAATAACGCGGTTTATTTTTGGGAACAAACGGCAAAACCGCATCTAAAGTTGCTTCACGCGCATCTTTGGGTTCACCCACCGCGAGCCCGCCGATAGCATACCCCGGCAAATCCAGCTCAACTAAAGCCTGCGCCGATTCTTGTCGTAAATCAGGATAAATACCGCCTTGAACAATACCAAATAAATGATTGGCATGATCGCCGTGCGCTTGTTGCGAACGCCGCGCCCACCGCAACGACATACGCATTGAATTCGCCGCCTCATCATAAGTAGCAGGATAAGGCGTACATTCATCTAACTGCATGATAATATTACTATTTAACGCATGTTGAACCGCGATCGATTTTTCTGGCGTTAAAAAAACCTCTCGCCCGTCAATCGGCGAACGAAAACGCGCACCTTCTTCCGTCAATTTGCGGATTTTAGCTAATGAAAACACTTGAAAACCGCCGGAATCGGTCAAAATCGGTTTTTGCCAGTGCATGAATTGATGTAATCCGCCGTGCGCTTGAATAATTTCTGCCCCCGGACGCAACATTAAATGAAAAGTATTGCCTAGAATAATTTCCGCGCCTAAAGCGTCCAATTCTTCTGGCGATAATCCTTTTACCGTTGCTTGCGTTCCAACCGGCATAAAAACGGGCGTTTGTACGATTTGCCCGTTATCAAAAATAATTCTGCCACGGCGCGCTCTGCCATCTTGAGTCATGCATTCATAATTCACAAAACTATCCTTTCTTTAAAAATTCGATAAAAATTATCGCACGCGCCATCAACATTTAAAACGCTTTCAAAACCGTGCCGTTCATGTCGCGCGCATAAAAAAAGGAAGGGGTTGCCTTCCTTTTTATCGAGATGAAAAGCGTATTACTCGATTTTTAAAGAACGTAACGTTTCTCGAGTGACGCCGCCAGTAGCAAGATTATTATCGCGTTGGTATTTTTCCAAAGCGTTCATCGTTGCACGACCTAAAGCGCCATCGGCTGTTCCGGCTTTGTAACCAGCATCATTTAATGCTTTTTGTACGCGTTTAATCGTTGCTTCATTTACTTCATTAGAACAAAGCACTTCTTCCCAACGCATTTGTGCTTCCGCAACTTTATCAAAAACAGTCACTTCCGCATATTCTGCTGGAATTTCTTTATCGATAATTTGCGCTTCTTTCACTAATTTTTTCACGCGAACGGTTTTATATTCGGCTTCAAACGGAATTTTTTCCACGTGCGCTTCTTGATCGATTTCTTGCGTAGTAATGGTTTGGAATTTTGCTTCAATGGCGCTGGTTTCAACGCGCGCGGGTTCTTCCACCACTTGTTTGGTTAAAGATTCACTTTGTGCGGGAATTTCGGTTAACCGCAAAGCTTCGCCCACAGATTGGAACGTCCGCGCCGGGCCTTGACTTTGCGCGCTCATATGCGCCGGTTTAGCAACGATTTCATCGGTAACTTCCGTATATTTCGGCGGAATCACTTTATAATCTTCGGCAGCCGGTTCAATCTCAATTTCTTTTTCAACCGTTTTATAAGTTGCGGGAATCACTTTCAATTCCTCGCCAGCGGGCTTAATCATGACTTGCTCTTCCACCCATTCATATTCTGCCGGCACGATTTCTTTTGTTGTACTGGCTTCTTTGATCACCACTTGCTCAGTGCGCGGTTCAAATTTTGCCGGCACAATCACCAACGCCTGACATTGACCCGGTTTTGCCTGCGGCACTTGAAGCGTTGCAACGTTTTCTTCGGCTGCTGCCGTAGTTTCTTCTTCCGCATACACCACGCCTGCCGATAATGCAGCGGCAATAAATAAGGAAAGCGGCATCTTCATCATAATGAATCTCCTAAATAAACGATTGGTATTTGAAAAACGCTACTTTACCGCAGCTGCTTACGAATACCAACAGTTCTCACCATAAATAACCGTGATAAAAATCGCATTTTTCCATTTCACGCAACAAAAAATAAAACGCCCGAATAGAGCGTTTTATTTAAAAAAGCCATGAATAATTACGCTTCTTCTGAATCGTCAGACAAACCGCCGATTTTGATTTTTTCCCGACCGTGAGCCAAACGCCAAGCATTGCTATCACGCAAAGAATAAAGACAACCGCAATATTCCTGTTGATAAAAACCCTCACGTTTATTAAATGCAATCATGCGCTCCGTGCCGCCGCCTTTGCGCCAATTAAATGCCCAATATGTCACATCAGAATAAGCTGCCGCCGCGCGCTGCCCGCAATCGTTGACTTGCGCCAAATTTTTCCAGCGCGAAATTGCCAAAGAAGTGGCAAAAACGGGAAAACCGTTTTCGTGCGCATATAACGCCGCGCGCATTAATCGCAAATCAAAACACATCGTGCAACGTTTTCCGCGCTCGGGCTCGTATTCCAATCCGCGGGCGCGTTCCAACCAATTTTGCACGTCATAATCACCATCAACAAAAGGAATGGCATATTTTTGTGCTAATTTTTGGTTTTCATTTTTCCGGATTTCATATTCGCGGCGCGGGTGAATATTGGGATTATAAAAAAAGACGGTAAACTCAATTTCTGAAGCGCGTAACGCCATCATAATTTCGCCCGAACACGGCGCACAACATGAATGCAACAACACTTTGCGCGCGCCGTGCGGAACGATCAGTTTTTGCCGTTCAAACGATTCATTCATGAAAAGCACCGTTTATTTTTCTGGTTGATAATAAGTCGGTTCGGCTTCGATTGGTTTTCGCGATTGAAAAACCTGATCGGGAATCGGACACGGCTCGTTATCATTAAAAATATACGTACTGCCTTTATAAATAATCGCACCGCTACAGCTGGCGCCCGTTGTACGCGTATCGTAAGCCGTATTGGTCGGCGACGGCGCCGGTTGAGCGCGGCGAATGAGTTGACATAATTGGAATTTATGTTTGTTATCGTCATCAGCGTAAACATCTTTTCCTTTGTCTTTGCAACGGTAAATATTGCGCTGTGATGCCGCTTTAGGATCTGATCTTTGCGAACTATTGCCTAAAGTGGGCGCGTCTTTAATTTTATTTTTCCATGCTTGTTTCGCCGCTTCTTCTGCGGCAACTTCCGGATTATAACCGCCACGCGCAATCACGCCTTCTTGACGATCTTGCGCCCGCTGTTCTTCATTGACAATCAAATTGCCGCGTTTATCGTAAGTCGGTGGGCGCACGGCAGGCGCGCTATCAATAGCTTGCGCTGCCGCGTTTAACGTAATCAATCCAAGCACAATCAATAAAGAGCGATTTTTCACGATACTACACTCTGCTGAAAATCAATGTGGCATTGGTTCCGCCAAAACCAAAACTATTACTCATTACCGCGTTGAGCGATTTTTGAACATTTTCCCGCACGATCGGCATGCCGCTGGCAACTTCATCTAAATTGAAAATATTGGCAGAAGCAGTAACAAATCCGTGCAATAACATCAATAATGAATAAATCGCTTCATTGCTGCCGGCAGCGCCTAACGCGTGACCAGATAATGATTTGGTGGAACTGATGAGTGGGAGTTCTGCGTTTTTAAACGTTTCGCGAATGGCTTCGAGTTCGCGCATATCGCCGGCAACGGTAGAAGTGCCGTGCGCGTTGATGTAGTCAATTGTTCCGCGGTGGCTGGCGAGCGCCATTTGCATACAACGCACCGCACCTTCTCCCGATGGAGCAACCATATCATAACCATCAGAAGTGGCGCCGTATCCGGTTAATTCCGCTAAAATTTCGGCGCCGCGCGCTTTGGCGTGTTCATATTCTTCTAAAACTAAAATACTGCCGCCGCCGGAAATCACGAAGCCATCGCGATCAGCATCATAAGGACGCGATGCCGTGGTGGGATTATCGTTATAAGCGGTTGATAAAGCGCCCATTGCGTCAAAAAGCATGCTCATTGTCCAATGTTCTTCTTCGCCGCCGCCGGCAAAAACAATATCTTGTTTGCCCATTTGAATGAGTTCTGCGGCGTGCCCGATGCAATGCGCGCTGGTGGAACATGCCGAACTCATTGAATAACTCACGCCTTTGATGCCATAAGGGGTAGCAAGACACGCTGCCGTTGTGGAAGACATGGTTTTAGTAACGCCGTACGGTCCAATGCGTCTAACGCCGCTTTCGCGCAAAATATCCGCCGCTTCAACTTGTACTGATGACGCCGCGCCGCCGCTGCCAACAACTAATCCCGTGCGCGGATTGGAAATGTGTTCGGTGGTGAGTTTGGCGTGTTCAATGGCTTCTTTCATCGCGATATAACAATATGCCGCCGCGTTGCCCATAAATCTTAATGTTTTACGGTCAATTAAGGCTTTAACATCTAAATTTTTAATATCTCCGTGGACATGAGAGCGTAATTTCATTTCTCGATAAACTTCGGAAAAAGTTATTCCTGATTTGAGGGTTTGCAAAGAAGTTAATACTTCTCTTACGTTATTCCCAAGACTCGAGACAATGCCCATGCCCGTAATGACAACTCTTCTCATATGTTCTCCCGACTTAATAAAATGATTAAAAAAACCCCAAGAAGGACAACTTCTCGGGGTCTGATCGCATAATCAGTTTAACCGTTGATAGATTGTTCTCTTGTAAACAATCCGACTCTTAATCCTTTACCTTCATAAATTTGTTTGCCGTCAACCGACATCGTCGCATCGGCAATGCCAAATACCAATTTGCGCATAATGATGCGTTTCATGTGAATATGATAGGCAATTTTTTTATTTTCTGGCAAGACTTGCCCGCTAAATTTCACTTCATCACAACCCAAAGCCCGACCGCGTCCTAAACCGCCTGACCACCCCAAAAAGAACCCGATTAATTGCCACATCGCATCTAATCCCAAACACCCAGGCATCACGGGATCATTTCTAAAATGGCAATCGAAAAACCATAAATCAGGACGTATATCTAATTCCGCGATGATTTCGCCTTTGCCGTATTGTCCGCCGGTTTGATTGATTTCAATGATGCGGTCAATCATAAGCATATTAGGCAACGGTAACTGCGCATTGCCGGCACCGAATAAATTGCCTTGCGCGCACTGGATCAATTCATCGTAAGAATAGCTGTGTTTATCAGTATGTATTGTCATAAAATGTCATCTTTATCAAAATGTTATTGAACTATGGACTTCTTATAAGCACGAATTAATTTCTTATCCAGACCATAAACATCAGGAGTGGTTTTAATGGTGTTATTGGCGTCCACATAAGTTGTCCAATATACCAAATATACGGGCGTTTCTTTAACGGGATTAACCCACTGTTGCTTTTCTTTGGCGATACTGGCTTGAATTTTTTGCGCATTCCAGCCGTTATCCGCTAATAAAATTTCGGCTAATTCCAACGGTTTTTGCAAACGAATACACCCCGAACTGCGCGCGCGGTTATTTTGTTTAAAAAGATGACGCGTTGGCGTGTCGTGCATATAAATAGCGTGTTTATTGGGAAATAAAAATTTAACGCGTCCTAATGCATTGTATTGACCGGATTTTTGCCGTAATGAATAACCATTACCTTCACTCCAAGAAACGCTGCTGGGTTTGGCAATTTTACCGGAAGCGGAAACGGCTTCATAACTGGCATCAAACGCCGCCGGATTATTTTTTAATTTCGGCAATTTATCCTGACGCATAATTGTCGGCGGCACCGTCCACGTCGGATTAATTACAACATGTTGAATTTTATTGATAAAACGCGGCGTTGCCCGATCGGCTCTGCCCACAACGGCGCGAGTTTCATAAATTTTTCGTTCATCGCGATACATTTCAACGTTAAACGCGGGAATATTGGTGATCACATACTGCTCGCCCCAATCTTGCGGCATCCAGCGCAAACGTTCCATGTTAATAATTAATCCGTCCGTTGCTTTTGTGCCTTGCGCCCGCAACGCGTTATAGCGTTCTTTTAACGTTTGATAGCGATGATTATCAGCATTAATTTGATGCAACGGCGTGAAAATATCGTGATTACGAATGCCTGCGGCTAACCATTCCATGAGTTGTTCATCAGAAACGGGTTCCGCATTCCATTCCTTATCGATCGTTTTTGGATCGACAATGCCATTGGCTAAATCTCCGGCAAGCGCCAAATAAGCGTCCGTCATCAAAACTTCCAAAGAAATAATATCGTGATAATACGCTTGTGGACGCAATACGCGAATAATATCAAGATGATATCGGTGCGGATTTAAACCGTCTTGTTCGCTCTCTATTAATGCTTGTTGCAACGGTTCAACTTCATTTAATAACTGATTTTCAAACGTCCAAATCGTTGTATATTGCGCGGCTTGATAAAAATCCATCACGCGTTGAGGATTTTTTAAAAGAACGAATTGCCCATTAATAAAAACACCATCCGCTTTTGCCGACATCATCTCCATCAATGCCATTTGCTGACTGTTAACAGGACGCGTTTCCAATCCCAGCGAAAGCGTATGCCGTTCTGGTTCCGGCGACGGGAAAGACGATTGCCATAATTGCTCTTCATTATTTTCCGGCGGCACACTATCTTCCAAAGCAGGAATAACATCGTCAAAAAGTTCATCGGGAACTTGTTGCGCATTTGCCATTTTAAAGTCGCAAATGATCAGTAAAATTGTTGTAATAATGCAACGATTGAAGATTCGGTTCATCAGACTTTCCCGTTTGTTATCGGTAAAACCGCTACATAATACAATTATTTCCAAATCGAGACCAGATAAAATCGTGTAATTGTTGCAAAAAAGAAACATTTTTACGTAATTGTGTATCAAGAAACACGCATTTTACCATTGCGCTATTAATCAATTTTTATTATTGAATTATATGCCGACTATCATTTATTAAAATAAAACAACAAAAAATCGTGGGCAAAAACCATAAAAAAACGCCCAAAATTGGGCGTTTTTTCTGGCTTCAAATTTCGTTATGCTGCCACAAAAGCAACTTCAACAAGACGACCTTTTCCATCTGTTGCGGCTTTTTCAGGCGTTGTAACGATTTCTATTTGTGCTGGAGAAATGCCCTTTTCAATTAAAAAGGTTTTCACGGCTTTAGCGCGTTTTTGCGCTAATTCTGCATCTGCCGTGTCTCCCGTAATCACTAATTTTTTACCTTGAACTTGTTGCAGTAATTCCGCGGCAATTTCTGAGGCATTTTCCGCTAATTCTGCTTGTTCTTGAGCAAAATAAAACACCAATTTATCGTTTTCCACGATTACTGCGGCTTGATTTTCATCAGGAATAGCTGCTTCTTCCGCCGGCACTTCCACGGCTTGCATTTCTGTTGTAGCAGCTTCTTCAGCAGGAGCGAAAGCAGGAATATCAGCACGATAATCAACGGTAAAATCCGGTGCGGCGGCTTTTAAATCAGCGATTAATTTATCAGCAACGGCTTGATCGGCATGCATAACATGAACCGCTTTTTCTTCAATATAAGCGGCAGCGCCGGCTGTATCGCGCACCATGGTTAAAATCGGTTCAATTTGTTCTGCGGCAGTCATTTGATTGGCAACGGTATTTCGGATTTCAATAGCGCAATTTGCCGCTCGATCTTGGAAAACCGCTGTTAATGCTTGATGAACGCGTTCTTTAAGTGCTTCATCGCCAACTAAAGCCCAGCAACGATCTAAAGCATGTTCTTCTGTTGAACTCAACGCCAATTGAGCCGCGGAAACGGTAGCAACCGCTTCTTCATTTTTCGGCGCTTCAGTGGTTTTATTATTGCAAGATTTCAAACCAATCCACGCCAAAGCAGCAACAATTAAAAATGCAATCACTGGGAAAGGTTTGCTTTCTTCTTCGTTTTCAGTTTGTTGCGGTTCTGATGGTGTTGCCGCTGGAGATGGCACAACAGTTTCAACCGGTTTTTTCACCACCGGCGTAATATTGAATAAAGACAAAATGTTAGCCGGTAAAAATTCATGTGACCACGCAGGAATAGCGCCCACCAAAGATTGCGCTTGTTCTGCTAAAAATTCTGGAACCGCTTTATCGCCTGCCAAAATCGTCATTTGTTCAACGATTAAATGAATGGTTTTTGCAAAAAAATCATGCGCATCAGCAGCTTCTAATTGGTGCACATTGGCTAATTTAGCAAGCAAAGCATCACGTTGTTTACTTTCTGGAATCATTTTTTCCAAAATATGTGCAGCATCAAATTCCGGTTGCGCCAGAAAATCTTTT
This sequence comes from Dichelobacter nodosus, assembly GCF_001263335.1. Lineage (GTDB taxonomy): Bacteria > Pseudomonadota > Gammaproteobacteria > Cardiobacteriales > Cardiobacteriaceae > Dichelobacter > Dichelobacter nodosus. Next base: position 29,997 of record NZ_LGVW01000013.1, read on the forward strand.
ACTGCCGTAAAAATATCTTTATCGGCAAAATACACGGCACTTAAACCAAAAATATCCACCAAAGCGGCATCATAATTTTTTTCTTTTGACATGCCGTTTAATAAAACGGGACCTAGGGTTTGTTTTAGATGTTCAATGGTATCCATGAATAGTTCCTTGTTTATGTGATAACTGATTGATTTTATTGATAAGAAATAAATATTATCTTTTATCTAACACAATATTATGCCAAATTGATCGTTTCTACAACCGCAATCTTACACGCCCGCAACGCATAAATTTTAATCTAATATTTTGTATTGTAAATAATTTTTACGCATTAATCCCGATAAAAAATTTCTGCACCACGATTCTTAAATCCTCTTTAAAAACGGCAATTTTTTTATTGTTCTAAAAGCATATGTTGCGGTAAATGTTGGCGAAAATAATTTTCGATACCATCAGCAATGCCCTGCGCCACTTTTTCTTGATAAGCAGGCGACATTAACAAACGCGCCTCGCTATTATTTGAAATAAAAGCCGTTTCAATCAACATTGAAGGAATTTCCGGCGACCGCAAAACCACGAAATTCGCGCGTTCCACGTTAACTTTATGCACATTGCCGACCCGTTTTAAAGCGTCAAGCGTTTCCTGCGCCAAAATATAGCTGGATTCTAGCGTCGCCTCTTGCTGGATATTTAATAATGCTTGCTGCACGTCATTATCATATTTACTCACATCTACACCCCATTTGAGATCGACCGCGTTTTCTCGATTTGCTAAATATTTTGCTAATTGGGAACTGGCGCCGTGCGTAGAAAGAATATAAACCGATGAACCGCTGGGTTCATTGCTTTCAACCGCATCTGCATGAATAGAAACAAATAAATCACCGCCAGCGCGTCGGCAAAGTTGAGTACGTTCGGGCAAAGAAATAAAAATATCCCGATCACGCGTCATCATCACGCGATAACCCGTTTTCGAATTTAAAATATGGCGCAAACGACGCGCAATAGCGAGCACTACATCTTTTTCTCGCGCGCCCAACGCGCGATTCACTGCCCCTGGATCTTTGCCGCCGTGACCAGGATCAATGCAAATTAAAATATCGCGCCGGTGGGGAATCGTTCCTTTGTGAATAGTTGTTTTTTTAGCAACGGTACCGTGGGCAGTAATTTCACGTTCAACGGTAACATTGCTTTGCGGTTGAACCGAAAATAACGGTTTTTTCGGGAATTTTTTAACGGGTACGGGATAAGTCGGTTGTACGGGAAGATTGGGATTCGGCGGACGGCGCGGCGGTGCATTATTAAAATCAACGGGAAATTTATCTTCCAGTGAAGTACCTTCAAAAACCACAAATGGCGACTGTTCTTGCGGCGTCAAAGAACTTAACGTTAGCGCTGGATTTGCCGCATCATCATAAACATCTACCACCAAACGATGCCCGCGCCCGCTTTCAGGTCTTAATGGATAAATATTGGCTTTTGCAACGTTATTTAAATCAATAACAACTCTCAACATATCATTATGACGATAACCGCTGCGCACGCTAATCACCGCGCCTTGATTAATTTGCAATCCCGCTTTACTGCGGCGGAAGCTTTTAGGAAAATCTAACACAATCCGCGGCGGATTCGATAAACTAAATTGTTGAAATGCCGTAGGTTGATCGAGATCCAAAACCAATTGCACTTTATAATTCATACGGTTAAAACGGATATCCGTAATTTCAGCGGCAGAAATCATACCGCTTATAAACAGCAAAACGAACACCCAGATTTTAGACCACATATTCATCCCAACCGATTCATTAATACCGCAAAAGCATATCACAGATATTCCACCGCGCTGCATTGTTCTTAAGGAATATCCGCAAATGCAGTTAGACAGAATGAGAACGCATTATTTGATGATTGCAAAACTTTCAAGCCGTTATATTGTACTAAAAACTTTAAAAAAAGCAGCCAATATCCTATTGACTGCTTAAAAAACGATAAAATAAGTTTACCGTGTTGATAATTGAAAAATCATCGCTTCAGCTTGGCAAGAAAAAGTAAATTGTGCTTTTAATTGCGCGCCGTGTGCGGATTCGATAATTTCGCTTTTAATGCGACACGGTTCACTTTCTGCGGCTCTGGCTTTTTCAGTAAAATAATCCAAAGCTTTTTGGGCTAATCCTTTGTTATCATAATGATAATCTACATCAACTGTGCAATCTTTGCCGTCGATAATCGTGCCGATTTCCACACAGCAGCAGGCTTGAACTTCGTCTGCTTTACATTTTAAAGAATCACTCATTTCATACTCCATCGTTATAAAAATCCATTGTTTCGCATGGAAACGCGCGATAATCAGCGCACTTTCAAAAGCGCCAATCATCGCCTTCATAATAAAGCATGAGACGCTTTATGGAACAATCTCATTGGATATTATTTAAAAATACTGCCGCGATTTTTAAATGAACAATCACGATTGATTTTTATGCATTTATTTATTACCGTTCAACAATTCCACAAAATACCGTTTTCTTTGCGCCCGTTAAAGCTCACTTTTTTAACTATTTTTTAAGCTCATTTTATTCATCTTAATATCAAAAACCGCGATTTTTGTGCATAAAAACGCCGCATAAAACGGCAGGCATGATGATTTAGTCATTAGGGCTTTTCCGCGCCGAATCGTTACGATAACGATTTTTGGAAATCACAGAGCGATTTATGAGCACTTATTACGTCGGCGCCCGCATTTTTGATCGCGGGCAATTAGTTCGCAATTTAGCTTTAAGCGTTGATAAAAATCACACGCAACGCATTTTACCAGAAACCGAAATTCCCGAAAACGCGCCCGTGGTGCATTTAAACGGCGGTATTTTAAGCGGCGGTTTTATCGATACACAAGCTAACGGCGGCGGCGAAGTTTTGGTTAATGACGATTTCAGCGCCGACGGATTAGAAACCGTCATTCAAGCGCATTATCAATTTGGTACCGTGGCAATGTTGCCGACTTTTATCACGGATAATCAGCAAAAATATCATCGCGCGATTGCAGCTATTGCCGATGGCGTCAAAAATGGTTTAAACGGTTTATTGGGCGGACATTTTGAAGGTCCTTTTATTCACCCCGCTAAAAAAGGGACGCATCAAGCGCGTTTTATCCGACAGCCCGATGCGCGGGATTTTGCCTGTTATCAAAAACACGCCGATTATTTGCAACACAGTATTTTATCGTTGGCGCCGGAACAGGTGCGCGCGGGCACGATTGCCCAAATTAAACCCGCCATTCCGCAAATTCAATTGGCGCATAGTATGGCAACGCATCAAGAAATATTAGCGGCGTGGTGTGAAGGATTAACGGGAATTACGCATCTTTATAACGCCATGCGGGCGTTTAGCGGACGCGATGTGGGCGCGATTGGCAGCGCGGCAGAATTGGGATTGCATTGTGGCATCATCGCTGACGGAATTCATAGCCACCCGTACGCTTTAGCGATGGCATACCGCAATTTGGGCGCGGAAAAACTCATGCTTGTTACCGATGCCATGTCGCCGCTCGGTGCAAAAAATATGCAATCATTTGATTTAATGGGCATTAAAGTTTTTGTGCAAGCGGATCGATTGATCAATGAAGACGGCGCATTAGCCGGCGCGCAGGTAACGATGTTGCAGTGTGTGCAAAATGCCATGAAATATATGCCGATTGACTGCCAAAGCGTTTTACAAATGGCAGTGAGTACGCCAGCTTATTATTTGGGACGACCCGATTTGGCGCGCATTTATCCGCGTCCGATTTCGGAAATTATTTATTTAGATGAACAATTGCAAACGGTCACCGCGTTACCGCAACTTTGCGGTTCGATGTGATGATAATCGTTTGTTTATAAAAAGGAATAATAAAATAAAGAGCGAAACTTTGCATTGTGATGAGTGTTTTTATAAAAAATATCATTGCGGCGCCGCAAAATGATTTAAGTCACAATTTGCGACAAATCAAAAAAACATATTTTTCCGTTTAATCACGCACGCGATCACGCTTAAAAATTATTTGGGCGCGAGAATTGTTTTCATGATGACGCCACAAAAAAGCCAGCGCGCGGCTGGCTTTTTGTTCACATTTTTAAATAAAACGATTCATCAAAATCAGATTATCTAACGTGCCTTCCGATTTTTTATCGTGCGCCGGATCAAAACGTTCATAACGCATTTCATCTTTGGGCTCAATTGCCCAATCTGCTAACGATAAATGATCGCTGGGTTTTCCAACCAAAGTTAAAACCAATGCGCCGTCGCGCACCAAAAGCATACGATATAAATTAACTGCCGCTTCATTGCCGAATAATAAAGTGATGCCATATTCAACAGTGCGCGTTTGCGCTTGATAAACGGGCTCTAAATAAAATTTTTGCCAGCGAACGCGTTCCGCTTCAGATAAAGCGCTTTCACTATTTAAAATTGCTAAATCGGCTTCGGTTTGTTTACGAATTAATTGCGGGTGAATCGGCGTTTCTTCCGGACGAACAACGTAACCGCTTTTTTGATGACGCAACAACGCAAATGCGTGATCGTGTTCTTTTGATTGCGCAACAGCCAATAAAGCCGGTTCATCTTCAATTTCTATTTCGCGCAAAAAACGGGCGCGCTGTTCATTTTTTAATAACACCCACGATTCGGGCATGCGTAAAGTAGCCATTGTCATGATTGTTCTGGTATTCCTATTTTTTCTGACCAAGTGTTGATGATGTGACAAAAAATCTGCGCGGTAAGTTCCGTGTCATATTTGGCGCCGTGCGCGCGTTCGCTGTCGTATTCAAAACCAGCAGCTTTGGCAATGCGCGCGAGCACGGTTTGACCATATGCCAGCGCCCCGAGCGAAACTGTATCCAAAGAAGAAAAAGGGTGAAAAGGATTATGTTGATAATTGCAGCGCGCGGCTAACGCATTAATAAATCCCAAATCAAAATGCGCATTGTGTCCTACTAAAATGGATCGCGTGCAAGATTGCGCTTTTTGATATTCCCGAATCGCGCCGAATAATTGTTTGGCAACCGTTACTTCATCTAAAGCCGGACGCAACGGGTGAAAAGGATCAATGCCGTTAATTTTTAACGAATCCGGATTTAAATGCGCACCTTCAAACGGTTTGACGTGATAATGAAAAGTTTCAACCGGCGCCAAATTGCCCGCCTCATTAAAGTTAACGAGCACCGCGGCAACTTCCAATAAAGCATCTTTTTCGTGATCAAAGCCGCCCGTTTCCACGTCAACCACCACCGGCAAAAATCCCCGAAAACGTTTACTGATTAAATGATTCACAAACTATCCTTATTTTTCTTTGATGGCTTTCCATGCCGATAAATTATAAGACCACATGGAATATAAAGTGAGCAGCGCGGCGCCAATCATTAATATTTGACCAATCGACCAAATGGGCAAGCCGATAAATGGTTCGCGGTAAATCAAAAAGCCCAAAGCGAGCATTTGCAGCGTCGTTTTCCATTTTCCAATTTTGGCAACGGCAACCACATCACGCATTTGCATGGAAGCCATCCATTCGCGCAACGCCGATATCCAAATTTCGCGCCCGATAATGATTAAAGTACACACCATCAACCAAATATGCGGATTTTGTTGCAAAACCACGATCAAAACCGCGGCAACCATTAATTTATCCGCCACGGGATCTAAAAAAGCTCCAAACGCGCTGGTTTCTTTAAGTTTGCGCGCTAAATAACCATCTAAATAATCGCTAATTCCCGCCACAGCATAAACAATCAATGCCGGCCATCGTCCCCAAAAATCGAATTGGTAATAATAAAGAATAATAAAAAATGGCACTAAAATAATGCGTAAAACGGTTAAAAATGTCGCCACGCTGCGCATATCACTCCCCTTGATGCAAAGCCGCGTAAATTTGCGCCGCCAGTTTAACACTGATTCCAGGAACGCGCGTAATGTCTTCAGGGCTTGCCTGCATTAATCCGGCGAGATTGCCAAAATGTTGCAATAACGCTTGCCGGCGTTTGCGTCCAATATTCGGAATTTCTTCTAAAAGTGAGACGCGCACTTTTTTATCCCGACCGCGGCGATGCGCGCTGATTGCAAAACGATGCGCTTCATCACGAATATGAATAATCAATTGCATGGCTTGACTATCTGCTGGCAAAGTCCGCGGGCGGTTTTCATGAGGAAACCAAAACTGCTCGAGCCCTGCTTTGCGTCCTTCACCTTTGGCAACGCCAATTAATTGCACGCCTTCAATTTGCATTTCTTCAAAAACCGCAATCGCTTGCTGCAATTGTCCGCGTCCACCGTCAACAAAAAAAACGTCCGGCATCACGCCTTCGCCCTTTTTCAGCCGCGCAAACCGCCGTTTAATGACTTGCTTCATCGCCGCATAATCATCGCCGCCGGTAATCCCGTTAATTTTATAACGGCGGTAATCGCTTTTTACCGCACCGCGGCGGTCAAAAACCACACAAGAAGCCACCGTATATTCTCCTTGCATATGACTGATATCCACGCATTCTAAACGTTGAGGCATTTTTTGCCAATCAAAAGCTTGCGCCAGCGCTTTAAAACGTTCATGCATCGATAATTTTTGCGCCAAATGTAAACGCAAATTCAAACGAGCATTTTCTTGAGTCATACGCAACCATTTTTTGCGGATTGCCCGCGGTTGCGTGGTTAACGTAACCGTATGCGCGCTCATTTGGCTTAAAAATTCGGAAACGGCGTCCATATCCGGCAAAGCTTCGCTCAATACGATTTGCGACGGCACCGGACGTTGATGGTAAAACTGACCAATAAACGCCTGCAAAATCGCGCCGGCGGGTAATAATTCGGGCAATTTAGGAAAAAACGCCTGCGATGTAACGCTGTGACCATCGCGAAAAAATAATACCTGCACGCAGGCTTTGCCATAAGCCGTTGCCACCGCCAAAACGTCCACATTCGCTGCATAAACCACCATCGATTGCTTTTGTTGAATGGTGCGCAATTCGCTGATTTGATCGCGCACAATTGCCGCGCGTTCGTATTGTTGCGCGGCGCTGGCTTGCAACATATGCTCGGTTAACGTTTGCAATAAATGCTCACTATTTCCAGTGAGAAAATCGCGTGCGTGTTGCACGGTTTGCGCGTACATTTCCGCAGAAATTTTGCCCACGCACGGCGCATAACAACGTTTAATTTGATATTGCAAACACGGACGGCTGCGGTTTTTAAAAAAACTATCCAAACACGGACGCAGACGAAAAACTTTTTGCAAAATCGCCAAAGCATGATGCGCGGATTGCACATTTGGATAAGGTCCGAAAAAATCGCCATTTTTGCGCGCGCCGCGGTATAAAAACAACCGCGGAAAATCGTGTTGAGACAAACAAATATACGGATATGATTTATCGTCGCGCAATAAAATATTAAATTTTGGTTGATATTGTTTGATGAGATTATTTTCCAAAAGTAACGCTTCGGCTTCGGTCGGCGTACTCGTCGTTTGAATATCGTAAACCGCGTGCATTAAAGCCCGCGTTTTTACCGATAAGCCCGTTTTTTGAAAATAATGACTCAAACGTTGCCGCAAATTTTTGGCTTTTCCCACGTAAAGCACGGTGCCATTTTGATCACGCATTTGATAAACGCCCGATAACGTACTGACATGACTCAAAAAAACATCGGGATCAAAAGCAAATCCAGAATTATTCATGAATTGAATAATGCCTGCACGCGCGCTAAATCTTCGGGACTGTCCACACCAGCAGGCGGCGCTTCATCAATTTGCGCAACCGCAATTTTAAAACCGTGTTCCAAAAAACGCAGTTGCTCGAGTTTTTCGGCTTGTTCTAAAGGCGTTGGCGCCAGTTGCGGATAACGTTTCAATAATTGCACGCGGTAAGCATAAATGCCGATGTGGCGCAAATAAGAAACCGGCGGCGCCGCGGCATCGCGCACGTAAGGCATCACGCTGCGCGAAAAATATAAAGCATAACCCGCACAATCGCACACCACTTTAACGGTATTGGGCGATTCAGGCGCATCACAAACCGTTGCCAGCGTCGCCACACTGGCTTGAGTATGCTCGATAAGCGTACGGGCAACGGTGGTAATCAAATCGGGCGGTAATAACGGCTCATCGCCTTGCACGTTAACCACAATCGTTTCATCTGTCCACGCGCGCGCAATGACGACTTCACTCAAACGCTGCGTACCATTTTCATGTGTAAAACGCGTTTTTATTGCAGGAATATGATGCGCGGCTAAAACGTCGCCAATACGTTCATCATCGTACGCCACACAATAAGGGAAACCTGCTTGAGCCACTTGCTGCGCGGTGCGCACAATCATCGGCACGCCGCCAATTAAAGCCAGCGGTTTTGCCGGCAAACGCGTTGAAGCATAACGCGCTGGAATCACCACACGAATATCAGGCGTCATTTTTTTCAGCGGTTAATAATGCAATTGCTTCGCTGTGTTCGGGCAATAACAACGCGATGCCGTCAACAATGGGATAACGCCGACTGTGGTCTAACGTGTATAAACAATTTTCGGCGCGTTCAAAACGCAGCGCCTGCCCCGTAACAGGGCAGCGCAGCAGCGAAACGGTGGCTTCATCAAACATGATTTTCTCCCGTGATATCGTTGGCATGCGGTTTTAACGTTTGGATTTTATCCGTTAACGTTTGTAATAATTCAGTAAATGCGCGTTCAAATTGAGCAATGCCATCAAGCGTTAATTGGCGCGTAACGGCATCTAAATCAATGCCAGCATCTTCAATATTGCGTAACGTTTGTTGCGCTTGTTCAATATTTTTCAATAAAGTAGCGCTGACGCGTCCGTGATCTTTAAATGCGGCATACGTTTCCGGCGGAACGGTGTTTACCGTATCGGCGCCGATGAGCATATCAATGTAACGCGTATCAGCGTAATTTGGATTTTTGGTGCTGGTTGATGCCCACAATAAACGTTGCACCGCGGCGCCTTTTTGTTGCAATTCAATCCAATCATCGTGGCTGATGCGTTCCAAATAATAAAGATACGCCGCCTGTGCATTGGCAACCGCCGTGCGTCCGCGCAAATGAGCGTGCGCATCATCGAGCAACGCATCGATTGCCGTATCCACGCGGCTGACAAAAAAGCTTGCCACCGAACGAATGCTATCAATCGTTTGACCGTTTTCAACGCGCCGTTTCAAACCGTCAATATACGCTTCCAAAACGCGCTGATATTGCGCCAGTGAAAAAAGTAAAGTCATATTGACGTTAATGCCTTGTGCGGTCAGTTCCGTTAATGCCGCACAACCGGCATCGGTGGCAGGAATTTTAATCATGAGATTTTGCCGCGCGACGCGTTGTTGTAATGATAACGCTTCCGCAACCGTTGCCGGCGCATCGTGCGCTAAATGCGGCGAAACTTCCAAAGAAACCATGCCATCGGTGCCGTTGGTTTTTTCAAAAACCGGCTGCATCAGATCGCAAGCTTGTTGAATATCTTCAATCGCCAACGCATAAAATGCCGCTTGCGCGTCGCCTTCATGATGTTCTAACCATGCGCTTAATGCGGCATCGTAATCACGAGTACGGCTAAACGCTTTTTGGAAAATCGCAGGATTTGACGTGATGCCGCGCAAATCGTCTTCCTCAATTAAACGTTGCAACGTACCGCTTTGTAATAACGCGCGATCGATATTGTCATACCAAATACTTTGTCCCAATTTAGTAACCGCATGAATATGAGAGACTTTCTCCGACGCGGTTTCGGCAACCGTTTTTTGTTCTTTTTCCGCCGGCGCGGTTTCGGCAACGCTTTCTTGCTCTTTTTCCGCCGGCGCGATTTCCGCAACGCTTTCTTGCTCTTTTTTCACTGGCACCGGCAACGGTTCTCCAATCGTTTCTTGTTCTTTTTCCGATAACGCTGTTTCTAAAATTTCCGCTTGTTCTGACGATGCATCATCGTGTTCCTGCATAGATTGCGGCTCATCGATATCATCTTCATCAGCGCTAATTGGTGCATTTTCAGTTTCTAAAAAAGCAACTAATCCCGGCGCTTGATGCACTTTCGGCGGCACAAGCGTTGCATTATTTTCCGTTAAAACGGTTTCAGCGTTCACTTCCGGCGATTTGTTATCAGAAATGCGTTCATTTTTAACATCATGATGCGCGACGGTTTCAGTTCGTTTAAGTTCATCGCTTGATTGCTCAAAATCTGGCATCGTTTCCGGCGCTTTACCTTGCCCACGCACCGCGTGCACATCGCGCGGACGTCCTTTGCGCACTTCGCGACCATTTTTTGATTCAACGGGGTGCAGCAATTCTTCCAAACTGGGATTGACTTCATCATCATTTTCCATTTTTGCCGCTTTGGGCGTGGGTTTTGCATGATGTTTGTCGTGATCGTCGCTTTTTTCTTTACGTTTAACGTTGGCGCCGTTTGCGGGCGTTGACTCATGCGTTTGAACGGTTGACGCTTCGGGCGCCGGCGTAACAATGGGTTTTTCACGCACCGGTTGCGCGGTTTCTTCGTGATGAACGTTTTTGGACGTGGGCGTTACAGATTCGTTAATCGTTTGTTTTTCTTCTTTTTTATGCAATACTGCGTCAACCGTATGACCGTTATGACCTTCTTTGAATAACGCCACCACTTTCGAAAATAAAGCCGATAAACCAGATTTAACAACCGCGGCGCCCCCTTTTGCTTGCGGAACCGGCGTTTGCGGCATAATGCTGGAAACCACCGGCGCTTCTACGCGGTCATCTTTCGGGCGCAAAATCGGCATTTCTTCGCTATTGTGCTGATGATTAACCAATCGATAACTGGGCACCGCGCTCATTTCTTCATTCATTTCATCATCGCGAAAGCGCTCAATGAAATAATCGGGAGAATGTAAATGTGGATTAATCGTCAACACGATATCAACGTGATTTCTCTTTTCAATTGATTGAATTACTGAACGTTTTTCATTTAATAAAAAGGTGGCAATATCAACCGGCAATTCGCCAGTAATTCGGCGCGTGCGATCTTTCATCGCTTCTTCTTCAATCAAACGCAACAGCGATAACGCCTGCGATTGAATGCCGCGAATACTGCCCTGCCCTTTGCAGCGCGGGCATACTTGATGACTGGCTTCATCAATTGAAGCGCGCAATCGTTGCCGCGACATTTCCAATAAACCAAAACGCGAAATTCGTCCAATTTGAATGCGCGCGCGGTCAATTTTGGTCGCATCGATTAAACGTTGTTCAACATCTTTGCGGTTGCGGCTAACGTCCATATCAATAAAATCAATGACGATTAATCCGCCAAAATCGCGCAATCGCATTTGACGCGCAATTTCATCAGCAGCTTCCAAGTTGGTTTGATACGCAGTTTCTTCAATATCGCAGCCTTTCGTAGATTTTGAAGAGTTAATATCGATAGAAACCAGCGCTTCCGTATAATCAATAACCAATTCGCCACCAGACGGCAATTTCACATTGCGCTGATAAGCCGTTTCAATTTGTCCTTCGATTTGATAGCGCGTAAACAGCGGCGTTGGATCTTGATAAAGCTTTAGTTTATTAATGCTACTGGGCATGACTAAATTCATGAAATCCATCGCTTGTTGATAGACTTGTTCGTCGTCAATCAAAATTTGCCCAACGTCCGGACGCAAATAATCGCGCAGCGCGCGCACAATAATATTGCTTTCTTGATAAATTAATTTTTGGCTAGCAGTGTTGTGATAAGCGGCGGTGATGGCGTCCCAAACTTGTCTTAAAAAATCCAAATCCCATTGCAATTCTTCTATTGAACGCCCCACGCCCGCGGTGCGGATAATGACGCCCATTTCTTCCGGCACGCCGAGTTGTTCTAAATAATCTTTTAATTCTTTGCGTTCATCGCCTTGAATGCGCCGCGAAACGCCGCCAGCATGCGGATTATTTGGCATCAATACCAAAAAACGTCCCGCTAAACTAACGTAAGTTGTCAGCGCCGCGCCTTTATTGCCGCGCTCTTCTTTTTCAATTTGAACCAGCACTTTTTGCCCGACGGAAAGCAAATCTTTAATATTGCTTTTATCGACGCCGTCATGCGATTCTGCCAGATATTCTTTGGCAATTTCTTTAAAGGGTAAAAATCCGTGCCGCGTGCTGCCGTAATCGACAAAAACGGCTTCGAGAGAAGGTTCGATGCGGGTGATGGTTCCCGTATAAATATTGGCTTTTTTTTGGGCTGAATACAGTGTTTCGATATCGAGATCGTATAATTGCTGACCATCGACAAGCGCAACGCGCAACTCTTCTTGTTGGGTTGCATTGATGAGCATTCTTTTCATTATGATTATGTCTCCAATTGTCTGCCGCGATGCATTGTGAACACGCAAGTGCAGACTTCTGATTTTTGAAGGTTAGAAAAAAGATGTTGATGCCGGAGACGAAACGCCCGACGATCAACATCAGAAAAAATATGGGTATAGTGAAACTTATTGCGTTCACGAAACTATCCGATTGGGAACTCGAAAAATGAGGCAAAACTATAACAATTTACACCTAAGCGCGCAATCTCAGCGCCACTTCTGCAGCAAACGCAGCGCAACATGGTAAACTAAATTCGCCTTTGTATTTTTTCTAAAAAAATCTGTTTATAAACAAGGATTCGCTTCTTTTTCTTTTCATTGCGATTTCAAAATTAGAGTCAAAATTATGATGCACAACACTGCTTTTCAAGGTGAATCTTCATCACTACATATTTACGAACAACCGCTTGCTGAACGCATGCGTTTATTTATGCGTTTAGAATCGATGTTTGAGCAATTACATTTGTTTCATCAAGCCAATGAATATTATTCCATTCGCCTGTTTTTAGATGCATTATTTGACATATTGGATTTTTTACACCGTTACGAAATCAGAGCGGAAGTTTTTAAAGAACTGCAAAGAATATCGCTCGCGCTCGAGCGGGAATATTTAGGCGCAGATAAAACCTTTTTAGAAGAAAAAGTATCCGCGGCGCTGGCAAAAATCCATCAACTCGATTTCAATCCCATCAACCGATTGCGCGAAAACGAATTGCTCAACAGTTTGCGGCAGAGAAACGTTAACAAAAGCGGCAATTGTTTATTTGAAGTGCCGGCTTATCAATTTTGGCTCGCCAATAATATTGGTCGCGAAAACGAGTTTTTAAATTATTGTTATCAACTATTTATTCCACTTTCGGAAGCCATTGCCGTTGCTTTATCGATTATTCGCTCCAGCGCCACGCTCACCGAAGAATATACTGATAACGGTATCTTTTTGAAAACATTGGATAAAGATAGAAAAAACCAAATTTTAAGAATTCATTTACCAACATCTCATTGCGTTTTTCCACGCATCAGCGGCGATAATCACCGCTTTGCTATTCGTTTTATGGAACAAAACAATCCGCAAACGCGCTCCGTACAAACCAAAGAACCCGTGGTCTTTTCATTGCAAATTTGCGCCATGTAATGCACCCATAAAAAAAGCGCAGCACGCTGCGCTTTTGTATCAATTAAATCATTAATAACCGTAACCGCCGCCGTAATTTTGTTGATAACCGTTTTGCGGATATTGGTTATAACCATTTTGTTGGGGATATTGATTGTAATTTTGTTGCGGATAATTTTGTTGATAACCATTTTGCGGATATTGATTATATTGCGGCGCTTGATTTGCGCGATTGATTTGCGAACCCAAAATACCGCCAACAACGGCGCCAGTTGCAATCTTTTTATTGCGTTTGCCCGCGGCATCATCTTTGCCCAATAAAGCACCAGCGCCCGCGCCGACAGCCGCGCCAATTGCGCCTTGTTGCACCATTTGTTGCTGACTGGCGTCCATACAAGCGCTCATCAATAAAGCGGCGCTTAAAAGTGATAATTGTGCGTATTTCATCGGTAATTCCTTTTAAATTGAGTGGAAAAGGCAATTATCTTAATCCGTTTTATTCGATACGCAAATTTACTTTATTTACGTTTTTTTCAACTTGTTCAAAGCGTGGCAGCGCGTTATTCTAAGCGCGTTTTTTTGAGTGTTTTTATGTCTACTTTACGCATCGCAACCCGAAAAAGTCCCCTCGCTTTATGGCAAGCCGAACACGTCGCCCAACAATTAAAGCAACATTATCCCGAATTAACCGTGGAGCTCGTTCCCATCGTCACGCAGGGCGATATTTTAGCGCATACGCCGTTATCAAAAATTGGCGGTAAAAACTTATTCATCAAAGAATTAGAAATCGCGATGCAACAAAACGCTGCCGATATTGCCGTGCATTCCATGAAAGATGTTGGCGTGACTTTGCCGGAAGGTTTTGTGCTCGCTGCGATTTTGCCGCGGGAAAATCCTTTTGATGCGCTGGTGAGCAATCATTATGCCCATTTAAACGAACTCCCTAACGGCGCCCGCGTGGGTACGTGTAGTTTACGGCGCAAAATGCAACTCGCGCACTATCGTCCCGATTTAAAACTCATCGATATTCGCGGTAACGTTCACACGCGGCTACAAAAACTGGATTCCGGCGCGTTTGATGCGCTGATTTTAGCCTGCGCGGGGCTGATTCGTTTACAACAAAACGCGCGCATTCGGCAAATTTTGCCGGCGGAAATTTCGTTGCCGGCAATTGGACAAGGCGCAATTGGCGTTGAATGTCGGGCGGATAGCCCATTTTTAGCGCATATTCAAACTTTAAATCATTTTGAAACTGCCGTTTGCGTTCAAACCGAGCGCGTCGTTAATCAACGTTTGCAAGGTGATTGCCAAGTGCCGATCGCGGTTTTTGCCACACTTTCCGGCAAAACGATGACCTTACAAAGTCGTATCGGCACAATTGACGGACAGCGTATGCTGGCACATCAAGAAATTTGTGCGTTGGAAGATGCGGAAAAAGCCGGCGCACGTTGTGCAGAAGCATTGATCCAACAAGGCGCGCAGGATATTTTGCATGAATACAGAAAATAAATATCCGCTGCAAGGTTGCCGTATTTTGTATACGCGCAGTAAACAGCATTGGTTGCAAGCAGAACCTTTATTACGGCAATTAGGCGCGCAACCGTATCATTTGCCGCTTTTGGATACGAAAATGCAGCCGTTATCCGCAAAAGCGCTGGAACAATGCCGAAAAGCAGATGATTTGGTATTTGTCAGCGCGCAGGCAGTGCAGCATTTTTTAGCGCAATATCAACCCGTTTTTCAACAAAACCTTATCGCCATCGGCATGAAAACGGCAGACGCTTTAACGGCGCACGCGCAAACGCGTTTTTTAGTCGCACCGCCGCCGTATAATTCGGAAGCGTTATTGCGCATTTGGCAACCGCAGCGGCATAAAATCGCGCTGATTGCCGCTGAAGGCGGTCGGGATTTGTTATACACCACTTTATCTGAAGATAATGAGGTTTATCGGATTGACACTTATCAGCGCTTTAATCCCACGCACGCGTGGAATTTTGAAATGCCGTTGCCGCATTGTATTTTGTTGGCGAGCGTACAAACTTTAGCGCATTTCCTCGCAATCACGCCGCAAAATATGCTAAAACTGTTACAATGCCGTGCGGTGATTGTCGCGTTAAGCCCGAGAATTATGCAAGCCGCTGTGCATGCGGGATTTTTGCACTGTATCAGCGCACAATATGCCGACGAA
Source organism: Dichelobacter nodosus (assembly GCF_001263335.1). Classification (GTDB taxonomy): domain Bacteria; phylum Pseudomonadota; class Gammaproteobacteria; order Cardiobacteriales; family Cardiobacteriaceae; genus Dichelobacter; species Dichelobacter nodosus. The sequence goes on from NZ_LGVW01000013.1 coordinate 45,604, forward strand.
AGACATTTAATTAGTTGCCTAGAACAATGGTGGCTATCGACACAAGGAGACTCATCATGAACGACCCCAATAAACCGTCTGCAGAACATTTAAACGAGAATATTTTATCGACGGATAACGCATTACAATCAACTGAAAATAATCCACAACCGCATGATAAAAAAGAAAAAGATTGCGACTGTCACGGCGAACACGCCTGCGATTGCGACGAAGAAAAAGATTGCGGTTGTCACAGCGAACATGCCTGTGATTGCAATGAAGAAAAAGATAAAGATTGCAACTGTGGAGACTCCTGCGATTGCGATGAAGAAAACAACTGCGGTTGCATCGACAAACATGCCTGTGATTGCAATGAAGAAAAAGATAAAGATTGTAGTTGTGGAGATTCCTGCGATTGCAATGAAGAAAACAACTGTGGTTGCGTCGGCGAACATGCTTGTGATTGCAATGAAGAAAAAGATAAAGATTGTAGTTGTGGAGATTCCTGCGATTGCGATGAAGAAAATAACTGCGGTTGCATCGGCGAACATGCTTGTGATTGCAATGAAGAAAAAGATAAAGATTGTAGTTGTGGAGATTCCTGCGATTGCGATGAAGAAAATAACTGCGGTTGCATCGGCGAATCTTCAAAAAAGAAGGGACCTTGTGCTTTCCTCACTTTTTTGCTCGCTTTTTTAGCTTTAGCTGCGGCAGGCTATCATGAATATCAATGGCAACAAATGCGCGCGAATCAGCAAACATTCCAAAGTGATAGTGAAAAAAACATTGATGCATTAAAAAATACGGTTGCGCAATTCGATCAAGGTCTTGATAAAGCACAAGTCAGCCATTTGATTGCCGAAGCGATAAAAGCGTTGCCGCTTCCGCCGTCTGAACAAGAAATCGGTGTGTTCGTTGAACAAAAAATGAAAGAACAAGCAGAACATACCATCAAACAAGCACATTCCGTTGCGCAAGAATCCGTTGCCGAATTTGCGCGGACGCATGATTTAAACGATATCCGCGCTACGCAAGCAAGCACAGAAGCGAAAGTTCAAGAAGCAGTTGATGCTTTTCAACATACCGCAACCACAGCAAAAGAATCGTTTACCGCGCTGGCAGATCAAGCAACAAAGCAATTTACAAATTTAACGCAACAAGCCCACCCACAACCGTTAATCGATGCTTTAGCCTTGGCTGATGCAGCCTATCAACACAATGATTATTTTGCTGCGGCGCAATTTTTAAATCAGGCACTTTATCGCTTTGAAGCGCTCAATTTAATGCAAACACCTTTTGCCGCTTTTAAAGAACCGATTACCGCCGCACAAACGCAGCTCGCCAGTCTCATCAAAGCGGATCAAGAGCGCGCGCAACAATTGATCGCGTTGACCGAATCGGTAGATTCATGGTCTTTTAAAAGTTTTGAACCCGTGCAAGTAACGATGGAAGATGAAGCGTCAGATGAAACTAATTTGATGTCTCAAGCAGAACAATGGGGAAAACAGCTTTTAAGCAAAGCAGTGGTTATTCATAAAAATGATTTATCAGCAGCCGAACGCGTGCCGGCGAATAAAGCGCAAAGAGCCATTATTCGCGAAACCATTCGTTTAGATGTGGCTTATTTACGAAATGCCGCGATGCTTCATGATCGCGTGGGAGCAAAAATGGCAGCTGATGATTTAACGGCGCTGATAACGCGCTATTTTGCTGCCAACGATGAAGCGGTACAATCTGCATTGAGTGTTTTATCTCAATTTGGGGCAGATGAGCCGCAACCCCTTGAAATTACAACCATCATTAAAGCGGTTAAAGAAGCCGCGGGAGAATAGTTATGTTACGTTTTATTATTGTTTTAATTTTATTATGCCTTGGTTTGTTAACCGGTTATGCGTTTAATATTGAATCGCCGGTGATGATTAATATTTTTGGGCGTTATCAAATTGAAACCCATTTTATTAATTTAGTACTCGCTTCCATTTTGTTTGGTTTTTTGTTTATTACTTTGTTTCGTATCCTTTTTTTCATTTGGAATACGCCGACAATTTTCAGCCGTAATTTAAAAGTTCGCAAGAAAAATAAAGCTGACCGCTTATTGCGCGGTGGTTTAAATGATTTGGGCGTGGGCAACTATAAATGCGCGGAAAAGAAACTGGCAAACGGCGGCGATTTGGCGGAACAATTGGGCATTTCTCCCGTGATTTATTTTGAAAACGCAGCGATTGCTGCCGACCGCCAACAAGCGTTTGACCGCCGCGATCAATATTTTATTCGTGCCCGTGAAACAGTTCAGGCGCATGATGCCGTAAGCCGTAAAGTGATGCGTTTAACAGAAGCGCACAGTTATATTTTGAATCATCAATTTACACAGGCGGAATCGATTTTAAATCAACTTTATCAAGAAGATGCTAAAAATTCGAAAGTCATTGCAATGCTTGATGAAGTGTATGTGGGTAAAAAAGATTGGGAACGCGCGTGGTTACATTTATCCACTTTGCGCAATCAACTTTCTGCCGAAGTGTTTAACGAACGCAAGTTAAAATATGCGCAAGAAATGGTGCAAGCTGCTTTGCATGATGAAGAGGCTTTAAGCCGCGTGTGGCAACATTTGCCGGCAGAATTGCACGCCGAAAAATCATTATTATTGCCTTATGCCAGCGCGTTGCATGAAAAAGGTCACGCGGAAGAAATCGAAAAACTTTTGGCGCAACAAATTAAATACAATGGCGATTTGGATTTAATTCAAGTTTACAGCCAATTGCGCGGCATTAATTTCAATCGTGCTTTGAAAAATATGAACGATTGGGCAAGTATGCATGCCGAAAACAGCATTTTCCTTTATTGCCATGCGCAAATTGCTTACCGCGCTAAAGATTATGAAACTGCCGCGCGCTGCATCGAAGCTTCTATTAAATTGCACCCAACACCGCAAGCGTTTGCTTTGTGGGGACAAATTTTGGAAGCAACGGATAAACCAGGCGCCGCATTTGTTGCATATCGTCAAAGTATTGTTGACCCGAAAGCCGATTCTTTAAACGGCGAATTATTACTCGCACAAGCCGGCGAAAAACTGGCGTTAGAAAAATTGGCAGCGGAACAAACCGATGACGACGCGGTAGCAGAAGTCAGCGAAAACGAAGCAGAAAAAACAGAATCATCAACTGATGAATAACTGCTTTTCGCGCTGGACGCAATCCCATTTGTGGATTGCGTCTTTTTTATTTTGAAAAACGCTTTTATGCGGTTTAACGATAAAATTTTGTGAGTTCAATATGAATCCTTTAATAAAATGGTGTTCGCGCGTTTTTAATAATCCGTCATTGATGGCATTATTGCTTTTTGGTTGCACTTTATCACTGGCTTTTTTCAGCATTGGGCAATGGCTCATTCCCGTGATTATTTCCGCAGTCATTGCTTATTTATTAGAAGGATTAATTAAAAAATGCGAAAAAAACGGCGTTAGAAGAATCTTTGCGGTATCCGTTGTTTTTTTATTATTTTCATTCTTGATTATTTATATTTTTATCGGCGTTTTACCGATTCTTATTAATCAAGCAAAAGGATTAATTACCAATTTACCGGTTTATTTATCTTATGCGCAAGAAAAAATGCACATATTACCAAAAAGATTTCCGGAAATTATCTCACAACAAGATATCGATTTAATGCTGGGATCCATGAATGCCGCGGTGGCAGAATATACTAAAATATTGCTTTCAAAAAAGATTTTTGAATCGCTTTTTGCCGTATTTACCGTTTTGGTTTATATCATTTTAATTCCAATTTTAATTTTTTTCTTTTTAAAAGATAAAGTAAAAATCCTTTCTTGGTTAGGACAATTTTTGCCCGACAATCATCAAATCATTCAAGATATTTGGACGGAAGTTGATATTCAAATTGGTAATTATATTCGCGGAAAATTCGTTGAAGTTATGATCATTTGGATTATGTGCTTTATTCCCTTTAATATTTTGGGACTACAATACAGTTTATTATTGAGTTTAATGGTTGGACTTTCGGTTTTAATTCCCTATATTGGCGCAACTATTGTTACTTTTCCGGTATTAATTGTTGCTTATATGCAATTTGGTTTGAATTCTGGTTTTTGGTGGTCAACGGGATTTTATTTTGTCGTGCAAATTTTAGACGGCAACGTCATCGTGCCGGTCATCTTTTCTGAAGCCGTCAGCATTCACCCCATCGCCATTATTATGGCGGTTTTAGTTTTTGGTGGTTTATGGGGATTTTGGGGGATTTTCTTCGCCATTCCGCTGGCGACGTTAGTAAAAGCCATTGTTGAAGCGTGGCGGCGTTATCAAAATCGCGGACAATAAATAACGGCGTTTAAAAAGGTATTTTTGTTGATAATTTAATCGGCGCTCCATCGCGGCGTGTAAATAACAACCATTCCGCGTGCAACAATAACCGCGGCAGCAAACAATCTGCCGCGTCGCCGTAAAGATTATCGCCGACAATCGGGTGCCCTTTATCAGCCAAATGAACGCGCAACTGATGGCTGCGCCCCGTATGCGGAAAAAGCGCCACCCGCGTTTGATCGCGCTGCCGTGATAATACGCAAAAACGAGTCAGCGCCGCTTTTCCCGTTTCATAACATACTTTTTGTTTCGGACGATTTACCCAATCGCCAATCAAAGGCGCATTCATTTCGCCCTCATCTTCGGCAATCAAGCCGTGGCAAATCGCGACATAACCTTTTTTAACGCGCCGCTGCTCAAACGCGGTTTTGTAATAACGTTCGGCGTCTTTATGTTTTGCGATCAGCATAATGCCGGAAGTGGACATATCCAAACGATGTACTGCCGCCGCGCCGCAATATTCTTGCTTAATCCGCCATTCAACGCTATCGCGCTTTTCCGCGCCGCGCCCTGGCACCGACAATAATCCCGCCGGCTTATCAACGGCAATCATATCTTCATCTTGATAAACCACGGGCAAATCCATCATGATTTTTAGGCTGATTCAGCTTTGAGATCGCGGTTACTCAAATGCATCACCGCGGTTTGAATATCAATTTCACCGTTAAGAAATTGATGCATATATTGCGTAATCGGCATACGCACTTGATAACGACATGCCAGCGCCCACGTATCATGTGCGGCACCCTCGCCTTCAATGACTTGTCCAATCAACGCTTTAGCTTCGAGCGCGGTTTTACCTTGTCCTAACGCTAAACCAAATCGCCGATTGCGCGATTGATCATCGGTCGCCGTTAAAACCAAATCGCCTAAACCGGTTAATCCTGATAACGTTTGTGCCTGTGCACCTAAAGCGGTTGCCAAACGCGTCATTTCCTGCAAACCACGGGTAATTAATGCCGCGCGGGTATTGGCGCCACAACGCAAACCATCGGCAATGCCGACAGCAATTGCAATCACATTTTTAACCGCACCACCAATTTGCGCACCGATTAAATCGTCGCTGGTGTAACACAAAAAATTACTGCTGTGAAACGGTTCGGCAAATGCCGGCGCATCATTTTTGTGCGCCGCGGCAATCGTCACCGCGGTTGGTTTTCCGGCGGCAACTTCGCGCGCAAAACTCGGGCCTGCCAAAATCGCATGCGCATGATGTTTGCCAAAATGTTCCGTGAAAACATCGGATAACAACCGCCCACTGCCTTGTTCAAAGCCTTTGATTGCCCACATAAAAGGCTTTTTGCCTAGCAACGGTTTCAAATCGGAAAGTAGCCCCGCAAAACCTACGCTCGGCACCACGGCTAAAACCATTTCAGCAGATGCCACCGCCGCAGCGAGATCCGCGGTCGGTATGAGGTTTTTGGGAAAAAAAACATCGGGGAGATATTTGTGATTCGCGCCGTCGGCAATTAATTGTTCAATATGAGCGGCGCGATGTCCCCATAAAAAAACGCGGTGTTGGTTACGCGCAAGCTGTAATGCTAATGCCGTGCCCCAACTGCCCGCGCCCAATACGGCAATGGTATGCACTAAGCTTCTCCGCCTTGTGCGGTAGTATTTTGTTCTTGCTGCAATTGTTGTTGATACAACGCATCAAAGTTAATCGGTTGCAAATACAAAGAAGGGAAGCCAGCGTGCGTAATCGCGCTGCTGATCACTTCGCGCGCATAAGGATATAAAACCGTTGTGCAATAAACGTTTAAAGCGTGTTGCAATTGACTTTCATCTAAACCGACAATTTCAAAAATACCGGTTTGCGTAGCTTCAACCAAATAAATAACGCTGCTGCTTGTGCTGTCTTTAGCGGTTACGGTTAAACGCAAATGCACGGAATAATAATTTTCTTCCTTTAATTTTTTATTTTCGTGGTTAATACCCAAGCTGATTTCGGGATTTAAACTTTGTTGAAATACTTCCGGCGCATTCGGTACTTCAACCGATAAATCGCCAACGTATAATTTGCGAACTTCTAATAAAATACGCGGTTGTTGTTCTTCAGCCATGGTGAACTCCTTATTTAGTAAAAAATAACGGGCGAAATTGTAGCATTTATCTTTACAATTGAAATCCGGCGCGCGGCATCACATAAAAACAAAAAACAAATAAGCGCCCAGCAATAAACGGTAAATCACATGCGGCATCATGCCTACCGTATTTAAAAAGCGGATAAATAACGCAATGCAAACGTACGCGGCAAGCGTTGCCGTAACATAACTTAATGCGATCAATTGCCAACTAAAATCGCTGGGATTCGTCGCTAATTTCCACAAACCATAACCGCCGGCAGCAGCCGAAATCGGAATCGATTGTAAAAACGAAAACCGTGCCGCGGATTCTCGAGAAAAATGCATAGCCAGTCCAGCGGTTAACGTAATCCCCGAACGCGATACCCCCGGAACTAAAGCCAGCGTTTGCGCCAAACCATAATAAAAAGCTTGCCGATAATTCGTTTCCGGTAACGATAACTTTTTGCGTCCCCAAAAATCTGCTGCGGCTAAAAAAATGGCAAAAATCATGGTGGTGCTCGCAATTAATAAAGGGCGGTGCGTCAACGCATCGATATGATCTTTAACCATAAAACCAATGAGCAACGCTGGCAGCGTCGCCACGATCAATTGATTGCCCAATTTTGCTTCCGGCGCCGGCGGTGCATCACAATGGCGAAATTGTCGAAACCAATGATAAAGAATGCTGCACACATCTTTGCGGTAATAAAATAAAACCGCGGTGAGCGTGCCCAAACCAGTAAAAGCATCAAAAGCAACGCCGGCATCTTGCCAGTGTAATAATTCGCGGGTAATGACTAAATGCCCCGAGCTGGAAATCGGCAAAAATTCAGTAATCCCTTGAATTAAAGACAATATAAAAGCTTGCCATAATGTCATGTTTAGCCTCGAGCGTTTTTTAAGAAGCCGAATATTATATGACTTAAATGATGATTATCGGTATAATTAAAGAGATTTTCCGTGTAGTGAGTGCTTGGAAAACACGGGAACACGGATGATAAATTCGTAATGAATTTTGGGAGATGATAATGAATTGGCAAGATACGATTACAGCACATCAAAAAGTATTTGACGCTTTGCGCGAACACGAAGACGTTGTTGTTCGTATTGGTCGCGGATTATTGGCAGCGATTGAGCGGGGCAATACTATTTTTGTTGCCGGAAACGGCGGTTCAGCAGCAGATGCGCAGCATTTTGCCGCAGAGTTAACCGGACGTTTTGTGCGCGAACGCAAACCTTTACCCGGCATTGCGTTAACAACGGATACTTCCGCTTTAACAGCCATCGCCAATGATTATGGCTATGCACAAGTGTTTGCCCGTCAATTAGATGGATTGGCGCAACCCGGAGATGTTTTTGTTGGCATTTCAACTTCAGGCAATTCGCCCAATGTTTTAACCGCGGTAGAACTCGCACGCGAAAGCGGTTTAGTTACTTATGGTTTAAGCGGCAATGATGGCGGAAAATTATCAACGGCTTGCGATGATTGCGTTGTGGTGCCGTCCTCAATCACGGCGCAAATTCAAGAAGCGCATATTTTTATTTTGCATGCTTGGTGTATTTTGATTGACGAACACGCCGATCTGTTTTGAAAAATTCTATTGACAAGGCGTTATGATAACGATGAACCGCGCTTAAAACAGAGCGCGGTTTTTTATGAACGCGCTCGTCGCTTGTAGCTTTTGAGGCACAATGTCATGATGAACGCTCGTTTTATCAATGATTTTATGAGGTAAGCGCATTGAACGCTCGATTTTTTTTAATGATTTTATTGTTATGGAATCATGCTTGGGCAGAACCCGCGCCGCCGGTTGCTTTACTTTCTCCCACCGGCAAAACCAATACACTAACAGAATCTTCCACGGCAACGCCTTCAAATGAGGCGCCCGCTACTTTTAATTATGAACACGTTGAACTAGAAGCCATCAACGGCAATCCTGAAAGCGCTTTGGAACAACTCAATAAACATTTATCCGCGCACCCCGATGATGCCCGCGCCGCTTATAGCAAAGGATTGATTTTAATGCAATTAAAGCGCGTTGATGAAGCAGAACGCTGGTTTAAAATGATGCAAAGCAATTTTCCCAACGTAACGCATTCTTATAACGCTTTAGCAGTGATTTATTCCGGACGCGGCGATTTGTTATCCGCGCAAAGCGTTTTAGAAGCGTTATTACGTTTGCAGCCGCAACAACAAACCGCGCGGTTAAATCTGGCAAAAATTTATCTACGTTTAGCGCAAGAAAACTACAGTAAGGCTCTGAAAGCCGATCCCAAAAATGATAAAATCGCGCGCACGCTCACCGCGCTTAAAGCATTACAATAAAATCCATCGAATCACGTGCCGCATGCCCATTTAAAAGCCTCAATTAAGGAATCCAATTTATGAATGAAGAACAGAAAAAAGCATTAACCGCCGTTTTAACGCAATTAGATAAACAATTTGGCAAAGGAACCGTGATGCGTTTGGGCGAGCAAGTTGCCGCGCACGATATTCAAGCCATTTCTACGGGTTCATTAACGCTCGATATTGCGCTTGGCATCGGCGGATTGCCTAAAGGACGCATCGTTGAAATCTACGGGCCTGAATCTTCGGGAAAAACTACGATGATGTTACACGTCATCGCTGAAGCGCAAAAAAACGGCGGCACGGCAGCATTTATCGATGCCGAACACGCATTAGATCCGATTTATGCCCGAAAATTAGGCGTTAATACCGATGATTTATACGTCACACAACCCGATACCGGCGAACAAGCGTTAGAAATTTGCGATGCTTTAGTGCGCAGCGGCGCGTTTGACGTTATCGTGGTTGATTCCGTTGCCGCGTTAACGCCAAAAGCAGAAATTGAAGGCGAAATGGGCGATTCTCACGTTGGTTTACAAGCGCGCTTGATGAGTCAAGCTTTGCGCAAATTAACCGGAAATATTAAGCGCGCCAATACGCTCGTTGTTTTTATTAACCAAATCCGCATGAAAATTGGCGTTATGTTTGGTTCTCCAGAAACAACCACCGGCGGCAATGCGCTGAAATTTTACGCTTCCGTACGTATGGATATCCGCCGCATCGGTTCAATTAAAGAAGGCGACGAAGTCCTCGGTAATGAAACGCGCGTAAAAGTCGTGAAAAACAAAGTAGCGCCGCCATTTAAGCAAGCAGAATTTGATATTTTATACGGTCAAGGCGTTTCACGCGAAGGGGAAATTATTCAACTTGCCGTTAATGCCGATATCATGCAAAAATCCGGCGCGTGGTACAGTTACCGCGATGAAAAAATCGGACAAGGTAAAGAAAAAGTACGGCTTTATTTAAAAGAACACCCCGACGTCGCACAAGAAATTGAAACGAAAATCCGCGAAAAATTTATCGGCGGTGAATTGCATTTACCTGATGCCGCCGGCGATGAAATCGATACCTCAATCAATGATGAAGAATGATGAATTAGCGCGCGATTTTGAGCGGCGTTGTTTAGCGTTACTCGCGCAACGCGAATATTCGCGCGCAGAATTGGCAGCAAAAGCCGCCGATATTGCGCCGGAAATCGTCAGCGCCGTATTAGATAAATTGGCTGCTGACGGCTGGCAAAGCGATCAACGTTTTTGTGCTGTTTGGGTGCGCAGTAAAGCAGAAAGAGGCGACGGCGCGCAGAAAATCCGTCAAGCTTTAAAACAACGCGGCATTGCCGATGCACTGATCGCGGAACAATGCGCACAATTTGATTGGTTTGCGCTTGCCGAGCGGCTATATCGTAAAAAATATACAAAACCCGCCCACGATCTCAAAGAACAAGCCAAAAGACAGCGTTTTCTCGCGCAGCGCGGTTTTTCTTTTGCCGAAATTCGTCACGCGCAAAGCGTTTTTGAATCTGAACATCATGATGCCCACGCGGAACATCGTTAATATTCAACATTGAATCATGCTCAATATTATCGCCACTGTGGAATTCATTTTTACGCCAATTCGGCGCCACATTTTTAATCAACTTCAAAGAATAACATTATGAAAACAATGACAACCGCGGAAATCCGCCGCGCTTTTTTAAATTATTTTTCAGAAAACGGGCATAAAATCGTTCATTCTGCCTCTTTGGTTCCGGGCAACGATCCCACTTTATTATTTACTAACGCCGGCATGGTGCCGTTTAAAGAGCTTTTTATCGGCACGGAAACCCGCGATTATCGCCGCGCAACCAGTGCGCAACGTTGTGTGCGCGCCGGCGGCAAACATAACGATTTAGAAAACGTTGGTTATACCGCGCGCCATCATACGTTTTTTGAAATGTTGGGCAATTTTAGTTTTGGCGATTATTTCAAAGCGGAAGCAATTCCGTTTGCGTGGCGTTTTTTAACGGAAGTTTTGCAATTGCCGGCGGAAAAATTGCTGGTGACGGTGTATCACGAAGACGACGAAGCCTATCGCATTTGGCAGGAAAAAATTGGATTGCCTGCCGACCGCATTATTCGTATTGGCGATAAAGCCGGTAAGGCAAAATATGAATCGGATAATTTTTGGGCAATGGGCGATACGGGACCTTGCGGGCCGTGTACCGAAATTTTCTATGATCACGGCGCGGAAATTTTTGGCGGAAGACCGGGTTCAGCTGACGAAGACGGCGATCGGTTTATCGAAATTTGGAATATTGTTTTCATGCAATTTGAACGCGATGCCGAAGGCACGATGAAACCGCTTCCCAAACCTTCTATTGATACTGGTATGGGATTGGAACGAATTGCTGCCGTTATGCAGGGCGTTCATTCAAACTATGACATTGATTTATTTATTCATTTAATTGATGCCGCGGCAAAAGCGGTTGGGTGTAAAAACGAAGGGCAAGCGTCTTTAAAAGTGATTGCGGATCATATTCGCGCGACGGTTTTTTTGATGGTAGACGGTGTTTTGCCAAGCAATGAAGGACGCGGTTATGTTTTACGGCGGATTATGCGGCGTGCGATTCGTCACGGTTATAAACTCGGTCAACAAGGATTATTTTTCCATAAATTGGTGGCGGCGTTAGTTGCCGAAATGGGCGAAGCGTATCCGGAAATTATTGCCGAACAAGCGCGCATTACGGAAACCATTCGCAAAGAAGAATTGCGTTTTGCGCAAACCTTAACCGCTGGAATGCAAATTCTCGAGCAAGATTTGGCGACATTAAAAGGAACGATTATCAGCGGAGAAACCGTTTTTAAACTTTATGATACCTACGGATTTCCCGTTGATTTAACTAATGATATTGCCCGCGAACGGGGATTAACTTTAGATGAAGCTGGTTATGAAGCTTTGATGCAAGCACAACGCGAACGCGCAAAAGCTTCTGGAACATTCCGCGCGGATAAAACATATACCGTTTCAGGAAAAACCGCATTTTTAGCTTATCAACAAGAACAAACCGAAAGCACAATTGAAGCGATTTTCGTGCAAGAACAAGCGGCAGATACTTTGGATTGCGGCGATGAAGCGGTATTGGTATTAAATCAATCACCTTTTTATGGCGAATCCGGCGGACAAATCGGCGACAGCGGCGTAATTTATCATCAAAATGGCGCGTTTCTCGTCAGTGATACGCAAAAACAAGGCGATGTTTTGCTGCATTTTGGACGTTTGCAACGCGGCGTTTTAAGCGTTGGCGATACGGTTTGCGCGGAAATTGATCGGGCGCGCCGCGCGGCGATTCGCCGTCATCATTCAGCAACGCATTTATTGCATCAAGCGCTGCGCATGACATTGGGAACGCATGTGCAACAAAAAGGCTCGTTGGTAGATGCAGATAAATTGCGTTTTGACTTTTCGCACGATGCGGCGTTAACCGCGGCAGAAATCAGCGCGGTAGAACAGTTAATTAATGAACAAATTCTGCGTAATCAACCCGTTAACATCAGTGAAATGCCTTATGATCAAGCTTGTGCGCAAGGTGCGATGGCTTTATTTGGCGAAAAATACGGCGATATCGTGCGCGTGGTGAAAATGGGGGCTGATGATTTTTCGGTGGAATTATGCGGCGGTACGCATGTGAAGCAAACCGGCGATTTGGGTTTGGTTAAAATCATTGCGCAAAGTGCGGTGGCGGCGGGCATTCGTCGCGTGGAATGTGTGGCAGGTTTAGCAGCGCTTCGTTATTGTCAACAACAAGAAACGCAATTGCAGCGCATTGCCGCGGTGTTAAAAAGTGATTTAGAACATAGCGTTGAAAAAATTGAACGGTTACAGCAAGACACCAAAACTTTAGAAAAAACCGTGCAACAATTAAAACGCACGGTAGCGCTCGGCGGCACTCAAGAAACGGCGGAATCTGTCGTTGACATTCACGGCTGGAAGACGATGGCAGTGCGCCGCGATGATTTGGATAATGCCATTTTGCGCGATACTGCCGATCAATTACGCGATAAATATCAATTAGATGTGGTCGTTATCGGCAGTTCTGATGGCGAAATGGCGCGTTTGGTGGTTTCGGTGGCGAAATCGGCAGCGGCTTTAAAAGCTGGCGCGATTGTGCAAACGTTAGCGGCGTTTATCGATGGTAAAGGCGGCGGACGTCCCGATTTTGCGCAAGCCGGCGGTAAAAATATTCAAGGTTTGGACGCTGCATTAGCGGCATTGCCTCAAGCGTTACCGCAAAAATAGTGTTATGGCGTTGATTGTACAAAAATATGGCGGCACGTCGATGGGTTCGGTGGAACGCATTGAAACGGTCGCCGATAGGATTGTGCGCGCACGGCAGGCGGGGCATGATGTGGTAGTGACGGTTTCTGCAATGAGCGGTGAAACAAATCGTTTAATTGCTTTGGCGCAGCGTTTTGCCGCGCAACCGTCTCCACGCGAGTTAGACGTTTTAATGAGCAGCGGCGAGCAAGTTTCTATGGCACTTTTGGCAATTGCTTTGGAAAAACGCGGTTGCCCAGCGCTGTCGTTGGCAGGTTGGCAAGTGGGCATTTTTACCGATTCACAACATACTAAAGCCCGAATTCAACATATTGACGACGGCGCGATTTACCGCGCGTTATCCGCTGGAAAAGTGGTGATTGTGGCAGGTTTTCAAGGCGTTGATGAAGCTGGCGATATCACAACTTTGGGACGCGGCGGTTCGGATACGACGGCGGTTGCTTTAGCGGCGGTATTAAAAGCAGATGAATGTCAAATTTATACCGATGTTGATGGCGTTTATACGACGGATCCGCGCATTGAACCGCGGGCGCGCAAACTCGAGCAAATTTCTTTTGTGGAAATGTTGGAAATGGCGAGTTTGGGATCTAAGGTGTTGCAAATTCGTTCGGTGGAGTTTGCGGGGAAATATCATGTGCCGGTGCGAGTTTTATCGTCTTTTAGCGATGATGAAACGGGAACGTTAATTTCTTCAGTGGAGGGTGCGATTATAGAAGCCACGCATGTTACGGGAATCGCTTTTACGCGCGACGAGGTGATGATTCAATTGATGCATTTGCCCGATGATATGAATACGCTGTATCAGATATTGCGTCCTATCGGTTGCGCGGATATTAGTTTGGATATGGTGGCGCAAACGCGCAATGATGATGGTTCAATTAATTTTAGTTTTATTGTGCCTCATCAAGAAAAAGATCGGGTGATTGAATTTATTGTGGAACAGTTTTCCCATATTGCTGCGCTTTCGGTTTTACAAACGGAAATTGCTAAAATTTCTTTGGTGGGTTTGGGATTGCGTTCGCATACGGGAATTATTGGGCGGATTTTGCAGGCGTTAATGCAGGAAAATATTCCGGTGCATTGTTTTGCAACCAGTGAGACTCGCGTTTCGTTAGTAACCGATTTGCTTTATTTGGAGCGAGCTGTGCATTGTTTGCATGATGCTTTTCAATTAGAAAAAGCAGATGAGTGTCGCGAATCCTTTTAAAAAAGTAGATATTAATGGCGCACGCTTAAAAATGATTTATCTAATTTTTAAAGGAATGTATAATCGCTCATTTGATTTTATGCGCTTCGGAAGGACGCCGAGCAGGAGCTGTTATGTTAATTCTAACGCGTCGTGTGGGTGAGACAATTATCATCGATGATCAGATCAAGGTGACTGTTCTCGCTGTAAAAGGAAATCAGGTGCGGTTGGGCGTGCAAGCCCCTGATGAGATTGCGATTCATCGCGAAGAAATTTATCATCGTTTGATGAACGGGGTCGGCGATGACGCCGAAATGGAGAAAAAATGAACAACCTCCTTTACGGAGGTTTTTTTTTCGGTATAATGTCGCCCTTGTTGCGGAGAGGTGGCCGAGTGGCTGAAGGCACTCCCCTGCTAAGGGAGCATAGGGTTTATAGCTCTATCGAGAGTTCGAATCTCTTCCTCTCCGCCATACCTAGCTTCAAGCTCCATCATGGAGCTTTTTTTATTGCCTTGAAAAGCTGTAGTTAAGCCATTTATGACCTCATAGAGCCTCAAGGAACCTCACCTAAAGCCAGCGTTATTTGGGGGTATATATAATTCCATGCCAAAAAAATACCCCCAACGATAAAAAACAGTGGTGAGGAAGAGAGTATGGGCAAATTAACAGCAAGGAAATGTGAAGCTGCAAAGTTGGGAAAACACTTTGACGGTGAGGGTTTATATCTATACGTTACTGAAAAGGGTAAATACTGGCGGGCAAAGTACCGTATTGATGGTAAGGAAAAGACCGCCGCCTTTGGAGTATACCCTGACGTTAGCCTTGCAGAAGCCCGCGTAAAACATGCTTTATTTAAAAAAGAGCTTAAGCAAGGCATTGACCCTAACCATGAGAAACGTAAAGCCAAAGCAGCAAAGAAAGCGCTTGAGTTGGAGGTTAACGGTTCATCACCGCAGTTATTTCGTAATGTAGCGATGGATTGGTTAGAAACAACCCATAAGGCTAAAGATTGGACGTTAAAGCATCGCAATGATATTTAACGTCAATCTGAAGAATTACATTCTTCCTGCTTTTCATGCGCGCCCTATTGAGTCCATCACTGCTGGAGAACTCGTCGCCCATCTGCAAAGCATTCCCTATGCTTACACAGCAGCCTATACGTTGGACAATATCAAGCGCATCTATCGCCACGCGGTTAATATGCAATTGTTGGCTACTAGCCCTGCTGAATTGCTGAAAGCAAGTGAACTATTACCTGCTCATCAGGGTGATGCTATGCGACACATCACTGACCCAAGCATCATTGGCAAAGCATTATTAGCCATTGAACGTGCGCACCCTGCCTTGCCGGCAACCCGTGCATACATGAGATTATTGCCTTATCTTTTCACGCGCCCAAGTGAGCTTCGGAAGCTGGAATGGCAAGAGTTGGACATGGAAGTGGGGTTAATCACCATACCGGCGCACCGTATGAAGAAACGCCGCCCTCATATCGTCCCTTTACCACGGCAGGCGAAAGCACTCATTGAAGAGATGCGCATCTTTACGGGGCGCACGCCTTTTATCTTTGCCAACGATGACAAGCCAATCACGGAAGGCGCGGCTTATAAAATCATGAAAAGCGCTAAGGTAAGCGATGAAACAAGCTTATATCACTTAACCACCTTACACGGCTGGCGCCATACCGCTTCAACCCTATTGCATGAGCAAGGGTATCCATCGCATATTGTGGAAATGCAGCTCGCTCATGCTGACAAAAACAGCGTGCGCGGTACTTATAACCATGCTGACTACCTAAAAGAGCGGCAGATAATGATGCAAAAGTACGCGGATTATTTGGATAATTTGAAAGCAAAAGCCCTATAACTACTTGAAACCCCGATTAATTTCGGGGTTTTTTATTGCCAAATTATTATCACTTTAGAGGTATTCCGCGCGTATGATTTGAATAATTTAAAAATAAATGTTTTTACGTCGTAAAATCAATTATTATCATGATTTGCGTTTTACAACTTTCAGTGTTATTTTTTAACGAAAGTTAATAAATTGGTGTTGAAATGAGTCTAGCTAGCAACGTAAAAATATTGCGCGAATTGAATAATCTGTCACAAGACCAACTCGCTGAAAAAATTGGTAAATCACAAGCGGCGATTCAAAAAATTGAAGCGGGTTTGACGCTGCGACCGCGTTTTTTGCAAGATTTGGCTAACGCGTTAGGCGTTTCAAGTATTGATTTGGAATATAAAGATTTCGAAAAAGAATTGAAGAAACAAGCTATTGAAAGCGATATCGGCACAATGGGCAAATTCCGGCTTTGGAGCAGTAACGACCCGTTGCCTGAAGACGAATATGCTTATTTGCCGTTTTTCAAAGATGTTGAATTCCAAGGCGGAACAGGTTGCTGCGAAATGCAAGATTACAATGGTTTCCGCCTGCCGTTTGCAAAATCAACGTTACACCGGTACGGCGTTCCGCTTGACCAAGCATTTTGCGTTACGCTCACCGGCAACAGCATGGAGCCCGTTATTCCCAAAGGCTCAACGCTGGGCATCAATAAAGCCGATACCGTGCTTAAAGAAGGCGATATTTACGCAATCCGGCAAGATGATTTATTTCGCGTCAAACGTTTATATCACGCGCCGAACGGCATGATTAGAATCAGTAGTTTCAACCAAGAAGAATATAAAGACGAGCTTGTGCGTCCAGAAAATATTGAAATTATCGGGCGCGTTTTTACTTATCAGGTGATGTTGTGATTGTGGTAACCAAAAAAGATAAAGCATTAGAAAAAACGGCGGTAGAACGAATTGAGCATCAGCACTTGAAAGCTCTTTGCATGAGCATTTCGCTGATTATGCGGTGAATAAAGTAAACAAACGTAAAGAGTTTTTCCGCCTGCTGTTATCTGAAGCAATAATAGAAAATATTGAACTTTTATGTTACGTATCGTTTTTTGGAAATAACCACTTTGCAGCAATAGCAAAAATTCCTAAAACGATTGCAGTGGAAGTGGTGAGTAGCGCAATTAAAACTGGGTTAGACAATTGGAACTGCCACCAACCAAAACCAGCGGATAACACCACCGCTGCTACAAAACCTAACCAAGCCCAAATAGTCCCAAGCAATTTAGAATAGCTGTCTTGCCGAAAATTATGCAGTTGCTTATCGCGCTTAATTTTTTGTTTTAGCTCCTTATTTTTTAATTTTATTTGTTCTAATTCTTCTGCCCTTTCTGCATTTTCTGCATTTTTTTGTTCATCAGAACCTGCTACTTTTGCAAGGGGTTCTTTAATCTAACTAAAGCGCGTAGGCTCTGAAGAACTAGTCATGCGGGTCACTTAATAAATTTTTATAATAATCGCGCACCAAGTCCGGAGAAATAATACTTCCCTTTGTCTCTGGGGTATGCGTTTGGTGCCATGGGCTACCTTTTTGGTGGGTTAAATAAACCAGCTGCCATGCTTTCAAATCTTTAAATTCATTATAGATGTCGTGAATTAATTGATATTCTTCGCTGTCTTTTGGAATAGGATTCTTTTCCAATATTGGCTCTTGAATAAAATTCGCACCGTAACGCGCCAGTTGATTATAAAGAACGGGTATCACGGGACCATATTTCCACGCTTCCACTCTATCTTGAAACATTTGAAAATTCGCAAATCCAAGCCAACAGCCGTAAACCAAATAAGTCAATTTTTGCACTTTAAGATTGATTAACGGTTTTTTGTCTGCCAAAGCTAAACGGACTAAAGCATCAGCAACATCAATGGCTTTATAAACTTGATATGTCATGTTGCCTCCTTTTAAACAATGATCCTCAAGAGTTCTGTTATTCATTGATCATAGCAAAAAGCCTAACAGTTTTTACCTAACAAACCTATCACCATCTCTAAAATCTCGCTTCCGCCTGTTCATTTCGCGCTGCCTGCCAAACCTCTTTAGCGGCATCAGCATTCATATAAGCAAGTCCCAAACCGACGATTAAATCCGGCCAACCGGATAACCAATGCAGCGTAATCAATCCCGCGCCGACGATTGCCACATTAGCCAGCGCATCATTTCGCGTTGATAAAAACGCCGCTCGCGCCAAGCTGCCACTATGTTCTCGATAGCGCACCAATAAAAAAGCACAACTCATATTTACCACCATCGCGCCAAATCCCGTAATCGACAATAACCACGGTTCCGGCGGCGTCGGTGCATTAAATTTTTTCCACGCCGTCCACAACAAAGCCAGCGCCGGCAATAACAACACACCTGAAAGCAGCATACCAATCCGCGCACGCATGCTCACCGACCAACTCAACGCCACCGAAATGAGAAAATTAACTGCCGCATCTTCTAAAAAATCCATACTATCGGCAAATAATGAAACCGAACCAATGCGTTGCGCCACGCCGAACTCAATAAAAAAATACAATAAATTAACAAGCGCAACTATCAGCACCGCGCGGCGCAATCCAGCATCATGAGAAGGAACGTTCATTTTTGAACCTCGAAATAAAATTTTGTGTAAACCCTCATCGCCACAAAAAACGATTTTCTGTGGACGTTCATCTGATTTTACGCTCACCGAAAAAAATTAAAGCAAACGATTGCATTAAAATTTATTACCCCTTGTATTATTAATAAAATCAAGCGCCAGCAAACGTTTCACCGCTGTTTTTTATCATTACCAATCTGCAAAAATGGCAGCACATAAAGTTATTTAAAACGATCATTGCTAAACTGTATTCATTTGATGAACTGCTGGTTTAACAAAAAGGAACAAGTGATGGCACACTTTTTTTATGGAACATTAATCCGCTGGCAAGCGCAGCGCGCAAAAGGAACCGTAGAATTAGACGGCAGCAAATGCTTAATGCCCATTGATGTATTTTGTTTTGCTAAAGAATGCCGCGTAAAAGCCGGCGCGCGCTTGGCATTTCAAATCGATCCCAAATACAACACCATCTTTGATGCGCAAATCGTTGGTTTTACCTACTCTTTTAATTCCGAACAAGAAATTGATCGGTTTGATGACGACTTGCCCAGCGATTCTTCATTGATCATTTCTGCCATTTTTGCCGCCGTATTTTTTGCCATGATCACCTTTCTTTATCCGCCGTCTATATTGATTTTATTAGGCGCGGCTTCGGTTATCATGTTTATTCAATTGCTTTATGAACGCTGGTCATGGGAGCGCAATCAATCGCCGTTATGTTCATTTAATCCGCCCGTTTTTTTAACTTTATCATTGCTCGGCGCGTGGTCAGGCGCATTGCTTGGGCAATATATGTTTAACTATCAACGGCGCCAACCGCGTTTTAAATATTTATTATGGCTCGTCTCCGGCATCAATTTTTCCGTCCTATTTTTATTAGGCATCAATTTTGACATGCGTCCGCCGGAACCAGAGCCCGCCGCTATCGTGCAAACCCATCAGCTGTCATCGCCGACCGAACAAAATGCCGCGCCGACCGACACCGCACCGCAAAAACCCGTAACCAATTCTGTTTCCAATCAAGCCGAACCATCATCAACCGACATTTCGCAAAATTCATCGCCAACTGCCACCGCGCCGGACATTTCATTGCCTGCGGTTTCATTTTTTGAAACACCAAAGGTTACGCCGCCAGAATCGTGTTATATCGTCGTGCAAGATTTTCGTGATATGGAAGCAGCGAAAACTTTTGCCGCCGAACAAGCATTAAACAATCCTGATGCGCCAATTCGCATCTTTTTCACGCAAAAATATAAATTCGCCGTCACCAACGGCACATTAGAAATTTCATCTGCCGCCGCGCAATTAGATCAAAAAATCGCCGCCGGTGAATTGCCGCCGGAAAGTTATTGTTTGCTGAAAGCCGGCGTTCGCGAAGAAGTGGCGCGTTAAAAAGATGGACAAACGTCCGCCGGCGTTTTAATCTAAAAAAACTTGTCGGGGTGCTGTTTTCAGCTGAGAAATACCCGTTGAACCTGATTCAGTTAATACTGACGGAGGGAACAAGCCAACGCTTTTGTCTCCTCCGTTTTTGGAGGATTTTTTTTGATGATTTTTACTGCTGCAATCCATCTGATTTTAAAAGCGAGTGACGATGATTAGCGTTGCCGTTTCCATCAAAAATCTTTATTTAGCCTACGGCGCGCACGTCATTTTTCAGGACTTTTCCCACGATTTTGCCGCCAACGCGTGGCACGTCATTTTAGGACGCTCGGGCTGCGGTAAAAGCAGTTTATTACACGCCATTGCCGGATTACTTGCTGCCAACGGACAACAGCGCGGAAGCATTGATGACGGCGCTGGCAACTCATTATCCGGACGATTGCGTTGGATGGCGCAGGAAAATGATTTATTGCCGTGGTTGAGTATTGAAGACAACGTTCTTTTGGGCGCGCACGTGCGCGGTGAAGCGAAAAATGCGGCGGCAGTGGAGCGTTTGTTGACGGCTTGCGGTTTAAAAGTCAACAACAAAAAGCGTCCGCAGCAATTATCCGGCGGCGAACGGCAACGGCTGGCTTTAGCGCGTACTTTAATTGACGACGCCCCGCTCATTTTGATGGACGAACCTTTTTCCGCTTTAGACGCGATCACGCGTTATCAATTGCAAAATCTCGCCACCGAATTATTGGTTGACCGCACCGTGATTATGATCACGCACGATCCGGCAGAAGCTTTGCGCTTAGCAAATTATTTGTACGTTTTAGAAAACGGCGCGCTAACCGAATTGCCGCTTCCCGCCGCCGCACCGCCGCGCGCGTTTACCAGCGAAGGTTTTGCCGAACGGCAACAGCAACTTTTGGAGCATTTGCGATGATTCGTTTTGCCGCACAATTTTTATTAACTGCATTCGGACTGTGTTTTTTATGGCAAAGTGTCATTTGGTTAACGCAGACGCCGCCTTATATTTTGCCGTCGCCGCTGGCAGTTTTGCAGTGTTTATACACAGATTTTGATGTTTTATGGCGCCACAGCCGCATTACCGTATTAGAAATTGCTTTGAGTTTGGGCATTGCCAGCGTTTTTGGAACGGCAACGGCGCTTATTTTAATGATTAATGCGCGTTTGAGACGATGGCTGCAGCCATTAATTTTAGTATCGCAAACGATGCCCGTTTACGCGCTCGCACCAATTTTAATGCTTTGGTTTGGTTACGGTTTAACGCCGAAAATCATCGTTACCGTGTTAATCGTCTACTTTCCCATCACCACCGCCACTTTTGACGGTTTACAACAAACGCCGCCGGCTTATTTGCGTTTAGCGCAAACGTTAGGCGCGAATCCGCGGCAAATTTTATGGCGCATTCGCATGCCGGCAGCGTTGCCGCATTTGGCATCGGGATTGCGCGTGGGCGCGGCGATGGCGCCGATTGGTGCCATTATTGGTGAATATGTTGGCGGAAGCGATGGGTTGGGTTATTTAATGCAATACGGCATTAATCGCAGCCAAGTTGCGTTAACTTTTGCCGCTTTGTTTGTGATGACGTTATTAACGTTAGCGATTTATTACGGCATCGATGCACTTTTGAAAAAATGGATTTATTGGTAACAATGGGAGTAATACATGAAAAAAATCAGTACGTTTTTATTCGGATTAATGTTGGCAACAACGGCTTTGGCAAAAGAGCCGCTGCATTTAATGTTGGATTGGTTTATCAATCCCAATCATGCGCCGATCATCATCGCGCAACAAAACGGTTATTTTGATAAACACGGTTTAGAAGTCACCATCACCGAACCGTCCGATCCGGCGCTGCCGCCGAAATTGGTTGCCGCGGAAAAAATCGATTTAGCCATCAATTATCAACAACAATTGCATTTACAAATTGACGAAGGATTGCCGATATCGCGCGTATCAACGTTAATCGCTACGCCTTTAAATTGCGTGATTGTTGACGCGCAAAGTGGCATTAAACAAGTTTCTGATTTAAAAGGTAAAAAAATTGGTTATTCCGTTGCCGGCGTTGATGAAGCCGTGTTGCAATCTTTTTTAGCCAGCGGTGGTTTAACTTTAAACGATGTGAAACTCGTCAACGTCAATTTTTCTTTATCGCCGGCGGTGATGAGTGGACAAGTAGACGCGGTTATCGGCGCCGCGCGCACGGTGGAATTACACGAAATGAAAGCGCACAATCATGAAGGGCGCGCCTTCTTTTTAGAAGAACACGGCATTCCGCCCTTTGATGAATTGATTTTTGTCGCGCATAACAAACACCGCCACGATGAAAAAATCGTTAAATTTAATGAGGCGCTCACCGAAGCCGTGCATTTTATTGTCAATCACCCTGAAGAAGCATGGCAAAAATATATTGCTTATAAAAAAGGTTTAGATGATGCGGTTAATCAACAAGCATGGAAAGACAGTTTAACGCGCTTTGCTTTGCGTCCGGCGGCGCTTGATGATCGGCGTTATCAAAATTACGCGCAATATTTGCATCAAATTGGTTTAATTAAAAAAATCGTGCCGGTTTCGGAGTATGCCGTGCAACCGTAATCGCGGTTAATCATAAAAAGCCACTGTAACAGTGGCTTTTTTCATGCATTTTATTGGCACGGTTATAACGAAATGCCCGTGAGCTTTTTATATAAAGAAACGGCGTAACTATCCGTCATGCCGCTGACATAATCGCACACCGCCAATAATTTTTGATACGGCGAATCCGCATAACGACGATAACGCGTTGGCAATAATAATAAAATCATTTCATCGTGCCGGCGGCTGGTTTTATTGTTTAAAACCGTATTGGCAACCGCGGTGCAAAAAATATCCAATAATCCGCGCAAAATGCGGTTCCCCGCCACTTGAATTTCCACAACCGGTTGCAAGTTATAAATATAATCGCTGGCAAATTGGCGCAACGCTTTTAATTGACGATAAGACGGAATATGCGGCAATAAAGCAGCGCCGTTTCCATTTAAAATTGCCGATTCTGATTGCCAAAATTGCGCGCACGTTTCATCGATTAATTGTCCAATCGCTTTGGCGCGCAAATAACCCAATTTATCGCTTTTACTGTGCATTGCTTTGATGCGCGTTTCATCAACATTTTCCCGCACCAATTCAAATAAACGCGCATAAGCTTCTTCAAAATGAATTTGTTTCACCTGATAAGCGTCTTCAATATCAACGATTAAATAACAAATATCATCAGCCGCTTCCATCAAATACGATAACGGGTGCCGAAGCCAAACTTGCGGTTTAATTTGCGGAATTCCCAAAGCGGAAAAAATTTGCGTATACGTTGCCAAATCATCTTGATAACACCCATTTTTTTGATAACCAGATTGTTCTAAACACGCGGCGGTGCAGGGATATTTTGCCATCGTTGCTAACGTGGCATACGTTAAACGCAAACCACCATTGGCATCGGGATTTTCCAAACGGCTGACAATCCGAAAACTCTGCGCATTGCCTTCAATCGCGGTTAAATCGGCGCGTTCATCGGTGGAAATTTTTAAACGTTCGAGAATATTTTGACCATTTTCGCTACAAAAATAATCGCGCATCGCCTGCTCCCCCGAATGTCCAAACGGCGGATTGCCCAAATCGTGCGCCAAACATGCCGCTGCTACAATATCGCCAATATTTGCCGCGGTGATTTTTTGCGCCACCAATTCGGGATATTTTTGTAATAAATGAACGCCAACACGATTGCCCAAACTGCGCCCAACGCATGAAACTTCCAAAGAATGCGTTAACCGCGTGCGCACAAAATCATTTTTTGCCAGCGGAAAAACCTGCGTTTTATCTTGCATGCGGCGAAACGCGGCAGAAAATAAAATCCGATCGCTATCGCGTTGGTATTCACTGCGAATTAACGGTTCCGGCAAACTCGCGCCGCCCATTCTCGCGTCAGAACATAAAGAAAGCCAATTCATAAACGCTCCTCAATGTGATTTGCCCGTGGCGCTTTGAGCGGCATCTCGATGCCACAATTGAAATTGCGCGCTTTTATCCGCTGCTAGTATTTGTACTAAAACATTTCCCGCTTCCTGCAAAACGGGCGCCAATAAATAAGGCGGATTAATAATGTGAATTTCGCAACCATACATGCCGAGCGCGCTTTCCGTGCGCACTTTTAATTGCGCGCGCAAATATCCGCGCCCGCCAATCACCTCAGCTAATTGTTGGGGAAAATCTTGCGCCTCCGTGCGCAGTAAACACGGCGACCAAATCAAATAACAGCCCTGCGCAAATTTTTTTAACGCTTTACTCAATACCGAACACACCGCGTCATAATCGCTTTTTTGTTCGTACGATGGATCGATAACGATTAACGCGCGCCGTTGCGGCGGCGGAACGGAAGCCAGCAATTGCACAAAACCATCTTTTTGAAAAACAAAACTGCGCCGCGGACGAATGCTGCGGATAATGTGTTGTAACGCTGGGGCATCGTTTGGGTGTAATTCGCAGGCTTGTAAAGTATCGTGTTCACCGAGCAAATGCGCTGCCAGCCACGGCGAACCGCAATAAACGTTTTCACTTTCCAGCCATAAACGTAAATCATTGCGAAATTCTATAAGCGCGGGCGGTAATTGTTGCGCTGCATATAAGCGCATAATGCCGTCACAATATTCACCCGTTTTTTCTGCGTGAGCGCTGTGTAAATCATAAAAACCAGCGCCGGCGTGGCTGTCAAAATATAACAGCGGTTTTTCTTTGCGTTTCATAAACGTTAACGTTTGATAGAGGCAAAAATGTTTAAAAACATCGGCATAATTGCCGGCATGAAAACTGTGGCGATAGCTAAGCATAATGCGAAATTTCTCCTAAAAATAAAGCGTTTTTCACCGAAAATAACGGGCATAGCGTATGATAATGCGCTTTTTCTCTAGGATAAATCATGACTTACTCCCCCGCACCCGCGCGCCATTATTATGGTTTGGATATTTTACGCGCTACTTTAATGATTATTGGCGTATTTTGGCATTCGGTTGAAGTGTTATCGCCGTTTGGTGGTTTTGTTTACAGCAGCGAAATCCACCGCAGCTGGCTTTTGCGGGCAATTGTTTATCCAGAACACATTTTCCGCATGGAAGCGTTTTTCTTGGTTTCCGGCTTTTTCGCAATGATGGTGCGCACGCGCAAAGGTAAACCTGCTTTTTGGCAGGCGCGGATTAAACGTGTTTTAGTGCCCGTTCTTTTGGGGTGTTTTGGCGTGAATTTGGGGTTGCAAATTTTCGGCAGTATCTTCATGAATTATCAATGGTCACATTTTGATATGTGGCGCTGGGTGATGCACGGTTGGTTTTTAATCACGCTGTTTACCTGCGCCGTCATCGATATGTTATTGCCGATGAACGCTTATCAGCGCGCTTCACGTTTAGGTATTGTTTTTATGTCAGTTATTGCCGTATTCGGTTATGTCGCGCTGCAAATCGGCAACGTTTATTATTGGCATTGTTACGGTCCCGTCTCCGGCAATTTATTTAACTTTTTCATCGTCAACACCGTGCAATATTTCCCGTTTTATTACGGCGGCGGCTTGTTATACGTGCACCGCGAGCAATTAGAACATTTATCACGGCGTTTTTGGTTTTTCCTCATCGCCGTAACTTTATTAAGCGCGACGTTGGAATATTGCAACAATATGCGCATTGTGCGCATTTTTTTAAGCGATAACTGGTTGTGGACGAGTTTAACTTATCGTTTAAATCACGTTTGCGCCGCCGGCGGCATCGCATTTTTGTTGTTTTATTGGTGTTACCGCAGCACGTATCAAGGCGGAAAAACGCTCAAATATTTAATTGATTCGGCAATTGTGGTGTATTTAGTGCATCACCCGCTGGTGATTATTTACGGTTGGTTATTCGACAGCCCGCAATTATCAAACGGCGCTTATTACGCATTATTGGTCGTCATCACCTTAATCAGTTGTTATATTGCTTATGAAATTATTCGCCGCCACGCCGCATTACGTTTTGCTTTTGGCTTAAAAACGGCGCCGAAACCCGTTTCACCTTAAAACCTCGGAAAAACGCTCATGTTTCGTATCACGCAAGCAACGGATTTAGCTCATTTAATGCCCGATTTTTTAACGGCGCTGCACGATTATCCCGATGATATTTTCGCGGAAACAGAAATCGTAGTGCCATCGATGGCAATCGCCGATTATTTAGAGCATCACATCGCGGAAAAAATGGGCATCAGTTGCCGGCATCGTTACCGTTTTTGGGGCGAAATGGAATGGACGATAATCGAGCGTTTAAGTAACCGTTCCGCGGCGCAGACGCCGTTATCCACCACGGCGATTCATTGGCAATTATTTTCGTGGTTATACGCCCACCGCGCCGAAATTCTCGCTGATGAAGATCATGTGCTGGCGCCGTTATTGCATTATTTATTGGCGCCGTCTTCCGCGCGAGACGAGCAAACTTTGCCGCGTTTGTGGCAATTCAGCGGTGAACAAGCGCAATTATTCACGCATTATTTAAAAATGCGTCCGGATTGGTTATTAACATGGCAACAAAAACCCGATTGCCATCTAGAAGACATCATCGCAACGCTGCCCGAAATGCCCACGTGGTTGCGGCAACATTATGATGGCGTTTTTACCGTCCAAAAATATTTATGGCAACAGCTTTTTGCCGAAGCGATGGAACATCGTCAGCAGCGCATCGAGCAGTTTTATCACCGTTTATCCGTTGATGACGCGCTTCCGGCGTTGCCGGCGCGCTTATTTGTGTTTCACCCGTTTTCATTAACCGATCACATGCTGCATTGGCTGCAGGCTTTTGGGCAACGTTGCGAGGTGCATTTGTGGTTAGCGCTGGTGAGTAATGGTTATTTTCCGGATATCGTTGACGAACGCTGGCGGCAATCGCACACGAATGCCGACGAACATTTCCGCAGCGGTCATGTTTTGGTTTC
Organism: Dichelobacter nodosus; assembly: GCF_001263335.1. GTDB lineage: Bacteria > Pseudomonadota > Gammaproteobacteria > Cardiobacteriales > Cardiobacteriaceae > Dichelobacter > Dichelobacter nodosus. The sequence goes on from NZ_LGVW01000013.1 coordinate 72,724, forward strand.
ACGATTCGGCAAACAGCAGCGCGATATTTTTCGCCTGTGTCAATCTCATAATTTATTAGAAGAGATACAACATATTACGCCGCATTCTGCCGATACCGCGCAACAATCCTTACTCCAACGTCTTCAAGCGGATATGCGCGCTTTAGACGATCAATCCAGCCTCACGGCAGCGCCGCTTGTTCCCAATGACGACAGCATTCGCATTCACGGTTGCCACGGATTATTGCGGCAATTGGAATTATTGCGCGAAGAATTAGTGCGCTGGTTAAATGCCGATGAAACAAGACAATTAAGCGATATTTTAATTGTGCTGCCGGAATTAGAAAGCGTGCAAGATGTGATTCGTACCGTTTTCCCCGCCAGCGGAGATTATGACGGCGCCGTTTTGCCGGCGCGTTTAACCGGCATTATTGATAGCAGCGCGCAACGTTTGTGGCAGGCAATCTCGGGAATTTATGTTTTAGCAACCACGCCGTTTAATCGGCATACATTTTTACAATGGGTATTGCAAGAAGAAGTGTGCACGGCATACGGCATTGCTGATAAAGCCATGCAACGCACCTGCGATCAATTAATTGCGGCGGGATTTTATCGTGGTTTTGAGCAACAAGATTTGGAAACCGTTGCCGATGGCGATGCGCGCTTTACGTTGAGTTACGCTTTGGAACGTTTACTTTCGGGATTGGCGATGCCGCAGGCGGATATTTGGTTGGAAAATATCGTGCCGGAACACAATATACGCAATGACGATGCCGCCGCATTAGCCGTTTTAGCGCAAATTCATCAGCAAATCAGCACGATTCGCGTGCAACAAAAAAATCATACGACGGCGCAATTTTGGCTCGATGAATTGCGGCAACGTTTGGAACATGATTTTTCGGCTTTTCAAACGACGGCGGCGTGGCAATTAATTGCGCAAACATTAACGGAATTAACAGAAAAATTGCAGGCGCATCATCAATTAACCGCGGCGGCTGCGGATTTATATTTGCCGTTACCGTTTATTTTGAACTATATCGGCGAGCAATTATCCACCCGACAAGTTGCCTCCGAACCCAGCGGCGTAATTACGATTGGACGCATTGGGGCGATGCGCGCGTTACCGTATCGTTTAATTGCGTTTGTCGGCGCCGATCAAGAGCAATTTCCGCACCGAATCGCCGAACAACGGCATAATTTGTTAACGATTGATGCGCCGCGTTTGGGCGATTATCACCGCGAACACGACGAATTAGGCAGTTTTTTACACGCATTAAGCAGCGCCGGCAGTCATTTTTGGTGTTTTTATACTGCCGTTGATCCCAATGATCATGAAGAACGTTTGCCCGCCGCACCCGTGCAAGAATTATTGGATTATTTGGCGCAAAACGGCGTTGATCAATATCTTCATTATCATCTGCGGCATCAACCTAATCCTTTTCACCGCGAGCCGTATCGCACGGCACCGGCGCCGTTGTGGCAAAAAGTGCAGCATCATTTACAACAATCTGCGCCAGACGTTTTGCCTTTTTTGCCGGAATCGGAAACATTTACCGTTAATCAAGCAGAAAAAACGATGTTGCTCTCTCAAATTGCCCGCGATTTGTTAAAACCGGCGCGGACGTTTTTGCGTGCCCATAAAATCGATTGTTCGGTTACTGATGTGGCAACGGATATTTTAGAACCGCTGGTTTTTGACGCTCAATCAGACGGTTTAAAACGTTGGCAGATTTATCAAGCGTTATTAAATGATTCGCCACATTTTCAATATTTACCATTTTTACCGGCGGGCGCGGCAGGACATCATTATCATTTATTGCAAAATCAACGCATTGAAGCGCAGCGCGCGCAATTGTTTGAATGCACGGGCGAACGGGAAAATACGCCGCTTCAGTTGAAAACCGTATCTTTTTCTAACGGGCAGATAAGCGCGGATTTGCCGGCGGTGGAGGTGAACAAATGGGTATCGCTTTCGGCAAGGCGTTATAGTGTTCGCAGTATTTTTTCGGAGTGGCTGCATTATCTTTTGTGGTGTGTTCAAACGGGCGGCGGCGAACGTTGGTTGTCGTTTGCGGAAAAAGAAATGAGCGTTGTTTACCGCTTTTTGCCGTTAGAATGTGAAACCGCCGAACGGGAACTTAAAAATTGGTTGGCGATTTGGTCACGTTTGGACTCAATTTTAGGTATGCCGCTGGAAATTGCCTGGGAAATTGCCGTGGCGCAAAAAGAAAAAAATCCCGAAAAAGCGGTTGAGCAATGGTTAAATAAAGAAATCTATGATGACGAGAAAGAATACTGGCAATTATTATTGCGCGGGCAAAACAGCACGGAGCTTCTGCTCAAACGCTGGCATGAATATCAACCATTATTCGCGTTTTTAGTGCAACACATTGAAAAAATAGCATAAAAAATGGCAGCAGTGGCTGCTGCCATATGTCGGATTGGATTATTGATGAATGCGAACCCATTTTTCAGCGAGTTTTTCCAGTTCACCATTACTGCGTAATCCTTTTAATCCATTATTAATTTTTTCTAATAATGCGCGGTTGCCTTTTTGCACGGCAATTGCGGATTCTTCTATTAAAACTTCGTCGGTCATACGCGTAACTTTAAAGTCCAATTCATCGTGATGATTGATGATATACGAGGCAACCGTTTCATTTGCCACAACCATGTCAACATCGCCCCGCGCTAAAGCACCCATTGCTAAAAATAAGGTTTTTTCCCTACAATATTGTTGATGTTATGTTCTTTTAATACGTCTTCCGTATAAGAATCTTTTAAAACGCCAACGGAATGCTCGCCGATATCTTGCAAACTGTGCACATTGGAAAGTTGTTCATCTTTATAAGCGATAACGTGATATTCCTTTAAATACGGTTCGGAAAAATCATAATTCTGCACGTGTTCTGGCGCGATCGAGATGGCGGAAATAGCGATATCGTGCGTGCCGTCTTTTACCGATGGCAAAACTCTTTCCCACGTTTCGATAAATATTTTTATATCAAATTTTTGATTTTTGGCAATCATATTGATTAAATCAATATCAAAACCAACCAGTTGCCCGTTTTCGTCATAAAATTCCATGGGCGGATAATTCGGTTCAATAACAACTTTATACGTTTCAGCAAACCCCAACGTCCACACGCCCATCAACAACGCTGACCATAATTTTTTCATGAAAATCTCCTCATTTTTAATATTTCATAAAGTTATACAGTGAAAACACTAAGTTGCTGTGGCAATCGACAAGCATTGAGAGTTATACCATTAATTTTTATTAAAGAGATAAAAAAATCATGAATATAGCCATTCATAGCGATTTACATACGGAAATCAGTATGTTTTCGATCAATATTTTAAAAAATACTGATCTACTCATTTTGGCGGGCGATATCGGCAGTATCGATTCACTGCCTCGTTTTTTTGAACAATTACGGCGCGATTATCCGCAATTGCCGGTGATTTATGTTTTGGGAAATCACGATCGTTATGGTTTTACCGTCAGCGCTGCCGTTGCAGAATGCCGCCGCATTGCCGCGTATTATGAAATTCGTTTATTGGATAATGAAGCCGTTATTTTTGAAGACGTTTTATTTTGCGGCACCACATTATGGAGCAATTTTTATTCGGGCGGCGATGCTGCAAAAACCATGGCATGGGTAGATGACGTTTTGCCGGACGGTCAACAAATTTTTCTCGATGACGGCACGCCGCTTTCGGCAAAAATCATGCAACAGTGGTTTTTAAAAGCGTGTGATTTTATTCAAAATAGTTGCCAACAAGCGGCAAACGTGCGCAAAAAAGTGGTTATCAGTCATTTTCTTCCAGCGCGGGAATTGCTTGCGCCGCAGCATCAAAAAACCGCTGACGATCGTTTGCGTAGCGCTTATTGGGTTAGCGACATTCCCGAAATTTACCGACTCGCAGATGTTTGGATTTATGGACATAGCCATAGCAATATTGAATGTCGTTTAGGAAACACGCAATTTTTAACCAATCAACGCGGTTACCATCGTTTGGAAAATCGCCATCATAACCACGGTTACCGCCGCGATTATCAATTTACGCTTTAAGAAATAAAGATCATTGCCAGCGCGCGCCCATATAATGTTCCTTTTTTTTGAGAAAATAATGAAGGAATTGAAGATGAAATTGATTAACGTCACCGCTTTCATCGCGGCGCTGTGTTTATTGTTTTCCTGCGATAACGCTAACAATCAATCCGCAGAAGCGCCCGATACGCCGCCAAAATCGCCAGCAATTACCGCTAACGCCACTGATACGATCAGCTTGCGCACGCTCACCATTGCAACGGGCGCCAAAAATGGCGTTTACGAACCCATCGGCAGCGCGCTCGCCAATTTGTTTGCTACAACATACGGCATTGAAGCGCGCACGCAATTAACCGGCGGATCCGTTGAAAATATTAATTTACTGTTACAAAAAAAGGCGCAATTAGCTTTGGTTATGGGCGATACGCTCAACGATGCTTTAAGTGGGAAAGGCGCATTTCCGCAGCCAGTGAATAATATCGAACAAATCGCGGCGCTATATGATAATTACGTGCAAATCGTGGCAAATCCAGCGGCAGAAATTAAAACTTTAGCCGATTTGAAAGGAAAACGCGTTGCCGTCGGCGATCAAAATTCGGGCGTTGAAAGCAGCAGCCGCAGCGTATTAAACAGCATCGGCATGACGTATGACGATATCAAAGTGCAGTATTTGGGGTATACGGAAGCCGTTAATGCCTTGCTTGCCGGTCAATTAGATGCCGCTTTTTTAACCAGTGCTTTGCCTAACAACGTTATCAGCGCGCTGCCGCCGGAATTTTCTGCGCAATTAGTGCCGCTTTCTAAAGAAAGTATTGAACAATTAACCCAAGAAAAGCCGTATTTTGTTGCCGCGAGCATTCCCGCAAAAACGTATGGCAATAAACAAGCCATTGCTACGGTTGCCGTGCGTAATGCATTGATTGTGCACGCAGATTTAAGCGCTGATGATGCTTATCAACTCACTAAAACTTTGTTTGATCAACTCAAAACGCTGCAAACCGCGCACCCTGCCGTCGCCGATATTCCGGTAAAACAAAATCCCGAACTCTTTTTTGCACCGATTCATGCCGGAGCCAAAAGATATTTTGATGAAATAAACGCTAAAAAATAGCGATAAAAACGTTAAAACTCGTGAAATAGAGCATTAAATATCGTAAAAATGGATTAAATATCTGATTTTCCCTGATGAATGCTTTTATGAAGAACGATTAAGATCACGGCAGAAAAAATTTGCTATCTTCTTAAAATTTTTAGGAATACAGAGTTATGACCCCAAACACTCGCTTCTCGCTTTCGCGCGTCACTTTTCCGAAAGAACTCACCTGCTCCATGCGCTATTCATTATTGAGTTTCTTTTTAGGCGCGCTGCTCACGCTGGCTTTTTCGCCTTTCGATCATTGGTTGCTCGCTTTTGTGAGTTTAAGCGGTTTGTCTTGGTTATGGCTCAATCCTCACGAACATCACCCCATTCGCTACGGTTTTTTATTCGGATTGGGCAATTTCAGCACCGGCGTGCATTGGGTTTATATCAGTATGTACGCCTACGGCGGCGCCCCGCTTTTTTTTGCCGTCGGCGCGAATATTTTATTAATTCTTTATTTGAGTTTATTTCCGCTGCTCATCGGATTATTACTGCATTATTTAAGCCGTCCGGCAACGGTGCGCCGCGCGCTGCTGATTCCGCTTTTTTGGATTACGGGAGAAATCATTCGCTCTTATTTATTCAGCGGTTTTCCGTGGTTAAGCGTGGGGTATACGCAGTTATACGGTCTTTTTAAAGGCATTATTCCGCTTGCCGGCATGTTTGCCGCGGGTTTTATTTTGATGCTGATTTGTAGTTTATTGGCGTTTTCTTATTACCGCAGCGGTTTTGCGGCAATTTTTGCGGCGAGTTTGATCGGCGTGATGAGTTTTTCAACGCAATTTTTATCGTTTACCACGCCCATCGGCAACCCCATTTCCGTGGCTTTAATACAAGGCAACGTCGCGCAATTGACCAAATTTGAACCCGAACAAATGCTGCGGGATATGCAGGATTATATTCAGCTGATTGACGAGCGCCGCGAGCAAGTCGTTATTTTGCCGGAAACCGCTTTCGCTTTTATGGAAGAACTGATCCGCGATGATTATTTAAACGCGTTGGACAAACAATATCGCGAGAAAAATCAAGCCATTATTTTAGGAATGCCGACCGGTAATTACGAAAAAGGAGAATATTATAATTCTGTGATTACTTTGGGCAGCGCGCACGGTCGTTATCATAAAAAACATTTATTACCGTTTGGGGAATATTTGCCGATGCGACGGTTGTTTTCCTTTTTCCGGCATTTTGTCACCATTCCGATGGGCGATTTTTCCCGCGGCGAATCCGTACAACCGTTATTGTCAACCAATGGCGTCAGCGCTGGCGTTTTTATTTGTTTTGAAGGCGCTTTTGGGCGCGTGGTGCAACCGTATGGTTACGCGCAATATTTGATCAACGTTTCTAATGATGGTTGGTTTCAAGATTCCATCGCCGCCGATCAACATTTGCAGTTAACGCAAGTGCGCGCTTTGGAATTAGGACGCGAAATCGCGCGCGCAACCAATAATGGTCATACCGTTTTTATCCGCAACGATGGCTCGATTGCTGAACGATTACCGCGTTTTCAACGCGCCGTTTTATCGTATACCATTCAACCGCGTACCGGACAAACGCCTTATGCAAAATACGGCGAAAAACCCTTGATTTATGGGCTGCTGCTCTATGCTATGATGTGCGCTTTGATTTTTTTGATAGAAAAAGAACAGGTCAAATCCCATGCAAGAAACCTATCAACCCGCGCAAATCGAAGCGGCAATCCAGCAACAATGGGCAAATGAAGAACGTTTTAAAGCCGTTGTTAATCCCCAAAAAGAAAAATTTTATTGCTTATCGATGTTTCCCTATCCTTCTGGGAAACTGCATATGGGACACGTCCGCAATTACACCATCGGCGATGTCATCAGCCGTTATCAACGCATGCTGGGCAAAAACGTTTTGCAACCCATGGGTTGGGACGCTTTCGGTATGCCGGCAGAAAATGCGGCGATGAAAAATCAAGTCGCGCCGGCGCAGTGGACGTATCAAAACATTGCCGAGATGAAAAAACAGCTGCAAAGTTTGGGTTTTGCCATTGATTGGTCGCGCGAAATCACCACTTGCCGTCCCGATTATTACCGCTGGGAACAATGGTTATTTACGCGTTTGTATCAAAAAGGCGTGATTTACCGCAAATTGGGCGCGGTGAATTGGGATCCCGTCGATCAAACCGTTTTAGCTAATGAACAAGTCATCGATGGACGCGGCTGGCGGAGCGGCGCCATTGTCGAAAAACGCGAAATTCCCATGTATTACTTCCGTATTACGGATTACGCCGAAGAATTGTTAAACGATTTGGAACAATTAGACGGTTGGCCGGAACGCGTCAAAATGATGCAACGCAATTGGATTGGCAAATCGCGCGGCATGACCATTCGTTTTCCCATCGAACCCGAAAGTCAAAAAGGCTTAAGTGCCGAAAACGCGCAATTTCTGCAAATTTACACTACCCGTCCGGATACGATTTTTGGCGTCACTTTTTTAGCCGTTGCCGCCGAACACCCGTTAGCGCTTGCCGCCGCGGAAGATAATCCCGCGCTGCGTCAATTTATGACAGAATGCAAAACCGGATCGGTGGCAGAAGCGGATTTAGCAACGATGCCCAAAAAAGGCATGGCAACCGGACGTTTTGTGACGCACCCGTTAACAGGAAAACGTTTACCGGTTTGGGTGGGTAATTATGTGTTATCCGGTTATGGCGATGCTGCCGTGATGGGCGTTCCTGCGCACGACGAGCGCGATTTTCATTTTGCCCATCAATATGGCTTGCCGATCGTACAAGTCATTCAAACAGAAAAAGATCTTCCCGCTTTTAACGCCGATTCGTGGCAGGAATGGTACGGCGATAAAGAAGAAATGCATGTGATCGCCAGCGACGATTGCAACGGTCTTAATTACGATCAAGCTTTTGAAAAACTATCCGAAAAATTAGCCGCGCTGAATTTGGGCGAACCGAAAACGCAATACCGTTTGCGCGATTGGGGCATTTCGCGTCAACGTTATTGGGGTTGCCCGATTCCCATCATTCACCATGACGACGGCGAAGCGCTGGCAGACACTTTGCCGGTTGTGTTACCAGAAGACAAAATCCCTGACGGCGGCGGTTCCGTACTCGCACAATCGCCCGATTATTACGAATGCCGTTTTCAAGGAAAAGCAGCGCGACGGGAAACCGATACGATGGATACGTTTGTGGAATCGAGTTGGTATCAATTCCGTTATATGTCGCCGCATTATCAAAAAGGTATGCTCGATCCCGAGGAAGTGGCGTATTGGCAGGACGTTGATCAATACATCGGCGGCATTGAACACGCGATTTTGCATTTATTATATGCGCGCTTTTTTACGAAATTGCTGCGCGATGAAGGCTTAGTGCATACCGATGAACCGTTTAAAAAACTGCTCACGCAAGGCATGGTGCTTGCTGGAACGTGGTATCGCGAACAAGAACACGGCAGCAAAATTTGGTTTAATCCTGCTGATGTGCAAGTCAAAACGGACGATAAAGGTCGCATTATCGGTGGCGTTTTATTGTCTGACGGTAAACCCGTGCAATACGGCGGCATGGAAAAAATGTCAAAATCCAAAAATAACGGCGTTGATCCACAAGCTTTAATTAAAACGTACGGCGCCGATACCGCGCGTTTATATACGATGTTTACCGCACCGCCGGAAGCGTCTTTGGAATGGTCAGAAAGCGGCGTTGAAGGCGCTTATCGCTTTTTGCGCCGGCTGTGGGCGTATTGCTACGAGTTCCGCCATTCGATTGCGAAACCGTCGGAAGTTGTGCCTTTAAATGAAAAGCACCAAAACATTCGCCGTGAAATTCATGAACAATTGCGCGCGGCACGTTTTGATTATGAACGCAATCAATTTAATACCGTCGTTTCCGCCGGCATGAAATTATTCAATTGCTTAAATGAAATTGAACCCGATTATGATGCTTTACGTCGCGAAGGCGTACGCATTTTATTGCTGATTTTGTCGCCGATTGTGCCGCATATTACGGAAACATTGTGGCAAGCTTTGGATTTTTCAGGCGTTATTAGCGATCAAGCGCTGCCGGAAGTTGATGAAACGGCGTTAAAACAAGACAACATGACGTTAGTGGTGCAAATCAATGGCAAACGCCGCGGTGAAATCAGCGTGGCTACTGATGCCGCGCAACAAAATATCATCGATTGCGCGTTAGCAGATGAACGTTTTGCGCCCTATTTAGCGGGATTGACGGTGCAAAAAACGATTTATGTGCCGAAAAAACTCGTCAATATCGTTGCCAAATGAAAAAAACGTTATTCGCTTTATTTTTATTGATGAGCGCGGGCTGCGGTTTTCATCTGCGCGCGACGCATTCCGCCGCGCCAGCGCTCACGGCAATCACTATTGCTGCCGATGAAACGGTGGATCCCGTTGTTTTAGACGCACTGCGGCAGCAATTTTTGCGCCGCGGTATCGCGTTAAATAGCGACGTTTGGCGTTTGAAAATCGATGAACATTATCGGCAGCGCATTGAAGCGGCAATCGGTGGGCAACGCGATCATCAAGTCAGCGAAGTAGATATTGTGGACGGTTACCGCGCGCAATTATGGTCAGGCGGAAAGTTGCTTGCCGAAATGCCGATCGCGCATCGCGCCAGCGTGGTTTATAGCAGCGCCGAATATAGCGGCAGCAGCGCCGAAGAAGAAAAAGCGCATCAAAATTTGGCAAAAATGAACGCGGAATCGGTATTGCGTTTTATTGACGCCAGCATGAAACAACAGCAATTACCGCAATGATAGAATTTTCTGCCGATAAAGCGCCCGCTTATTTTCAACGACATAATTTAGCGGAAATCACTTTAATCTACGGCAATGAATTGTTATTAAATCAAGAAGCGTTGATTAATGCTCGAAAACGCGCGCAACGTGACGGTTTTTTAGAGAAAAAAAATCTTGATGCTAATAAAGATGCAGCGTGGAAAACGTTGCCCAGTTTGCTCGATAGTCCGTCATTATTTACGGCGCATCAATTGATTGAATTATCTTTTGAGGGCAAAAAACTGTCAAAAACGGCAAACGATGTTTTGCATGAAATCGCTCAGCGTCCGCTGGCGGCGTTTTTGCGGCTCATTTTATTTTGTCCCGCGCTGAAAAAGCCACAATCTGCCGCGTGGTATCAAGCGCTTTCTAAACGAGAATTTGTGGTTATTCAAAGTGTTACGTTCAACGAACGCCAATTTGAGCAGCATTTGCAGCAGCGTTTTAAAAATGCCCAATTGCGTTTAGATGATGCCGCTTTTGCATATTTTTGCACGATGTGCGCCGGCAATTTGCTCGCGGCGGTGCAGTTTATCGAACAATTACGCTGCATTATTCACGATAATCCGGTTTTAGATGTGGCGACGTTGCAACATTATTTAAACGATTGCGCGCGTTTGGGGAGTCAGGAATTCCGTCAAGCATTATGGCAAAAGCAGTGGCAGCAAGCTTATCGCATCGCCAAACGGCTGGAGCAGGAAGATCCCCAGCAAATCATGCTGTTAACGTGGTTTTTAGAACGCGACAGCAGCATTTTATTGCAGCTTAAATCTGGCAAAAATCCTGATGACGTATTTCGCGATTATCGTTTGTATCGCCGGCAACAAATGCTGTATCGTCAAGCAGAAAAATTGTTTACACTCAAAGAGTTACTCTCTTTTCTCACTTTAGCCGGACAATTGGATCAAATGAATAAAGGCGCAATTAAAGGTTCAGCATGGCAACGGTTGATAGAATGCCTTTTGCTGATAATGCTGCATCAAGCATCGGTTTAAAGCAGATTTTTGGGGAGCGCATCATGAATGAAACCATTCCGCTCGGCGCGCATATTTACGTATGGCGATTGGGCTATAAACATCACGGCATTTATGTGGGACGGCAGGAAGTTGTTCATTATTCTGGATTTTCTCGCTTTTTAGATCGCGACGGTCGCGTGGAAAAGGTATCGCTTGAGGCGTTTTGCCGGCAGAAAAAGCCGCATTTAGTGCGCTACGATGCTGCCGAAACCATTTTTTCGCCGGAAGAAGTCGTGCAACGTGCTTTGAGTTGTTTGGGCGCCAATGATTATGATTTATTGACCAATAATTGCGAGCATTTTGCCAATTGGTGCGTGACGGGACGCGCGCGCAGTCAACAAGTAACCGTGGCAGCAACAACGATCGCGTTAACCGTGGGCAGCGCCGTTATTCGTTTGCTGTTGCAATCGGCAAAAAATAAACAAAAATAACGTATTAATAAAGCTTTCGGCATGCCGAATATTTTTATCGGCATGTTTTTTATTCCATAAATAATGACGGAGTTTTTATGACCGATTTTTCAAATAACCCTTTATATCACCCGCCGGAAACCCCAGATTTTGCGCGCATTCAACCCGAACATGTTGCCGCGATCGCGCAAATTATTACCGAAAATCGGGCAGAAATTGAGCGCCTCATCGCGCAAAAAGAACCGACTTGGGATAATTTAATGCAACCTTTGGAGCGTTTGGATAATCGTCTTGCCAAAGCCTTTTCTCCAGTTGGACATTTATTTGGCGTGATGAGTACTGATGCGTGGCGCAACGCTTATGAAACCGTTTTGCCGCTATTATCCGAATACGGCAGCGATTTAGGACAAAACGAAAAATTATATACTGCCGTCAAAGCGGTGAAAGACCGCGCGGATTTTGCGCAATTATCCGCGGCGCAACAAAAAACCGTCAATAATGCTTTAGAAAATTTTGAACGCAGCGGCGTTGCATTATCAGCTGATGCCAAAGCGGAATTTAAGAAAAATAGTTTACGTTTATCAACGCTTTCCACGCAATTTTCAAAAAATGTTTTAGATGCGACGAATGCTTGGGAATTGTGTTTAGAAAGTGATGAATTATTGCGCGGCGTTCCCGATTCTGCGCGCGCGTTAATGGCTGATTTAGCAGAAAAAAGCGGCAGTTGCGGTTATCGTTTAACGCTCGATGCGCCGGTGGTGATGCCGATTTTAACGTATGCCGATGATCGCGCTTTAAGAAAAGATGTCTATACCGCTTATAACGTGCGCGCGTCCGAATTAAGCGATGAGGCAAAATTTGATAATGCTGCCGTTATCGAGGAAATTTTAACGTTGCGCCGGCGGCAAGCAGAATTACTCGGTTTTCCGGATTTTGCCGCTTATTCCGTTGCCAACAAAATGGCAAAAACGAGTCAGGCAGTTTTCGATTTTTTAGATAATTTAGTGCAAAAAACAAAGCCCGCCGGCGAAAAAGAAATGCAGACTTTGCGGCAATTTGCTGCCGAAGCGTGCGGCATCAACGATATGCAGCCGTGGGACGTGGCTTACATTAGCGAAAAATTGCGCCAGAAAAAATATGCATTATCGCAGGAAGATTTGCGCCCTTATTTTCCGCTCTCCAAAGTGATATCGGGCATGTTTGCCATTGTTGGCAAATTGTTTGGCGTGCAATTTCGGGAAAATAAAACGTTATCTACATGGCATAAAGATGTGCGTGCTTATGATTTATTAACCGCTGACGGCGCGTTGCAAGCGCAATTTTATTTAGATCCGTTTGCGCGCGAGAAAAAACGTGGCGGCGCATGGATGGACGGCGCGGTGACGCGTTTTTTAGATAACGGCACGCAACAATTGCCCGTTGCTTATTTAGTGTGTAATTTCACGCCGCCGATCGGCGCACAAGATGCTTATTTAACGCATAATGAAGTCACTACTTTATTTCATGAATTTGGGCACGGTTTGCATCATATGTTGACCCAAATTGATGTGTACAGCGTTGCGGGCATCAACGGCGTTGAATGGGACGCGGTGGAACAACCCAGCCAATTTATGGAAAATTTTTGCTACGATTTCCAATGTTTACAAATGATGACCGCGCATCAAAAAACCGGTGCACCGTTGCCTGACGATTTATTCCAAAAACTCATCGCCGCGAAAAATTTCCAATCGGCAATGGCGATGTTACGGCAATTAGAATTTGCCTTATTTGATTTTTATTTACACACGGCTGATGCGCGCGGCAAAAATGTGTTAGCCGTTTTGAAAGCGGTGCGCGCACAGGTGGCGGTTACGCCTGATTTTGCTGATAATCGTTTCCCGATGGCGTTTTCACATATTTTCGCCGGTGGTTATGCTGCGGGATATTACAGTTATAAATGGGCAGAAGTATTATCAGCGGATAGTTTTGCCGCATTTAGTGAAACCGGATTATTTAATCCAGAAACGGGCAACCGCTTCCGTGATGAAATTTTAGCGGTAGGCGGTAGCAGAACGAGCATGGAAAGTTTTATTGCATTCCGTGGACGCGCACCCAAAATCGATGCATTACTCAAACAAAGCGGTATTTAAAAAGAAAAAATCAGAAGTAACATGCTGTTACTTCTGATTTTTAAGCGCATTATCTTCTTTTTTGTTTTTTACTTTCCTTGTATTTTTCATACTCATCTTTATTCATAATTTTGATATTTGCCTCATAATTCGTAAATTTATAATCACCAAAAATACCGCGATGAATTGCTGCTTTGTATTCATTAGCAAAATAATAAATTTCTTTGTTTTGACTTCTTTTTTTTGCTTTGTAAAACAAACTTTCGGTTCTATAACTGATTGTGCCTGTATTCCAAGGAAATTTATCGTTCAACGTTACTTTCAAATCCAAAATTTCAGTCATACTGGCACCAGACTTCCCAACTTGCGGTGTAATGCGTTTTTTGAGTTCACATAACGAATCTTCCCGACCTTCATAAGTTTCTGCTCTTTTATAATCTCCCGGAAAATAACGAATCGAATAAGTAGTCGGTACGGCAATAGATTGACAAAATGCTTCAACTGCCTCGCTCGAGGGTCTTTCTACTTCTATTAACCAACTCCCAATAGGACCTTCCGTAAAAGAATAACGCCCCATGGCAAAATAACCAATCAAAGTAGCGATAAATACCAAAAGACCTTTCATGTTTTCTCCTAATTGTTCAAATGACCGCGAATAATATCTTTCACTAAAAAACGAGTGGGAACGATTGATGTGAGCAGTTTTCTATCGATAGGCAAAGGATCGCCCAACATCATCGCTGCCAAAATTTTTGCCCCCAAAAATGCCGTCAACGTCCCTTTTGATCCCAAACCACTATGCATATAGAGCTGTGGATAATAATCAATCTCTTCATTTATAGGAATATTTCGGTCTTTTGACCACTTTTGGTAACGTTGATAAACACTTTCTGCGCGCACCACCGCCCCAATCAAAGGCAAATAATCGCGACTGGCAGCACGAATGCCAACAAACGCCCGTTCCAATTGAATGGCATGTTGCGGAAAACGCGCACGGCAAGCTTCGGCGTGCTCGGCATCATCTTGAGTGCGCCGCATTCTATCGCAATCATTGACGCTATAACTCGAACCAACATGCATGTGTACTCGATCAGGCAGCGGAATAAAACTCCGCTCGGCGCAAAAAATTTCTCCAGCAACGGGCGCATTCAAAGCAAAAAACGTCGCTTGCCCGCGCACCGTGCGCATACGTTTTTGCAAAGCATTCGGCAATAACTGCTCTTGCCAACTTGTTGCCAAAACAACCCGCGCATAAATCTGTTCGCCGATGCGCCACCCCTCTGCTTGCGGCGTCAATTGCGCTATTTTTTGCGCATATTGCGTAATATTTTTATCCGCGAGCAAATAAGTTAACAAACGCGGCGTATCGAGTGCGCCGGCTTGATAAAAATACAATTTTTTTGCTTCAATATCCGCCTGCTCGGGTTCGAATAAGTCGGCAAGACTTTCTTTGCGGCGGGCAAGCGATTCCTCGGCAACTGCCAACGCAATCGGCATACGATCAACGATGCCCTGCGGACAGCACTTTAATTCGCGGCACAAATCATGCCAAGCTGCTAAATGAAATTGCCGCATCGGCGTATCCGTTTTTCCGGGTAGAAAAAAAGGAACGGCAACGGGAACCGCGCTCGCGCACGGATTTTCTGGATCATGATAAACATGCACAACTTTTCCGCGCTGCGCCAATTCATAAGCCGTTGTCGCACCGGCGATGCCCGCGCCGATGACCGCAATCGGGCGCGTATCAAATTTTGGCGCAGGATAATCCGTCCACGATTTTTCCACCGAAAGCGGTCGTTCATAAACGGCGCTTAACATATGGCGCTTTTGAGCAAAACCCGTTTGCTTGTGCACATTAAATCCAACTGCCGTTAACTGCTCGCGAACCTGCGCGGCAACGGTAAACGTGGCAAGCGTTGCATTGGGTTGCGACAAACGCGCGATTTCGCGAAATAACTCCGGCTGCCACATTTGCGGATTTTTACTCGGCGCAAAACCATCTAAAAACCACGCATTTACGCGCGCCATACACGCTTGATAACACCGCGTGGCATCGCCCCACAACAGCAGCAAACAAACGCGCGGGTGCAGTCGTATTAAATGCATGCCACTGGCGCGGTGCGGATAATTTTGATAAAGCGCGATTCTTAATTCGTGATGATGCCAATGGTGATGAATGCGTTTTAAAGTTTCTAATTCAATTGGATAGGCTTCGCAACTGATTAAATTGAGCGCCGCTGTTTTCGGCGCGCATTCGAGGAAATGCGCGGCAGCATTTATCATGTTTAAACCAGTACCAAAACCCGTTTCCGCGAGGGTAAAACGCCCGTATTCCGGCAATGCCGAAAAGCGTTCCCGCAAATGGTTCCCCGCGATAAAAACGTGGTCACTTTCCGCAAAACCCAGCGCGGGATTATAATAAATATCTTCAAAATCAGTGTTATAGGGATCGTTATTGCGAAAATCGATCGGGGCGTAAGTTTGCAACATGTTTTAACCAATTAAACGTTGGATTTGGTTTGTACACTGATTTAAAAAGGTGCACAAACTGTCGGCGGTAGCATTTGCCGTCATAGAAACGCTTAGCGGACGGCGTTCCGGATAATTTAAAAAGTAGTGATGTAACAACAATTCGCGCACTTCCGCCGGCGGAATTTCTTCATGCAAATAAGCCGATTGCAAACAGCGCAACGGGCGCGCGGTATAAGCTTCAGTAATTAAACTGGAAAATTCGGTTTCTTCTTGTAATCGATTGAGTAAACTGCGCGAAAGTCCACTATCTGCGCAATTGAGTAGCGGTCGATCGAGCATCACGCCTTGAGCGCCGGCAATCAACGCTGCCACGATATCAGATCCATCGCTAAAATCGCTCCATAAAACAATGGGTTGTTGAATATATTGGCGCACTTGTTGCAGCAAAGAAAAAGCCGATTGCTCGGGACATTGGAGATCATTTTCAAAACCGGCGCGTTCGCCGCCGGCTTCCATGCCTTGTAATATGATGATATCAATTGCAAAATCGGCAGCGGTGATGGCTTCTAATACGTTGCGACAAATCACAAACGTTGGAATATGACGGGCTTTAATTTGCTCGATAACGTCGCGTTCGGCAATGCCGCAGGAAAAACCAATCGCCGCGGGTTGTTCAATTAAAGCGGCTTCCAGTAAAACGGAAAATGAAGTGGCTTCTTCAATGGTGCTGTGTAAATTTAAACGCTGGGCGGCGTGTTGAGCATCTTCGCTATAAATACCGCTACAGCGGCGATGTTTGGGCAAACGATGGCTAAAACAAATCGCCGGCGATTGACCGTGCGCGCGGAAACGTTTTATTTCGGAAAGCATGTGCATTTTATTTGCCGCTTCTCCAACACGTAATAATCCCACGGCGCCCGCTGCGCTAATGCGTCCACTATAATCAGCGCTAAAAAGCGAAAAAGGCAAAGGCGCTTGCCAAATAGGCAGTTCGGCGGTAAGAATTTGGCTTAAAGTATTATGAATCAGCGGCATGGTTCTCACGGTTGATAATAAAACATCACGATTATAAGGCTTATTTTATTGAGATGGTTCTTTTGGCAAAAATTTTGTCGCAGTCAAGGCGGCATTCATTTTGTACTCATCTGGAGGTTTAGTAAAATGAGCGACTGTCGATTTAATAACGTATAGTTACCACGAATTAAGCGCTGCGCCGCTGTGGCATATCAGATAATGAATTTTTAAGGAGTACGTAATGGCAGAAGAAAAAGCAACCTGCGCAATTGTCCTACTTTCCACGGATATGGAGTGGATGCACGCGCTCAATAAGGGCTTACAACGGTTCTTTTTAGTCAATGAGCGCAAAGTTGACTCTCTCGCAGCATTAGATGCGGCATTAGATGCGGCGCCGGCTGATGTTGTTGTTGCGCAAGTGGCAGAAGGTATGCCAACCGTTGATAAAGTGCGCGCAGTACTCGCGCAAAAATCGCCGGACGCAGGTTTTATTGCGATTTCTCAAGGTCAGCGTTTAGATGAACAGATTAAATTAGGCGCGGAATTTTCTTTATCGCGCATGGATTTATTAAGCGCAATCCGCATGGTGCAACAAATTATGCGCGTAAAAGAATTGCAAATCACGGCGCAAAACGAGCAAAAGAAAGCCACCGCGCAATATGATTTATATCAACGCCTTTATCACAATTCTCCCGATCCCATTTGTTATTTGCAAGATGGTTTATTTATTGACGTTAACCCCGCGTTTTTGCGCGTTTTTAAAGTGGAAGACCGCGCCGCGCTCGATGCGTTAACCATTATGAGTTTCGTGCCGCTGAAAACAGAACGCACGCTCAAACAAATGATGAAATTAGCGCTTGAAAAAGAAATTGTGCCCGCCGAACAAATGGAATTGATCACGTCCGGCGAAGAAAATTTGGAAATGATGGTGCAAGCTGCGCACGTAATGATGAACGGCGAGCAAGTTATTCAATTATATTTCCGCGATAAAAACGCATCGGGCGGCGGCAGCACGATTGACGCCACCACCGGTTTGGGCGGGCCCGAAGTTTTGCAAGCATCAATCAAACAAATGCAGGAACGCAGCGAAGAAAAAGCGTTTTTAGGCACTTGGATTTATTTTTGGTTGGAAAATTATCGAGAAGTTTTGCAAAAAGACGGTATTGCGCCGGCAGAAATTTTGATGAAATCGACCGCGGAAATGTGTCAACGTTTATTGCCGCCGTCAACAGAAATCGCGCGTTATCATGATGATGCGTTGTTAATTTGGGTAACCGGTGATAAAGAACAAACCATTGTACGCTTTAAAAATTTAATCGAACGTTTAGATGAATCGGTTCCGGAAAATATCGGGCGCATGATTCACCCGCACACCTTTGCTGGTATGCAGGAATTATTAACGGAAAGTGATTTTTCCGATTTACTATCAAAAGGCTTTCGCTCAGTGCGCAGCATGGCAATGGGGCAAGCGCAAGAACGAATTGCCGAACCGACTTCTGCCAATATGTCGCGCAAAGATGAACGCCGCATTTATCAAATTCAACAATTAATCAAACAAAATCGCCTCGCCGTTCGTTATCAACCAATCAGCGCGATCGAGCCCGACGGCATTCCGCGGTTTTCTGATTTCTTCCACATTCTCCCCGATCCCGATATTCCAGAAGGAGAAGAAGAAGAGCTTGAATTAGAACAACTTTTGCAAACGGCAGAACGTTTTAAATTAGGGCGCATCATCGAACGCTATAAAATCAACCGCTTTTTGCAAGACGTTTTAAGTTTTTCTGGCGATCAAGCGCATTTAACTGCCTTTTTGAAAGTCATGGGCGATGCGCTCAATGATGAAGAATTTGCGCCGTGGATTGCCAATCAATTAAAACAAACGGGGATCAATCCCAAACAATTGGTTTTTGAGCTCGGCGTGGATACCGTTTTCAACAATTTCACCGGTACGCTTAACCTTATTGAAGTGATGCGCCCGTTAGGTGCACGCATTGCAATTGCGGATTTGGCACGGCTTGAAGATGATATTAACGAGCTTTTTGCGCGCATTAAACCCGAAGTTATCAAACTGGATTTGCGCGAAATTGATACCTTTGAAGAGGATGAAGAAGTCAAATTTATGAAAGGCATTTTGGAATACGCCAAAGAGAATAACGTTATGTTAATTGCCGATCATATGGAATCGCCGGCGCAATTATCACGCGTTTGGCCTTATGATGTTCCATTTGTGCAAGGCGATTGTATTTTGCCGCCGCTTGAAAACTTCAACTACGATTTCAAAGAACCTATCTTTTAATCGCGCGGTTTTTGCTCCTGTTCGGGCGGTTTTTAACCGCCCTTTTTTCAACAAAAGATCAATCATGACCACTATAATCGACGCTCGATTGGGTTTTATTAAACCCAAAGAACAAAATGAAATTTTAAATATACTCGACAAAGGCGGCGTTATCGTTGCGCCCAGCGATACGGGTTACGCCCTTTTATGCCGTTTAGACGCCAAAAATGCCAGCGTACGCATTCGGCGGCTGCGTCAATTAGATGACGATCATTTTTTCACGTTATTGTGCAGCGATTTAACGCATTTAAGCCATTATGCACGCGTGGATAATGTGCAATTTCGGCTGTTAAAAACATTATTTCCAGGCGCGTTTACCTGCATTTTGCCGGCAAGCCGCGAAGTGCCGCGTTTGGTGCAACACGAAAAACGCAAAACCATCGGCATTCGTCTACCTAATCACCCGATTTTGCAACCGCTGATTACGGCGCACGGCGCGGCGTTAATGGGCGTTTCTTTGTTTGATGATAGCGAAAGAAATCCCGATGTTTATCAGCTTGATAAAGCGCAATTGAACAGTTTGGATTTGATTATTGACGTTGGCGAATTGGCAGTGACGCCGTCAACGGTTTTAGATTTAACCGTTATGCCGCCAACCATTATTCGCCACGGCGCCGGCGATGCCTCTTTTATAGAAAGGAATACATTATGAAAAAACGGGTTTTAACCGGTATTAATACCACCGGCATTCCGCATCTTGGAAATTATGTAGGCGCAATTCGTCCTGCCATTGAAGCTGCGCACCAACAACAAGCCGGCGAATCATTTTTATTTTTAGCCGATTTACACGCGCTCATTAAATGCCACGATCCCAAACGTATACACGATTCATCGCTCGCCATTGCCGCAACGTGGTTAGCATTGGGATTAAATCCGGATCACGTGGTTTTTTATCGTCAATCTGATATTCCGGAAATTACGGAATTAAATTGGATTTTAAACTGCGTTTGCGCCAAAGGATTGATGAACCGCGCGCACGCTTATAAAGCCGCGGTGGACGCAAACGCCGGCGAACAGGATCCCGATTACGGCATTTCTATGGGGTTATTTTGTTATCCGGTATTGATGAGCGCTGATATTTTAATGTTTGGCGCCACGCACGTTCCCGTCGGACGCGATCAAATCCAACATTTGGAAATGGCGCGCGATATTGCGGCGCGGTTTAATCATCGTTATCAGCCGTTATTCGTATTGCCGGAAGCGGTAGTTGACGATAACGTTGCGCTATTAACCGGAACCGATGGGCGCAAAATGAGCAAAAGTTACGGCAACACTATTGCTTTATTTGACGACGAAAAAGCGTTGCGCAAACAAATCATGAAAATTGTGACCAATTCGCTGCCGCCGGAAGCGCCCAAAGATCCGGACGATTCCGTTATTTTTGCGATGTATCGCGCATTTGCCGATGAAACGGCGGTAGCAGTGATGCGGCAACGTTTTCAAGACGGTATTGGTTGGGGTGATGCCAAACAAGCGTTATTTGAATGCATTAATGTGGAATTGGCGCCCGCGCGCGAACGTTATCATGAATTGCTGGCTCGTCCCGCGCAAATTGAAGATATTTTGCAAGCCGGCGCGGCGAAAGCGAGAAAAGAAAGTACCGTTTTTATGGAGCGCATTCGTGAAGCGGTCGGTATTCGCCGTTTGTAGTTAAAAACCGTGCGCATAAAAAAGACGGCATTTTGCCGTCTTTTTTGTTTTGCCGTTTGCTTTTATACAATGTAAATGCTTGTTTGATCGATAAAAAAGTTTTCGATGGTTGCAAAATGAATGGGGTCGGCAATACCAGAGCCATCACTGTCATAAAATAATTCGCCGCTTTCTTCGTCGTAGATTAAATAATCTTGTAAATTTTGCGTATCTTGAGAAAGTTCTTTGAATATCTCGTGATTTAATTGCAATTTATCTCCTTTTTGGAAATCTTTAATGGTGGTGATATCGCCATCTAACGTGCAATCAATAAAGAATTGATCATTGCCTGCACCGCCGATGAGTGTATCGTTACCACCACCGCCAATTAAAATGTCGTCGCCGTCACCACCTTCTAAAATATTGTCGCCGCTGTTGCCGAAAAGTTTATTATCCAACGCATTGCCGATGGCATTGCGCGCGCCGGTTAATAAAACGATGTGTTCAACTTTATCAGCTAAAGTGTAATCCGTAGCGCTGCTATAGACTGTATCAATGCCGCTTCCAAGCTCAATAATTTCATCGCGATTGTCGTCGACGATATAAATATCGTTACCCTCGCCGCCGCGCAAAATATCCACACCCAAACCGCCATCAAGATAATCATCGCCTTCGCCGCCATCGATTTTATCGTCGCCCGCACCGCCAAAAATCTGATTATCGGCTTTATTACCGATTAAAACATCGTTAAACGCGGAACCTTTGAGGCGTTCGATTTGCGTATAAAAACCAATAAACGCTTGCCCTTCGGTGAAATCGCAATTGAGGATTCTGTTGAAAGTTGGAATGAAGTTGATTTTCGATTTTTCAACATTGCCGACAGCCACTGCTTCTGTTGTGATGCTATCTTTGCCTAAAAAATCATGAATATCTCGGACAAAGTTTTCCTTAACGGCAAATTTATCGAGTTTTTCACCGCTATAAATCCATGAACCGGGAGTAAGATTAACGTATACGCTGTTTTCTTCTTGCGAGGCATCAAAGGTATCAATGCCGCCACCGTCCCAAATGTAAATATCGTTATCAGCGCAGGATTGGTTAAAGGTTTTAAAAGAATAAACATCATCACCAGCGCGCGCCGTTTTGCTCACACCATAACGATAATGCAAATAAGCTAAATCAAAAATGCGGAAATCTTTAGCGCCAACAAAATCATAATTATCCTGATAGGACATGATACTAACGCCCATGCTGTCATCTTCTTCTACTGTCAAAAATTTTTTATGCGGTGGCATATTATCTTCTTTAAACGGATGGGTGAGCCCTAAAGAATGCAAAAGTTCATGCGCAGCGGTGAGCCAGCTGTCATACTCTGCTTCGGGAGAAGAATCTTTGAGAAAGTGTTCTTTATCCAAACAAACATCACCACCATAAGTTGCAAAACCAGCGGCATTAATGGAAATATCAGATAGGTAATAAGAAAAAATGAGTATCGGCAATCGAATCAACTTCTTCAAACTGCAAATCAACATAGTTTTCTAAGGTTTTTAAAGTATCGCGGATAATCTGCTTTCCTTCTGTGCTGTAGTTGATGAAATTTGAAAGCACTTCGTGACCGTAAATATTCTCATAATTTTGTAACGCTTCATCGGGAGTTGCAAAATGAAATTTGATGACGTCCCTCTCTTCAGGTCGTGTTCCATATTCATATTGCTGCAGACGTTCGCCAATAGCAAAATCATAACCATACGTTTCGTTATAATGTTCAATATTCAATACTTGCAAAAAGTACGGCAAATCATCATAGCTATTTACTTTTTCATCGTAATGCACCATTTCGCCGTTGCCGGCTTCAGCAACGCTATAAATCGTTTCATCACTAACGGAAATTTTATCACCGGCGGCATTATGCGCCGTTAATCGCGCAATGACGGAGTTTGCACCTGAACGTTCTAAATCTGCCGTGCGTACGCGTACTGAAAAAGTGAAATCATCATTGACAACGGTCTGATAAGTTTTACCGCCAACGGTCACCACAATAGCATCCTGCGTTTTTACCGCGGCGCCACTGACTTTACCGCTGATAAAAGTATCAAGATCATCATTTAATGCCGCGCTATTGACGTGATACGCGTTATCTTTTAAAGAAAGAAAATCACTTTTTAAAGTGATACGGGTATTTTCTGCCGTTAACTGTTCATCAACGGTACTAATAATCGTTATTGGCTTATTATCTGCTGTAATTCCTTCTATATCCGTTATGGTATACGCTGGATCTGCTTCAATGGAATAGCTGATGGCTTTGCCATCTGCTGCGATTAAATCTTCTTTGGCAACGTCAACGAAAAAGGTTTGATTCTCTTCATTAATGCCGGCTTCATAAGCTTTATTGCCGATTTTTAAAGTAATCGATTTCACCATCGACACGTTGCCGCCGATTTTGTAATGTTCCGTGTTGGATAAATCGAGCGTTCCTTTAATGCGCACTTTATCTTCACCGTGATGAAAACCGATGGTGCCTTGTTGTCCAATGGCGGTAATAGCAATTTGCGCTTGCACATCATTGGCAACGGTAAAGTTTTGTTTAACGGAAACATTACTATCACTGACTAAAACGGCAGTAATTTCTCCTTTTCCAAGCGCTGCCAGCGCGCTTCCTTCCATCGCATGCGTGAAATTTCCTTGCTCATCAACTTTAACTATGGCGATATTTTCATCGTCAAGCGTTAATCGCACTGATTCACCATTTTTAGCGCCTTTGATCTGTCCGCTGATCGTGATTTCTTGCTTCGCTTCGGTAACGTTAATGTGATTATCGCCGGTGATTTTTAATTCAGAGGGTTGGGGTATTGGAGTAGGCTTTTTATTGTCCGGCGGAACATCAGGATTCGGTTGTGATGGAGTATCAGGATTCGGTTGTGATGGAGTGTCAGGATTCGGTTTCGGCGGCGTTTTATTTTCCGGTTTTTCTGCGTGATGATTATTTCCGGCAAGCGCCGCGCCGATGCCCAAAACGCCGATGGCAGCTGCCGCAATTTTTGCTGATGAATGAGTCACTTGACTGGCTGCCATATTCGTTGCCGCAGCACTTTCTTCCGCTAATGCTATCAGCGCTTGTTGATCGGCAAGTCCCGTGGCGAAAGTAGTATTTAAATCGAGTAAAGCCCAACCATCGGTAATCGGGGAATACAGCGCATAATTTTGCAAAATCAAATTTGGCGTTGCCGCCGCGCCGTCTAAATAAACTTGCAAATCATGACCATCGCTTATTACGCGCGGTTGACTGACGAGCGCACCGCGTTCATCTAATATTTGATAATGCGTATTTGCTTCAATAGGAAGCCGCAACGTTTCATGATTTTTAAGCGGAATTTTCTGGTGAAACGTATTGTTTTTAATAATATTTAAAAAAATAAGCCATGGTGGTCTCCAGTTAAACGTTCAAACTGCCTTATGCGTAACGAAAAAGAAGAAATGCAATCAATTAATCTTTATAAAACGGGATATTACGTGGAAATATCGCAAAAATTTTAGAAAAAAGGTATTACGGTATTTTTACAATTATTTACAAAGAACAATAAATCTGCTCTCGTTTCAAAATATTCCGGAAACCACAATAAATAATGCTTGCAATCATGCAACACAACGCCTATAATTCGCCGCCTCTTTTAGGCATATAGCTCAGTTGGTTAGAGCACCACCTTGACATGGTGGGGGTCGTTGGTTCGAGTCCAATTATGCCTACCAATTTCACCCTGACCGTTCGGGGTTTTTTTATGCTTTTTCATTGCTCAATCGTCCAAAATGCATCATCAATTATTTCAGTATGTTGACGATTACTAACGCCCGCATTTTGGCAAAAACTATCCGCGCGCGCTCAATGAATCTTTCAGCGTCTGATGAAAAAATTCACGGCGCCGATGGCACGCAAAATAAAGTTTTTAAACGCTTTTTAAGCGCGCAAAACCACGGCATTTATACGGCAATTTTCTTGATTTTATCGCTAATCTGCGTATAATTTCCCGCCTTATCACGCGAGAGTGGCGGAATTGGTAGACGCACTGGATTTAGATTCCAGCGGGGTGACCCGTGAGAGTTCGAGTCTCTCCTTTCGCACCAAACTTGCGCCACCGGCGCTTTTTTTGTTTCTAACTAAAATATTATTGAGGTCAGCATGGAATCTTCCATCGAGAAATTAGAAGGTCTGGCGCATAAACTGACAGTCGAAATTCCGGCTGGGGATATCGATCAGGCTGTCACCCAGCGTTTAAAAAGTTTGCGTCCGCGGTTGCGGATTGATGGTTTTCGCCCTGGAAAAGTACCGCCGCATATCATCAAACAACGTTACGGCATCAGCGCGCGGCAAGACGTTTTGGGAGATGAGATTGACCGCAGTTATCGTGAAATTATCAGCAAAAGCGATTATGCGCCGGTCGCGCCGCCCCAAATTGAATTGATCAGCGGCTTTAAAGAAGGCGAAGCTTTGAAATTTGAAGCGATTTTTGAAGTGATGCCGGAAGTCGTCGTCAACGGTTTAGATGCTTTGGATATTACATTGCCCGATGCGCAATTAAGCGATAAAGATGTTGACGAAATGATCGACACTTTGCGCCGTCAACGCGCGAATTTCGTTGAATCCGACAAAATTGCCGGAAACGGCGATCGGTTAACGCTTGATTTTATCGGCACGTTAAACGGTGAACCTTTTGAAGGCGGCAAAGGCGAAGATTTCTGCTTTAATTTGGGCAGCGGTCAAATGTTGCCGGATTTTGAACGCGGTTTGCAAGGCATGAAAGCCGGCGAAGAAAAATCTTTTGACGTTCAATTCCCCGAAGACTATCCGAGCGAAAATTTAGCCGGTAAAACCGCGCAATTTGCTGCGACGCTGAAAAAAGTTGAAGCGATGATTTTGCCGGAAGTTGATGAAAGCTTTATCAAAGCGTTTGGCATTGCCAGCGGTGACGCCGCCGATTTTAGAAGAGCTATCCGCGACAATATGAGCCGTGAATTGGAAAAAGCAAAACGCCGGATTAAACGCGAACGTTTATTTGATGCGATTTTAGAAAAAAATGCCGATCAAATCGTGCCTAATGCTTCATTGCATCAAGAAATGGAACGTATGGCAAAAGAATTCAATTTAGAAAAACAAATTCCGGACACAGAAAAACGTCATCAATTAATGCATCAATTATTTGAAAAAAATGCAAAACGACGGATACAGCTCGGATTATTGTTAGGCAAATTATTCGATGAGCGGCAAATTGAAATCGATCAAAGTCGCGTGCAAGAACGTTTAGAAAGCATTGCAGCGACTTATGAAGATCCAGAAGAAGTTAAAAAATGGTATCAAAACGATGAAAAATCTCGCCGCGATTTGGAAGCCGTGATTTTAGAAGAACAATTGATCGATCAATTGTATGAAAAAGCAAAAGTTT
Source organism: Dichelobacter nodosus (assembly GCF_001263335.1). Taxonomy (GTDB): domain Bacteria; phylum Pseudomonadota; class Gammaproteobacteria; order Cardiobacteriales; family Cardiobacteriaceae; genus Dichelobacter; species Dichelobacter nodosus. The sequence goes on from NZ_LGVW01000013.1 coordinate 99,093, forward strand.
CCTACGAAACGCGCTCATTCCAAGAAATCATGGCGGTTAACGCACAAATTCACGGTTAATTTTGCATTTCTTCTTTTTAAGGCGGCGCTTTTGCCGCCTTTTTTGTCTTCCTTATTAATTTTCGTTGTGAAAAAGATGGAAAACGCAGCGGCAATTATGATTGATGCGTAACGCAAAACCACGGCAGGAAGCAAACATCTCGCTTGCATATCCGATACAATGCCCTCATTAAGTAAATTATGTTGCTAGAAGCGTAATGATTGGCAAAGCTGTTAGTTTTTTAAGATAAAAGGAGTTGTTATGGATATTATGAATAATCTTCCAATCCCTATGGTTGTGGAGCAAACGGGACGCGGCGAACGGGCGTTTGATATTTATTCGCGTTTATTAAAAGAACGCGTGGTTTTTTTAGTCGGTGAAGTCAACGATGCTTCAGCAAATTTAGTGGTCGCGCAATTATTATTTTTAGAAGCAGAAAATCCCGATCAAGATATTCATTTTTATATTAATTCTCCAGGCGGATCAGTCACCGCAGGCATGTCGATTTACGACACCATGCAATTTATTAAACCCGATGTTAGCACCATGGTTTTGGGGCAAGCGGCATCGATGGGCGCGGTTTTATTAGCGGCAGGCGCAGCAGGAAAACGCTATGCGTTGCCGAATTCGCGCGTGATGATTCACCAACCTTTGGGCGGCTTTCGCGGTCAAGCATCTGATATTGATATTCATGCCCGTGAAATTTTGTTTATTCGTGAACGTTTGAATCAAATTTTAGCCAAACACAGCGGTCAAGATTTGGAAACAATCAGCCGCGATACCGAACGCGATAATTTTATGAGCGCAGAACGCGCGCAAGAATATGGTTTGGTTGATGCGATTTTAACGCATCGTGAATCGGTTTCCGCTTAAAGAAAAGGAGCCAGTAATGACTGAATTAATCAAATGTTCTTTTTGTGGTAAATCAGAACAAGAAGTAAACCACATTGTTGGCGGCAATGGCGTTTATATTTGCGACAGCTGCGTTGCCGGTTGCCAAAATTTGATGCAAAACCAAAATTTGACGCCCAAAGCGGATAATTCACCAAAAACCGCGGCAGATGGCGATGAAGATTTTTTCACCACCGAATTACCCACGCCGCAAGAAATTAAATCTTTTTTGGATCGTTACATTATCGGACAAGATCAGGCGAAAAAATCGTTAGCGGTCGCCGTTTATAATCATTACAAACGCTTGCGTTTAAATCAAAATGCTGAAGATGATGATGGTATTGAAATTGCCAAAAGTAATATTTTGATGATCGGCTCTACCGGTTCGGGAAAAACTTTGCTCGCTCAAACGTTGGCAAAATGTTTAAACGTACCGTTTGCCATTGCCGATGCTACAGCGTTAACGGAAGCCGGATATGTTGGCGATGACGTGGAAACGATTATTCAAAAATTATTGATGAATTGTGATAACGACGTCACGCAAGCCGAACGCGGCATTATCTACATCGATGAAATCGATAAAATCGCGCGCAAAGGCGATAGCGCTTCAATTACTCGCGACGTTTCCGGTGAAGGTGTGCAACAAGCGTTACTCAAATTAGTTGAAGGCACGATTGCTGCCGTTCCGCCGCACGGTGGACGCAAACACCCGCAACAAGAAATGACACACGTAGATACGCGCAATATTCTCTTTATTTGTGGCGGCGCCTTTGATGGTTTGGAAAAAATTATCGCCAAACGTACGGATAAAGGCAGCATTGGCTTTAATGCCGCGGTACGCGGTAAAAACAGTTTGGTAGAAGGTGCGGAAGCGCAATTATTGAAACAAGTTGAGCCGGAAGATTTGGTGAAATTTGGTTTGATTCCCGAATTTGTGGGACGGCTCCCGATCGTGACTTTGCTCGATACTTTAGATGAATCCGCATTGGTGCGCATTTTAACGGAGCCTAAAAACGCAATCGTGCGCCAATTTAGCAAAATATTCAGTTATGAACAGGTTGATTTAGAATTTGAAGATGCCGCGCTCACTGCAATTGCGCAAAAAGCGATTGCGCGCAAAACCGGCGCCCGAGGATTGCGGTCAATCGTTGAGCAATTATTGCTAGATACCATGTTTGAACTACCCACAACGTCAACTGATGTTGAAAAAATCGTGATCAGCGCTGAAAACGTCAATGACGGAACACAGCCGACTAAAATCATGAAAACTGCTTAAATTTGAGGACATTATGACAGACAAAATTTATCCGATTTTGCCATTACGCGATGTCGTCGTCTTTCCGCATGTGATCGTGCCATTATTTATTGGACGCGAAAAATCTATTGCGGCTTTGGATGCGGCAATGAATGGCAGTCAGGAGTTATTGTTGGTACCACAACGCGATCCGGCAATTGTTGAACCGACTTTGGCAGATTTGCATGAAATTGGTTCTTTAGGACGCATCGTGCAAATGGCGAAATTAAGCGATGGAACGGTAAAAGCGCTGGTTGAAGGACTGTACCGCGTGCATCTGGAAGCGTTAAATGACGATGAAAAAATGTTTAGCGCCAAAAAACGCAATATGCTCGAAAAAAATAGCACCAAAAGCGAAGAACATGACAGCATCGTTGAAATTCTCATTGAAGAATTCGCGAAATATTTGCGCAATCAAGAGCGCAGCGCTGATGAATTGTTAGAAACTTTGCGCGGTATTAATGATATCGGGCGCATCAGCGATACCATCGCCGCGCATATGGATTTCCGCATTGAAGAACGCGTGCATTTATTAGCGATGGAAGATGCTTATGAACGCAGTCAGCGGTTAATGATTTTATTAGCGCAAGAGTCTGAAAAAAATGAATTAAATAAAAAAATCAAAAACCGCGTCAAACAACAAATGGAGCGCAATCAACGCGAGTATTATCTCAACGAAAAAATTAAAGCCATTCAAAAAGAACTCGGCGAGATGGACGAAGCGCAAAATGATATCGAATTGCTCGAAGCGCAAATTAAAAAAGCCAAAATGCCGGTTGACGTTGAGAAAAAAGCGCTTTCGGAACTCAATAAATTAAAACAAATGTCGGCGATGTCGTCGGAAGCAAACGTTATCCGTAATTATTTGGAATGGCTGATTGATTATCCTTGGGCAATTGAAAAACCGGCACGCTACGATCTTGAAGAAGCCGCGCGCATTTTAGACCGCGATCATTACGGTTTGGAAGATGTGAAAGAGCGCATTTTGGAATATTTAGCCGTACAAAAACGAATTAATGAACATAACCAAAAAGAAGCCGGAACCATCGGCAAAGGTCCTATTATTTGTTTGATTGGCCCGCCGGGAGTGGGCAAAACATCGTTGGGAAAATCGATTGCGGAAGCCACGGGACGCGATTTTGACCGCATCGCTTTGGGCGGTTTGCATGATGAAGCCGAAATCCGCGGGCATCGGCGCACGTATATCGGCGCGTTACCGGGAAAAATTGTGCAGAAATTATGCAAATTGGGCAGTAATAATCCCGTTATTTTGCTCGATGAAATCGATAAAATCGGACACGATCATCATGGCGATCCCGCAGCAGCATTATTAGAAGTGCTTGATCCAGCGCAAAATCATACGTTTAACGATCATTATCTGGAAACTGATATTGATTTATCCAATGTATTATTTATTGCCACCGCGAATACGCTCAATATTTCAGAACCGTTGCTTGATCGTATGGAAGTAATTCGTTTGCCGGGTTATACCACGCAGGAAAAAATTCAAATTGCTAAGCGCTATATCTTGCCGCGGCAACGTAAAGAAAATGTGTTAAAAGCCAGCGAATTTAAAATTAAAAACGGCGTGTTAAATGATGTTATCGAAGATTACACGCGCGAAGCCGGCGTGCGCAATTTAGAGCGCGAAATCGGCAAATTAGCACGCAAAAGCGTGCGCCGTTTGCAGGAAGGAAAGCAAAAATCTATTTTGATTACGCCTAATAATTTAAAAGATTTTTTAGGCGTGGCGAAATATCACCGCAATGATGAAGATTTACAAGCCAAAATCGGCAGCGTTACGGGTCTTGCTTGGACATCAGTCGGCGGAGAATTGCTGCAAATTGAAGGCATTGCTTTTTCCGGAAAAGGTCGTCTAACGCATACGGGGCAATTAGGCGATGTGATGCAGGAATCGATTCGCACGGCATTATCCGTTGTGCGCAGTTATTTAGATGATTTAGATGATAATTTCCGTTTTGATGAATATGACATTCATCTGCATTTGCCCGAAGGCGCAACGCCAAAAGACGGCCCCAGCGCGGGCATTGCGATGGCAACAGCTTTATTGTCGGCTTTGAGTAAACAAGCTGTGCGTGGCGATTTGGCGATGACCGGCGAGATTACCTTACACGGAAAAGTATTAGCCATTGGCGGTTTGAAAGAAAAATTACTGGCGGCGCAGCGGGGGCGTTTAAAAATGGTTTTAATCCCAGAAGATAATCTTAAAGATTTAGACGAAATCCCCGAAGAAGTGAAAGCGGCGCTGGAAATTGTGCCAGTAAGCCATATTCATGAAGTTTTTGACCACGCTTTTGTTGCCGATCATGCGCCATTTAAGGCGAGAATTGAGCAAAAATCTTTGCCAACGGTGAATGCGGTAATGCATGAGACGCCGGCTGGTCGTTGCTAGATTTAATTTTTTATTATTTGTTTTTATTGTAAAAAAATATTTTTTGGTTTTGGGGATATTTGGTGGCGCCGCGTATTGTCATGAATTGTGAAGAAAAAAGTTTGACATGTGATATTGTCATCGGTAACAATTTGTGCGCGCGTGGCAACACCGCAGGATTCTCTCTTCATTCAATATAGGTACAAGGAATTATGAATAAAACCGAATTAGTTGATGTCATTGCCGAAGCAGCGGGCATCACCAAAGCTCAAGCGGGCAAAGCATTGGACGCATTCACCGATTGTGTAACCGAATCTTTAGTTAAAGGCGACAAAGTAACCCTAATCGGTTTTGGTACATTTGAAACGCGTGAACGTTCTGCTCGGATTGGACATAATCCACGCACCCGCGAAAAAATTAATATTGCAGCCAGTACAACTCCAGCATTTAAAGCGGGTAAAAAACTAAAAGATGCGGTTAACCAACCCAAAGCTGATCCAGCTAAGAAGAAGAAACCGCGTAAATAATTGTTGCCAGCGACAAAAAAAGCTACGCCAAGCGTAGCTTTTTTTATGGTTAATTTTTAAATCTTTAAAGGAGAATCCAGCGCATAGCCGTCGTTTTCAACTTGATTGAGTTCTGTTGCTAAACCGTGCGGTTGATATAAAACGTGCAGCAATTGTTGCCGCAAATGCTGCGCTAGTTGATGGCGATCCATTTCCGCGGTTTCTGCCGGCAAAAAATGCACAACGGCGCGGCTTTTTTTGCGTTTTAATAACACCGATAACGATTGCCACAAACTGATTTCGCCGTAATACGCCATCGCCGTATCCGCACGCCCAGCTTCATCAGGATAATAACAACACAGCGGCGTAATCATGGCTTTGGCATCAATTGCCGCTTGTAAAAAACTGCTTTTAAACGGCAAAATTTCTGCACCGTTAGACGTTGTTCCTTCCGGAAAAAGCGCAATAGCTTCGCCTTCGCGCAGCGCTAATGCAATGTTGTGCAGCGTTTGAGTATTGACGGCGTGACGGCTGCGGCGGATAAAAATCGTGTCCGCTTGCGCTACCAAATAACCAATGAGCCACCAATGGCGAATATCTTCTTTAGCGATAAATCGTTGGGGCGATACGGCGTTGATGATGAAAATATCCAACCAAGAAATATGATTGGCAACTAATAATTTCCCTGCGCTTGACGGAATAGCGCCGTAAACGGTTAATTGCACGCCGCATATATGCAGCAATTGCTGCGACCAATGTTGAATCCGCTGTTGCTTTTGGGTTTTATCGAAAAAGGGAAAGATGAGTGCGAGTTGTAAAATTCCGGAAATGAGATGGAGCCCGATGCGTCCTAATCGCCAGTAAAAAATCATGATTTCGTCCTTATTTTGCAAAATGGTTCCAGTAGCGGCGATTGATTTTTTCCAGCGGCATCATGATTAACATATCCGCGCAGTTAAAATCCTGATCCCAAGCGGGTTGACTGCAAATAGAAGCGCCGGCGCGCAAATATCCTTTTAATAACGGCGGACATTCTGGCTCGATATTTTCGTTTAACGGGTGCAGCGGCAAGGGGTGGTGCGGCGTGACGCGATAACATTCGGGGCAACCGTGTTTTTGGCTTAATTGGTGATATAACGCGCTTGCCGTGATGCCGCCGTCTTCCAAACAAACGCTGGCACAACCGATCATGTAGCGCACGTTTTGCTGCAAAACAAAGCGCATTAATCCCGACCATAACATCATGACGGTGGCACCGTTTCGATAATCGGGGTGCACGCAGGCGCGCCCGAGTTCGATAGTTTGCGGCAATAAATCGCGCAGCGGTTCCATGTTAAATTCGCTTTCGCTGTACCAACTGCCTAATGCTTGCGCACTGGCGGCGGTTAATAATCGGTAGCAACCGATCACTAATCCTTCTGGATTGCGTACGATTAAATGTTGGCAATAGGGATCGTATTGATCGCAATCGCGTTTTTGATCGCTTTCGATTTTTGCGCCCATTTCTTCGGCAAATATTTGATAACGCAGACGTTGTGCCTCTTCAATTTCGGCGTCAGTTTGCGCAAAAGAAACGGTTAAACGGGGTTTTTCAGCCAATGATGGATATTGTTGCAGCATCTTTATCTCCCAGTTAAAAGATGCCGCTACTCTACAAAACAAATATTTCCGCTTGATGATATGGCAGGGAAGGCGAAAAAATATAAATGATCAATACGATGAATAAAAATAGGCTGTTAACCTTTTTAAGTTTCAAATACTAATCTTGGTAGTCCTGCCACAATTTCAATAGTGAATATGGTACAAAGAAAAGTCGTAGAAATGAATGATGGCAATCGTAATAACGAAATCATTCGATAAATCGCCCTCAATTATCTGCATTGAAGCGCTGGCTTTAACTTAGCGATCCGCTGGTCTTGTACGGCATCGAAAACGTAAAATACACCCTAGTAATAAGCACAACATAGAAATAGGAATATAAATGGCAATCAAGAAATCAGATCTTTACTCATCACTCTGGGCATCTTGCGATGAATTGCGCGGCGGTATGGACGCCAGTCAATACAAAGACTACGTTCTATTCATGCTGTTCATCAAATACATCTCGGATAAATACGGTGATTCTGATGATTTTCCGCCAGTCACTATTCCGCCCGGCGCCAGCTTCAAAGACATGATTGCCCTCAAAGGCAAAAGCGATATCGGCGACAAGATCAATACACAGATTATTCAACCCTTGATCGATGCCAACACTCGCCTCGCTCGCAGCGATTTTCCTGATTTTAACGACCCGAATAAACTTGGTGAGGGTCAGGCGATGGTGGATCGCATCAGCAACCTGATCGGCATCTTCCAAAAGCCCGAACTGAATTTCTCGAAGAACCGCGCCGAGAATGACGATATTCTGGGCGATGCCTACGAATATCTGATGCGGCACTTCGCCTCGCAAAGTGGCAAAAGCAAAGGTCAGTTCTATACGCCATCAGAAGTTAGTCGCATCATGGCGAAAATCGTGGGCATTTCCCCTGCTAATACAGTGGCATCAACCACTGCGTATGACCCCACCTGTGGTTCTGGATCCTTACTGCTCAAAGTAGCCGCTGAAGCTGGAAAACCCATTACGTTGGAAGGGCAGGAAATGGACGTAACCACCGCTGGTCTCGCTCGTATGAACATGATCCTGCACGATTTTCCAACCGCTAACATTCTGCAGGGCAACACGCTGACCTCGCCGAAATTTAAAGATGGCGAGTTGTTGCGTACTTATGACTACGTTGTCGCCAATCCGCCGTTTTCGGATAAAACTTGGAGCACCGGTCTAACCCCTGCCAACGATGCATACCAACGTTTTGTTTGGGGCGAACCGCCTAAAAAGCAAGGCGACTACGCTTATTTGCTGCATATCATTCGCTCAATGAAGAGCACTGGCAAAGGCGCCTGCATTCTCCCTCACGGTGTTCTTTTCCGAGGCAATGCCGAGGCTGTCATTCGCGAAAAGCTGGTGCAGTCAGGTATCCTCAAAGGGATCATTGGCTTACCAAGCAATCTGTTTTACGGCACAGGTATTCCCGCCTGCATTCTAGTGCTGGACAAGGAAACCGCTTCCGAACGCAAAGGCATCTTCATGATTGACGCCTCCAAGGGTTTCATCAAAGATGGAGCCAAAAATCGCCTCCGTGAGCAAGACATTCATAAGATCGTCGATACCTTCACCAAGTTGACAGAGTTGCCACGCTACTCGCGCATGGTGCCGCTAACTGAGATCTCAGCCCCCAAGAATGACTACAATCTCAACCTACCCCGCTACATCGACAGCACCGAACCTGAAGACCTTCAAGATATTGACGGTCATTTACGTGGCGGGATACCAGAGCGTGACCTAGATGCGTTGAGCGATTATTGGAAGGTGTTCCCCGGTGTGCGTAATACCCTGTTCGCATCAGCCGGACGCACCGGTTATGCGCAGTTGACGTTGCCCATCGCCGAAGTGAAAACTGCCATTTTTGCACATTCTGAATTTACCGCATTCAATCAGGCGATCACCCAAATCTTTGCTGAGTGGAAGCAGGTCAATATTCCACAACTGAAGGGATTTGCGAAAAACAGCAATCCAAAACAACTGATTAAGGCGCTATCCGAAGATTTACTTGCCCGATTCAAGCCAACGCCCCTCATCAATGCCTATGACGTATATCAACACCTCATGGACTATTGGGGTGAGACAATGCAAGACGACTGCTATCTGATAGCCAACGTAGGTTGGCAGGCTGGGGCACAACCGCGTGAAGTGGTTAAAATCAAAGATGCAAATGGAAAATTGGCGTGGCCAAAAGAACCTTTTGATTACACAAAAGGCAAGCGCCGCTTCAAATCCGAACTGGTTCCCACGCCCATTCTGATCGCTCGTTATTTCATCACTGAACACGATGCCATTGAAACACTGGAAACCAAACTGGCAGATATCGAACAACAACTTCAAGAAATGATGGAAGAAAACAGCGGCGAAGAAGGATTGATGACTGAGATCATCGAAGGCGAAGGTGATAAGCAGAAGATTACTGCCAAGGCTGTCAAAACTCGCCTGAAGGAAATCAACAAAGATCCTGACTGCGCCGAGGAATATAAGGTGCTAAAAGACTACGCCGACTTGCTTGACGAACAAACCGATATCAAAGCCAAGCTGAAAGTAGCAAAAGACGATCTTGAAGCCAAAGTAAATGATAAGTATCCCAAACTGACCGAGGACGAAATCAAGCAACTTGTAGTAGACGATAAATGGCTGGCAAACTTGGCTGATGCCGTGCAAAACGAGCTGGATCGCATTTCTCAAACCCTCACCAGCCGCATCCGCCAGCTTGCGGAACGCTATGCCACGCCGCTGCCGACGCTGACTAAAGAACTCGAAGCACTATCAGCACGGGTGGAAGAACACCTCAAGAAAATGGGGGCGGTATGGAACTGAGGTCTGGTTACAAAATGACTGAGGTGGGGGTTATTCCTGAGGATTGGAAAGATGCATCCCTGGGGGAATTAGCAGAAATTCGGATGTGCAAGCGCATTTTTTCGGAACAAACAAATCCCACTGGAGATATTCCTTTTTTCAAGATTGGAACTTTTGGTAGGGCTCCTGATGCCTTTATTTCTGGCAACCTCTATCGTGAATATAAAAGAAAATATTCCTTTCCAAAAAAAGGCGACGTCTTGCTGTCGGCTGCGGGGACATTGGGAAAAACAGTTATTTACGATGGAGAAGATGCATATTTCCAAGACTCCAACATCGTTTGGCTCGACATTGATCGCACCAAGATAAAAAACGAATATCTTTATCAATGCTATCAGGCAATAAAATGGGCTTCGCCGGAAGGAAGCACAATATCTCGGCTTTACAACGGGATTATTCGAAAAACCAAAATCCCATTACCCCCGACCGAAACCGAACAACGCGCCATCGCCCAAGCCCTGAGCGATGTCGATGCATTGCTCGCCACCCTTGACAAAATGATCGCCAAGAAGCGCGATCTGAAGCAGGCGACCATGCAGCAACTACTCACTGGTGAAACTCGTCTGCCGGGGTTCAGTGGGGAGTGGCAGCTTAAACGCTTGGGTGACGTAGTTGACACTGACCCCGAAAATCTTGGTGCTGATACCGCCACCGATTTCTGGTTTAACTACATCTCATTAGAGGATGTAGATCGCGGCCAATTGAGAAGCCACTCCGAACAAGTATTTATCGATGCCCCATCGCGCGCTCGAAGAAAATTGATGCCAAACGATGTGCTTGTTTCAACAGTCAGGCCGAATCTGCAATCACATTTGCTGTTTAAAGGCGACGCAGGGCACTGGGTATGTTCAACAGGATTTTGTGTGATTCGTTGCCGCGAAGGCGTTACATGTCCAGCCTTTGTCTTCAGCCATTTTTTTGCTGCTGATGTAAATCGTCAGATCGATACTTTACTAACTGGCTCGAATTATCCCGCCATAAACAGCGGCGACGTTCGCAACTTGGAAATCATGTTCCCGAGCTACGTTGAACAATGCGCTATCGCTACCGTTCTTTCTGAGATGGACGCCGAGCTGTCAGCCCTCGAAGCGAGACGAGATAAAACTCACAACATCAAGCAAGCCATGATGCAGGAGCTGCTCACTGGAAAGACGAGGCTGGTATGAGCGTTGCGAAAATGTTTTCTAACTTTATTGACAATCTGGCGGTGAGTAACAGAGAGATGATCAGCATGCGCTATGGCGAACTCACGTCGGCGCTGAACAAGCAATTCCGCAATACAGAATCAAAAACCGCGAACACGCTTCAAATCGGCTCGTTTGGCAGAAAAACAGGCATCAATGGCATTTCCGATCTGGATATGCTGTACATCATGCCCAAGAATAAATGGGATATTCCGTTGGAGTCTATTCGGGCACGTAGAGATGCGCTTCTCGATGAGCTGCACGCAGTTTACGCCAGAGCGCCTAGCACCAATTTTAAAGCGTACAGCAACGCACAAAAATCATTAAAAAAGCTGGAAGACATGACTTTTTCCGATGAGGAAATTGATGCCTTCCTTCCAAAAGAATTGAAAAAAGTTTCCAAAGGAAGTAGCAATGTCTGAAAAAGCCAGATCCGAACGCAAGACGCAGAACCGCGTGGTTGCCCTATTTACCGCTGCAAGTCGTCCTGACTGTCTTGGGTACAATTACTTAGGTGATTGGAGTAAACGCGACAACAACCGATGCCTCGAAGCAGGTTTTTTGCGCGATAACCTCAAAAAGCGTGGTTATTCCGACGCGCATATTTCTGCGGCGCTGCAAAAGCTCCTAACCGCCACCGATTCCACCGACATCACTTTGTACCAAGCCAATCTGCGCACCTACCAACTGCTACGCTATGGTGTGCCGGTGCAGATTGCAGCTGGGCAGGCGCATGAAACTGTACACCTCATTGATTGGGAAACGCCTGACAACAACGATTTTGGTTTGGCTGAAGAGGTTACATTGCGCGGCGGCTACGAACGGCGACCTGATTTGGTTGTTTACATCAATGGCATCGCGATCGCTGTTATTGAGTTGAAACGCGGTTCGGTGGAGGTTGCCGACGGTATTCGTCAGCTTATTACCAATCAGGAAGAGATTTTCAATAAAGGATTTTTCAGCACGGTGCAGTTAGTGCTGGCAGGAAACGATTCGCAAGGTTTACGTTACGGCACCACAGGTACCCCTGAAAAGTTTTTCGTCGAATGGAAAGATAAAGACACAGCCGCATCAGAGCCCATCGCAGAAGGTGCGCTGCTCGATAAACCTTTGGCGCAAATGTTTGACAAAGTGCGCTTGCTGGATCTGATTCGCAACTTCATTATCTTCGATGCTGGGCAAAAAAAGGTGCCGCGCGTTCATCAATACCACGGCGTGAAAGCAGCACAGGAACGAGTGAAGCAGAAAGAAGGCGGTGTAATTTGGCACACCCAAGGCAGCGGCAAGAGCATTTTGATGGTGTTGCTTGCTAAATGGTTACTGGAATTTGATCCGCACGCCCGCGTCTTAGTCATTACTGACCGCGATGAGTTGGATAAGCAAATAGCGGGGGTGATGCGTAATGCAGGGGTAATTGGTGAGCATGCAGCATCGCCGCGCATCACCTCGCGCGCGGAATTGATTGAAAAGCTAGGAGCAGCTACGCCGCGTTTGATGTGTGCATTGATCCACAAGTTTGATACAACCGATTTGAAGAGCGAACCTCCGAAAGTGGTAGGCAATGTATACGTCTTTGTTGATGAATGTCATCGCACGCAAGGCGGCGATATGAACAAACAGATGAAGCGATGGCTCAAGGACGCCATTTTCATCGGTTTCACCGGTACGCCTCTATTGCGCAAAGACAAACAAACCACTCGCGAGGTTTTCGGCACTTATATCCACACCTACAAATTCAATGAAGCGGTGGCAGATAAAGTGGTGCTTGATCTGAAATATGAAGCGCGCAACGTGCCTCAACGTCTAACGTCAAAGGAAGCTATCGATGCATGGTTTGAACAAAAAACTAAAGGATTGAACAACTTTCAGCGTTCGGTTCTACGAAAACGCTGGGCAACGATGGAAAAGCTGATGAGTTCCGGTGAACGCAAGCAGCGCATTATTGCTGACATCATTCACGACTTTGGAGTCCAGCCGCGTCTCAACAATGATCGAGGCACGGCTATTCTGGTGGCAGCCTCCATCTACGACGCCTGTCACTATTTCCGTTTATTTCAAAACACGTCATTTGGCAAGCACTGCGGCATTATTACGTCCTACGAACCTAACCATAACGCGATTTCGCGCGAGCCCGAGGACAGCGATGAGCGTTACAAGTTTGATACTTACACCCAGCACGTCCTGCAGAAGAATCAAACCACTAAGGACTACGAAGATAAAACCAAGCAGCGCTTCATTAATGAGCCTGCCAATCTGAAGTTGCTGATCGTGGTAAGTAAGCTACTGACTGGATTCGATGCGCCTTCCTGTACCTACATTTACCTTGATAACGAGCTGCGCGATCACAATCTATTTCAAGCTATTTGTCGCACAAACCGGCTCGACGGCGACGATAAGGGTTACGGTCACATCGTTGACTATAAAGAATTGTTTGAGAAAGTGCAGAACTCCATTGCCGTCTACACTTCGGACGAGCTGGATATCGATGAAGATGGCGATAACGGCAACGTAGTTGTAAAAGATTGGTTAAAGGAAGGCAAAGCGCGGCTCGATGCCGCCCGAGAAGCACTGCGCTACTTATGTGAACCGGTGACTATACCTCGCGAAATAGAGCAGTATCTCCACTATTTCTGCGGTGATGCCAACGATCCAGAAGCATTGCTAAACACCGAACCGCTGCGCATCTCTTTCTACAAGTCAACAGCCACATTCCTGCGCGCTTATGCAGAAATTGCCCAGAATCTCGAGGACGCGGGATATTCGGCGGCTGATATTGCTGCACTTGAAAAGGAGGTCGAGTTCTACAGCGACACGCACACAGCGATCAAGATGCATTCGGGCGAAGAATTGGACATTAAACCTTATGAAGCGGATATGCGTCACCTCATCAACACCTACATTCAAGCAGATCCAGCCGAAGATTTGGGAAATCTTAGTTTGCTCTCACTGACCGAGCTGATCATCGAAACCGGCATTCACGATGCCATTGCCAAGAAGTTCAACCAGAAAGGCAAGCTATCGAATAATGCGATTGCTGAAGGCATCATCAACAACATACGCAAGACGATTGTTCGGGAACAACTGACTGATCCGAAGTTTTACGACGAGATTTCCAAGCTCCTCGAAGATCTGATCAAACAACAGTGCGACGATACCGCTGCTTACAAGCAATTCCTCCAGAAAGTTGAAGAGTTGGTGAAAAAGATGGCAACCAAGAATACAGGTAACTATCCGCGCGTGCTCAACGGTCACCCGGAAGCGATCGTTCTCTTCAACAATCTGGCTAGCATTTCGACGGATAAAACGTTCGTTTGTCCGACGAACGACAATGATAAAGCCGCGCTCGCGCTCAAACTTGATCAGGCGATGCGAGAGCAGGCGCCAGCAAATTGGTATGGAGATGACGTTCGTGAGAAGCAGGTGCTCAATGCACTGTTTCCCATCATGTCGAAAGATCAAACGGCGACGCAGGCTATTTTCGAAATCATCAAGAACCAACCGGGGTACCGATGAGCAACGACATGCTCCAACTGGGCGAAATTTCAATAGCGCTGATCAGAAAGGACATCAAGAATGTTCACCTCACCGTTCATCCGCCTGATGGACGCGTGACCCTCTCCACCCCAACCAATATTCGCCTAGAAGTAGCGCGTGCCTACGCGATCTCTAAGTTGCTCTGGATTCGGGAACAGCAGAAAAAACTGAAATGTCAGGCACGAGAAACACCACGCCAGTTCGTTGAGCGTGAGAGCCACCACGTTTGGGGACGGCGTTACCTAATGACGGTGAACTACCAGCATGTAAAGCCTAGTGTTGTCCTCAACAATAAACGGATCACCCTAATTGTTCGTCCGGGCAGCAGTGCAGACAAACGCGCAGAGGTGATGCATGAATGGCACAAGGCATTACTGCACGAGGTCGTACCGCCACTGATTCAAAAGTGGGAACAAAAGCTTAAAGTGAAGGTCTCAAAATATTTCCTACAACGAATGAAAACCAAGTGGGGAAGTTGTAATTATGCAGAGGGAAATATCCGCCTCAATACAGAACTGGTGAAAAAACCTAAGGATTTATTGGAGTACGTCATCGTGCATGAAATGGCTCATTTGATCGAACCCACGCACAATATTCGCTTCACCGCTATCCTTGAAGAGCATTATCCCTGCTGGCGTGAGGCGCGCGCCGAGCTCAACGAATTACCGCTGGCTGCAGAGGATTGGAAGGAATGATATGGCACTAAATCTAGCAAAAATTGTTATCGGCTATTTAAAAGCTCAACCTGAAGAAAAATTTACCGCACGGCAGATTGCCGAGTGGATATTCGACACTTATCCGGTTGAATGCCAAGAAAAACGCGCCAACAGCCGCGGCGATTACATCAAATCTGATGCGGATTTGGTGCAGCAGCTCGTCGCAGAAATCGGTTCACAACGTCCACAGTTGCAAAAGAAATATCCCAAACTCAAAACAACTGAAGGACGACCGCGCAAGTACTACTATTCGGAGCGCTCGGACAGCGCCGAAGTGACAGCTGCCGAAAGCAAGAGCACGCCAATGGCTGCTGATGCAAGTGCTTTGAAAATTGATGAACACGCTCTGTACCCGCTGCTCTCGCAATACCTATGGGAGGAGTTTGGCGTTTTTTCCAAACGCATCGACGAGAAGCGTTCTTCGAACAAGCGCGGTCCGAACGGCAACCGCTGGCTTTACCCTGACGTGGTAGGTATGGAAGATTTAGGCAAGGAATGGCATCGTGAAGTGCGCGACTGCGTAATGCAGTATTCCGACAAGCGCACCAAGTTATGGTCATTCGAAGTCAAGTTACTGCTCAACCGTTCGAACGTGCGTGAGTGTTTCTTTCAAGCTGTATCAAATTCGTCGTGGGGCAATTTCGGCTATTTAGTCGCTGCGGAAATCGGCGGCACCGATACGCTGAAGGAACTGCGAATGTTGTTTGCCGCCCACGGTATCGGTTTCATCAAGCTGGACGTGGAAAACCCTGCCGACAGCCAAGTGTTGATTCCAGCTCGAGAACGTGACGAAATCGATTGGGATATGGTCAATCGTCTGGCTACAGAAAACCGAGATTTTCTGGAATACGTGAAGCTGGTGAAGCAGTTCTACCAAATCGGAGAGGCACGCCCTGCCGACTGGGACGTTTCAGTTCTGGATTATTGACTATCGCCGATGACGGCCAGATATTCGCCGATTTGATTATGCTGGTCACGTTTATGATTTAAACCTCGAAGGCATTATAGCTGCCAAAGGAGTCTTCACGCATAACTGCCGCTGCACGCTGATGAGTTTGAGCGCACGGCAAGCGGCGAAATTGGGCTATAAAGGCACGGTGACGGCGCCGGAATATGTAGATGAATACGGCATCAGAAGACCGATTACACCGGATAAAGGTTGGGAAAGTTCACCGGAAAATAGCAGCATTCTTGCGTTGTTACGTGAGAAGGAAAAGAAAGCAGGGTTTCCGCCGGCGCATAAAGTCTTCCCCGAACCGCTGCCGTCGCCGGAACAATGGCAGGAAGTCGCCAAAATCGGCGAGCAAGTCTGGACAAAACATCTGCCGGAATTGGAGCGT
>NZ_LGVW01000014.1 GCF_001263335.1 Dichelobacter nodosus
AGGAGACTGCACATGTCTAATCTTCAGGCTGAGCCTTTATCTATTCTCAATAAAGCAATTAATGTTTTTGAGAACCTCTATTCTTTAAACGATTTACACAAAGCCAGCGGTGGCGCAAACAAAGACCGCCCAACCTTCTTTTTACAAAATAAAGAAACACAAGCGTTAATCGCTGAAATTGAAAGAGAAAATTATAATGCTTGTAATCCAACATTTAAAAATGAAAGCGGAAATCATAATGTTGGTGTTCCAACATTTAAAGCGGGTGAATTTAGCGAAAATATGACGCAAGTCATTGATTTTCCCGTGAGCCTCAAGTTGAGG
>NZ_LGVW01000015.1 GCF_001263335.1 Dichelobacter nodosus
CCGCACTTCCAAATCGTGCCGCACTTACTTTTGTTAACGCCGCTGTTAATGTGGTTTTACCATGGTCTACGTGTCCTATGGTACCTACGTTTACGTGGGGTTTCGCACGCTCAAATTTCTCTTTTGACATTTGATTAATACTCCGATTTATTTAGATTTACTTTTAATTACTTCTTCTACAACGTTATTCGGTGCTTCATTGTAGCAATCGAACTCCATTGAGTAATTCGCTCGCCCCTGTGTTAATGAGCGTAACGAAGTTGCATAGCCAAACATATTAGCAAGGGGAACTTGTGCATGGATAACTTTTCCTGTGAGTTCGTCATCCATTCCTTGAATGAGTCCGCGACGACTGTTTAAATCCCCAATAACATCTCCCATATATTCTTCAGGAGTAGAGACTTCAACTTTCATCATCGGTTCAAGTAAAACAGGTTTTGCTTTGCGCGCGCCGAGTTTAAAGCCTTCGGCAGCCGCTAATTTGAACGCCATTTCTGAAGAGTCAACTTCATGATATGAACCATCATACAAAGTCACTTTGATATCAACGACTGGATATCCGGCAAGAACGCCATTTTGCATTTGTTCTTGAACACCTTTGTCAACCGCGGGAATATATTCTTTTGGTACAACCCCGCCGACAATTTGGTTCACAAATTCATAGCCAAATCCGGGTTCTTGTGGCTCAATACGCAACCACACATGACCAAACTGACCACGACCGCCTGATTGGCGAACAAATTTACCTTCTTGCTCAACAGATTCACGAATCGTTTCTCGATAAGCAACTTGCGGCGCACCAACGTTAGCTTCCACCTTAAATTCGCGCTTCATGCGATCCACGATGATTTCAAGATGCAATTCACCCATTCCGGAAATAATTGTTTGTCCGGTTTCTTCATCGGTGTGCACACGGAAAGAAGGATCTTCTTGCGCCAATTTTGCTAATGCCAAACCCATTTTCTCTTGGTCAGCTTTCGTTTTAGGTTCAACGGCAACCGCAATAACCGGCTCAGGGAATTCCATACGTTCCAAAATAATCGGGGCGTTAACATCACACAAAGTTTCGCCCGTAACCACTTCTTTTAAACCAATACAAGCGGCAATATCGCCCGCATGAACTTCTTTAATTTCCACGCGAGAATTAGAGTGCATTTGCACAATACGACCAATCCGTTCTTTTTTATCTTTGACAGAGTTCAAAACAGTGGTACCCGCTTCCAACACGCCTGAATAGCAGCGCACGAATGTTAAAGTACCAACAAAGGGATCGGTTGCGATTTTAAATGCCAAAGCAGAAAAAGGTGCATCATCGGTTGACTCACGTTTTTCAGTTTCATTGGTATTAGGGTTAACGCCTTGAATTGCCGGCACATCTACTGGAGACGGTAATAATTCAATTACTTTATCCAGCATCGCTTGCACGCCTTTATTCTTAAAGGAAGAACCACACAACACAGGAATGATTTCGTTAGCGATAGTACGTTGCCGCAATCCTGCAATAATTTCTTCTTCGGATAATGTGCCGGATTCTAAGTATTTATCCATCAATTCTTCTGAAGATTCGGCGGCGGCTTCTACCAATTTTTCCCGATATTCTTCCGCTTGGGCGCGCATTTCTTCTGGAATATCGCCATATTCAAATTTAAGACCGTTGGTTTCTTCGTCCCAAATGATCTCTTTCATTTTGATAAGGTCAACTACCCCTTTGAAAGTGTCTTCAGCACCCACAGGTAATTGCAACGGCACAGCATTAGCCTTCAAGCGATCGTGCATTTGTTTGACAACGCGTAAAAAGTTCGCGCCGGTGCGATCCATTTTATTAACATAAGCGATGCGGGGAACTTTATATTTATTTGCTTGGCGCCAAACTGTTTCCGTTTGCGGTTGAACGCCACCAACAGAACACAATACCAAACAAGCACCATCTAATACGCGCAAAGAACGCTCTACTTCAATGGTGAAATCCACGTGCCCTGGAGTATCAATAATATTGATGCGGTGTTTATCAAATTGACCCGCCATACCTTGCCAGAAGCAAGTAGTCGCTGCAGAAGTAATGGTGATGCCGCGCTCTTGTTCTTGCTCCATCCAGTCCATCGTTGCGGCGCCTTCATGAACTTCGCCCAATTTATGAGAAACACCGGTATAGAAAAGAATCCGCTCCGTCGTCGTTGTTTTACCGGCATCGATGTGCGCCATGATGCCGAGATTTCGATATTTATTAATACTGGTTTCGCGTGCCACGAGACCCTCCTAATTGATTAATTGAAATGATTACCAACGGAAATGAGCAAAGGCCTTGTTCGCTTCTGCCATACGGTGTGTTTCATCGCGTTTTTTCACAGCAGCACCGCGCTCTTCCACAGCTTCTAAAAACTCATTAGCCAGTCTTTCAGCCATAGATTTTTCGTTACGATTTCTCGCAGCTTCAATCAACCAACGCATTGCCAATGCATTTTGACGAACAGGACGGACTTCCACGGGAACTTGATAGGTCGCGCCCCCAACACGGCGAGATTTTACCTCTACCGCCGGACGAACTTTATCCAAAGCCTCTTCTAAGAGACTAATTGCTTCCATATTCTTCTTTTTACCAGCAGTTTCTAATGCTTGATAAACAACTTTTTCCGCAACAGATTTCTTACCGTCAACCATTAACATATTGACGAATTTAGCAACCATAACATTGCCGAATTTTGGATCAGGCAAAATATGCCGAATCGGTGCTCGCACTCTTCTTGACATTATAAATTCCTTAAAAATTAAGCTTTAGGACGCTTTGCGCCATATTTTGAGCGCCCTTTTTTGCGGTCTTTAACGCCGGCGGTGTCTAATGCGCCACGCACAATGTGGTATCGCACCCCTGGTAAATCCTTCACCCGTCCGCCTCGAATCAACACTAAACTGTGTTCTTGCAGGTTGTGCCCTTCACCACCAATATAGGCAGTTACTTCGTACTTGTTAGTTAAACGCGTACGTGCAACCTTGCGCATAGCCGAGTTCGGTTTTTTCGGCGTTGTTGTATAAACGCGTGTACAAACGCCACGCTTTTGAGGACATTCCTGTAAGGCAGGAACATTATTTTTATCGACCAGCTTGACACGCGGCTTGCGCACCAATTGATTAATTGTTGCCATAACAGCATTCTCCAAATTTAGATACAGTAAAATCAGCGCCACCACGCCAAAGGTGCGGCATGGTACGCTGATAGTCATTGAAAGTCAAGATAATCAATCTCCTGCACTTTCCTCATCAGTAGCTTCTAAAACGCCAGCAGAACGTGACTTTTCATTCGATGACGCAGAGCCATTTAAAAAACGATCTTCATCACGCATATTTCGGCGATGTTGGTGATAAGCCAATCCCGTTCCAGCAGGAATTAATCGTCCAACGATCACGTTTTCTTTCAAACCAAATAAATCATCGACTTGCCCTAATACAGATGCTTCCGTTAAAACACGAGTAGTTTCTTGGAAAGAAGCTGCTGAAATAAAGGATTCCGTTGCCAACGAAGCCTTCGTAATCCCCATTAAAATCGGTTCATAACGGATTGGCAATTTATTTTGTGCTTGCAGACGGTCGTTTTCTTGTAAAACGCGCGTCAATTCCGCTTGTTCTCCAGCGATGAAATGAGATTCCCCCGCATCAAGAATCAAAACTTTACGCAACATTTGCCGAACGATAACTTCAATATGTTTATCGTTAATTTTTACCCCTTGCAAGCGGTAAACCGTTTGAATTTCGCGCACAATATGTTCATTTAATTCATGAACGCCTCTCAAACGCAAAATATCATGTGGACTGGGTTCGCCGTCGGCAAGAATTTCCCCTTTTCGAACTTGCTCACCTTCAAACACATTTAACCGACGCCACTTGGGAATTAAAATCTCAAAGACTTCCCCATCATCGCTATTAATCACTAAGCGTTGTTTACCTTTTGTTTCTTTACCAAAAGAAACCGTACCGGTAATTTCTGCCAAAATCGCCGGTTCTTTGGGTTTACGCGCTTCAAACAAATCCGCAACGCGCGGCAAACCACCGGTAATATCAGACAATTTTCCGGAAGCTTGCGGAATTCTCGCTAAAACATCACCAATATGAATATCATCGCCATCGTTTAAGTTGACCACGGCGCCAGCGGGCAAGAAATAGTTCACTGGAATTTCGGAACCAGCTGACGTTACCGGATTACCGTTTTCATCTAATAATTGAATCAACGGACGTTTATCTTTTGCCGAAGTAGGACGTTGTGCATTATCCAAAATCGTCAATACTGCCAATCCCGTATCCGCATCGGAAGAAGTTTGCACGGTCACGCCGTCTTCAAAATCAAAGAATGACGCTTTACCTGCCACTTCAGCAATAACTGGGTGCGTATGCGGATCCCAAGTTGCTAAAATTTGCCCTTGTTTTACTTCTTCACCGTTAGCAATATTGAGCGTCGCACCGTACGGCAATTTATAGCGTTCGCGCTCGTGCCCATACATATCAATAATAGATAATTCTCCAGAGCGAGAAATTGAAACCAGTTTGCCGTCTTTATTGACAACTGTTTTCATATTAGATAAACGCGCTACCCCATTAGTTTTCACTTCAACGCTACCGATAGAAGCCGCACTTTGCGCCGCCCCACCAATATGGAATGTACGCATGGTTAACTGCGTTCCAGGTTCACCGATAGATTGCGCCGCAATCACGCCCACCGCTTCACCGGCTGTTACTAAATGACCGCGCGCTAAATCCCGACCATAACATTTCGCGCAAACGCCGTGACGCGTCGCACAAGTAATTACTGACCGCACAAATACCCGATCAACGCCGGCTTTTTCCAAAATCGCAATTTGCGGTTCTTCCAATAAAGTGCCCGCTGCCAAAGCCACTTCACCCGTATTACCATCAATAACCGGTTCAGAAAGTACGCGTCCTAATACCCGATCAGCCAAAGAAACGACCACATCGCCGCCTTCAACTACCGCTTGAATTTCAATGCCTTCTGTAGTTCCGCAATCATCTTCAGTAATGACAACGTCTTGAGCAACGTCAACCAAACGCCGCGTTAAATAACCAGAGTTTGCCGTTTTCAGTGCCGTATCCGCCAAACCTTTCCGCGCGCCGTGCGTAGAAATAAAGTATTGCAATACGTTTAAACCTTCGCGGAAGTTTGCCGTAATCGGCGTTTCAATAATGGAACCATCTGGTTTTGCCATCAATCCCCGCATACCTGCTAATTGCCGAATTTGCGCCGCTGACCCCCGCGCGCCAGAATCCGCCATCATGTAAACAGAGTTAAACGAATCTTGTTCTACCCATTCGCCTTGACGATTTTGCAAGCGAACTTTTCCCAGCTGCTCCATCATTTTCCGCGCAACTTGATCCCCTGTGCGCGACCAAATATCGATAACTTTATTATATTTTTCGCCGCTGGTTAACAATCCTGATGCATATTGATGTTCAATTTCTTTTACTTCCGCTTCAGAACGCGCCAAAATTTCGGCTTTAGCATCAGGCACAACCATATCGCTGACGCCGATAGAAGATCCCGAACGAGTCGCGTAATGGTAACCGGTGTACATTAATTGGTCGGCTAAAATAACGGTATCTTTCAAACCCAGCTGACGATAACATTGGTTAATTAATGCAGAAATAGCTTTCTTTTTCATCGGTTTATCGATGTAAGAAAAAGAAAGTCCTTTCGGTAAAATTTGAGACAATAAAGCCCGCCCCACGGTGGTTTTTGTTCTCACCAATGTTCCTTCACCGGTGCCATTTTCTTCATAATGCGGCAAACGCACTTCAATAATGGCTTGTAAATCCACTAAACCGTTTTGATAAGCGCGTTCTACTTCTTTAACGTCGGTAAAGCGCATGCCTTCACCTTTGGCATTAATCCGTTCCCGCGTCATGTAATAAAGTCCCAAAACCATATCTTGCGACGGTACAATAATCGGCTCACCATTTGCCGGCGATAAAATATTATTGGAACTCATCATCAAAGTGCGCGCTTCCAATTGTGCTTCCAAAGATAACGGCACGTGCACCGCCATTTGGTCGCCGTCAAAGTCCGCGTTAAACGCCGCACAAGCCAACGGGTGCAATTGAATGGCTTTCCCTTCAATTAAAATCGGTTCAAATGCTTGAATACCGAGCCGGTGCAAAGTCGGCGCGCGGTTGAGCATAACGGGGTGTTGACGAATCACAAATTCCAAAGCGTCCCAAACTGCAGGTTCATCGCGTTCTACCATTAATTTGGCAGCTTTAATGGTGGAGGCAAATTCATTGGTAATTAAATAATGGAAAATGAAAGGCTTAAATAATTCCAGCGCCATACGTTTGGGCAATCCGCATTGATGCAAACGCAAAGTCGGTCCCACCACAATGACGGATCTTCCGGAATAGTCCACCCGTTTTCCTAACAAATTTTGCCGGAAACGTCCTTGTTTTCCTTTAATCATATCGGCTAAAGATTTTAACGGACGTTTATTGGTTCCGGTGACGGTGCGACCGCGGCGACCGTTATCCAATAATGAATCGACCGCTTCTTGTAACATACGTTTTTCGTTGCGCACGATAATATCCGGTGCATACAATTCTAATAAACGTTTCAAACGATTATTGCGGTTAATCACACGGCGATATAAATCATTCAAATCAGAAGTTGCAAAGCGCCCTGAATCCAACGGCACCAAAGGACGCAAATCCGGCGGCAATACGGGCAACACTTCTAAAATCATCCATTCCGGTTTATTGCCAGAATCGAGTAATGACGTCATCAGCTTTAAACGTTTTAATAAACGCTTGATTTTCGTTTCGGAATGCGTGGCGTTGAGTTGTTCGTGAATATCTTGAATTTCGTTTTCTAAGTTCATGTTTTTCAAGATATATTGAATGGCTTCCGCGCCCATCATCGCTTTAAATTCGTGACCGTACATATCAACGGCTTCTTTATAAGCATCTTCATTGAGCAATTGATGCTTTTCTAAAGGCGTCATGCCCGGATCGATGACGATAAATGATTCAAAATATAAAACGCGTTCGATTTCCCGCAAGGTTAAATCAAGTAATAAACCAATTCGTGACGGCAAAGACTTTAAAAACCAAATATGCGCCACCGGCGTTGCCAATTCGATGTGTCCCATGCGTTCGCGGCGCACAGAAGACTTGGTTACTTCTACACCGCAGCGTTCGCAAACCACGCCCCGATGTTTCAAACGCTTATATTTGCCGCACAAACATTCATAATCTTTAATGGGACCAAAAATCTTGGCGCAAAATAATCCGTCGCGTTCTGGTTTAAAAGTTCGATAATTAATGGTTTCTGGCTTTTTCACTTCTCCATAAGACCACGAGCGAATCACGTCAGGCGATGCAAGCCCAATATGAATTTTGTCAAAATCTTCCGCGATATTATGCGGTTTATACATCTCAATGAGTTCTTTCATATTCTCACCTGTCGCCTAATTAGTCTTGAGTTAAGCCGATATCAATACCGAGCGCGCGAATTTCTTTCGTTAACACGTTAAACGATTCTGGTAATCCCGGCTCGATTTTGAGATTGCCATCGACAATGTTTTTATACATTTTTGTACGTCCATCAACGTCATCGGATTTAACCGTTAACATTTCTTGCAAAGTATAAGAAGCGCCATATGCTTGCAGCGCCCAAACTTCCATTTCCCCAAAACGTTGTCCGCCGAATTGCGCCCGTCCGCCTAATGGTTGTTGGGTAACTAAACTATAAGGTCCGGTTGAACGCGCATGCATTTTGTCATCAACCAAATGGTGCAATTTCAGCATGTACATGTAACCCACGGATACTTCGCGATCAAAACGTTCACCGGTGCGTCCATCATATAAATGCGTTTGTCCGGTAGCGGGCAGTTCGGCGAGTTCTAACATTTTTTGCAAATCTTCTACTTCTTCTGCGCCATCAAAAACCGGTGTCGCCATCGGAATTCCTTGGCGAAGATTGCGGCATAATTGCCAAAAATCTTCATCGCTCAAAGCATCTAAATCTTCTTTTTTACACGCGGGATTATGGTTATACACGGCATCTAAATAACGCCGTAATTCTTTGATCGGTGCGCCTTCGTCCATCATTTGCGCCAGCCGTTTGCCTAAACCAGCCGCTGCCCAACCCAAATGCAATTCCAAAACTTGACCAATATTCATACGCGACGGCACGCCTAAAGGATTTAGCACAATATCAACCGGCGTTCCATCTTCCATATATGGCATATCTTCAACCGGCACCACCAAAGAAACCACGCCTTTATTACCATGCCGTCCTGCCATTTTGTCGCCGGGTTGCAAGCGACGTTTAACGGCTAAATAAACTTTGACCATTTTCAAAACGCCAGGAGCTAAATCATCGCCTTGAGAAAATTTGGCTTTCTTTTCTTCGTAATAATCTTGCAGCTCTTTATGTTTATCTTCGAGCAATTGCTTCATGGCGTCTAATTTTTCGTTAATCGCTTCGTCTTGCATACGAAAATCAAACCATTGTTCCGGCGTAGTTTCATCTAATAATGCCTGATCGACCGTATCGCCTGATTTGCGTTTCGGCGCTTTTTTAATGGCTTGACCTAAAAGCAAACGCGCTGCCCGATCGTGAATATCGGCAGAAAAAATCCGCAACTGATCTTTGATATCTTTGGCAATAGAATCGATTTCCATTTTTTCAATGGCTTTGGCGCGTTCATCTTTTTCAATGCCATCACGCGTATAAACGCGCACGTCAACCACCGTGCCGTCCATACCAGTCGGCACCCGCAAAGAACTGTCTTTAACGTCTGATGCTTTTTCG
Organism: Dichelobacter nodosus; assembly: GCF_001263335.1. Taxonomy (GTDB): domain Bacteria; phylum Pseudomonadota; class Gammaproteobacteria; order Cardiobacteriales; family Cardiobacteriaceae; genus Dichelobacter; species Dichelobacter nodosus. Next base: position 8,807 of record NZ_LGVW01000015.1, read on the forward strand.
CCAAAAATCGCCCGCAGCAATTTTTCTTCCGGCGATTGAGAGCGCTCTCCTTTCGGCGTAACTTTTCCCACCAAAATATCGCCAAATTTAACTTCCGCGCCCACGTAAACAATGCCCGTTGTATCCAATTTTGCCAGCGCGCTTTCTTTTACGTTGGGAATATCACTGGAAATTTCTTCCGGTCCCAATTTCGTATCACGAGCGATACAGGTTAATTCTTCAATATGAATGGTAGTGAAACGATCTTCTTGCGATACGCGTTCTGAAATCAAAATTGAGTCTTCGTAGTTATAACCATTCCACGGCATGAATGCGACTAACACGTTTTGTCCCAACGCTAATTCGCCCATATCTGTTGAAGGACCGTCCGCTAAAACGTCGCCACGCGCCACAATATCGCCAGGGGAAACTAACGGTTTTTGGTTGATACAAGTATTTTGATTTGAACGTGTATATTTTGTGAGGTTATAAATATCAACCCCCAAACCGCCGGCTTGCACTTCATCGTCATTAACTTTAACTACAATACGAGAAGAATCCACGGAATCGATAACGCCGCCGCGCGCCGCTTTCACAAGCACACCAGAATCCATCGCCACCACGCGTTCCATGCCGGTTCCAACCAAAGGTTTATCCGCGCGCAAAGTAGGAACGGCTTGCCGCTGCATGTTTGATCCCATCAATGCGCGGTTTGCGTCATCGTGTTCCAAAAAGGGAATTAATGATGCCGCCACAGAAACAATTTGCCGCGGCGAAACGTCCATATATTGCACCCGACTAGACGGCATTAAAGTGAATTCATTTTCAAAACGGGTGGAAATTAAATCGTCCATAAACGCGCCGTGCTCATCTAAATGAGCGTTGGCTTGCGCGATGACGTATTTTGATTCATCAATCGCCGATAAATATTCGATTTCATCGGTGACTTTACCGTCAATCACTTTACGGTACGGCGTTTCTAAAAAACCATATTCGTTGGTGCGTGCATAAACGGCTAATGAGTTAATCAAACCGATATTCGGACCTTCCGGCGTTTCAATCGGACACAAACGACCGTAATGCGTTGGGTGCACGTCGCGCACTTCAAAACCTGCCCGTTCGCGCGTCAATCCGCCTGGTCCCAAAGCAGAAATACGGCGTTTATGAGTCACTTCGGATAAGGGATTGTTTTGATCCATAAATTGTGACAATTGCGATGAGCTGAAAAACTCTTTTACCGCCGCACCAACGGGTTTAACGTTAATCAAATCTTTGGGCGTGAGTCCTTCTGATTCGGCTTGGGCAAGACGCTCTTTTACCGTACGCTCTAAACGCACCAATCCAATACGAAAAGCATTTTCTGCCATTTCACCTACAGAACGAATGCGGCGATTGCCCAAATGGTCGATATCATCGGTGCTGCCAAAACCATCTTTAATGGCAATAAGTTTTTTCACTACGCCGATAATGTCTTCTTTGCTCAAAATGCCAGAGCCTTCGGATTCTTCGCGTCCCAAACTGCGGTTAAATTTCATTCTGCCGACGCGCGACAAATCATAGCGCGCTTCATCAAAAAATAAGCCTTCAAATAAACTATCTGCCGCTTCTTTGGTTGGCGGTTCGCCAGGACGCATCATGCGATAAATTTCTGCCCGCGCTTCAAGTTCGGTTGTGGTTTCATCGAGGCGCAAAGTATCGGCTAAATAACCGCCGTGACCGTTTTCATTAATGAGTAATGTTTGAAACTCTTTGACGCCTAATTCAACAAAACGCGTTAATAATTCTTCGGTTAATTCGCTATTTGCTGCCAAAATGAGTTCGCCGGTTTCTTTATCGACCAAATCAGTTGCTAAAAATTTTCCAACAACAAAATCAACGGGAACCGTTTGTTTTTTAACTTTTTTCTCGATTAATTGCCGCACAAATCGTGACGAAATTTTCCGCCCCATCGGCACGATCACTTCACCGTCAGCAATAATATCGAATTGCGCGAGCTCGCCGGCAAATTGTTCGGGCTCAAAAACCAGCTCTATTTTTCCGGTTTTATTGAGTTTAAAGGTTTGCTTGCTGAAGAAAATATCCAGCATTTCTTGATTACTTAAACCCAAAGCGCGCAATAAAATGGTGATTAATAATTTACGGCGGCGGTCAATGCGGCAGTAAATCAGATCTTTGACGTCAAATTCCAAATCCAACCACGAACCGCGGTAAGGAATGATGCGGGCGTTATACAGTTTTTTCCCCGAACTGTGACCTTGTCCATCATCATCGCCAAAAAATACCCCCGGCGAACGATGCAATTGCGAAACAATAACGCGTTCCGTGCCGTTAATGACAAATGTTCCGTTATCCGTCATCAGCGGAATATCGCCCATATAAACGGATTCTGATTCAACGACTTGTTTTAATTTTTTCTTGGTGCTGTTTTTGTCATAAATCGCTAAACGCATACGCACCCGCAACGGTGCCGCATAAGTAACGCCACGCAATTGACACTCGCGAACGTCAAATTCTGGTTTGCCAAATTCGTAGCCCACAAATTGCAATTCCACCATTTCATTATGACTTTTGATCGGGAAAATAGATTCAAAAGCTTCTTGCAAACCTTTTTTTGCTCTCGATTGCATGGGCACATGCTGTTGCAGAAAATCATTGTAAGAATCAATTTGCATGGAAAGGAGATAAGGCGTTTCCAACACGGTTGGACGTTTGCTGAAGTTTTTACGGATACGTTTTTTTTCGGTAAACGAATAAGTCGTCATGATAGCGGTAACCTCGGCGGATAAATTGCGCACTGCGCGAAATAAAGAGAAATCACAAAAATCGACATTGTGTTAACAGCCAACAGCCGTTAATCAATAGCGACTTTCTAAGAAAACAAAAAGTACTGACACCTAAATGCCAGTACTTTCATCGCATTCAAAAGATTATTTGAGTTCAGCTTTTGCACCAGCTTCTTCAAGATCTTTTTTGATTTTTTCAGCTTCTTCTTTGCTTGCAGCTTCTTTAATGGTTGAAGGTGCTTCATCAACGGCAGCTTTCGCTTCTTTTAAGCCTAAACCGGTAACTGCACGAACAACTTTAATAACGGCTACTTTGTTAGCGCCAGCTTCTGTTAAGATGACGTCAAATTCGGTTTTTTCTTCGGCAGCTGGAGCCGCATCAGCAGCAACTGGAGCTGCAGCAACCGCAGCAGTAACGCCGAATTTTTCTTCCATTGCTGAAATCAAATCAACAATTTCCATCACGGTCATTTCAGAAATTGCATTTAAAATATCTTCTTTAGAGATAGCCATACTAAAAAATCCTCAATAATAAAAATGATAAAAACTAAGCGTAATAACTTAAGCTGCTTCTTTGCTTTGACGCACTGCGTCCAAAGTACGTGCCAATTTGGCAACAGGTGCCAACATACACGACATAAGCATAGAAATACCTTCTTCTTTGGTTGGTAATTTCGCAACTCTTTCAAATTCACTGCCAGCTAACACTTCGCCAGAAATACTGACAAATTTGACGATATCTGTACTGATTTTGTCGTTTTCTTTAAAGAAGTCGCGCCACAAACGCGCTGCAGCTCCAGGATATTCCATTGAAAACGCCAAAACCAACGGACCAACCAATTTTTCTTCAGCAGCTTTAAATTCCGTATCGGCTAATGCTCGTCGGGCTAAAGTATTTTTTACCACACGTAAATAAACACCATTTTCCCGCGCGCGTGCATGCAATTGTGTGAGATGCGCAACGGTTAAACCGTGATATTCAGCTGCAACCAATGAATAGGCTTTGCTTGCAACATCTGCGATTTCTGCAACAATTTCTTGCTTGCTGGTTAAATTTAATCCCATTCCATACTCCTTATGGTCGGATTAGATCATATACCGCTTGATGCGGGCCTTTTTTGGTATCGCTATCTTCAAATCGATGAAGCGCATCTACCATCTATGCAGGAAATTAAGCTTAAAGCACCTGCAGTCTTTGACGATAGCTGCCACTTACAGCTATCCAAAGAATTTTTATGCATTCGTTAAACTTGCAACGTCTACCGCAATACCCGGTCCCATTGTTGTAGAAATATAGGCTTTTTGCATGTAAACGCCTTTAATGGTTGTCGGACGTAATTTATTAATTTCTGCGATTAAGGCGTGAAGATTTTCAAGCAATTTCTCAGCATCGAAATCAATTTTTCCGATCATAGCGTGCACGATTCCGCTTTTATCTGCCCGAAAACGCACTTGACCTGCTTTTGCATTTTCTACTGCCGCTTTAATATCAGCGGTAACAGTGCCCACTTTGGGGTTTGGCATTAAACCACGCGGTCCTAAAATTTGACCGAGTTGTCCAACGACGCGCATCGCGGCAGGTTCTGCAATCACGACATCAAAATCGCTGCGCCCTGCTTTGATTTCATCTGCCAATTCTTCCATACCAACGATATCGGCTCCCGCTGCTTTAGCGGCATCAGCGTTATCATTTTGCGCAAAAACAGCAACGCGAACGGTTTTACCCGTTCCATGCGGCAATACCGCGGCACCACGTACTACTTGATCAGATTTCCGCGGATCAACACCTAAATTGATCGCTACGTCAACTGATTCAACAAATTTTGCTGCAGGCATTTCTTTTAATAATTGCAATGCTTCCAACGCGGTATAAACTTTTCCGGCTTCCAGTTTTTCACGAATTGCCAAAGCACGTTTTGTTTTTTTAGCCATCGTTTTATTCCTCCACCGTTAAACCCATTGCCCGCGCACTGCCCGCGATTGTCCGAACGCCTGCTTCAATATCAGCAGCAGTCAAATCCGCTTTTTTCATTGCCACAATTTCTTCTAATTGTTTACGGGTTACTTTTCCGACTTTTTGTGTATTCGGTTTTCCGCTACCAGATTTAATGCCTGCTGCTTTTTTCAATAAGAAAGCTGCCGGCGGTGTTTTCTTAACGAAGGTAAAACTGCGATCGCTATATACAGTGATAACAACGGGAATCGGCATTCCTGCTTCTAATGATTGCGTTTCCGCGTTAAAAGCTTTGCAAAATTCCATAATATTAACGCCGTGTTGACCTAAAGCCGGACCAACTGGGGGACTTGGATTTGCTTTACCTGCTGGGATTTGCAGCTTGATATATCCTGTGATTTTTTTTGCCATGATTACTCCTTAACGGGTCATAACGCCTAAAAGGCTGCCCAATTAAATTTCCTTTTCAACTTGATTGAACTCTAGTTCAACCGGTGTGGGACGCCCAAAAATTAATACTGATACCTTCAAACGGCTTTTTTCGTAATTAACTTCTTCCACGGTGCCCGTAAAATCAGCAAAAGGACCATCGATAATTCGAAGTTCCTCGCCAATTTCAAATAAAGTTTTCGGACGCGGTTTTTCCACGCCTTCTTGCATACGATTTAAAATTTTATCGACTTCTTCTTGCGAAATAGCGGCAGGAGACTCTTTGGTACCGCCAACAAATCCAGATACTTTTGGAATGCTGTTGACAACATGCCACGTTGTATCGTTCATTTCCATTTCAACGAAAACATAGCCCGGATAAAATTTGTGTTGAGAAATACGTTTTTTATTATCTTTAATTTCAACTACTTCCTCAGTTGGAATTAAAATTTCCCCAAAACTATCCTGCAGCCCTTCTCGTTCTATTCTCTCTTGCAATGCCCGCTTCACATATTGTTCAAATTGAGAATAGGACTGCAAAACGTACCACTGCTTTGCCATTTAGAGCACCATTCTAATAAGCCAAGCAAGCAACATATCTACGGTTAATAAAAATATTGCAAAAACGATGACAACCGCAAAAACCATACCCGTTGCCCGCAACCATTCTTGTTTTCCCGGCCAAAAGACCTTACGCATTTCTATGCGCGCGCCTCTGGCTAACGAGCGTATCTTTTGCCAATATTCGGTTTGACTTAAGGCGCCAGTAGCTGAAACGCAGCCGATAACAACTGCTAAAAAACGAACGTACCACGCTTGAGCAGCAAGAAAAATAGAGCCTGAAAGATAGAATCCGCCTAAAAATAAAAATACTGCCAAAGCAGTAAATATTCCTGATAAAGGACGAGCTGTTTCGTTTTCTATTGTGGACATAATTTGGATTCTCTAAATGTTGGCAGGCGAGGAGGGACTCGAACCCCCAACCGACGGTTTTGGAAACCGCAACTCTGCCAATTGAGCTACTCGCCTATGTAGAACAAATATAAGGGCGGGTATTATATATCCGCCCCAAATAAAAGCAACTAAAATTAATTACTCAATAATTTTAGCAACAACCCCAGCTCCGACGGTGCGACCGCCTTCACGAATCGCAAAACGCAATCCTTCGTCCATCGCAATCGGGTGAATCAGTTGCACAATCATCTTCACATTATCTCCCGGCA
>NZ_LGVW01000016.1 GCF_001263335.1 Dichelobacter nodosus
CCCGTTATTAGGACGTTGTGTCCCTTTTTCGGGTCGTTATGTCCCGTTATTAGGACATTGTGTCCCGTTTTCGGGTCGTTATGTCCCGTTATTAGGACATTGTGTCCCTTTTTCGGGTCGTTATGTCCCGTTATTAGGACATTGTGTCCCGTTTTCGGGTCGTTATGTCCCGTTATTAGGACATTGTGTCCCTTTTTCGGGTCATCGTGTCCCGTTTTCGGGTCGTTATGTCCCGTTATTAGGACATTGTGTCCCGTTATTAGGACGTTGTGTCCCTTTTTCGGGTCATCGTGTCCCGTTATTAGGACGTTGTGTCCCTTTTTCGGGATATTATTTATTTTTTTTAGTTCTAAAGTCAATTTTAAATTGTATTTTGGAAAGGAAATTATTGTATAATTCCTAGCATGAGGCACGTTGCCGACTGTCTGACAAACTGACGTTTTCAGCCGTCGCGTGCCAAAGGGGATCCCCCTTTGAAACCCTATTGCGGAAAAATCAATGTGGAGACTTACTGACGTAAGGAAGATGAGATGGCATTAGAGACTCGCATTACTCTGCGGTTATCAGATGAATTGCAGGAAAAATATGCAGCAATTGCTGATCAAACGGGCAATACATTATCTGAAGTCATAAGACAGGTTTTACTAGAATCCAATCCTCAATTTATTGATAAATTAGCAATTGAAGATAGATTAAAAATCATTCGATTGATTTCAAAAAGTAGTAATAATTTAAATCAAATTGCAAGGCAGCTTAATTCATTAGCGCTCTATAATCAGCTTCATTATGATCAATGTATTCATTATTTGCGAATATTAGATACGATTGAAGCGCAACAACATATTTTTTTGAAGATGTTTAATGATTATTAGATTTAGAGGCGCATCTCATGGCGTTGTTACTTATTTACGCGATGGTAAAAAGAGCGGTAGATATTATTCGCGTGATGAATTAGATCAGCGCGTTCAATTATGCGGAAATTTAACCGAATTAGATACGGTTTTAAATAGTTTTGATAGAGAATGCAAAACACAAAAATATTTTCATATCAGTTTATCATTTAAAGAAAAAAACATTAGTGAAGAAGTATTGAAAAATATAGATGATGAGTTTCGAAAATTTATTTTTTCATCTTGTGTTGAAGGTGAATTTTATTATTTCAGTGAAATTCATTTTCCCAAAATACAATCGCTAATTGATATGCAGGGAAAAAACTTTAAAAGATATCCGCATATCCATGTTGTCATTCCGGAATATAATTTATATACCGGAAAAAGAGATAATCCACTTGGATTAGTAGATAAAAGGGAACGATATATCAATGCGTTTCAAGAATATATTAATGAAAAATATGAATTGGAGAGCCCAAAAGACAATCAGCGCACAATTAAGACAGGGCGAGAAGAAGTCATCGCACGGTATGAGATAAAACCAGATATGACTAACAAAGAAATCAAGCAAACCATATTTTCTATCATTCAAAATAATCCGCAGATTTCATCAGTTACAGAACTTGCACAAGTTATTAAAGGCTTTGGTACTGTCACAGTACGCGATTCAAAGAGTTTTGGGCAACCTTATATCAATCTAAAAATTGTTGGTAAAGATAAAGGAATTAATCTTAAAGATCCGGTTTTTCTCAATCATTATTTAGAAAACCGCACCGCGAACGTTGAGTTTGTTCATGACAATCAACATTTGCTTGATGAATGGTATGAATACGCTGCCTGCGAAGCGCGATTTGTCGAAAAAGCAGCAAAACATGAACGCGATGCCTATGTAGCAATGAATTTGCCAGAAAAAAAATCATGGTTAGCAGCACAGTGGCATCATCATCTCAAACACATCGGTTATGAAGATTCGCCACAAAGCACACATAACTTTAATTATGAAACTATTACAGTTACCTATGTTGATATTGATCACATTCCGCATATTGATGATGTGCCATATATTGGGGATTGTCGTCATCTTGATGAAATTCCCAACCTTGATGAAGCACCGCATATTAATGAAATTTATGGAGATTTAAATGATACAACCCAAATTGAGCAGAGAAACAGTCGATTCAGTATGCATGAGTTGCGAACACGCCGTGGTAATGGAAATCGCGGGCAACGAAAACCATTATCTATGCCGAATCTACTGCAAAATGATCAATGCCTTGACATGGTCAGAAATGAAAAAATCACATTTGAAGAGTTGTACACATCATCACATGAGAGAAATGTCGCCGCCAAACGATTCATAGATCAGCAAAATCAGCAGCGAGAAGTATTGAAACACCATTGGTCGGAATTAATTAATAGCATCGATAGCCGTAACTTTTTAAATTACATTAGCTATCATTATGGGTTAGAAGTTGATAATTATCGTATTGAAAAAAATAAATCTGGTAATGAAAGAATTATTGCTGATGACCGGAAATATAGCGTTTCTGACTTTCTCACTAAAAAAATGCATATGACTTGGACGGAAGCACAATCGATTTTACGTACCGTTGCGGCACAACAGCAAATCGGTGAACAGCGAAAAGCGGCAGTGACTTCACGATTAATGTGGCAGCGATTTATGCGTTATGAAGCTAATAAAAAGAATTTTTCAACGGTAAAAAGCGAGTATTTCACTCAACGTAGAATGATTAAAGCAAGATATCAGTATGTTCATAACGATGAGATAAGTCGCGGTGAAAATGCTGCTAAATACCGTCTAATCAAAATGCAAAAAGCAGCAGAACTTGCAAAATTAGAGCAGGAATATGAAGAACAGGCGCGTTATTATCGTCAAAAAATGCACGATCGTTATATGGAATATCTGTATGAAGAAGCTGAACAGGGTAATAGTGCGGCTTTGGGTGAATTAAACCGCATTTATCCGATTCGTGATTATGCGCAACGCGATGTATTCGAGATCTGTATTAAAGAGCAAAAACATCATAAACAACAGTTTAGCCTGATTGATTTAGATTATAAAGTTAAAATCAAGCGCAATGGAACAATTGAATATCAAGACGAACGCGAGAAAACGGTCATTATTGATAGTTACAACAGCATCAAAGTAACCGATCGCAGTGTAGATATCATCGTCAAAGCTTTGGAGTTAGCAAAGCTCAGATATGGTCGCGATGGATTTGAAATCAGAAATGCAACAGAGCAAGATCTTGTCGCTATTCAAGCAGCGGTAAATAAGACGGGCGTTGAAGTCCGCATTATGAATAAAGAGAAAAACCAAGACCGTGGACGTTGACATATATGGTTTTGGAAATAGAGGAATTGACATCTCTCTATAATATCGTGATAATTGTACATCAAATTGATGTATCTTGGAGAGATGTATGCAAGCAAGTGAGCGTATTAATATCAGAACTACTCCACAAGCAAAAGCCTTAATAGAACGCGTCAGCCAAAAGTTGGGCGTATCGGTGAGTAGTTTTATGGCACAAAGTGCTTATGAAAAAGCCTTAAACATAGAGCAATCCGAAATGATTTATTTAAATCAAGCGCAATGGCAACAGGTTTTATCGCTATTAGATGATGAACCCTCAGAGGAAATGAACAATCTTTTGAGCAGAGGATACCGTGCTATCGGTCGTTAAATTCGATAAATATTTTGAACGCGATACTTTTGATTGCGGTGTGCCAGTTCTGAACGACTTTTTGCAAACCAAAGCCAGTCAATATATTAAGCGACATGAAGCGGTGATTTACTGTGCTTATGATAATGAGCTAAAGAAAATCGCGGGATTTTATACCTTATCTAATACCGTCATCTGTCGACTTGATGACCCTGAAATGCTACGAAAACAACATCCAATTGCGCCTATTGGTTGCATTCTCATTGGGCGATTAGCGGTGGATATTCGTTATCAAGGACAAGGTTTAGGCTCAGATTTACTTATTCATGCCCTCAATACCATAAAGCTGATTGCTCAAATGACAGGCGTTGCTTTTGTGGTGGCTGATGCCAAAGATGAGACCGCTAAAAGTTTTTATGAAAAGTATGGCTTTAAATCGCTGACGACAAATCCGATGCGCTTATGTTATCCAGTAAAGCATTTGTAAGCTATGATGTAAATATGTGGCAATTAGCTAATTTATTAGAATAGTGATTATTCTTCGTTGTCCTAATTGCGGGCATACCGCAAAAGATAACCGACAAACGCAAGCAAATTTTGAATGCGTGAAATGCGGATACCAAAATAATGCCGATGTAGTTGGTGCAATCAATGTGTTAAAGCGTGGGCAAGAAATTTTGGCAGCGCAACAGTAAAAACAAGTTTCAGGGCAGGACGTGTCCGTAGCGCGTGTGAAGTGAACAATGCAGTAAGATTGTCAGCAGCACGAACCTACCGAAGTGATTTGCGAACGACTCGATGCCGTTGCAAACTCAGTAGGAATTCCAGCCCTTTAGGGAGGGAAGGACGTCAAGACTTCTGGTGTTGTGGCAATGCAACCCGACGGGAACAAGGAGAGTTATGTATCAGTACTTTGATTTGGATGACAAACGGTTTGAAAATTTAGTGATAGCTATTTGTAAAAAAATATTAGGGGAGGCTGTTCAAGGTTTTTCCACTGGAAAAGATGGTGGAAAGGACGGGGAGTTTGTGGGAATAGCTAATTTGTATCCTAGTGAGAAACAACCTTAGAAGGGTAGAACTATTATTCAAGCTAAACATACTCAAGGCGTAAATAAGCACTTTCTGGACAGTGACTTTTTTGGTAACAAAAGCTGCATATTAGCTCAAGAGGTAGAAAAAGTAAGACGAATGCAGAAAGATGGTTTGTTGGATCATTACATGTTATTTGCTAATCGCAATTTAACCGGTGGTGCGAAAGGCAAAATTATTTCATACATCATGGAAGAAACGGATTTAAAAGAGAATGATATTGCGATATTTGGCAATGATGATCTTGATCATTATCTTGCTTGTTATTCTGATATTCCGGATATGAAAAATATTGATCTCGAACCTTTAAACCATGCACCTGATTTAAGTTTAAATGAATTAGCAGAAGTAATTAGGTATTTTTCTGATGTATTTGATAGCAATAAAAAAAGCAAAAAGCTTACGGACATTATTAGAACCAGCTATAAAGAAAAAAACGAGTTAAATAATTTACGTTCTGATTCAGCTGATGCGCTTAGGAAATATTATATGGGTTATACACAGCAAATCGAAGAGTTTTTGAATGACCCACAAAATAAAAAATTGCAAGAATGCTATGAAAATTCTGTTCAAGAATTTCAGTTGCAGTACATCATACCTAAACAACGAGAACTAGAATATTTCGATGAAATTTTCAATGATCTAGTTAAATACTTAATAGAAAGGGATTATATTTTAAGAAAAAATCCCCGTTTAACGCGCATGATGGTTTTTTATATGTACTGGAATTGTGACATAGGAAAAGTAAATGATACGCCCGAATAAACATAATCATCCTGATAAAACTGTGGTTTATGCAAGTTTTCTTATGTTACGTGCACTAAAAAGTAAACGATTAATAGCTTATGATGATTTGTTAACTTTAATTAAAAAAGAAATTACAAGCGGTGAATATTTGTTTTTACCTGCTTTAAACCTCTTGTTTTTACTAGGGCTTGTCATTTATCGACCCAAAATAGATAAGTTGGAGTATGTTGAAAGAAAATCATGAAATTATCAAAGCTATATAGTAACTTACCTGATAAATTTTCTCCCATTACTTTTAATGATGGGGTGAATTTTATTTATGGTGACGTGAAGCATCCTAAAGATCATAAACTTGATTCTCATAATCTTGGCAAAACAACACTTGCTCGGCTTTTGGATTTCATGTTTTTAGCCAAAAAGAACAAAGAACAATTTCTCTATAAACATATTGAAATTTTTGAGCGATTTATATTTTTTTTAGAAATTAATCTTGAGACAGATCATTATTTAACTATTAGACGTAGTGTTGCTGAAGGGACTAAAGTCAGTTTTATCACTCATAAATGCCCTAATCAAGATTATAAAAATTTGGCAAATGAACAATGGGATCATATTGATTTACCATTTGAAAAGGCGAAAGAATATCTCGATGGGGTGCTTAATTTAACGGCGCTAAAAGATTGGAATTATCGACAATCGATCAGTTATCTTATCCGTACCCAAGATGATTTTGGAGAAGTATTTCAACTCAATAAGTATCGTGGTAAAGATATAAATTGGAAACCTTATTTAGCAGATTTATTAGGGTTTGACGGCAATTTAGCAAAACAACATTATGAAGTTGCAAAAGAAGAAGAGGCTATAAAGAAACAGATTAGGGAAATAAATAATTCTGATGAAAAAAGCGTCAGTGAGGCATTGAGTAAAATTGATGGACGTTTGCTTTTATACGAAGATGAATTGAATAAAACCCAAAATTTTATTGAAAGTTTTAATTTCCATGAAATTGATAAACAAACAATAGAACGCCTAGTAGAGGAAATTGATAATCAAATTATTTACCTTAATAAGAAAGAATACACGCTCAAAAATAGTATTCAACGCATTGAGCGCTCTTTTACAGAAAATAAGATTAAATTTGATTCTAATGAGGTTAAAAAGCTATTCGAAGAAGCCCAAGTTTTATTTCCCGAACAAATTATTAAAAATTTTGAGCAATTGATTGCTTTTAATGAGGAAATTACAAGAGAGCGCAACGGTTATCTCAAACAAGAACTTGATGAACATAAGACAGAACTCGAAAAGATTAACGAGCAATTGAAGCAGTTAAATAAGCAGCGCAGCGAACAGTTACAATTTTTAAAAGAAAATGAATTGTTCATAAAATTTAAAGAATCTAATCAGCAAGTTGTGCATATTCAGGCAGAAATATTGAATCTTAAACAAAAGAAAGAAAGTATTGAGCAGGTTCTAGCACTACAAAAGCAACAAAGAGAGTTAAAAGGCACTTTAGATGATATTAAAAATAAAATGCAGGCTAATGTCACCTCTGTGAATGGGGCAAACGATGGCATATTTGCTAATATTCGATTGTATTTCAATGAAGTAATTAGTAAAGTTTTGAGTAAACGTGGGGAACTTTCCGTATTCTTAAACGAGGCAGATAACTTAGAGTTTCAAGCGGAATATCAAGATAAAACAGGTAAAAATACTAGCGAAAGTAAAGGGGGATCCTACCAGAAATTGCTTTGTATTGCTTTTGACTTAGCTGTAACTAGAGCATATCTTGGGCAGAAGTTTCCACAATTCATCTATATTGATGGTGTTTTTGATAGCCTTGATGATCGTAAAAAAGAGTTATTATTGGAAGTACTGAGAGAGTATGGAAAGATGGGCATTCAAATTATTGCGACTACTATCAATACTGAGGCTAAAGGTTTACCACTAATTGAATCTGAAATAACTTTAAAGTTGCATGATGACGGTCAAAGTGGACGGTTATTTAAAATGGACATTTTTTAATAATTTATCGATTTTTTGGGAAGGCTCTACTTCTCTCATTGAAAAGTTCTGTAAAACCTTGGGAAATTTTCCCAAGGTTTCTACTTGATTCAATCATGAACTTTTATTGAAAATAAAAAGATTCACCGAATTGTTGCCCTTTTTCAAAAACTTTCAATTCAAATAACACTGCTGAACAGCCTGCAATTTTTTCTGGATCATTATCTTTGGTTTTTCTCCCTTTGTAACATGAATTACCCGCACGAAAATGTGCTGGAACCGTTTTATAAGCAGCGCAACTTGTCTTGTTTTTTCGCTCAATATAGCGTTCACAAACGCGATGTTCTTCAATTTTTAGCACTTTCTTGAATGTATAAGTGAAGTCATCAGGATTTGTTTGCTTGTCTTTTACTGCGCATGCAGAAAATGGCGGTAACGGACTTTTGCCCTTTCTTATGCGATGTTTCATTGCTTTTTTTGCTGCAGCACAACCGCTGGGAAATCCGCTCGGCGCACATAACCAGATCGCGCATTCATCTTGAGACGCAGCAATTGCTGGTGAGGAATAAATAGTAAATGTAGCAAGTGCAATACTTGAAATAATGGGTAATGCGTATTTTTTCATAGTGACTTTTATCCTTTATAAGTAGTTTTCCTTCATAAAATCAATAACATCATTCCTTTTAACGTTAGGATATGTTATATACCTGATGCTCAAAATAATTGCGGAATTCATGCTGATATTGTGGGATTTAGCGAATTTAGATATAGCGACATGAATTTCAGGTGGTAGCCTTAACTGTGTTCGTACCCAATTATCTTGAGTATTTTTCTTCTTTTTTATGCTCATCTTTCCCGTTCTGTTTTGCTCTTAATTTCTTTAAATTGCTTTATTGGTTTGGCAGTTTCTTTCTCTCCTTTAGATGGTATTGCTGCCAATTCAGCTTCTTTTTTAGCTTTTTCTTGTTCAGATTTAGCAGCGTGTTCAAGTTCTTGTTTTGCCATTGGGAGATTTTTTTTCATATCTTCAGTAATTTTTTTCAAATTTTCTGTACCTCCTTTTTTTATGACATGAGTCAGCTGTTTTGTAATTTCTTTGTCTAAATCGTTATATTCCTGTTCATTAAGCGGCATGACGTTATTTATTTCATTTAGTATTTCTAACTTTGCCGCTTGAATGCTTTGTTCATTGTTAACAATCTGTTCCGATCGCTCTTGCTTCTTTTGAGATGATGCATGATCTGCTTCTTTTTCTTGGGGAGAAGGTTGTCTTGGTTTAATGTCCAGCGCTTCTGCTAGACTTTTACCTTTTTCTTTTTGCATTCGCTCTTGTGCACCAAGTAGCCGTTTTTTATCGGCTTCGGTCGGTTGATAGCCGATAGTTTCTAACCCCCTCATATTGGCTTGAAACCACATTTCTGCTTTGGCTGTTTTGCTGCCGCCGGTAATTTTGATGACGTCCCACCCTTTATCTTGGGCAATATCTAGAGCTGCTCGAATATTTTGATCTGTGTTGTCACAAACGATTTTATTTTTGTTAATCGTAATCCGGCTTTTATCTTTTTTATGTTCAAAGATAAATTCATTCCGATTGAATAAGCGTTGGAATGTATTTTGTTTTACTTCTTCATATTCTGAGTTGGTATTGAAATGTGTAAAGACATATTGGAGATCAAATACCCCAATCGTTTTTTCATCAGGCTTAACTGGAGTATTCGCTGGAGCTGGTGCTAGTGTATTGAGTTTTTTTTCTGTTGAACCGAAAGTAAATTCTAAGCGCTCAAACTTATTGTTTTTATTGAGATTTTTACCGTATTCTGGTTCAGAAAGAGGCGACAAGGGTTCTGTAGGATTGGGAGAGCCTAGCTCTTCTGTTGCTGACTTTTTCTGATCTCTTCCTCGATGAGCGCTTGAATGTCCTGATCCCCACAGGTTGATCGTTTCGCTACCATTTTGCGATATTCCTCGTCCGTCGCCATCCTGTAGCTGTTCAACACGAACGCGTGATGAAACCACTTCTGATAGCTGTCTTGCTCTTTGTTCAGATCCTGCGGCTTGTTTGAAACAGTCATAATCGATAACCCCTTGTTGATATTGTTTAATAAGACGATTTTCTAAACGCTGAGTGATTTGCTGCTCTGTGCCTTGAGATTGTAGCACAGCTAAATGTTCCCAACCATTATAGGTTTTAATACTATGATTTCCTTCGGGCTTATCTACAATACTCAGTGTAAGCTTGTCGCCAAATTGATTATGCAGATATTTAAGCCCTTCATAGGTATTACCCTGTATACGTGCCATCGTAGCAATAGGTGCTCCACGCCCATCCTCAGGATCATAATAACGTTTAAATGTGTTATCTAAGGCTTGTTCAGGCAAAGGATTGATGGCAATAATTTCAACCTGATAACCTTTATCTATCGCTTGCTGAATTTTCTCCATTATTGCAGGATTTTGTGGAGCATTGGCTAACTGCCCTTCAAAAATAACTTTTATATCCTCATCTAGTTGTCCATTATTAATAACAGCGGAGGTTTTACCTGCACCAGGACTACCCGTTAGAAAAACAACACGTTTTTTTCCATCAACAGACGATTCTTCTAGCATTTGTTCAAAATGCTTGGCTGCTAATGCAGCTGCACTATTATGCACCGCATTATTATATTGATTGCGATGCGCTGGAGACTGACGATAATCCTTAAAAACTTCTTTCATCATGTCCGAGGCAATATAGCGTCCCTGAAAAGTGCTATCCATTCTTTTATACGCATTAATCAATTCTTGAGTCTGATTTTGAGCAAGCCAAACAGCGTTTTTTTGCACTTTTTCTAAGACAGCATCATGCTTGAAGTCCTTGAGGATAATTTGTAAATTCTCTTGCGAGGTACTCGATTGATTTTCGTTCATAAATATCTCCTTTATCTTAGATCAAGCAAGTGTTGATGCTTGTTCTGCATTCTGCTCAATGACTAAACTTAGCAAATTAGTGAGAACATCGACTTTGACATTTTTTCTAAGCGTTCCGTTTAATTTGTCTTCAAGTACATCAGGCAGACTTTGAATGTGTTCTCGTATGCCTTTTTGAACTTTTTCTTCAGGTGATGTTCGCTCTTCAAGCGTTAATACCTTTGCTTTTCCTTGAAAACGCTTAAATCGAGTAACAAAAACAGGATCTTTCCAGTAGCAATTTTTTTCTGCCATGATTGGGTGTGATAAGCCTTCAAACAAAATGATTTCTTTAGTTGTGGGCATTGCGCGTAATTCCTGCGGCATCATCAAATCACGTTGTTGTAGAGTTTCAGTTCGTGAAATACCGCGACTACCGCCGCCTCGAGATTGAGAAGTATCTTCTCGAACGGTAATTTTGCCGAGGAGTTTGGAGTAAGATTCGCTATCTTGAACGTCGTTTGGCTTATAAAGAATTTTGAGAGCAATATTGGTCAAAATATTGCGGGTACCGTGTTCGCCATAAACTTTGCGATCGGCTAATTGTGCGGGCGATTGTGCAATGAAAAGCAAACGCAAATTATATCCAGCCATATAAGATACTGCCTTTTCTAAAATAGCAATCCGTCCCGCGGCAGTTCCTTCGTCCATCAACATAAGGCATTGATACTTTAAATCCGGATCATTTTGCGGCAACACACTTGTATTCTCGTTAATGAGTTGAGAGTAAAATAAGTTGATGATTTTGCTGGCTTTGGATAGATCCTTGGGTTGAATACCCAAGTAGATCGTCATTTTCTTACGGCGTACATCGCGCAAATCAAAGTCATCACCTGAAGTTGCATCAGATACCGGTTGAGACAACCACGGCGTTAAATTAGCGGTGAGCGTTGCTAAAATAGAGGCAAAAGTTTTATCTCCAGCACTGACTGCGCTATTGATAGTTTGAGAAGCGATGGTTGAGATAAAAGTATCTTGCATGAGCGAGGAAAAATGTGCGATAGCATCACCGCTAAATTGTGTTGCTAAATCGAGGATTTCTTTGATAGTGGGCACATAAACTAAATTATCTTTCTGCCAGAAAGCTTCTTTGTCTAAGCAATATAAACCCAAGCCAAGAAATAATTTTCGAGCAGATTCTTCGAAAAAACTATCATCACCGCCGCTATCAGGAATTAAACAAATCGCAATTTGATTTAAATCATCAACGCGTTGTTCTGCACTGCGAGATACATAAGACAATGGATTCCATCGCGCCGTCCGTCCTTCGGGATTGAATGGATCAAAAAGATATACATCATGCCCGCATTGGGCACGATAAGCAGCAGTAATCTCAAACAATTCTTGCTTAATATCGGAAACAACCATGCTGTGCTCATAAGACAGTCCCACCGGAATCACAACACCAACGCCTTTTCCAGAACGAGTTGGTGCGGCAAGGTAAGCAAATAACTGACCGCCTAAGGCAATGTATCGTGTGCCAATTTTGCCAACAATAATTTTATTACCTGCAAATAATCCTTTATTTTCCTTGACTTGTTTCGTATCAATCAATAGACCGGCTTTGGTAATTTCTTTGAGTGTAGCAAAGCGTGCATCTCCATATAAGCTTTGTTTTTGTTCAAATATTTTTACTAAAATCATGAAAATACAAAGATGTAGCGCTCCTGAAATGTACCATGCCGCTTTAAATTGACCGGCATAATGCGCGCCATACTTTAATTGATACAAAATAATGCTGTGTGGAAAACTGCTGACTTTGTTATTCAATACAAAATGATGTTTGAGAAGCGCTTCAAGATAATTTGTTCCCGCGGGTATGCTCATCAAAACGCGAAAAGCAAAGCTGGCGCACGTTAAAAAAGAAATTACAAATAGTATGATGATTATCATTAGAACAAAGGGACTTTTTCTTTCTTCCATTTATCTTTCCTTGCTTTTATCAGTGGAGTGATTTTGGGTTTTCTCATTTTGGGTATGACGAATATTGACTTTGACAGCTTTCATCATGGCATCTTCAATAATAAGCGGGTGTTGCCCTTGAACAGCCAGCATGGCTTTTTTATCCAAAATAAAACCCGCGGCTGCAGCGGATCTTTGCATCAGATCCCATTGCGTAATCGCGCCTTGCGTTGCTTTAAAGAGTGCTCTACCGGCTTCTCTGGGTGATAAACCCGATAAGTTTATGATTTCATGATTTTTCTCTTCATGGATATGAGCAACTTTTGCAGTATAAAAATTGACAATATCTTCACTATTGAGTACCATTCTTCCCGTCGGGAATGAGTTTTTGCTCCTGCTATTGGTTAAGTCTTTTAGCGCCCCAGCCCCCAAAAGTGAAATAAGCATCTCATTGGTGCTTTGGTTTCCATGAATTTGGGACAGTTGTGTGGATTCCCGATTTCTTTCTTGTCTAATGTAGACAATGTCTCTTTCTAAGCCTATTTGACCATCAGCTCTGTCATATCCCAACCAGTTTTTTAAATTACTGCGGTTGTAGACGCTTGCAATTTCGTTACTTACTCCATGTGTAGATGCTTTGTTCAAATGAATGGGTACAAAGTAAGTTTCATTTTTTGTTTTATCTTCAATATCAATGATTGCTACGAGACCTCTCTCCATATTATTTACTACAATTAAGGGATTAGAGAGGTAAACGGGCAGGGCTTGTACTTGCTCAAGAGTTAAATCATGACCAAAATTTTTTCCTTGCTGAAATCCCATGATTTTTCTGATGTCATCTTTAGTTAGCGTCATCATGAGTTCTTTGACTTCAAGATTGGGACGTAATCCATTGAGTGCGAGATAAACCGTTGGCGTTGGAAAACTTGCTGGTTGCGGGCGACTTGCCAAAGATGTGGATAAACGTTCAACATCTTTAGCAAATTGCGCAGCAGTTTGAGGCTCTGGTTTAAAAACCTTATCCCAAAGCGCTTGAGTTTCGTTCTTCTCTTTATCCATTGAGCATCTCGATTATTACGTTCATCTTGTAATATCCTTGGGATTACGCGTTTTCTCATTTTGGGTATGACGAACATTGACTTTGACGGCTTTCATTAGAGTGTCTTCAATGATGAGTGGGTATTGTCCTTGAACAGCCAGCATGGCTTTTTTATCCAAAATAAAACCTGCTGCAGTTGCAGAACGTTCCATCAAATCCCATTGCGTAATCGCGCCTTGCGTTGCTTTAAAGAGTGCTCTACCGGCTTCTCTGGGTGATAAACCCGATAAGTTTATGATTTCATGATTTTTCTCTTCATGGATATGAGCAATTTTTGCAGTATAAAAATTGACAATATCTTCACTATTGAGTACCATTCTTCCCGTCGGGAATGAGTTTTTACTCCTGCTATTGGTTAAGTCTTTTAGCGCCCCCACCCCCAAAAGAGAGATTAGTATCTGATTGGTATTTAATTTCTCCCCAGTTTGGGACAGTCGTGCGGATTCCCGATTTCTTTCTTGTCTGATGTAGACGATGTCTTTTTCTAATCCTGTTTGACCATCGATTCTGTCGTATCCTAGCCAGTTTTTTAAGTTGCTGCGGTTATAGACACTTGCAATTTTATTATTTGCTTTGCGTTGATGAAGCTTGTCTAGATGAATGGGTACAAAATATATTTTATTTTGCTCCTTATTTCTCACATCAATAATTGCCACAAGGCTTTCATCTGTATCTCGTACAACAAGCAATGGATTAGACAAATAAATAGGAAGTTTTTCTAATTGATCAAGCGGTATGTCATGATCTTTTAATTCAGGATCTCCTTCTTTATATTTTGCTTGTCCTATTGATTTTTTAAGATCTTCTTTAGTTAAAGTCATCATGAGATTTTTGACTTCAAGATTGGGACGCAATCCATTTAAAGCAAGATAAACCATGGGGGTTGGAAAACTTGCTGGCTGCGGGCGACTCGCCAATGATGTTGATAACCGTTTAACATCTTTTGCAAATTGCGCTGCTATTTGTGGCTCTGGTTTAAAAACCTTATCCCAAAGCGCTTGAGTTTCGTTCTTCTCTTTATCCATTGAGCATCTCGATTATTACGTTCATCTTGTAATATCCTTGGGATTACGCGTTTTCTCATTTTGGGTATGACGAACATTGACTTTGACGGCTTTCATTAGAGTGTCTTCAATAATAAGCGGGTGTTGTCCTTGAACAGCCAGCATGGCTTTTTTATCCAAAATAAACCCTGCTGCAGTTGCAGAACGTTCCATCAAATCCCATTGCGTAATCGCGCCTTGCGTTGTTTTAAAGAGTGCTCTACCGGCTTCTCTGGGTGATAAACCCGATAAGTTTATGATTTCATGATTTTTCTCTTCATGGATATGAGCAACTTTTGCAGTATAAAAATTGACAATATCTTCACTATTGAGTACTATTTTTCCCGTCGGGAATGAGTTTTTGCTCCTGCTATTGGTTAAGTCTTTTAGCGCCCCAGCCCCCAAAAGTGAAATAAGCATCTCATTGGTGCTTTGGTTTCCATTAGTTTGGGACAGTTGTGTGGATTCCCGATTTCTTTCTTGTCTAATGTAGACAATGTCTTTTTCTAAGCCTATTTGACCATCGGTTCTGTCGTATCCTAACCAGTTTTTTAAATTACTGCGGTTGTAGGCGCTTGCAATTTCGTTACTTGCTCCATGTGTAGATGCTTTGTTCAGATGAATGGGTACAAAGTAGGTTTCATTTTTTGTTTTATCTTCAATATCAATGATTGCTACGAGACTCCTATCAGTATCGCGTACGACCATGAGAGGGTTACTTAGATAAAGGGGAAGTATTTGTATTTGATCAAGAGAAAGATCATGATCCTTTTTTTTATCTTTATGCAACCCCATGATTTTTTTAGTATCATTTTTAGTTAGCGTCATCATGAGTTCTTTGACTTCAAGATTGGGACGCAATCCATTGAGTGCGAGATAAACCGTTGGCGTTGGAAAACTTGCTGGCTGCGGGCGACTCGCCAATGATGTTGATAACCGTTTAACATCTTTTGCAAATTGCGCTGCTATTTGTGGCTCTGGTTTAAAAACCTTATCCCAAAGCGCTTGAGTTTCGTTCTTCTCTTTATCCATTGAGCATCTCGATTATTACGTTCATCTTGTAATATCCTTGGGATTACGCGTTTTCTCATTTTGGGTATGACGAACATTGACTTTGACGGCTTTCATTAGAGTGTCTTCAATAATAAGCGGGTGTTGTCCTTGAACAGCCAGCATGGCTTTTTTATCCAAAATAAACCCTGCTGCAGTTGCAGAACGTTCCATCAAATCCCATTGCGTAATCGCGCCTTGCGTTGCTTTAAAGAGTGCTCTACCGGCTTCTCTGGGTGATAAACCCGATAAGTTTATGATTTCATGATTTTTCTCTTCATGGATATGAGCAATTTTTGCAGTATAAAAATTGACAATATCTTCACTATTGAGTACTATTTTCTCCGTCGGGAATGAGTTTTTGCTCCTGCTATTGGTTAAGTCTTTTAGCGCCCCCACACCCAAAAGTGAAATAAGCATCTCATTGGTGCTTTGGTTTCCATGAGTTTGGGAGAGTCGTGTGGATTCCCGATTTCTTTCTTGTCTAATGTAGACAATGTCTTTTTCTAAACCTATTTGACCATCAGCTCTGTCGTATCCTAACCAACTCTTTAGATTACCGCGGTGGTAGGCACTCGCAATCTCATTACTGATTTTACGTCCATATAATTTGTTCAAATGAATGGGTACAAAGTAAGTTTCATTTTTTGTTTTACTTTCAATATCAATGATTGCTACGAGGCTTCTATCAGTATCACGCACCACAATTAAGGGATTAGAGAGATAAACGGGTAGGGCTTGTACTTGCTCAAGAGTTAAATCATGATCAAAGCTTTTTCCTTGATGAAAACCCATGATTTTTCTGGTGTCATCTTTGGTTAACGTCATCATGAGCTCTTTGACTTCAAGATTGGGACGTAATCCGTTGAGTGCAAGATAAACCGTTGGCGTTGGAAAACTTGCTGGTTGCGGGTAACTGGCTTTAGTTTCGGATAAACGTTCAACATCTTTGGCAAATTGCGCAGCAGTTTGAGGCTCTGGTTTAAAAACCTTATCCCAAAGCGCTTGGGTTTCGTTCTTCTCTTTATCCATTGAGCATCTCGATTATTACGTTCATCTTGTAATATCCTTGGGATTACGCGTTTTCTCATTTTGGGTATGACGAATATTGACTTTGACGGCTTTCATTAGAGTGTCTTCAATGATGAGTGGGTGTTGTCCTTGAACAGCCAGCATGGCTTTTTTATCCAAAATAAAACCCGCGGCTGCGGCGGATCTTTGCATCAGATCCCATTGCGAGAGAGCGCCTTGAGTTACCTGAAATAATTTCTTGCCCGCTTCTCGAGGGCAGAGACCATGAAGATTGATCAGGGATTCCGTTTGTTTAGTGGGCGTATGAGTGTTAGGAGTTTGTTGAAGATGCTTTTCTGTATTGACAGTTAAGGCAATATGTAGTAAGTTGTGAACGTCTGCTGAGGTCAGCGACGTCGGGTGCCGAGATGCTTTTTGCATCTGGTCGGTTCGACAGAGTCGGGGCACCAGCAGATTTTCTTTTTCTATCACGCTATGTAGATACATCTTTTGGATATTCATATCCTTGTGTACCAAAACAGTCGCGATACGTTCGCCAGTATGTTTTTGGTTTGTTATAAAAATTGGTGCAGAAACAAAATAGCTTCTTTCATTGTCTCTCGCATCATCAACGGCAACAATAATTCCTTTCTCAAGAACATCTTTCACCGCTAAAAACGCCATGTTTTTATAGTCATTTACGTTTCCATGCCAAAGGCTTCTTTCTGCGGATCTTTTATCAAATCCCACTGCTCCTATCACGGGATGTATTGCATAACCGCCTTGTTGTTGAAAAATATGAGCTGCCCATTTGGCGATTTCTGTTTTACTTTTAACTTTCGGCAAATCAATTTGGCTTTCATTCAAATAAGAAACAGGTTGTCCGTTTAAGACTTGATGCACTTTGATGATATATTCAGGATCCTTCCAATCGATTTCCGGCAACCCTGCACGCCATTTTTGCGGTTTACTCATCAGAGTGTCTTCAATGATGAGTGGGTGTTGTCCTTGAACAGCCAGCATGGCTTTTTTATCCAAAATAAAACCCGCGGCTGCGGCGGATCTTTGCATCAGATCCCATTGCGAGAGAGCGCCTTGAGTTACCTGAAATAATTTCTTGCCCGCTTCTCGAGGGCAGAGACCATGAAGATTGATCAGGGATTCCGTTTGTTTAGTGGGCGTATGAGCGTTAGGAGTTTGTTGAAGATGCTTTTCTGTATTGACAGTTAAGGCAATATGTAGTATGTTTTGAATGTCTGCTGGTGTCAGCGAAGTCGGGTGCCGAGGTGCTTTTTGCATCTGGTCGGTTCGACACTGTAGGGGCATCAGCAGATTTTCTTTTTCTATCACGCTATGTAGATACATCTTTTGGATATTCATATCCTTGTGTACCAAAACAGTCGCGATACGTTCGCCAGTATGTTTTTGGTTTGTTATAAAAATTGGTGCAGAAACAAAATAGCTTCTTTCATTGTCTCTCGCATCATCAACGGCAACAATAATTCCTTTCTCAAGAACATCTTTCACCGCTAAAAATGCCATGTTCTTGTATTTGCTAAAACCACCATGTCCAAGGCTTCTTTCTGCGGATCTTTTATCAAATCCCACTGCTCCTATCACGGGATGTATTGCGTAACCGCCTTGTTGTTGAAAAATATGAGCTGCCCATTTGGCAATGACTGTTTTATTCCCAGTTTGAGGTAAATCAATTTGGCTTTCATTCAAATAAGAAACAGGTTGTCCGTTTAAGACTTGATGCACTTTGATGATATATTCAGGATCCTTCCAATCGATTTCCGGCAACCCTGCACGCCATTTTTGCGGTTTACTCATCTTTCTTTCTCTTTATCTGAGTACTGTCTGTTGCTGGCGTTTTGAATATGTGGATTTTTCCTGACAGCTTTCATTTGGTTTATCTTTATCCATTGAGCATCTCGATTTTGCGTTCGGGATTAAAATCAATTTCGGTAATACGGCGTTTACCCTGAATATTGGCAAAATGAATAGATATATCGATCGTCATATAAATCAGACGACGAATCACGTCGTAAGATAAACCTTGTCCTTCCGGTGCCGCATTAATCATCAAAGCAATCTGTTCATATGCCATTTGTGCGGAATCCGCATGGCAACTTGTGATGGAACCGCTGTGACCGTTCCCACAAGCACGAATAAAGTAAAAAGCTTCATCACCCCGTATCTCCGCTAAGATGATGCGGTCAGGTTTCATGCGCAAAGTTGCTTCTAAGCATGACTTGGCAGTCACACTGGACTCGCTCAGTCCCTTCGGATAAAGCAAATGAACTTTATTGGGGTGACTGATAAAAATCTCTCGAGCATCTTCAATCGTAATAATGCGTTCTGAATCTGGAATTAAACCCAGCATAGTTTTCATGAACGTAGTTTTACCCGAACCAGTAGCACCACTAATAACAATGTTTTTCCGGTACTCAATAGCTTTTTCAATGAATTGCCGGTATTTTCTCGCAATTAATAGATTTTTAAGCTGCTTATCGTGTTCTGTGATCTTGTGACTGATTGGAACAATTTCATCAAATAAGCCAGATTGTTGATATTGATCGAGTGTAATACTGGTTTGAGAAGGAATACGTACCGTTAAACTCGCATTTTCCGCTGCCGGTTTGCGCACTAACTGCGCACGTTCACCGTTAGGCATCGTCAACGACAACATTGGGTTATTATGATCAAACTTTTGATTTTGTCCCGCATCATTAATGAGCAACGTGCCTAATCCCTCAATTCTCATATCTGATTTATTATCAGGTACTTCGAGACGTTTCCATGTGCCATCTTGCTCATAAAAAACAACATTAGGTTCATTAATGACAATTTCGGTGACGGCTTCTTTATGCATTAATTCAGCAATCCCTAGCTCTTTAAAAGTCGCATTGATTTGTGCCACAATTTTGGGCGTAACTCTTACTTCTTGTTTATCCTGTTCGGTTATTGCGTTCATCGTTTTTCCTAAGTTTAGAATTTAGTTAGTAGGCTGAACCCGATAAATTGAAGATAAATCAATATCATCAGCTACATAAATATTGAGCATTTGCCCTTCTTTGATATAAACAATCGGCGATAAATTAATGTTTTTGTCCAGAATTTCTTTGGCAAGATCTTGAGAGGTTTTGGCAGTGCCAGAATCCACAATCACTTCTGCAGATTTGCTGTTATCAGCCGTTATTTCTAAGGCATCGCTAAATAATGAAACTAACAAAGCAGAACCAATCCGCGTCATCCAACGATTGTCTACTTCACCGGTAATACCTGATGCGCCTAATCGATCGGCAACAGGGCTATCTAATTGAATAACCACGTCATAAGGTGTAATCAAGCGATCCCAAATAATTTGTAACCGCCGATCCCCGTTTTTAACACTGCCATTGTATTCACCAGTTACCTTTGTTCCTTTTTCAATTAAAAGGACGCGAGCATTGCCGCTATAAACATCTTGATTGATGATGCAGCTGGTAAAACCACGTTGTTCACTGATAATGGTCGTTTCCAAAGTACACGGTATTTTTGTACCTTTAACTAAGCTGTAATCGATATTGCGCATCAGCTTGACTTGCCGTGTAGGCAGTGTTTCCACTGCCGTATTGCTGGTTTGCGCCGCGTTATAAGGACGGACGGCAGCACCTAAGCGCCGCGTTTTTAAGGGTGGCGCTTGTTCTGTTGATGCAGCAGCAGGTGCTTCTTCTGTTGGAGGCGTTTCATTGATCAATGGCGGTAACGGCTCTTCTGCTGGAGGTGTTATAGCAGGGGGCTCCATCGCCGGTTCTTCTGGAGGAGGCAATTTCGGTAATTCAAATTTACCGATATTTTCCGGTGCTGCGATCCATGAGCGCTGTTTTTTAGGCGCTTCTTTGTCTTGATTTAAAAAATCGAAATTGCCCGCAATAAATGTGAATGCAGCAAAAGCACCACCACCCAAAACGAGCACCGTAAACACAACAATGAACAAAATTTTTAATGGAGAAAGTTTTTTGCCGCCCGTTTGATTATTCAAATCTTGATGGTTATCCCCTTCAGAATCAGGAAGTTGGAAACTGATCGTGGCGTTACGAATTTCATCGCTCAAAATAGCACTCCTTTACCCAGATTACCGGCGAAAACGTTGCATTTTTGCGACATATCTCTCGTGTGAACCATCGGGATCGAGCACATCTTGCGCCGCCCAATAGGGACGTAAGACGTTTAATCGTTCCTCTTCATTGCTGGGATCAAAACCCCAAGCGTGTTTAATGACACGGATCTCACGGATATTTAAAGGGCGTTCGAGTTCGGGAATATCTTCGTAAATGCGATAAAAACGGCGATCATAGTTTGCAGATTCAAGACGCTGAATTAATTGAGAAAAGTCATAAATATCATATCCATATTCAAGAGATGAAACGTCAGGATCGAGAATATCGTCTCTGAGCGTAGTGTCGTTATATTCAATGTCTAAACCTTCATCAGTGGACATTCTATAGAGATGATCAGCAACGATTTTTTCCTCTTGAGTCAACGCTTGTTTATCAATCACTTTTGCATCGAGATAAGTGGATAAACAATGCCACTGTTCACTACTTAATCGTTCCGGAAAATTTGCGCCAAGAGCAATCAATTCTTCGGTAATCGGTACCGTCAGCGCATAACAATCATCAATCTCTGGAATATAGTTCAGAATGAATTGTTCATCGGGGCTAAATGCTTCTAAATTATCGATTTTGAGCGACAGATAATCGCGTAATAAAAAATAAAAATCATCAATATTTTTAGGATATTGACGCAAATAAGATAAAAATTCTGGCGAAATATAATGCACAGATAGCTTCGGCTCATCGATGAGTTCGGGTAATTGAGTGATTAAATCGCTTTCGATATCGTCTAAATAATCGCGGTCAAATACCTTAAAACGTAACGTTTCAACAACAAATTGATATTCTTCCGCACTCAATGCGTCCCGTTGCTGATGAAGTTTGCTGATCAAAGTTTGATAGTCGTGTGTCATGATGATTCCTTTATCATTAACTCATTAACGTTGATATTCAGATGCTGCTTTTGCCGGATTATGGTTTACAACCCGTTGTTTCTTCACGGCTTTAGTAAAAGCCTGTTCAATCTGCACGGAGTGAGTGATTCCCTTGAAATAACGTTCATCGAGTTGATAACCTCTTTCGGCAAGCGCTTTTTTTATATGAGGCAATCGCTTGAGATCGCCGTCGATAGCGCGATAAGCCAATTTGCCTACCTCGCGATCGGCGGTGGGAAGTATGATTGGGAGCAATGAGTGATTCAACGATGCTGTTTTTTCTGCTGCAGCTTCAGCGTGAGCTTCGGTTTTGATGGTTTTCGTTACATTTGCCGCAATGCTCAATTGTTGTGCAAATTGTTTTTGCGCTTGTTCTATTCCTTTTAAAACGAAAACATCATTCCAATCCGTATTTTTCCCATCAATCGCTTGCGGAATAACGATCTTAAAATCAGCAAAATCAGCTTGAACACGTTGAGCAGCTTCCACGCCGGTATTTCTCATCATGTTTTGTTCCGTGGTGTAATCGTTATCTGCGGCAATGATTTTGGTTGCTTGTGGATAAATTTCGGATAATGTTTTGGCAACGGCTGATAAATTTCCGGCATCGATGGCAGCAACGGCAAGCACTCGTTCATTTTGAGGCGCCATTTTTGAATAAATTTGATATGCCGCTTCTGCAGTTGCTACGCCTTCAGATAAAATAATGTGGGTTGGATTATCGCGTGCCGAGCGGCTGCCGATCGGGAAATAAGCGCCGGTTTTCTGCGCCTGTTTCATCAATCTTTTATTGTCTTTTTCCGTGGGTAAAATGACTTGTAAGGAAACTAAGCTAAATCTACGTTCTTCCTTTTTAACATCTTTAAAAGCACCAACAGCTTCACCGTTGATTAAAGGAATAACAATCGCTCCATTGCTTAATCGCTTGATACCGTGGATTGATGTTATTTGCTTATGGCGCAAATAGGGTTCATCACCACGGGCATTTTCTAAACTTTTATATAAAGCCAGAGCAACGCGTCCGCGCTCTTTTTGAATATCAGCTCTGACTTCTTGCGAGATTTTGTGCTCAATGTCACAATTTAATGCACTAGAAATTTGAATTGATCTTGGGATTTTTTTGCCAACAACTCGATCAGACCAATTAATGCTTTCACCGGTTGATAAATTTTTAGCAATACCGCCAATGCTGCCGTCAGCGTTTTGAAATAATTTGTAAGCACCGTCTTTATTTTGTGCGCCTCGATCTTGCAAAGGTACCCGATGCCATTTACCCGTCTCTGTCTGCATGCCTGCTGTGTGCAATCCGATGGTTGCAGCAGCGGCTTTGAAATCATCAAAAGTTTTACCGCCATAATTATCGCCTATAGCGTCTGCTGCTGATTTTAGATATTGCTTTAACGCGGGTTGCGCCGCAATGTTTTGTGCATACCAACAACGATTACTTTGATCCCACTGCGCGCCTAATTTTTTAGCGTCCTGTCGTTCTTCCCATTCAACCGCAAGATAAGTTCGATTTGATGTCGCTATGCGCTCTGTCACGATAGCTTGTTCGTCGGTTTCGGCATAGAACGCTTGCCAAAACTGTTGTGTAATTTTTTGTTCCGGACTTTGCTCCGGACTTTGCTCCGGATTTTGTTCCGGATTTTGTTCCGGATTTTGTTCCGGATTTTGTTCCGGATTTTGTTCCGGATTTTGTTCCGGATTTTGTTCCGGATTTTGTTCCGGATTTTGTTCCGGATTTTGTTCCGGATTTTGTTCCGGATTTTGTTCAATGTTTTGTTGACGCAAAGGGGCATCAAGATAGTTTTTTGCTGATACAGCGTTTTTAAACCCTTCACGCAACGCTTCTTCCAGTTCTTGTCCCGTTCTTTGTGCCCAATGCTGTAAATAGGCTTGTGACTGGTTCGGCTCAAAAGGCAAACCATGTTCTAAAGACAACATATAAGAGGATAATTCGGCAACCAGTTCTTCTTTGGCGTATTCGTGAGAACCAAAACGATTTGTTAAATCACGATTTAGGCGGTTTTCGTGCCCCGTCCAGTGCGCCATTTCATGTAATACGGTACTGTAATAACTGGCATCATCTTTGAAATGACCTTTATCAGGCATATAGATAGTATCGTTGCTTGGACGATAGGCAGGCTCACCTTGTTGTATATTAGGTTTGTGGTGATCGAGCAATTGCGCAAAAGCCGCTAAATCCGGTTGTATTTCTCTGGTTTCGGCAATTTCCGAACGGGTCATCGTCGGTAAATTCGTTTGTGCGATGTTGAATACCGTCGAATATTTAATGATATTTCGTTTTTTTTCTTGATTCGTTTCTGGATCGAGTTCAATGCGTTGGCTAAAGTACAAAATTCCCGTACCGTGTTCGCCTTTATGAATTCGTCCCTCCATACGATTGATTTGACAAGCTGTTGCCCAACGCGGATCTTCATAGCCATTCTGTTGTGCTTTTAAAGCCAAACGAACCGCATTTCTACCACTGTAAAAACGACCGGTTTCAGCATTAAAAGGGGCAGACATTTCCCCACTTGTCCATGATTTTTGCCACGGCGCTTCATTGGCTTTAACCGCATCAATGACTTCCACAATAAACGCATCACTAAAACGTTGTTCTGCGGATAAGCGTTCTGATTTATGATTTTTTGTGGGTTGTTGTTGGGAATGATTGCTGATATCGGCTTGAGAATGAGTACTCAATGCCGAACGATTTTCTACGTGCTTAGAATGAATTGAATATTTTTCGGTATAAAGCTTGACAAGTGTTTCAGGTTTCAGTAGAGTTTCCATGAAAGCCTTGCTAGGCACTACTCCCACGGGAGGACGAACGTCTTCCAAAATGTGGGGAAGCGTGCCGATAGTGAGGCTTTTTTCTTGGTTGTAATAAACAAGATTTTGCCATCTCACCCTGCTTAAATCTCTATGATTGGATTCATTAAAAGGGTGGTTATTTAACCAATTTTCTAAATTATCATTGCCATAGGCGCTTGGCATATCATTAAATATGAATCTGCCATTTCTTTTTTCTAAGTGAATGGGGCAAACGATGGGATCGTGGTGGGCTTTTGTTGCGATAGACGTTAAAACAACCAGATCTTTGCCGTTATCCGCTTTTAAAACCGCAACGGGATCATAAATTTCTTTTAGCAGTGATTGAATCTCATCGAGTTCAAGAGAATGTGCTTTATCTTGTTTACCTGAAACAAATCCTTGCATTTTTTTCAAGGTATAACGATCCAGTTGCAGCGGCAAATCGTGCACAGACAATCCGAATTGCCCATCAAGCGCCAATAATGCCGGCGGCATTGGAGTGATTACGGGCTTGGGATAACTGATGCGCGTTGCGTTTAAATGCGCTACATCATGATTAAATGCTTCCTGCACATCAGCAGGCACCATAAAGATATGAGACCGAATATCTGAACTCATGATCTTAATCCTTTAAAAATCATTGGAGTTACTAAATACGTTTTGTGCTTGACACTGTCTTTATCCTTGAGTACAGTTTTTCTCAAAGCCTTACTAGGCACTGCTCCCACGGGAAGAGGAACCGCTTCCAAGATGTGGGGAAGCGTGCTGACCGTAAGGTTTTTTTCTTGGTTCATCACTCAAATCCTTCCGTCGCGTTTTCTGCCGCGGGCGTTTGAGATTCGGAAAATATTTGGGCGCGTTCGAGCTGTTCTTTTTTGGCTTCAGAATTAAAATTAAATTGATGAGGAGCATCACCAGCAATGCTGCGTACGGTGTGAGGCACCGTTGTTTTTGTACGATTTTCTTTGCGTCCCCCTTGATGATTGCGTCGGATTTCAACTGCTTCATCGCCTAATCGAATGATCAAATGGGCATAAACACCGTGCACAATCAGCAAACCGTTCTTTTCTGTATGTTGATTGACGAGTGCTGTTTTGCCGTCGGCTTGTAATTCATAAACCACGCCGCGTTTACTGGTTGGAGCAAAATTGATAAAAGTCAGTACGCCGTTATCCCACATGCGCTGCGGAATAATATCTTGTGCATGTGCGGTTGCCCGATAATCGTAACGTGTATAAATATAAGTTGACGGGGGCGCGATATCACGATGACGCAATTCTTGTGATTGCTCTTTAGCTTTTACTGCTGCCATGCTTTTACTGTCGTGATAACGAATCCGTAGTGAATAATTTGCAGCCGAACGATTCGGATCTTTTTCCCAATCATCATTGCCGCTGGTGATCGTAAAAACATAATGACGTTTATTAGTGTGCACTAATAAATTTGTTTGCGGTTGCTCATCTTTAGCTTTAAAAACCAAGATATGCTCTAATGCGACCGCAGAATCCCACGCGGCATCAAACCCGAACGTGTAATAAGCAATTTCTTCATCTTCTTCAAAGATAATTTCCGAAGCAATTCCGGCGGCGGTTACGATATTCGGAATACGATCAGGGTGATAGTCTAAGTAACGAATCCCCGCAGTTTGAGCTTGCAAATTAGCTGCTGTTACCGCAATGATGCATAAAAAGATTTTGTTCATTGCATGCTTCCTGAAGACATATCAGGAGTAAAGCGGTAACTTGTTACTGTAAAACCGAACGGATTAGTGTTTCGCGCTTTTTCGTCCATTTCGACATCGGCATCGTATCCGAATGTGATGATCACTGTTCCCGTTTCGCGACTTAGATTTTGATTGCCTTCACGAATGACTTTTTCAATTCGTGCGCGCATCGTGATCCCGTTTTCCGTGTCTTTAAACGGCGTTGTAATAGCTTCTTGAGTGATCGAATGCACGGTAACGTCAAGATTGCGTCCAGTTCCTAGTTGCTTTTCAATCGAGATCGGCGGTTCAAATTTCTGTTTATACTCATTAAATACTTGCTCAGTTGAATAAAGCGCAACTGTTGCATAAGCATCGCGTATAGCATAAAAGTTGTAGCTATCATGCGCTACAATGTACTGATTCGTAAAAAATTTATTTAACGCTTCCGCGCCCGTTATTCCTTTAATATTGCCGGTTTCAAAATCGGTTAATGCTGTAACTTCTGATGGCATGCCTGTATTTTTATCAACTACAAGCACTTTAACTTCTGTACGTTTTAGCGGCGCTAAACGTAAAATCGTAAGCGTTAACAAAACGGCAACTAACGTCATCACAGCAAAAGCGCACCATGCTATTTTGCGCGATTTGATGTTTTCTTCATCTAATCTTTGTTCAAAATATTTAGTCATTTTTCAGCTCGTTTATTGCGTATCTTGAATTTTTTTTGCTTCTTTAATCGTGAAATGCTCGGGATTAATCGGGCGCCAATCGCCCTCCGGAAAAACCGTACTTTCGTAAGTTTTATGTGCCGAACAGGCAGTGAGTAAACTGATGAGTAGCAGTAAAAAATAATGTGACTTCATGTTTAACCATTCTCAATTGAAGTTCGTTTTAAGAATCCATCGATCATGTGTTTTCCCGCGCGTTTTCCCACGTTCATTGCTTTTGTTGCAGAACCCGCTACTGTTGAACCCGCAAGCTGTCCAGTCTTGTAACCCATAGCCGCAAGGGCAGCTGAAGTACCATCAGCGATATTTCCCGCACCGAATAAACCGCTAGCAATATCGCCAACACGTTGAATGATGATTGCAAAGACGTAGCACAAAATAAAAACAGAAAAAACAGAAGACCACGTCACATATTCTTTGCTTTCGTTTGTTTCTATGATTTTGTTAAAAATCTCCATGAGCGCCGAAACAGTGATAGCAATCAACGGATAAGAAAAACAATAGCCCAAAGTCATATTGAGCCATGATGAAAACCACCCCCGCAGCTTTTCAAAAGCAGCAAAAAAGACGAAAAGCGGTCCGACGCCCAGACAGAGCTTGAAAAAAACTTGGTTCATCATGACAGTGATAAATACCGAAAGACTTAATATGAAAAATCCGATCGCAATCACTGTCAGTTTGATGAAATTAATAATTGGCTCGAAAATATTATTTTTGATGTCAACCGTATTTGAAGCGTTTGTGACAGCATCATCAACGTATGCCATCGCGATCGCAACAAATCGAAATGCAGACTTTTCACCGTGTTGCTTGACTAATTCAACATTATTTTGTTTATCTTTTTTGGCGTTTTGCAATATCTCAAACGATAAAGAAAGTTCATTAAAGCTGCTATCTAATTTAGAAAATATCGAGAAATTTTCTCTCAATACATCTTTAACAATACCTCGATTGGTTTCATCTAGTGTATTGCTGACCATCGCAACATAATTTCCGTGACCAACGACCAATAAAATAATGATGATTTTGATGAAAAAATCTTTGAGCAAAGGCATAACCGGATCGCCAACGACTCCGGATAGAATTAAAATTACGCGGTAAGTAAACCAAACACTGACAAATGAAGCTGCTAAGATGCTCACGCCGCCGGAAAAAATAGAAATCGGAGTTGATACGAAAAACTGTATTAACTCCAAGATCTGCTTTTCTGTATCAACAAATATAGTGAACATATTTATTTGAACAATTTTTTAACATCGATGAGCTCTGGATCTTTTTTCGGCGCATTGATGATTTTCCATCGATTCTCTATTTCTCGTTCACGTTTTTGTTCTGCAAAGATGCGCGCTTGTGCTTTTTGCAATTTTTCAAAATTATCTGCTTGCAGTTTAAGTACAGACAAACTATTCGTCTCTAACGCAATTTGCGTTTGTAATTCAGACATAGATTTCATATCTTTTGCTTGTTTAGCACGTTCACTTAAGTGAGTGATCGTGTTCATTTTGCTCATCAATTGATTATTTAATTTCTCAGCATAATCAATCTGAGCAATGGCACTTAAACTGACTTGTTCACACATCGATTTGTTTTTCGCATCAGCACATGACGTGGGCAGACTATCAAAATAAGATTTTGCTTTAGCAGTTAGCCCCGATGTATTGCCTTTCAATAAGTCATCAAAGGTTTGTGTTAGCGCAGGATCAACACCGCCCATGCGTAAAAGTTCGCTAAAGCCTTTGCTACCTGTTAACGCTTTAACATTAGCTTTCATCTGCTCGAGCTGTGCTTTGGCTTCCAACAATTGTTTAGCAATTTCTGCCATATGCGCCACATGATTTGCCGCGTCTTGAGCAATAGCCGAAGCGTCAATTGTGGGAATACCGCCCGCAAAACTGTGATTTATGACCAAAGCTAGAGATAAAACGCCCGTTTTTAAGTACTTACTCATGATTAATTTCCTATTTGATTGATAATTTGGTCTTTTTTGTTTGCTAATGCGACGTAGTATTGATTTAACCAGTCGTCGCCATATTCTTGAATCAATGAATCTGCTAATGCTGATTTACTCGCCGATCCACTCATCACTTCTACTTCTTTAATGCCGGATAAAGACAATTTGCAATGTGCTGTTGCTGCTTGATGTTTGACTAAAAACTCACGCGAGTGTTTACCTAAATTCTTAATTAACTCAAACTCTTCCTCTTCTAAACCGAGGTGTTCAACATAGACATCGCGCGTGGCTCGAGGATTAGGTAAAAAGATGTGAGTAGCGATTTGTTCGAGAAAAGCATGCGATAAGCCGAGATAAGCATCGGCAGGTGATTGCGAAGCAAAAACCAGCAAACCGCGCTCTTTACGAATCGTGCGTTGTTTATCTTCTAAATACGCTTGAAACATCGGATCTTTTAACGGTTTCCATGCTTCATCTAACGTAATAATCAACGGAGTACCGTCAAGCATTTCTTGAATGCGATGAAAGAGATACATCAGAATCGGTGTTCTGATTTCTTCATTATCTAAAAATTGCGTGTAATCAATGCCTAAAATGTGCTCATTGGTACT
The DNA here is from genome assembly GCF_001263335.1 of Dichelobacter nodosus. Lineage (GTDB taxonomy): Bacteria > Pseudomonadota > Gammaproteobacteria > Cardiobacteriales > Cardiobacteriaceae > Dichelobacter > Dichelobacter nodosus. The sequence continues at coordinate 29,313 of NZ_LGVW01000016.1, forward strand.
GAAATTATCTTCACGATTATTAAAGACCCATGCGTATTGCCCGCATGTCCATTTTTTGAGTCGCGATTGAATTGAGTCATCGCCGGAGGGCAAGAGATTTGCAAATGCTTCAATATCCATGAGTGACTGATCAGACGATGACATCACTTGCATGATTGCAGATTCGATCTGTGTATCTTGTTCAGCTGTAATCGGGTTTTGATCGCTATGCAACATTGATTTGATTAGTTGAGCGATAAAAGTGCGATTCGTTGCCGTATTTTTTAAATGAAAAGGATTAAATCCAGTGGGCTCACCTAATTTGATCTGACTGTATTTACCGCCCATTGCCCGCACAAAAACAGATGATCCCAAATCTTTATCAAACATCACAATTTTAGGTGGGTGAGCATAACGTTGTGATTGAGCTAGTAAAAATGAAACTAATACAGTTTTACCCGTACCGGTTGCACCTGAAATGAAAGTATTACCCGCAATATCTTTGCCGGTTGAATCGCCTTTTTCTGGATCATGAAAATTGAAGTAATACACTTCTTCATTGTGAGTTCGCAGCATAGCGACAGCTGCACCCCATGCGTTGCCAAGGCGTTTTCCGTGATTTTGTTTTTGAAACGGCATCATCTGTGCGCAATTTGCCGAACTAAGTTTTGCTTTGCGGGGTTGTAAGGCAATGTTTGCAGGTATTTGCGCAAAATAACTGTCAACTTTAGCAATTTTGTTGACACTCGCACGAAATCCAGCACTTGATAAAATCGCATCGGCTTCAGAAAGTTTTCTTTTGAGTTTTTCGGGCGAATCATCAATTAACATCACTGACCAATAGAAATCGCCGAGTAAAAATTGATCAGCAGATACTGCTTGATTAGCTTCATATAAATCTTTTAAGTCAGTTTCACTACCAGAATCGGTATTTTGCAAGCGGTTATACTCACGTGTTAGCCAATCTCGCGCTTCGGCTTTATCAATCGGCGCAAACGTTTGCGTTACTGTCATCTGCCACGGCATCTCTAAAAATTTTTGTAACATGCCTGTGCTGGTTTCTTCCGGATATTCTGCAAAAGTCATGATGACGCCGTAGCGCGTGATGCCATTATTTTCGATTTTGATATATTCGTTATTGCCGATGCTGATCGTTGCCGTTGGTAAATATTCACTAATTTGTGCGCGTTGCACGGGCACCGCATTTTGATTTAAATTACATAAATAATTGAGAAAACGGAGTTGTTCGCTAAACAGTACGCCGTCTTTTTCGTAACAACTTAAGAGTTCAATGTCATAGTCATCAAAATAGCTAAGTACTGCTTCTTTGATGTTATTGAGGGTTTCTTCAGCTTGTTTTGCCAGCGCTATAATTTCTGCACGCGTAGATTTAAATGCTGAAAAGCCACCGATACGTACGTACGGTCGGTAAATTACACTGATATAATAATCAGTAGCGATAATCGGTTGTTCATAAATAATTTTTTGCTCATAAGCGTGATTAAATGCGGCGGCAAAACTATCAGTAGCAAAAGCTGAAGGTAATGATGCGCCGCTGCCCGCGCGGATACAGTGTGTTTGTAGGTATAGGTTGTAGCGATACGGTGCGCGTAATTGCCCAATAAAATTGTTGATTTGAATGACTCGTGCATCGATGATTTCTTGCGCTTGTCCGATGTAATTGATGCCTTTCAATCGAAAATTCATCATGTACGATCCGCCTTGAATTTTAATGATTTCAGGCGTAATCAAAGATGAATAAGGAATATAGTCACTGATGGCGCGCAAAGGTTTACTCATTGACGCTCTCCTGTTTTATCGCACGTGGTGGAATGACTTTGACGCTATGAATTCCTGTCCCGATAGCGTTACGAATTAATAATGAAGATTGCCGCAATTCGATAAATAACATGCTTAGATACTGATCATCGCGTTTCGTTAAATCGCGCATTATCATTGTGATAAACACAACGGGAATTGCTAACAGTAGCGTCCACAGTTTGCAAAACGGATAAATCATGAAAGCAAGCAGTAAAAACGGTGCAATGACTTTCACTAAAACTTCCGTAGGCACGCCAAACATCATCGGCGGACGCGTAGCGCCGCGGAACAGCGGCGCAGTCAGCTTTTCACTCATTTATGCATTAGGAATGAGTTTGACTAAATCTGGCAAAGCAATGAGCAATGCAGCAGCAATGATCCAGTTCATCATATCTTGCAATCTTTTTGAGCCCGTCCAGATCTGGATTACGATCCAAATCCCAGCGCCTAGCGCGATCGGATAACAAAGTATTCTTAAACCGCCAACGATGCTGTCAGCAATACCTCTCGTTTTTTGTGCCCATTCCTGCGCATGTGCTGGATCTGCAATTAGCAACAGAGTAATGAATAACATGCAAAGCCAGAAATAACGGTTTTCATAGATTGAATATTGAATTTTTTTCATATAAAACATAGATTTTCCTTGTCATTAATCGGTTAAAACAGATAAGGGCGAACTCAATCGCCGTTGGCGTAATGTTGGTTTTGTTTCTTGAATGAATTGACCTCCTTCTTTTTGATTTTGATGAGGAATTAGTCGGATTGGCGTATCATTTGAACGCTGTGTTGTCGGTAGATTCAGATTTTTTAGGATTGGTAATGTCATATTTTTTAAAACATTATTGACATAGCCGTGATGAAAACCGGTTTGATCATTACCGGCGTAATAACAGCTGTAGGCTTTCTCCCAACTTTTGTACCGTTCATAACATGACTTTAGGATTCTGCTGCCAACGTTTAAGTTTGTGCAGAGTTCAAACATGTTGTTGATATTTAAACCATAATTTGAAAAATTAACTTGATTAACTTGTGCAACACCCACCGAATAATTCATTTTGTCTTTTGCTAATTGCGCAACTAGTTTTTTAGCTTCATTTTGAGAAGTGGGTTGGCGCGATAAGTTATGCCCGACAACGCCGACAGCAAACGGGTTTGCTTGACTTTCTGTGCGTACGATCGCACTCATGTGTTCTGGTGGAACAACAATTGGACAGGCAAGTAATTCAAACATGTTTCTTAAAAGTAAATTTTAGATTGGATTTAGTGCCGAAATATACAATTTTAAATTGTCGTGTCAAGTTGATTTTGTAGTTCTTTTTTGGGATTTTCGTGGAATGTCCTAAAATACGGTCATAGTCGATATGTAGTATGAAAAATGAATAAACTAGATAAAGAAGGATTTATTCTTCGCTTGAGTGAGTCATTTAAAAAGAAGGGGATAAATCCAAAAAAACATGGTTTTTTTAGAGATCTGTCTCTTAAATATGAAGTCAGTAAACAAACACCAAATGACTGGTTCGCCTTAGATAAGGGTTATCCGAAATTAGAAAGTCTTGTTATGCTTGCCAATGATCTTGATGTATCAGTAGATTATCTTTTATTTGGAACTCGATCAGATGAAGCGATTATGGTGCCCGTGTTATCACCAAAAAGCGTAGTCAGCAGGGTACATTGCAAAGAAAGTGTACCCGTTGATGATTGGATTCCTGCAATGTTTAGCCTTAAGAATGGATTTGCTATTGTTTTGCAAGATGACAGTATGCTTTCAGCGGTCGGACGATCCTTTTTTCAGGGAGAAATTATTGTTTTTGATGAGCAAAGAAAATCCCCTAAAAATGGGGATTTAGTTTTTGCAATAGTTAATAACGATAATGGTATATTCGCTAAGTATATAAATCAAATCGGGAAAGAATACCTTTCTCTGCTGAACAATCGATATGAAAATATTGTGGAACCGTTCGAAGTTATTGGAATTTTTTCTTACTCAATTCGTAGATTGACATACTCCCACCACCAAACCTAGCAGTTATGGTGGGGGAATCTTTGCGACCCATAGCAACCTAAGTTACTACCTTTTGCCATGCCACTATCGCTGAATAGTATCGGCATGGGGGAACTCTTTACACAGTAGCAAGCCCTGCTACATCAGCTAACGCCTGTTGACGTATATTGCTTGCAGCATTGGTATCACGGTCATGGTGTGTTTGACAGCTAGGACACGTCCAATTTCTCACAGATAATGGCAAATTATCTAGCTTGTAATGACAATGCGAACAAATTTTACTACTGGCAAAGAACCGATTTACTTTTAGAATGTTTTTACCATACCAAGTTGCTTTGTAAGTAAGTAAGGTAACAAATTGCCCCCAACCTACATCATTAATTGCTTTGGCAAGTTTTCGATTTTTTACCATGTTTTTCACCGCTAAATCTTCAAGTGCATAGCTTGTCGCTTGGTTTTCACAGATAAGGTTATGCGTGATTTTGTGGTGTAAGTCTGGGCGTTGCTGTCGTACTTTTTCGTGAATACGAGCAACGGCTAATTTTTGTTTTTGATAGTTTTTACTTTGTTTTTGTTTGCGAGCAAAGATTTTTTGCTGTACCGCCAGTCGTTTACTGGCGTTGGCTAAATACTTTGGATTATCAAACTTGCTACCGTCTGATAGATTGAGTAAGTGATTGATACCTAAATCAATACCCACAGTCAAATTTGGCTCAACGGTGGTTGGTGTTGGCAATATATCGGAGTTTTCAATCAATACGCTTGCATAGTATTTGCCTGTAGCGGTTTTGCTAATCGTAACCGTTTTGATATTGCCAACAAATTCACGGCTAAATACGGTTTTAATGCCTTTGATTTTGGGTAGATTGATAATGCCTTGTTCAAAGCTTACGGTACAATGTTGGGGGCATTGGTAGCTACGCCCTAGGATTTTTTTAGATTTGAACCGTGGAAACTTGGTACGACCTTTGAAGAAATTGGTAAAGGCGGTATAGACATTTAGCAAGGCATTAAGTAACGATTGGCTATTGACTTCGTTTAGCCATGCAAACTTGCCTGTTTTCTTTTTCTTAACTAACTGACTTTGGATTTGGGTACGAGATAACGACTTGCCAAACATGGCATAGTAGCGTTTTTGCAATGCCAACGCCCAGTTGAACACAAACCGACTACAGCCAAAATGCTTTTCGATTAGCAAGGCTTGTTCGCTGTTTGGATAAATTCTGTATTTGTAGGCTTTGAGCATGGCTTGTTAAGTGTTAGTCACAAAATACCGCAGAAAATGCTTTACCTCAATTATGCTCGATAGGCTAAAAGAAATCGTAACCGACCTTTGCCAAAAATGGGAAGTTGAGCTGTTAGAGTTCAACGGATAAGGCGACCATGTGCATTTACTGCTTGATATGTACCCTAATATTAGGCCAATTTAAGCGCGATATAAAACGGAACTATTTACTTTTGGCTACTCAAGAATGGGCTGAAGTGTTGCATTTTCTGGTTAGCAATTCTTATCAAATCATAAAATTAAACAGCCCTCGAAATGAGGACTGTTTAATTTAATTGATGTTATTTACCGAATTTTTTGAGCGTTTCTTCATTACTTCTTTTAATATATTCTTTGGTAATTTCTTCTTTTAAGCGGTCAAGCTTTTTGCAAAATGATTTTTCATCATTGCCTA
>NZ_LGVW01000017.1 GCF_001263335.1 Dichelobacter nodosus
GCGTGAAACTGAAAATTGATCACAGTGATGAACTGACCGATAGAGCCGGCAGTGATACGGGCTACATCTATGACGGTAATAAAGATCCGAGTAAACCGTATGAACCGGGTAAACCGGATAATCCTAATGATGCTGATCAAGCACCGCCAAATAAGGATCCGATCGCAGTAGACGATAAAAATAGTGGTAAGGGTGGAGATCTAATAGAGGGAAATCTCATTAAGGATAAAGATGAATATAATCGCGCTGATTATGATCCTGACGGTTCTCAGGAGGATTTGAAAGTTGTTGAAATAAAAGTAGATACGGATGGCGATGGAACTCTTGATACGGTCACTATTGGCAAAGTAACCCCGATTACTGATAAAGACGGCAAACCAATTGGTACGTTAATCGTCCATGAAGATGGAACTTACAATTTCACATCTGATAAAGATTTTGTAGGTAAAGCTCCAGTTATTCGCTACGTCATCGTTGACGGTGAAGGAGCAAAAAGTAATGAGGCGATATTAACTTTAGAAATCACCGATAAACCTGCCACAATTACGATTGAAACGCCGGCGCGGGTAACGGAAGAGGGTTTGAAAAACGGTAATAAGGATTCAGATGGTTCTCCGGATGACGTTTCTTCAAAACTCAACGGTAAAGAGCCAATAGAATCTCATGGGGTCATTAATATTCGTGATGAAGACGATGATTTAACCGGCAGCACTGTTCAGTTAAAGAATTTAGCTAAGTTTACGAGTAACGGGAAGGAAATTGAATGGACGCAAGACGGCGCGAAACACACCGCTAAAATCGGCGATAAAGAAATTTTGATTGTCGAATTGGAGAATGGCGGAAATGTACAAAACGTTACGAAAAACGGTTCGGGATCTGATGCCAAAATTGGTTATACAGTGACTTTGAAAAATCCAGTTGATCACCCAAAAGCTGGCGTGGAAGACGTGTTGGATTTATTGGGAGATGTAATTGTTTCCAATAAAGACGAAGACGGCGAATTAGGCAACGCAAACATAACGCTCGTTCAAATTGACGACGATTCTCCAAAAGCCACTGCAATTGAACATAAGATTCAAGTGCAAAAAGACACCTTTATTTTGAGTGAGTTAAAAGCGGGATTTGATACCAACAATACTCACTGGGATAAAGGTGCTCCATATGGAGATTTTACTTCCGGAAATATTGATGGAGATGCTTTACACGAAAAACTCTCTTGGACTGGTCGGGACGGTAATAACAAAATTGCGAGCTACGAAGCCGACGAAGAGAAAGAGTTTAATGACGCCGGAAAAGATATTACAAAAGATTTTGGTAACCTCTTTAAAATTGGTTATTTCATTCATGAAAATAATCAAATTTTTGGAGGAAAAAATCTCTTTGATACCTCTTTGCAATTGAATTTCACGCTGGAAATCAATGGAGTAAAACAATCTATTGGAACCCACTACAACATGGTTCATGTGGAAACCAGTAATAAAGGCGATAATCACTATGATTCTAATGACTTAGTAATGATCCCCAATACGCATCAGTTAATTTCCGTAGGTGGTCAACAATATTGGTTGGATATTACTTTTGTTCAAAAAGGGAATAGCCGCGGTGATGTAGTTAGTGAAGCAAATGGCTATTCCAAGGAGTATGTGGAAGCCTATAACAGAGAACTTGCGTTGCGAGCGAAGAATTCTGGTAAGGAAGAACACGATTGGAGCGAAGCCGATCAATTAGCTTTTCTTGAAATTCAGAAGGTTTACTCTAACGATAACCGTGATGCATTAATCAAACATCAAAGAGAAAATGATATTGATGACGATAAAGATGGTTTAACTGATACCACAGCAATCGGCATTGACATTGGTCATATTCAAGATGTAACCGCTACGATTCAAACCATTTTTGGTAGAAGTCAGTCTGTTGCCGTTAAATATCACGATCTGAATAAAGATGGTAAGTTCGATGCGATCGATACTAATAACGATGGCACTATTGATTACTATGATACCGATCATGACGGTATTCTTGACGCACAAGACGCCGATCATGATGGCTCTATTGATCGTCAATATGATAAAAATGTCATAACGCTTCCTAAAGAGTTGGTTGGTGTCAATAATTATTATGCTGAATTGAACTCCAATGGGAACATCTATCTGAGAAATCAAGATCAGAACTATGAATTTGATTCAAAAGGAAATTATATTATAGCTGAGGATACTGGAACGAATGGTTCGGTTTATCGCGATGTTTTATATGCACAAACCAATAACCGCGTTGATCTTTACGATATCAATAAAGACGGCTTTATTGATGCCATTGATACCAATCGCGATGGCATAATTGATCATAAATTTGATGATTCCAAGATTTTGTATGATTACGCGGCAGCTCTAGATAAAGAAGGAACTCAAGTTATTGATACTATTGAAAATAAAATAAATGAATTTGATATTAAAGCGCGGTTAACGCCCGCAAAACCTATGCCCAAAGTTGATAACAGCATCGTGATTCAAGATGCTTTGGAAGTCGGCAGCGATAGTGAAAACGTTACGGTGGAATGGTCACAAAACGGCGATAAATTTGTTGGCGAGAAAAACTTTTCCAATGTTAACGGCATCAATTATGGAAAATTCATCGGTAAGGCCGACGGCAGTTATCAATTTATTGTTAGTGATGAATTGAGCGCACAAATAGCAGACGGTAAGACAGTTGCTCCATTGAAAATTGGTTTTAAATACACCGACAGCGATGGTGACTCTGCCGGACAAACGTTAACCTTCAATTTTGAAGAACACGATATGAAATCTATCGGTGCAGACGGGGTTCATATGAAGAACGGCGAAGATAGCAATGATTTCTTGATTGGATCTGTGTACGCCGATGAATTGCACGGTGGAAAAGGCGCCGATATTTTAGTAGGTTACGGCGCTATTAACGGCACTTCTTCCAACTACGATAAACTTTATGGCGAAGAGGGCAATGATATTTTGTACTTTGATAGCAATACGTACATCGACGGCGGCACCGGTGAAGACACTCTTTATTTGAATGGTTATTCAACGGATCTTTCTGGTCATGAGAATACAAAAATTGACTTTTCAGACGCAGATATCAGCTCGATGATCCAGCATATTGAAGTGATTAATATGGTTGATCCGACCCAAACGATTGCGAAAAATCAGGTCAAATTCGCGCAAGAATTAACGATTTCTGCCGATCAAGTGCTTGATTTATCGGATACGGATCAGTTGCGTATCGAAGGTGATAATCAAGATATCGTGCATTTGGGCGGATTTAAGCTCACAAAAACAGAGGGAGATTATCATCAATATACTGCTGATAACGGCGCGAGCGTTCAAATCAGCGTCAGTATTGACGAACACAATATTTATCTGTTCTAAACTTAAATATTGCTCAGAAAAACCGCCTCATGTAGGCGGTTTTTTAATGCCGTATTTATTCAAAACCAAGCGCAGATTTTGCGCAAAGACAAAGCCGCACTGCGCCATGTATAATGCGCCGGTTTCTATTCAAATTTTAATATTTATGAACAATCGCATTTTGCTCGATGATTTTACCAGCGCTTTTAAAAAACATTATTTATGGCGAACACTTGCGTGGTACGACATTCTCGCGCGTTATCGCCGTTCCGTGCTCGGACCTTTTTGGTTAACCATCAGCATGGCAGTTACCATCGCCGCGATGGGACCTTTATACGGCTCACTTTTTAGTGTTAATTTGGCGCATTTCATTCCGCATTTATCGTTGGGCATGATTTTTTGGGCATTTATCGCCGCATCAGTGAACGATTCTGCCAACACCTTTTCCGAATCCGCGCATTTTATGAAACAAATCTACATTCCAGCGCCGATTTTTGTTTTGCGCGTGATGTATCGTCAGCTTTTAATTTTGGGACATAATTTGCTGATTTATCCGGTTATTGCGTTATTGTTATCGCTGCCGATGAATCGCAACATTTTGCTGTTTTTTCCTGCATTAATGGTGGTTACCCTCAATTTAATCCTCATCAGCCTATTAATTTCAATTTTATGCGCGCGTTTTCGCGATATGACGCCGATATTATCCAGCATTATGTCGCTGCTTTTTTTCGTTACACCGATTATTTGGCAACTCGAACAATTGCCGGAACGTCGCAAAATATTTGTGGCGTGGAACTTATTTGCCTGCTTTTTAGATTTGTTACGCAAACCGATTTTAGGCGGCGTGCCCGCGATGCATGAATGGATTATTGCCAGCATCAGCGCGGTGATTTTGTTTTTTGTCGCGCTTCATGTTTATCAGCGCACGCATCACCGCATCACTTATTGGCTATAAGGAATTGATATGTTTATTTATTTAGATAACGTCTCCATTCGTTTCCCGATTTATGACGTTAAACAACGTTCGTTTAAACAAACGCTTTTAAATACGGCAACCGGTGGCAGAATTATCCACAATCAGCGGCAAGTGGAAATTGAAGCACTAAAAAATATCACGCTGAATTGTCAACAAGGTGACCGCATCGCATTAATTGGACACAACGGATCCGGAAAAACCACTTTATTGCGCGTGATGGCAGGCGTTTATGCACCCAGCAGCGGCACGATTCGCGTGCAGGGAAAAGTAACCAGTTTGCTTGATGCCATGCTTGGCATGGATCACGAAGCATCAGGATTGGAAAATATTTATCTGCGCGGTTTATTTTTGGGCTTAACGCCGAAAGAAATCCGCCCATTAATCGATGAAATCATTGCTTTTAGCGAACTTGATAATTTTATTCATATGCCCGTGCGCACATATTCCAGCGGAATGGTTTTGCGGCTGGCGTTTTCGATTTCAACGGTGATTGAACCGGAAATTTTATTGATGGATGAATGGATGAGCGTCGGCGATGATGTTTTTCGGCAAAAAGCAGAAGTGCGGTTGCAGGAATTTGTGAACCGCGCGGGGATTTTGGTAATGGCGACACATGATTTTGAAATGGCAAAACGCGTCTGCACGCGGCATATTTATTTAGAACACGGACAAATTCAATCCGTGAATTAGTTGGTGTCAACATAATGTAAGGAGGTAATCATGATTATACAATCAGGAATTTATCCAAAATATGATTTGTGTAGTCAGGAAGATTTATATTTTCGTTTCAATGAAAAATGTCGTTTAGATAGTTCATACGAGCGCATCGTGCTTGAACGAAAAGGAAAAATATGGACGGATACTTATTTTAACAGTTTAAGCGTTGGCAAATGGAAAAGGCACACCACGCTCAAACAGTTAACTTTTGCTCTGATTTTTCGAGGCAGGATTAAAATCAAATGGCAATTACATCGTGCACATCATCAATTTCGCGTTTTGGCTGAACATATTTTAGAACAACAAACGCTTTCTGATGTACATATTCCACTGGAGTTTTGGCAATGGTGCGATGTTGAAGACGGTATGTTATTTTTTGAAATCGAAGCACTGACAAGCTCAACCATCAGCCATTTTTATTATGAAACAAGCGATGCCGTTGCTCAATCAGTCAAACTCGGTATTGTTATTACGCACTATAATCGTGCCCAATTCGTGTTACCAGCGATTGAGCGTATCAAAACTCAATTATTACAATTGCCCGAATTTCGCGATAAAGTTTCTTTATTTGTTATTGATAACAGTCAAAATTTACCCGAACGCGCAGATTTAGCGCATGAATCCATTCATATCATTAAAAATCGCAATCTCGGCGGAAGCGGCGGATTCATGCGTGGGTTATTGGCGGTAAAAGATGGGGAATATACTCATTGTTTATTCATGGATGACGATGCCAGCTGCGAAGTAGAAAGTATTAAACGTAGCATCGCATTATTATCCTTTTTTAAAGACCCTAAAACAGCAATTTCCGGTGCACTTTTGCGTTCTGTTGAAAAATTTCGCCAATTTGAAAATGGTGCGCGATTTGACGGTATTTGCCACCAAATTAAGGGGGGGGGGATCTACGTCATATCCCAACTATTTTGTTTAACGAATTGGAAGAAAAGATCGATTACGGTGCATGGTGGTTTTTTGCCTTTCCTATCCGCTATATGACACATTACGCCTTTCCCTTTTTTGTCCGCGGCGATGATATTAACTTCTCGCTGAAAAACCGTTTTCCTATTATCACGATGAATGGCATCGCGGTTTGGGGTGATGATTTTGCCCTAAAAAATGGACCATTACCGTTATATCTTGATGTTCGGCATTGCATGATGCAGCATTTCCACCAATTCGTTCCCAACACTTTACTGACTCTCATCAAAACATTAAGTCGAGTTTGTTTGCCACCGTTGCTTACTTATCATTATGAAACGTCGCTTGCTGCTGTTATTGCCATTGAAGATGTTTGCCGTGGTTCTTCTTTTTGGTTGGAAAACATCGATATGCAAGAAAAACGTAAACAAATCGCAGCGATCACACATCACGAAAAACTTCAAAAAATCATGCAAGATGTGATTAATGAAGCGCATATTGGCAATCCTTGCGAAAATAAATGCGCTCGCCTTATACGTTGGGCAACTTTAAACGGGCATTTACTGCCACGCTGTTTTTTCAAAAAAGGTATGGTGTGGCAACACAAAGGTTTTTCGGGACGGTTGCGCGAAGTTTATCGTTATCAAAAAGTGCTTTACATTCATTTTCCCAGTCAAACCGGCATAATTTTATCGCACGATAAAAAACAGTTTTTTAGTATTTTATGGCGCTACTTCCTTGCTATCTTCCGTCTCATAATGCGTTATCGAATGCTAAAACAAGATTATCAGCGCCATTATGATGAAATGACCAGCGAGAGCTTTTGGCGGGCGCAACTTTCCGTACCCGTTTCAGATTTGGAGAAAGAAAAATGAATCATTATCTGATTGTTGGCGCTGGATTTTCCGGCGCCGTACTGGCAAGAAAACTGGCAGAAGCGGGGCACCGCGTTGATCTCATCGAACAACGCGCCCATTTAGGCGGCAATTGCCACAGCGCACGCGATGTGCAAACCCAGATTATGGTTCACGTTTACGGACCGCATATTTTTCATACGGATGATGAAAGCGTGTGGCAATTTGTTCAACGTTTTGGGCAGTGGCGCGCGTTTACGCATCGCGTAAAAACCACGGTCGGCGGCAAAGTGTATACCTTGCCGATTAATTTACACACCATCAATCAGTTTTTTCAAAAAGCATTGCGTCCCGAAGAAGCGCAAGCGTTTATCGCGCAAAAAGCCGAACGCAATATTACAGAACCGCGCAGTTTTGAAGAGCAAGCGCTCTATTTTGTGGGACGCGAATTGTACGACGCGTTTTTTAAAGGTTATACCGAAAAACAATGGGGCTGCTCGCCGCGCGCGTTGCCGGCAAGCATTTTAAAACGCTTGCCGCTGCGCTTTCATTATGACGACAACTATTTTGCGCACCGTTTTCAAGCGATGCCCGAATCGGGTTATACCGCCGTTATCGCGAATATGCTGGATCATGCGTCCATTCAAGTGCGATGCAATACCGCTTTTGACCATGCCATGAAAGAACAATATGACCACGTTTTTTATACCGGCACGTTGGACGGTTATTTTGATTATGCTTTGGGACGTTTGGCATATCGTACTTTGGATTTTGAACGTTTTGAAGCGGCTGGCGATTATCAAGGTTGCGCGGTGATGAATTACGGCGATCGAGACATTCCGTTTACCCGCATCACCGAACACAAACATTTTGCGCCGTGGGAAACGCACGACCAAACCATTTGTTACCGCGAATATTCGCGTGACTGCGGCGAAAATGATACGCCGTATTATCCGATTCGTTTGCTTGCCGAACAAAAAATGTTGCAGCGTTATGTGGCGCGTGCGCAGCAAGAAACAAAAATCAGTTTTTTGGGACGTTTGGGCACTTATCGTTATTTGGATATGGACGTTACCATTCGCGAAGCGCTCGATGCGGCGGAAATTGCGCTGCGTTTAGCGGCAGAACAACAACCTATCCCCGTTTTTTTTCGAGCAATGTAAATGTCATTAACCGCTGTTATCGTGACTTATAACCGACTCGCCGCGCTACAAAATACGGTGCGGCGCACATTGGCGGAAGCCGTTGATGCCGTCGTGGTCGTTAACAATGCTTCTACGGACGGTACCAAAGCGTGGCTTGATGAATTTGCCGCGCAGGAAAAACGTTTGATCGTGGTGCATTTGGCAAGCAATCAAGGCGGTGCCGGCGGTTTTGCGCAGGGCATTCGCGTAGGATTGGCGCAAACAAATAGCGATTGGTTGGTGTTATATGATGATGATGCTTATCCGAAAGCGGGCGCTTTTAACGCGTTTTCGGCGCTCGACAAAAATTTTGATGCGGCAGCGGCGGCGGTTTATCAACCTGATGGGGCGATTTGTGAAATGAATCGCCCGAGTTTTAATCCGTTTTGGCATGCGGAAAAATTTAAAGCGGTTGTGCGGCAAATGATGCGTTTTCAAAATCCGCGGCAAGCGTTTCACATCACTGATCAACAATACCGCGCGGAGCAAGCCGTCAAAATTGATAGTTCTTCTTTTGTTGGATTATTTATGCAACGTTCGTGGGCGGAAAAAATGCCGACGCCCGATCCGCGCTTGTTTATTTACGGCGATGATATTTTGTATACGCTCAATTTAACCGCCGCCGGCGGGCGGCATTGTTTTTTACCTGCCGTTTCATTTATTCACGACACCAAAACCATGGCGCAATCGGTGCAGTTTTATCGTCCGCGCTGGAAAAGTTATTTTCATTATCGCAATTTAATGTTGATTTACCGTTTGGCAGCGGGCAAATGGTTTTATGCGGTGGCAGCGCTCAAAATCGCGCAATGGAGTTTTTCGTGTTTACGGCATCGGCAAGGTTGGGCGCTGATGACGATTATTTGGCAGGCGAGTTATGCGGGCATCACGCGCAATTTATCGGCGTCGCCGCAGGAAATTATTAAACGCTATCAACATCTTGATTAAAAACCGGATCGTTATGACTCATCATCTTGCTCGTTACAGCGTTATTCTCACGCAATTGGCTGATATCTTTATTATTTTTTTCAGCGGTGTTTTGTGTTTTTTGCTTTATTTTCAAGAAAGTATTTTTAAATCGGGCAATGATGCGTGGCTGGTGATGACGACGGCGGTTGCCAGCGTCATTATTTTTTCTTTTATTAATGTTTATGACACGTGGCGCGGAAAAGTGCGCGTGGCTTTGGTGGCGCGGCTGTCGCGTGGTTATTGTTATGTTGCGCTGCTGCTTTTTAGTACGCTTTTTTTATGCAAACTAGGCGATCATTATGCGCGCGGTTGGTTAATTTTATGGTTGACATTTGCTTTTATCGGCACGGTTTTGCTGCGGATTGCGGTATATCGCGTTTTGCATCATGTACGCGTGCGCGGTTGGAATAAACGGTCGGTTGCTTTGGTGGGTAATGCGGATTCGTGTTGGTCAGTTTTGCAAAGTTTGCAACACGCGCCGCATACGGGTTTCCACGTTACCGCGCTGCGATTAGATGATCGGATTGATGCTTATCCGTTTCCTGAGAATACGGCATTTATCGCTGATAATTTAACTTTTGTTTGCGATGAAATTTGGATTTGTTTGCCGCTACGAGAAAGTTATCGTTTGGAAGCGTTGTTACGACAACTTTCTTTGTTGGCGGTGGATATTCGTTATTTGCCGGATATGAGCGATTTTCGATTGATGAATTATCAATTATCTTCCATCGCCAATCATTATGTTTTTGATTTGAATTGTTCGCCGATGCGCGGATTGCCGCGGATATTGAAATGGTTGGAAGACAAAATCATTGCGGTTTTGATGATGATTGTGTTTTTGCCGGTGATGTTGATGGTGGCGCTGATGGTTTTTATTTTTTTGGGGCGCCCGATTTTTTTTCGGCAGGAACGTTTGAGTTGGAACGGGAAACCGTTTGTGATGTATAAATTTCGCAGTATGCCCGTCAATCAACAGCACGACGCCGTTTGGGGACAAGCTGATCAAAAAACCACGTCGCTATTTGGGAAATTTTTGCGTCGGAGTAATTTAGATGAATTGCCGCAGTTGTGGAATGTTTTGCGCGGGGAAATGTCGCTGGTGGGGCCGCGTCCGGAACAAACGCATTATGTGGAACAATTTAAATATGAAATTCCCAATTATATGCAAAAGCATATGATGAAAGCGGGCATGACGGGTTGGGCGCAGGTGCATGGTTTTCGCGGCGATACCGATTTGAGAAAACGCATTGAATATGATTTGTGGTATATCGAAAATTGGTCATTGTGGTTGGATTTTAAAATTTTGTATTTAACCGCGCGGCAGATGATTTTGCCGAAAAAATCATAATATTAGGCGCGGCAGTTTTTAAAATAGTTCATAAAAAACCCCGCAAAAGCGGGGCAATTGATTAATGATAAAACCATTCGCGCACGGGACCGGAGTCAACGTGGATAAAATTTGAATTGCGGTATAAACCGATGCCGCCGGCGTTGAGGCGTTTGGCAATGATTTTGAGTTGCCGAGAATTAAATCCATCGATGGTGATATCGGCTGCCATGGCTTTCATGTGGTAGCTTTTTTGCGCGACGCTGTGCGAACGGCGCGAAAGCATGCGATTGGTTTGCGGTGAACGGTATCCGCTGTTGAGTTGAATGGAATGGTTGAGTCCAACGTTGCTTTGAATGTAATGCAAAATATTGAGGAGATCGATGTCAACGGTTTTGATTTGTTGTTGACGAAAATCGCGGAAAAATTTGCTGATTTCGTCGATAGAAACTTTGATATAACCGTAATCCGGTGCCCAATAAACGGTTCGCAGCGTTTCGCCGGTGTGCGGATTATGCATGCGAATGACGCGATCGCGCCGCGCCGCCGCTTTTGCCCATTCGCTGGGAAGTAATAATCCTGCTGTTGCGATGGCTGCCGTTTTAATAAAAGTGCGCCGCTTCGTACAACAAGGACAAGAGCCGTGATGAGCAAAATCTTCTACGGTAATTAAATGACTTTCAAAAGAATGACGAGTGTTAAACATAGTTTTTTCCACAGTTAATTTTTACGCACGACAACCCTCAAACCGAGTTGATGAGGGGCAAAAATTATCGTTGCAGGAGCAACAAACCCGTGGATTTTGACGAAAAAGCAAGTAATGATCAAGCCGTAATCGGCGTTAATGAGAAAAAAATGAAGACTTACGGTATAAGTTAAATTTTAATGATTTAAGAATAAATGCGACGGATATGATGAGCGTATTACTTTATTGGCAAGAAAAAATGCCGATGCTTGCGTTAGGCAAAAGATGCTGGTAAAACCAGCGTTTTTCTTGGGGAGTCTTATTGTGCGTTTTATACGGGTAGGGTGGAGGATTGTTGTGATGATGCTTTTTGCAGGTTGTGCGCATCGTTCTCCGTTATCTACGCAGGAAACGGTAGCGGAAGAAAAACCGCGGCAGTTGTTAACGGCGAGCGATGCGCGTTTTGATTTTGAACTGCAACCGCCGGTTTATGCTCAAGAAGATGCGTGTATTTTATTGGAGGAACGTCCTCATTGGCGGTTGGCTTTTCAGGGAG
>NZ_LGVW01000018.1 GCF_001263335.1 Dichelobacter nodosus
CACTTGTTCAATTTTCATCAATCAAGTGCTTTCGTTACAAAACACCCGCACAAACTATCTTATTCTCGTTGTTAAAGATCTCTCTACTCAAAACCTCTTCTTTCAAGCCGCTTTAAGTAGCGCTCCGTTTCAGGAGGTGCGCATTATAGCTTCTATCTCCCCCTTTGCAACTGTTTTTTGCTCTTCTTCCCTTCTTTTTTATCAATATACTGTTTTTTCAACATTTTTATTTTTGCATTATGCATCATAATTGCCCGAAACAGCATTGCCGCCCATTTTTGTCCAATCCGTATGGAACGTTTGTCCGCGTTTACTCACGCGTTCATAACCGTGCGCGCCAAAATAATCCCGTTGAGCTTGCAATAAATTTGCCGGTAACGACTCCCGCGTGTAACCATCTAAGAAAGTCAATCCCGCACTCAAACAAGGAACCGGTAATCCTTGACTAATCGCCATCGCCACCACTTTCCGCCACGCAGGCAAAGCCGTATGCAAAATTTCTTTAAAATAGTCGTCTAATCCTAAAAAGACCAAATCCGGCTGCTTGGCAAATGCCGCATGAATCTTGTCTAAAAAAGCGCTACGAATAATGCAACCTTCCCGCCACAACAAAGCAACATGCCCCAAATTAATTTGCCAATGATTTAGCGCCGAAGCTGATTGCATCAACATAAATCCCTGCGCATAAGAAACCACCTTCGCCGCTAAAAGCGCTTGCGCCAAATCAGATAACCATAAATCCGCGTTATCCAATCTTGAATATTGATGCGGATATATTGAAGCCGCGGTTACTCTATCCTCTTTTAACGCCGACAAATTTCTTGCAAAAACCGCTTCAGTAATCAAAGTTAAAGGAACGCCTGCTTCCAGCGCGCTGATGCCTGTCCACTTTCCCGTTCCCTTTTGTCCGGCGCGATCATAAATATCATCAATTAAATCACACCCATCTTCACCGCGGTACAACAAAATATTGCCCGTAATTTCAATTAAATAACTTTTTAATTGCGACTGATTCCAGCGTTTAAAAACATCGCCCATTTGCGCATTCGTCAAACCCAACAAATGCTTCATAAAATCATAGCATTCTGCAATCAGCTGCATATCGGCGTATTCAATGCCATTGTGTACCATTTTGACGAAATGACCCGCACCACCGCTGCCCACCCAATCGCAACACGGCGTACCATCAGCAGATTTTGCAGCAATTGCTTGTAAAATCGGTTGTACTTCTGACCAAGCCTTTTCTGCGCCACCGGGCATAATTGAAGGACCGCGCCGTGCGCCCTCTTCACCGCCGGAAACACCGGTTCCAATAAACAATATGCCTTGCGCTGATAATTTTTCTACGCGCCGTTGCGTATCAGCATAATTAGAATTACCGCCATCAATAATCACATCGCCGGCAGTCAATAAAGGCAACAGCGCCTCGATCGTTTCATCAACAGCGGCGCCCGCACGCACCATTAACATCACTTTCCGCGGACGTTTTAATTGTTTAACCAAATCTTCTAATGAATAAGCGCCTGTAATATTCGGATTTTCTTTAACATCAGCTAAAAAACGTTCGGTTTTATCGCGGCTGCGGTTATAAGCGACCACCTTAAATCCATGATCGGACATATTTAAAATTAAATTTTGCCCCATCACCGCCAAACCAATTACAGCAATATCTGCGTTCATTTATGATCCTTTTCTATTTTTTTCAACGCTTCTACCATTAATAACGCATCGCGCGTCTCCCGAACATCGTGCACACGCACCACAGCAACATCATGCCACGCTGCCCACGCCGCTAAAGTCACGCTGCCAATCAGCCGATCGTTTACCGGACGACCGCCCAAATAATGTCCGATTGTTGATTTTCGCGAAACGCCCAGCAAAACCGGATATTTTGCTGCCGCATAATTTCTGCCTTGTAAAAACAATTGCATATTTTGTTCAGGCGTTTTCCCAAAACCAAAACCTGGATCCAGCATCAAACGATTATCAGCAATCCCCGCCGCCCGACAAACGTCAACCCTTTCTTGCAAATAACGATCCACTTCAGCCACAACATCGCTATAACGCGTATCTTCCTGCATATTTTCCGGCATACCACGCATATGCATCAAGCAAATACCGCAGCGACTTTCTTTCACCGCATCAACCGCATCAGGATCTTCTAATCCGTGCACATCGTTAATTAAATCCACGCCCAAATCTAACATTGCCCGCATCGTTGCCGCGTTTTTAGTATCCACGGATACCACGCAACGCCCATCGGCAACCAACTCCGTCACAACCGGCGTTAAACGGCGAATTTCTTCTTTAACATCAATTGCCGCCGAACCGGGGCGCGTTGATTCCGCACCCACATCAATAATTTCCGCACCATCAGCAATCATCTGCATGGCATGCGCCAAAGCATCATCGGGAGCAAAAAAGCGTCCGCCGTCAGAAAAAGAATCCGGCGTACAATTCAAAATACCCATGATTTTAGTTTGTTGAAAATCAAGCGAAAAACGCCCACATTGCCATAATTGTGCCATTAACATTGCTCCGCTGGTTTATCGTTATTGTTTAATTCCACCGTAATATTGCCCATGCCGTCTTGATCGGAATGACCATTTTCGGGCTGATTCCAATCTTTGGGTTCACGCACGGGGCGGCGGTTCATCAAATCATCAATTTGCGCCTCATCAATGGTTTCATATTTCACCAAAGCTTTGGTCATTTCGTGCAAAATATCTTGATTTTCTTCCAGAATATTTTGTGCCCGCTGATAATTTCTATCGATAATTGCGCGTGTTTCCAAATCAATTAATTTCGCCGTTTCTTCAGAAACATTTTTATGCTTCGTTACCGACCGTCCCAAAAAAACCTCGCCTTCATCTTCGGCATAAAGCAGCGGCCCCAATTTTTCCGACAAACCCCACTGCGTCACCATATTGCGCGCGATTTGTGTCGCACGTTTAATATCATTGGAGGCGCCGGTGGAAACTTGTTCTTTACCATAAATCAATTCTTCTGCTAATCGTCCGCCGTACAACGTAGAAATTTGGCTTTCCAAATGTTCTTTTGAATAGGAATAACGATCGTGATCGGGCAAAAACATCGTCACGCCCAAAGCCCGCCCGCGCGGAATAATCGTTACTTTATAAACCGGATCGTGATTCGGCACCAACCGCCCCACAATGCAATGTCCGGCTTCGTGATAAGCAGTCATTTCCTTTTCTTTATCGCTCATCATCATTGAACGGCGTTCAGCGCCCATCATGATTTTATCTTTGGCGTCTTCCATGTCTTTCATCGTGATTTCATCGCGATCGCGCCGCGTCGCAAATAACGCTGCTTCATTTACTAAATTCGCCAAATCTGCACCAGAAAAACCAGGGGTTCCGCGCGCTAAATCACGAATCACCACATCTTGGCTTAACGGTTTTTTGCGCACGTGTACTTTTAAAATTTGTTCGCGTCCTTTTAAATCCGGCAAATCAACCACTATTTGACGATCAAAACGTCCCGGACGCAATAACGCCGGATCCAAAACGTCAGGACGGTTGGTTGCTGCAATCACAATCACGCCTTCATTACCTTCAAAACCGTCCATTTCCACCAATAATTGGTTTAATGTTTGCTCGCGTTCATCGTGACCGCCGCCCAAACCGGCACCGCGTTGCCGTCCCACCGCATCAATTTCATCAATAAAAATAATGCACGGCGCGTGCTTTTTCGCTTGTTCAAACATATCGCGCACCCGTGATGCGCCCACGCCGACAAACATTTCCACAAAATCCGAACCCGAAATTGTGAAAAATGGCACTTTTGCCTCGCCGGCGATCGCGCGTGCTAATAATGTTTTTCCCGTTCCTGGAGGTCCAACCATTAATACGCCGCGCGGAATTTGTCCGCCCAAACGGCTAAATTTTGCTGGTGCGCGCAAAAATTCCACCATTTCTGCCACGTCTTCTTTAGCTTCATCGGCGCCGGCAACATCGGCAAAAGTCACTTTTATTTTGTCTTCCGGAATCAAACGCGCTTTACTTTTTCCAAAAGAAAATGCGCCGCCACGTCCACCGCCGCCTTGCACCTGTCGTGAAACAAATAAAAACAAAGCAACCAATAAAATAACCGGCAATAAATTAATCAAAATCCGCATCAATACGCTTTCTTGCTCGACCGGTTCGCTGACAATTTCAACATTATTTTTCAATAATTGTCCCACCAAAGCGCTGGTATTAATTTCCGGATTATGGGTGAGATATTTATTGCCGGAAGTATCGGTAAAAACAATCGTCATTGTTTGCACGTTGATATCAACGGATTTCACTTCGCCGTTATCAACACGATTAAGAAATTGTGAATAAGAAACTTGACGACTTTGGGCGCTCATACCTGATTGATTCACCTGCCCGACCAAAGCCAAAAAGAGCAGAATTAATCCGCCCCAAATAATTAATGATTTACGCATACCGTTCAAATGGAACCTCTCTTAATTGAATACTACTCCGCCGAGCGAATAAAACCGCGGGCTAAAAGATACGTTTCTTGACTGCGCGCCCGTGACGCTTGTGGTTTTCGTGTTAATACGGTCGAAAATTGCGTTTTCAAGTGTTGAAATAATGCATCGAATCCGGCGCCGTGAAAAACTTTGCATAAAAAATCACCGCCGGCAACCAAGCGCTCTTGGGCAAAATCAGCCGCCAATTCAACCAAATGCATGCTTCTTGCTTGATCAACGGATTTAATACCGCTGGTATTGGGCGCCATATCTGAAATGACTAAATCAACATAATTGCCTTCGCCGATGATGTCGTATAAAGCATTTAAAACGGTTTCTTCTCGAAAATCGCCTTGAATAAAATGCACATCGGGCAAAGCGTCCATCGGCAAAATATCCAGCGCAATCATTCTGCCCCGCCCGTTTAAAATTCCAGCAACATATTGCGACCAACCGCCGGGCGCCGCGCCCAATTCCACCACGGTCATATTAGGACGAATAATCCGATCTTTTTCTTGAATTTCTTTAAGTTTATAAACCGCCCGCGAACGAAACCCTTCTTCCCGCGCTTTGAGCACAAAAACATCACTGTGATGTTCTTTTAACCAGCGACCACTGCTTTTACTGCGTGCCATAAGTGATTTTGTTATCCTAATAACGAATGAATGCCATAGGATAGCGCTATGTTAAATAAAACCCAAATCCGTTTTTTAAAATCCACCGCCCATCATTTACACCCCGTAATATTGATTGGCAATCAAGGAACAACTCAAGCCGTGCAACGCGAAATTAATACCGCGCTTAACGCACATGAATTGATAAAAATCAAACTACCGCCTGTTACCAATAACGATCAATTAACGATGATCGATGAAATTATTACCGCGCAACATGCAGAATTTGTACAAAAAATTGGGCATATCGCCATTATTTACCGCCATAATCCGCAGCAGCCTAAAATCACCCTGCCGCGGGCATAAAAAAAGCGCGGTTTTTACCGCGCTTTTTCATCTTTACTGGGAAAGATTAGGGACGTTTGGCGCCGAATCCGCCAACATAATTAACTGGTTTACCTTCTTTATCTTTGCCGTGTAAACCATAAACACCGCCTACTTCAGCCGCGCCATCTCCATAGAAACTGCCTTCCAATTGACCTTCTAAGTTGCCGCCTACGTTATGCACTTTACCTCTGAAATCGGCAACGTCAGCTGCCCAATCCGCAGCGCCTTTTAAATCTAAATCAGGACGAACACGTGTCAAATGACCTTCTTTTTCAAAAGTATGCGCAGTGGCATTTGAAGTTTCGAAATTTAAATGACGATCATGGAAATCAGCATCAACTTTTACATTCATCGTCACTTGCTCATCATTGTGATAAGCATGACCGATACCGGTATAGGTTGCGCGTCCATAATAGGGTAAATACTTTTCCATATACCTTTTATTGGCTTCAGAATCTTTATCAGCATTTTCTCTTTCTAGAGCACTGGTTTGGGTTTTAATACCAATACTTTGGTAACCGCGCACATCGCTGTTACCACGTTTTTCTTGGAAAACACCAAAAGTGTTATAACTCCAACCCGCCGCTACTGGATCGCGTAAGTAAGATTTTTTATTTTTATCATTTTCAAGCACGATAATGCCATCGAATTCTCTACCAACCATGCCCTTTTGCACTCTTAAATCGCCATTTTTATCGTAAAATCCAGCAACGGGAACGATACCAGCATCTTCAATATCTTTTTCTTTGCTGTAACTATTTCTATAGTTATTTTTTTCAACTCTTTCTCCATCTGGTTTAAAAAAGAAAACCTCATTTTTAGCATTTTGTTCCAGTTTAGTTTGCTCTCCTTTTAATTCTTCAATTTTATCTTTAACGTTTTTAACTTTATCTCTAAGAGCTTTCATACCTGAACTATTGTCAATGAGTTTTTTTAGCTCATCATCTGACAGACCAGGGATATTTTTTTTATAATCACTAGTAAGTTCCATTTCCTTATCACTGACCAGTTTTTCTGCCTCTGTTAATTCTTTTTCTTTTTTTGCTATTTCTGCCTTATTATTCTCGGCATTTGTAGCTTTCTTAGATGCGCACACGCCATCTGGTCTTCCTCCCACACATAAATAATCAATCATACCGGGTTGATTAAACTTAATAGTTTTATAACCTTGGTCATAATCATGATCCACTACAGTCACCACGTTGCCCGCTTGTTTGGGGGAAACCTTTTTATCAGTATTGTTGTCACTAGTGCTGTTACCAGTCTTTTTAGGGTCATCTAAAAAACTGGTCGGCGCAGGGATATTAACCGCCGGTAATTCCGCATGTTTTCTTTTTTCTTTTTTTGCGCGATCTGGTTCATGTGACCATTTATGATCTCTATCTAGGGTGAATTCCTCGCTGCTGCCACCGCATGCCGTCAAAATTGCCAGCGTTAAAGCTGATAACACTGAAACTGTAAACTTATTTCCTGTAAACATCGTGTTTCCTTTTAAATGATTGAACCTAAAACCATCAAATCTATGCCCGCTATAGCCGCAGCCGTAGCCTGACGCACGCTCATCATACGCATATTTTCCATTTCAAAAAACCTGTTGAGCGTTTTATTTCTTACCCGCGCCGTTCCCAAAGAACCCAAAAATCTTTCCCGCCTTTAAAAAAACTGCTGTTTTCTGATGAAACGCGCTCGGAAATATTATGTTACTTCCTGCTGCGTCTCAAGCGCAATATGGATCGGGGAAACCTAATTGCGCCAAAATCGTGCGCTCTAAATCCTCCATAATTTGCGCCTCTTTTTCCTCGATATGATCATAATCTAAAAGATGCAGCAAACCGTGAATCGTCATATGCGCCCAATGCTGCTCCATCTTCTTTTTCTGCGCTTTCGCTTCTTGATTAACGATTTGCACGGCAATCACAATATCGCCCAATAAACGCGGCTCCTCCGGCAAATCCCAATCACAAGGAAAAGATAAAACATTCGTCGGCGCATTTTTGCCCCGATATTCGGCGTTTAACTCCGTAATTTCGTCATTATCCACCAAACGAATGGTAACTTCTAAAGCCTCATCAATTGCCAAAACCGTCAGCGCACAATCTAACCACCGCTGAATACGCCATTCCGCCGGATAAAGCCAGTCATCAGGAATACTTTCTGTTTGATAATCAATAACGATTGTGCTCATCGCGCTCCTCATGTTGATTTAATTTTTTTTCATACGCTTCAATAATACGTTGCACCAGCGGATGCCGCACCACGTCCGAACTTTCAAAATGCGTAAATGAAATACCTTCCACCGCCTGCAAAATACCGCTGGCATGCCGCAAACCGCTGGTAACGCCCGCTGGCAAATCAATCTGCGTCACATCACCAGTAATCACAGAAGTAGAACCAAAACCCTGCCGCGTTAAAAACATTTTCATCTGTTCAACGGTTGTATTTTGAGCCTCGTCCAAAATAATAAAAGCATCGTTTAACGTCCGCCCGCGCATAAAAGCCAACGGCGCAATTTCAATCACGCCGCGCTCCATCAGTTTCACCACGCGATCGGCGCCCAACATATCGTGCAACGCGTCATATAACGGGCGTAAATACGGATCAACTTTTTGATTCATATCGCCCGGCAAAAAACCTAAATGTTCGCCCGCTTCCACCGCCGGACGCACCAAAATCAATTTGCGCACTTTATCTTGCGCTAAATAAGAAACCGCGGCGGCAACGGCTAAATACGTTTTTCCCGTCCCCGCCGGACCAATTCCAAAATTAACCGCATGCGAAAAAATGCGTTTTAAATATCGCCGCTGATTAGAACCGCGACCGGTAATCGTGCCGCGTTTCGTCTCAATGCGGATATCTTTGCCTTCGCCGCTGGCGCGCACTTCATTGGCAAGCGTTGCGCCGGCATCGCGCAGCGCCAAATGAACATCATCTTGATTTAAAACTTCGCTGCCGGTTTGCTCGTATAACTGAGCAATCACAAACCGCGCTTGCTCAATTTTGCCTTCATCACCTTGAATTTGAAACAAATGTCCGCGATTGTGAATTTTGACGCCCAGCTGCGTTTCAATTAAATGAAAATGCTGATTCAGTTGCCCGCTCAATTCGGCTAAACGCCGTTGATCTTGAGGTTCTAATTGAAAAGAAAGCGTATCTTCCATAGATTTTCCTGTTCAAAATGCGCAGCCATTATGGCAAAGCGGCGTAAAGTTGCAATAAAAATGATGACGAAATCGTCACCATTTTTAACGCGTGTAAACAACCGGATCCGGCAATAGTTCGGCTTCAATTAACCGTCCGCGCAAAGAATTTTTATAAGCCGCAGTAATTTGAACTTTAGCAAAACGTCCAATTAATGACGCCGGCGCCGAAAAATTCACCACACGATTATTTTCCGTGCGTCCAGAAACTTCGCGCTCACTTTTCCGCGATAAACGATCCACTAAAACCCATTGTTCCGTGCCCACCATTGCTTCAGAAATTGAGGCAGCCATTTCTAAAATCCGCGCCTGCAATCGCGCCAGCCGTTCTTTTTTCACAGTTAGCGGCACGCGGTCAGGCATCGTTGATGCCGGCGTGCCCGGACGTTGACTGTAAATAAAACTATAAGACGTATCAAAAAAGACCGCTTCAATTAAATCCATCGTGGCTTGAAAATCTTCTTCCTCTTCACCGGGAAATCCAACAATAAAATCAGAAGAAAAACTAATATCCGGACGAATCGCGCGAATTTTTGCTAATTTTTCTTGATATTCCGCGACTTTATAATCCCGTTTCATCAGCGCCAAAATACGATTGGAACCGCTTTGCACCGGTAAATGCAAATGGCTGACTAATTTCGGCACGCGGCGATAAGTTTCAATCAAAGCATCAGAAAATTCACTCGGGTGCGACGTGGTAAAACGAATGCGCCCGATATTAGGAATGGCGGCAACGTATTCAATCAAAAGCGCTAAATCGGCAATCGTGCCGTCATGCATCGCGCCGCGGTAAGCGTTCACATTTTGCCCTAATAAATTAATTTCACGCACACCTTGCGCGGCAAGCGTGGCGCATTCCGCTAATACATCATCAAATGGGCGGCTGATTTCCGCGCCGCGCGTATACGGCACCACGCAATACGTACAATATTTTGAACACCCTTCCATCACGGAAACATAAGCCGTAGGACCTTCTGCTCGTGGTTCGGGTAAGTGATCGAATTTTTCAATTTCCGGAAATGATACGTCAACCACGCCGCCGCGGCTGCGCTGCGCTTCTTCAATTAAATTGGGTAAACGATGCAACGTTTGCGGGCCAAAAACCACGTCAACTTCCGGCGCGCGCCGCCGAATCATTTCCCCTTCTTGCGAGGCAACGCAACCGCCCACGCCGATGATTAAATGCGGTTTTCGTTCTTTCAACGATTTCCAGCGCCCCAATTGTGAAAATACTTTTTCTTGTGCTTTTTCGCGCACCGAACACGTATTTAATAACAAAACATCGGCTTCTTCCGGCGTGGCTACGGGCGTTATGCCGTGAGAATTTTTCAAAACTGCCAGCATTTTGCTTGAATCGTATTCATTCATTTGGCAGCCGTAAGTTTCAATGTAGACGTGTTTAAGCACAGTTTGCATACAATGCCTCTTCATTAAAAAATCGCGCATTATAACGCGGTGAATCGTTGAATTATATTGTGTTTTTTATTTTAACGAGGAAAGCACTTGCAGCGCCGGCGGAAATTTTTGTGCTGCCGCTTGTTGTAAATAACGTTTTCCTTCAGCGATATTTTTTTCAACGCCATCGCCGCGCATCAGCATCATGCCGTAATTAAACGCCGCCGGCGCGCTGCCGCTTGCTGCTGCGCGTTTCATCCATTGCGCTGCCAGTTTTAAATTGCTTTGTTGTAAATAATACAAAGCTAAATCATATTGCGCGGTTTGGTAACCGTTTTCAGCGGATTTTTGTAACCATAACAAAGCGGTTTTAATATCGGCGGCAACGCCATCACCATTACTATAAGCAACGGAAAGATTATATTGCGCTATCGCATCGCCGGCGGTGGCAGCGTTTTGCAAATGACGCACGGCTAATTCTTTTTCACCGCGCTGATAAGCTTCTGCCGCGGCTTTCATTTCTTGCGGCACGTTTGCCGCCCAACTGGCAGAAAATGCCGCCAGTAATAACCATAAAAATGTATTGTGTTTATTCATCGTTAATTTCCTTATTTCACGGCGCAATAACGCAAATCCCAAACTTGATGACCTTTACTCAATCCGCGCCGCTCAAATTTTGTTTGCACACGCCACGGCGGACACGGCGCAT
Organism: Dichelobacter nodosus; assembly: GCF_001263335.1. Lineage (GTDB taxonomy): Bacteria > Pseudomonadota > Gammaproteobacteria > Cardiobacteriales > Cardiobacteriaceae > Dichelobacter > Dichelobacter nodosus. Next base: position 10,783 of record NZ_LGVW01000018.1, read on the forward strand.
AACCATCGGTTGCGCCCATATTACTCCACAAGGGATCGTTGAATAAACGATCGTGTATCCATTCGGCATAATTTTGCCAATCGGTGGCACAATGCAATTCACCGCCGGCAATGAGTTTTTGATGCAGCAGATCAGTAAATGGTTTTTGAATGAGGCGCCGTTTGTGATGGCGCTTTTTTTGCCACGGATCGGGGAAATAAATTTGCACGCGGCTGATGCTGTTATCAGCGATATGATGCGTTAAAACGTCTACGGCGTCGTGATGAATGATGCGCAGATTATCGAGTTCGCGCGCGACGGCTTGTAATAAAGCATGACCCACGCCAGGACGATGCACTTCAATGCCGATAAACCCGAGTTCTGGCGCATTTTGTGCCATTTCAATCAATGATTCTCCATTGCCAAAACCGATTTCAACGATTAACGGGCGCGGCGAGGAAAATAATTGGTCGGCAGAAATTGGGGTATCGCTTAAATCAATACCATAACGCGCCCAATGTTGGGCAAAAGCTTTTTCTTGTCCAGAAGTAATGCGTCCTTGCCGAAGAACAAAACTGCGAATCGTCATTGATGAAATTCCTATTTTTGATGCTCAATCAGCGCAAATGCTGAATGATTGTGGATTGATTCAAAATTTTCCGAAGAAATACGGTAAAACGATATGCGCGGATCATCGTTTAAAACCATGGCAATATCACGAACGATATCTTCAACAAATTTCGGGTGTTCATAAGCGCGTTCCGTGATGTATTTTTCATCAGGGCGTTTGAGTAGCGACCAAATCGGACATGATGCGCCTTCTTCCGCGATATGAATCAAATCTTCGATGCTAAACGGTTGATTGGGATTATATTGTGCGTAAATCACGATATGGGAACGCTGATTATGCGCACCGTATTGAGAAATTTCTTTAGAACACGGACATAAACTCGTCACCGGCACCGTGACTTCAACGCTGACTTCCACGTGTTTACGGTTTCCGTCAACCGCTAAAACCACTTCATAATCAAGCAACGCTTTTTCGCCGCTCACCGGTGCGCTTTTTTCTATGAAGAAGGGAAAAGATAAGGAAATCGTGCCTTCTTCAGCGTGCAAAGTATCGAGCATTTTTTGATGTAACGTTGGCAAAGCAGAAACGCTGATCGGCGTTTTTAAATCCAGTAAACGAATAAAACGCGACATATGCGTTCCTTTTTGCGTATGCGGCAAAGCAACCATTAACGCGGCGCGGGCAACGGTCGGCATCGCCTCACCTGCCGCATTTTCAATGAATAAAGGAAGGCGTAAATCGCGAATGCCAACGCGGTTGATCGCAATATGACGTTTATCGGGCGAACTTTGAACGTCGGGAATAGCTGTCTCTGTCATAATCATTTATCCAAAAAAAATGGAGGGCTATTATTGATTGATGTTATCAATCATGCAACCGCCGCCCCGTAAACCGCCGCGGTTTTGTGCGCGCTTTATGGCATTTCTTTTTTGATTTGCGGCGCAAAGGTTGACCAACCCGCGGTGTGTTCCTGAATTAATTGGTGCAATAAAGCGATGTGACTGGAATGGGTGTTGAGCGCGGGAATATAGTCGTATTGTTTGCCGCCGGATTGTAAAAATAACGCGCGATACCGCAGCGCAATTTCATCTAAAGTTTCCAAACAATCGGCACTAAATCCAGGGCACATAACCGCAATTTTCGTAATGCCGCGTTTGGGTAAATCGGCAATAATTTCATCGGCATAAGGTTCAAGCCATGGTTTTCGTCCAAAACGCGATTGAAAGATAACTTTAATATGTTCTTTAGGAAAATGTACGCGTTTGGCAAACAGATCCGCGGTTTCCAAGCAAAAATCATAATACGGATCGCCTTCCGTAATAACGGATTTTGGAACGCCATGAAAAGAAAGGAGCAATAACTGCGGCGCACCATTTTTTGATAAATAATGCTGAAAAGCCGCCGCCAAAGCATCGAGATAATTTTTGTGATCATGCCAATGATGAACGAAACGTATTTCCGGCAACGCGCGCGTTTTTTCTAACGCCGCCGCAACAGCATCAAAAACGCTTGCCGTTGTGGCTTCCGCATATTGCGGATACATGGGAATGACTAATAATTGCCGCACATTTTGCGCCTGCAAACGTTGCAATGCCGAAGATATCGAGGGCACGCCGTAACGCATCGCGTAATCCACCACGATGTTTTGGTGACCTGTTTTCGCTAATAATATTTTTAACGCTTGAGTTTGTTGTTGCGTGATGTCTACGAGCGGCGCACCGTTTTCCGTCCAAATGAGGCGATAACGTTTTGCCACGCGTTTTGCGCGCAAAGGAAGAATGGCGCCGTATAAAATCGGTAACCAACGCCAGCGCGGTATATCAATAATGCGTTTATCGGATAAAAATTGTGCTAAATACTGCCAAACGGCAATGGTGTTTGACGATTTCGGCGAACCTAAATTAACAAGCAAAACACCACCGCGCGCGGCGGTATCTACAAATTTTTGCATGGAAATGACATGAAAATATGTATTGCATTAAAAACCCCGCCAGTGCGGGGTTTTTCAATAATGCTTATTCAGCAACGGGTCGATCGACGAGTTCAACATATGCCATTGGTGCTTGATCACCGGCACGAAAATCGCATTTTAAAATGCGCACATAACCACCAGCGCGTTCTTGATAACGTGGTGCTAATTCGGCAAATAATTTTTGTACCGCCGCACGATCGCGCAAACGCGCAAATGCTAAACGCCGCGCAGCAACAGTATCGTTATTTTTTGCGTGCGTAATCATCGGTTCGATGACTCTGCGCAAATCTTTTGCTTTAGGCAGTGTGGTTTTAATTAATTCATGTTCAATTAAAGAGACTGCCATGTTTTTAAACATTGCCTGACGGTGTGCACTCGTCCGGTTAAATTTACGACCAGCTAATTTATGTCTCATAAGTTACTCCAGTAGGAAAGCCGACATTAATTCTGCGGCCAGTTTTCAATATCCATGCCTAACTCTAAATTGTGAGCGGCAAGAACTTCCTTGATTTCGTTCAAAGATTTTTTCCCTAAATTCGGGGTTTTCAGCAATTCAACTTCTGTTCTACGAACTAAATCACCAATATTGTTGATATTTTCTGCTTTCAAACAGTTCGCAGATCGAACCGTTAATTCCAAATCATCAACCGGACGCAATAAAACTGGATCGATATAAATTTCTTCCTCTTCTTCAGTTTCTTCTTCCGTTGATTCCAAATCAACAAATACTTTTATTTGATTATGAAGAATTGTTGCCGCGTCACGAATGGCTTGTTCAGGATCAATCGTGCCGTTAGATTCAATTTCAATAATCAATTTATCCAGATCCGTACGTTGTTCAACGCGCGCCTGCTCAACGCGATAAGCAATCCGCCGCACTGGGCTAAAAGACGCATCTAAACGCAATACATTAGAACGAGTTGATTCACTATTATCATCTGCTTGTGGCGCAACACGATAACCGCGTCCTTTCTCAACAACTGCAGTTAAGGAAAAAGGAATATCGCGCGTTAAATGAGCAATCACGCAATCAGGATTTACGATTTCCACGCCTGCAGGCAATTCGAAATCGCCCGCGGTAATCGCACCCTTTTCTGTAACAGATAATCTAATTTCTGCCCGTTCTAAATCCGGCATCAATAACGCAATATTTTTCAGGTTAAGTAAGACGTCAATCACATCTTCTTTCACGCCTTCTATTGCGGAATATTCGTGAGAAACACCATCAATTTGGCATTCTGTAATCGCAGCGCCTTCAATTGATGATAACAACACACGTCGCAATGCCGTCCCAAGCGTATAACCAAAACCGCGTTCAAGAGGCTCTAGCGTAACACGAGAGGTGTTAGATCCGATTTCCTTGATTTGGACAATGCGCGGAGTCAATAATTCAGTTAAAGCCATACCAACACCTATCAATTTAAACAGTCAACAATTATTTCGAATAGAGCTCAACAACCAATGATTCATTAATATCTGCTGATAAATCAATGCGTTCTGGAACTCGTTTGAATTGACCGCTCATTTTTGCTGCATCAACTTCGATCCAGTCAACAAAACCACGTTGTTTTGCAATTTCTAAAGCGCTTTGGATACGAATTTGTTTGCGAGATTGTTCGCGAACAGAAACAATATCTTCTGCTTGAACTTGATAGGAGGCAATCGTTACTCGTTGACCATTTACTTCAATGGCGCCGTGAGAGACTAATTGTCTTGCTTCTGCGCGCGTTGAACCATAACCCATGCGGTACACAACGTTATCCAAGCGTTGTTCCAAAAGAATTAACAGGTTTTCACCAGTTGAACCTTTTTGTTGTACTGCTTTTTTATAGTAGTTACGGAATTGACGCTCTAAAACGCCATAAGTGCGTTTTAATTTTTGTTTTTCGCGCAACTGACCGCCGTAATCTGATAATCTGCCGCGCCGTCCACCATGTTGTCCGGGTGCAGCATTCATATTACATTTTGACTCTGAAGGACGGACTCCTGATTTTAATTCTAAATCAACACCTTCACGACGTGCCAAACGGCACTTAGGACCAATATATCTTGCCATAATTACTCCAGAATATTACACGCGACGCTTCTTAGGGGGACGACATCCGTTGTGAGGAATCGGTGTGACATCCGTTATGCTGTGAATATTAAAACCAGCCGAATTTAATGCACGAATTGCAGATTCACGTCCAGGTCCTGGACCTTTGATGTTGACATCAAGATTTTGTACACCGTATTCCTTTGCAACTTCACCCGCGCGTTCAGCGGCAATTTGTGCAGCAAAAGGGGTACTTTTACGAGAACCTCGAAAACCTGAACCACCGGCAGTTGCCCAAGAAAGCGTGTTTCCTTGACCATCAGTAATCGTTACAATTGTGTTATTAAATGATGCATGAACGTGCGCAACGGCGTCCACAACGACACGCTTTGCTTTCTTTCTTACGTTTTTTTGTTTACCAGCAGCCTTAGCCATAAATTATCTCTCTTAAATTAACGTTTAATAGGACGACGCGGACCTTTACGAGTACGCGCATTAGTTTTTGTGCGTTGTCCTCTAACTGGAAGACTGCGACGATGGCGCAATCCACGGAAGCATCCTAAATCCATCAAACGCTTTATATCCATTGAAACTTGCCGACGCAAATCACCTTCTACTTGATATTCGCTTACGACTTGACGCAAAGCTTCCACTTCGCTATCGCTTAAATCACGAATTTTTTTATCCGGTGCTACATTGGCTTTCGCACAAATTTCTTTTGCGCGAGATGTCCCAATACCATAAATTGAGGTCAATGCTATCACCGCATGTTTTTGCGTTGGCACATTGATACCAGCAATACGAGCCATACATACTCCTTGAAATAAGGGGGCGAAATTATAAAAATATTCCCGAATAAAGTCAAAGGGTTTACTTTATTCGGCGTAACTTACCAAAAATATTATCGACGCTATTTATTTAGTGATATTTGCCACCACCGAAACCGGAAAGATTAGCTTTCCGCATAAGCGATTCATAACCTTCATTAGATTCAATATGTGATTGAATTTGCGACATTAAATCCATCGCAACCACTACCGCAATCAATAAAGACGTGCCACCAAATAAAAATAAAACTTGACCACTCGCGCTACCCATATTGACTAATGAAGGCAATACGCACACAAAAGCAACATAAAAAGCACCAACAAAAGTCAACCGTTCTTGAACAGTGTCGATATAGTCTGCGGTCTGGCGTCCTGGTCTAAAACCTTGAATAAAGGCACTTGATTTTTTAAGGCTGTCTGCTAATTCTCTGTTTTCAAACATGATTGATGTGTAAAAAAACGAAAACAAAATAATTAACAAAACAAAGGTCGCAATATAAAGCCATGCTCCTTGATGGAATCCAGCAGCCAAATCACTAAGATAACGACCGGCGGCACCCGGCAAAGAGCTTGCCAAAGTCAAACCAGAAACTAATAAGGTAATGATTGCGGAAGCGAAAATGGCTGGAATAACCCCTGCCATATTGATTTTTAAAGGCAGATAAAAACGTTCTCCCATAGCGCTGGTACCAAATTGTTGGCGTTTTGCATAGTGGATTTTAATACGCCGTTGAGCGCGTTCCACGTATACAATCAACGCAAACAAAGAAACAATGATTCCCAACAATAAGAAGAATCTTCCGTAACCAATTTCACCAATTTTTGCTTGATTAAATAGTCCTAAAATACCGCTAGGCATGTTGACCGCAATCCCGCCAAAAATCAGCATCGAAATGCCGTTGCCGATACCGCGTTCGGTAATTTGTTCACCAAGCCACATCATAAATAAAGCGCCTGCGGTCAAGCCAATTGTTGCAGTCAATAAAAAACCAGAACCGGCGGAAATGGTCATGCCTGCTGCCATAACGGTGCGCGAAATTGCAAAACCCTGCATAATCGCCAAAAACAAGGTGAAATACCTTGTATATTGCGTGATTTTTTTCTGTCCTGCGCTTCCTTCCTGACGCAAATCTTTTAACGCCGGAAGCATATGCGTGAGCAGTTGCATCACGATAGAGGCTGAAATATAAGGAGCAACCCCGAGCGCCAACAAAGAAGCATTCGATAATGCCCCACCTGAAAACATATTAAATAATTGAAAAATAGAACCCTGTCCAGAATCGAACATATCCCGAATTCTATCCAAATTCACGCCAGGTACAGGAATATGAACGCCGATACGGTATATGATCAGTGAAATCACTAAGAACCGTATGCGACTACTTAGCTCTTTGTAAGGATTTGCAGCAGGTTTTGCCATTATTAACGCCTCTATCTTTTAAATTTGCTTATTCTTCTACGCTACCGCCAGCAGCTTCTAGCGCAGCTTTCGCTCCCGCACTAATACTAACTCCGCGTAAAGTAACAGCTTTTGAAATGGTTCCGTTTAAATAAACTTTTGCAGCAACTGCCCGTTCAGATGCCAAACCAGCAGCTTTTAACGCATTCAAATCAATTACTTCTGCATCGATTTTTTGCAATTCAGAAAGACGAATACGCGCGGTACCCAGTTTTTTCAAACTTCTAAATCCACGTTTTGGCAAACGGCGTTGCAAAGGCATTTGTCCGCCTTCAAAACCCACTTTGTGATAACCACCGCTGCGCGCTTTTTGACCTTTATGACCTTTGCCGCTCGTTTTACCCAGACCAGAACCAATGCCTCGTCCTAAACGTTTACCAGCAAAGCGAGAACCTTTCGCCGGTTGTAATTCATTAAAACGCATAATTACAATACCTCTTCTACTTTCAGCAAGTATGCAACTTTGTTGATCATACCGCGATTTTCCGGTGTATCCTGCACTTCGCAGCTTTGATGAATGCGACGCAATCCCAAACCTCTCACGCATTGTTGATGCGCTTGAAGACGACCATTCATACTTTTAATTAAAGTCACTTTAAGTTTATTGGACATGAGAAAGAATCTCCTCAACTGATTTACCGCGTTTTGCAGCCACTTTTTCTGGTGTTGCCATGCTGGTTAATGCGTTAATTGTTGCACGGATTACGTTGCCCGGATTACGGGTTCCTTGACATTTTGCCAAAACGTCTTTAACGCCAACAACGTCAAATACTGCCCGCATTGCACCACCGGCAATAATTCCAGTACCTTCTGATGCTGGCTGCATAAAGACGCGCGCTGCGCCGTGATGACCAGTTATTGCATGTTGCAATGTATCTTTATTTAAAGCGATGGTTACTAAATTTTTCTTTGCTTGATCCATTGCTTTTTGAATAGCAACCGGCACTTCTTTTGCCTTGCCGTAACCGTAACCGACTTTACCTTTACCATCTCCGATAACAACCAAAGCGGCAAAAGCAAATTGACGACCACCTTTAACAACTTTCGTCACTCGATTAACTGCGACGAGTCTTTCTAAGAATTCGCTTTCTTGTTGATGTTCTTTTTGTTGCGCCATAATTCCCTCTTAAAACTGCAAACCAGCAGCACGCGCAGCATCTGCTAATGCTTTTACGCGACCATGGTAACGAAATCCATTGCGGTCGAAAGCAAGGCTTTCGATTCCTAAAGATTTAGCTTTTTCAGCGATCATTTGTCCAACTTTTGTCGCTGATTCTATATTGCCTGTGTAATGAACAGCATCGGCAACTTCTTTATTCAAAGTAGAAATGCTTGCTAAAACTTTATTACCTTCACCGCTAATAATTTGTGCATAAATATGCCGAGGAGTTTTATTGACAATTAAACTCGGTTTACCAGACTCGCGAATATTCAAACGAGTACGTTTGCCACGGCGGATACGATTGATTTTCTTTTGATTCATCTTAATTTCCCTCCGTTATTTTTTCTTCGCTTCTTTAATCATCACATACTCACCAGCATAGCGAACCCCTTTTCCTTTGTAAGGTTCTGGAGGACGATAAGCTCTGATTTTAGCAGCGACTTCACCAACTAATTGTTTATCAAAGCCTTTAACAATAATTTCTGTTGGTGTTGGCGTTTCAATAGTGATTCCTTGCGGAACGGCGTATTCAACGGGGTGAGAGAAACCTAAAACCAAGGTTAATTTTTGTCCTTGAGCTTGTGCGCGATAACCTACGCCCATCAACAACAATTTCTTTTCAAATCCTTGTGTTACCCCAACCACCATATTGTGAACCAATGCCCGCATTGTGCCGCATATTGCCCAATGATCGCGATCTTCTACAACTGGATTTAATTTCAGGAAACCATCTTCTGATGTAATTTTAGTAAAAGGGTGTAGATCTAAAGTCATTTGACCTTTTTTCCCTTTAACAGACAACAATTGTCCTTTGATAGAGCACTCTACTCCGCTAGGAATAGACACTGGTTGTTTACCTATACGTGACATATTCCCTCCAGATTAAGCAACCATACAAATAACTTCACCGCCAACCCCTAATTCTCTTGCTTTATGATCGGACATAACGCCTTTTGAAGTAGAGATAATCGCGATACCCAGCCCACTTTGCACGCGCGGCAATTGATCTTTATTTCTAAAAATACGCAATCCTGGTCTGCTTACACGTTTAATCGTTTCGATTACGGGACGACCTTGATAATATTTCAAATAAATGGTCAATTCAGGCTTTTTATCACCTTTGATTTCAAAAGATTGGATATAACCTTCTTCTTTTAAAACCTCTGCGATTGCCTTCTTTTGATTAGAAGAAGGCATAATAACAAATGAACGACCGACACGTTGCGCATTACGAACGCGCGTTAACATATCCGCCACAGGATCCATCAACATATAAATTTAACCTCTTGTCAGTATCAGACTGAATAAGCCTTGGAACTTAAATCGCCAATTGGTAAATAAATTACCAACTTGCTTTTCTAACTCCGGGAACTTCACCCCGCATGGTCAATTCACGAAGTTTAATCCGTGAAAGTCCAAATTTACGATAAACCGCATGCGGACGCCCTGTAATCCGGCAACGACGTTGCACACGAGAAGGCGATGCATTACGCGGCAATTTTTGCAGTTTTTCTTGTGCGGCAGCTCTTTCTTCATCAGAATAAGTAGCTACTTTACGAATAATTTCTTTCAATTCTTCACGTTTTGCTGCAAATTTCTTAACCGTTTTAATTCGCTTAATCTCACGGTTAACCATACATTTTTTTGCCATATTCCTAACCTCTGAATGGAAAACCGAAAGCTTCTAAAAGTGCTTTTGCTTGCGCATTATCTTTGGCACTTGTGGTAAATGTAATATCCATACCACGAATTGCATCAGTTTTCTCAAAATCAATTTCAGGGAAAATAATGTGTTCTTTAACGCCGAAAGTATAGTTACCACGACCGTCAAATGATTTCGGATTCAAGCCCCGAAAATCTCGCGTTCTGGGCAGAGACACATTAATTAAACGATCTAAAAACTCATACATTTGCTGACGGCGTAAAGTCACTTTGCAACCAATCGCCCAACCATCGCGAATTTTGAAACCAGCGATAGATTTCTTAGATTTAGTTACCACAGGTTTTTGACCTGAAATCAGTGCCAAATCCCGAACGGCGTTATCCATGATTTTTTTATCATTGACTGCCTCGCCTACCCCCATATTAATGGTGATTTTTTCCAAGCGAGGAACTTCCATGACATTTTTCAAACCCAGCTCTGATTGCAGTTTTTTGATCACTTCTTCTTTATAGAATTTTTGTAAACGTGCCATGATATCCTCAATCAATTCTTTTACCGGTTGATTTGTAGTAACGGAATTTCACGCCGTCTTCAATTTTAAATCCGACCCGATCTCTTTTTCCCGTTTCCGCATTAAACAACATCACGTTAGAAATATGAATTCCAGCTTCTTTCTTAACGATGCCCCCCTCAATTCCTAATTGAGGATTAGGTCTGACGTGTTTAGAAACTTGATTAATTCCTTCAATGATGACGGTGTCATCTTTCACCGCAACCACTTTTCCACGCTTACCCTTATTTTCTGATCTACCAGCGATAACAATTACTTCATCGCCTTTTTTAATTCTTTTCATAGAGAGCGCTCCTTCTACAACACTTCAGGCGCCAATGAGATAATTTTCATAAATTTCTCACTACGCAACTCACGCGCAACCGGTCCAAAAACACGAGTACCAATTGGCTCAAGTTTGCTATTTAATAAAACTGCAGCGTTGCCATCAAAACGTAAAACGGAACCATCACGGCGCCGAACCCCTTTTTTAGTACGCACAATCAATGCATTGTAAACGTCGCCTTTTTTAACCCGACCACGCGGCATCGCATCTTTTACAGAAACTTTAATCACATCTCCGATACCTGCGTAACGACGATGAGATCCGCCTAAAACTTTAATGCATTGCAATTCACGAGCACCGCTATTATCCGCTACCGATAAGCGAGATTGCATTTGAATCATCTCTACTCTCCTTTAGCCTTTAGCCCGTTCTACGATTTCAACCAAACGCCATGTTTTGGTTTTAGAAATCGGACGACTTTGACTAATACGCACCACATCGCCGATGTTGCATTCGTTGTTTTCATCGTGCGCATGGCATCTTAATGTACGCTTAATATATTTACCGTAAAGCGGGTGTTTTACATAACGAACAACAGTCACAGTAATAGACTTATCGCTTTTATTACTTACGACTTCACCTTGCAAAATACGGTGTATTACTTGCTTTTCAGTCATTTGTTATACCCTTACCTTTTTTTGGGTCAATAAAGTTTTAATACGCGCAATATCGCGGCGTACATTACGGATTTGGTGTGTTTGTTGCAATTGACCGCTTGCTTTTTGCAATCTCAATTTCATTTGAGTTTGACGTAATTCAAGCAATTCTGCGCGCAACGCATCAACATCTTTACTTTTTAAATCTTCTAAAGACATTACATCACCTTCCGATATTCAAAAGTAGTTTGAACCGGCAACTTTGCTGCGGCTAAACGGAACGCTTCACGCGCTAATTCTTCTGTGACGCCTTCCATTTCGTAAAGCACGGTACCTGGTTGCACTTTAGCGACCCAATATTCCACGTTACCCTTACCTTTACCTTGACGAACTTCCAAAGGTTTATTGGTAACTGGTACATCTGGGAAAACACGAATCCAAACTTTACCACCCCGTTTTACGTGACGGTTAATTGCTCGACGCGCTGCTTCAATTTGCCGCGCAGTAAGACGTCCACGCGTTGTGGCTTTTAAGCCATAATCTCCAAAGCTCACCGTGTTTCCAGATTGGGCAAGACCACGGTTACGCCCTTTTTGCTGTTTTCTGAACTTGGTTCTTTTTGGTTGTAACATGATAATCCCCAATTATTCCTTACGACGATTTGCGTTGCGCGGTTTGCGACGATTACGCTTTTCATCAGACAATTCATTAGTATTGGACGTATCTGCTTCTAAGCCTTCAAGATTTTCACCTTTAAAGATCCAAACTTTTACGCCAATAACGCCATAAGTGGTATATGCTTCTGCTAAACCATAATCAATATCTGCACGCAAAGTATGTAACGGCACTCTGCCTTCACGATACCATTCGGTACGCGCAATTTCGGCACCATTCAAGCGTCCAGAAATACTGACTTTAACGCCTACCGCACCCAAACGCATTGTTGATGCAACCGCACGTTTCATCGCACGACGGAACATCACGCGGCGTTCCAATTGTTTAGCAATATTATCTGCTACCAAATAGGAATCTAATTCTGGTCGGCGAATTTCTTCAATATTAATTGAAGTTGCGACACCAAGAATTTTGCCGACTTCTTTTTTCAAAATTTCAATATCTTCACCTTTTTTACCAATTACGATACCTGGTCTTGCGGTGAAAATAGTAATTTGTGCGCCATTACGCGGGCGTTCGATTTGAATTTTACTAACGGAAGCGTGCGCTAATTTTTTCCGCAAAAATTCACGTACTTCAAAATCTTTTTCAAGGTAATTCGCATAATCCGTACCTTCGGCATACCATTTCGAAGTCCAGTCCTTAGAAACTCCTAAACGAAAACCAATCGGATGTATTTTTTGACCCATAATAATCTCCGTTTAACGTTCTTGAACACGAACAAAAATATTACTGGTGCGTTTACAAATACGATTGCCACGACCTTTAGCACGCGCTCTAAAACGTTTCATCGTCATGCCTTCACCGACTTGAATTTCTGCGACGTGTAATTCGTCAATATCTGCACCTTCATTATTTTCAGCATTTGCAATAGCTGAATTTAATACTTTTAAAATAATCGCGGCGGCTTTCTTTTGACTAAAAGTCAAAATCTCTACCGCATCATTAACATGCTTACCGCGGATTTGATCGGCAACGAGCCGTGCTTTTTGAGCAGAGATGCGGGCAGCACGCAATTTTGCTATTGATTGCATTACTTACTCCTATTTGCCTTTCTTATCTGCAGCGGTATGCCCACGATAATTTCTCGTTGGTGCAAACTCACCTAATTTATGTCCAATCATATCTTCCGTAATCAATACGGGAACATGTTGTTTACCATTGTGAATTGCAATGGTGAGCCCAATCATGTCAGGAATAATCATTGAACGACGGGACCACGTTTTAATGGGTTTTTTACTTTTTGTTTCAACCGCCACATCGACTTTATGAGCCAAATGCAGATCAATGAAGAAACCTTTTTTCAATGAACGTGCCATATTTAGCCTCTCTTCTTACGACGTTGAACTATTAATGAATCAGTGCGTTTATTGTTACGTGTTTTATATCCCTTAGTTGGCAAGCCCCATGGAGATACTGGATGGCGACCACTAGCGGTACGACCTTCACCACCACCATGCGGGTGATCAACTGGGTTCATTACAACCCCGCGCACTGTTGGGCGAATTCCCAACCAACGTTTAGCACCAGCTTTTCCGTAAGAACGTAAGCTATGTTCGTGATTGCTCACTTCTCCTAATACGGCACGGCAATCCGCTAAAACCAGACGACGTTCCCCTGATTTCAAACGAACAGTTACATATTTACCTTCACGTGCAACCATTTGAGCAGAAGCTCCTGCACTACGTGCTAATTGCGCGCCTTTGCCCGGTTTTAATTCAACACAATAAATAGTTGAACCAACAGGGATATTGCGCATCGGCAAACAGTTTCCGTCTTTAATGGGAGCATCTTCGCCGTTGCGAACGATGTCGCCAGCTTTCATATCGCGCGCAGCAATCACATAGCGACGTTCACCATCGCTATAACGCAACAGCGCAATGAAAGAAGTACGATTCGGATCGTATTCCAAACGTTCAACAACAGCATCTATACCGTCTTTATTGCGGCAAAAATCGATAAGACGATATTTTTGCGCATGTCCGCCACCCTTATGACGAACGGTAATCCGTCCTGCATTATTTCTACCGCTTCCGCGTGTCTTTTTTTCAACTAATGCAGCAAAAGGTTTGCCTTTGTGCAATTCAGGACGAGTAACATCCACTCTTCCACGCCGCCCAGGAGAAGTAGGTTTATGATTAATAATTGCCATATATAAAACTCCTTACGCCTGTTCAGCCAATAATGCTTCCATATCGACGGATTTATCTAGGCAAACATAAGCCTTTTTATAATCTTGACGCCGTCCCATATGGGTGCCAAACCGCTTCTTTTTCCCTTTTACTAAGACTGTGTTAACAGCAGTGACTTTGACTTCTAACAATTGTTCAATTGCTTGGCGAATTTCTTCTTTGTTTGCTGTTCTATCCACTTTAAAAATCAACTGATTTTTTTGGGCGACCATTGAGGATTTTTCCGTAACATGTGGCCCTTTTATGATTTGTAAAAGACGTTCTTGCTTCATCATGATAACCACTCATTAATTTTTTCAAGCGCTGCTTTATCAACAATTACTTTTTCATGTTTTAGCAATAAAGCCGGATTAATTTCTTGAACATCAATCACCGTAACATTAGGTAAATTTCTTGATGCTAAAAAAATGTTGATATTTTCAGATTCTGTAATCAACAGTAAATCATCTCCAAAAGCATGATCTTGCATCAATTTCAAGAAAGATTTTGTTTTAGGTTCAGTCAATTCGAGAGCGTTTACAGCAATAAAACGTCCGATGCGATTGAGTTCAGAAAAAATACTGCACAAAGCGCTGCGATACATTTTGCGATTTACTTTTTGCACATAACTACGTGGTTTAGCAGCAAAAATTTTCCCACCAGTCCGCCAAAGAGGAGAACGAATGCTTCCCGCACGCGCGCGTCCTGTTCCTTTTTGTTTCCAAGGTTTAACGCCCCCACCAGAGACTTCCGCCTTTGTTTTTTGCGCTTTCGTACCTTGCCGAGCTCCTGCTAAATAAGCAACCACAACTTGATGGATTAAAGGTTCGTTATAAGCAGCAGAGAAAACACTGTCAGCAACAGAAATACGATCAGCAGTATTTGTAAATTGAATTTCCATGCTAACTCCTTACGCTTTCACAGATGGGCGAATCACAACATAACCGCCTTTTGCACCAGGAACTGATCCTTTCAATAAAAGCAAGTTACGTTCTACATCGATCCGTGCAATTTCAATATTTTGAACACTGCACATCTTATTTCCCATGTGACCAGACATTTTTTTACCTTTAAATACCCGACCAGGGGTTTGGTTTTGTCCGATTGAACCTGGAACACGGTGAGAAACAGAGTTACCGTGCGTTTTACGTTGTCCACGGAAATTATGTCTCTTGATTGTGCCGGCATAGCCTTTACCAATGCTGCGCGCACGCACATCAACTCTTTGACCTTGTTCAAAAATTGCCAATTCAACAGGTTTACCCACTTCGTATTTGGCAATTTCTTCTGAATCAACACGAAATTCTTTTACCAAAGCAGCAGCAGAAATATTTGCTTTAGCAAAATGCCCTGCCAAAGCCTTTGTTGTTCGGCTACTTTTACGATGACCAACAGAAACTTGAACGGCATGATAACCATCTGTTTCGTCAGTTTTAATTTGAGAGATAATATTCGGTTGTATTTCAATGACAGTCACCGCGCTTGCAGTACCCTCTTCATCAAAAATTCGGGTCATACCTACCTTCTGACCCACTAAGCCCATTGTCATATTTTTTCCTTAATGAAATGAAAAAGGCGAGAGGAGGGCGGGAAACCCTCATCGCCTTCTATAGAATCTACCTAGAAAGGCACGCGATTTTACTGTAGTTCGATTTTTACGTCAACCCCAGCCGCTAAATCTAATTTCATCAATGCATCTACAGTTTTATCAGTTGGATCAATGATATCCATAATGCGTTTGTGCGTACGCATTTCATACTGATCGCGAGCATCTTTATTAACATGCGGTGAAATTAAAACAGTGTAAATTTCTTTCTTAACAGGTAAAGGGATCGGACCTTTCACTTGTGCCCCCGCTCTTTTGGCTGTTTCAACAATTTGTTTTGCTGAAGCATCAATCAAACGGTGATCATAAGATTTCAAACGAATACGAATTTTTTGTGTACTAGCCATGGTGATTACTCAATAATTTTAGCAACAACCCCAGCTCCGACGGTGCGACCGCCTTCACGAATCGCAAAACGCAATCCTTCGTCCATCGCAATCGGGTGAATCAGTTGCACAATCATCTTCACATTATCTCCCGGCA
>NZ_LGVW01000019.1 GCF_001263335.1 Dichelobacter nodosus
AAATGTCAAAAGAGAAATTTGAGCGTGCGAAACCCCACGTAAACGTAGGTACCATAGGACACGTAGACCATGGTAAAACCACATTAACAGCGGCGTTAACAAAAGTAAGTGCGGCACGATTTGGAAGTGCGGCACAAGATTATGATCAAATCGACGGTGCGCCGGAAGAACGTGCGCGCGGGATTACGATTTCAACATCACACGTAGAATATGAATCCCCGCTTCGCCACTATGCACACGTAGACTGCCCAGGACACGCGGACTATGTTAAAAACATGATTACGGGTGCGGCACAAATGGACGGCGCGATTTTGGTTTGTTCAGCAGCAGACGGTCCGATGCCGCAAACACGTGAACACATTCTGCTTTCTCGTCAAGTAGGTGTTCCTTATATCATCGTATTCTTAAATAAAGCGGATATGGTTGATGATGCGGAATTGTTAGAACTGGTTGAAATGGAAGTTCGTGAATTATTAAACGAATACGATTTCCCAGGAGACGATACACCGATTGTCGTGGGTTCTGCATTGAAAGCGTTGGAAGGCGATACCTCAGAAATTGGTATTCCAGCGATTGAAAAATTGGTTGACGCTTTAGACGCCAGCATTCCGGAACCGAAACGCGATATTGATAAACCCTTCTTGATGCCGATTGAAGACGTATTTTCTATTTCAGGACGCGGTACTGTAGTAACCGGACGGGTAGAACGCGGCGTTGTTAAAGTAGGCGATGAATTGGAAATCGTGGGCTTGCGTGATACTGCAAAAACCACTTGTACCGGTGTAGAAATGTTCCGTAAATTATTGGATCAAGGTCAAGCTGGTGATAACGTTGGTGTTTTATTACGTGGAACCAAACGTGAAGAAGTTGAACGCGGTCAAGTTTTGGCAAAACCGGGCACCATTACTCCACATACTAAATTCGAATCAGAAGTGTATGTTTTATCTAAGGAAGAAGGCGGACGTCATACTCCATTCTTCAAAGGTTACCGTCCACAATTTTATTTCCGTACAACAGACGTCACTGGTGAATGCGTATTGCCGGAAGGCGTGGAAATGGTAATGCCGGGAGATAATGTGAAGATGATTGTGCAACTGATTCACCCGATTGCGATGGACGAAGGATTGCGTTTTGCGATTCGTGAAGGCGGTCGCACCGTCGGAGCTGGGGTTGTTGCTAAAATTATTGAGTAAT
>NZ_LGVW01000020.1 GCF_001263335.1 Dichelobacter nodosus
CTGTTTAATTTAATTGATGTTATTTACCGAATTTTTTGAGCGTTTCTTCATTACTTCTTTTAATATATTCTTTGGTAATTTCTTCTTTTAAGCGGTCAAGCTTTTTGCAAAATGATTTTTCATCATTGCCTAGACGTATGCGGTGACAATAACTTGATAAAACCGTCTCAATGTCTCCTTTCTTAGCGAATTTTTTCTCGTAGGGTAATTTTTCTATACCGCTCAATTCAGCCATAACCACTTGAGTGTAGCGTTTATCAATTTCACGGCATAATTCCTCTGCTGACTTTTCAATATCAGTATGGCGGCAATTATGTGCGTTATCTAGAATTTTTACTTTTTCTTGGAAAGGTATTGAGTCATCGAATTTTAAGAGCGCTTTTTTATCTTCAAAAGTTTGTAATTTTTTAATTAATTCATCGGCTTCATTAATTTTTTGACATAAGTCAGTTAAGCGCGGGTCAAATCTCGGATCCATCGATGCGATTATTCCCAAGGGACAACTTTTAACCGCAAGGGATATGTCTTGAGCTGCTGCCAATTTCTCTGCTTCAGACAAAGTGTCTAAATTTTTAAAACGTTCAGTTAGCAATTGATGACGCACATTTTTTACTTCATCACAGGCTTTTTTTATTAAAACATCGAGTCCCAAATTTTCTATACTAGAGGGATATGAACCGCTACACATAGCACCGCCATCATCACTTTCTTCCAATTCGGGCAGGGCTTCGGCAAAAGGTTTAGCAGCAATCTCTTTTAATTGAGCAAGCGTCATATCGACTCCTTTATGCATTTCTATCACGCCGCGCATCAACGCTTTCCAGCCTTGTTGTTCATTGACCAACAATGCCTTTTTCAAATCGCCCGATTTGATTCCTATCACGGCAATATAAGCATTTTGACAATTGATATCGTCTCTTAATTGCTCCAATGATGATGTTGTTGCATCAGGGGCGCGTAATTTCGTCATACATTCTGTTGAAACACGATTGGCTTCTTCGGGACGATCGTAATAATACTGCGCATCTTTTTCGCCACAGGCAGTTAATAGCAGGGCGCATGAACCAAACAGAAACAGTTTCTTTCCTAACTTGTGCACTCTCAAAATCATCTGGAAACTCCGTAATATTTTGATAACTAATTAAAAAATAAAATTTAATCAAAATAAAAATCAGATTAAATTTGGTTCACAGATTATTTAGT
>NZ_LGVW01000021.1 GCF_001263335.1 Dichelobacter nodosus
GCGTCGTGATAACCGTGCGCGCAGGCGATTTCGAGCGCTTCCCCGAACCAATCGTTAAACCCTTCGGGGTCGCGGTCGCCGTAGAGTTTGACCAAATCTTCCAACAATTGGTAATCATTGGGCGCGTTTTTGACCACGTCTTCAATCATTTCACGGGTAATGGGTTCGGGCGCTTCTGCCATACCGGCTTGCACGCGGTCTTCTAACGCTTGCGCAGCAGGGGTTAATTCTTGTTTTTTCGATAACGATAAACCGGCTTTTTGAGCAGCATTTGCCGCACGTTCAGAACGTGCCGCGCGCTCTATTTGCTCGAGGCTAAAGTAAATTGGTTCCAAATGATATTGGTCGATAAAATATTGTTCTGTAAACCGCATACCTCTATCCATCAGCGCGGTATCCCGTTCCCAGCGTTCTTTATCGATGCTTTCGGTGCGGTCGTAAGCAAAAAGAATGTCGCCGCGCGCGGTGCCGTTTAACCGCAGCACTTTTGCGATGAATTCGTTTATCACGCGCTCGCATAAGGTTAAATCGTAATCAAAGAGAATTTGCGAGAAATTATCATCGGTTTCTTGGGCAGCGCGGCTGCCACCGGCAAGTTCGCTGGTGAGCACGCGCCCGATGATGGTTTTTTGAATGCGTTGAATATGGTGACGGGTAAAAAGCTGATGAGCGGATCCGTCCGATGTAGCATTAACGAATGAGATTTCGTCGTCTTGCGTGATGACGATAACGCCATCGCTGATGGCTTGCGCTAAGGTAATGGCTAAATCGTTTAAATGCCGTTGCGCTTCGGCTTGGTTATTGGTTCGGGGATTGAATTTGCCCACGGTCAACGGGCTGGCGTGGCGTTCGGCATATTTGCTCCAGAATTGCTCCCCGTAATTTTTATTAAACCATGCCCAATAAACGCGGCTCAATAATGCGTCGCCGTAGGGATTTGCCGCGCTCGCATTCATGCGCACTTCAAGCACTTTCAACGGTTCAACATCAATATAGGAGCCGCTTTGGGTTTGATAACGCAATACGCCGTCTTGATTGATAAAGCGCTCAATTTTACGCGGCTCAACCGCGGCTAAACGAATGCCGTTATGGTCTTCTTCGGGGCGGCGCCAGATTAACTCGCTGATGCTGCTGCCAATCCATTGCGCGTCCATCGTGCGCCGGACAAGGGTTTCATGCCAGCGACTGATTTCAGCGTGCAACCAATCGGTATTATCGCCTTCGATGCGCCAGCGCGTGCCCACGACTGCTTTTTCGCGGCGGTCACAGCACGCAAATATTTCATCATCATAAAGCAGTTTGCCCAAATCCGAACGCGAAAGTCCGGCATTTTTTAATACTTTATCAGCGTCTTCATTAGTCAGGGTAAAGACGGGGTCGGTATAT
This sequence comes from Dichelobacter nodosus, assembly GCF_001263335.1. Lineage (GTDB taxonomy): Bacteria > Pseudomonadota > Gammaproteobacteria > Cardiobacteriales > Cardiobacteriaceae > Dichelobacter > Dichelobacter nodosus. Next base: position 1,387 of record NZ_LGVW01000021.1, read on the forward strand.
AACGCTTGGGCGCTGGTGGCAGCGCTGGCTTGTTTGTCTACTTTATCGTTCATCGTCCTCTCCTAAAAGCACGTGCGGCGCCGGCAATAATGCTGTTGCCTTGATAGCCGCCGCGAATTACATCAGATAACGCATACCGAATGGCGTCCCAGCAGTGGTCGTGCGCATCGTCTAATTCGGGCAACGGGTCACCGGTTAAACGGTCGGTTTTGTAGCGCCATAATTGCGCTTCTTCGAGGGTATGTGCACAACGCGGCGCGATAACAATATCATCAAGCCCGCGCAAAAAGCTGACGCCGTCTTCAATGCTGCCTTGCCATTTGCCGGCGGCACGCATTAATGGGAAGCCGTGGTTGCGGCAATGGCTAATTAATTCCGGACG
>NZ_LGVW01000022.1 GCF_001263335.1 Dichelobacter nodosus
GATCACAGTGATGAACTGACCGATAGAGCCGGCAGTGATACGGGCTACATCTACGACGGTAATAAAGATCCGAGTAAACCGTATGAACCGGGTAAACCGGATAATCCTAATGATGGAGATCAACCGACGGTTACCCCGCCGACCGCGCCAGGAATCCTCCTGAAAGCGACGAAAGACGTCGCGGTGGAAAACCGTACGGATAAAAACCAACTGGAATTTAAAGTCAGCATAGATGGAACCGTAGGAAAAGATGAAGAGATCGTCT
>NZ_LGVW01000023.1 GCF_001263335.1 Dichelobacter nodosus
TCAAGGGGTAGTTGATGGGGTTGCAGTTCAACAAAAAGTACAAAAATACTTTGATGCTATTAAAGCCGGTCAAAAAGCGGAATTTCCGGTACTTACAGCAAGCGAAGAAGCAACCTTAAGTAAAATCGACCCAGAGCTGGCTGCAAAATACAAAGAAGAAAAAGAAAAACGCGCTAATCCCGATGCCGATAAAATCGTAGATCCAACTCAAACAGGTGTAGTTGATGGTTTTGATTTCAAAAAACAATCAAGTTATGGCGTTGGTCAATATTTGCGCGGCAAAGAATCCAATTTTGATAAACAATTCAACCCGAAATCAGACAGCGCACCAACTTCTATTACTGGCGTCAGTCTCGATGAACAAAACCCCAAATTAACCAATATTTTCTTTGCGAAAAAAAGCGATAAAAAAGACGGTAAACTCGTTGCCACTCAATACGTTGGTATTGATCCCAATAAAGATGTTGATGATTTAACTGATGGCGATTCATTGCAACAACAAAATAAACATAACGTTGCTTTAGATGCAGCTTTGTTATCTTTTAAAAAAGGTGATACAGCAGTAGAAGACGCAGTTAGTGAATATGAAAGTGGTCAAAATAAAACTGTAACCTTCTGGGACGGTGCTAATGCCGCTGCAGAACTTATTGATGTAAGCGCCGTTGATACTCAAATTACTGCCGTTAAAAAAGCGTTGGCTTCATATGAAAAATTGGGACAAGCTGATAAAGAAGATCGCGGCGTAAAAGAAAACAAAGCAATCCTTGATAAGGCTTTAGCTGATTTAGAAAAAATCAAAGCCGATAAAGCGAAATATGAACGCACTGATTTGCTCGTTTTAGATAAATACAGCAAAACCATTCCTTGGGGCGATTACGTCGAAACAGCTGACACTATTTTAGACACCTCGGGAGCAACCGAAGCCGTTGAGTCCACAAAATCCGCCGGTGCGCCTGGTTTAATCGCAGTGAACTTTGCTGATGAAGATCGCGCTCTTACCGAATACAAAAAAATCAAATCAGATGCAACAACGCTTGAAAGCAACATTCAAGGTACCGAAGAAAAATCTTATTCTTCAACCCGTATTTTTGGTAAAAACTTCTCACCGGACGGCATCAAAGACGTTGCAAACAGCTACAAAGGCGCCACTACTGTAGTTTCTGAAAAATCTCTTGCTAGTAAAGATGCTAGCGATGGTTCAACTGGTTTAGCTGTTTTCGTAGATACTGATGCCAATTTCACAGATAAAGCTGGTTTAGAAAAATTCGCAAAGGGTGATAGTAGTAATAAAGTTCAGAATGCTAACCGCCATTCATTAGCAGCAGAAACTATGTATTTGGAAAATGTGCAATATGGACGTGTCAGTGGCGATATTGATGCTGAAGCACTTGCCAGCGCCGATTTGGTCAACGGTGAAGTGAATCATATTCACAGCCCGTATATCACCCGCAATAGCGATAAAGCGGTTAACCAATATTTCTACCGCGGCACCAGTGCCACTACTTTGAAAGAAATGGAAGCATTGCCTACAGATAAAATCTTGGTTTATCAAGGTCATGCTTTAATGTACGGCATTGATAATAGCTTCCACGGTGGAAAAAATAATTCGTTGCCTTACTCTTTCGGCAAAGGCAAAGATAATACCGCCATTGGTAACTTTGTTAGAGCTGAAGTGGATTTAAATAAAGATAAAGTTGCTGGAGCGGTTTATAACGTTTGGCAAAAAGGCGAAACCAGCGAATTAATTCCTGATAATTTGGTGAAATTTGAAGGTAATGTTCACGGCAACACCGTTTTAGGAACAGCTGAACGTACTTATAAAGAAGGTACCGCTGACTTCCGCGCTTCATTCTTCGGAAAAGAAGCCAATGAAATGGGTGGTTCTTTCAACTCTAACCTCGCTAAAGATGGTTACACCCATGAAGGCGATGTTTGGGGTGGTGTATTCGGTGCACAACGTCAAGAAGTTGAAAAAACAGACGGCGAATACGATAACGGTTGGTTAATTTCTGACGAAAATCGTAAATAATCGCGTTAACGTAACGCTCAAAAAAGCGGCAGAAATGCCGCTTTTTTTATGGTTAAGCCCAAAAACTGATTAGGGTTTTGGTTTGATAACCGGTTTAGTGGTATCTGGTAAATCACCGAGGAAACCGTTACCGTCATCGCTTTTCACCGGTTCAACGGTACGTTTTGCACCAAATACGCCGCCCCAAACATCATCGCTGGAGTATTTTTCAGCGGTGGTTACAGAGTTAAATGATCCGCCCATTTCGCTGGCTTGTTCGCCAAAGAATGAAGCGCGAAAATCGGCATCACCGGCTTTATAAGTACGTTCCGCTGTTCCTAAAACGGTGTTGCCGAATACTTGACCTTTGAATTTCACCAATGAATCGATGACTCTATCTTTGCTGCCGTCAGCCCAAACGTTATAAACGTGACCGCCAACTTTTCCTTTGCTCAAATCTACTTCAGCGCTAACGAAGTTACCAATCGCATGAGTGCCGCCAGCGGTACCCCAAGCAGTTGGGAATTGTGATTTATCGCCGCCGTGGAAACTATTATCAATGCCGTACATTAAAGCATGACCTTGATAATTCAAGATTTTATCTGTCGGCAATGCTGCCATTTGTTCGATGGTAGTTGCATCAATACCGCGGTAGAAGTAGAAATTATCCGCTTTTTCTCCTTTAGGATCTTTAGCTGCAAATGCGGCGCGTTTGGTGATGGTTTCGCCTTTTTCCAATTTGGCTTTTTCATCATCGGTTAAAGAGGAAACTTTGATCGGATCCAAATTACCGGTAACGCGTCCATATTGCACGTAATCCAATTTTTGCGGTTTCACAGCGAGGTGATAATTGATTTTGGCTTTGCTGACTAATTTATTATCTTTTATTGTTGCCAAATCAGCTTCAGGATCTGTACCAGTTAATCCTGTAAGCTCGTTTGCAACATCACCTTCTCCCAAAGCGAAAACGTTGGCATCAAAGTAGCTATTAGCTTTGGTTTCTGCGCGGGTCTTTTCATTGTATTGACGACCAAAAACACGAGTTGAAGATTGTGATTTTTCTTCAGTTCCTTGAATGGCTTGTTTCGTATCGCCATTTTTGAAATTCATACCAACTAAACCTAAAGCACCAGCGCCAGTGAAAGTACCAGTAACGCCGCCTTTAGCATCATATGTTACTGGTGTAGCATTAGCGGTAGAACCAGTGCTGCCACTTGCATCACCTAAAACAGTTGTACTGGTTGGTGCGTCATCGCCAAAGATAATCAGATTGTCAGCAGGGGCGCCGGCATCGGTAAACATTTTGTGTTCGGTAGGATTTAAACCCACATAACCCACCGCAGCTTTACCTTCACCCAGCGCTTCTAATTCGGCTTTGAGTTTTTGGAAAACGGCTAAGTCTTCTTTTTGTTCAACGGTAAGATCGTTACCTTTCTTTTCGTAGGCTTTGATTGCAAACTCAACTTGTTTTTTTTGAGCTTCTAACGCAGTAGCAACTGTACTTTTAGATTCATTAATAACGGTTAAAGCACCAATATCGGCAACGTTGTGTTTATTTTGTTGTTGCAATGAGTTTGCATGTTCAATATTGGCAGCATCGGAGCCGTCATTACCCAAATATTGCATGATAGAAACGGTGCCATCAGCGCGCACTTTGCGAGCCAGCACAATGTTGGTTAACCATGGGTTTTGTGTTTTAGCTTCAACGCCCAAAATCGCAGTCGCGCTTGAAACTTCTTTCGGGTTGTTTTCTGCATCAAAACTTGATTTTGTGCCGCGCACGTATTGCGTGGTTCCTTGGCTTGCTTGTTTGCCAAGATCCAAATTACCTACAACGCCGGTTTTAGTCGGGTCAACTTCATCATCGGAAGCTTGATTTTCGAGCTCTTTTTGTTTTTTCTTGTATGCGTCGAAAAGACCTTTATCGATTTTACTTAAGGTTGCTTCTGCGAAACTTTGCATGATAATTTTGCCGCTTTTAGACGCGAAGAATCGCCCATTTACGCGTCAAAAAAATTTCGTTGCAAAAAAACAACAGTGTTATACTAGCGCCCGT
>NZ_LGVW01000024.1 GCF_001263335.1 Dichelobacter nodosus
GAAACAGTTTCTTTCCTAACTTGTGCACTCTCAAAATCATCTGGAAACTCCGTAATATTTTGATAACTAATTAAAAAATAAAATTTAATCAAAATAAAAATCAGATTAAATTTGGTTCACAGATTATTTAGTATTTTGCCCGCCAGTATTTACCCTTTTCAGTAACGTATAGATGTAAACCCTCACCGTCAAAGTTCTTTCCTTTGGGTGCTGTTTTGCAGAAAAGCACTGTTGTTAGTTTACCAGCCATCGCTCAAACTCCTTAACAGGGCATGATTTGCGCTCATTTTGTAGGTACTTTTTGAAAGCGCATTTTAAGTACCTGCAAAAGTACCCCCAAAGATACCCCCACTTTTTCCTAAATAACTATAAACGACTAAAAAATCTTATTGACGACAATCGAAGAATATAACGCCGTTAAATTTTATTAATCTTATGAGAAATAAAGTGTTTTTAGCAACCGAACTCTAAAAATGGCAATAAAAAAAGCAGCTTATAAAAGCTGCTTCTAAGTATCCTTGGCGGAGGGACAGAGATTCGAACTCTGGAAGGGCGTGAACCCTTGCCGGTTTTCAAGACCGGTGCAATCAACCGCTCTGCCATCCCTCCGCAATTGAGGCGGCAAATGATACGCAGTTTTTTTATTTTTGTCTAGTCTTTAGCGCACGGAAATCGCACTTATTTTATAATTCATTGTATGAACATAAATTATATTTTATCCGTCATTCGAACAGATTTTTTTCCTAGACACTGCCTTTTATGTCGAAAAATATGCAGCGACTGGTTGTGTGTGGACTGCCAAAGCCTGTGGCAGCCGATTGTTACGCCGCATTGTCAAACTTGCGCCGCTCGTGTTGCGCAAAATCATCGTTTTTGTCAACGGTGCGCCCGTCATTCTCCGGCATTCGATGCGTTTACCGCAGTCTACCGTTATAATGCGCCGGCGCGCACGCTGGTTTTACAAGCAAAATATGCGGCAAATCGCACGGCGTTGACTTACATGGGCGAAATGATGGCAACGCATCTTCCGCCGTGGCAAATTGACGCCATTATTCCCATGCCGATGTCGCGCTGGCGTTATTGGCAACGCGGCTTCAATCAAACGCATTTTTTAGCGGCAGCGCTGGGGCAGCGTCATCACTTGCCGATTTTAAAAACGGTTTTAGAAAAACGCCACCGTGTGCCGCAGTCTACATTAACAACAACCCAACAACGGCAAAAAAATATTTCTGGCGCATTCGTTGCCAAACAAAATATTTCCGGACGCATTTTGTTAGTTGATGACGTGATGACGAGCGGCGCAACGTTATCTGAAGCGGCGCGTTGTTTAAAACAAGCTGGCGCGGATTGGGTAGGTGCGAGTGTTTTTGCCGCGGTAACGCGGTTATCTGCAAAATAGGAGTTTTTATGCAAGATTTTTTGCCGGTTGTCGCTTTTATTGCGGCTTATGTCGGCGCGCGATTATTGGGCAGTGCGCAAGCGATGTATATCGCCACTGCCGTTTTAATGCTGGTTAGCGTATTACAAATTATTTATTTTAAATGGCGCCAAAAACCCATTGAAAAACGCCACTGGCTGACTTTAGCCGTGATTTTATTGTTGGGCAGCATTACCTTAATTTTCCACAACGATTTATTTATCAAACTCAAACCCACGATTTTAAATATTTTAATTGCAATCGTTTTTCTGGGTTCGCAATTTTTCGGACAAAAAAACCTCACCAAAGCCATGTTACACAGCGTTTTTGATATGCCGGAACTTTTGTGGCGCAAACTCAATTTTGCGTGGGTAGGGTTCTTTTTATTTGAAGCGGGACTGAATAGCTTCGTCGCGCTTCGTTTTTCTAATGATGTTTACGTTGCTTTTAAATTTTGGGGATTATTGTTGTTAACAATGCTATTTATGACGGCGCAAATTTTTGTTTTAAAAGATTATTTACGCCGTGAAAACAATGATGATCACGCGTGATCGTCATCTTTTGGGGCATCGGGGAGAAAATTAAAATAAGTATAAAAATACCCCGATGCTTGATTGATGCGGAAAGTAATATCGCTATCGTCATCAACATAACCTGAAGCGGCAACGAGATTTAATAGTTTTTCATCGCTGACGCCAACCGTATCTTCCAAAGCAACTACAATAACGCTGTAATACATTTTATGTTCTGGACTATAACAGCGTTGATATAAACCAACGTATTCAAATAGCGGGAAACGGTGCTCTTCAATAACTTGGCTATCAGCGAGCAATTGAATGCGCGAAAAATCACTCATAACGTGCTCTTTTAATTGATAAATTAATGAATTGCCGGCAGTGACCACAATTTTTCCAAAGCGTACAACTGCCGCGTTTCGGGTCGCATCAAATGCACGATAATATCGCCCAAATCAACTAAAACCCAATCGCGGCTGTCTTCGCCTTCAACAGCGATGGAATCCATGCCGTGTTCTTTACAATGCTCCACGACTCTATCTGCCAGCGCGTGCAAATGGCGATCGGAAGTACCGCTGGCAATAATCATATAATCCGCGAAATCTGTTTTATCGCTTAAATCAATGACTTGTATGTTTACCGCTTTTAATTCTTCCAAACTGTTGATGATGAGATTTTTAAGATTTTCTAAAGTCATATATCTTTTTTAAGTATGCTGAAATGTGATTGCGGAACTGAACCGTTCCGCACGAAAAATAATATTAATTATCAGGATATTGCGCAATAAAATCTTTAATTTTATTCACCATATGCTCTGATCCGACGATAAACGGCGTCCGTTGATGCAACGCTTGCGGCTGAATATCTAAAATGCGCTCGTGACCCGTTGTTGCCACGCCGCCGGCTTGTTCGGCAATAAAAGCCATCGGATTGCATTCATAAGAAAGCCGCAATTTGCCATTGGGATAATTACTGGCTTGCGGATACATATAAACGCCGCCTTTGAGCATATTACGGTGAAAATCAGCAACCAATGAACCGATGTAACGCGATTTATAAGGACGATGCTCTTCCGGCGCGTCTTCCTGACAATATTTAATATATTTTTTAATGCCTTGCGGGAATTTCAAATAACCGCCTTCATTGATGGAATAAATTGCGCCGTCTTTGGGGATTTTTATATTTTCGTGTGATAACAAAAAAGTGCCGAGTGAAGGATCATAGGTAAAGCCGTTTACGCCATTTCCGGTGGTAAAAACCAGCATCGTTGAAGAACCGTAAATAATATAACCGGCGGCGATTTGTTTATGACCGGGTTGTAAAAAATCTTCCAACGTTACCGGCGTACCAATAGGCGTAACACGATGATAAATCGAAAAAATACTGCCTACAGAAACGTTAACATCAATATTAGAGGAACCGTCTAACGGATCCATCAAAATAATATATTTGGCATTATGACCGCGTTCGGTATCAAAAGCGGTAAATTCTTCTTCTTCTTCGGAAGCAAAACCCGCAATATCATCGCGAGAATAAAACGCTGCTTTCATCGCTTCATGCGCAAAAACGTCCAACTTCATTTGCGTTTCGCCTTGCACGTTTTCTCGTCCCATACTGCCCAAAACGAGATCGCTCACTACGCCGGCGCGGTTAATATCGCGGTTTATAATTTTTGCCGCCCGCCGCACGGCTGACAAAATACCCGATAAAGAACCTTTTGCCTGCGGATATTCGGCTTGTTTTTCAATAATAAATTCGCCAAGGCTTTTCACGTTTTTATTCCTCACATTGATTACAAAATAATGCCGCTATTATACGCGGTCATCAGTTCATCATTTATTTAAAAGCGAAAATCTAAGGTTTGGGCTGACGATCAATAATGCGGCGCATCTCAAAACTCGAATGCACATTGGCAACGCCGGGAATACGATTCAAACGTCCCAATAAAAAAGACTCATATTCCGCCATATTTTTCACCACAACTTGCAACAAATAATCCTCGCTGCGTCCGGTCACTACGCTCATACGAACCACTTCAGGAAAACCTTCAACGGTGCGCTCAAAATCGGCGTATCGGTCGGGCGTATGTTGATCCATGGTGACGGCGACAAATGCGCTAAATGGAAAACCCAAAGCTTGATGATTCAAACACGCCATATAACCATCTATAACGCCTTGTTCTTCCAAGCGTTTTACGCGTCGCGCGCACGGCGTTGGAGAAAGATTGACTTTTTGTGCTAAAGCTAAATTATTGATTCGACCGTCCTGGCTCAAGATTTCGAGAATACGTTTATCAATTTCATCTAAAAATTGGGTTTTATCACTCATTTTTCTTACTTTTTTGTCAATAGAGCCTAAATTATAACAGATTGTTCTCTTTTTCTATATTTAAACTTAGGTAAAAATATAAAGTTAATCTATTGTTTTTAAATATAAAATTACATTTTACCGCGCGGCGATTTTTTCATTATTGCCCGCAATGATTAAGCAAAAAATCGCGACAAATCATCATCGTGCGCGGTGGCGTTTAGCGCATTGATCGAGTACACCATTAACAAATTTATAACCATCATCGCTGCCAAATTGTTTTGCCAATTCTACCGCTTCATTGATGATAACATTTTGATGAATATCAATGCGTTGTGTTAATTCATAAATCCCAATCCACAAAATCGCATGCTCAACGGGATCAAGCGTCGCCATATTACGCCGTATAAAATCTGCTGCACAACAATCGAGTTGCTCCGTATTCGTCGTAATGTAAGCCCACGCCGCGTCAAAATAATCATGATCGATTTCGCCGGCGCGCGCATCAATCATCTGATTTTCTTTAACTATTTCTGCATCATCGCCAATAATTTGCCATTGATATAAACCCTGCAACAATTGCCGGCGCGCTTGGCTGCGTTGCTCAATTGCTTGACGTCTTAAATTTGCGGTGCTCATGACCCCATCCGTTTTAATAAACTTACCATTTCTATGGCAGCGCGCGCGGCATCGGCGCCTTTATTGCCTGCTTTAGTACCGGCGCGTTCGATGGCTTGCTCAATATTATGCGTCGTTAAAACGCCAGTAATCACAGGAAGATCATATTTCAATGCCACTTGCGCCAAACCTTTGGCTTGCTCGTTGACGACCACATCAAAATGCGCGGTACTGCCTTCAATCACTGCGCCCAAAGCAATAATTGCATCATATTTTCCCAACATTGCGGCACGTTGCGCGGCAAGCGGCAATTCGTGCGCACCAGGCACATAATAAACATCAATATGTTTTCCTTTAACGCCGTGCCGGCATAGGGTATCAATAGCGGCGGTTTCTAATTTATGGACAATCAAATCATTAAAACGAGCGCAAATCAGCGCAAAACGCGCGGATTCGTCAACGACAAAATCGCCTTCAATGCGATTAACTTCTTGATTCATAAAAATCCTTCTTACAAAATGAAAACACCACTAAAAAGCGGTGCGGAAAAGGGCGGGTATCTTACTTTAATTCCGTTAAAAATTCGCTGACTTCTAATTGATAACCGGATAATCCTGTAAATTTATAAGGCGTGGATAATAAACGCATGCGGCGCACGCCTTGATCGATGAGAATTTGCGCGCCAATGCCATAAGTTCGCAAATCATCTTCCTGCTGCGGTTTGGGCGGTGGATTTTGGTGCGCAAATGCATGCATACGATTGATAATGTGGTTTTGTTTTTCTCCCTCATCTAAAACCACCACAATGCCTTCCTCTTCTTGCGCCAAACGCGATAATGCATCATCCAAAGTAAAATTACGTTCGGAAAGCGGCGCACCAAATAAATCGCTAAACGGATTTTGCACGTGCACGCGCACAAAAGTAGCCTTTTGTGGCGAAATTTTTCCTTTCACCAAAGCATAATGCAAAGTTTTATCCAAAATAGATTGGTACGCGGTGAGCGTAAACGTGCCGTAACGCGTAGGCAATTCACAGGTTGAAATTTGCACCACGATTTGCTCGCGTGCCAAACGATAAGCGATTAAATCCGCGATTGTGCCGATTTTTAAACCATGTTCTTCAGCAATCGCTTCTAAATCCGGACGACGCGCCATCGTGCCATCATCTTTTAAAATTTCAACAATCACCGCCGCCGGTTCAAAACCCGCCAAACGCGCAAAATCACAGCCTGCTTCCGTGTGTCCCGCGCGCACCAAAACGCCGCCTTCGCGCGCCACAATAGGAAAAACGTGCCCCGGTTGTACCAAATCTTCGGGAAGCGCTTCTTTAGCAACGGCTTTTTTAATTGTAGTGGCGCGATCGTACGCCGAAATGCCAGTGGTGACGCCTTCAGCCGCTTCAATGGAAACGGTGAAATTTGTTGCAAATTGAGAACCGTTATTCATCGCCTGCGGCCATAATTTTAAGCGGTCATTGCGCGCTTGATTAATCGTTAAACAAATCAAACCGCGTCCATATTTCGTCATGAAATTAATTGCTTCCGGCGTAATATGTTCTGCCAAAATCATCAAATCGCCTTCATTTTCGCGATCTTCGTCGTCCATAATAATGACCATTTTTCCGGCGCGTAAATCGGCAATAATTTCTTCAGTACTATGAATCGTCATCGATTATTCCTTTTAAAATCCCAATGATTGCAGGCGTTCGAGCGTCAGCGTTCCGGTTTCAGAATCCGTACTTTTGAGCAAACGCTCCAAATAACGCGCGAGCAAATCCACTTCAATATGAACCGCTTGCCCGATGTGATAATCATCGATAATCGTGTTTTTTTGCGTGTGCGGCACAATCATCACGCTAAACTGATCGCCTTGGATATCGTTGATGGTCAAACTCACGCCGTCAACCGTAATGGAACCTTTACGGGCAATATATTTGGTCAGCGCCGTGGGAACGGAAAACTGTAAACGTTGGCTGCGTCCTTCGGTAACGCGTTCTTTTAATACGGCAATGCCATCTACGTGACCGCTGACTAAATGTCCGCCCAATTGAGTGTTGAGCGTTGCTGCGGGCTCTAAATTAACGCGCGTATCGACGCGCCAACGCGCAATCGTGGTTAAACGCAACGTTTCTGCGGAAACGTCCACCCGAAATCCTTTTGAAATAAAATCGATCACGGTTAAACAAACGCCGTTAACTGCAATGCTATCGCCGAGATGACTATGACTTAAATCAAATTGTTCAGCGCAAATCTCTAAAGAAAGATCATTGCCGTGCGCCGCGATGGCAGTAATCGTGCCGACGGATTGGATAATTCCCGTAAACATATGTTTTTCCTGATTTAAGGGTTAACGAGCAAACTCAATCGCCAATCGTCGCCGATGAGATGCGCGTCAGCAATTGAGAAGCGCATTCTATCAGATAAGTGCGCAAGCGGCGGCAGCGCAACCAGTGGACGCGCCGAATCACCCAAAAAAGTTGGCGCTAAATACAATAAAATTTCATCAACTAATTGCTCGGTTAAAAAAGCGCCGGCAAGTTGCATGCCTGCTTCCACAAAAAGATGATTGATTTGCCGACGCCCCAATTCATCAAGCAATGCAGAAAGCGGCACTTTTCCCTGTTCGGTTGCCGGCAGCGATAAATATTCCACCATTTGGGGGAAAGATTGCGGCGGTGGTTGAGTTGTCACCATTAAAATAGGCGACGGATCGCAAAACAACGCAGCATTTGCCGGTGTTTTTAATTGACTATCGATCACCACGCGCAGCGGCGGATTTGCCGGCAGATCCGTTGGAAAACGCGCCGTTAAACGCGCATTATCGCCAATAACGCTCCCCGTTCCCGCGAGCACCGCATCAGCGGCAAGACGATGAAAATGTACATCTTTTCTTGCTAATTCGCCCGTAATCCACTGACTTTCGCCGTTTGCCAGCGCCGTGCGTCCGTCCATACTGGCAGCAATTTTTAAGGTAACCCAAGGTCGTCCCCAACGCATGCGGTGAAAAAAAGGGCGATTTAATTGCAATGCTTCTTGCGCACAAATACCTTGTTCAACGCTTATTCCTGCCGCTCGTAATGCCGCAATTCCTTTGCCAGCAACCAAAGGATTGGGATCGGAACAGGCAATAACTACGCGTTTGACGCCGGCGGCAATTAAAGCGTGGGTGCACGGCGGCGTGCGTCCAAAATGAGCACAAGGTTCTAAAGTAACGTAAACGGTGGCATCGCGCGCTTGCGTTCCCGCAGCATTTAACGCATTAATTTCCGCGTGCGCTTCGCCGGCGCGTTGATGCCAGCCTTCGCCGATAATCGTATGATTTTTAACGATAACACAGCCAACGCGCGGATTGGGTGCCGCAGAAAAAATACTGTTACGCGCCAGTTCCAAAGCGCGGTGCATATAAAAGAGATCGGAATCAGGAGGATTGTTCGTCGGCGAGTTCATCGATGGTTTTTTGAAAAGCCGCTACATCTTCAAAGCTCAAATAAACCGAGGCAAAGCGAATGTAAGCGACGTGATCTAAATCTTTTAATCCGTCTAAAACCCAGCGCCCAATGCGCTTTGAGGGAATTTCGCGCGCGCCGCTGTCGCGCAGCCGCGCTTCAATTTGATTGATCAGTTGCGTGATTTCTTGATCGGAAACCGGACGTTTTTCAACGGCGCGCAGCAATCCGTGGCGCAATTTATCGGCATTGAAAGTTTCGCGGGTGCCGTCATTTTTAATCACGGTTGGCGTGGAATCTTCAGCGATTTCATACGTTGTAAAACGAGCGCGGCAGTGTTCATTCAAACATTCGCGCCGACGGCGGATTTTACTACCGTCGGCGATCAAGCGAGAATCAATAACTTTCGTCTCTTTTGCATGGCAAAATGGACAAAACATCGTCGTTTCTCTTAATTATTGACCATAAACTGGAAATTCAGCGCACAATTCCGCTACTTTATTGCGCACGTTAAGAATGACTTCTTCATTGTCAATGTCATCTAAAACGTCGCAAATCCAGTTGGCAACTTTTTTCACTTCATTAACGCCAAAACCGCGTGTGGTAATTGCCGGTGTACCAATGCGGATTCCGCTGGTGACGAAAGGCGATTGCGGATCGTTGGGCACGGAGTTTTTGTTTACCGTAATATGAGCGCGAGATAATGCATCGTTTGCCGCTTTACCGGTTAATCCTTTATTGATCAAACTCACCAGCATTAAGTGGTTTTGCGTGCCGCCGGAGACGATATCGTAACCGCGCGCGATAAATACTTTTGCCATGGTTTTCGCGTTTTCCACAACTTGTTCTTGATATTTTTGGAAAGACGGTTCCAGCGCTTCTTTAAACGCAACGGCTTTTGCCGCAATCACATGCATTAACGGGCCACCTTGAGATCCTGGGAAAATGGCAGAATTTAATTTCTTTTCAATGGTGGGATTGGCTTTGGCTAAAATGATGCCGCCGCGCGGGCCGCGCAATGTTTTATGCGTGGTTGAAGTGACCACATCAGCGAAAGGAACAGGATTGGGATATAAACCTGCTGCTACTAATCCAGCAACGTGCGCCATATCGACCATTAAATAAGCGCCAACGCTGTCGGCAATTTCGCGGAATCGTTGGAAATCAAGAACTTGTGAATAAGCAGAAAAGCCGGCAATAATCATTTTAGGACGATGTTTTTCGGCTAATTGCGCCACAGCGTCATAATCAATTAAGCCTTTATCATCAATGCCGTAGCCGATGGAATTATAAGTTTTTCCAGAAAAGCTGACTTTTGAACCGTGGGTTAAATGTCCGCCGTGATCCAAATCCATACCTAAAACGGTATCACCTGGTTCTAATAAAGCTAAAAATACGGCAGCATTGGCTTGAGAACCGCTGTGGGGTTGTACGTTGGCATAATCAGCAGCAAATAACATTTTAACGCGCGCAATTGCTAATTCTTCAACGATATCAACGTATTCACAGCCACCATAATAACGTTTCCGCGGATAACCTTCGGCATATTTATTGGTTAAACAACTGCCTTGTGCTTCCATGACGCGCGGACTGCAATAGTTTTCAGAAGCGATCAATTCAATATGATCTTCCTGACGAGTGGCTTCATCAGCGATTGCTTGGGCTAATTCATTATCAAAATCAGCGATGTTCATTGCTTTTGTAAACATTATGCTCCTCCTATATTAGCGAAAGTCGCCATTTTAAAACCTGTAGATATAATAAACAAGGCTGCACAAACGCGATCAATATGTCGTTATTTTTCCTCATCTTGGCAGCTTTCAATAAAATCTATCACGCACTTAATCAGTGCGCCGTATAATACCGCGCCGATGACTGGGAGAGTTAATGTCTGAACAAATTTTGCTTTTTGGGGCGCCGCTGGAAACCTTGCCCCAAGATTTATACATTCCGCCCGATGCGTTGCGCGTTTTATTAGAAATTTTTGAAGGTCCGTTAGATTTATTGTTATACCTTGTTCGCAAAGCCAAAATGGATATTTTAGCAATTCCGATCAGCGAAATTACCGAGCAATATTTAGTCTACATTCGCATGATGCAAACACTTGATATTACTTTAGCCAGCGAATATTTACTTATGGCGGCAACGCTTTCGGAGATGAAATCGCGTCTTTTGTTGCCCGTTTTAGAGCGAGAAGATGAGCCGGAAGAAGAGGATATGGCTTTTGATTTGAGCGAACGGTTACTGGCTTATGCGCAACTCGTTGATGCGGCAGAAAAATTATCAGAATTACCGCGCATTGATTCGGGAATTGCCGTATCTGCTTACGAATATATTCCCGAGCAGCCGCGCCAACGTCCACGCGGCGATTTAACTTTATTATTGCAAGCCGCGGCGCAATTACGTTATCGGCAAAAAGTGCAACAAGCTCATGAAATTTCGCGCGAGCAGTTACCGCTGGCGCCGCGTATCGCGCTGATGCAATCGCGTTTAGAACAGGAAAACGGTTGGCACGATTTGCGCCAGTTTTACCAAAATGAAGAAGGAACGGGCGGTTTAGTGGTGAGTTTATTGGCGCTTTTGGAATTGGATCGCCGGCAATTTTTGGAATGGCAACAAGAATGCGCTTTTGCAGCCGTACAATTACGGAAACGCGCATGAATACATTAACTAATCGCATTGAAGCTTTATTATTTACCCGTAATTCCGGTTTATCGGTTAACGATATCGCTCAAGCATTAAATGCGGATAAAACGGCAGTCGTGGCGGCGTTAAATGAACTGATGAAACGCTATGAATCTTCTGCTATTTCCGTGGTAGAAATTGCCAGCGGTTGGCGTTTACAAGTTCGACCGGATTATTTTTCCGATATTTGCGCGCTCAATCACATGCAACCGGTAACGTATTCGCGCGCTTTTTGGGAAACTTTGGCTTACATTGTTTATCATCAGCCGGTGACGCGCGCCGAAATTGACCGCGTGCGCGGCGTAACCACGAATACGCGGATTTATCAGCAACTTTTTGATTTGGGGTGGATTGTGGTGGCAGGACAAAAAGAAGTGGTGGGGCGTCCGGATTTATTAGCTACCACCCGCGCATTTTTAGATGATTTTGGTGTGCAAACGTTGGCAGAACTGCCACCGTTGAGCGCGATTGAACAATTTATCGTCGCAGGAGACGACAATGAACAAAAAAAATGATGATGCACAACGCATTCAAAAATATTTAGCGGCGCGCGGCGTGGGTTCGCGCCGGCAAATTGAAACGTGGATTAAAGAAGGGCGGTTAAAAGTTGACGGGCGCGTTGCCGAATTGGGACAAAAAATCAGCGGCAACGAACGTCTATCGCTCGACGGTAAACCGTTACGCATTGCCGTTGAACATAAAAATCCCCACATGATATTGATGTATCACAAACCCGCCGGCGAAATTTGTACGCGCAAAGATCCCGAAGGACGCGTCAGCGTTTTTCAACATTTGCCAAAAATCAGCCACGGGCGGTGGGTGGCAATCGGTCGTCTTGATTTAAATACTTCCGGTTTGTTGCTTTTTACCAATGACGGCGCGTTAGCCAATCAATTAATGCACCCCAGCGCAGAAATTGAACGCGAATATTGGGTGCGCGTTGCCGGCGAGGTAACCGAAGAAATGTTAACCGCGTTACGGCAAGGCATTCCGTTAGATGACGGCTTGGCGCGGTTTACGGAAATTTGTCCGCTGAAAACTTTGCATGAAGACGATACGCAATTTAACCGTTATTTTTCCGTGACTTTAAAAGAAGGACGTAACCGCGAAGTGCGGCGTTTGTGGGAAGCGGTGGGCTGCAAAGTCAGCCGTTTAAAACGCATTCGTTACGGCACGATTTCATTACCACCTTCTTTAAGCGCGGGACGGCATCGTTTATTAACCGCTGGCGAGCAAGCGTCGTTAATTTCTTTGGTCAGCGAAAAAAACCGCCGCGACAATTCGCCCAAACCTCGTTAAAATGCCGAGAAATTATTCGCACCGCGTTATTTTCTGTTGCCGTAATTATTTTTACGCGCGCGATTAACGCGGAATCCGAAAACATTATCCAGAGGCAAAAATTATGGCAGAGCCAATTATCGTTAAAGGTCAAAAACAAAACGCAATGGGCGTTAAACGCAAAGGCGCAGAAAAAGTGCGCCATGTTGCCGCTGATGCCGAACATTTTGAACAAGAACGCTTGAAAAAACCCAGCTGGATTCGAGCAAAAATGCCGACGGGTCCCGAAGTCATGCGCATGAAAGCGATGATGCGCGAGCAAAAATTGCATAGCGTTTGCGAAGAAGCGAGTTGCCCGAATTTAGGCGAATGTTTCCGTTTTGGTACCGCTTCTTTCATGATTATGGGCGATATTTGCACGCGGCGCTGTCCTTTTTGCGATGTTGCGCACGGTCGCCCGCGCCCGCTCAATCCATTTGAACCGCGAAATTTAGCGCAAACCGTTTACAATTTGGGGCTCGCGCACGTGGTGATTACTTCTGTTGACCGCGATGATTTGCGCGACGGCGGCGCCGCACATTTTGCCGCGTGTATTCGTGAAATTCGCCGCGTATCGCCGAAAATGACGATTGAAATCTTAACGCCGGATTTTCGTGGACGCGCGGAGCTCGCCGTGCAGATTTTATCTGCAACGCCGCCAGATGTGTTTAACCATAATTTGGAGACGATTCCGCGGTTTTATGATGTTGTGCGTCCGGGGGCGAATTATGAACGTTCTTTGCATTTGCTGCGTGATTATAAAAAAGCCTGCCCGAAAAAAATCATCACAAAATCAGGGTTAATGGTGGGATTAGGTGAAGAAATTGAGGAAATTTTGCAAGTGATGCAGGATTTACGCAGCCACGATGTAGATATGTTAACCGTTGGGCAATATCTCCAACCTTCCGTGCATCATTTGCCGGTAAAACGTTATTACACGCCCGAAGAATTCGATTTTTTAGCGCAAGAAGGCAAAAAAATGGGCTTTTTACACGTTGCTTCGGGCGCAATGGTGCGTTCTTCTTATCATGCTGACCGTTCCGCGCAAACGGTTTTGTAATCCGCATTTTTATTAAACGTTATTTGATGTTATGAATGAATTTTTCCGTGATGATATTTTTAATCGACCACAAAACGTGGTCGATTTTCGTTTTGATGAACGCACTGCCGCGGTCTTTCCCGATATGATTCACCGCTCGATTCCCGCGTATGCCAGTTTATTGCATATGTTGGGCGTGATTGCCGGCACGTACGTTCAAGAGGGCGATCATATTTACGATTTGGGCTGTTCTTTGGGCGGCGCGACGTTATCGTTAAGCCGTTTTATTCCCAAAACGGCGCACATTACCGCGGTGGATTCATCGCCGGCGATGGTGCAACGATTTCGGGCGTATGTTGAGGGCGCGGCGTTACATCATATTGAAGTTTTGGAAGCCGATATTATTCATTTGCCGCTCAAATCCAGCCGCGTGATCGTGATGAATTTTGTATTGCAATTTATTCCGCCGCCCGCGCGTGATGCGTTAATTGCAAAAATTTATCAGGCGTTAACCGAAGGCGGTATTTTGTTATTGGCAGAAAAAACCCAACCCGAAGATGATTTATTGCGCACGTGGCATGAAGCTTTTAAAGCCTCGCAAGGTTATTCAGCGCTTGCGATCGCGCAAAAACGTGAAGCTTTAGAAAATGTGATGAAAATTGAAACGGAAACGGCAGAGCGGGTGCGTTTGCAGGCGGCGGGTTTTCGGCGCGTTTTACCGTATTTTCAAGGCATGATGTTTAAAGCGTGGGTGGCGATAAAATGAATGCTGCATTACGCAAATGGCACCGCGCCGTCACTTTATTGCCCGCATTATCGGTTTACGATGAAACCGCGCAACGCGTTTTCACCGCGGCATACGATCGCCGGCACAAATCTTTTGAAGATTGGTTAACGGCAATTGCGCAATTGCCTCTCATTGAGCCGCGTGCAGTGCATCTTAATCAAGCCGTGGTTACGGCAGAAGGTGCCGGCGATGAAATAGCAATTGAAACCTTGCTTAAAGCTTTGATGCCGTGGCGTAAAGGTCCTTTTTCTTTATGCGGCGTGTCGTTAGATTGCGAATGGCGCAGCGATTTTAAATATCAACGTTTGCTCGATGCTGGTTTTTCGGTATCAGGAAAAAAAGTATTAGATGTGGGTACGGGCAACGGTTATTTTTTATACCGTTTTTTGGGCAGCGGCGCGCAATGTGCGGTCGGCGTTGATCCGTCGTGGCTTTATTTTGCGCAATTTTTAGCGTTGCAAAAATTTTTCCAGCAAAACCGCGCGGTTTATTTGCCAACAACGTTGGACGATTTGTCGCTGGAAGGATTTGATTGCGTGCTGGCGATGGGCGTTTTATATCATCGCCGCGATCCGCTGGCGTTTTTGGCGCAATTGCGAAATGCCGTTGTGTGCGGCGGCGATTTGGTGATTGAAACTTTGGTCGTCGATGGCGATGCGCAAACGGTTTATATGCCGAAACAGGAATATGTGGGCATGCATAATGTATGGTTTTTGCCGAGTATTGCCGCGTTGTGCCGCTGGTTGGAACGTTTAAATTTTCGGATTGAATTGTGCAGCGAGGCGGTAGAAACCACGATAAATGAACAACGCCGCACGCGTTGGGTGAATAGTTTTTCTTTGGCTGATTTTTTGCAGCGCGCGCCTTCTGCGCCGCCGCCCAAACGCGCTTTTGTGATTGCCAAACGTTTGTAGCAGATGCAAGCCTTTGGCAAATTATTTACAATTGCGCATCTTCATTTTTTCAATGATTTTGCGCTGATAGTCGCATTATTCCGTAAGCAGTAAGGATTTTCAGATGAATACTACGCCGAGTTGGGTTACCAGCTTTCGTCGCGGCTTTAATGATTTGTGGTTTGTATTATCGTTAATCGTCGCTTTAATTTTATTTTTTCTTCTCATCGGTTATCACGCTTCCGATCCGGCGTGGACGACTTCCGGCGCTTATCCCAAACCGCAACATTGGTTTGGCAGCGCAGGCGCTTATATTTCCGATATTTTTATTTCGTTTTTTGGTTATGCTGCCTATGGTTTTCCGCTGGGATTATTGTTGGTCGCTTGGCAAAGTTTCACCCGTAATATTCATTATTCCGAATTGATTATTTGGAAAGCGCTGGGCATTTTGGTCAGCGTGATTGCATTATGTGGCATCTTTTCTTTTCATATTCCCGTGCCGATTAATGCGTGGGCGGTGACCGGCGGCGGCATTATCGGGCAAAAATTAAGCATTGAATTGCTCAAATTTTGCGCAGTGCCGATGATTATGGCGTTATATACCGTGGTATTGATGATTGGACTGGTTTTATTGGCTGACGTGCATTGGTTGGGCGTTTGCGATTGGATTGGTTACCGATTATTGCGTCTTTTTACCGGCAAAACATTTGACCGCGAAGAACATCAATGGGAAGACGAATCCGAAACATTTTCCGATGATGAAGATTTTTCTGACGAAGAAGATTTTAATTGGTCAGCGCCAATGAATCCTGAATCTGCTCCTTTAAAAAATCCTTTTGCTGCCGCGGAAAAAATATCAGCAAAACATTCATCAGAATCAGCAAATGAACCGTTGCCGTTATGGAATCCAGAAACCTATTCATCTGCACCGCGCGCATCTACGGCGCCGTCTTCCGAAACGTTAAGTTGGGACGCTTTTAAAAAAAATCATATGCATCAAGAGCCTTATCTCAATTTGCGTCCAAAAAATAATCATGAACCGTTGCCGTTGAAAAGCGCCGCGCCGGCGCCCGAAAAAACGTTGGAAACATTTTTGGCTGATGATGACGGCAGCGATGAAGCAGAAAAACCGTCCGAACCGCATATTTCATTTACCGCGGCGCCCGCTGATACGATAGCGAGCGTTTTGCCGCGCGCGCCGGAAGCAATTACGCCCAAATCTTTCGCCGATGATCTTTCAGATGATGATGACGATGACGCCGCCGATTTTTCGGAACCGTTGTTATCACCGTTAAAAGTGCAACTCAAACCATCGCCCATTTATCAATCTGCTGCGGCGGATCATTATGTGTTGCCGTCTGTACATTTATTAAAAACGCCGCCACCGTCCGTTTCCGATTACAGCGATGAAGAACTCGATGCGATGGCAAGCAAAGTGGAGGAATCGTTAAAAAATTATCGGCTGGACGTTGAAGTGCGCAATATTGAAGTGGGACCCGTGGTAACGCGTTTGGAATTAGCGCTGGCGGCGGGGATTAAAGTGAGCCAAATTTCCAGTTTGGATAAAGATATTGCCCGTTCTTTAGCGGTGCAAAGCGTGCGCGTGGTGGAAGTTATTCCCGGAAAACCGTATATCGGCTTGGAAATTCCCAACCGCAAACGCGAAATTGTGCATTTGCGCAGTATTTTGGAATCAGAGGCGTATCAAAATCAAAAATCACCGCTCACGCTGGTTTTGGGCAGCGATATTTCGGGCAATCCGGTGGTGGCGAATTTGGCAAAAATGCCGCATTTATTGGTCGCTGGCACAACCGGTTCCGGAAAATCGGTAGCGATTAACGTAATGCTCGCCAGT
The DNA here is from genome assembly GCF_001263335.1 of Dichelobacter nodosus. Lineage (GTDB taxonomy): Bacteria > Pseudomonadota > Gammaproteobacteria > Cardiobacteriales > Cardiobacteriaceae > Dichelobacter > Dichelobacter nodosus. The sequence continues at coordinate 16,879 of NZ_LGVW01000024.1, forward strand.
ATGTTATACAAAGCTACGCCGAAAGAATTACGCTTGATTTTGGTTGACCCCAAAATGCTGGAAATGAGCATGTATGAAGATATTCCGCATTTGCTGACGCCCGTGGTAACCGATATGAACGACGCGGAAAACGTTTTGCGCTGGGCGGTTGCGGAAATGGAACGACGTTATCAATTAATGGCAGCGTTTCGCGTGCGCAATATTGCCGGTTTTAACCAAGCTATTCGCAGCATGGAAGAGCGCGGCGAACGCATCGATGATCCGTTGTGGGAACCGGACGGTTTGGGCATCGCGCATCAACCGCCGCAAATTTCAACATTGCCGTATATCGTTATTATTATTGATGAATTAGCAGATATGATGATGGCGGTAGGGAAAAAAGTGGAGGAACTGATCGCGCGGATTGCGCAAAAAGCGCGCGCTGCCGGTATTCATTTGATTTTAGCGACACAACGCCCGTCTGTAGACGTTATCACGGGGTTGATTAAAGCGAACGTGCCAACGCGATTAGCGTTTCAAGTATCGTCAAAAATTGATTCGCGCACGATTATCGAACAACAAGGCGCAGAGTCGTTATTGGGTTATGGCGATGGATTATTTGTGCCGCCGGGCAGCGCCGCGCCGCAACGGATTCACGGCGCATTTATTGATGATGCCGAAGTTGACGCGTTAACGACTTATTTAAAAACGCAGGGTGCGCCAGAATATGAAGAAAGCGTGACGCACCCCGTGCCGCCGTCTGCATTAGGCGCGTTGGGCGCTTTGGAAAAATCCGATGATCCCGAGCAAGATCCGCTTTACGATGAAGCCTGTCAATTAGTCATTGAAAATCAAAAAGCCTCAATTTCGTGGTTGCAACGGCGTTTGAGTATTGGTTATAACCGTTCGGCGCGCTTGATTGAAACGATGGAATGCGCGGGCATTGTTTCATCTCCCAATAACGGCACGCGCAAAGTTCTCGTTGGCAACCGCAATGATTAATAGGAGAAAATTTATGAATAAAAAATGGTTTTTTATGGGATTGTTATTAACGTTTACGGCGCAAGCGCAATTGTTTCAAACGGCAGAGCAAACGCAATCGCCGGCGCCAAAAGCCGAAACGCGCGCCCGTGATTTAGCCAGTTATTTAGATGAAACGCGTGATTTACACGCCTCATTTACGCAATTAGTCGCCAATAAAGGGCGTTACAACCAAAGCAGCGGCGAAATGTGGTTGGCAAAATCGGGGAAATTCTTTTGGGATTATCAATATCCCGAGCGGCAAAAAATCATCAGTAACGGCAAAATCGTTTATCAATATGATATTGATTTAGAACAAATTAGTGTGAGAAAACGCGATGAATTAGTCGGCGATATTGCGATGAAAGTTTTATCAGGAGAAACCAAACTCGCGAGCGCTTTTCGTACCAAAATCATCGCGCAAAATAAAGCGCCGGTGGAATTGATGCCGTACATTAAAAATCAGGGCACGGTTTATCAATTACTGCCGAAAACCGAGCAAAATGCTTATGATTCCGTGTGGATTGCGATGCAGGGCGGCGATATCAGCGCGCTGATGATCGACGCGGGGCGCGGCGCCAAAACCGTGCTCGCGTTTCACCAATTAGAACGTAATCAAAATATTCCTGCGCAAAAATTTGAATTTACACCGCCAAAAGGCGTTGATGTGGTCGGCGGCGAACATTAATGATGACGGAACAAGCTTCCCTGTTTGCTGCGTCTACACCTTTGGCGCAACGATTGCGCCCGCGGACTTTAGCCGAATATGTAGGACAACAACATATCGTGGGGCAGGGAACGCCGCTTGCCGTTGCCGTTGAACGCAAACAACCTTTTTCCATGGTGTTGTGGGGCGCGCCGGGTTGCGGCAAAACCACGCTGGCTTTATTGCTTGCGCATTTATTTGATGCGGAATTTATTCGTTTATCGGCAGTATTTTCTGGCGTTAAAGAAGTACGCGAAGCCAGTATTCAAGCGCAATTGTTCCATCAAAACGGGCGGCAAACTTTGTTATTTATCGATGAAATTCATCGTTTTAATAAAGCGCAACAAGATGCTTTATTGCCTGATATTGAAAATGGCGCCGTGATTTTTATCGGCGCGACCACGGAAAATCCTGCGTTTCATCTTAATCGGGCGCTTTTGTCGCGTGTGCGCGTGTTGGCGTTAAAACCGTTAAGCGCGGAAGATATCGAAAAAACGTTGCGCCGCGGTTTATCCGCATTGGGTAAAGACGATTTATCCGCTGATGCCGAGCTCAAAACGATTGCGCGTTTTGCCGGCGGCGATGCGCGTAAAGCATTGAATGATTTAGAGGAATGGTCATTATTGCTTGATGGCGGATTGTCACCGCAAAGTGCTTTAGAAAAATTGCTGGCGCATCGACCACAATCTATTGATAAACAAGGCACTTTATTTTACGAACAGTTATCCGCGTTTCATAAATCATTGCGCGGTAGCAGTGTTGACGGCGCGTTATATTGGTGTGCGCGCATGCTGGAGGGCGGCGTGGATCCGTTGATTTTATGCCGGCGTATGTTGTGCGTGGCAAGTGAAGATATTGGCAATGCCGATCCCAATGCTTTGAATTTAGCATTGAATACGTATCAAACTTTTGAGCGTTTGGGCGCGCCGGAAGGTTATTTGGCAATTGCGCAGTGTGTAACCTATTTAGCGTTGGCGCCGAAAAGTAACGCTGCTTATTTGGCATTTAATCGCGCTGTGGATTACGTGAAAAATCACCCCGCCGCGGCGGTGCCCGAACATTTAACTAATACACCCGCTTATGGTAAGGAAAAAACGCCTTACCGTTATCCGCATGATGAAGCTTTTGCTTATGCCGTCGGGCAGCGTTATCTCCCTGATCAGATGGAGAATATTCGTTTTTATTATCCCAATGAACGCGGTTTTGAGCGGAAATTGGCAGATAAACTGGCGCGTTTGCAGGAATTGGAAGCGCAAGCGGCGGATAATGCTTGAGTTGTCATTGATTGTGTGTATAATTTTCCCTCTTTATTTTCGGCGCTTTGAGCGCAATTTATTGGAGAATATTTATGTTTGCAGTTATCGAAACCGGCGGTAAACAATATAAAGTGAAGCCTGGGCAACGATTACGCGTAGAATCTTTAGCCGGTGAAGTCGGCGATAAGATCGCTTTTGATAAAGTTTTATTGGTTGCGGCAGGGGAAGAAGTTAGCGTTGGCGCGCCATATGTTGCTGGCGGCAGCGTACAAGCAACGATTGCCAATCACGGTCGTCATAAAAAAGTGACGATTATTAAATTCCGTCGCCGTAAACATTCAATGAAACGACAAGGGCATCGCCAAAATTATACAGAAATCGTTATTGACACGATTAACGGCAAAACAGAATAAGGAGAACGAATCATGGCACATAAGAAAGCAGGCGGATCCAGCCGTAACGGACGCGATTCCAAAGCCAAACGCTTGGGTATTAAACGTTTTGGCGGCGAATTAGTTTCTGCCGGCAGCATTTTAGTTCGCCAACGCGGCACCCCTTTTCATGCTGGTGAAAATGTCGGCATGGGAAAAGATCACACATTATTTGCTACAGCAACGGGCAAAGTATCTTTTTCCATTCGCGGTGCAGAAAAACGCCGATTTGTTAGCGTAGAAGAGATTCAGTCGTAATGGTTGCGAATCTTATTCGAGCCTCGCTTTGCGAGGCTTTTTTGTTAGAAAAAAAGAGGATTTATGCGTTTTGTTGATGAGGTTGTGATTAACGTAAAAGCCGGAAAGGGCGGAAACGGCATTGTGAGTTTTCGGCGCGAAAAATATATTGAATTCGGCGGCCCTGACGGCGGCGACGGCGGCGACGGCGGCAGCGTTTATTTGCGGGCAAGCGATGGATTAAATACCTTATCCGATTTTCGTTATACACGACATTTTGAAGCCGAAAACGGTGCAGCCGGCGAAGGACGCAATAAGCGCGGCAGAAGTGGCGAAGATTTATATATTGATGTGCCGCTGGGAACGCAGGTTTTTGTGGCAGAAACTGATGAATTAATGGGCGATTTAACCGCCGTGGGGCAAACATTATTGGTTGCTAAAGGCGGTTTTCACGGCATCGGTAATACGCGTTATAAAAGTTCCGTCAATCGTGCGCCGCGACAATGTAAAGCTGGCGGTTTGGGCGAGGAACGCGTGATTCGTTTGGAATTAAAATTGTTAGCTGATGTGGGATTGTTGGGCATGCCGAATGCCGGAAAATCGACTTTAATCGCACAAGTTTCTTCAGCAAAACCCAAAATTGCGGATTATCCGTTTACCACGTTACACCCGAATTTAGGCGTGGTGCGCGTGGGTGCTTTGCAAAGTTTTGTGATGGCAGATATTCCCGGATTGATCGCGGGTGCTGCCGACGGCATGGGATTAGGACATCAATTTTTGCGGCATTTAGCGCGCAATCGCATTTTATTGCATTTATTGGATTGTTCACCAATGAGCGATTCGCAAAATCCGATTACCGATTTTGAACAAGTCAGCGCGGAACTGATTAAATATGATGCTGATTTTGCACAAATTCCGCGGTGGTTAGTGCTTAATAAAATGGATACGTTGCCGCCGGAATTATGGCAACAAAAGCAGGAAGAAATTGTGCGCGCTTTGAATTGGCAGGGGAAAGTGTTTTCCATTTCTGCCGCGGCAGGCATAGGCACTGCCGAATTATGTACGGCAATTATGCAGGAATTAACGGCAATGAAAGCCAATCAAACGGCAGAGAATGACGAGCCAAACGCGCCAGAATTGATTTAAAAACAACTGCCGCGCGCCCGTTATCCAGCAATGAATTGCACGCCTTGCATATCAATCGTGATTTTTTGATGATCGGCGGGCAACGTTTTAGCAAAACTGATAATACAATCGCCTAAACCGCTGCCGCTGATTTTGCTTGCCAAAGTATCGGGGTGAGCGCGCGCGGCGGCAATCATTGCGGCAAGCGTATCATCACAAACGCCCAATTCTTCCATATGCTGCTGATAATGCGCGAGTGCGGCATAAAAATCTTGCCAATGATGATGTTCGGCGGCGGCGATTGCGTGCGCGGCAGTTTCTCCCATCGTTTGATAGAGTTGCGCGTAAAAATCCGGCGAGCCGCGCATTTTTTCAGCGATTTGATATAAAACGACATCGGTCGGCGTTTTATAACCGCTGTAACGTAATCCAACATCAACCGGCGGCAACGGCAGCGCCGAAACGCTTACTTCCGGTAAATTGCGGTAAGCAATCATGCCGCCCCATAAACTCGCCGCTAAATCCGCGCCACTACCGCGGCTTTGCAAACTGCGCACAATGGTCAATGCTTGCGTGTGCAGCGTTTCGCGGCGTTCGTCTTCACCGGTATGCCGCGCTAAAGCGGCTAATGTGGCAACAGTAACCGCAGCTGAGCTGCCCAAACCTAAAGTTGGATCAATGGCGCTGTCGATTTCTAAAGTTAGCCCGCCGCTGTGCGGATAGCGCTCCAAACACGCGATCACAAACGCCAGCGGTCGATAAGGTTTTAAAAATCCTGCCGTACTTTCATAATCGCCAAGCGCGCTGTGAATGGTGATTTTGTCGTCATTGCGTGGCGTTAAACGCACGCGAATCCGTTGCGCGATGGCGGCAACAATGGCGGGTTGTCCGTAAACAACGGCGTGTTCACCGCAAATCATCACGGAACCAGAAGCAGAAGTTTCAATTGTCATGGGCGTACTCATCAAAAAACGGCAGTGTAACGGAGAAACGGATCCGCCGTAATTATGCATCACGGCGGATATTTTTTATTTTAATTGATAAAAATCAGCATCGCCTTGACCGTAACGATCAGGACGGAAACCGCGATGAGGCGAAAAGAAGCTTTCAATGCCGCGATGAACATTTAACACCATGGCAAAAATCGCCATGCGCACGGTGACGCCATTATCGGCTTGCCGGAAAATCGCAAGTTGCGGGTGATTATCTAAATCGGTTGACAAATCAAAAGCGCCGGCGCGGCTGTCTCGCGGCAACGGGTGCATGATGATGGTTTCCGGTGTGGCATAACGCGCAACGGCAGCGGCATTAATGCGGAATTTTTCGCTGTATCCTTCCATTAATTCGCCGTCTTTAATACGTTCGCGTTGGATACGGGTGGCGTAGATGATGTCGGTTCCCGGAAGACCGTTGGCGATATCGTCAAATTCTTGTACGTCGTGACCGCGGCTGCGTAACAGTTCTAATAATTCTGCTGGCGCGCGCAGCGTTTCGGGGGCGATGAAACGGAAATGAATGTTATCAAACAATGAAAGCAGTTTTGCCAGTGAATGAATGGTGCGCCCGTTTTTTAAGTCGCCAACCATGGCAATGGTCATGCCGTCAATATTTTTTTTCAGACGTTCAAATTCGTTATTGATGGTGTAATAGTCGAGCAGCGCTTGTGATGGGTGCTCGCCGATGCCGTCGCCGGCATTGATAACGGGCACGTTGATTTTAGAGGCAAATTCGGCAACCGATCCTTGATCGGGGTGACGCATGACGATGACGTCAGCATAACCAGCAATTACGCGCGCGGTATCGCTTAAAGATTCGCCTTTGGAAATTGAGGAAAAGGTAAAGCCGGTAGTATCAACCACGCTGCCGCCCAAACGCGCAAAAGCGGTGTGAAAACTCATGCGGGTGCGCGTACTGGCTTCAAAAAATAAGTTTGCCATGACGGAGCCGTCTAAAACGTTGCAGCGCACTTTGCGTTGCGCGACGGGTTCGAGCAGTTTTGCCGTCATTAATAATTCTTCGAGATCTTGTCGGGAAAAATGATCGATGCTCAAAATATGGCAACCAACAAGGGACATTTTTAACTCCTTAAATCGTGAATTTTGGTGATTCCTTTTTCTTGACGCGCTCGAGCCTCATCGTAAGATGCTCGGCGGCAATAAGGTTTTTGGAGGGAATCAAAGCGGCGATTTTAATCGCTGAAATCGGGTTTTTAAACTAAATTTTTACATTTTTACTAAAAATTAGCGGTTATTATTCATTTTTACGGTCAAAATTGAACAAGGAACAACAAGCATGATTGGCTTAATACAACGAGTTGAACGCGCCAGCGTTTGCGTTGAGGGAAAAGAAATTGGCGCGATTGATCGCGGATTATTGGTTTTTGTGGGCATTGAACGCGCGGATTCTGCGCAACAAGCGGAAAAATTGGCGCAAAAGTTGCTCAATTATCGCGTTTTTGAAGATGAATTGGGCAAGATGAATTTAAACGTGCAACAAATAGGCGGCGAATTATTGCTAGTATCGCAATTTACTTTGGCGGCTAACACGCAAAAAGGTAATCGTCCAAGTTTTGATCCGGCGATGGCGCCGCAAGAAGCAGAACCATTATTTGATTATTTTTGCCAAACGGTGCACACGCATTATCCGCATACGGCAACGGGACGTTTTGGCGCTGATATGCGCGTGCATTTGATTAACGATGGTCCAGTGACTTTTTGGTTACACGTATGACGAATAACGAAGCACGCGGCGAGCAAACGTCGCTGAATCAGTCTATCGATTTTATTTTGGCGTCCACTTCACCACGGCGTGCGGATTTATTGCGTCGGGCGGGTTATCGTTTTGAGATTGTGGCGCCGGCAGTGGAAGAAAGAATTGGCAAACAGGAAACGGCAGCGGATTTGGTTTTACGTTTAGCGACAGAAAAAGCTAAACGCGTGGCGCGCGATTATCCGCAGCGCATTATCGTGGCGGCGGATACGGTGGTTTATCAAGCGCCGCGGATTTTTGGAAAACCGAAAGATGCTGATGAAGCATTGGCAATGTTAATGCAGCTTTCCGGTAGTTGGCATGAGGTTTTTACTGGTTTTGCAGTGTGTACGCCAACGCGTTGTATGCAAAAAGTTGTTACAACACGGGTTAAAATGGTGGCGGCACCAGCAAAATGGTTGATTGACTACATCGCTACGGGAGAACCGTTCGATAAAGCCGGCGGATATGGTATTCAAGGGGCAGGTTGCGTGTTGATTGAAACCATCGTCGGCGATTTTTTTAATGTGATGGGTTTGCCGATGTCGGCGCTTGCTGCCGTGTTGGCGGAATTGACTATTGTGCCTTTTAAAATTGATTAAAAAGGTAGATATCATCATGGAATTAATGAATATGACGCTCGCACAACCCATTTCGCCTAATATCGAAATATTGGTTAATCACACGCCTTATGAAACGCGGGTGGCGCTTTTGGAAGATGGTTTATTGCACGATGTTTTAATCGAACGCGAGCGCCGGCGCGGCATCGTTGGCAATATTTATAAAGGCAAAGTGCAACGGGTTTTGCCGGGCATGGAAGCGGCGTTTATTGATATTGGTTTGGAACGCGCGGGTTTTTTGCATATGAAAAATATTTCTTTGCCAACGGAAATGGTGGGCAAAGAACAAAAAATTTCTGAAATTTTGCATGAAGGCGAGTCGATATTGGTGCAAGTTTTAAAAGATCCGATCGGCACAAAAGGCGCGCGTTTGACGACAGAAATTTCAATTTCTTCACGTTTTCTCGTTTTTTTACCTAAATCGCATGATATCGGCGTTTCGATCAAAATCGTATCGGAAACGCAGCGGCAGAATTTGCGCGAAATGATGCATGAATTTCACCGCGGACAAGAAGGCGGTTTTATTGTGCGCACGGCGATTGAAACCGCTGATTTTTGGGCGATGCGGGCGGATATGCAATATTTACACCGCGTTTGGGATTCGATTTTAACGACGTATCGCGAAAGCTATGCCAGCACGTTAATTTACGGCGATTTGCCGTTATATCAAAGGGTTTTGCGTGATTATATTTCGCCGCAAGTCAAACAAGTTATTGTTGATGATCCCGAGGCGTATCGCGCGATGGCGCAGTTTGCTGGCAATTTTTTAATTGAAATGGCAGACAGGATTACGCTTTATGACGGCGATCGCACTTTATTTGATCGTTATGGCGTGGAAGAAGAAATTGAGCGGGCGTTAAAACGTCGCGTGGATTTAAAATCCGGCGGTTATTTGATGATCGATCAAACGGAAGCGATGACGACGATTGATGTTAATACCGGCGGTTTTGTGGGGAAATCGTCTCAAGAAGATACGATTTTTAAAACGAATTTAGAGGCGGCAAAGTCGATCGCGCGGCAATTACGCATTCGTAATTTAGGCGGCATTATTATGCTTGATTTTATTGATATGACGTCAACCGAGCATCAGCAAAGCGTGGTTGATGCGTTATTAAATGCGCTTGCCGGCGATAAAAGTAAATATACGATCAGTCCAATTTCGCCGTTGGGCATTATTGAAATGACGCGGAAAAGAACGCGGGAAAGTTTGAAGCAGGTGATGTGTGAAACGTGTCCGCGGTGCAGCGGGCGCGGTTATGTGAAAACTACGGAAACCATTGTTTATGAATTGTTTCGCGATTTGATGCGTGAGGCGCGGGAATATGCGCCCAAAGGTATGACGGTGATTGGTAATCCGGATTTTATTGAGTTTATTCGCGAGGAGGAATCTATGGCGTTTTCTGATTTGCAAATTTTGCTGAAAATGCCGATCCGTTTGCAAAGTGATGGCGCTTATTCTCAAGATAAATACGATATTGTGATGATGTAGCATTACGATGCAAATGAACGTGCGGCGATAGCGGTTTTTTGTTGGTTTCTTACAACAAATTTGTTGCGCCGTTACCAAAAAATAAGTATGATTGCCCGTGGATTAGGCAATCCGCGGACGCGCAGATTATCAGTTAGCTTTTGCTAGGAGTAAAAAATGAAAAAATCATTAATCGTATTAGGCATTGCAGCCGGTCTTGTTGGCTTGGCGCAAGCAGAAAATACCACAACCCTTTATGGCGCAATCGGTGCATCAACCTCAATGAAAGATGGTTTGACTCACGAAGAAGGTAGTTATTCTCAAAAAACCGTTGATAAAATCACTAAAAAAGAAGACAAAAAAGAAGATAAGAATTTCGTAAAAGACGTTAAAGACACTTGGGACGAAAACATTTGGGATTTAAATACTAGCCCTGCAAAATTCGGTATCAAAGGTACTGAAGATTTAAGCAATGGTTTGCAAGCTTTCTATAAAATGGAATTCGGCTTTGATCCCAATGAAGGTGTTAACAGCACTCGTTATGCTTACATCGGTTTAAAAGGTGATTTTGGTACCTTAACATTAGGTAAATCTAACGCGCTCTACGGCGATTTAACCACTTATAACGATATTTTTGAAAACGGTTTCTTTGATGAAAATGCTCATTATGGCAATTTGACCAAAAACAACCGTATTGCAAAACAAATTCGCTATGATTCACCTGATATGTCTGGAATGCACTTCGGTATCGCAGGCATTTTAGACGGCAGTCATAATGTTGTAGAAACTTCTGATTCAAAATCTTTCGTTGGCTTCCAAACTGGTTTGTGGTATGAACAAAACGGTTTATATGCAAGCGTTGCTTACAGCAATTTAGATGGTGATTATCAAAATTGCTTAGATCACGGTAAAGTTAAAAAAGAATGCAGCAGCTTCACTAAAGGCTCTACCGAAGTTATCGGCGCTAATGTTGGTTATGAAAATGATCAATTCCGCGTTGGTTTAGGCGCAGAACACGCTGCTTCTTTAGGCGAAAAATATAACCTCGCTGGCGCTTATTACATGGGACCAAACACATTCCGCGCTGGTTTTGCTGTTTCTGATTCTGATGACTTTAACCGCGTTATCAGCAACCAAGGAACTGTTGGCAAAGGTGAAACTGCTTACACTTACGCTTTAGGTTATCAATATAACTTCAGCAAACGCACCTTTACTTACATCGATGGCACTTATATCGATTATTCCGATAACAAAGTTGCTGATGATGGCTACCTCATTAACGTAGGATTGCGTCACGATTTCTAATTTAGGATGACTGATAATTCAAAAGGATTTGAATGAAAAGCGGGTTTAACTACCCGCTTTTTTTATGAAGATTTATTTTTAGATTATTTTTATATATCAATAAAATAGTCTTTTAATGTTGTAAAAAAACGACAAAATAGCAATTGTTGGTTTCTTGCAACAAATTTGTTGCGCCGTTACCAGAAAATAAGTATGATCACGCTCGGATTAGGAACTGTTCAAAATTGATAGATTATTTAGCTTTTGCTAGGAGTAAAAAATGAAAAAATCATTGATCGCGCTGGCTGTCGCCGCGAGTTTTGTAGGTATCGCACAAGCAGAAAACACAACAACTCTTTATGGTGCTCTTTCTGCAGAAACAGCTTTCAGCGATAGCAAAAATGATAAGGAAGATAATAAATGGGATTTAAACTACGGCACCGCAAAATTTGGTATTAAAGGTACTGAAGATTTAAGTAACGGTTTACAAGCCATTTATAAAATGGAATTTAAGTTTGGTTCCGAAGCTGGTGTTAGCGAGACACGTTATGGCTATGTTGGTTTAAAAGGCGATTTCGGTACTTTAACTTTAGGTAAAACCGATTCGTTGTACGGTGATTTAACTACTTACAATGATATTTTTGAAAATGGTTTCTTCGATGATGAAAATGCCAACTATTCAGCTATTAGAGGCGGTAGCCGTATTAGTAAACAAATCCGCTATGATTCACCTGATATGTCTGGATTGCACTTCGGCATCGCTGGTATTTTAGATGGCAGTCATACAGTAGCAACTCATTTGAAGAAAGATGATTCAAAATCTTTTGTTGGTTTCCAAACTGGTGCATGGTATGAACAAAATGGTTTATATGCGAGCCTTGCTTACAGCAGTTTAGATGGTGATTGGATTGCTAAAACAAATCAAGGTAGCACCGAAGTTATCGGCGCCAACATTGGTTATGAAAATGATCAATTCCGCGTTGGTTTAGGCGCAGAACACGCTGCTTCTTTAGGCGAAAAATACAACCTCGCTGGTGCTTACTATTTAGGACCAAACACATTCCGCGCTGGATTTGCTGTTTCTGATTCTGATGAGTATAACGCTGGTGAAACTGCCTACACTTACGCTTTAGGTTATCAATATAACTTCAGCAAACGCACCTTCACCTACATCGATGGTACCTACATCGACCACGGCGATAATGAAAAAGCAGATGACGGTTACACCGTTAACTTAGGATTGCGTCACGATTTCTAATTTAGGATGACTGATAATTCAAAAGGATTTGAATGGAAAGCGGGTTTTAAGCCCGCTTTTTTATGGCAAAAATGATTTTAAAGATTGCGCTATCGCATGGCTTATGTCATCAATAGCATGTTGATATTGTTGACTTAATTCCTGCGGCGTCACCGCATTAAGCGGATAATGTTTGATCAACGTAAACGTTTTTGGCGGTTGTTTGGCGCGCGCAATGTGCCATACGGCATGAACATAAAATTGTTGTTTTTTTTCGTCGGCAATCATGTCGTAAATACGCACATCAATCCAACGCGTTGGGCGAATATTAGGCGCCAGCGGATAAACATGAATCGTTTGTTTACTCAAATAACCCAAATTTTGTAACAAAACATTGCGCACATTTTCCGGCAGATTTTGTCCCCAGCGCGCGTGAGGATTTTTAACTAACTGATTATTGGCGCGCAAATATTGAAAATTGAGCGTATTTAAATAATCCGGCAAATCAACATCGCGCAGCGCGGTAATTTCTTTAGTTTGTGGTGCAGCAGCAACAGAAATCGGCAGCGGTCGCAATAAATAATCCGTTTTTTGTGTTGCACAACCCGTTGATAATAATAAAAAAATAATAAATGGTATCTTTTTCATCTTTATTCACCCATCAAAAGCGCGTTGGGTTTTTCTTTGATTTTTTGCATGACACCATCGATGGTGCGCATTAAAATTTGCATCTGTTGCACCGTTTGCTGCGTGCTGTAATACAAAGAAGATTCAGGGCTCAAACCATACAAAGTCGCCTCCAATTGCCGGCTCAAATTCCGCATTTGTTCATTTAAATTCACCATACTGTTTTGCGCTTGTTTGCTCGTTGCTGTTACGCTTTGTAACGTTGTTTGCAGCGTTTTTCCGAGCTGTTGCATTTCTTTATGGGCAAGCATACCGGCAGCTGATTCCGCGGCGTGATCGACATGCGTTAATAACGATTCCGTTTTAGCGCCAATTGCCGTAAATGGAATATGATTCACCGCGGCAACAATATCGCTTATTTGTTCGGGAATTTTGTGAATGCCACCGTTATGAACGGGCAAAGTTAGATGACGACTATAACGATCGGGCGTCAATTCGCCGATATTGTCGGGATAAAGCGCTAAATGAATCATTTTTTTGCCGGTTAAAAAATTGCCCGTTTTTAAAGATGCGCGCAATCCCTGCGCCACTAACGTTTTTATCATTTCTTGATCGGCGGCGGCGCGATCGATGCGCGACCATTCCAAAGCAATTACCACCGGCGTGACGATTTTTTTGCGTTCCTGATCATAAAGCAAACGAATTTCAGAAACTTCACCAATCGTCATGCCGTTAAATTCCACCGGTGCGTGCGGCAATAAACCGTGGACGCTGTCTTCAAAATAAAGCACAAAATATGTGCGCGCGAAATGATCGGATTCTAGACTGGCTTTTTCGGAAGGATAGAGATTAAAAACTTTATTTTTATCAAATGATTGATGATTTTGTAACGTTGCATCGGGCGTTGATAAAACAATGCCGCCCAAAGCCAAAGTTTCCATTGAATACATACTAAATTGCGCGCCGGCAGCGGTAAAACTCAATTCAAAACCGCTGGCATTCCAAAATTTAGTATCGTTATGAATTAACGCGTCGTACGGCGTGCGCACAAAAGCGGTGATATAAATCCGGCTGAATTGGTCGCCGAAATGAATTTGTTCAATTTGCCCGATTTTCACGCCGCGATAATATAAAGGCGAACCAATATTTAATCCTTTGCTGCTTTCTGCGGATAAAGTAATGCGTAAACCGGATTCATCGGTATTCAATAACGGCGGCGCCGGCAACATTTCAAAAAAGCGCGATTTTTCATCGCTAATCCCCGGATTTATTTCAATATAACTGCCGGAAACCAACGTATTTAAACCCGTAATACCGGCGGCGGAAACTTGCGGTTCAACCAACCAAAATTGACTGTCTTCATTTAACAATTCTGCTGCGTTTGCCGTCATTTGCGCGGTGGCGATGACGTGTTGGCGGTCGGCGGATAATGATATTTCGGTAATCGTTCCAATATCGAGGTATTTATAGCGGATTTTGGTTTTATTTTCGATTAAACCTTCGGCAGATGTTCGTTTTAAACGAATTACGGGGCCAATATCGCTTAAACGGTCGTAGGCGAGATAAAGTCCTACCGCCAGCGCGAATAACGGAAAAAGCCAAAGCAGTGAAAAACGGTTTTTTTTAACGATTGGAGTGTTCATAATGGCGATAATGATCCCAAAGTAAACGAATATCAAACGATTCAGTGGCAAACATAGTGAAAACAACCACGCCAGCAAACGCAAAAACGCCAATTGCCGGCGTAATTTGCGCGAGTCTGCCGTGAATCAACGCGCCTAATAATGCCACCACGAAAACGTCAATCATCGACCAACGACCAATAAAATGAATCCAACGATAAAGTTTGGTTTGTATGATCGGCGGGCGGCGTGGGCTGTCGTGGCTTAATAAATAAAGTAAAACGGCGATTTTGGCAAAAGGCGTCATGATGCTGGCAAGAAAAATAATGGCAGCAATTAAATATGAGCCGTGATGCCACAATAAAATAATCGAGCTCAAAATGGTGTCGGGGCGCGGCGCATCGAGTAAATAACTGGTGTAACTGATCGGCAATAAATTTGCCGGAAAAAATAATAAAATCGCGGTGATCAAATAAGCCCAAGTGCGTTCTTTGCTGTTGTGTTTACGGCTTGAAATGCGCGCGTGGCAATGCGGGCAAAATGATTCCGTAGCGTGGGCAACGTTGCCGCAGCTTAAGCAGTGAATGAGTTGCTGGGATTGTGCTGTATTATTCATCTTCATCGTATCTATCGAAAATTGCATCGCGCAAATCAAATTGCGTGTTGACCATAATCGAGCAAAACATTAAAACGCAAAACGCCCAAAAACCATTTTCAAATTTAACGCTTGCCATTTGCATAATTTTTACTAAAGTCACCATCACGCCCACCAAATACACTTCCAACATATTCCACGGCGACAAATGATGCAGCCAATGCAAAAATCGGCGCGCCAAACGCGATAAAACGCGAAAACGAAAGCTCAAAATTACCCAAATAACGATCAATAAATAAGATAACGGCGCCACAATAATAAAAAGCGTAATCATCAATGATAAGAAAAACAATCCATTATCAAATAAAGCTTGCACGCTGGAAAATACGGAAATTGTAGTGATTTCGCCTTGTAAATTGAGCGTAATAAAAGGAAAGGTATGCGCGAGCACGAATAAAATCAGCGCCGTGATCGCGTAAATCAGCGCTTTTCGAAAATCGGAGCAATGAGCGAGCATCACGCTGCCGCAGCGCGTGCATAATAATTTTTCGCCGGTTTTGGGCGGCAGAAAATGATGCAATTCGTCGCAATACGGGCAAACGATGAAACGGCGGGGATCGTGTGTTGACATCAACAAAAAAGGGGCATTCATGATGAATGCCCAAACTAGAAAAATAAAAAGCGATTATTCGCCACTAAAGCTTGAAATCAGATTGATTAAATGCAAAAAGATATTAAAAATATCCATGAATAAGGTTAATGTGGCAATAATATAGTTACTTTCACCGCCATTAATAATGCGGCTGGTGTCGTATAAAACATAACCCGAAAAGATCAAAATAAAGAGCGCAGAGCAAACAATATTGAGTAACGTCATGCCGAAAAACATTGAGCCCAAAGCAGCTAAAAGAACGATTAACATGCCGACGAATAAAAATCCGCCTAAAAAAGAAA
Source organism: Dichelobacter nodosus (assembly GCF_001263335.1). Taxonomy (GTDB): domain Bacteria; phylum Pseudomonadota; class Gammaproteobacteria; order Cardiobacteriales; family Cardiobacteriaceae; genus Dichelobacter; species Dichelobacter nodosus. Next base: position 32,788 of record NZ_LGVW01000024.1, read on the forward strand.
AATCTTTACCGCTCAATAACACATAAGCTGACAAAGAAAAGAAAATAACCGCCGTGCCGATTAAAGCTTTCACGACTACTGCAGATCTTCCAACCGCAATGAGCATACTCAATAAATTAGAAACGTAAAAACCCAAAAATCCAGTTAATACGAACAATAAAACAATGCCAACGCCGCTGTTGCGTTTTGCAGAAATCGCCATCGGCAAACCCAAAATAACGAGCAAAGAAACGATAAACGGAACGTTGACTTTTAAAAGCATGCCGATATAAGCACAAAAAGCGCTGAATAAAACGTTCATGCCGAGTAAAGTATAGGTTTGACGCAAAACTTTATTGCGCGCGAGCACGCCATCGCGGTCAAACGATTGAACGGTTCGTTGAGATTCAAAATTCATTTTTTTTCCTTATTGGTTTGAATGAAAAGTGTTTTGATTCTAGCAGGATCCGGTTCATTGTAAAGAGAAAAAATGTATTTTTTATCGGTCAGAAATAGCAAAAAAAATGCGATTTTTTGTGGTAAAAACCTTGAAAAAAGGAAGAAAAAATGTGGGAAAAATGTCATCGACAATGGCATAAAATTAAATTTTATGTAAAACACGCGCATTTAGGCTTATTGCCGCCAGCGTGGTTAGCAAAATCTGCGGCGGCAGAGCTGGAACGTTTTGAACGCGCACCGGCAGAACTCCGCGCCGCCATTGAAAACCGCGTTCATTATTACAATGCACTGTCGCAACCGTTTTTCTTGCCGGAAACTGCGCCCCGCGTTTGCCATTTTCCGCGGCAAAAACCGTCTTCTTATTATTATGATTTAAAAGCATTATTACGTTATTTTCCGTTGGAACAACGTTTTTCTGCGCAATTTGGCGATGTCACCACGATTCCGGAATTGCCGCAATTCGTCAAAAGTCGTCCCATTACAAAAAATAATGAAAACGCCGTGTTACTCAAACTCGACAGCGTTCGCCATTTTTATCTTTATCCCGACCGGCTGCCGTTTCGCGCGAAAAAATCGCAACTCGTTTGGCGCGGTGCCGCGCATCAAAATCACCGAATCCGTTTTTTGGAACATTTTCATCAACACCCTTTGTGCGATGTTGGTTGCATTCACGCGCGTTCGGCAGCAAAACCTTATCACCGCGAATTTATGAGCGTAAAACGGCAATTACAATATCGCTATATTTTGAGTTTGGAAGGCAATGATGTTGCTACCAATTTAAAGTGGATTATGGCTTCAAATTCTTTATGTTTGATGCCGGCGCCGCGGTATGAAACGTGGATGATGGAAGGGCGTTTGCAAGCCGGCGTGCATTACGTTCAACTGCGCGATGATTTCGCCGATTTGGAAGAACAAATATTATTTTTTGAACGTTATCCCGAAGCTGCCGAAGCAATCATTAAAAACGCGCAACAGTGGATGAGTCAATTTGCCCGTCCTGAAACAGAATTGTGGACGGCTTTATTGGTGATGAAAAAGTATTTTTCTTTGCTGGAACCGCAGTAAATCGTTAGAATACGCCGCCTTATTGGCGCAAACGGCTTGATAAGTTGCGGTTTTTTGCGCAGTTAGGTTTATCGTTTTTAGGATTATCATGTCAGACATACTTTCTCAAGATTGGCGCGACCGGCGCACGTTCGCCATTATTTCGCACCCAGACGCCGGAAAAACAACATTAACTGAAAAATTACTGCTTTTCGGCGGTGCCATTGCATTAGCCGGCGCCGTTAAAGGACGAAAAGCCGCACATCACGCCACTTCTGACTGGATGAAAATGGAGCAGGAACGCGGGATTTCGGTTACCAGTTCCGTCATGCAATTTCCTTATCACGGCAAAGTTATCAATTTATTGGATACACCGGGGCACGAGGATTTCTCAGAAGATACGTATCGCACGCTTACCGCGGTTGATTCGGCATTGATGGTAATCGATTGCGCCAAAGGGGTAGAAGAGCGCACGATCAAATTAATGGAAGTATGCCGCCTGCGTACTACGCCAATTTTTACATTTGTTAATAAACTCGACCGCGACGGGCGCGAACCCATGGAAATTCTCGATGAAATCGAGCGCGTATTACATATTCAATGCGCGCCGGTTACATGGCCGATCGGCATGGGGCGCTCACTCAAAGGAATTTATCATTTAGCGCGTGATACCGTTTATTTTTATACCACCGGCAAAGGCGGCGCTTCCATTAATCACGGTGAAACCGTTGTGGGATTGGATAATCCGCGTTTGGATACTTTATTGCCGGATATCATTGACGATTTTCGCGAAGAAATTCATTTTTTGCGTGAAGTCGGCAATCCTTTTGATCATGAAGCATATTTGCGCGGCGAATTGACGCCGGTTTATTTTGGTTCAGCGATCAGTAATTTTGGTGTGGAAGAAATGTTAACGGATTTTGCGCAATTAGCGCCGCCGCCGCGTCCGCATCGAACCACCGAGCGCGAAGTCGCGCCGCAGGAAGAAAAATTAACGGGATTTGTGTTTAAAATTCAAGCGAATATGGATTTAAAACACCGCGACCGAATCGCGTTTATGCGCGTTAATTCGGGAACATTTCGTGCCGGCATGAAATTGTGGCAAGTGCGTTTGGGGCGAGAAGTGAAAATTCCTGATGCGTTAACTTTTTTAGCCGCAGAACGCGAACACGCGCAGGAAGCATTTGCCGGCGATATTATCGGTATTCACAATCACGGCACGATTCGCATCGGCGATACGTTTACCGAAGGCGAATCATTGCAATTTACCGGTATTCCCGATTTTGCGCCGGAATTATTCCGCCGTGTGCAGTTAAAAGATCCGTTAAAAATGAAAGCGTTATTAAAAGGACTCGCGCAATTATGCGAAGAGGGTGCCACGCAATTTTTTAAACCATTAATTGGCAGCGATTTAATTTTGGGCGCCATCGGCGTTTTGCAATTTGAAGTGGTGCAACAACGTTTGGAAACAGAATATAACGTGAAATGCCAATTCGAATCGGTGGCGGTGGCGACGGCGCGCTGGATTGAGGCGCCCAATGATAAAGCGTTAAAGCAATTTATCGATAAAAATCAGGCAAATTTAGCCCACGATCATTACGAGCAATTGGTTTATATCGCGCCCAGTCGCGTGAATTTGCAGCTGACGCAGGAACGTTTTCCGGATATTGTTTTTTCACAAACGCGCGATCACTTAGCACAATAATGCGATTGATCTATTTCCTGTTCATTAACATAATTTTGTTTGAAGTTTAGGTTTTTTGAGAGAATAATAGCGCCCCAAACGCATGGGCTCTTAGTGCTTATGCGTTGATTTTAATGGTTTTATTAAGGAAGTGATTCTATGCCGTTTTTAAAAACTTTATTTCGTGGGGCATTGTGTTCTATCGCTTGTGGCGCGTCTTTATTTTGCGCGGCTGATGTTTACCGCATTATTCGCAACTATCCCGAATTAATGCCGGTGAGTTATATGGACGAAAAAGGCAGTCCCACCGGCTTTGAAACGGAATTAATCCGAAAAATCGCTGAACAAGCGCAATTGGATTTGAAAGAAGAATTTGTGGCAAATTTCGGCGATACGTTAACCGCTTTGGAAAATGGAAAAGCGGATTTAGCGATGGCAACCATCAGCGTAACGCCTGCACGGCAACAAATATTTGATTTTACAACACCTTATTTCCGCGCCAATCCATTTGCTTTTATTACCAAAGATGATTCGATCAAAACCATACAAGATTTAGCGAATAAAAAAGTCAGCGTGTGGACGGGCTCGAATCATGAACAAAAAATAAAAGAAATTCAAAAAGAGGGCACCGGTAGCGTTATTCCGGCAAAAAGTATTTTTTTGGCGGTTAAAGCAGTGATTCAAGGCGAAGCTGATGCCGCCGTTGGTGATGATGCTTATATGTTGAATTTCGCCGATCGTTACAAACAGCATAATTTAAAAGCGGTTATCGATCGTTCAACCGAACCCGAAAGTTATGCCATTGCCGTGCGCAAAGGCGATCAAGCATTGAAGAAAAAAATTGATGATGCGCTGCTGCAACTCAAAAGAGACGGCACCATCGATGCGTTAACCAAAAAATGGTATCCCAATCGCACATAATTTTTTCAAACATCATTTTTAAAAGAAGCGCCGTTTTTTTAAACGGCGTTTTTATTGTTTTACTTGCAACCCCGCAATGAACAGCCGACAATTTCGCTTCAATCATAATAAATCAATCAATAAAGGAGTATCGTCATGATCGTATTAATTACCGGCGCCAGTTCAGGATTTGGTTGGGAAGCGGCGAAATTATGCGTTGCTAAAGGGCATCGCGTGATCGGTTGCGCGCGGCGCACCGAACGTTTGCAAGCGTTGCAAAAAGAATTGGGAGATGCTTTTTTCCCGCTTCCTTTTGATATTGCTGATGCCGATGCGTTAAATGCCGCTTTTGAACGTTTGCCCGAAGATTGGCGCGCAATTGATGTTTTAGTCAATAACGCGGGACTTGCTTTGGGACAAGCGCCGGCTCATGAAAGCCGTTTGGCTGATTGGGAACAAATGATTGCAACCAATATTCAAGGATTGGTGCGCATGACGCATAAAGTATTGCCGCAAATGGTGGCAAAAAACCGCGGGCAAATCATCAATTTATCCTCCACCGCCAGTCAATATGCTTATTACGGCAGCAATGTTTACGGCGCAAGTAAAGCATTTGTCAGCCAATTTAGTATGAATTTGCGCGCCGATTTAATTGGCACCGCGGTTCGGGTAACCAGTTTGGAGCCGGGCATTATCGGCGGCACCGAATTTTCACACGTGCGTTTTTACGGCGACCACGACCGCGCCAACGCGCTTTATCGCGGTTTTGATAACGTTACCGGCAAAGATATTGCAGAGCTTATCGTATGGCTAATTGAATTGCCGGCGCATATCAATATCAATCGTTTGGAAGTGATGCCGGTTGCACAAACGTTTGCCGGATTAACCGTGGCAAAAAAAGATGAGGCGTGTTAAAAAATTATGATGACGGAACCGGCAACTCAACAACCATCGCGCTATTTACCTTGTTTACTCACGCTTGCCATTTTCATGCAAATGCTCGATACCACGATTTTAAACACGGCATTGCCCAGCATCGCGCGCAGTTTGCATGAATCGCCTTTAAGTATGCAATCTGCCATTGTTGCGTACGCTTTGACGGTGGCATTACTAATGCCGCTGTCGGGGTATTTATGCGATCGTTATGGAACGCGGAAAGTTTTTGCCAATGCAATGTTGTTATTTGTTGTCGGTTCGGTGTTATGCGCGGCGGCACCGAGTTTAACTTTTTTAGTTTTAGGACGCATGATTCAAGGCATGGGCGGAGCGATGTTATCGCCGGTGCCGCGCGTGGTTGTGATGCGTGCTTATCCGCGAAATCAAATCGTTTCCATGCTGAATTTAATCGTCATGCCGGCATTAATTGGTCCCATTATTGGCCCACTTTTAGGCGGTTATTTAGTGGAATACGCGCATTGGAGTTGGATTTTTTTAATTAATCTACCGATTGGTATTTTGGCAATTTTAGCCACGCATCGCGTGATGCCGGATTTTACGGGTGCGGCAAATCCGCGTTTGGATATTGTGGGATTTTTACTGTTTGCCGGCGGCGCTTTGGGTATTAGTTTGGCAATGGAAACCGTTTTGCACCCCGCCGGAAAATTGTTTTCATCATTAACCGCTTTATTGGGTATCGTGTCTTTTTACGGATATTGGCATTACGCGCGCGGCAATCCCGATGCGCTTTATGCGGCAAATTTATTTAAAGTGCGCACTTACCGCGTGGGACTTTCCGGCAATTTAGTGAGCCGTTTGGGCATGAGTTCGGTGCCGTTTTTGTTACCTTTATTATTGCAAGTGGTTTTTGGTTACAGCGCGAGCGCCGCCGGCTGGATGCTGATGCCGATCGCTTTTGCCGCAATGTTTGGCAAAATGGTGACGCTGCCTTTAATCAGCTATTTTGGTTATCGTCGTCTATTAATCATTAACACGCGATTAATCGGCATATTAATCATGAGTTTAGCGTTGCCGCAGCCGCACACCTCGCCGTGGTTGTTAATGCCTTTACTCGCTGGCATCGGATTGAGCAATTCCGTGCAATTTACCTCTATGAATACGATTTCACTGGCGGATTTACGTATTTATCAAACCGGCAGCGGCAATAGTTTGCTTGCCGTTGATCAACAGCTTTCCATCAGTATGGGGATTACGTTAGGCGCCGCGGTATTAACAGGATTTCGCAGCAGCCAATGGATCGGGGACGATTTACATCTCGCTTTTCGTTTAACTTTTATCGTCATCGGCTGCATCACGTTTACTTCAAGCTGGGTTTTTGCGCGTCTTCACCCGTATGACGGGCAGAACTTGTTACCGTCTGAAAAGGATTAATGAGTTGCGCCTGCGGAAACATTGAGGCAATTTCCGCTTCATCTTGCGCGCGGTATAACAATTTCACATTGGCGCCGGCATCGAGCGTGGCATAGACGGCGAGCCCTTCCGCGCGCGCCTGCCAAATGCATTGCAGCATTGCCAGCGTTTGCGGTTGCCAATAAAAAATCGCCGGACGCGCCGCCAGTAAACTGGCGTGCATCATCAACGCATTAGCTTCCGCGGTTTGGGCAAGCGTTAAAAAATCCCGATCAAGAACGGCTTGATAAATCACTTTTAAATCCGCTTCCGCAGCCTGCGTCCAACTTGAAAATAATGGACTGCTCGCCGCGGTATGATTCATAGCTTGCCGCGAAGAGATTTTTTTCGCCGCCGCGTCAATCGTAATAATGCCGAGGCGCAAATCTTGCCAATCGCTGGCAATCGGACGGGCATAACAATCGCTGCCGTCAGCTTTTTCCCCTTTTTGCCAATAAACAAAACCCTGCCATAACGACCGGCAAGCGCTGCCGCTGCCGCGGCGCGCGATTTGTGATAATTGTTCCCGTGATAATGACCACTGAAAAAAATCATTTAATGCCAACGTTAACGCGGCAAAACCCGAAGCGCTGGACGCTAAACCAGCAGCGGTGGGGATATTATTTTGGGTATGAATGACGAGCGGCGGGCGTTTGGGTTGGCAAAAATCAATAAAATGCCACACTTTTTGCACAAAAGCCGTATCCGGCGGCAGCAAGCGATGATCGCAATACAATTGATCGCGTTCGCCGGCGCTGATGGTTGTTGTTGTGCCTAAATGAGCCAGCGAAATCGATAAACTGCCGTTAGTTGGCAAATTAAGCTGCGCATCGCGTTTGCCCCAATATTTTGCCAGCGCAATATTGGCTGGCGCAAAAGCGGTTGCCGAATGCATAAAATTCCTTATTTCGGCGCGATCATTTCTGAAGGTTGCACGTATTGATCAAATTCTTCCGCGCTTAAAAAACCCAATTCAATCGCCGTTTCTTTTAAGGATTGTTGTTTTTGATGCGCGGTTTTTGCGATTTTTGCCGCTTTTTCGTATCCCAAATGACGATTTAATGCGGTGACCAACATCAACGAATGATGGAGAAAATAATCGATTTTTTCCCGATTCGGTTCAATGCCGCGCGCACAATGTTCATCAAAACTGTGACAAGCGGCGGCTAATAATTGAATAGATTGCAATAAATTGCTCGCAATCACCGGCATATAAACGTTTAATTGAAAATTGCCTGATGCGCCAGCCATCGCGATGCAAGTATCGTTGCCGTAAACCTGACAAACAACCATCGCGAGCGCTTCGCATTGAGTGGGATTGACTTTTCCAGGCATGATGGAACTTCCGGGTTCATTTTCGGGAATGCGAATTTCGCCCAAACCGCAGCGCGGTCCACTCGCCAACCAGCGAATATCGTTAGCGATTTTATTTAAACTCGCTGCCAATGTTTTCAAACTACCAGAAGCAAAAACGCAAGCATCGCGGCTGGCTAATGCTTCAAACTTATTTGGTGCGCTGACAAAAGGCAATTGCGTTAATTGCGCCAAAATTTCTGCCACACCTTGAGCATAATCAGGGTGACTGTTTAATCCCGTGCCGACCGCTGTGCCGCCTAATGGTAATTCATAAAGATAAATCAAAGCGTTATGCAAGCGCGCTAAAGCGTTATCCAATTGTTGCACGAACGCGGAAAATTCTTGTCCTAAAGTAAGCGGGGTGGCGTCTTGTAAATGCGTCCGCCCGATTTTAACGATATCTTGAAACGCTGCTGCTTTGGCTGCCAAAGTATCGCGCAGTTGACGAATTGCCGGAATCAAATCGCTGTTAATGGCGCGGGCGGCGGCTAAATGAATTGCCGTGGGAAAACTATCATTGGTTGATTGCGCGTGGTTGACGTGATCATTGGGGTGAACGGGTTGATAACTGCCGCGCGGTTGTCCAGCGTATTCGTTTGCGCGGTTGGCGAGTACTTCGTTCATATTCATATTAGTTTGCGTGCCGGAGCCGGTTTGGAAAATCACCAGCGGAAATTGATCGTCGAGTTTACCGGCTAAAACATCGTCAGCGGCTTGAATAATCAAATCTTTTTCGCGCGCACCTAATCGTCCTAAAGAAGAATTCGTTATCGCCGCCGCTTTTTTCACCAAAGCTAAAGCGTCAATCACGGCTTTGGGCATCGGGCTGCCGATTTTGAAATTTTCAAAACTACGTTGCGTTTGCGCGCCCCAATAAACATTTTCTGATACTTCAATCGTGCCCATCGTATCGCGTTCTGTTCTGGTCTTCATTGTACTTTCCTAAAAAAATTACATTTAAAACAGCGGAAAAAAAACGGTTATGCGCGCGGCAAAGTTACGCCGGTTTGCCCCTGATATTTTCCTTTGCGGTCTTTATAAGACGTTTCGCAGACGTCATCAGCTTGCAAAAATAATAATTGCGCCACGCCTTCATGAGCGTAAATTTTCGCCGGCAGCGGCGTAGTATTAGAAAATTCTAAAGTAACGTGACCTTCCCATTCGGGCTCCAGCGGCGTTACATTCACAATAATCCCGCAGCGCGCATACGTTGATTTTCCTAAACAAATGGTTAATACGTCGCGCGGAATACGAAAATATTCAATCGTTCGCGCCAGCGCAAACGAGTTTGGCGGAATAATGCAAACGTCGCTTTGCACGTCTACAAAACTTTTGGAATCAAATTGTTTGGGATCAACAATGGCAGAATTGATATTAGTAAAAATTTTAAATTCATCGGCACAGCGCACGTCATAACCATAACTCGAAGTGCCGTAAGAAATGATAGAACGCTCATCGCAGCGCGATACTAAATGCGGCGCAAACGGTTCAATCATTTTATGTTGTTCTGCCATGCGGCGAATCCATTTATCGTTTTTAATGCTCATATGACTTTTCCTCGAAAAGCGCAATTATTCCAAAACAATTTTGGGGAAAACAGCCGCATCGTTTTTTTTCTGCTGTGCCAAACGATAGCCAACGTGATAAGCCATTGTTTGATAAGGTTTTGCTAAAGGTGATTGCGGTTTTGCGGCAGTTAACGGTGTGCCCAAATCGCCCAATTGGCAAAATTCTTCCGCGAGCGGTAAAGCGGCAAGTAGCGGCAAGTCATAATGTTTGGCTAAATTTTTGCCGCCATCTTGCCCAAAAATATAACTTGTGCCGTGGCAATGCGGACAATGAAAAACGCTCATATTTTCCACCAAACCTAAAACCGGAATGCGCACTCTATCAAACATTGTTTTTGCTTTTTTGACATCAAGCAACGCAATATCTTGCGGCGTGGTGACAATGAGCGCGCCGGAGACGGGAATTTGTTGCGCCAACGTTAATTGTGCATCGCCCGTGCCCGGCGGCAAATCGATGATTAAATAATCCAAATCCTGCCACTGACATTCGCGCAATAATTGAACGAGCGTTTGCGTCAACATCGGCCCGCGCCAAATCACGGCGCTGTCTTCATCGAGCAAATCGCCCATGGATAAACTTTGTATTTGATGACGCATAATTGGCGTAATCATTTTGCCGTCAGGCGTTTGGGGACGCTGCGCGCCGCCGAGCATTTTTGCCACGCTGGGCCCATAAATATCAGCATCAAGAATGCCCACCGCCGCGCCTTGTTGTTGCAATGCGATGGCTAAATTAATAGCAACAGTTGATTTGCCCACGCCGCCTTTGCCCGATGCCACTGCCAAAATATTTTTGACATTTGCCAGTGGTTTTAAATTGGTTTGCACGGAATGCGTAGCAATATTTTGGGTAAACGTGACGGCGGCAACGTTAAATTGCGCGGCGAGCATGGTTTGCCAACGTTTGTGTTCTAAAGTACAAGGGAAACCGGTTTCAATAAAAAGATGATTGTGATCGCCGGTAATTTGCGCGTCGGCAAAAACGGGGCAATTGATTTCGGGGTCAATGAATTGTTGAACGGTGGATAATAAAGAAGTCATTTGTTTCTCGGCATTATTGAAATGAGGCGAGTTCTGGCGCAAAAAAACGCTGAAAACTCAGCCACGCTTGGCTGTGCAACATACTTTCGCCATCAGCACAATGACAACGCGCGTTTGCCCACGCTAAAAAAGAACTGGGCGCGCCGTAAGCAAGTTCGTAGCAAAAAGTACGATCGGCATCGGCAATCCAATGATTTTGCAGCGGTAAATCTGTTGTGCTGGTGGCGTTAATAATGAGATCGTATTTTTGAGGGCTGGGTGCATGAAAATCGTAAGCGTGAAGCGCAATATTTTGAGTTTTTCGGTGCGTTTCAATCAGCGCTTGAGCTTTTGCCAAAGTGCGGTTTTGAATATCGAGCGCGGCAATCGGTTCTTGCAATAACGGCAACAATAAACCGCGCACCGCACCGCCGGCGCCCAAAATTAAAATGCGTTTATCGGCAAAAGAATAATGATGCACGTTTTTAAGCGCATGAATAAAACCGGCGCCATCGGTATTGTCGGCATAAAGCGTGTGATTTTCATACCACAACGTATTTGCCGCCTGCGCCGCCTGCGCGTATGCCGTGGCTTTGTTTGCCAACATGTAGGCGGCGATTTTATGAGGCGCGGTGATGTTTAAACCGCGTCCGCCTTGGATAAAAAATGCTTCAATTGTTGCCGCTAAATTGTCGGCGGTAACTAAAATGCGCTCATAACACAAATTTATGCCGTATTTTTGAGCAAATGCGGCATGAATTTGTGGCGAGCGAGAATGAGCAATCGGATTACCCAAAACGGCGCAGCGAAACGTCATTTTTGTTGTTGCAATAATTTTGCGGCGGCAACGGCGTGATAAGTGAAAATCATATCGGCGCCGGCGCGTTTAAATGCCAGTAAAGATTCTAAAATGATTTTATTGCGATCCAGCCAACCGTGCGCAAAAGCGGCTTCTTGCATTGCGTATTCACCGCTGACTTGGTAAACCGCGGTCGGGAATGCAAATTGTTCTTTAACGCGTTGCAAAACGTCTAAATATGGCATGCCCGGTTTTACCATCACAAAATCCGCGCCTTCGGCAATATCCATTGCAACTTCGTGCAGCGCTTCATTGGTGTTTGCGGGATCCATTTGATAAGTATATTTATCGGCTTTACCAAGGTTTCCTGATGAGCCAATGGCATCGCGGAATGGACCGTAATAACTGCTCGCATATTTAGCTGAATATGCCATGATGCCAGTGTTAACAAAACCATGTTCTTCAAAAGCTTGGCGAATGGCTTTAATGCGACCGTCCATCATATCTGACGGCGCAACATAATCTGCACCGCAGCGCGCATAAAGCAAAGCTTGTTTAATTAAGATTTCGATGGTGGGATCGTTGAGAATGTAGCCGTTATCATCAACAACGCCATCTTGACCGTGGCTGGTGTAGGGATCGAGGGCAACGTCAATAAAAATACCAAAATCCGGAAACGCTTCTTTAACCGCCCGAATCGCGCGCGGCGCCAAACCGTTTTCATCATAAGCATAAGCCGCATCTAACGATTTTTTATCTTGAGTAATGTGGGGGAAGGGCGCAATTGCCGGAATGCCTAAATCGCGCAGTTCTGCTACCAATTTTAATAATTCATCAATGCTTAAACGGAACGTATTGGGCATTGAAGGAATTGGTTCGCGCACGCCTTTTCCTTCGGCAACGAAAACGGGTAATACTAAATCATGCGCGGATAAATGACTTTCACGCACGAGTCGCCGAGAAAATTCTTGACGGCGATTTCTTCTTTTTCGTGTTTCCGGGTAATGAGTAGGAATAATTTGCATGACCTGCCTCCAAAAAAACGGCGATTATAGCACGATGAGCAGCGGGTTACGGTCAAGAAAAATGCTGGTATGAAAAGCTAAAATCATTATAATTTTCGGCTTTGACAGACAATCAAGGAGTTGAAAATGTTTAAACGTTTTTCATTATTCGCGTGGCTTTTATTGCTTTCTTTTACTGCCAGCGCGCAATTAAAATTTACAGAAGGAACAGATTACCGCGTATTAAAAGAACCGGTGGCAACCGTTGATGCGCCAACGGTGATGGAATTTTTCTGGTTCGCCTGCGGACATTGTTATCACATTCAACCAGAAGTTGAAAAATGGTTGAAAGACGGTAAACCCGAAAACGTGGTTTTTGAACAAATTCCCGCGCAAATTGGAAATCCGATTTGGGATTTGCCGGCGCGGGCGTTTTACGTGATGCAAGCATTAAAATTGGACGCAGCAGATGATTATTTTGCAGCCATTCATAAAGGCAAACAACGCGATTTAATCGGCAGCGAAAAAGGCATTAAAAAATATTTTATTGCTAAAGGATTTTCTGAAGATGCGGTGGAAAAAGCGTGGACATCGTTTGATGTAGAACAAAAACTCAAAAGAGCCAAGCAAATTTTTGAACGTTCTGGTTTAGAAGGTGTGCCGGCTTTTATCGTCAACGGCAAATACGTTGTTGAAATTAATGATGATATTGAAAAAATGTTTGAATTAATCAATAACTTAAGCCAAAGAAAAGACTAATGCCTTCTGAATTGCCTTTGTTGACTTTTGTCCGCAACTATTTCCCAGACACTGTAAAAATCGAGCCGTTGCGCGGTGATGCCAGCATGCGGCGTTATTACCGCGGTGTTCAAAATGAACCGCCGCGTTCTTTTATTGTGATGGACAGTAGCGCCGATCGCGCTTGTTTTGCGCGATTTGTTCATTTAACCGCGCAACTTCATCGTTGTGAGATCGCGGTGCCAACGATTTATCACCACGATATGAATGCCGGTTGGTTATTATCTTCCGATGATGGCGTTTGTTTAGAACATAATGTTAGCCGTCAACCGCAATTTTGGTTAGAAAAACTGGCAACGTTATTGCATCAATGGCAAGAAAAAACCAAACCGTTGCAAAAAATAGTGCCGCCGCATGATGATGCTTTGATTCGTGAAGAATTATCGCGCTTTGATTTGTGGTTTGTGCCGCAATTTATGCCCGAGGAACAGCCGGAAAAATGGCAAAACGAATTTGCCCTCATTGCGCAAAAACTCATCGATCAACCGCAAGTGACCATTCACCGCGATTTCCACAGCCGCAATTTATTGTTTCAAAAAGGTATTATTACCATCATTGATTATCAAGACGCGTTAAGCGGCGCGCTTTGCTACGATTTGGTTTCTTTAACGCGTGATGTGTATCAAGATTATCCGGTTTCGGTAGCCAGCGCTTTGGAAATGCAGTTTCAAAAGCTTTTTGCGCCGCAGCAAAATCCGCAAAAATGGCGCTACGATTGCCATATTACGGCGTTGCAACGGCATTTAAAAATCTTGGGATTGTTTGTGCGCTTGGCAAAAAGAGACGGCAAACGCGATTATTTGCCGTATTTAGCGCGCACTTGGGCATTAGCGCTCGATGAAGTCAATTTTTTAGCCGCGGATTTGCCTATTTTGGCAGCAACGTTAACAAGTTATAACCGCCGCGTGCGTGAACAATTAATTCAGTTTAATCATGAAAGCAATGATTCTAGCCGCGGGGCGCGGTAGTCGAATGGGGGCATTAACCCGTGATTTGCCCAAACCATTATTGACGGTTGGTGGGCAGCCATTAATCGTTTGGCAGCTGCGGCGTTTAGCCAAAGCGGGCATTAAAGAAGTGGTGATTAATGTAGCTTATTTGGGCGAAAAAATTATTGCCGCTTTGGGTGACGGGCAGCGTTACGGGATGCATATTGTTTATTCGGAAGAGGGCGCGCGCGGTTTGGAAACGGCAGGCGGCATTATTAATGCGTTGCCTTTGTTGGGCGAGGAGCCATTTTTGGTGGTCAATGCCGATGTGTGGTGTGCGCTTGATTATCAAGTATTAATTGCTCATTATCCCAATACTTTGGCGCATTTAGTGTTAGTGGAAACGCCAGAATGGAAAGAAACCGGCGATTTTGATTTAAACGAAGGACGCGTTTCATTGGGCGCGCGTTATACGTTTGCTGGTATTTCCATCATGCAAGCGGCGTTATTTTCGGGATTGTCTGCGCAATTTTTACCACTGGCGCCGCTTTTACGGCAAACGATAGCAAAAACAACGATCAGCGGCGTTTATTTTGCAGGCGATTGGTTAGATGTGGGGACGCCAGAGCGTTTGGCAGCGGCGCAAAAACGTTTTGATGACCATGTGGTTATGCTAACATGATTGCCGTTTTTTTCTGGGCGTTTGGTGTCTATTGTGATAACTGGTGATATTGAAAGAATCAATCATGACGAGATGAAGGGAGGCGGCGCGGTTTCCAGCGTGGTTTTTATCGATAATGTAGTTTATGAAAATAGACATGACTGAAAAAATAAATCTTTTTGACTATACCCCCAAAGCTTTGGCGGATTGGTTTGTGGCGCAGGGAGAGCAACCGTTTCGCGCGAAACAAGTTTTAAAATGGCTTTATCACGAACGCGTTTATGATTTTGAACGCATGACGGATTTAAGCAAAAAACTGCGCGCGATGCTTTCGGAAAAAGCATGCGTGATTTTGCCGCAAGTGATTGCCGATAAAACCGCGCGCGATGGAACGCGAAAATGGGTATTTCAGTATGCGTGCACAAATAGCATTGAAGCGGTTTTTATTCCTGAAGATGATCGCGGTACTTTATGCATTTCTTCGCAAGCAGGTTGCGCGTTGGCGTGTCCTTTTTGTTCTACGGCGCGGGCGGGATTTAATCGTAATTTAACCACCGGCGAGATTGTGGTGCAGGTTTGGCTGGCTAAAGAACTGGTTCATTGTGAACGCAACGGTAATAGTCGTTTAATAACGAACGTTGTTTTAATGGGAATGGGCGAGCCGCTGATTAATTTTAATCAGGTTTTGCCTGCCACCGAAATTTTTATGAGCGATTGGGGATTTGGTCTATCAAAACGGCGCGTAACGTTGAGCACGTCGGGCGTGGTGCCGGCGATCCATAAATTGCGTGAGGTCACCGATTTGAGTTTAGCCGTTTCATTGCACGCGCCAAATGATGAATTGCGCAATAAAATTGTGCCGATTAATCAGCGTTATGGTTTAAAAGCGCTGATTGAGGCGTGTGCTTTGTATGCAGAAAATAATAAGCAACACGGCGGCATTACGTGGGAATATGTGATGCTAAAAGGCGTTAACGATACGCTCGAGCACGCCCAACAATTAGCGGATTTATTGCGTAATGTGCCCGGAAAAATTAATTTAATTCCTTTTAATGAGTTTCCCAATAGTCCTTTCCAATGTTCATCTTGGGAAGATATTGTGCGTTTTCAACAGTTTTTACAAAAAGCCGGTTATATTGCCACCATTCGCAAAACCCGAGGCGACGATATCGATGCGGCGTGTGGACAATTAGTGGGGCGCGTCAACGATCGAATTCGACGCGAGCGGCAGTTTCAAGGATTTAAAGCATGAATATGAACCGCTGCGATGTAACCGATCGGCAAACGATTTCCCATCGCAATCATTTAATTATGGCAAAGCATGAATCAGCAAGGATTTTTTAATGAAAAACAATCATTTTTTAGGCGGCGTTGCCGTTGTGTGTTTGATTGTATCGGGCTGCGTGTCGACGACGCAATCAACGCCAAATGTTGAACCGGTAAAACCAGATTTTAATAAGGCTTATCAAGATTATTTGCAATTAGGCGCTCATTACGTCAGTTTGGGACGTTATGATTTAGCCGAACCCAAATTAAAGCGCGCCATTGAAATTGATTCCGAGCCGCCGGAAGCGTGGAACGTTTTGGCAGTGCTGTATGAAGAAAAACGCGATATTGCCGCGGGCAATCAGGTTTATCAAAAATTAATCGCCTCGCACCCTGATTATCCTTTGGGCTTTATGAATTACGCGACATTTTTATGTAAATTTGACCGCGACGCCGATCGGCAAAATTTATACGACAAAATGCGGCGCAAAGGGCGTGAATTCGTGCCGTTGTCTTATATTGCCGCCGGTGATTGCGAGCGGAAGCGTCAACAAGATGCCGCGGCACAAGCGCAATATCGTCAAGCATTAGTTTTTGATAATAAAGCTGCCGGCGCATTGTTGCCTTTATCCGAATTAGCCGTTGCGCAACATGATTACGCCACCGCTTTAGGTTATTTAAAAGTCATGCATACCTATATTGGCTATAGTCCTGAAAGCGTTCGATTAGCTATTTTGGCAGCACGGGGCACAAATGATCGGGTGTTAGAAGAAGAAATGATGCGTATCATGCGCGGTAATTATGGCGATACACCTCAAGCAAAATCTTTAGGAATATAAGATGACGGACATTAACGATAATAAAACCTCAATCGATGACACTATTGGCGATGCATTGCGCGCGGCGCGTGAAGAAAAACAATGGTCGATTACGGAAGCGGCGGATCAAACTAATTTAAATCCTACGATTATTCAATTGTTAGAAGCCAATGATTTCAAAAATATTGGCGCTTTTGTCTTTACGCGCGGTTATTTAAACAGTTATGCGCGGGCGTTGGGCTTAAATGCTGATGAAATCGTGCAACTTTTTAACCGTCTTTATCCGGATACCAGCCAGCCGCGTATCAGTAGCGCTAATGCGGCATCGCAAACGCGCTCTTTTAAACGCAACAATATTGCGGCGTGGTTGACGATTTTACCGATTTTAATAGTTGCCGCGGCTTTAGCGGTGCAAATTATGAATCCCAATTCATGGTTGATTACGCAATTTAAAGCGACTTTTGCGCCGAATGCGAAAACAGCGCCGGCTACTGGTGAAAATTTAGTCGTGCAAATTGGCACAGAACCGCCGGAAACGGCAGCAAATACGGCATTACCGCCGCCAGAATTGCCGGAACTCACTTCTTTAGAAACACCGGCGCCGCAACCCGAAGAAAATACGGCTTTAATTAATCCCACAACGCCGGAAACAACAACGACAGAGTCGCCCGCGGAGTCGTCCGCGCCAGAGCAAAATAACGCTTTAGCGCCGGAAAATGCATCAACAGCTCAACCAACGGCAACTGCCGACGCGTCGAAAACCATTCGTATTGAAATAACGGGCGAAAATTGGGTTGAAGTTCGCGACAGCAATCGCAAAATTTTGTATTCAAAAACATTTAAATCTGGTGAATCCATTGAATTGAGCGATGGACAAACTTATACCGTTTCTTTGGGGCGTCCGCAATCAGCTAATTTAATGATTGCGGGGCAGCCGGCAGATTGGCAGAAATATCGCGTTGAAGGTAATCAACGGCGTTTTCGCATCGGAACGGCGCAATGAGTGAACACAATATTCAATCCATTCGCGGCATGCGCGATATTTTGCCGCCGGAATCTGATTTACGCGAACAATTGATGGATAAAATCCATCACAAATTGCATCAATTTGGTTATTTGCCAGCGGATTTGCCTTTGTTAGAAAAAACGGCGCTTTTTCAACGCACGATCGGTTCGGAAACTGATGTTGTGACTAAGGAAATGTACACTTTTTTAGACCGCAGCGAAGAAAGCGTTACTTTGCGCCCAGAAGCAACGGCAGGCGCCGTGCGCGCGATTATTGAACAAGGGCGCGCGCAACAAGTGCAACGTTTATATGTTGAAGGGGCGATGTTTCGTTATGAACGTCCACAAAAAGGGCGTTATCGCCAATTCAGTCAGGTGAGCGTGGAATCGTTTGGCGTAAAAAGTGCCGCGCAAGATGTTGAATTAATTCAACTTGCTTATGAATTGTTTCAAGAATTGGGATTAATTTCTCTTGTTCGTTTGGAACTCAATACCATTGGTTTGCCAGAAGAACGGCAGCTTTTTCAAAAAGATTTAGTGGCTTATTTGCAAAATCATCGGCAGGAATTAGATGAAGATTCGCAGCGGCGTTTGGAAACGAATCCGTTGCGGATTTTAGACAGCAAAGATCCGCAAGTTCAAGCCTGTTTGGACGCGGCGCCGGCGTTACTCGATTATTTAGGCAGCGAAAGCCAGCAACATTTTGAACAGGTGACAACTTTATTAAATGCGCTGGATATTCCGTGGCGTTTAAATCCGCGTTTGGTGCGCGGTTTGGATTATTATTGCCATACCGTTTTTGAATGGACAACAGACGCTTTGGGCGCGCAAAGCGCGGTGTGCGCGGGAGGGCGTTATGATGGTTTGGTTGAACAACTAGGCGGTGCGGCAACGCCTGCCGCAGGATTCGCTTTTGGCGTCGATCGGATTTTATTGTTGTTGGAACAAAATGCGATATGGCAGGCGCGCCGTCCGTTGATTTATATGGTTATTGCCAGTTTTGCCGAGCAAGCAATGGCAATGCAGTGGGCGGCGAAGCTGAGGCAGCAGTTTCCAGATGATGCCATCGTGTTGCATAACGATTACCAAAGTTTGAAAAATCAGTTTAAAAAAGCGGATAAATCGGGGGCGGATTTTGTGCTCGTTTTTGGCGAACAAGAACGCGAAAATCAGCAAGTAAATTGCAAAGATCTTCAAAGCGGTGCGCAGCATTGTTTTGGTTTTGATGAACTAGTCGCTTATTTAACCGCGCAAAAGGATAAAAAATGTCAATAATCAATCATTTATTAAATATTCCGATCAATGATCGCAGCGAAGAAGAAACCGGGGAATTGGTTAAAGAATGGTTGCGGCGGCACGGTGTAGTGATCGTAACCGGCATTGTCATTGGTTTGGCAATGGTTGGCGGCATGGATTGGTGGAAAGTTCATCAACGCAGCCAACGGCAAGAGCAATCTTTTTTATTGTCGCAATTAACGGAAGCGGTTGATAAAAAACAATTAACTGTTGCCGAAAAACATTATGCCGCGATGAGCCAGAATAGAAGCGTGCAACGCGATTTAGCCAATGTTTTGCTGGCGCGTTTGTATGTAGAAAACAAGCAATTTGATAAAGCCTATCCGTTATTGCAACAAGCGCAATCCTCCAGCGATGATTTATTGGCGCAAAATGCGCAGTGGGCGCTGGTTCAAGTGCAATTGCAGCAAAAAGATTACGATGCTGCCTTATCAACGCTTGATTTGTTAAAAAACAGCGCTTATGCAAAAATTGTTCCGCAAATTCAAGGTGATATCTATTTATTGCGTGATCAATTGGAACCTGCTTTAAAAGCTTATGAAGAAAGCATGAAACTGCAACCGTTGCCGTTAACGCAGCGGCGGATTAATGCTTTAAAAGCAAAAATGGCGTTAACAGCGCCGACAACGGAGAAAAATTCATGAGATTTTGGCTGCCGCTTTTTTGTTTTTGTTGTTTGAGCGGCTGTTCAAGTTGGTTTTATGGTCATTCCAATGAACCGAAACCGGTGCCGCTTCCGGAAATCGCATCTTCTGTTACTACGGATATTGTTTGGCAAAAATCATTGGGCGCCGGTGGTGCAAAAGAACAGTATGTTTTAGTGCCCGATCATGTTGGCGATGATATTTTTGCCATCAGCGCCGACGGGCATTTTTATCGATTGCGCGCGGAAAACGGCGAAGTAGTTTTTCATGTTGCTTTAAAAAATCGCATCAGTAGCGGCGTTACGGCAGCGGGCGGTGCGGTTTTTGTAGGCGCGGAAAACGGCGACATCATTGCTTTATCGCAAAGCGATGGGCAAATGTTGTGGCGAAAACCATTGGGCGCGATGACGCTGGTGCGTCCTGTTGTGAGCGATGGATTGTTGCTAGCGGTGACAACGGATAGCACGGTTACGGCGCTGTCGCCAGAAGATGGCGATATTTTATGGCGTTACAGTACGCAAACGCCGATGATACAAATGCGCGGTGATGCTTCAGTATTAGCGGGCGGCGGCGTTGTGATGATGGTTAACGATTTGGGTTATTTCACGGTGTTAGATGCTAAAACCGGTTTACCGTTAGCGCAAAATCGTGTCGCGATGGGACTTTCGGGGCATCGTATCGGTAATTTACTTGATCAAAATGCGCTACCAAAAGCCAATCGCCACATTTTATTTGGTAGCGTTTATCAAAATAAAATGTACGCGCTCAATTTGGAAACCGGCGCCGTGTTGTGGGAAAACAAAACGGTGCATAGTAATCAGGATTTTGCCATTAGCCCCAGTGATATTTATGTAACGACACCGCACGGCAGCATCGTTGCACTACGGCAAGGCGATGGTTCCATGATATGGAAAAATGAGCATTTGCGCGGACGCAAACTTTCTCCGCCGCTGGCGATTCCCAAACGAGTGGCAGCGCTGGATTTTGAAGGTCATTTAATATGGCTCGATGCAGATTCCGGCGCGCTTATTGGGCAGAAAAAAATTGGAAAAGTGGGCAGTTTTGCGCCGCCTTTAGTATTGGATCAACTGCTGATTTGGCAGTTGCAAAATGGACAGTTGGTCGCTTTTCGACCGCAATAGGGAGTTCTTTTGATCGATCATCTCGCAACGGTTGCTTTAGTTGGGCGACCCAATGTTGGTAAATCTACTTTATTTAATACCTTAACCCGTTCCAGACAAGCCATCGTCAGCAATAAAGCGGGACTGACGCGCGACCGCATTTATGCGCGCACGACTTTAGCCGGTGTTCCGTGCATGTTGATTGATACGGGCGGAATGTTGAATACGGAAACGGCAGAAATTGATTTTCGCGTTGATGAACAAGCGCGCACAGCGATGGAAGAAGCTGATGTGATTGTTTTTGTTTTAGATGCGCGTGATGGTTTAACGCTTGATGATGAACAAATTGCCGCGGAATTGCGCCGCGTGACGAAACCAATCGTGTTGGCGGTTAATAAAATTGATGGCGTTGATCCTGATGTTGCCGTTGCAGATTTTTATCGTTTGGGCATGCAACCCGTGCTAACGATTGCTGCCGAACAGCGCCGCGGCATTAAGCAATTAGAAGATTTGATTGTTTCATTATTGCCGCCAGCGCCGATTGAAAACGCAAATGAAACCGCCGCGCAAGAATCTATCCATTTGGCAGTGCTCGGGCGCCCAAATGCGGGAAAATCTACTTTATTGAATCGTTTATTGGGAGAAGAGCGTTTGGTTGCGAGCCCCGTTGCTGGCACAACGCGCGATGCGATTCGTATTCCTTACGTTGATAATGAAGGCGATGCTTTTACTTTGATCGATACTGCCGGCATTCGGCGCAAAGCGCGCGTTGACGATAAAATCGAAAAATTTTCCATCGTTAAAGCGCTGGAAGCAATTGAACAAGCCAATGTGGTGATTTTGGTGCTCGATGCGCAAGCAGGCATTACTGATCAAGATGCGCATTTGCTCGGCGAGATTATCAAACGCGGGCGCGGGCTCGTGATTGCTGTTAATAAATGGGATCATTTAGACGGTGAAACGCGGGAAAAAATACAAGCACAGTTAGAACGTAAATTAAATTTCGTTGATTATGCAGAAATATTTTATATTTCCGCGTTGCACGGTAGCAATATCCGCGCGTTATTGCCGGCGGTTAAAACGGTTTATCGCAGCGTGATGATGGAGATTTCAACCAATCAATGGACGCAAGCTTTGGAACTGGCTTATCATCGCCATCAGCCGCCGTTGGTTAATGGACGCGCAATTAAGTTGCAATATGCGCATCAAGGCGGAAAAAATCCCCCGCATGTGATTATTCACGGCGCGCGCACGGATAACGTTCCTGCTTCGTATACGCAATATTTGAGTCGATTTTTTCGGCAATATTTTCATTTGCACGGCACGCCGATTCGTATTTCTTACCGCGATAAAGCCAATCCTTTTGATCCGGAAAAATAAAGGCTGCCACGGCAGCCTTTTTCGTGTTGTTTATTTTTGAATTAACCAACTGCCCAACGCATCAATAATGTAGAAACATAACCGCCAACAGTGCCGATAACGTAACCCAAAATCCCTAATAAAACGCCTACTGGCGCTAAAGCAGGGTGAAAAGCGGTAGCAACGATGGGCGCAGAAGATGCGCCGCCGGTGTTAGCATTTGAGGCAACGCATAAATAAAATAACGGCGCTTTGATGATTTTTGCCACGATAAAAATAAAAATAATATGCAAACACATCCACAGTAATCCCACTAATAATAATTGCCAGTATTGCATTAGTCCGCGTAAATTAATTTGCATGCCGATAGTGGCAATTAAAATAAAAATGAAAGCGGTGCCGATTTTTGCCGAACCCACGTTATCGAGTTTGCGCATTGGGGTTAACGATAAAATGAAACCGATGACGGTTACCGAAATCACCATCCAAAAAAATTGATTATCTAAACTGTACGTGCCTGCCCAATTGTAGTGAGCGAAAAATCGGGCAAGATATTTTCCTAAAAATAAACCGATACCGCTGACGGCATAAGTTAATCCGAACATCATCATAAAATCGCGCAAAGTGGTAATGCGCGCGTGTTCTCGCTCATAACTTTCAACGGCTTTAATTACGCGATCAATGGCTTGCGTATCTGCTTTTAACCAGCGATCAATTTTTTCGGCATGTTTGGCAAGCATGAAAATCACAAGCAACCAAAGAGAGGCGTTGACGGTATCGACCAAAATCATGGTGCCGAATAATCCGTCTTCAATCTGAAAAAGTTCTTTCATTGCGGCTTGATTGGCGGCACCGCCGATCCAGCTCGCTGCTACTGCAGAAAAACTGCGCCATAAATGGTCATCTAAAAATTGCTCGGGCGCTACACATTTATAAATCCATAATGAAATTGGACCGGAGAGAATAATGGCAGTGCTTGCTGCAAAAAACATTGCAAGCACTTTCCAACCTAATCCCAATAATTTGGGAATATCCATGGATAATGTCATTAAAAACAAGGCGGCAGGCAATAAATAGGTCGCGGCAAAACGATAAATTTGGCTGCCGACGCCATCGGCAAAAACGCCGGCAGTATTGAGTCCCGCGGGAATAAAGCAGCACAACACAATTGCCGGCATAATCGCATAAAATTTTTTCCAAAAAGGGTGATCGATACCGGCTGTATAAAAAATAATGCCGACAACCGCCATCAGAAGTCCAAAAGCCAGTGGTAATTCTGAAATCATCGTTTTTTTACCTTTATCTCGTGCAAAACGCTCACCATTATACGCTTTTAAAAATTTTTGCCAGCAATGGTTTAAAATGACATTTTTTTAGCATTGAGCAAATAAATGAATCAACAGCTTCTCAAGGAAAAAGTCGCTGCTGCCGTATTAGAACATGTGCCTGAAAATATTACGTTGGGCGTGGGCAGCGGTTCAACGGTGTTGTGTTTTATTGAGGCGTTAAAACAGGCAAAAAGACAATTTCGCGATATTGTTGCCGCTTCGGAAACGTCCAGCAAAGCATTGGAAGCGGCGGGATTTCGGGTGCGCGATTTAAATGCCTGCGATCCGCCGGATATTTATGTGGACGGCGCCGATGAAATTAATGATGACAAAATCATGATAAAAGGCGGCGGCGCGGCGTTGACACGGGAAAAAATCATCGCGTCGGCGGCAAAAGAATTTATTTGCATCATTGATGAATCAAAAAAAGTGGCGCAATTAGGACGTTTTCCAGTTGCCGTTGAAGTGATTCCGATGGCGAGAAGTTACGTTGCGCGGGAAATTGTGAAATTAGGCGCCGAACCGCGCTGGCGGCAGGGCGTGGTGACGGATAATGGTCATTGGATTTTAGATGTGCATTATTTAGATTTAACGGCTGCCGAACGGATGGAAGCGCGTATTAACACGATTGCCGGCGTGGTGGAATGCGGCATTTTTGCGCAAAGACGGGCGGATAAAGTTTTAATGAGCCAAAGCGACGGGGAAATTGTGCTTTGGTAAATTCAAACTAATTTTTGCTGACGGAGATGGCGGATTAAGTTTCGTATGTCGCCATCTTCATCTTCTTTATGATGAAAAATCAGATCCAAAATCTCGCTGTCTTGATAGGCAAGTAAACGTTCAAAGGCGTTTTGTTCAGCGGCGCTGGCGCTTGGATAATGTTGCGTTAAATAATATTCGAGCAATAAATCGAGTTCTTTAATGCCGCGGCGGCATAACCAATGTAGTTTTGCGGTCATGGTTTTCCTCAAATAAAAAGATAAAAAAACGACCGCCAAAAAGCGGTCGTTTCATCAAGAAAAAGTGATTAAGCTGATAATGCAGCTTTTGCTTTTTCTGCTAAAGTCGCAAAAACGGATTTATCGTAAACCGCTAATTCGGAGAGAATTTTTCTGTCAACAGCGATACCAGATTTTTTCAATCCGTTGATAAAGCGGCTGTAGCTTAATCCGTGTATCCGCGCGCCAGCATTAATCCGAATAATCCAAAGTTGGCGGAATTGACGTTTTTTGGTTTTACGATCGCGATAAGCGTATTGACCTGCTTTGATTACTGCTTGTTTGGCGACACGAAATGTTTTACGACGCGCGCTATAGTAACCTTTCGCAGCTTTTAATACTTTCTTATGACGGGCGTGGGCTTGAACCCCGCGTTTTACTCTTGCCATGTCCTAACTCCTTAACCGATCATTTGCTTGACTGCTTTAACATCGCTTGCATGCACTTGCATTAAGCCGCGCAGGTGACGTTTACGTTTGGTCGTTTTTTTCGTCAGGATATGACGGACGTGTGAATGTCCAACTTTATAACCATTTTTGGTTTTTTTGAAGCGCTTTGCTGCGCCTCGATGAGTTTTCATTTTAGGCATTATTGACTCCGCATTGTTTGCCATGAATATAAAATGCCGCCGCAGCGGCAATGTTTTTTTAAGGCGAAATCACATCACTTCTTAACAGGAGCAAGAACCATCACCATTTGGCGACCTTCAAATCCTGCTTTTTGCTCCACAACGCCAACTGATGCTAAATCAGCTTCGATGCGAGCGAGAAGCTCATGACCAAGAGCTTGATGCGCCATTTCACGTCCGCGAAAACGAACCGTTACTTTGGCTTTATCACCGCCTTCGAGGAAACGCGTCAGGTTGCGTAGTTTGACCTGATAGTCCCCCTCGTCAGTTCCTGGTCGGAACTTAACCTCTTTAATTTGTATGCGTTTTTGATTTTTACGCGCTTCTTGTTGCTTTTTTTGTAGCTCGAACCGATATTTGCCGAAATCCATCACTCGGCACACCACGGGTTTAGCGTTGGAGGCAACTTCCACCAAATCTAAATCCTGTTCATAAGCGATATTTAAAGCTTCCTCAATTGCAACGACACCGCGTTGTTCGCCATCTGCGTCGATTAACCGAACTTCAGATTCGCGGATTTCTTCATTGACCCGCGTTTCATTTTGCTTAACTATTACTCAATCTCCTGTGATTTTGTCTCAATCAAGTGGCGGATATGCTCAATAATTGTCGCAATTTCCATCACGCCTAACTCTTTGCCGTCACGTGTACGTACAGAAAGCGTGTTTGATTGCTTTTCTCTGTCGCCGGCTACCAATAAAAAAGGAACGCGCTGCAAAGTATGCTCGCGAATTTTATAGCTTATTTTTTCATTGCGCAAATCTATTTCTGCGCGAATACCGGCAGCGATAAATTTTTGCATCACATTTTGAACATAATCGGCGTGCGTATCCGTAATTGGCATAATCATCGCTTGCACGGGCGATAACCAAACAGGCATATTGCCCGCATATTGTTCAATTAAAATACCAATAAAGCGTTCCAACGAGCCTAAAATCGCGCGGTGAATCATCACGGGCGTTTGTTTTTCGCCGTGTTCATCAATATATTCAGCGCCAAGTCGTGCGGGCATTGAAAAGTCCAATTGAACGGTGCCACATTGCCAACGTCTTCCCAAACTATCTTTTAAAGTAAATTCAATTTTGGGACCGTAAAACGCGCCTTCGCCGGGTTGCAAACGGAATGCCAAATTTTGCGCTTCCAATGCTTCTTGTAAACCGCGTTCTGCCTCGTCCCAAATCTCATCGCTACCGACGCGTTTTTCTGGACGGGTTGACAGCGCGAGTTCCACATTTTTGAAACCAAAATCATCATAAACTTCATAAACCATGCGGCAAGTGCGTTCAATTTCCGCACGAACTTGATTGCGCGCGCAGAAAATATGCCCATCATCTTGCACAAAGCGCCGTACGCGCATAATGCCGTGTAACGTGCCAGATGGTTCATTGCGGTGACAAATACCAAATTCAGCATAACGAATCGGCAATTCGCGGTAACTTTTTAAACCTTGATTAAAAATTTGCACGTGTCCGGGGCAATTCATGGGTTTGACGGCAAAATCGTGATTATCGATGCAGCAAGTAAACATATTGCCGCCGAATTTATCCCAGTGTCCGGATTTTTCCCATAAACTGCGGTCGAGAATTTGCGGACCTTGAACTTCTTGATAACCATATTTCCGCAATTTTGTGCGCATATAGTTTTCAATTTCGCGGTAAATCGTCCAACCTTTAGCATGCCAAAAGACCATGCCAGGCGCTTCTTCTTGCAAATGGAATAAATCGAGCGCTTTGCCGATTTTGCGGTGATCGCGTTTTTCGGCTTCGGCTTGTTGTGTTAAATAATCGTCTAATTCTTTTTTACTGCGAAACGCAACGCCATAAATACGTTGTAACGCTTCTGCTTGCGCATCACCGCGCCAATAAGAACCCGAAAGTTTAGTGAGTTTAAACGCTTTGATTTTGCCCATATCCGGCACGTGCGGACCGCGACACATGTCCACATATTCTTGGTGGTAATACAAACCAACTTCTTGCACATCGTCATCAAAATCATCAATCAAACGAATTTTAAAATCTTCCTGCCGTTCATGAAAAATTTCCCGCGCGCGCGCGACCGGCGTCCATTCTTTTTTCACGCTGTATCCGGTTGCGGCGAGTTTTTGCATGCGTTCTTCTAAAACGGCTAAATCTTCTGGGGTAAAACGATGATCAGCTTCAATATCATAATAAAAACCGTTTTCAATCACCGGACCAATCACCATTTTGGCTTGCGGCCATAATTGTTTTAATGCGTGCCCCAACAAATGCGCACAAGAATGGCGAATAATTTCCAATCCGGCTTCATCTTTATCCGTGATGATGGTGACGTCGGCATCGCAAGCAATCGTATCGCTTAAATCTTGCAACTTTTCGCCAATACGCACGGCAATTGCCGCTTTGGCTAAACTCGAACCGATAGATTCTGCAATTTCTTGACCAGTTATTGCAGCATTAAAAGATTTTTTACTGCCGTCGGGCAGAGTTATTGTAGGCATATTCATTCCCCTCATTCTGTGCGCTGATTAACGCGAGGAAAGCATTCTACTGACTTTATAGGTTTAATGCTATTCTCTAGCATTTCTATTTTTGGAGCGATTTATGTGCGGAATTATTGCCGGTGTGGCAAAAAAAGATATTGTTTCAATTTTGATGACGGGACTCACGCGTTTGGAATACCGTGGCTACGATTCTGCTGGAATCGCCGTATTATCAAAAAATAAACTCCATTGTCGCCGTGCCGTAGGAAAAGTGATGCAATTAACCGAAAAAATTGCCGAATCGCCGCTTGCCGGCAACAGCGGCATTGCTCATACCCGTTGGGCAACGCACGGCATTCCCAACGAAAAAAACGCCCACCCACACATCAGCGGCGCGCAAATTGCCGTTGTTCATAATGGCATTATTGAAAACTATCTTGAATTACGCGCGCAATTAATCGAAAAAGGATATCAATTTCAATCGGATACCGATTCAGAAACCATCGCGCATTTAATTCATGATTATTATCAACGCGATCACGATATCGCTGCCGCCGTTTTGCATACTTTGCCGCATTTAAAAGGCAGTTATGCGCTCGCGGTGATGGCGGCAGATGATCCCGATCATATCGTTGTTGCTTGCCAACATTCTCCGATGATTATCGGCAAAAGCGCGGCGGGCTATTTTGCCGCATCTGATAGTTTTGCTTTATTGCCGCTGATGCGCCAATTTATTTATTTACAAGACGGCGACGTGGCGCAATTAAGCCGCGAGGATTGCCGCATTTTTGATCACAGCGGAAAATCCGTGCAACGCGTTTGGGTTGAAAGTGAACAAGATGATGATATTGTTGGGAAAAATGGTTATCAACATTTTATGCAAAAGGAAACGTTTGAGCAGCCCAGCGTAATTCGTCATACTTTATCAGGACGTTTAACCGCGCAATCGTTAAATATCGATACGTTTTCTCCAGAATTACAAGAAATATGTAATCAATTGAAAAATATTGATATTATCGCTTGCGGCAGCAGTTATCACGCTGGTTTAGTGGTTAAATATTATCTTGAAGCCGCGGGCATTCGCACAAATGTTGAATACGCCAGCGAATATTTATACCGCGATGTTGCCGTTTCGCCGCATACTTTATTTTTAACCATTTCTCAATCTGGAGAAACGGCTGATACTTTAGCCGCGCTCAATAAAGCCAAAAAATTACCTTATTTGGATTATTTAGCGGTATGCAATGTTGCTGAAAGTGCGCTGGTGCGCTTGTGTCCGCATCATATTTTAACGCGCGCCGGTCGGGAAATTGGCGTGGCTTCCACTAAAGCTTTTATGGCGCAATTGGTTGTGTTGCATTTAATTACTTTATTGATTCGTCACGTTAAAGGAGAAAATATCAGCGAAGAATGCGCTGCTTTAGCGCGTTTGCCGGCTGCCGTTGAGCAAATGTTAGCGTTGGATACAAAAATTGCTGCGGCGGCAAAAACATTGCAAAAAGAGCGCAATTGTTTGTTTTTAGGACGCGGCGCCGGCGCAGCAATTGCGGCAGAAGGCGCGTTAAAATTAAAAGAATTATCTTATATCCACGCGGAAGCTTATCCCTGCGGCGAATTAAAGCATGGACCTTTGGCTTTGGTTGATGAACAAATGACTGTAGTTGCTGTTGTGCAGGCAGGATTATTGGGCGAAAAAACATTGAGTAATTTGCAAGAAGTGCAGGCGCGCGGCGGACGTTTGATCGTTTTTGCTGATGAACGCGTTGATTTACACGCTTTATCCGATGCCACGGTGATTTCTTTGGGCGTGTTAGACGATTTGACGATGGCATTAATCGCAGTAGTGCCGTTACAATTATTCGCTTATCATGTTGCTTGTTATAAGGGAAATGACGTTGACCAGCCGCGAAATTTAGCGAAATCGGTGACGGTAGAATAAAAAATTAAAATGACTACGAATCCCTCGTTATTTCGAAAACGGGGGATTTTTTAGGATTTATGCCATAACACTGCCGCGCTCAAAGCGTTTAACGTCCACGCGATCAGCATTGATATCACGGTATGACTGAAAAAATGATCGCCGATTGCCATTTTATAAAGTCCCATTATCCAACCAAGCGCGGTGACGGCGAGTGCGATTTTGAAGTGTTGTGAACGCAACCGCGGTAGAAATGCCCATGCGTACCAAGAAAAACCCAATCCGGCATGTGCCGCGGGAAAACATTTTTCGTGATGCTGTGCCAGCACATTTTGCCATAGTGATAAATAAGGAAATTGTCCGCCAAATGTTTCGATATGGTTGGGGCAGGGTACGTGTGTGAGTGTTTTTAAAAGACCGATCACTGCGGGTATTAGAAATAACATCGTCACTAAATAACCCAATTCGCGTTGAGAAAATTGCGGCAAAAATCGCGGCATTTTGTGCGGTAAAAGCCAACGTTGAAATAAAAGACACAAGATAAAAATCTCACACCCAATCAACGTATGTTTGATACCCGTGTAAAAAAACCACCGCGGTAACGGCGCATTTTTAGCGATAATCCATTGTCCGTTATGATAAAAAAATTGGCTGATATCAATATCAAGCGTCGAATGTTCCAGCAGCAAAGTTGAAAATATAAGCAACGCAAAACCAATACCCGCGCAATAATGAAATCGTACATTACAAAACATAACTGCTTTTATATTCAATAGATTGTGTTTTTATATCAAATAATTTGAGCAAAGTGGCAGCGATTGCAGCATGTGTTAAAGCCGTATCCGATGGTACGGCGCGAAAATGCGTGTGCGCACTCGTCCAAAAAAATGATGCCACGTGTTTTTGTTCTATCGGTGCGATGCGATAAGGCATGCCGTGTAAATAAACGCCTTTTTCACCTAAACTTTCGCCGTGATCGCTGACATATAACAACGCAACTTGATGGGTTTGATCGTATTGATTCAACCAATGAATGGTTTTTGCCAGAAAATCATCCGTCATCAGCACAGCATTATCAAAAGCATTAATTACCTCTTGTCGCGCGCATTTTGCCAATTCATTATTTTTGCAAACAGGCGTGAAGCGCTCAAATTCTGCATCATAACGTTTATAGTATTCGGGACCGTGATTGCCCATTTGATGCAGTACGATCAAAATATCTTGCTGTTGGTGGTTTGCTACATAATCATCTAATCCAGCTAATAGATGAATGTCACGACATTCGTGTGTAGCACCGTCAGGACAATGTTCGCGCGTTAATTTAACGTAATGGCTTGGCGGTAATTTATGCATCACGCCTTTATCATCAGAATTATTATCCTTCCACAATATATTGATTTTTAAACGATTAATCGTATCAAGTACGTTTTCATGATAGGGCGCTTGTGCTACGTCATAATTTTTTATCTCAGAATAACTAAACATACACGGCAGCGAATACGCGGTAGACGTGCCGCAGGAAATCACATTGCTAAAATTAGTAACACCTTGAATTTGGGAGACCTGTGGAAACGTATTGCGGGTATAACCGTTTAGCGACACATGATCTGCGCGCAATGTTTCGCCGACCACCATCACGATTAATTTTGGCGTCCGCTCAGCTGGTGAAGAAATTTGCACGGCATCAGCGGCGTGCATAATCGTATTTTTCGGCGCGGTATGTTTGCGGTATTCAGTGTGCAACAATTTCCCGACGGCATAAATCGGTGCAACGGGATTGGTGTATAAACGCAATGTTTTATGTTCGCGGAAAAAACTCGCATATGTTTTAGAAAACGTGGTAATCGGCAAAGTAATTAATAATAAACTGCCTAAAATGACGGCAAAGCGCGTTAATAACGCACACGAAAGCCGCGGAAAATACACTTTTTGCCGCGCAATAATCATGCTTGGAATAATGCCTAATAGACTGATTCGTAATATAAACTCAATATTAAATAACCCCATCATTTCCGCTTGATCGGTTTCTAAAACGTTCTGCATCATTTGGGCATCGTAAATGGTGCCGTACGTATCGGTGAAATATCCGGTGACGCTGGCGAGCAAAATAAAGGCTATCAGTATGAATTTAAATAAAAATTTATAACACAAAAGCGATAACAATAATAATAATACGCCCGTTAATACCAGCGCTAACGATACGGCAAACCCCAAATAATCAGTTAACGGATAAGTTTCCGCTGCATGCATAAAAAACGCATCGTTTGCCGTTATCGTTAAAAAGAGCGCCACAATCGGCAAAAGCCAAAACGCATTAATCGCAGGATTTTGGCGCACAGAACGCTTCAAAGCAGATAAAATCATAAAACTTTGCACAAACTAAAAAAGAGCGAAACATTATGCCAGCGCGCGCTTTTTAATGATATGAATAAAACATTAAAAGATTATTTTTTTAAAAAACTGTTTATTGTTATTAAAAAATAACGCGGAAATTTTATTGAATACTTTGAAATAGCGTTAAAAATAAAAATCGCAAAAAATGCGCGTTCTTTTTGAAACGCTCGAAAAAAACAAAGCGCGCGACCGTGTGTTATTTTTAATGATCAAAACGAGATCTTCGCGGCGCGCTCGTGTATAACGTTTAAGCGCCAAAATGAAAAGGCGAAAACAGATTGTTTCACAACACAAAAGGAGAAAAAAATGGCTGCATTATTTTCATTAGATCAACAAATCGCCGTTGTTACTGGCGGTGCAAAAGGCATCGGCAAAGGCATCGCGCGGGTTTTAAAACAAGCCGGCGCCACAATTATCATCGCTGATATTGACGAAACCGAAGGCAAAAAAACGGCTGAAGAATTAGGCGGAAGTTTTGTTGCGCTCGATGTTACCAATCAAAAATCTTGTCACGCATTAATTGATCACGTGCTTGCCACTCATCAACGGCTCGATATTTTATGCGCTAACGTCGGCATTTTTCCGCAGGCGAGTTTGGAAGATATGAAAGAATCCGATTGGGATTTAGTGATGAATATCAATCTTAAAGGCATGTTTTTCGTGGTGCAGGCGGCGTTAAAAGCGATGAAAAAACAACAATACGGACGCGTGATCCTCACTTCTTCTATTACCGGTCCCATTACCGGTTTCCCCAATTGGGCGCATTACGGCGCCAGTAAAGCCGGACAATTGGGATTTATGCGCAGCGCCGCTTTGGAATACGCGCGTTTCGGCATCACCATTAACGCCGTTCAACCCGGCAATATTTTAACGGAAGGCTTGCGCGCGCAAGGCGAAACCTATTTGCAACAAATGAAAGCCGCCGTTCCCACGCATACTTTAGGAAAACCAGAAGATATTGGTTACGCTGCTGCATTCTTTGCCGCTAAAGAAAATGCGTATATCACCGGACAAAGCATCGTTGTTGACGGCGGACAAATTTTGCCGGAATCGCCGGAAGCGTTGTTATAGTTTTTTATCATTTTGCAAAAATGAAAGTGGCGGTATTTCACCGCCCCTTTTTT
>NZ_LGVW01000025.1 GCF_001263335.1 Dichelobacter nodosus
GCATTAAAACCGTATTTAGCCGTGAATTTGTTGGCAATATCAAAACGGTTACGATTAGCAAAACCGCTACAGGCAAATACTATGCAAGCGTATTGATTGAAAACTCCGATATATTGCCAACACCAACCACCGTTGAGCCAAATTTGACTGTGGGTATTGATTTAGGTATCAATCACTTACTCAATCTATCAGACGGTAGCAAGTTTGATAATCCAAAGTATTTAGCCAACGCCAGTAAACGACTGGCGGTACAGCAAAAAATCTTTGCTCGCAAACAAAAACAAAGTAAAAACTATCAAAAACAAAAATTAGCCGTTGCTCGTATTCACGAAAAAGTACGACAGCAACGCC
>NZ_LGVW01000026.1 GCF_001263335.1 Dichelobacter nodosus
GATCCAAATTACCTACAACGCCGGTTTTAGTCGGGTCAACTTCATCATCGGAAGCTTGATTTTCGAGCTCTTTTTGTTTTTTCTTGTATGCGTCGAAAAGACCTTTATCGATTTTACTTAAGGTTGCTTCTGGGAAATTCTTTTTTGAAATTACGACCGCGGTTTTATCGTTTTTTGATTCGGATTTATAAAAACATAAAAAACAGTTTAAAAACTTGCGGCAAAAATTTTTCTTTAAAAGCCTGCCAAATTTTCTCCATGATTTTTGTGTTAACGTTTTATAAAACGTTTTATAAACTGCATAAAGTTTTCCAAATTGTTTTTAAAATCGTTCCGTCGCCGTGAAAAAGTTTTCTTTTAAAACCGCCCTTTTTATCCGCTTTTTTATGATTTTTATTGCAAAAAAGGCATCAAATTTTGGTGCCGTCATTTGAATAACCGGAGCAAATGGTCGATAATTTCGCGCCGACTTTATCTCGGAATAACCCTTTCATTTATTGGATATATTTTGTGTTCGATCAATTAAATCCACAGCAACGCGCCGCCGTTCTTTATCTTGATTCTCCTCTGCTGGTTATCGCTGGCGCTGGTTCCGGCAAAACCGGCGTTATTACCGAAAAAATCGCGTATCTCATCGAAAGCGCGCATTACGACGCCCCAAATGTATGCGCCGTGACCTTTACCAATAAAGCTGCGCGCGAAATGTTAGCGCGCAGCCGTGCCCGTTTAAAAAAGCGAGCGCACGGATTAACGATTGCCACGTTTCATCGTCTCGGGCTGATGATGCTCGAGCGCGATTTTGCTAAAGCGAATCGGCGCCGCGGTTTTAGTATTTTTGATCAACACGATAGCCTCACGTTGTTGCGCGAATTGTGTCACAACGATGATGATGCATTTTTGCGCCGTATGCAGCAGCACATTTCCGCGTTTAAAAATGCCAATGTTTTGCCGGAAGAAACCGCTTCTTTAATGATTGATGACGAAACGGCAGCGCAGGCGGCAAAAATTTATTGCGCTTATTGTGAACGTTTACAGGCGTATAACGCGGTGGATTTTGATGATTTGTTGTTATTGCCAACGCGACTATTAAAAACTGATGCCGCGGTGCGCGGTTTTTGGCAGGAAAAAATCCGTTATTTATTCGTCGATGAATATCAAGATACTAACAATTGCCAATATGCTTTGATGCAGTTGATTGTGGGCGCGGGCGGCGCGTTAACCGCGGTTGGCGACGATGATCAATCGATTTACGCGTGGCGCGGGGCACAGGTGAAAAATTTGCAGTATTTGCAGGAAGATTATCCGCAGCTTCACATCATCAAATTAGAGCAAAATTACCGTTGCCATCATAAAATTTTGCAGGCGGCAAACACGTTAATTGCGCACAATCCGCATCTTGTGGAAAAACGGCTTTGGTCGCAGTTGGAACGCGGCGACGGCGTTTGTATTTTTGCGGCGCGTAATGATGAAGCCGAAGCCGAACG
The DNA here is from genome assembly GCF_001263335.1 of Dichelobacter nodosus. Lineage (GTDB taxonomy): Bacteria > Pseudomonadota > Gammaproteobacteria > Cardiobacteriales > Cardiobacteriaceae > Dichelobacter > Dichelobacter nodosus. The sequence continues at coordinate 1,485 of NZ_LGVW01000026.1, forward strand.
CATCGCCAGCGCGATTTATCAGCAAAAATTACGCACTCAAGCGGCGTGGCAGGATTTTGCCGTGTTATATCGCAGCAATTTTCAGGCACGGGCAATTGAGCAGGCGTTGCGCGATGTGAGTATTCCTTACCAAATAAGCGGCGGCACCAGTTTTTATGAACACAGCGAAATCCGCGATTTACTCGCCTATTTGCGTTTAATTAATAATCCGGAAGATGATGCGGCATTTTTGCGGATTTGTAATGTGCCCAAACGCGAAATTGGTACTAAAACGTTGACGGTTTTAGGCGAATATGCGGCAAAACGGCAATGTTGTTTATTTTATGCGGCAACGGAATTGGGTTTGGCTACGTTATTGTCGGCGCGCGCGGCAATGAGTGTGCAGCAGTTTTGCCAATGGATTGAAGAAAAACAAAAAGAAGCCGAAACGGCGCTGCCCAGCGCATTATTGCAAACGGTGATCGATGAAGTAGCTTATCGTGAATATATTGAAGCCAATGAGGCGCCGGCAAAGGCGGAAAAACGTTGGGCGCGGGTTGAGGAGTTGATCGCGTGGCTTGTGCGTTTGGAGGAGGAAGAACGTTATCAATCGTTAGCGGGATTGATGCGGCATGTGTTGTTGCTTGATATTTTGGAGCATCAGGATAAGCAAAAAGATGGCGTGCAATTGATGACGTTGCATGCAGCAAAGGGTTTGGAATTTCCTTATGTGTATATCGCCGGCGTGGAGGAAGATTTGTTACCACATCATCATTGCGGCGAAAGCGAGGAAGCGATTGCAGAAGAACGGCGATTGCTTTATGTCGGCATGACGCGGGCAAAGTTTCAATTGACTTTGAGTTACGCTAAACAACGCCGCCACGGCAAAAATTGGGAGGCGAGCACGGCAAGCCGTTTTTTGCAGGAATTGCCAGAAGAAGGCATTGATTGGCAAGACGGGCGCTGCGCGATTGATGAACAGGCGCTTAACGAAAAACGCGAGGAAATGTTTAGCACGCTGCGGCAGATGTTTGAAATGTGAATTTGCTTCTTAAAAAAAATCGTTATGAAAAAATCACCCAAAGAATGCATTCTTTGGGTGATCGTCAACATGAAATAGCAAATAGCGCGCTATTCCCACTCAATCGTTGCCGGCGGTTTACTACTCACATCGTAAACCACGCGCGAAATGCCCGAAACATGATTAATAATCCGCCGCGAAACTTCATCTAAAAAATCATAAGGCAATTTTGCCCACCGCGCCGTCATAAAATCAATTGTTTCCACCGCGCGCAACGCCACTACAAAATCATAACGCCGCCCGTCGCCCATCACGCCCACCGAACGAATCGGTAAAAAAACAGCAAACGCTTGGCTCACAGCATCATATAAATCATATTCGCGCAACGCTTGAATAAAAATCGCATCGGCTTGCCGCAGCAAATCGGCATATTCCGCCTTCACTTCTCCCAAAATGCGCACGCCCAAACCTGGCCCCGGAAAAGGGTGACGATAAATCATCGTTTTTGGCAAGCTCAAAGCCAGCCCCAATTGCCGCACTTCATCTTTAAACAACATGCGCAACGGTTCCAAAAGCGATAAATTCATCTTTTCAGGCAAACCGCCCACATTGTGATGCGATTTAATCACTTGCGCTTTGCCCGTTTTACTACCAGCCGATTCAATCACATCAGGATAAATCGTGCCCTGCGCCAACCATTTAGCGTCCTTAATTTTTGCCGCTTCTTCATCAAAAATTTCAATAAACAAACGCCCGATAGTTTTGCGTTTTTCCTCGGGATCGGTCACCCCTTTTAATGCTGCAAAAAAGCGATCAGCCGCATTAACGCGAATCACGTTAACGCCCATATTTTGCGCAAAAACCGCCATCACTTCATCGCCTTCATGCAAACGCAATAAACCCGTATCCACAAAAACACATGTCAATTGCGCGCCGATGACTTCGTGCAATAACGCCGCAACCACGGAAGAATCCACGCCGCCCGATAATCCCAAAATAACTTTTTCGGTGCCTACTTTTTCGGCAATTTCGCGCCGTTTTTCGGTAATAAAATGCTCGGTTGTCCAATCAGCTGAACAACCGCATATTTTGCGCACGAATTGTGCGATTAATGCCGCGCCGTTTGGTGTATGCGTGACTTCTGGGTGAAATTGCACGCCGTACCACGGTTTTGATTGATGCGCGCAAGCAGCAATCGGCGCATTATTTGAAGACGCAATCGCAACAAATTCTGCCGGCAATTGGCTGACGTGGTCGCCGTGGCTCATCCAAACATCGCGCATATCCAATCCGGCAAAAAAGGCGTGATCCGCTTGAAAATCCAGCGCGGCATAACCAAATTCTTGTTGATTTGTATGCGTAACTTGACCGCCCCAATGTTTAATCATCGCCTGCATGCCGTAGCAAACGCCTAAAATCGGGCAATCCAATTGCCAAACAATTTCAGGAATGGTTGGCGCATCGCTTTCGAGCGTACTATTAGGACTGCCGGAAAGAATGATGCCTTTGGGCGCAAAAGCGCGGATCATTTGCGGATCCACATCGTAAGCGTAGATTTCGCTATAAACGCCCGCCTCGCGCACACGGCGCGCAATTAATTGCGTAAATTGCGAGCCAAAGTCCAGAATTAAAATTTTATCGTTATGAAGATTAGAATGAAGCATGATTATCCTTAAAGATTGTCATATTTTATGATCTCCTGCCAAGGCATTATTTGATATTTTCGTCTTTGCCATTCCCAAAAACCAGCGGCAGCGGCGCCAAAAATCGGCGTCAAAATAACGCTAAAAAAAAGAGAAAAAATCAAAGAATAAAAAACATCATGCCCCAAAAAAATTAAGGCATAGAGCAGAAAAAAAGGGAGTAACAGCAGCGCAGAAAAAATGCTCATCATGATGAAGTTCTTTAAAAAATCAGCCACAATCGGCGGCGGAATTTCCAAGCCGCGCTGCCATAAAACGCGATAAATTTTCGGAGATTTATAAGAATTTGGAATCCGCGCCGTCCATAAATAAGCCAATATTTGCCGAATGGATTCAGGATATTCCTCCGGAATCATAAAATGCTCCTTACTCACAAGTTTATTCAAATGTCTACTTTAACGGTTTTTAAAATAGAACGGAAAAAACGATGAAATATTGAGCCTATTTTTGAGCAACAGAGATGAAAATAAAGGCAAAAAACTATCGCCAACGCGCAATAATTTGACTGAGTTCACCGCTTTTCCGGATATTTTCCAAACCGGCGTTAATTTTACGCAATAATTCTTGTTCGCGCTCATCAACACCAATAACTAATTGCGTTGCATCTTTATCTTCGGCAGTCATATCAATCACTTGTGAATAAAAAACGCGGCGACTCAACGCGCCGCGCGTAGCCAAATAATTGAGCACTAAACAATCGCCCGCAGCAAATTCGGCTTTACCGTTTAATAAACTTTTCAAACTCAAAAAATGCGTTCCCGGAAAAGCAACAAATTGATCGGGATTAGTGATGATTTGATTTTCTAAAAAAAGATCTTTTAAGCCATCTGCGGGATCGGTGCTGATGGTGCCGTTTGTCCAATGAGCTAATTTATCTTTATCCAAAGAAAAAATGCAATCTTTTGATTCTAAATAATATTCTGAAGCGGTGATGCCGGAAAAATCAGAAAGATCACTACGAGAAACGCCTTCCATAATGATGGATAATCCTTCTTCTTTCCAATTTTTCAAAGCTGACCACGGAAGAATTTTGTAATCAAATTCAATATCTTGATCGATAGCAATCGCATTTAAAATATCAATATCAATGCCGGAAACTTTGCCGCGCTCATCAGTGCTTGCATAAGGCGCATAAATTCTTTCCGTACCGACCAAATAAGTTTTTGCCAAAACAGTTTGGGACAAGATTGAAAATCCCAGCGCTATCAGTAACACATTATTTTTCATCATAAACTCCGATTCTAATACGACAAAAGTCCATTGTGCTACAAAATAGCGCGGGTGTCCCTACTATTTTTTAATCATGCCGCAGCGCAAAGCCACGGCATCAGCCAAAAACTATAATTTGTGATAGTTGGGCGCTTCTTTAGTGATAGTGACATCGTGAACGTGAGATTCTTGCATGCCGGCGCTACTGATACGCACAAACCGCGGTTTTTCGCGCATTTCTGCCAAATTATGGCAACCGACATAACCCATTCCCGAACGCAAACCGCCCATTAATTGCTCAATCACACCAGAAACCGAACCTTTATAAGGAACGCGTCCTTCAATACCTTCCGGAACATATTTTTCCGGCTTTTCGCCCCCTTGGAAATAACGATCCGCTGATCCGGCATTCATGGCGCCTAAAGAACCCATGCCGCGATACGCTTTATAAGCGCGACCTTGGAAAACTTCCACCTCGCCAGGAGATTCTTCCGTTCCTGCCAATAAACTTCCGATCATCACCGCGTGCGCGCCTGCTGCAATCGCTTTGGCAATATCGCCGGAATAACGCAAACCGCCATCAGCAATAACTTTCACATCGCGCCCTTTCATAGCATTGACCACGTTACTAATCGCCGAAATTTGCGGCACGCCAACGCCGGCAATAATCCGCGTGGTACAAATTGATCCCGGACCAATCCCTACTTTCACCACATCAGCGCCGGCATCAGCTAACGCGATTGCAGCATCAGCGGTTGCAATATTACCGCCCACAATCACCAAATCCGGATGCGATTTGCGTAACGCCTGCACGCGATCAATCACGCCTTTAGAATGACCGTGCGCCGTATCAACCACAATCATATCCACGCCGGCAGCCGTTAATAATTCAATACGTTCTTCGCTATCAGCGCCGGTGCCGATTGCCGCAGCAACACGTAAACTTTCGTTACTATCACGGCATGCATTTGGATAATCGCGGCTGCTGCGCAAATCTTTAACGGTAACTAATCCTTTCAAAGCAAAATTATCGTCAACCATCAATAATTTTTCGATGCGATGATTTTGCAATAACGCTTTAATTTCTTGCTGGCTCGCGCCTTCTTTAACCGTGATTAACTTTTCTTGCGTCGTCATCACTTCGCGGACTTTTTTATCGTCTTCGGTATAACGAATATCGCGGCGGGTAACGATGCCAATTAATTTTCCATTTTCTAAAACCGGCAATCCGGAAAAATTATGTTCACTAATGATGCGCCGCACCTCGCCAATCGTGACATCGGCGCTGGTAGTTAAAGGATCGCGCACGATTCCTGATTCAAAACGTTTCACTTTGCGAACTTCTGCCGCTTGCCGTTGCGGCGACATATTTTTATGAATGACCGCGATGCCGCCCATTTGAGCCAAAGCAATCGCTAAACGAGATTCGGAGACGGTATCCATTGCGGCGGATAAAACGGGAATATTTAACGTAATGCCGCGGGCAATTTTCACTTTTAAATCAACACTACGCGGCAAAACTTCCGAATAATCCGGCACTAATAAAACATCGTCAAAAGTAAGGGCTTCTTCAATGATGCGCATTTTTTCTCCGCAGTTACTAAAATGGCGCGTCATTTTAACGTAAAAAGAAAATTTAGAGCGGTTTTATTTTGCCGGCAGCGCTATTCCATGATGAAACTGCAAACGGCAAACGCGGAAAAATGATGGAGTTATGGCATCTGACAAAAAAGAAATGAAACATCATGAGCAGGTTTTGCGTGATATTACGGTTTCAAACTGCAGGGGAAAAAACCAGATTGTGCATTTTCTGCAGGATACAACGATAAATGGCGCTGCAATAAACATTGTCGGTGATTTTTACTCAATAATACCGCGCCAGCACTGCTCAAAATCGCCGCGAAAAAAGTTACATATTCTGCAAACGGCGTCCCCATAAATAACACCACAAAAAATAAAAATAACGGCAAACCGTAGGTATAAATCGCTAATAAAGACAAAATTCGGCGCGAAATGCACAACATTCCATAATCGCCCCAAGATGTTTCCGGTTGCCGCGGCAACGTTAAAGATGCCGGAAAAATCGCACCCGTAAACCACATTTCCTGCTTGCCGCAAGCGCAATTTTGCGTGCAGTGCAAACATTGGGCATTTTCTCCCAACATATTGATTGTTAAGTAATGCTCATTTTGAGCGATGATTTTTACCGGTATTTTCAGAAAATCATTCATTTTTTTGCTGCCGGATCACGTTTTGCGCAGAATGCAACGCGCTTTCTGCGGCAATTTCTGCGGCGCGATAACGTCCCTGTTGAATTAATTTTTGCGCGCGCTGATACGCCGCTTCCGCTTCCGCTAAATCAGGACACGAACACGGCGGCGTTAAATATTTGGGACACGAGCAAGTCGCCAACGATTTTGCCGCGTCAATAGCGGCTTGTGCTTCACTTAAACGTTGGAGCGGCATCGATGAAAGAGACGTTGTACACGCAACCATCATTTCCAAAAGCGGCAACAAACACAAAAAACGTGATGACGGCATAAAATTTTTCATGAATATCATTTTTATCCTAATTTTTAAGCGTAGACGATAAAATAAATGCAACGGGTGACGTATTAAAGCATCTTTTGCTCCGGCGCCAACATAATACGCCAACGCGTGAAAAACAACCGTCCGCCGGAGACAAAAAAAGCCCGCGTTCGATTCTTTATAAAGCCGGCGTGGACTTTTCTCCCAAAGCGGTATTTTCGAGCAAATATACGCCGAATTTGCGCAATCGTATTGCAAATTATTTTATTTTTAACATAAGGCATGCAGATTGCTTGCAAAGAATGAGCATAACAATCACATCAAAGGAGTTTCATAATGGAAATGGTTTCTGGCGTTAATGTCTTTACCTTAATTTTTGTTTTTACCCTGATTTGGTTGGTTAGAAAAGCAGTGCAAATTGTGCCGCAGGGAATGGAATATACCGTGCTGCGTTTGGGACGTTATCACCGCACTTTAGATCCGGGTTTTACTTTATTAGTGCCGTTGTGGGAATCGATCGGGCACCGCGTCAATATGAAAGAACGGGTTTTTGACGTGCCGCGGCAAGAAGTAATTACGCAGGATAACGCCATCGTCAGCGTTGATGGCGTGGTGTTTTTTCAAGTTATCGACGCGGCAAAAGCGGCGTATCGCGTGGACGATTTGGAATTGTCCATTATGAATTTATCCATGACGAATTTGCGCACGGTGATGGGCTCCATGCCGTTAGATGATTTATTGTCTCGCCGCGATGAAATCAATCATAATTTATTAAAAACCATTGATTTAGCAACGAATCCTTGGGGCGTCAAAGTCACGCGTGTAGAAGTTAAAGACATTACACCGCCCGATGAATTAGCCGATGCGATGGCGCGACAAATGAAAGCCGAACGCATCAAACGCGCGCAAATTCTAGAAGCCGAAGGTTTACGGCAAGCGGAAATTCTGCGCGCCGAAGGGGAAAAACAAGCGCAAGTTTTAGAAGCCGAAGGCGAAAAAGCCGCAGCATTTTTGCAAGCCGAAGCCCGCGAACGCCTCGCACAAGCCGAATCACGCGCTACACAAATGGTTTCCCAAGCGATTGAAAACGGAAACATCAATGCTATTAACTATTTCGTTGCGCAAAAATACGTGGAAGCGTTGGCGAAATTTGCCGAAAACGATCAACAAAAAACCTTTTTCATGCCGATGGAGTCTAACGGTTTATTAGGCGCGCTCGGCGGCATTGCCGAAATGTTAAAACAAAGCGCCGATCGCGGAGCCGATAAGAAATGACGTTGCTCGAACCCATTTTTTGGAATTGGTTGGTTTTAGCGGCATTTTTTTTATTCGTTGAACTCATCAGCCCTTCTTTTTTTGCGTTTTTTTTAAGCCTCGCGGCGGCAATTGTTGCCGCGATCAGCTTTATTTATCCCGAATTATCGTTATCAGCGCAAGGAATTTGCTTTGCGCTTTTTGCGCTCGTCAATACGATTTTTTGGTGGAAATTCGTTAAAAAACGTTGGCAAAATGATCGCCGCGATCTCTCAACGCAATTAAATCACCCCAATAACGAATTGATCGGACGCCATTTTCAGCTGCAAACGCCGATTGAAAACGGGCGCGGGCAATTGCAAATTAACGATAGTTTTTGGACGATTCACGGCGAAGATATGCCCGCCGGCGCCATAATTCAAATTGATCGCATTGAAAGCTTGGATATTTATGTTAGTCGCGTTGCGTAAAATAATTGTGCCGGTGATTTTGTCGTCGTTTTTATTGGAAACGGCTGCCGCGCATTTGGATTTTAAAAAGGTGGCAGGCGGTAATTTTGCGCGTTTTCATCATCAATCGGTTGATTATGCAGTTTTTATGCCGGAGCACGACAAAATCCGTTTTTTATGGCAAAACGATCGCGGCGAAAATTATCAAACGATGCACCACGCTTTGCGCGCACTGACGAATGAAGGTTATCAAGTACATTTTTTAATGAATGCCGGCATTTTTAATCAAAACGCGCAACCGGCAGGTTTGTGGGTTGAAAAAAAGGCGCTTTTGCGCCCGTTAAATCGACGTTCTGGCAAAGGTAATTTTCATATTCAGCCGAACGGCGTTTTTTATCTCACTCAAGAAAAAGCGCACATCATCACCACCGTGCAATGGCACAATAATCCGCCAAAAGCAGATTATGCCGTGCAATCCGGACCTTTGTTGATTATCGACGGCGCGATTAATTCGCGGTTGCCGAAAAATCATAAAGCGGCGTATAAACGTAATGCCGTATGCGTTGATAAAGCGCGGCGCGTTTATTTTGTAATTACAACGCGTTATGACGACGGCACGCATTTTCCTAATCTTTACCGTTTTGCACACGCTTTGCAAACGATTGGCTGCCAGCAGGCGTTATATTTGGACGGTTCGTTATCCGATTTTTATTTACCCATGGAAAGTAGCCGTTTTCACTGGCAGAAGTTTGCCGGCATGATTGCGGTAGTATCAAAAAGGAATGATAAATGAATAAATTATGGTTTTTGTTGGCGGTTTTATTCGGGTTGACCGCGTGCAGCGATGAAGCGGAAAAAATCGGAGAAGCGAGCACGGTTTTTAATGTGCTCGGGAAAAATGATCGCATTGAAATTGTGGCGCTCGATGATCCTGATGTTGCCGGCGTTTCGTGTTTTCTTTCTTACGCGAAAAAAGGCGGTCTTAAAGAATTCGTTAATTTAGAAGAAGATACGAGCGACGCCTCTATTACTTGTTTGCAAACGGCGCCCGTTATTCGTTTTAATGAAAAACATGTGCTCAATCCGCGGCAAATTTTCAAGCGTAACAGTAATTTGACTTTTAAAAGCATGCAAATTGTGCGCTATTACGATCAAAAGCGGAAAACGTTTTCTTATTTGGTTTATAGCGACAAAATTATTGAAGGTTCGCCGAAAAATTCTTTAACCGCATTTTCTTGTTATCAAACGCCGGCGACGGAAAAAATCGCCGATGCGCTGCAAATCGGCAGTTGTATTATTGACGTTTCAAAATAGGCGCCGATGAATAAAAGCATGACTTATGGTTGGAAAAATCATAAGAGATTTTTAGGAACAAGTGTTATCATGCCGCCCGAATTTTTAGGGTTTATTTTCTTATGACTACTGATGCACATTCTTATTATGCTGCTTTGGATTTAGGCTCAAACAGCTTTCATCTCATCATTGTTCAATTAACCGATAGCGGCATTCAGGAACTCGATAAAATTCGGCATATGGTTCACCTCGGCGAAGGTTTGGATAAAAATAATTATTTAAGTAACGCCGCGATGACGCGCGCTTTAGAAGCATTAAGTTCTATGCGGCAGCGCATCGCGCATATTCCAGAAGAACATATCCGCGTTGTGGGCACGAATACAATGCGTATTGCCGAAAATGGCGAAGAGTTTTTAAAAGCAGCAGAAGAAGCCATCGGCACCAATATTGAAATTATCAGCGGCGCCGAAGAAGCGCGTTTAATTTATTTGGGCGTGATCGCGCATAATTATTTCCCCGATCGCAATTTGGTTATCGATATCGGCGGCGGTTCAACCGAAATCATCACCGGCACCGGCAAAGAAATCCATTTATTGCGTTCGGTTAAAATGGGGTGCGCCAATATGGCAAACCGCTTTTTTGCCGATGAAAAAATCACGCCCGCCTGTATTAAAAAAGCCGTGGATTATGTTGGTAAAAATATCGAACCATTTCAAAGAGAAGTGATCGATTTTGCCAGTCAACGCATTACTTTTTGCTCGGGAACGGCAAAAGCAACGGAAAAAGTATTGCAACAATTGCATTTATGCGAACGCGGCATTGAGAAAAAAGCGCTGGATCAATTAATTGATGTTTTAGTAGATATCGGCAGAAGCGATCATTTATCGGACGTTTTAGATTTAAATCCCGATCGGCGTTTTGGTTTTATCGGCGGCGTTTGCATTATTCTTGGTTTATTCAAGCATTTGCAATTAACGCAGGCAATCGTCAGCCAGCAGGCTTTGCGTGAAGGCGTGATTTTAGAATTGATGAACCGCGCCGATAATAAAGATGAACGCGAGCATACCGTTAGCGCATTGCAGCAGCGTTTTCAAATTAATCTGCATCAAGCAAAACGCGTCACCACGCTTGCCCAACATCTCAATCAACAATTGCCGCCGATCGATTTGCCCAGCTTTCATAGTTTGCTTACTGCTGCCAGCAACTTGCATGAAATTGGTTTGGCAATTGATTTAAATAAACATCAAGATCACGGCGAATATATTTTAATTCACGCGGATTTACCGGGATTTACCCAATTAATGCAACAAATGTTAGCCGTTTTAGTCAAAGGGCAACGCAAAAAAATCCCCAGCAAATTGATCCACAATTTTCCGCTGCAATATCAACCGATGCTGTGGCAATATTTATTAGTGATTCGTTTATCGGTATTGCTTTATCGCAGCCGCGTTAATATCGATCCTAAAGATTACCCCAAAATCGAAATCAATAAACAAACCGTTCATTTAACATTTCCTGAAGGATTTTTAGCCGAACGACCGCTAACCGTTGCGGATTTAAATGATGAAAAAAACCAATGGAAACATAACACTCCATACCGGTTAACCTTTAATTCTCTAGCAGAACACGGCTTAAATATGAATTGAGAGCATTATGCGCACAAAAAAAGATTATTTAATTATTTACTTAAAAGGCATTGCGATGGGCGCGGCAGATATTGTGCCCGGCGTTTCCGGCGGCACCATCGCTTTTATTTCCGGCATTTATGAAGAATTAATCAACAGCATTGCCGCATTTAAACCCGAACTTTTGAAAACATTATTTAAAGAAGGTTTTGTTGCGGTTTGGCAAAAGGTTAACGGCAATTTTTTAGCAACGTTGATCGCTGGCATCATGACTTCAATCCTGCTGTTTGCGCAATTAATTCGTCATTTGCTCGATTCTCAACCTTTATTCGTCTGGTCATTTTTCTTTGGATTAGTGCTCGCCAGCGTTTTTATTTTATTTAACAACATTCACCGCTGGCGCGGACAGGAAATGGTCGCGTTATTAACGGGAATTTTCTTATCCGGCGTTGTCTATTTTCTCCCCACCACAACCGCCGCCAATATCACGCCTTCTTATATTTTTTTCTGCGCCGCGCTTGCCATTTGCGCAATGATATTACCGGGAATTTCCGGATCCTACGTTTTAGTTTTATTGGGCGTTTATCGCTTTATGCTCGACGCGCTGCATTGTTTTGATTTCAACATCATTGCCATTTTTATCGGCGGCGCCGTCATCGGATTGCTTTGCTTTGCGCACTTTTTGAAATTTTTATTAAACAACTACCGCAATCCCGCGCTCGCATTGCTCACCGGCTTTGTTGCCGGCTCATTAGTTAAAATCTGGCCGTGGTCATTATTGCCGGAAGACAGCTGTTTTCTCGCGCATTATTTTTACCCGATTTTACTCATTATCACCGGCGGCACGCTCGTTATTCTCATCGAAACTTTGGGACGCCGCAGCGCCAAAAATAAATAAAACGCTACTATTCAAAATCAGCGTCCGCTGGTGCGCAACGCACGATCACGCGCCCCGCGCGCAACATCTGCCATCTGCGCGCCAGCGGTAATACTTCATCTAAAAAAATCTCTTGATACGGCATTGTGGCAATAAAATCAGCATCAAAATACCGCGCCAACCATTGCCACACTTGCTCCCGCCGCGCCAGCGAACAATGCGTTGTAATGCCAAATAACGCAATGCCGCGCACAATAAACGGCAATAATGACGCCGTAAAATCCGGCGCCGTCACCACGCCAATCGCTGCCACGGCGCCTTGTTGCCGAATTTGAGAAAGCATTGCGGCAAGTGCGCGCCCGCCCAAACAATCAATACCGCCGGCAACTTGTTCTTTTGCCAACGCTTTTGACGATGCATATAACGATTCCAGCGCTAATAAACGACTGGCGCCGTGATGCAATAAAAGCGATTCATGCAACGCCGGATTACGCGTTACTGCCACCACGTCATAACCCAAATAAGCCGCAATTTTCACCGCCCACAAACCCACGGCACCGCTGGCGCCCGTAATCAATAACTCACCCTGCTCCGGCAAAATACCGCTTTGTTGTAATTGCAAAATCGCCTGCGCCGCGGCAAATCCTGCCGAACCCAATAACATCGCTGATTTACTCGACCAATCGCGCGGCAAAGCAAATACAGCCGAAAGCGGTAAGTGCACTTGTTCGGCAAGACCACCGTCATACATCGCGCCCAATCCCGCGCCCGTGCAAAAAATTTTATCGCCGCGCCGAAATAATCCCTGATCCGATAGCACCACGCCGACCGCATCAGAACCCGCGATCAGCGGCAAACGTTGCAGCGCTTCAGCGCGTCCCGTCAACGCCAACATATCTTGATAATTTACCGCCGAATATAAGGTTTGCACGGCAACAAAACCTTTTTCCACCGGCGCGGCAGTCAAATCCACCAATGCTGCACCTTGTTTTTGCACTTGAATCGCTTTCATGAATTACTCCTCAACTTTTCCCACGCCGGCGCCGCGCAATTGGCTGATTCCATTTCCCGCCGCAATCACTTGAATATGCGTACTCACGCGTTCTTTTAATAACGGCAAATGAGAAATAATCCCGATCATTTTGCCGCTCATTTGAATGCTCGCCAAAGTATCGAGCGCTACGTCTAACGCCTGCGCGTCCAAAGTCGCAAATCCCTCATCTAAAAATAAACTATCCACGCGCGCCTCTCTTCCCGAAAGCGCCGCAAGTCCCAACGCCAACGCCAATGACACAATAAAACTCTCACCGCCGGATAAATTTCTACTGCTGCGCACCTCGCCGCCCTGCCATAAATCCACCACCACCAAACTAAGCGGCGGCTCCATTTCGGCTTGCAATTGATATCTGTCCGACATTTTCGCTAAAACCTTATTCGCTTCGAGCAACATCGCTTCAAAAGTGAGACTTTGCGCAAAATTGCGAAACTTTTTCCCATCTGATGAACCGATCAAATCATATAAACGCTGCCAGCGCTGCACCACGGCGTCCTGCCGTTGATAACGTTCTTTCAAAGCCGCATTTTCCGCCTGCTCGTTTTCCTGCTGACGGCGGCGCGCGCGCACCGCGCCCAAATCTTCCTGCGCTTTAGCTAAAGCTGACGTTATCGTTTGCAAATGCGTTTGACATACGGCAGCGTCTTTCATCGTATCCGGTAAACCTTGCTGTGCCTTGTTTACCCGATCGCACAGCGTTTCCAACTGCCATTGTTGTTGCTTTTTTTCTTCAGTTAACTGCGCCATTTGTTGCTCAACGCGTTCAAAATCCCGCGCGGCTGCCTGCAACGCCTCAAATGCCGCGCGATGTTCAAAACCATTTGCCGCTAAAAACTGCATAAATTCCTGCTCCGCCGCGGTTTGTTCTTGCTGCGCTTGCATCAATAACGCCGCATCGCGTTGATACGCCGCCCGCTGCGCCAACTCATCTTTAATTTGCGCCAATTCCGCCTGCTGCGCCGCCTGATAACCGCGTTCACATTCCGCGAGCAAACGTTTTTGCGCCGCCTGATAATCTTCAATCGTTTGACCGCCTAACAACTGCGCAAATTTTGCCTTTTTCTCAAAAAACGCCTGCGCCCGCGCCGCTGCCAAATTTTTTTCTGCCTCATCAATCAACGTTAACCGCTGCACAACTTGCGCCAAATCCGTTTTTACCGCCTCCATCTCTCGCCCAATATCTGCCGCACGGAAACTTAAATCGCGTTCAAAAATAACGAGTTCCTGCCGTAACGCCGAAATTTGCTGCTCAATTATGAGAGATTGCTCCTTAATTTGTGCACACCGCTCCATTAATTGTAATGCCAGTTGCGCCAATTGCTGACGCGCCTCATCTGCCGCTTCTGCTTCTTGCTGCGCCGCGCGCCACAATTGCTCCGCCGTCGTCATATCTGGCATTGACACGGCAAACGGGTGTTCCCGCGCACCACATAAAGGACACGGTTCACCGGTACGCAAAAGTTGCCGCTGTTCATTCAAACTTTTGATTTGCAACGATAAATCATAAATTTGCCGTTTATCTTCCGCGCGCGCTTTATTTTGTTGCCAATGCATTGTTTTTTGGGCTAAATCCGCCTGCACCGCCTGCAAACGCTGCGCCGTTTCTTGCCATTGCTGCCGAACGTCTTGCTGCGTTTTATTCAACGCCGTAATTTGCTGATATTTTTGCTGAAAATCCTGCAACACGTGCTGCCGTTGCAATAAACAATTTTGCCGCGACCAATATTCTTGTTTACTTTTTTGCGCCAGCGCCGCATTTAACGCCGCTTCTGCTACTTCAACGCGCAACACCATTTCCGGCAACGTTTTCGGAAAATCCCGTTCATAAATGCGTAGCGCCGCGATTTGCGCTTGCAATTGTCTTGCTTCATTTAACAACGGCTGCGCGGCTTCTTCTTTTTGCTGCGCGTTTTGCCAAACGGCTTCCGCTTGCGCGCGCGCGATTTGTGCGTTTTTCACCTGTTCCGCCGCCTTTTTTGCCAACGCAGCGCTGTTATTCACCAATTGCTGCTGCTCGGCACAACGCGTCTGCGTGCGCATAAAAGCGTCCCATAAAGCCGCGCCGGCGGAAACTTTTTGATACTGCGCAAAACGCGCCTGTTCTGGCAATAACGCATTCATTTTTTTATCAATTTCTGCTAAACGCGTTTGCGTGGCGTGCGCTTCTTGCTGCAAAGTATGCAATTGTTGATGAATGTGCACGGCATTACGCCAATCATCAGCGGCTTTTTGCTGCGCGCAAATGCTATCCATCAACTGCTGCTCTTCCGCTTGCCAACGAGCAATTTCTTCCGCACTGACCAACGAAATCCGGCTCATTTTGTCTGCTAATACGGAAAAATCATCATGTTCTCGCGCAAAACGTTTTTGTACGGCGATTGAAATCTCGCTATAAATTTCCGTGCCGGTAATTTGTTCTAAAATCGGCGCGCGTTCCTCGCCTTTTGCTTGCAAAAATGTGGCAAATTGCCCCTGCGCTAATAATACCGTGCGCGTAAAACGGGCAAAATCTAAATGCGTGATTTCGGCGACTTTCGCCGCGGTTCTGCTTAATTTTTCTTCGATAATGACGCCAGTTTCGGCATCACTGATGTAATGCTGCGGCTCCTGCAATTTGCCATCACGCCGCCCGTATGCGCGATTTTGCCGCCAAAAAACACGATAACGTTTCCCCGCAATAAAAAATACTACTTCTGCGCCGCATTCCGCGCGGCTGCGGTTCATAATTTGATTATCTTTTGTCGTGATTTTGCCCAATCGCGGCGTTTGCCCGTATAAAGCCAAACAAATTGCATCTAAAATCGTGGATTTTCCCGCGCCGGTGGCGCCGGTGATGGCAAAAATATCATCTGCCATTGCGGTAAAATCAATCTGCCACGCGCCTTTTAACGCGTTTAAATTATGAAAACGTACCGATTCAATGCGCATCGTGCACCTGCTGCAAAATGGTTAAAAAATCTGCCGTTAACTGCGCTTTTTCCACATCATTAAACGGCGTTTTCTCCAAACGTTGCGCAAAAACTTCCTGCGGTTCATACAATTGCCGCGTATCGCTTAACGCGGCTACAAAATCTTGCGTGGAAGGCTGTTGAATGCGCAAAATTTTTACCGACGTATTGGCAACTAAATCCTGCAACCGCGCATTTAAAGCACTATCAAAAACGCCCTCTTCAATGATAATTTCCAACCACACCGCCGCCTCATCATTTAAAAGCGCTTCAATTTCAGCGATAACAGTTTCTTGCCGTCCTCGTAATTGCCGCAATTTTTGCCACACCGGAACCGTAATGGCATCAATGATCGGCTGCCGCTCGTGAAAATGCAGCTGCACAATGTGTTTTTCTGAAACGCTTTCACCAAAGCCCATCATTAACGGCGCGCCGCTATAACGAATGCGCGGATTTTGCGCCACCATTTGCGGCAAATGTAAATGTCCCAGCGCAACATAATCAAAACATTGAGGAAAAATCGTTGCGCTCAAATGCCCCAATTTGCCCACGAATAAATCGCGCACGCCGTCGTGATCGGTCGTTTTACCGCCGGCAGCAAATAAATGTCCTAACGCAATTAACGGTTCCGAACCACGCCGCAATTTTTGCGCCTGTTCCGCAGCTTGTTGATAATACTGACGCACGCCGTCAGCAATTGCTGAGGCTTTATCTGCCAACGATTCGCCCACCTGCGTGCAACGAATATCGCGTTCACGCAAAAAAGGCACTGCGGCAACAATCGCGCGCCCGTTTTTCGTCTCCAAAGCAAATACTGCTTCGGCGGCATTTTGCGGCGCCTGCCCAACCACATAAATTTGCATATTAGCGAGCAACGCCTGCGGTGCATCTAAAAACGCGGCGCTATCGTGATTGCCGGCAATGATAACGATGGCATCGCATTGCTGCGCGGCTTGATAAAGGAAATGATAATACTGCCGCTGCGCAGAAACGGGCGGCGTTGCCGTATCAAAAATATCACCGGCGAGCAATAAAATATCCGGCTGCACGCGCGCCAACGTTTCTAAAAACCAATCGAGAAATGCCTGTTGTTCGGATTCGCGCGATTGACCGTGTAATTTCGCGCCTAAATGCCAATCGGCGCTGTGCAAAATCTTCATTTAATCGTCAAACTCTTCGATATCGCCCAAATAACCGCCCGTTTGCCGCGACCACAAGCGCGCATATAATCCTTTTTGCGCCAATAATTCTTGATGCGTGCCTTCTTCAACAATGCGTCCTTTATCCAAAACAATTAAACGATCCATTTGCGCGATGGTAGACAAACGATGCGCAATAGCGATGACGGTTTTTCCAGTCATCAGCGTTAATAAACTGCTTTGAATCGCGGCTTCAACTTCGCTGTCTAACGCGGAAGTGGCTTCATCTAAAATTAAAATCGGCGCATTTTTGAGCAAAACGCGCGCAATTGCGATGCGCTGCCGCTGTCCGCCGGAAAGTTTCACGCCGCGTTCGCCAACTTGAGCATCTAAACCACAATGACCTTGTGGATCAGAAAGTTGTGCGATAAATTCCAACGCTTCGGATTGTTCCAAAGCGCGCTGTAACGCCGCTTCATCGGCATCAGGTTTACCGTATAACACATTTTCGCGCACGGATCGGTGTAGTAAAGAAGTATCCTGCGTTACCATCGCGATGTGGCTGCGCAAACTTTCTTGCGTTACCGCCGCGATATTTTGCCCGTCAATTAAAATTTCGCCGCCGCTGACGTCGTAAAACCGCAGCAATAAATTAACTAAAGTGGATTTGCCGGCGCCGCTTCGTCCCACCAAACCAATTTTTTCGCCCGAACGAATCGTTAAATTTAAATGATCGATGACGACCGGCGCTTTTTGAGTGACTGCATTTTGATAAGAAAAACACACATCTTTAAACGTAATTTCGCCGCGGCTAACGACTAAATCGCGGGCGCCGCGTTGATCGGTTATTGCCGGTGGCACTGCCATCATCGTCATGCCGTCAACTACGGTGCCTAAATGTTCAAATAAACTGCTGATTTCCCACATAATCCAATGCGACATCACGTTTAACCGTAATGCCAACGCGCTGGCGATTGCCACCGCGCCGGCGGTTGCCGCGCCTTTAATCCACAAACTAATCCCCAGCGCGGTGACGGCAAAAATGAGCAGTAAATTGATGCTGTTCATGCTGACTTGCAAACGCGTTACCAAACGAAATTGCGTGTAAACCGTTTGCATAAAATCGTCCATTGCTGCGCGGGCATAATTTTCTTCGCGGCGCGTATGAGCAAATAATTTGATGGTGGAAATATGCGTATAAGCATCAACCACGCGCCCCGTCATCGTTGAGCGTGCGTGCGCTTGTGCTTGCGCGATGGCTTTTAAACGCGGAATAAAATAAATCTGCAATGCAATGTATAACGCAAACCAGCAAAAAATCGGAATGAGAAAATGGGTATTTAACCGCCCCAAAAGATAAAACATTGACGCAAAATAAACGATGACGTACACCACGACGTCCATCAATTTAATGATTAATTCGCGCGTGGAAAGCGCCGTTTGCATCACTTTGGTGGCAACGCGTCCGGCAAATTCATCTTGATAAAAACATAAACTTTGCCCCAGCAAATGCCGATGCATGCGCCAGCGAATCGACATTGGGAAATTGCCCATCAATGCTTGATAACGAAAAAGCGTATTCATCAAATGCAATAAAGGCAATATCAACAAAACAACTGCCGCCATCGCAAACAAAGTTAACGCTTCTTGATTTAAAAAATCCGCGCGCTGATGCCGCGATAACCAGTCAACAATCGTCCCCAAAAAAGAAAATAAACTGACTTCAAATACCGCTTGCGCCGCACTGATTACGCCCAATAAAAGAATATATTTTTTAAAACCCTGCGCATATTGCAAACAAAAACGCAGCAAGTTTTTAGCAGGCGCGGCGTTTAATTGCTCGGGATAAGCCTCGGTGAGGCGCTCAAAAAATCGTAACACAATCGTTGTCCTTTTATTAAAAACTTATTGTTGCGAGGATAAATCAATAAAAAATATAAAACAAAGAAACAAACCTTACCATGCGTTGAAGTAAGGTTTTTAATTGCCTTCCAACGATTCTAATTCCAATGGCAGCGCGTCAATTTTCGGCATTTCAATCGGCGCAGAAACGGGTTCCGGTTCCGACGGCGACGGTTGCGGCGTTTGCGGCGAAACAGCATAAATCGGCGCCAAACCTTCGCGGTCGTATTCTTGCAATGCGGCAAGATCGGGCAAGGCATTTAATTCTTCTTGCGGCAACACAAAAAACGTTTCATCTTGCCCAATCATGCCGTACTCCTCGCGCGCTTTTTCTTCATACGTATAAAAAGAATCCGGCGATTGCAACGTTTGCAAATCGAGATCTAACGTTTTATTGCGCGCCTTTAAGCGTTCGTTTTGCGTATTAAAATAAGAAACTTGCTCGGATAACTCGCGAATTTTGCTTTTTTTATCATCTTGCAACTGCCATAAATACACATTAAGCAACGCCAACAATGCGGCGATAATGATTAAAAAAAGATAAAAACTGCGTTGACGCATCACATACTCCACAAAAAACACAATCACCGCACGAGGCGGTGATTGATGAGGGTGAATTTACGCTTTAATTTTCCCCAAAAACGCGGCTTTTGCGGCATAACGCGCGCGCGTTCCCAATTCATCTTCAATCGTCAGCAAACGATTATATTTCGCCACCCGATCGGAGCGACATAAAGAACCAGTTTTAATTTGGGTCGCCGTAGTTGCCACGGCAATATCGGCAATCGTCGTGTCTTCCGTTTCGCCGGAACGATGCGAAATAATAGCGGCGTAATGAGCAGCATCGGCAAGCGCGATTGTTTGCAACGTTTCGCTTAATGAACCAATTTGGTTCGGTTTAATGAGAATCGCGTTGGCAACGCCTTTATCAATGCCTTCTTGCAAAATCGCGCTGTTTGTAACAAATAAATCATCACCGACTAATTGCACGCGTTCGCCCAATGATTGGGTTAGCAATTGCCAGCCGTCCCAATCGCTTTCATGCAAACCATCTTCAATGGAAACAATCGGATAACGCCGACACAAATCCGCCAAATAATCAACAAATTCTGCCGATGTATACGCTTTTTGCTCGGAAGCCAAATGATAACGTCCCTCGCGATAAAATTCGGAAGCCGCGGCGTCCATCGCCAAGAAAATCTGCTCGCCGGCGCGATAACCCGCGCGTTCAATCGCTTGCATGATGACGGCAAAAGCCGCTTCATTAGAAGGTAAATCCGGCGCAAAACCGCCTTCATCGCCAACTGCCGTATTAAGACCTTGTTCTTTTAATACTTTTTTCAGCGTATGAAAAATTTCCGAACCAGCGCGCAACGCTTCAGAAAAACGATCAAATCCCGCGGGTACAATCATAAATTCTTGAATATCAACGGAATTATCTGCGTGTTCACCGCCGTTAATAATATTCATCATCGGCACGGGTAAGGTATATTCTTCTTGCGGACAAAGCACTGCATACAACGGTTTTTTCAAACTCGCCCCTTTTGCCCGCGCCAACGCTAAAGAAACGCCCAAAATCGCATTTGCGCCCAAATGGGTTTTAAAATCCGTGCCATCTTGCGCCAACATGATGCGATCGAGTGCGGCTAAATCGTAAATCGGTTTACCGATTAACGCCGGCGCAAAATGGTTTTTCACGTTTGCCAGCGCTTTTTGCACGCCTTTTCCTAAATAACGTTGAGCGTCGCCGTCGCGCAATTCCAAAGCTTCGCGCGAACCAGTAGAAGCGCCAGAAGGAACGCCAGCTTGCGCAAAACTGCCGTCCGATAAGGTAACGCCAACTTGTAGCGTCGGATTGCCGCGTGAATCTAAAATTTCTAAAGCGTGAATGCGTGAAATGGTTATGGTCATGAAAGCTCCTTCATCAGTTCATTAGTTTTAACCAGCGTATCTAATGCGCGCAATTGTTGTAATAAATGGCGCATTTGGGCTAAAGGAATGGAATTGGCGCCATCGGATAACGCTTTTTCTGGCTCGGGGTGCGTTTCCATAAAAATACCAGCAACACCAACGGCAATTGCTGCGCGCGCCAAAACGGGCACAAATTCGCGTTGTCCGCCGCTGCTGGCACCATTGCCACCGGGGAGTTGTACGGAATGCGTGGCATCAAAAACCACCGGCGCAGAAAATGTTTTCATCACGGCAAGCGAACGCATATCGGCAACTAAATTGTTATAACCAAAAGAAGCGCCGCGTTCGCACAACATAATCTGTTCATTGCCAGTAGCTTTGGCTTTGGCAACAACATGTTTCATATCCCACGGCGCGAGAAATTGTCCCTTTTTGATATTCACGGGTTTTCCCTGCGCGCAAACGCGGGTTATAAAATCGGTTTGCCGACACAAAAACGCCGGTGTTTGCAAAACGTCAACCACTGATGCCACTTCATCAAGCGGCGTATATTCGTGAACGTCCGTAAGAATTGGCACGGCAAACGTTTCTTTCACTTTGGCTAAAATCCGCAAGCCTTCTGCCAATCCTAAACCGCGAAAACTCGCCCCCGATGAGCGATTGGCTTTATCAAAAGAAGATTTGTAAATAAAAGGAATTTTTAATTCATCGGTGATGGTTTTTAACACTTCCGCCGTATGCAATGCTAAATATTCCGATTCAATAACGCAGGGACCTGCGATTAAGAAAAAAGGACGATCGTTGTCAACGTCAAAATCAATTAATTTCATGATAAACGTTCCGTTTGATAATCCAATGCCGCGGCAATGAATGCGGAAAATAGCGGGTGACCGCCGAGCGGTGTGGACGTAAATTCAGGGTGCGATTGCAAACCGATAAACCAACGATGGCTTGGAATTTCAATGACTTCTACCAAATCATTATCCGCGGAACGTCCGGAAATGCGCATGCCGGCGGCTTCCAAGCGTTTTTCATAATTGGCGTTGACTTCATAACGATGACGATGGCGTTCATTCATGATTTCGCTGCCGTAAATCGTGGCAATTTTGCTGCCGGCTTTTAATTTTGCTGGCAATGCGCCCAAACGCAGCGTGCCGCCGAGATCCATTTTTTTATCGCGTTGTTCTACTTCGCCGCGTTCATTTACCCATTGCGCCACTAATGCGATAATCGGCTCATCGGTTTTTTCGTCCCATTCCGTGCTGCATGCATTTTTAATACCTAAAACGTTGCGTGCAAATTCCACCACAGCAATTTGTAATCCCAAACAAATGCCTAAATAAGGAATATTTTCCTCGCGCGCATATTGCACTGCCCGCAATTTGCCGTTCACACCGCGATTACCAAAACCGCCGGGCACAACGATGGCATCAACGCCCGCGAGCAATTCTGTTCCTTGAGAATATAAATCTTCAGAATCAACGTAGCGAATATTAACCTTGGTTTTATTTTTAATGCCGGCGTGATAAAGCGCTTCATTCAATGATTTATAAGCATCAGTTAAATTGACGTATTTACCGACCATTGCCACGGTTACTTCATGTTCGGGGTGATTGATGGCGTCAACAACTTTTTCCCAATCGCCTAAATTGGCTTCTTTAACGTGTAAACCAAAATGTTTCACCACCAAATCATCAACGCCTTGTTTTTGGTAAAGCATGGGAATTTCATAAATATTTTTCACGCTTAAACCGCTGATTACTGCTTTTGCCGGCACATTGGTAAACAAAGAAATTTTGGCTTTTTCATCTTCTGGAATTTCCCGATCGGCGCGGCAAATTAACATATCCGGTTGAATGCCGATGGATCGCAATTCTTTAACGCTGTGTTGCGTTGGTTTGGTTTTGAGTTCACCGGCAGCCGAAATAAAAGGCACTAAAGTGAGATGAATAAACATGGTATCGCGGCGCCCTAATTTCGTGCCCAACTGACGAATGGCTTCCATAAACGGCAACGATTCAATATCGCCCACCGTGCCGCCGATTTCCACCATAGCAATATCAGCGCCTTGTGCCGCGCGGAGAATATATTGTTGAATGGTATCCGTAATATGCGGAATAACTTGTACCGTTTTTCCTAAATAATCGCCTTTACGTTCGCGTTGGATCACTTCTAAATAAACGCGTCCGGCGGTGCAATTATGAAATTGCGTGGCGCGCATATTAACGAACCGTTCATAATGCCCCAAATCCAAATCCGTTTCCGCGCCGTCATGCGTTACAAACACTTCTCCATGTTGAAAAGGACTCATCGTGCCGGGGTCAACGTTAATATAAGGATCTAATTTGATCATGGTGATCCGTAAACCGCGCGCTTCCAAAATTGCGCCTAAAGAAGCAGCAGAAATCCCTTTTCCCAATGAAGAAACCACGCCGCCGGTGATAAAAATATATTGCGTCATCGTTGAAAATCCTGTCAAAAAAATAACCCGAAATTTTATCAGTTTGCTAGAAGCGTTGCCAATCAATTACTAACGTTTCCCAGCCCGAAGCCGCACCAATGCCGCCAACCCAAATTAACGCGTCATCAGCCCACAAAAGCGGTGTTCTACGGCGAAAAAAAGGCGGAACGCCGTATTGTTGAAACCACGCTTTAAGCGGTTTGTGATGCGCTTGATGATGCGGACGAAACCGCGCCGCCGGCGGATACAGTGTCCAACGGCAAATGTGCGACGATAACAACGCCGCGCCCGATTGAAGGGTTAATGTGCCGATGCCGTGCCAATGCGTTTGTTCGGCAAAAATGGGCGGCGGCGCCGGCGGTTCCGTCGCAACGTTATAAATTTCGGAACGATAACGAAATAAACAGCGATCGGCGTATTCAATTTGCGCGTGTTCGGCGTTATCGAGTTGATCGATAAATTCTTGTAAACGACGCCGCGGCGGCAGCGGCAGATGACGTTGTCGCAACCAATAACGAATGAGTAACGCGCGGCTGGAAGACGGCACCGCGGAAAGCGTTTCCATAGTGAACGGTTGTTCGGGCGCGGGTAAATAAGCGTATAAACAATGTTCTTGAAAATGACGCGCGGCAGATAATTGGGCGCTCGTTTGCGCGAGTTGGGCGCGGATCGCCGGAAAACGCGTTTCCAATAACGGCAATACTTGATGGCGCAGCCAATTCCTTTGATAACGTGTATCGGTGTTGCTGCTGTCATCAACGAAAGTCAGCTGCTGCGATTTTAAATAATCTTCAATTTCAGCGCGCGCATGCAACAGCCACGGACGCCAATGTTCTCCTGCGGCAAATGAACGCCGCAAAGGCATGGCTGATAATCCATCTAATCCGCTGCCGCGGCATAAATTAAGCAATAATGTTTCGGCTTGATCGTCTTGATGGTGCGCGGTGAGTAATACGCCGTTTACAGGCAATAATTGCGCAAATGCTTGATAACGCGCTTTGCGGGCGACGGCTTCCGCGTTTTTCGTGGCTTTTAAATGCAGGGAAACGCTGCGAAAGGAAAAACCGTAGGCGGCGGCGCGCGTTGCCACCAATTCGCCCCATTTGGCGGCATCTTGATGCCAGCCGTGATTGATGTAGACAATTTCAAGCGGTGCACTTAATTGCGTTTTTTGTTGATAAAGCGCGTGCAATAAGGCGATGCTGTCGCGTCCGCCGCTGCACGCAAGCAAATAAGCCGTGGGATTAGTTTGCGTTTGCCATTGAAAAAGTAGTTCTAATTGATTGATATTCATATTATTTTTCTGTTTTTCTACCGCGGAGAAAGTCTTTTTTAATAGGGTTCACCGCGGCGGTTTGTGAGGTTGTTTATTTTCCGCCGGCGCTTATCATTGACGGCGCGCTGGAAGTAGATTATCCCTTTTTCAAGATATAAAGTACTGTAATTTCTGTTTAAAGCGGATAAAATCAGACGATACACAGGAGAAGTTCACCATGGCATTAGACAAAATTATCCGCACAATCAGTCCGGGGTTCCGACGAGAACAAGAGGAACTCGAAGATTATCTCTTGCGTTTGGAGCAGGAAAGTCTCAATAACGGTCAGACGATCCGCAATTTGCAAGAAAAAATCCAAGAATTGGAAAAAAAGCATAGCGAAGAATTGGGCGTGGTCAATTTACAACTCGCTGATCAAACGCGCGATTTTGAGCAAAAAAGCGCGCAAATGCAGAAAAAAGAACAAGAATTAGCGCAGGAAAAAAAGGTTTTAGAAGAACAAATCGCAGCTAATAAACGCGCATTTCATAATCAGCAGTTGGAATTGGAGAAAAAATTCCAAGCGTTGCAGGAGCAATACGAGCAAGAGTTTCAACAAAAACAAGCCGAATGTAGTCAAAAAACGGAAGACGCCGAAGCGCTAAAAACTGCGCTGAAACAAGAAAAAACGCAGTGGGCAGAAAGTCAACAGCAACGCGTTGCTCAAGCTGAAGAAGCGTTTCAAAAAAAAGAAGGGGAATTTGCTAATCGCGTTTTAGCGCAACAACAAAAGCTCACCGAATTAACTGCGCAATGCCAAGCGGCGGAAGCAAAATTGGCTCAATTACAAACGCAATATCAACAAGCAGAAAGCGAAGAAAAAGCAAAAAAAGCGGCACGAGTGGAAGAATATGCCGAACTGGAAAAAAATCATCAACAACAATTAATCGCCGAGCAGCAAAAGCAAGAAAGCGCATTGCATGATATTCAAAAAGAGTTAGCCGCCGCGCAAGCGCAATTAGATGAAAAGCAAAACGCCGTTATTCAAGAGCAAAAATCGCTTGAGGATTTACAGAAAAAATCTCAAGAAATTATCGCAACAATTGACGAAAAACGTCATAATTATCAAGAAGAAAAAGAAAAATTACGCCTCGAAATGGAAGATAAAGCTCATAAAATTCAAGTCGATTTGGAGCAAGAATATCAATTTATTATGAGCGAGCGCGAGCGCAGCGAAAAACAATTGGCAGAAACGCGCAAAAAACAAGAAACGATCGTGGTCGGCGCGCAAGCAGAAGTGAAAATTTGGCAGGAAAAACTCGATAAAATCACGAAAAGATTCGTTGTTAAACAAGATGAATTGAGTCAAATCCAACGTCAAATTGAGCAAACACAACGCGATACGGAAAATAAATGCCAACAACTCATTTCCGAACAAGAACGCGTTTGTGCCGAACTCGAACAACGCGCCGAAGAAACGCGGCAAAAACTCGCCTCCGAAGAGCAACAGCACGCGCAAAATTATCAGCAGCAAATGGCAGAAATCACCGCCGCGCGCAGTGCATTAGAAAATGAGCAAGCAGAAATTCAGGAACAATTAGTTACCAGCCGACAAGAACAAATCGATTGCGAACAATCCATTAAAAAAGCACAAGAAAAATTGGAGCAATTGCATAAAGATGCGGTTGAAGTGAAAAGAAAAACGCAAGAAGCCGTGGAAAAAGAAGAAACGGCAAAACAAGAATATGACCGTTGCAATGCGGCGCTGGAAGAGGCGAAAAACGAACTTGCCGCGCAGCAGCAATCGTTAACCGCAAAACAACAAGAAATCACCGCCGCGCAGGCAGAATTGGAACGCGTGCAGCAAGAAATTGCGCAGTTCAATCAAGATCTTGCCACAAAACAAGCGGAACAAGAACAACTCGCAAAATGCACGGCAGAATATGAAAAAGAACAAAAAATGCTGGAAGAAACGAAAAATGAACTTGCCGCGCAGCAGCAATCGTTAACCGCAAAACAACAAGAAATCACCGCCGCGCAGGCAGAATTGGAACGCGTGCAGCAAGAAATTGCGCAATTTAATCAAGAGCTCGCCACAAAACAAGCGGAACAAGAAAATCTCGCAAAATGCGCAGCAGAATATGAAAAAGAACAAAAAATGCTGGAAGAAACGAAAAATGAACTTGCCGCACAGCAGCAATCGTTAACCGCAAAACAAGCGGAAGCAAGCCGTGCGCAATTAGTCAAAATACAGCCAACTGTAACATCGGCGGAAGATTGTCTCGTCAGCCAACAATTGCAGCAAATGCAAGCCGATATGGTTAAAACTTTGGCGCTTACAAAAACTTTGCTTGCGCAATTAACGGAGCGCGCTCAGGGAACCCGCGCGGATTTGATGCATTTACCCGATGATGAAGCGGGTTCAGATGGATTATTTTTCCAAATCGATGAACCGCATCATTTGGAAGATGAAAAAGAAATGTTGACCAAATCCACGGATTTGATGCATTTGCCCGATGATGAAGCGGATTCAAATGGATTGTTCTTCCAAACCGATGAACCGCATCATTCGGAAAATGAAAAAGAAACGTTGACCGAATCCGCAGATTTGATGAATTTACCTGATGATACCGCACAAAAACCCAATAAACCTCAAAAGATTCATTCTTTTCAGGAAGTTATATTGCATCGTTGGTTGAGCGATTTAAATATTTCTAATGACGGGCGCCCACTTTATGCTTATTTCATTACTCCGCAGCAATCCTTTTCTTTATTTAAATTATTGCAGCAATATCAATCGATTGCTTCATCACCCATTTTTGCGGCGTGTTATTGTTTGGCAGTTAATATGATTTACCGACAAAATTATGCTGGCGGCAATTGGGATTGGCGCGTTGTTGATGAAAATTTAGGCATTTCGTTTACGCCTGAAGAAAGAAATAAATTATTTTTATCAGGATTCTCTTATTGGCAACGTCCTTTGTGTTGGAAAAAAGACGGCAGCGTTGATGAAATGCGCATGATGCAGCAAGAAAGTGGTTTACCGCTAAAATAATGTTTTATTTGAATATAAAAAAGCTCCGAATTATCGGAGCTTTAACATTTTTTCCAGCACTTAATAATGGATTTTATTTTGCGTATCGGCTGGGATAGTTTTGCCGCAAAAATAAATCGTAATTCGCTTTACTGGCTGGATTTAATAACGTTTCTTTGATTGCTTTTATTTCTTCTGGATTAGTTGCTTTGGAGGCATAACGTTCAAAAGCAGCTTGTAATTCTTGTGGTTTTGCGTCCATTCCAACGCCAAGAAGTACATAATAGTCTGTCATCATGATATATCACCTTTTTTCAACGACTTTAAGAAAAAAATCATTATAAAATAATCTTAGGTGATGTCTACGGTTTTAATCGAACCATAAAGGATCGACATCTATTCCCACTTTAACGCCCGACGCACGACTTTCTTCCCATAACAGCGCGCGAACTTGCGCCAATTCTCGCTGCAAAACTTTCTTATTCGGTGCCTGCACCACCATTTGCGCCCGATATTTGCCATCTTTACGCGCAATTAACGCGGGAATCGGTCCCAACCATTGCCACGTTTGCCCTATTTCCGCTTTTTGCGCCACATCGCGCATTGAAGTTAATACCGCCAACGTGCGCGATAATTCATGATGTTGCGCCCAAAATAACGTTTGAGCACTAAACGGCGGCAATTGCGCTTGCTGACGTATCGTTAATAATTGTTGCGCAGTGGCAAAATACGGCTGCGACAGCGCGGAAAAAATCGGGTGCTGCGCGTGTTGCGTTTGAATCCAAATAGTTCCCGCTTGTTCTCGCCCTGCCCGTCCGCCAACTTGCACCAGCAACTGCGCCAATCGTTCTTCGGCGCGAAAATCGCTACTATAAAACGCGCTATCAGCATCAACCACCGCCACCAATTGCAAACGCGGAAAATGGTGCCCTTTTGCTAACCATTGCGTTCCAATCATCACATCGATCGCGCCGCTGTGAATTTGTTTAAGCGCTTGTTGAAATTGTTTAGCGGTACTAAAAACATCACGATCAATGCGCAAAACGCGCGCTTGTGGAAATTGTTCGCGCACCGTCTGCTCCAAACGCTGCGTGCCCAATCCGCAAACGTATAATTGCGTTGACGCACATTTAGGGCAGCGCACCGGCAATAATTGGCTGCGTCCACAATGATGACAAATCAATTGCCGGCTAAACGTGTGCACCGTCATCATCGTATCGCAAGCCGTGCAACTGCTTTCCCACGAACATTCGCGGCAGCGCATCACCGGCGCATAACCACGACGATTTAAAAATAACAAAATTTGTTGCTTTCGCTGAAGATGTTGGCGTATCGCGCTGATTAATGGCTGCGATAATCCGCCGATTTGTTTACTGGGTTCGATTTCATCGATAACGATCGACGGCTTGTGCTGCGTCAACGCGCGTTCGGGAAGATGCAACAATTGCCACGTGCCGGTTAAGGTTTGTTGATAATGTTCGAGCGTAGGCGTTGCCGAACCTAATAATATGGGAATATTGTGTTGTTTGGCGCGCACTACTGCCATATCAGCGGCGTGATAACGAAATTGGTCGGATTGTTTATAGGATTGATCATGGGCTTCATCAACGATAATCGCGCCGAGCCGACAAAACGGCAAAAATAACGCCGAACGCGTCCCCACAACCATTTTAATATCGCCAGCTTTTACCGCCTGCCAAACAGATAACCGCGCCGCCTCGCTCATTTCCGAATGATAAACCGCGCACGCCGAAAAACGCGCCCGAAAACGCGCAAAAATACTCATCGCCAAACCAATTTCGGGCAATAAAACGCATATTTGTTTACCAGCTGCCAACAACAATTCCGCCCAACGCCAATAAATTTCCGTTTTTCCGGAACCGGTGACGCCGTCAAGCACGGTTACGGAAAAGGTCGTTTTCGTTATTAATGTTTGTAATACGGCGTTTTGAGCGGCGTTTAACGTGGGCGCTTTTTCTGTTGCCGCCGGCGGTGCGATAAAAGTTTCCGTCATTTCGAGCCAACCGCGATTGACTAAATCGTTTAACCACGCCGCCGAAACCGAAAACGTTTGCCGCAATTGTGCGCCGGATAACGGTTGAATGGTTAATGCATGCAACACGGCTTGTTGTTTTTTGCCCGATGCGTTCGCCGCGCGCCCTTTTTCCGTTAAACGATAAATTGCCGGCAGCGTTCTTTTATTGGACGCACCATTTAATAAAGCATTCGGCAATGCCGCCGCAAAAACCGTGCCTTCCGGAACTTGATAATAACGGGCGGTGTATTGTAAAAACCGCAAAAGCGTTGCATCAAATACGGGTTCATTATCAAGCACTTTGCGGATTTTTTTGATATGAAAATGGGTTTTGGGCTGGGCGACAGTGGCAACAGTAATACCGATTGCGTCTCGCGCGCCGAAAGGAACGCGTACGCGCATGCCTGAAGCAATAGGCGTTGCCGCCGCATAAATAAAGCGCTGATACAATGGACGCAACACGACCACCGCGATAAAATGCGCCGCCTCGTTATCGTGTATCACTTCATTTTGATTATTTTGCATGGCACAACCGTTAATCACCGTTTCCAATCTGGATTACTGCATTCGTGGGCGCTCCATTTTACACAACATCACGCTTGAAATTACCGCGGGCACGTTGCTGACAATTGTCGGACCAAACGGCGCGGGTAAATCCACTTTGCTTAAATTAATTTTGGGACAACTGGCGCCGAGTTCCGGCAATATCAAGCGCAAAAAAGCGCTGAAAATGGCGTATTTACCGCAAAAATTTCAACCGCCAGCTGATTTGCCGATTTCGATGCGGCGATTTTTGCGCGATATTCCCAACGCCGATAAAGCAGATATTTTGCAAACTTTATCCATTCAACATTTGCTCGATACGCCGCTGCAAATGCTTTCCGGCGGCGAAACGCAACGGCTTTTGTTGGCACGCGCATTTTTGTTGCAACCCGATCTCATCGTTTTAGACGAACCCGCGGCAGGCATTGATCCAACGGCGATCGATCATTATTACGCGGTCATTCGCGCGATGCAGTTGCGGTATCAATGCGCAATTGTGATGGTGTCGCATGATTTGCATTTGGTGATGGCGGCAAGCGATCGCGTGATTTGTATTAATCGCCATATTTGTTGCCAAGGTCACCCGCAAGAAATTATGCATCACCCTGAATTTGTGCATCTTTCTGAACATACCATCGGCTTTTATTCTCATCATCATCAACATACGCATTTATGAATTTTCTGATCCATTTTATTGTTGTTCCGTGGTTGTGCGCGTTATTAACTGCCACGACCGCCGCACCTTTAGGCGCTTTAATCAGTTGGCGCCGTTTGGTTTATTTTGGCGAAACGTTGGCGCACGCTTCTTTATTGGGCATCGCATTAGCTTTGCTGATGGGATTTCCCATTTATTTGGGAATTTGGTTGATGAGCGTGTTAATGGTCGTGTTACTTTTTATTTTAAAACAACAGAGTAACGCTGATTCCAATAATATTTTGGGTACGCTCGCACATATTTTTTTAGCGCTGGGCATGATTACGTTAACGTCTATGCCTCATATTCGCACCGATTTAGTAGGCTATCTATTCGGCGATATTTTATCGACCACCATCAGCGATCTGAAAATAATTGGTTTTGCAAGTTTTTTTCTGGCGGTAGTTTTGAAAAAAATCTGGCAACCGCTGATTTTATTAACGGTTAACGAATCCATTGCCAAAGCTGAATCGCGTTATATGGTGTATTACGATTTTATTTTCTTATTAATCATTGGGTTATATTTGGGATTAATGGTGCATTATTTGGGATTGATGTTAATCATTGCTTTTTTAATTATTCCCGTACACATCGCCGCGCCGATGAGTCAAACGCCGGAAGAATGCGTTTTAATTGCGCTTTTCATTGCCGCGATTGCCACGACCGTTGGCTTTGGCATTGCTTATTACGGTAATTTGCCGGTCGCGCCGACGATTGTGGTTTCTTTGGGCGGCGTTTATTTCGTGCAATCGGTTAGGAACGTGTTATTTAAAAAGAAATTTTGACTTCACCAGCAAGCTCCGCTAATATCAGCGCGTTTTTTTACTGCTCAATGGAGCGATTATGAAAGAACTTATTAAAATAAAAAATAAATATACTCCCGCCGCCGATGAACCTTATATGAGCGAACAACAGCTCGATTATTTTTCGCGCATTTTGCAAGAATGGAAAGCGACAATTTTGGCAGATAGTGAAAAAACCCGTGAATATTTAAAAGACGAACGTCCACAAACCGCCGATTTAAACGACCGCGCATCGCAAGAAGAAGAATTTTCATTGGAATTGCGCACCCGCGATCGGGAACGAAAATTATTAAGAAAAATCGATAAAGCGTTGGAACGCATTAAACAAGGGCATTTTGGTTATTGCGAACAATGCGATGAAGAAATCGGTTTTCATCGTTTAGAAGCGCGCCCAACGGCAGAATTGTGCATTGATTGCAAACATCTTGCCGAACGCAAAGAAAAATCGTTTTATAACGAACGCAACGAATGATTTCCTTATTTTTCGCATAAAAAAAGACCGCACGAGCTGCGGTCTTTTTGTTTTGAGACGTTTAATCGTCTGTTCTTAAATAACAGTTTTTCATCGTATTTGACGCGATATAAAGCACATCATTTAAAACGCCTTGCGTTTGTTTACGCGCTTCTTCGGCAATGGCTTCGTTGGCTTCCTCGCAAATGTGCGCCGCATCGGCATAAGAAAGACCTTTTTCTAAAATTTGCGCATCGTACTTGTTGATTAATTCCATACATTTGCTTTGCAAATCATTTTGATAAAACTCAATAGTATTTGCGGTAGCGTGATAATGCGCATCAGCGAGCGCACCAACAATGCGATTAGTCCAATAAAAATTATCCGTGGTTACAGTGGCGCTGGTATTTGCGAGATAATCTGGAGTTTTATCGATATTTACGTAAAACGGAATCATGGCGTTAAATACGTTTGACCCCAAAGCAATCCATTCCAAGCTGCGAATCGCTTCCGGCATATAAGGACGAATTTGCACCAATCCTAAAACGCCGTTGCGGTTAATACCGATCGATCTGAATTGTCCTTTTTGCGACAAATCGCCATATTTTCCATACGGATCATAAGGTGTACCTTGGAAATGATGCGATAACACATATTTCACATCTTCAACCGTAATTTTGCGCTCCGGCACCCGCGCCCAAGGAATATCATCAGAATACGGCGTAAAATCAGCGTTACAACCGTCCCAAACATTGGAGCGCGGATTCAAATAGCGTTGCAAAATCCACGCCCGCGGTGTGTTGTAAATATGATCAGAATCGGCGCGACTACCAAAAGCAAGCCGTGCATTGAATGTGCCGTTTAAAGATAAATCAAGATGATATTTTTCAATAAATTGTTTTAAATCTTTGGAGCACAAATGATTTTTTTGCGCGCCAAAAGCATCATGCAAATCAAAATCATCAATTCCGAATTGGTTCGGCATAATGACATAACAATCATCAGGCACGCGTTTTGCAATCCAATGATGACCGCCGATGGTTTCCAACCACCAAATTTCGTTGACATCTTGGAAAGCAATGCCGCTCATTTCATACGTGCCGTATTTTTCCAACAATTCGCCCAAACGAATCACGCCTTCGCGCGCGGTACGCATATACGGCAAAAGCAAAGTAACAAAATCTTCCTCGCCGATGCCGCCGACTTGTTCGGGAATATAATTTTCATCGCCTTCTTTACCAACTGCGGCAACATATTTCACCAACGGATCCGCGGCTAAAACGCGTTCATTAGACGTAATAGTTTCTGTTGCGCTCATAGAAACGTTGGCAGTATTGACACCAAACGATCCCCAAATGCCTTCTTTATCAATCGCATGCGGCATGCAGGTATAACGCATTGGCTCATCGGGCAGCGGAATTTCAACATGTGATAATACTGATTTATAAACGCGCGGCTGCTCGCTCGGTTGCACGACGACATATTTTTTCGGGTTATAAATTCCGGTGGGAGAATCTTCATTCCGCGCCACTAAAGTTGAGCCATCGAAGCTGGCTTTTTTGCCAACTAAAATCGTTGTACAAGGCATAGTTATCTCCTTATTAAAATTAGTAGATTACGGCTTCACAAATATTGCCGCCCGCGATGAAGCAAGTCATCGTAGAGACGAGCATTTCAATAAAATAACCGCGGCACCATACTAAAAACGATGTTCCTTCCTTGTCAAGTTTATTAATTTGTATCGCACCATAAAAAAACCAGCTGATAATCAGCTGGTTTTCATCAAAACGCGGTTACATTTGTTCGACTTTTTGGCGTTGCTCTTTTAACGCTTTAAGCGCCGTTTCATCGGCGGACAATTGCGCACGCGTTTGCGCAACTAATGCCTCGGGTGCCTGCGTAACAAATTTAGGATTATTAAGTTGCGCGCTCAATTTCGCTTGATTTTTTTCAATTTTTTCAATCTCTTTATCGAGCCGCGCGAGTTCTGCCGTTTTATCGATTAATCCGGCAAGCGGAATTAATCCTTGCATTTCACCGACTACAAACGCCGCTGATTCTGGCGCTGCGCCCGTAATAATCGTGATTTCTTGCAACCGTCCCAAAGCGAGCAAACGTTCTTTTTGCGCCTGCAAATAATGTTGATCTTGCGCGCTGACTTTATCAAGCAATAACGGCAACAATTTCGCCGGCGCAATATCCATATCCGCGCGAATTTTGCGCACGCCTAATAATACCGCCTGCAACCACAAAACTTGCGCCTGCGCATCTTCATCAAGCGCCCAATCGGCGGCAACTTGCGGATAAGCGCAATGCGTAATGTGTTTTTCAGGCAAATGGAGCAAATCGCGCAAAGTTTGCCAAATTTCTTCGCTGATAAACGGCATAATCGGGTGCGCGAGGCGTAAAATCGTTTCTAAAATCGTTAATAAATGCCGCCGCGTTTGCGCTTTTGCCGCTTCGTCGGGATTATTTTTATTAAGAACGGGTTTAACCAATTCCAAATACCAATCGCAATAATCGTGCCACACAAATTCATAAATCGCCGTTGCCGCAAAATCAAAACGATATTCCGCAAACGCTTGACGCACCGCCGCAATCGTGACGCATAAACGGTCATCAATCCAACGCGCGACTGCATCTTTGGATTCAACGGTTGCGGCAATTTCTTTTCCTTCCGTTTGCATCAACACAAAACGCGCGGCGTTCCACAATTTATTGCAAAAATTGCGATAACCTTCAACACGTTGCAAATCAAAAACCACATCGCGACCGCTGGTTGCCAGTGCGGCAAAAGTAAAACGCAAAGCATCGGTGCCACAAGCAGGAATGCCTTCTGGAAATTCTTTGCGCGTTTGCGCCGCAATTTTTTCCGCTAATTGCGGCTGCATCATATTTTCGGTTCTTTTTGCTACCAAAGTTTCCAAATCGATGCCGTCAATAACATCAATCGGATCAATCACATTGCCTTTGGATTTAGACATTTTTTTGCCTTCACTATCGCGCACTAAACCGTGAATATAAACGGTATGGAATGGTACTTTGCCGTCCATCGCATACAGTCCCAATAACACCATGCGCGCGACCCAAAAGAAAATAATGTCAAAACCAGTCACTAAAATGCTGCTCGGATAATAAGTATTGAGATCGGGCGTTGATTCGGGCCAACCTTGCGTTGCAAAAGGCCATAATCCAGAACTAAACCACGTATCCAACACGTCTTCATCTTGCGTTAACGGCACATCGTCTGCTAATTGATATTTTTCGCGCGCGGCGGCTTCGTTTTCTGCCACATAAATATGTCCATCGGCGTCATACCAAGCAGGAATGCGATGTCCCCACCACAATTGCCGAGAAATACACCAATCTTGTAAATTTTCCATCCAATGGAAATAAGTATTTTCCCAATTAGACGGCACAAAACGAATGCGACCACTGCGCACCGCCTCAATCGCAGGTTTCGTTAAACGTTCATAACCTTTTTTACTCAAATCAACAAACCATTGATCGGTTAAATACGGCTCAATAACCACGCCGCTGCGATCGCCGTACGGTCGTTTTAAAAGATGCGGCTCGGTTTTTATCAACAAATCTGCTGTTTTTAAATCCGCAACCACGCGCTCCCGCGCCGTTTCCCGATCCAAACCGCGATAAATCGGCGGAACATTGTCGTTTAACGTTGCATCAGGGTTTAGCATATTAATCGGCGTGATGTTGTGACGCATGCCCACCGCGTAATCGTTAAAATCGTGCGCCGGCGTGATTTTGACGCAACCCGTACCAAATTCGGGATCAACATAATCATCAGCCACAATGGTAACCGTGCGTTCGGTTAACGGCACGTGCACTTTTTTCCCCACAACTTTTTGATAACGCTCATCATTTGGGTGAACTGCCAGCGCGCCGTCTGCCAAAATCGTTTCCGGACGCGTGGTGGCAATCATCATAAATTGACCGTCAAGCCCTTGTCCGGCAGCAAAAGGATAACGCACGTAATACATCAATCCTTGCTCATCGCGGTTTTCAACTTCCAAATCAGAAATCGCCGTTTTTAATACCGGATCCCAATTAACCAAACGTTTACCGCGGTAAATCAAGCCGTCATCATATAAACGTTCAAACATCGCACACACCGCGCGCGACATGCCCTCGTCCATCGTAAAACGTTCGCGTGACCAATCCACAGCAGTGCCTAAACGCCGCAATTGTTTCATAATTTGTCCGCCGGAGGTTTTTTTCCACTGCCAAACTTCTTGTAAAAACGCCTCGCGTCCCAAATCATGCCGCGTTTTTCCTTGCGCATTTAAACGCCGTTCAACCACCATTTGCGTGGCAATACCCGCGTGATCGCAGCCAACTTGCCATAATGTATTGTGCGCATTCATACGGTGATAGCGGATCAAAATATCCATAATCGTATCTTGAAAAGCATGTCCCATATGAAGGCTGCCGGTGACGTTTGGCGGCGGAATCATAATGGAAAACACATCGCCCGTGCCGCTGGGTTTAAAATCTCCATTTTGTTCCCAAATTTGATACCACTTTGCCTCAATTTCCGCCGGCTGATAGCGTGTTGCCATCGATTCGCTCATTTTGTTGTTTCCTAACTCTATTCAAAAACGGTTTATTCTAGCAGCTAAAAAGCATAAAACGCCCAATAATTTGGGCAAAAAGCTTAAAAAAAGAGGCTGAAATGATCAGCCTCGAAACGTTATTCTTTTGGGGCGCGTCGGCGTTCGAGTTCGTGCAAATATTTTTTGCGCAAACGAATCGATTTCGGCGTCACTTCCACCAATTCATCATCATCAATAAATTCCAAAGCTTGCTCTAAAGAATGATGAATCGGCGGCGTTAAAATAATATTTTCATCTGAACCGGCAGCGCGAATATTGGTTAATTGTTTTGCTTTCAATGGATTAACCACTAAATCATTATCGCGGCTGTGCATGCCAATAATCATGCCTTCATAAACTTCATCGCCGTGCCCGATAAATAAACGTCCGCGTTCTTGCAAATTAAACAAGGCATAAGCCAGCGCTTTGCCGGAACCGTTGGCAATTAATACGCCGTTTCGCCGTGTTTTGCCCAAACCTTCTTTAACCGGCGCATAATGATCAAAAGATTGGAATTTTAAACCCGTGCCGGAAGTCATCGTCATAAATTCTGTTTGAAAACCAATCAAGCCGCGCGTTGGAATCAAATATTCCAGCCGCACGCGTCCTTTGCCGTCAACCACCATATTTTGCAAATCGCCTTTACGTTCGCCCATGCGCTCCATCACCGCGCCTTGATGTTCTTCATCAATATCAAGCAAAACAAGCTCATAAGGTTCATGTTTGACGCCGTCAATTTCTTTAAAAATTACTTCCGGACGCGAAACGCCAAGCTCGTAACCTTCGCGCCGCATCGTTTCAATCAAAACAGATAAATGCAGTTCGCCGCGACCAGAAACTTTAAATTTATCGGCATCTGCCATTGCTTCCACGCGCAAAGCAACGTTATGAATTAATTCACGTTCTAAACGTTCTTGAATTTGCCGCGAGGTAACAAATTTGCCTTCCCGTCCGGCAAATGGAGAAGTGTTTACTTGAAACGTCATGCTCATTGTTGGTTCGTCAACCGTCAAACTCGGCAATGCTTCCACGCAATTAGGATCACATAACGTATCGGAAATATAGAGCGGATCAATGCCGGTAAAAGAAATAATATCGCCGGCGGCGGCTTGTTCGATTTCTACTTTTTCCAAACCTAAAAAACGAAACATTTGCAAAATGCGTCCGCTGCGCATGGCGCCATCTCGTCCAACGATTTTAACCGGCGTATTTTTATTGATTGTGCCGCGCTCAACGCGTCCCACGCCAATCACGCCGGTATAACGCGAATAATCCAATGAAGAAACCCGCATTTGAAATGGTTTTGTACGATCAACTTGCGGCGCTTTTACATATTTGACAATCGTTTCAAAAAGATAAGTCATATCTCCCGAGCGGATATCGGGATTATCGCCGGCGTAACCATTTAATCCAGAAGCATAAACAATTGGAAAATCTAACTGTTCATCGGTGGCACCCAAACGGTCAAATAAATCAAAAGTTTCATTTAAAACCCAATCCGGACGCGCTTCGGGGCGGTCAATTTTATTGATGAGTACAATTGGGCGCAGTCCCATATTAAAAGCTTTTTGCGTAACAAAACGCGTTTGCGGCATCGGGCCATCGGTCGCGTCAACCAATAAAATAACGCTATCTACCATCGATAAAACGCGTTCAACTTCGCCGCCAAAATCGGCGTGCCCTGGAGTATCGACAATATTAATCTGATAATCGTGCCAACGAATCGCCGTATTCTTCGCCAAAATAGTAATCCCGCGCTCGCGTTCCAAATCCATTGAATCCATCATACGTTCATGAATTTCTGCCCGTTTCGCTAAGGTATCGGATTGGCGCAGCAGCTGATCAACCAAAGTTGTTTTACCGTGGTCGACGTGGGCGACAATCGCAATGTTACGAATATACGCCGTATCGTTATTAGTCATACTCTTATCCACTAAAAAAAGGAGCGGCAATTATAGCCGCAAGAAAAAGGAAGCGCATTAACTTCAGCGGCGGTTTTATTCCGCTTGAAGCATTTGGCTGATGATATCGTTTACCGTTTTGGGATTGGCTTTGCCGCGCGATTTTTTCATCACTTGCCCGACAAAAAAGCCAAGAAGTTTTTCTTGTCCACCGCGATAATCGGCAACTTGCTTCGGATAAGCAGCCAATACTTCCGCCGCCCATGTTTTCAACGCTTGATCATCGCTGATTTGCCGTAAACCTTGCGTATCAATGACGGCATCAACATCCGCATCGGCGTGCTGCCATAAGTAATCCAGCACTTTTTTACCATTTTGCGCCGAAATCGTATCATCATGAATTTTCAATAATAATTGAGAAAATTGTTCCGCGGAAACAGGATTTTGTTCAAAACTTAAATGATGTTCATTGAGCAACCGCGCTAATTCTACGGAAATCCAATTAGCAGCGAGTTTGGCGTCGTGGCATTTGGCAACGACGGCATCGAAATAATCGGCAATCATTCGGGTTTGTACGAGGAATGCAATAGTTTCGTCATCGAGCTGATAATCTTTGCGATAACGTTGCGCGCGCGCATCGGGCAATTCGGGCAATTGCGCGCGAATATGTTCAATAGTTTCCGCGCTTAAATGGAGTGGCAACAAATCAGGATCCGGAAAATAGCGATAATCGTTGGCATTTTCTTTGCTGCGCATGGTTCTTGTTTGCATTTTTTCCGGATCAAAAAGCCGCGTTTCTTGCTCAACGCTGCCGCCGGCGTCCAAAATGTCGCTTTGCCGTTCAATTTCGATTTGAATTGCTTGAGCCACAAAACGGAAAGAGTTGATATTTTTCAATTCCACGCGGGCATTGAGTTCTTTGCTGCCGACCGGACGAATGGAAACGTTCGCATCGCAACGAAATGATCCTTCTTGCATATTGCCATCGCTAATGCCCAAATAACGCACTAAATGATGGATTTTGCGCATATAAGCCACCGCTGCCGCCGCGGAATGCATATCAGGTTCTGAAACCAATTCAATGAGCGGCACGCCGGCGCGGTTCAAATCGATACCCGTGCGATCGGAAAAAATATCATGCACGGATTTTCCCGCATCTTCTTCTAACTGCCCGCGATTGATACGTACGGTCTGCGTGGCGCCGTCAACATCAATGCTGACTTGTCCGCCCAAAATAACCGCATCATTTAACTGGCTGATTTGATAACCTTTTGGCGAGTCAGGATAAAAATAGTTTTTGCGCATAAAAACGGCAGAAGAATGAATGCGGCTGCCCAAAGCTAAACCAAATAATACCGCTGATGCCAACGCTTGTTCGTTTAATACCGGCAAAACGCCCGGATAAGCCA
Organism: Dichelobacter nodosus; assembly: GCF_001263335.1. Taxonomy (GTDB): domain Bacteria; phylum Pseudomonadota; class Gammaproteobacteria; order Cardiobacteriales; family Cardiobacteriaceae; genus Dichelobacter; species Dichelobacter nodosus. The sequence continues at coordinate 41,577 of NZ_LGVW01000026.1, forward strand.
AATCAATTTCATTGACGTGCGTGTTCGCTTCGGCGCCAAAAGCTGCGGAAGAAGGAGAAAAAAGTTTACTGTGAGTATTTAATTGAATATGGAGTTCAAGACCAATCACGGGTTCGTAACGCATTATTACCTCAAGGAAAAAACAAGAAGCCCCACAAAAGTGGGGCAAATAAAAACCTAACGCTTAGTTGTCGCGCAAATTAGAGAATTTATCGCTATCGGTTAAGCGTTGATCGATAACGCGCGGCGTAATGAAAATAAGTAATTCGTTTTTAGTGAATTTCTTATTGGTATTTTTAAATACATTACCAACCACGGGAATATCACCTAACAAAGGTACTTTATTCTCACTAAGTGATTGTTCTTGCTCATAGATACCACCAAGCACAATGGTTTCTCCATTAGCAACTTCTACTTTAGTATTCAACAGATTTTTATCTATTGCTGGTTGTCCTAGAACTTGTTCACTCCAATTTACACGATCCTTTTTAATTTCAATTTCCATATTGACCCGATCATTAGGAGTAACGCGCGGTGTAACCTCTAAAGAAAGCAAAGCTTCTTTGTAATCAGTTTGGACAGAACCCTTGTCATCAAGAGTACTATAAGGAATTTCCTGACCAGACATCACTTTTGCTTGATTGCCATCTTGTGTTACCACGCGTGGACTAGAAATAACTTCGGAACGCCCTTCATTTTGCAAAGCTTGCAATTCTAAATCTACGAGCACATCGGAGCCTAAGATAGATATACCGTAAGAAGGAGCTCTGACATTGGGAGAAGCAATTCCCAAATTTACTCCAAGACGATTATCGATGGGTATGGTTTTTTCTTCCAACATGCCAGCATAAAAAGTAGTGCCAGTTAAATTACCACTACCCACAATAGGATTACTACCCGCTGTACCCTTAAAGGATAAACCAAAACGTGCACCCAAATCGCGAGCAAAATTATCTTTAGTAATAACCAAACGTGCATCAACCAAAACTTGGCGCACGGATTCATCTAATCGAGCCACTAAATCGCGCACTGCCTGAATTTTAGCAGGAATATCACTAACAATGAGCGCGTTCATTCTTTCATCAATAGTCACAGAACCACGCGCTGATAAAACTGCGTCTTGCGCCGCTAAAATACCATTTTTTGTACCATCAGAAGATATTTCACGGGATTTTTCTAAAATTCTTTGTAAATCAGATGCTTTAGCATATTTAATTCTGATAAAATCAGTTTGCATTGGCATTAATTGTTGTTTTTTCTGCCAACCTTCTAACGCGTCAATTTCTGCCGTATCCAATTCCTTTTCGGGCGCAATATAGATAATTCTTCCGGTTTTATCATTACCGTTTTCGCGTTTTGCTAATCCTTTGGTTTTCATAATGATATCTAATGCTTGATCCCAAGGAACATTATCCAAACGCAAAGTAATATTTCCAGAAACCGTATCGCTAACTACAATATTTTGTTGCGTAAATTCAGCAATAATATTGAGCACCGCGCGCACTTCGATATCTTGGAAGTTCAATGATAACGGCTCACCGGTATAAACTTTATTCGGCGCAAAACCTGTTAATTCTTTGGCTTTATTTTCGAAAGAATCTAAATCTGGCTCGCTGATTTCAATGTTATAAATATCGCCATTTTGATAGGTTTTGTAATCGTACGGATTACGCCCCATATAGATTTCAATCTTGGTATCTTTTTGTTTTCCTGTGATATCAACACGCATCACCGGCGTAGCATAGTCAGCAACATCTAAGCGCCGTTCTTCATCGCGTGAAGGTTTGTAATCACTGATCGTCGCAACTAATGTGCCGCCTTCTTGCTTCAAATTAACGTAAGTGTCTTTATCAGGCAGTTTGAATGACAAAAGACCTCCTTTTTTACCATTTTTATGGAATGTAGGAACCAATTTATAGGCATAAGCTTTGCGCTGTGCTGTAGCATTAGTTGAAAAGTTTGACTGTGGCGCAGCGTTGGCAATATTGAATAATCCTGCAGAAGTATTTTGACTCAAAGCGGGCGCTGCATCGGATAAAGGCAAAGAAAGATAAATATCTTTTCCCACACGAGAAACGTTATAGCTCATGGGTTTGGATAAATTAACCACGGCACGCGTCCGATCATCACCGGGGATTACGTCAACAGAAAAAATGCCGTTGGCATTAATCGGCACTTCACGGCTGGGCAGCGCGGAAGTTGTTCTCGGGAAATCCAAAATAATCGCTGTGGGCGCGTTGGTATTAAAACTGACGGGTTCAGCATCTGCATTTTTAAAAACCAGATTGAAACGATTATTTCCTCCTGCAACCGCATCAATCCCTGTGATCGTTCCCGCGAAAATATGGGAACTTACCAACAACATACTCGCATAAATTAACTTTTTCATTGTGTCTTCCTATACCTCAAAATTATCTAACAATTAGCTCAAAAGGAGGATTAGGATTCTGCCAACCCCCGGGAACCTTCTTTGCTTCCTTAATCGTCATATGATCTTTATGAATTTCCATAATCAATCCGTTATCCCTGCCCATATATTCGCCTTTTCTCGCTTCAATAATGCCGGCATCAGGCGTACTAATCAATGCGATTTTCTCGCAAGAGTCTTCATGAGAACTCTGACAATTTTTCCGGTTGATAACAAAACCAACCATAGCGAGCTGACTGAGTTCATAATTTTCTAAAAAATAAGGTTCGTGCGGAGCTGGCGGATCACCATCACAAGAGCGATTATCACAAATTTCTGAAATTGGCTGCTCTTGCATTTCTTCTTCTGTTTGCATTCGGCTTACAAAAGCTTTGAGTATAAAGGGATCTTTATCGCTGGGCGAAGAATAAACATAAGGATTATATTTTTCTATGTTAGGAAGCGATCCCAAATCGAGGTTTTTACTCGGTTGCGCATTACTTTGTATTCTATTAATAGACGCTTCCACTGCCCTATCTGGTCTTTCTGCCAACAAAATTTCACCAAATCCCACCAGAGAAACGTAACAACATATTACCGCGATAAGTTCATATTTTGTTTTCATGATAGTTCCTCTGCCTTATTTCACGTTTTTCTTCATGTTTTTCGTACTTTGCATTACCTCTTTACGAAGCCCTTCAATCATCTCGCTATCGTAAACATAAGTTTGAAGCTGTGCAGAAACATCGATCATATTTTTTTCATCGATAAAATTTTGATCCTCTTGAGGAGCAACATTTAAATCAAAGTTTACGATATTCATAATACGATCAAGTTTCGTTAAAGCTTCCGCAAACGTTGCAAAATTCTCAAATCTCGTTTTCGTCACTAAAATAAACGGATTGATTGTATAAGATTCGCTTTTCACTTCTGCCGCGGGAGAAAATTTAGTAATGGCGATGCTACTATTGAGTGCAGACTGGTTAACTTCTTTAATTAATTCAGGAGCTTGATCGCTTTCCGGCAAATATTTTAACAATCCTTCCAATATATTCCACAATTCATTTGCTCTTACCTGATACTGTTGAAGATCCACCGTTTTTTGAAAAATATCGGCAAAACTTTTCTCCAAAGATGCAATTTTGGCTTCATTTGCGGCAATGCTATCTTCTCGCTCCTTGAACAAAGCGGATTTTGCAAGAGCAAACATGGCAACAACAAGCAACACCCACATGGGAATCTTATAGTAAATAGGCCAACCACCTATATTTGAAGTATCTAACTTCGCAGGACTCACAAAACCTTTCATAATCGATTACTCCTATTTTTCTTGCATTGATTCTGGATTAAGTTTATCCGAGGCTTTAGGAGAAACGACGATACTAACCCGGAAAGATCGCACATCAGTATCATCAGGAACGGTATAACGATCGGTATTGCTTGCTCTTTCGATACCGACGATTTTTGCCGGCGCAAATTGCCCAAAACTATTGAGCTCCGACATAAAAGAAGAAACCGCCAGCTCATTTTCCGCAACGCCGCTAATCAGCAACACTTTTTCCCCCGCAGCAATATCCGCTTTTCGCCCTCTTCCAGAATCATTACCGTAGGAAATATTATTAATCAAAATGTTTTCTGGAGTTTTTTTAGCAATATGATCGAGGATTTCCACAGTTGTTGAACGCTGAAGCTGCAAAGCATAGATGGTAGAGATTTGTTGCTCTATTCCTTCATTTAATTTTTTAATTACCGCAATTTGTTTTTCTGCTGTTTCGCAATCTTTAATCTTTTGCTCTAGTCTACTGATTCCATTTTGCTGGCTTTCAATATACCGATCCATCATGATGCAATACGCTCCAAGCAGCAAAGCTGTAATGACTGCGATTGCAGCGGTAATCGTTATAAAAGTTTTTCGTTGCGCTTCCCTTTGTTCATGACGCCAAGGTTGTAGGTTAAATCTTCTTGCCATTATTTTGTCTCCAATGCCAATCCAATTGCCAGCGCATGACTCAATCCGTTTCGCAACAAATCAGGCTGCCCTCTTTGCAATTTAATAAAACGAGATAAATCCAACAAATCAACGCTAATACTCAAATTTTGCTCTAATTTTTTCAACAAATTATGCGTATTTGCGCCACCGCCCGTTAAATAAATTTTTTCAACTGAAGCCGAATCAGGACTACTTGCTTCATAGAAATCGATAGCCAAATTAATTTGTTCTGCTAATTCTGCCGCAAAAGGCGTTAAAACGAGCTCATTATACTCTTCACCAAAATTCTGATTTATCTTTTTAACTTCAGCGGCTTCATTATCAATATCATAAACATCAATGAAATTTTCGTTGATCTTTTGTCCGCCCAATTGCTGCTCTCTATGGAACACATATTTATGATCGCGATACACGGCAAATCGGCAGCGATTATAACTAATATCAGCGATCATAAAGCAGGGTTCGCTGGCAACCCCGGAGTTAGGTAAATAAGAAACCAAACGCTCGTAAGCAAAAACGTCCACATCGACCATTGGTTTAATTTTAGCTTTGGGTTTTTTAGGATCGACAAATAAATCTGTTTTAGGATCAATTAAATCGCGGCGCGCAGCAACGGCTAAGCGATCACCGTTGGCATCAGGTTTTTCTGCATAATCAAAATAAACTTGCTCAATTCCGAAAGGAATGGCGGGCGCTAAATCGAGTTCCATCGCGCCTTCAAGTTCATTGCCGCTTAAAGATTCGTCCACATGAACTTGTCGCATAATCGTATCGCCGGCATGAACGTGAATAACGGGGGTATAACTAGAGAGTTTGTATTCTTTCCATATTCTGTTTAAAAGATTTTTGAGTGCTAATTTATCCTTTTTTTCTCTAATATCCGAAGGAATAACTTCAGAGATTAAGAAGTCGCAAACAAAAACCTTCCCACTCTTTTTTGCCTTAGCAATCTTGATTGCATACTGTCCTATATCAACACCAACTAGACTCATACTTAACTCCTTTTAAATCAGCAGATAATAAAGATGGCTGCAATTTTATCCAAAAACTCACAAAGAATTCCAGATTTAAAAAATCATGACGCCGATATTTCGCACCATCTCGCCCTTTTTTTATCTGCCTACTAAAACGCCCCGCATGCGCGCCGATAGTATCATAATATACATTGATAGCCAGATAAAGATTGGTGATTCTCGCCTTTTTTTAACGCAACTCATCAGCATGCTTTCGCGCATATTTTCATCAATTTTATTACGCACGAATAACCTGCCGACTATGCCAATCAATAATACGGCTGGGACGTTCTGCCGCGCCCAATGCGCCTAAAACCATTGGTAAATCTGGAAAATACTGCCGCACTGCTGCCACACTGCGCGCTGGTTCCTGACCGCTTAAATTTGCCGATGTTGACAATAACGGCTGCCCAATTAAAGCACAAAGTTCTTGAATTAACGGGTGTTGTGAAATACGAATTGCCGTTTTGCCGTCAGCGGTAGCAACGTGCGCGCACAATTTTTCCCCTGCGTAAACAATAAACGTTGTGGGATAATCGCCTGCCCAATCCATCATTTCCGCTTGATCGCGTTTAGAAACGCCGCTCACCCAACCGCAACATTGCGCCCAATTACCCGCAACCATAATCAAACCTTTTGCCGCCGTTCGCCCTTTTAAACGCAAAATCTCACAAACCGCCCGTTCATCGGCAGGATTTCCGCCCAATCCGTAAACGGCTTCCGTTGGATAAGCAAAAACCCCACCGGCAAAAATATGACGATAAACGCTTTCCTTATCCTGCGGCAGCTGCCAACATGCTTTCTCATTCATAATGGACACCGCCGCAATTGCTCGCGATACATATGCGCGCGGTTGACCACTTTATCGGAAACCGCCAATAACCATGGTTTTGCTAAATAACTACCGCTTTCAAAACCGCCCATACCTTCGTGATAAGCAAGATATTGATTTTTCACATCATTAATGGCTACGTGATTACGGTCACGATTACGATTTACATAAAATCCCATAAAATCCACCGCATCATCAAAACGATCGCGCACGCTATCATAACGCCCCGTTTTCATCATATACCAATCCCACGTATCATCTTTTGCCTGCGCATAACCATAAGCCATCGATTTACTCAATGCCCGCGGATCAAATCGCGATTCTTGATGCATAAATGCCAAAACAAACCACGGTTTAACTTTCCAATTAGTCTGCGCTTCCTGCAAAGCCAACCGCCAATGAGGACGTTCCTCCAATAAAATACACGCATCTTCTTGAGCATAAACCGGCGGTTGCAGTTCAAAATCAAAAAGCGCATCGCTCCC
>NZ_LGVW01000027.1 GCF_001263335.1 Dichelobacter nodosus
CGCTTTTAATTCTTCGGGTTCTTGCAAAAGTAACAATGTTTTTGCTTGCGATTGCGCTGCCAAAGTGTGCCAGTCTCGTAAATCAATATTGCTTAAAACTTGCATCAATCAATTCCTAATTTTTTTAATTTATAACGCATTGCCCGAAAACTAATGCCCAAAGATTCGGCGGCTTTCGTTTTATTGTTGCCGTTTTCTTTTAAGGCTTTAATCAACAATTTGCGCTCCATTTCTTGCATAAACCCTTCGAGATCGTCGGGCATTT
>NZ_LGVW01000028.1:0-157500 GCF_001263335.1 Dichelobacter nodosus
TCTTTGGCAATTTTCCACACTTTCCGAATTTTATCTTCAGGCATATCCATGGCAACTGATAACTCTTCTGGCGTTGGATCGCGTCCATTTTTTTGTTGCAACATACGCGAAATTCGGTTCAATTTATTAATTATCTCAATCATATGCACAGGAATCCGAATAGTTCTCGCCTGATCGGCGATAGAACGCGTAATCGCCTGCCGAATCCACCAAGTGGCATACGTTGAAAACTTAAAACCGCGGCGATATTCAAATTTATCCACCGCTTTCATCAAACCAATATTACCTTCTTGAATTAAATCCAAAAATTGCAAGCCGCGGTTGGTGTATTTTTTCGCAATTGAAATCACCAAGCGCAAATTCGCCTCAACCATTTCTTCTTTTGCCCGTTTGGCGCGTTCTTTACCCACTGCCAATTGGCGATAAATATCCTTGATTTGTTGAATGGACATGCCGTAAGTTTTTTCTACTTCTAAAAATTTTTGCTGCTCGGCTTGCACGTCTTCAATCATTAATTTCAATTTTTCGGCATATTTACGCCGCAATGTTGATTGTTTAACCACCCATTCCAAATCCGTTTCATGCCCTGGAAAATCGCTGATAAAACTCTTGCGCGGCATGCCGGATTTTTCAATCACCAAACGCATTAATCGCCGCTCAATGGCATGAATCATTTCCATCGGCTCTTCTAATTGCGCTTCCATCAAATCCATTGTTTTTTGCGGAAAAGAAAAAGCCACAAAATATTGTTTTACTTCGTCATGCAACTTCTGATTTTTCTTTGTCGCTAAACTTTGCCCTTTATCCAAAGCCGTTTTTAATTTTTTAAAAACTTGCGAAAGTTCTAATAATTTCTCCCGCGCTTCTTCCAAACTATCGTTGACGGTAATTTCTGCTTCCGTGCTTTCGTCGCCGTCTTCGTCGTCATCATCGCCTGCTTGCGTTAAAAGTTCATCGTCTTCATCTTCTGATGAAACTGCGCTTTCTGTTTCTTCGTCATCGGTTGCTTCTTCCGTTTTTTGTGCAAACGGATCGCCGTAACCGTTGACCAAATCACTTAGACGACCTTCCCCCGCTTCAACGCGTTCAAATTCCGCAACCAAAGCGGCAATTGCTAAAGGAAATTCTGCTAAAGTTTGTTGCACTAAATCCAAACCGCTTTCAATGCGTTTTGCGATGGCGATTTCTCCTTCCCGCGTTAATAAATCCACCGCTCCCATTTCGCGCATATACATTCTTACCGGATCCGTTGTTCTACCGACTTCTGCATCAGCGCTCGACAAAACATTATTAGCAAGCGATTCTTCATCATCGGTAACCGCTTCCTCTTCTTCCGGTGGCGTTTCAACAACATCAATACCGTTTTCGTTTAAAAAAGCGATTAATTCATCAAATTTTTCGCCTTCTACCGCACTTTCTGGCAATGTTTCGTTGATTTCTTCGTAGGTTAAAAAACCCTGCTCACGTCCTTGTTCAAATAATTCTTTGTATTCTTCATGAACATCATCATCTTCCGGATTGCGCTCAAAATCAGTCATAAAATATCCTTTCAAAAACAATAACCAAATCACGCATTTGCGCTACCAAAACGCCACTACCCTCATTTTTAACGGCATCAAGTTTCTTACCGAAATTGGGTTAATTGCCCAATTTTTCAAGTCTTGCTTGTTTTTTAAGATGTTGCCGCAATAATTCCTGCATCATGCCCTCAAATTCAACCGTCAATAATTTTTCATCTAAAAGCGAAAACAACTGCCGCGATCGCATCAAATCCACCTCCAAATGCATGGCACGGATTTCTGCCTCTAAAACCGCTTTATCAGCACCACAACGCAATAAATATAACAATCGATAAAAAAACGGCACTTCTTTTGCCAATAAAGAAGCGTATTGATTCATATCAATTTTTAAATACCAACTTGGTTGTTGCAGCAAAACGGCAGCCATACGCGCTTCCAATTTTGTGGGCGCCGCTGCCAAACTGCCGCCAGCGGCATGATATTCAATTGATTTTTCAGAAGAATCAATAATTGCTACCGATGTATTTAATTGTTTTTGTAATTGTTTTTGCATCATTTGCCGATAATGTCCTTGCGGCAACAAACCCAACCACTGCGCAGCTTTTTCCACGACGGCAGCATATTCTTCCGCCGTCCACGTTGCCCGCTGATCAATATTTAACAAACGTTGCAAAAACAATGATGGCGGTTCGCTGGCGTCCAACAATTGCAAAAACGCGGCGCTGCCGTGTTGCGTTAAAAAAGAATCAGGATCCTCACCCGCCGGCAAAAAAACAAAACGCCAATCGTAGCCTTCTTCATAATGCGTAAAAATAATATGCAACGCTTTTTCCGCCGCATGTTTGCCCGCTGCATCACCATCAAAACAAAAATAGACTTTTTTACTGCGCTTTTTTAATTGCTGAAGATGCGTATCACCAAATGCCGTGCCCAAAGTCGCCACCGCATTATCCAGTCCAAATTGCGCCATTTTAATAACATCTACATAACCTTCGGTAACAATTAACGAGGTTTGTTTGCTGCGCGCTGCCGTATCAAAACCATAAAGTTCATTGCGTTTATTAAACCAAGGCGATTCCGCAGAATTGAGATATTTGGGCTGTTCATTGGCAATGGTGCGCGCACCAAAAGCAATAATTTGTCCGCGGATATTGCGAATCGGAAACATCAAACGCTGACGAAACCAATCGTAATAACGACCATCTTTTTCACCAATTAAACCAACCGCTTGCAATAAAGGAAGTTCATATTTATCACGCAAAAACGCCAATAATTGATTACCCGCCGGCGCATATCCCAACAAAAAATCATCAACAAGATGTTTCTTAATGCCGCGCGCGCGCAAATATTCTCGCGCGGAAACCGCCTCTTCCGTATAAAAACACCGCTGAAAAAATTGCGCGGCATCAGCCAAACACAACAATCCCAATTCGATTCGTGATTTTTCTTCAGGATTATAGGATTCGGTTTCTTCATAAGGAATCGTCAAACCGTGAAAATGCGCCAAAGATTCAACCGCTTCCACGAATGATAAATGTTCATAATCCATTAAAAAGCGCAGCGCATCGCCCCCTGCCTGACAACCAAAACAATAATAAAACTGTTTGACTTCGCTAACGGTAAATGAAGGCGTTTTTTCCTGATGAAACGGACAACAGGCGACATAATTGGCGCCCATTTTTTTCGCATAAGAAAGACGCGACCCGATCAAACTCACGATATTCGTGCGGTTGATCAGGTCATCAATAAAAGATTTTGGGATCCGTTTACCCACGTTGAGCGATATTAAGAAGCTTGCAATTTTTGCCGCAAATAGGCGCTTACCGCTGCCATATCCGCTTTACCTTGCAAATCTTTTTTCAAAATTCCCATCAACGCGCCCATTGAAGAAATAGCCAAAGGCATTTGAGAATCTGCAATCACTTTATCTACATGCGCTTGCATTTCTTCAACACTCAATTGGGCAGGTAAAAAACGCTGAATAATGGCAATTTCCGCCTCTTCTTGTTGCGCAAGATCCTCGCGATCAGCTTGGCGGTATTGCTGCATTGCATCTTGACGTTGCTTAATTTGCCGCACTAATTCGTTAATCGCCACTTCATCAGTAATTTCAATTTTCTGATCAATTTCGATTTGCTTAAAAGCAGCACTCATCATGCGCAATGTTTGCAAAACGGCTTTATCCTTAGCAAGCATCGCCTCTTTAATTGCACTTTTCAGCTGTTCTTGAATAAGCATGATTAATACAAGCGTTCAAACCGACTACGTTCTTTTTTCAAACGCCGAGAATTACGTTTTACCGCCGCGGCTAACTTACGTTTACGCTCTTGGGTTGGTTTTTCATAAAATTCACGACTACGAACTTCCGCCAAAACGCCTGCTTTTTCGCAAGAACGCTTAAAACGACGCATGGCAACATCAAACGGCTCGTTATCCCGTACTTTCACACTTGGCATTCAATATCCTTTTGTCCAGAAAATAAAGAAGCGCGTATTGTACGCGCCGCCCAAACGAAAATCAAACATCATTGCAGAAAGAAACACTTAAACCCCATTTTCGATAATCAAAGCGCAAAAATCGTGCGGTAAACCGCGATTTATCCGCAATAATTTTGCCTGCAATTTTTTCTCAATTTACTGATATTTTCTTACTTCCGGTTTTTGGTAATTTTTTATAAAACGTGCGATTTCTTCAAGATTATCCGAAAACAACGTTTTTTCTCTATCGGCGCGCGATAAAAATCCTTCTTCCATCATATGATCGAAAAACTTTGCTAAATAATCATAATAACCGTTAACGTTTATCAAAATGCACGGTTTATCATTTTGCCCCACTCTCGCCCATGAAATCACTTGAGCAATTTCTTCCAGCGTTCCCAGTCCGCCCGATAAAGCCATAAAAACGTCTCCGCGCTCAATCATGCGCGCCTTTCTGTCCGACAAATTATCAACCACGATTAACTCATTTAATTTTGTATGACTGATTTCTCTTTCCACTAAAAAGCGCGGCATCACGCCAATCACGCGACCGCCATTTTCCAAAACCGTATCAGCAATTAACCCCATCAATCCCACTTTTCCGCCGCCATAAATCAATTGATGATGATTTTGCGCAATCCATTTTCCCAACTCGATTGTTTTTTCTTGATATAGTTTATTCATTCCCAAACTTGCGCCGCAAAATACCGTGATATTCATCGTTTAAACCGCCCTTCTATAATTCTTGTTTCAACTCATTGATTTTAAATTGTTCTTGTCATCAAAATGACAGACTCAATATGCGCACTGTGCGCAAACATATTGACAACTTGACCGCGTTCTAAATGAAAACCTTTACTTTGCAAAATCGCCACATCACGCGCCAAAGTTGCTGGATTACAAGAAACATAAACAATTTTTTCTGGAAATTTTTTAGGCAACGCTTGAACAACGGCGTGCGCACCCGCACGCGGCGGATCCAATAACCACGATTTTGCCGACTGCCACGATTTCATTTGCGCCGCGGAAACAGAAAATAAATCCATACATTGCATTTCCAGCCGCGATGATAATTGTTGTTCTGCTGCCATTTTTGCACCGCGCTGCACCATCGCCCGCACACCTTCAACCGCCGTCACCCGCGCGCCCTTATAAGCCAGTGGTAAAGAAAAATTTCCTAAACCAGAAAATAAATCAAGCACTTCTGATTTTTCCAAAGGCGCAAGCCACGCGAGCACCGTTTGAATCAACGCCTCATTAACTGACGCATTAACTTGAATAAAATCATCGGGCGTAAAATGAAGAGTTACCCCAGAAATTGGCTGATAATACAAATCATTAGGTTCACCGAAAAGACAACGATCATTTTCCCATAATTGCCAATGAGCGCCGGCTAAATTTGCCCATTTTTCGCCCCACGCCGGCGACAATGCCCGTTTTTTTGTCCGCAACGTTAACGCCGCGACTTTCTCGCCCGCTGTCAATAAAATCTCATCAACTTTCACTGGTAATAATGCGCGCAAAAAATCGGGTAATAACGGCAATGCGGCGGCTAAATGTTCCTGCAAAATCAAACAATCGTTAACAGCCACCACATCATGAGAACGTTTTGCTTTAAAACCAACCGCAATAACATCATTTTCATAATGAACTGCCAACCGCGCGCGGCGACGATAGCGCCATTCTTTTCCTGCTAGCGGCAGCAAAACGTGTTCTGGTTGCGCGCCGCCTAAACGTTGCAATTGCGTTAACCATAATTTTTGTTTGCCCAATAATTGCTCCTGACTGTGCCAATGTTGCAACGCACAACCGCCGCAGCGGTCATAAAAAGGACAACGCGGCGCCACGCGTTGCGGCGACGGCTCAATAATTTCATCAACCACCGCCTCAATAAACTGCTTTTTCGCGCTCGTTTTGCAAAAAGTAACCGTTTCATCGGGCAAAGCACCTTCAATAAAAACCACTTGCCCATCGATTTTCGCCACGCCGCGTCCCTGATAATCCAAGTCAAAAACCGTTACCGCCGGAAATTTTTCCACCCTATTTCTCCATAAAACAACATAAAAAAACCGCCCTAAAGGCGGTTTACAACGAAAACAGTTTAACTAACGTTGACGAGCTTTGCAGCGCGGATTTGTTTTGCAAATAACATACAATTTGCCGCGACGTTTTACGATTTGGCAGTTGCGGTCGCGCGTTTTAGCACTCTTCAGTGAAGATATGACTTTCATAAATACTCCCATCGAAATAGTTCACCACTCGAAACAAGCTTAATTGTTTCGAAATTGGTCGCGCATTATCAACGCTTATGACTTTGTTTTCAAGTATTCTTTTAGAAATTTTGCCGAACATGAATCGTTTTTGAAAACACCAACATGAATGCGTTATCCCAAAAATTACCGTTTAAAAACGCGCAAATGATTCATTTTCAGATCGACTCGCCGCAATCACTGCAAAAATTTCCGTTTCGGTAACATCATCAACCACGTGCGCTTGCCCCAAACCCGATAACAGCACAAAACGCAATTGCCCCGCGCGCACTTTTTTATCCAAAAATAATGTTTGATAAATATCCTCACAATTCAATTGGATATCGATTGCCGTTGGCAAATGAGCGCGCTGCAATAAACTAATCACGCGCGCTTTTTCATCAGCCGAAATCAAACCGCGCATTTCTGATAATTCCGCTGCCATACGCATGCCGATTGCCACCGCTTCGCCGTGCAACCAATGGCGATAAGCGGTGATCGTTTCCAACGCATGTCCAAACGTATGCCCAAAATTCAGCAAAGCGCGCATTCCTTGTTCGCGTTCATCAGCGCAAACGATTTCAGATTTATAACGGCAACAATTCATAATCATGTTTTCTAAAGATATTTTTTCTTTTCGTAAAACGGCGTCCATATGTTGTTCGAGCCACGACAAAAAAGAAATATCATAAATGAGCGCGTATTTAATCACTTCCGCCAGTCCTGCCGAAAATTCGCGCGGCGGAAGCGTAGATAATGTTGCCGTATCCATCAAAACCGCTTGCGGGGGATAAAAAGCACCGATCATATTTTTTCCGCAAGCATGATTAACGCCGGTTTTACCGCCAACAGCAGCATCAACTTGCGCCAATAATGTTGTAGGAAACGTTATCCAACAAATTCCACGCTGATAAGTCGCTGCCACAAATCCTGTAATATCGTTGATTACGCCACCGCCTAAAGCGATTAATAAACCATCGCGCCCCAAATGCGCTTCCAATAAAGTGGTCAAAATATGCTGATAAGTAGCTAAATTTTTATGACATTCACCATCTAATAAAATGATATCTATCACTTTTTTATCCGTTAACGCCGCTTTTAATGACGATAAATAAAGCGGTGCGACAGTTTCATTAGTGATAATGGCAATGTGCGGCGCTGAACAATAAAGATGCCATAATGACGCGTTTTTAATGAGATCGGGCGCGATCAAAATGGGATATTGCTGCGCCTTTTCCGCAGTATGAACCGTTAGCCGTTTCATATTATTCCGCGGAAAAATTCATGCGGTAGGCGGGGCGCACTTGCCCCAAACCATCAAAATGGCAACCGCTGTCGTTAATCAATCCCGTACGCAAATCAAATATCCAACCGTGCACGGCAAGTTTTTTTTGCTGATGCCAAGTGCGTTGCACGATGGAGGTTAAAGCAACGGAATGAGTTTGCTCGATAACGTTAAGTTCAACTAAACGCCGCCAACGCGATTCTTCATCGATAATGTCATTTAAATCCAATTGATAGCGATCGTAAACATCTTGAATGTGACGCAACCAATTATCCAAAAAGCCCACCGATTGCCGTTTCATTGCCGCATAAACACCGCCGCAACCGTAATGCCCGCAAATAATGATATGCCGCACCGCCAGCACATTAACCGCATAATCAAGCACGCTTAATAAATTAGCATCGCTGTGGACAACCACGTTGGCAATATTGCGATGCACAAAAATTTCCCCCAATTGCGCGCCCACAATATGATTTTCTGGAACGCGACTATCCGCGCAACCAATCCAAAAAATTTGCGGCGATTGTCCCGAAAGAAGGCGGTCAAAATAATGACGATTTTCGCCCAATTTTTGCGCCACCCACGCGCGATTACGTTGCAATAATTGCTGATAAAGTTCTGGCATGATCAGTTCAAAATTGTAGCGGTGGTACTTTGAGAAACGAAACCATCGGGAACTTGCCCGTGATCGGCTTGCCAACGCGCAAAAGCGCGGCGACTGTTTGTGCCTAAAATACCGTCGCTGCCGTGCGTATCGTAGCCGTTTACGGTTAAATATTGTTGGAGGCGTTTTACTTGTTCGGTAGAAAGCGGGCGTTCGTGCCGTGGCCACGCGCGCACCAAATCAGATTTTCCGGCAATGCGTTCGGCTAATAAACTGATTCCTAAAGCATAATTAGACGAATTGTTATAAACTTTGATGGTTTCAAAATTTTTCGTTAACAATAATGCGGGACCTTGTACGCCTGCCGGCAACCATAATTGTGCACTGGCGGCGCCAATTAAACGTTTACCATTTTGATCGGTCAATCCCAATTGTCCCCATTGCGATAATGTTTGTTTGCTGTCGAGCGCGCGGTAATCAAATCCTGCCGGCAAGCGCACTTCATAAAACGGTTTGATTCCTGATTGCCAACCAGAACGGTTGAGATAATGAGCGGTTGACGCTAAAGCATCGGCAGTTGCCCAAGGATTGCGTTGTCCGTCGCGATCGCCGTCAATACCTTGTTCCAGCCAAGTGCTCGGGATAAATTGGGTTTCCCCCATTCCGCCTGCCCATGAACCGCGTAATTGCGTCCATTGCACGTCGCCGCGCGCGAGCAATTGCAATAATGCCAATAATTGTTGTTCCGCAAATTCGCGGCGCCGCCCTTCGTACGCCAAAGTAGCCAATGATTGTGCTAAATCAGATTGTCCGGTGTTTTTGCCGTATGAACTTTCCAGCCCCCAAATGGCGGTAATGATTTCCGCGGGAACGCCGTATTGTTTTTCCAATGTGCGGAGAAAATCGGTATGCCGTTGAAAATTTTGTTGTCCTTGCCGTATGCGTTCTTGCGCCACCGCATTATCAATATATTCCCACGGCATTTTCATAAATTCTGCTTGCTGGCGGTCGCGAGAAATCGTTTTTTGATGAAGTTCAACGGGAAGAATGAGCCGTTCGACATCGGTTGCGGCAATGCCTGCCGCTTTCGCCCGTTCTATAAAATCAGTTTTCCATGCGGTAAAACTGCTTGGTTTTGAGACGACGGTTGGCGATGGTGGCGCCAACTCAACGGGATCTTTTGAAAATTCATAAGGTTTGCTTGTGGTGCAACTGGGTAAAGATAATACCGCAAATAATGCTACAAGGCTTTGTAAAGTAACAGATAATCGCATTATTTTTCCTTTTGTATTCGTTTTTTAAACACGATGAAAATCTGGTTCATTTTAATACAAAGGGCGCGATGGCGATCTTAATTTGCTGATAGTGGCGATTTTAAAAATCTTTCTTTAAAAAAGGCAATAAAAAAACCATCGAAGATTCGATGGTTTAAAATTCTGTTGGCGCGCCCGGAAGGATTCGAACCTCCGACCGCTTGGTTCGTAGCCAAGTACTCTATCCAACTGAGCTACGGGCGCGTCGTCTTCAGTGAGGTGCATTATGCTTATTTTGCTGCTGTTCGTCAATCATTATGTCAATTTATTTTGATTAAAATATGAAAATAAAAGATTTTTATTCAAAAAAGATGCTACAATTTCGATCTATTTTTTCTCATATTAGTCGCTTTCTTCGCAAAAACGAATGGCTTTTTGCTCAATCTCGGCAAAATTGAACAATTCTGTATCCAATAAATGCGAGGGCACGGTTTTTGTTAATGCGGCAAAAATATGTTCAATACGTTGCGGATAATCTTTTTCCCACGCCAGCAACATTTCTTTGATGATGGTTCGTTGCATATTTTTTTGAACGCCGCAAAGATTACTGGGAATAATGGGAAAAGCTTTTAATTTGGCGTATTTTACAATATCTTTTTCATCACAATAAACCAGCGGACGAATGACGATTTGTTTTTTATTATCGCTCAATAATTTTGCCGGCATGGCTTTGAGTCGTCCAGTGAAAAACAAGTTTAAGAAAAAGGTTTCGATAACGTCGATTTTATGATGCCCTAACGCGATTTTAGTGATGCCGTGTTCTTCTGCGTAACGATATAAAATCCCACGCCGTAAACGTGAACATAATGAACACATGGTTTTTCCTGCGGGAATTTTCTCCATAACGACTTGATAGGTATCGTGCTCGATAATATCGTATTTAACACCCAGTTTTTCTAAATAATCTGGCAGAACCCGCTCGGGAAAATTGGGAAATTTTTGGTTTAAATTCACCGCAATGATTTCAAAATGAATCGGCGCGCTTTTTTGTAAAGCCAACAATATATCCAGTAGCGCATACGAATCTTTGCCGCCCGATAAACAAACCATAATCCGATCACCATCGGCAATCATTTGATAATCATCAATCGCTTTTCCTACTAATCTGCGCAGTCGTTTGCAAAGTTTATTCTGGGAAACGCTCATAAGTGATCCTAAGAAATCATCAAAAGTTCCATGATAACAAGGATAAGAAAAACGCTGATACTTTTTTCTCAACGAGTATTGACAAAAAAACTAAAATAGATAGAATGAGCACCTCTTTTAAAGCCGGAATAGCTCAGCAGGTAGAGCGCCTCACTTGTAATGAGGATGTCACGGGTTCGATTCCTGTTTCCGGCTCCATCTTTTTAGCCCAAATGGCGGAATTGGTAGACGCGCTAGCTTCAGGTGCTAGTGACCCAAGGTCGTGAAAGTTCGAGTCTTTTTTTGGGCACCATTTCTTAAAAAAGCCCCACATCATAATTTCAAATTATAATAGTTTTTACGCGATTATCGGTTGCGGAGATTTATCACATATCTTTTATACAGATTAACCGGATCCCGCATGAACCGCGGTAAAAGATAGACTTCACAATGTTAATTAAGTTATCAATCTTCCTTGACGAGTTTTTTACTCGCCAAGAAAGTTTCCGTATGCACGCAACTTTTGCAATCTTTGATGAATACGCGTCGCATCGTCCATTGCTTCTAAACGATCTAATTCAGATAAAAAAGCATCGTGCAAAGTTCTACTCATTTCCGCAACATCGCGATGAGCGCCGCCCGAAGGCTCGGTAATAATGGTATCAATTAAATTCAATTTTTTTAAACGCGTTGAAGTTACTTGCAAAATTGTCACCGCTTCTTCTGCCATCGCAGCATCTCTCCATAAAATCGAAGCGCAACCTTCCGGAGAAATAACGGAATACATTCCGTATTGCAACATCATCACAGTATCTGCAACACCAAGCGCTAACGCACCGCCAGATCCGCCCTCTCCAATCACACACGCAATTATCGGAGTATTTAAAACTGCCATTTCATACAAATTTCGCGCAATCGCTTCACTTTGACCGCGTTTTTCAGCGCCAACGCCCGGATACGCGCCTGGTGTATCAATAAAAGTGATGACGGGAATTTTAAATTTTTCCGCTAATTTCATAAGCCGCAGCGCTTTACGGTAACCTTCTGGACGCGGCATACCGAAATTCCGGCTTACTTTTGCTTTTGTATCACGCCCTTTTTCGTGACCAATCACCATCACGCTGCGTTGACCTAAACGAGCCAAACCGCCCACAATCGCCATATCATCTGCATAATGCCGATCGCCGTGCAATTCGCGAAAATCGGTAAAAATGTGCGGAATATAATCTAATGTGTACGGACGTTTGGGGTGACGCGCCACTTGCGCAATTTGCCAATCGCTTAAATCAGAATAAATATCACCAGTTAAACGCTCCAATTTTGTTTTTAAACGTTCAACTTCATCGCTAATATCAACTTTAGATTGTTCGCTAAATTGTTTTAATTCGTTTAATTTATATTCGAGTTCGGCAATAGGCTGTTCAAAATCAAGGTATTCTGGGTTCATAATTATTTCATTTTTAATTCTGATTCAAATTTTGGTAAATCCAAAATTACCGCCGGCGTTTGTTCATAACCAATAATATTGACATATTGAGCAATAAAACGATGTCCGCCGATTTGTTTTGTCACTAATCCCGATTCATTAATCGTCTGTGTTATCGGTTCCCCATAAGAAACAATGGAATAGCGCAAAAAACCAACGTCACTGCTAATCGTAGAAACTAAAACAATGCGCTGGTTGCCCTCATAAGGTTCCGTGCGCGGTGTGAAAATAAAATCAACCACCGGCATTTTTTCGTTATTAACCAACATACTACCAACAACGAATTGCGTCTCCGTCTCCGAAGATAAAGGCGGCGCATAAGGAAATACTCGGCTGACTAAAGTTTGCGGAAAAATCAACAATTCAGCGCCACCGCTGGGGATCAATACCACATCTATATCAGCCATGAGATTTGCCTCCAATCAAAGATTCTATAGTTTCAATCAAAACATCTTCACGATAAGGTTTACCCAAATATCCTTGCACGCCAATCTTATCAGCCCGTTCACGGTGTTTATCACCCGTGCGCGAAGTAACCATAATGATGGGAACATCGTTATACATTGCATTTTGGCGCACATGAGCGGCAAATTCGAAGCCGTCCATTCGTGGCATTTCAATATCAAGCAAAATAACATCAGGCATAAATTCGTTTAAAACTTCAATCGCATCTAAACCATCTTTTGCCGTTTGAACAACATAATCATTGCGTTCCAATAAACGCGTAGAAACTTTACGCATTGTGACCGAGTCGTCAACCACCAATACTTGTCGGGCGCGAACTTCTTCAACCACATGAACACTTTCTAATTGAGACAATCCCGCAATTCGTGTTGATAAATCTAATAAATCCAACACTGGAACAACGCGACCGTCCCCTAAAATCGTTGCACCAGAAATACCCGGTAAATTCAGCACCTGACGATTCACGTTTTTCACAATAATTTCAAGGCGATTTGCAATGTGTTCAACGTGGAAAGCAACCGGCTCACCAACCCCGTTAATAAATAAAACGGGCGCCGTATCCGTATCCATATCAAATTCATAATTGGCTGATTGGAAATAAGATGCCAACACGAATAAACGATAATCCATACCATCATATTCGTGATAAACCACCTCGCCGTTAAAGCTGCGTTGCAATTCCTCTTTGCTCACATGGCTGATTGCTGCAACTGCATTCATAGGCGCCGCATAACGTTGATCGCCGATATCAACCAACAATACTTCAACAATACTCATGGAGAACGGTAAAACGATAACAAATTCCGTTCCCTTTCCTGGAATAGAATCCACGCTCAAACGTCCGCGCCGTTGCTTGATCATTTCGTTGACTACGTCCAAACCAACGCCGCGTCCCGAAATTTGCGTTAACGATTCAGCAGTTGAAAAGCCCGAACGCAATAACATGGTATTGAGATATTGGGTGTCATTTTCTCGCTCTGGATCCAACCAACCTTTGCTGCGCGCTTTTTCACGTATCCGAACATAGTCAAAACCGCGACCATCGTCGATAACTTGCACTTGTACGTTAGAAGCTTGCGCCGTCACTTTAATTTTAATCGTACCGCTTGCTGGTTTTCCTGCGGCGACACGTTGTTGTGGCAATTCGATTCCGTGCCCCACGGCATTACGAATCATATGCTCCAGCGGTGGCAAAATATCTTCAACTAAACGCCGTTCCAATTCGACGCCGCCGCCTTCCAGCACCAAATCAACCTCTTTACCCAACGATTTCGCGGTTTGCCGCACTAAACGCCGCAAGCGAGATTCATTCACATCAAAACGAACGAGTTGGGTTGCCATCAAACGATCTTGAATCGCGCGCTGCAAAACGCCTTGTTGCGTTGATAAATTGCGCATCAACGCATTTTCAGCGGTCAACGTTTCTTGTACGTTTTTCAAGTCTTCAATAGCTTCAGACAATTGCCGCGAAAGTTGTTGAACTTCGGTGAAACGGTCCATTTCCAACGGGTCAAAATGCTCATCGTCTTCCGTATCACTTTCCCGACGGAATAACATTTGCGCTTCTGTTTCATTATCCAAGCGCCGCATTTGCTCATCGATCCGAGTGGCAATGCGGGTTAATTCGCTCAAGTTAAATTCAGATGCCAACGTTAAGTTTTCCATGCGAGAACGAACAATCGCATATTCCCCAGTCATAGAAATCATATCGTCTAACAAAGCCGAATCGACGCGAACAAATCGCTGTACATCATTGCCGATTTTATTATTATTTTCGGGCACTTCTGCAGCAGCAGGTTTTTCCGCATCTGGAGTACTGCTGCTTTTTTCTGCCGGTAATTCTGCTTTTTTAGCAACATCGCTGGTTTTTTCTGCAACTTCCGGCGCTTTTTCTTTAACCGGTGCTTTTTCAGCTTTAGGCTCTTTTTTAGCAACTTCCTCAACAGGTTTTTCTTTTTTCGCCGCGGCTTTCGGTTCTGCTCCGGGCATTTCAAAACGCCCTTGATTAGCAAACAGCTCTAAAGAACAGTTAACTTGCGTCGCCGGTTCAGGCATTTCATGTCGTAACACGCTATCAAGCATGTTATAAAGCGATTCATGACCTAAACCGATTAACGTTTTCGCTTGTTCATGTTTTACATCAGGATAATCCGCTAATTTTTCAATTACAGATTCCATCAAATGCGAAGTATCGCCGATGACGGTAAAACCAACCATACGCGCGCCACCTTTTAAGGTGTGCATATTTCTTTTCAGTTCTTCGATAACGGTATGATCTTTTAAATCTTGACCTAATAATTGTTCGGCTTGAGCAATTAATTCAGAAGCTTCATCAGTGAAAATCTCAACCAAAACAGGGTCAATGCTTTCATCAAACGGCACGCCGCCTTGGATAACTTCCTCTTCGGCATCTGCTTCATCAACAACTTCCGATGAAACATCGGTTTCTGCTTCAACTGCACTTTCTACTGACGCAGCATCTGATTGCGCATTCTCACCAGCAGCGTCATCATCACCAAATTGCGCCGCCAACAAATCTTCAGCTTGTTTTCTTTCTCTTTCTTTAATGCGTTTTTCGTTTTCTGCCACAGCAGGATACGGCAACGGCATTCCCAAAAAGCTATTGATATGATTGAGAATATAAGGATTTGGTGTCGGTAAATATCCATCGCGAATAGAATCCAACATTTCCATACTTTGCCAAATCGCACCCGCAAGAATAGAGCTGGCGCGCGCGTTGCCCTGCAATTGTCCATCTAAAATCTGGCTGGTAATTAATTCAACGCCTTGCGCTAAATCCGCAATCGCAGAATAACCCGCACTGGTTGCACTGGTTTTTAAAGCATGCATAGAACGACGAACAGCGTCTAAATGATTTAATTCTTCGCGATTTTCGTCCCATTGTTCCGCTTCTAATTGACTATCGCCCAATAAATGCAAGGCTTCGGAATGGAACAATTTGGCAATTTCTTGGTTGACATTCGGATCAGGAATCAACGGCGTTTCAATAGAACCATCATCATTGATATCTAAAGGAATGTCAGCTGCCGAACGCGCAATCATCGTTGGCTTCGACATTTCATAATCGCTGTGTGGAATTTCCGAACTCAACCATTGACGCGTTGACATCAATGAATTCATCGTCCGTTTTGCATCTTCTTCGGAACTATCGTCAGAATAATGTTCAATTAAATCCAAGCTTTGCTTCAATAACGGCGTAGATTGACGGATACCTTTACCGCCGACTTTCCGGTACTGTAACAACAATTGTTCCATCGCATCTAACAAGCGCCAAATCCACGCCGGAACATCGTTTAAATCGAGAGAATCTTCAATTTCGTAGACAGAATCTAATAATTCCTCAATTTTATCTTCGGAAGCATCTTCTTCGAGTGATTGAAAACGTCCAGAAAATTCGTCCAAAGCCCTTAAAAATAAGCTGGCATCTCGAACCGGCGGTCTTGCGCCATCAAAAGAAAATGAATACACACTGCCTTCTGATGCGGATTCGGAAGGAACTTTAGTAATATTAGATAATTCCTCGCTTAACCGTGAAGAAGGTGCCGGCATAATGTACGGTGAAAAAGATGAAAACCGAACATTTGATGCCTCTTTTTCAATATTTCTATTCGGCTTTTTATGAGTAGACGGTTTCTTTTCGGGCGCTGGTTTTGTCAACTCTGGAACCGAAATCGCATCGATGATTTGTTGACTGGTTTTTTTCGTTAAATCATCTTCTGTTTTTAAATCGTCATAAATATCTTGCAATACGTCGTTAACGTCTTGCACTTCTGGCGTTTCATCTGCAAAATTTTGCGGTGCATCGGCATCTGGAGAAACTAAATCCGTATCCAAAAATACGGAATCACCACCGATTTCCCCCGAATTATCCACGTCAGAAACCGCATTTTCTACGACCACAACATCGGGCTCATCAGCTGCAACATTGTTTTGAACTGGTAAATCATCAATGCCTAAATCAAATAAACCTGTCGCATCTGACGGCGCCTCTACAATCACCGCCTCATTTTCATTTACATCTACCGCAGGCGTCTCAACAGCATCATCAATACCAAAGCCCAAATCATCTGTCACAGATACCAAACTGGAATCAAGATCAGATGGCGCTAACGCATCAACTGCCGGCGAATCTATTGCTAATTTCTGCTCAATTCGTTGCACGATGCGGTCAACAAAACCTTCCGCCCCATTTTCAGAAGCAAGCAATTGATGCAATTGATTACCTAAATTAGGCATTAACTCATTAAAATTGAGCTCTTTATCATTTTGTAAATTTTTAGCTAAATGATCGGCAACTAAAGTCGCATCGGTATCATCAACATCGCCTGCGCGCAACATTTGCCGCAAAGTATCGGCAATTTTATTGGTTGCTTTTTGCTCGGCGGTATGTGTAACGATATGACTTAAAAGGTGATCAATCACATTTTGATCAGCGCCAGCCAACTGATCAGAAACCATTTGTTTTAGTTTTGATTCATCAATCGTATTGGCATCAATATTTGCCGATTGAAATTGGGATTTAACCACATTTGCTAAAACTTCAGTTTCTTCAGTATCCAGCTGCCCCATTGCCAAACCTTGCATCAAGGTTTTTGCCGCTTGTTCGTAGGCGGATTGATGTTGTGGCGCCGGTTCTGCTGGTTTTTCAGAAGAAGAAATACGCGCGGAAACAAAGCGTTGTCTCATCGTTTGACTGACAATGTTTAACGCTTTTGCCTGTGAAAGTAACGCTTGCGGATTCTCGATAAATTCAGTCTCCCCGCGCATCGTTTTCAAAAGATTAACGGAATCTTCCACGGAATCTTGAATAATCGGGTTCGCATCGTAAAGATTATCCAAAATATCGTTTAACAAATTCTCATTTTGCCAAGCAAGTTCTTGTAAAGATTCATAACCTAAATTTTGGCTCGAGCTACCAATTGCGCTAAATGCTTGCTTAATATTCCCTGGATAATCTAGATTATCCGGTGCATTTCTCCACCGCGGCAAATGGTCGTCCATTTTCCGAATATTTTCATTTAATTCTTCTAAAAATTTTCTTTTTTGCTCGGCGGCAATTTTATCCGCGTTAGAAACTACGGCATCAGGAATATCTGCTTTGCGAACGTCAACCGCTTCCACTTCTGGCATCGTCGCCGGAGTTGTATCAACTTCCGCGGCAGCAGCAAAGGGCAGACATTCTGCATAAACTTTTTGTAAAAACGCATCGACTTCTGCGTCGCTGGGTTTTGAATTTTCATTTTGCAAATAAGAAGTTGACTTTTCAGCGATCAACGCTTGCGTTAATAATGCTGGGTGATGCTCAACAAAAGTTTCTTCATTACGCAATTTTTTCAGCAAACAAATAGCTTCTTTAACATTGTGCAATACGATGCGGTTAACCGAATAATGCTTATCTAACACACGGTTAAGCATTTGTTCGTGTTGCCACGCGCATTCGCCTAATGCTTCATAGCCCACAGTCCGTCCCGAACCTTTCAAAGTATGAAAAGCCCGTCGAATCACTCCAGTGCTTTCATCTGCTTGAGCGGGATCCGTCCAAATATCATAAGAATCCGATAATTCAACGATTTTTTCATCAAATTCTTCCAAAAAGAATTCTCTAATTTCATCATCAATCACCGCTGATTCATGGCTTTCGGTAAATGATACTTTAGATTCCGGTACGGATAATTGTTCCCAATCTGTCAATCCCGTATGTTCAAAGAAATCAACATCAACAGAACCACTGGCTTGAGAAACGGGTTCTTGGATTTCTGTTTCTACCGCTGAATCCAATTCCAATACATCATCAAAGTTCACCGCTTCAACTGCTTCTGCGGCAGCTTTAGGTGCTGCGATTTCTTTTTCTGCAACTGGTGCAATATCATCAAAACCAAATCCTAAATCTTCAACTGCTTCTGTGGCAGCTTTAGGCACTGCGGTTTCTTTTTCTGCAACTGGCGCAATGTCATCGAAGCCAAATCCTAAGTCTTCAACTGCTTCTGTGGCAGCTTTAGGCGCTGCGGTTTCTTTTTCTGCAACTGGCGTAATGTCATCGAAGCCAAATCCTAAGTCTTCAACTGCTTCTGTGGAAGCTTTAGGCGCTGCGGTTTCTTTTTCTGCAACTGGCGCAATGTCATCGAAGCCCAAACCACTTTCAACCGCTGCCGATGAAGTATTTGTTGAAGCAGAAGCGGGCGTGGGTGCAGGCGTGGCAGAATCAAAATCAACCGTTGCCGTTATTTTCACCGCCGCTACCGTAGTTTCTCCAACATCGATAAAGCTATCCAACGCATCTAAATCGCCCAACAAATCATCAAAGCTTTGTTGTTCTTGTGCTGGTTTTTCTTTCTTCGGCGCTACCGTTTGCATTGAAGAGGCTAAAAGACGTTGTGCATCTTGTGTAATCGGGTAGATAGCAGCTAATTGATCAACGGCATTTTTTAAGAAATCCACATCGCTTTCAACGAGTGTTGCCGCGTCTTCTAAATCGGTGAAAATATATTCGGTAGCAACTAATGCGTGAACTACTGGCGGGTAGACGGTTTCTTTAAATTCTTTTTGCGCCGAAAAAATGGCAAAAATGTGCGCTAAGCGGCGCATTTCAACCGATAAACTTTTTTGTCCAAAAAATTGGCAGACAGTGCCGTAATACGCGGTGCGCCGCGCGGCTTCTGTCCAGTCAGCTTCGCTTGAGACGCGTTCTTCACCAACAACAATTTTTCTCAATGATTCAAAATATTGCCGAGCAACTGCGCCCGTATTCGTAATTAAGCGATAAAAACCAATGTATTGGGAATGGCTTCTTTGTTGTAAAAACGCGGTTTTAATGTCGGTAACTTTGGCATTATCACAGGAATGTTTACTAATATTTTGTAAAGCTTCTTCAACAAGCAACATGGATTGAGCAATTTCAACCCAATTCACTTTCGCCAAATCTCCTTTCAACATCTGATTGGAGTACTTCAGCAAAAATTGCGGCGCTTTTAAGTTCAATAAAGTAAATAAATTAATCAGCTCTTGGTTATAGGTGATCAGTTGATTAACGTCTAACGATTGACCGCCACTTGCAGCAAATTGCTCAATTTGGTTGCGGTTCACTTCGATAAGTTCATTTACGCGTTCAGCCAAAACTTGGTAAGTTTCCAGATCAATTTGAGGATGAGTACTGGCAGGCGTTTTCTTCCAACCATCGGTAAATACTGACGATAACGATTGGGAAATAGCGTTTATTTCCTGCGTATTATCAGCATGAGGCGTATTTAATCGATTGATATAGTCGCTTAATAACAAAATCCCAGCGGCAACCTCGCTCCCGACATCTGAAAAAGATTTATTATCAACCGCATTTTCTTTAAATTTGTTATCCAGAAGTTTGATAACTTTTTGAACTTTATCAGATAATTCCGCTGCTGGTTTTTTATTGAGTAAAAATAGACCACCGCTGACTTCGGTAAGCTGATTACAAAAAGCTTCCACCCCGCCGGACTCAGGACGATCAAGCCATTCAACCAAATGTTTTTTCACGTCAGCAATATTTTTTGCCATTTCTGCTTGTACGCGAAGCAATAACTGACTGGCTAATTCACTACTCATGTATTCCCCTTACACAAATTATCCCGATATCCATTCCGTTTAATTACCATTCGCTTAAATTAGTATCCTTCCGGTAATTTAAATCCGGAAACAGAGTCATTCAATTCCGATGACAATTGACTCAAGTTTGCAATTGAGTCAGAAGTTTTAATAACGTTCTCAGAAGTCGTTGTCGCCATATCGTTAATTCGGGACATATCTTGAGAAATATTAATTGCCATAGAAGAAACTTTTCGCGTTGAATCCGAAACTTTTTCAATCAATAACGCCAGAGAAGTTGATACTTCTTGAATCCGCGTCAACGACATTCCCGCTTCTTCCGCAATATTGGCGCCGGTAACCACTTCACGCGTGGATTTTTCCATTGAAGCAATGGCTTCGTTTGTATCCGTTTGAATTGTTTTTACCAAAGATTCAATTCGTCGGGTCGCGTTTGAAGAGCGTTCCGCCAAACGTTGAATTTCATCGGCGACCACCGCAAAACCGCGTCCCGCTTCACCAGCAGAAGTTGCTTGAATAGCGGCGTTTAACGCCAAAATGTTGGTTTGATCGGTAATACCTTTAATGATTTCAACAATGTTACCGATTTCTTGAGAACTTTCCCCTAATCGTTTGATTCGTTTAGAAGTTTCTTGAATATTTTCACGAATATTATTCATGCCGCCGATGGTATCATTTACCCGTTTGGCACCTTCTTGCGCGATGGTTACCGAATTGCGGGCAATTTCTGCGGAATCAGTCGTACTTGCAGCAACGCGGTCCAAAGAGCCCACCATGTTGCCGATTGTTTGAGTAATCGAGTGAATTTTTTCCGCTTGCTCAATAGAAGATTTTTGCATATCCGATGCAATAAATCGGGTGATATTAGCGGCATCAGAAACGCGGCTAGAAGTTCTATTAATCGTTCCGACCAATTCCCTCATTGATTCAATCGCGTAGTTAACGGAGTCAGCAATTGCGCCGGTAAAATCTTCGGTAACTTGCGCTTCAACCGTCAAATCTCCATTTGACAAGTCTGTCAATTCGTCCATTAACCGCAAAATGGCGTCTTGATTTTGCCGCTCTTTCATTTGTTGACGAATCGCAATATCTTGAATTTCTGAAGACTGGCTAGAAATAAATAAGTACCAAAAAATAGCTGCCAACACTACAAACAGTAATAAAATCGGTAGTAGAAAACGCAATCCTGCATGATTGACATCTGCTATTCCTAGTGACAGCGGTTGTTCCTCTGTTCCCGTAAACAACCCAATAATAATTAACACAATTAAAATGAGCGACAATGCCCCAAACCCTATTGCCACCCACCCAAAAACGTTTTGCTTGTCTTGATGATTATCGTCTTGTTGAGATCTTCTACTACCTTTCATGTGTCACCTGCGCTTCATTGCATTTGTTGGCTAAATACAGCATCGTTAATCAGATGCCCGATATTAATTCTAAACCAGTCCTTATCTTCCATAAAAATATGACCATCAACCCAGATTCTTTTCGAATCTAAAGCGTTAACTTCTACTTGTCGGATACCGCTGATACTGTCTACTTTTAAAATATATCCCTGACCCGCATCGCGTAACACAATATAATGAGATTTCTTTTGCGTGGCATATTTTGCCTTTGGTTCAACAAAATACTTAAAATCTGTTACAGAACAAACATCTCCCCGATGGCTCGTTAAACCTAATAACCAAAAAGGACAAAATGGCAAAGGAGTAATGGTTGGTAAATCTTGTGTTACTTCTAGTACAGAACCCATACCAATGAGATAGTTTTCAGCCCCCGCAGAACACGCCAAATAGCTGGCATGCTGCTGCACCGCAGCAACGCTAATCGTGCCCCTTTGCTGAAATTGCCGCACGTATCCTACTAAAATCTCAAAAGGTGAAGAATTTGCTAAAGTACTCATGCCAGTAACTCGCGGATTTCACGTAACAACGCTTCTTTTTCGGGCGGTTTTACCATATATTTTTTAGCGCCATTGCGCATACCCCATACTCTATCTGAATCTTGGTCTTTTGTTGTTAACATCAGAATAGGAATATCTTTGGTTTCTGGTGTGCGGCTAAGCTTTCTCGTTGCTTGGAAACCACTCATTCCCGGCATAACAACATCCATCAGAATCAAATCAGGATGCCTATTCATTGCCACCGCAATGCCTTTATCGGCAGCTTCTGCCCATAAAACTTCATACCCAGCTTCAACCAACATCGATTTTACAACATTGGCTTCAGTGGGTGAATCATCAACAATAAGAATGGTCGTCATTTCCTGTACCTATACCTTTCTATACCTTCTATACCTCTAGTGTGTAGCATGAACCTGAATTGCTTTTAATAATTCGTCGCGAGAAAAAGGTTTTGTCATGAAATGTTCCGAACCTGCGATTTTTCCACGCGCTTTATCGAACACACTATCCTTACTTGATAACATAATCACCGGAATATTTTTATACTCTGGATTACTTTTAATCACGGAGCACACTTGGTACCCATCAAGTCGCGGCATCATAATATCGAGGAAAATGATGCTCGGAGAAAACTCAATAATTTTTGAAAACGCCGCAAACCCGTCTTCTGCCGTTGCAACTTGAAAACCCTCTTTCCCCAAGATTGCTTCGGCGGTTTTCCTGATCGTACCACTATCATCTACGATGAGTATCTTTACTGATTGACTTGCTTCAGCCACAACAACTCCTTAATAATTCAAATCAAAACCGAACGAACTATCCTCTTAAACCAGCGATAGGATAGCGTATTTATTTCATCGAGGCGACAATAATCCATTTTTTAATGTGAGGACAAAAAATCCTCAACAATGACCGCCGCCGCCGCGCTATCCTTATCAATTGTTTTTGGAAAACGCATTTGTGCAGCATGAGAAGTTAACGTCTCATCAATAAAATGTACGGGAACGCCGTACAGTTTAATACATTCATCTGCCAAACGATGAATTTCATCTGACAACGGATGCTTCTTTCCATCTGCCAAGGAAGGTAATCCTATCACGATACAATTGACTTTCCACTGCTGCACCAACGCCGAAAAAGTATCAGCGTGAACCTGTTTCAGCGGGAGGTTAAATCTTTGCAATGGTTTTGCCAAACCCGTCACCGACTGCCCAATTGCAACCCCAGTATGATATGTTCCTACATCAATCCCTAATACCCACTGCACCATCGGCTACCTCCTCAACGAGATGTATGGTTATAATGCCGCGTAGCATTGATTCAATCAAGTACAATAAGAATCCATTTTCAAACAGGAAAACTCATGATACATCACCGCCTTATTATCCTCGGTGCCGGGCCTGCTGGTTATACTGCTGCCATTTACGCCGCACGAGCAGGACTCGAACCCGCGTTAATTACGGGGCTCGAACCCGGTGGACAGCTCATGACTACCACTCATGTTGACAATTGGCCAAGCGCATTTGAAGGAATACTTGGGTCGGAACTCATGACGAATATGTGCCAACACGCGCAACGTTTCCAAACCCAAATCATTTACGATCACGTTACCGAAGTTAATTTACAGCACCGCCCTTTTACCTTAAAAACAGAAAAAGAAACCTACAGCTGCGATGCTCTCATCATTGCAACGGGCGCCCGCGCAAAATATTTAGGGCTCCCCAGCGAAACCCAATATTTGGGATACGGCGTGTCTGCCTGCGCCACCTGCGATGGTTTTTTTTACCGCAATAAACCCGTCATGGTCATTGGCGGCGGCAATACGGCGCTGGAAGAAGCGCTTTATTTATCCAATATTGCCAGTTCTGTAACACTTGTGCACCGCCGCGATGCATTCCGCGCGGAAAAAATCATGGTTGATCGTCTAATGGAAAAAGTGAACGCGGGAAAAATTGTTGTGAAATACAGTGCACAACTGCAAGAAGTTTTAGGCGATGATAACGGCGTCACCGGCGCGATCATTCGTTTTAATAACGGACAAATCGAACAACTCGCCGTCGATGGTATTTTTATTGCCATCGGTCATCAACCCAATACTGAACTATTTAAAAATCAATTAGCAACTGACGCACATCATTATTTATCCGTACACAGCGGCAGCAACGGTAACGCCACTCAAACCAGTATTGACGGCGTTTTTGCCGCTGGAGATGTTGCCGATCCTGTATACCGCCAAGCAATCACCTCGGCAGCTTCTGGCTGTATGGCAGCTTTAGATGCCGAGCGCTATTTAGCAACACTCAAAAATTAACTCAATGAAATTAGGAGTTCTCTACCATGGCAAATAAACAAGCCCTTACCATTCCCGATATTGGCGATTTTGCTGATGTTGATGTTATTGAAGTTCTCGTCAAAGTTGGCGACAAAATCGCCGTTGACCAATCTTTGGTGGTTTTAGAATCAGATAAAGCATCAATGGAAGTTCCCGCTAGCATTGCTGGAACCATCACTTCTTTAACAGTAAAAGTCGGCGATAAAGTCTCTGAAGGCAGTGTTATCGGCGAAATTGAAGTGGCAAACGGCGCAAGTGCTGCAAAAACTGAAGAAAAACCTGCAGAAAAAACCGCGGAAAAACCAGCAGCGGCGGCAACACCCGCAGAAAAAACCGCGGTACCCGATGATGCCGTTGATTTAGTTGTAATCGGCGCTGGTCCTGGCGGTTATTCGGCGGCGTTCCGTGCGGCGGATTTGGGATTAAAAGTAACTTTGATCGAACGTTACGCTACTTTAGGCGGCGTTTGCTTAAACGTTGGCTGTATTCCTTCCAAAGCGTTGTTACACGTTGCAGAAATTATGGAAGAAGCCGAATGGGCAAAAAAAGCCGGCGTCACATTTGCCAAACCCAGCGTAGATTTAGACGCTTTGCGCACACATAAAGAAGGTGTGATTAAAAAATTAACCACCGGTCTTGCTGGCATGGCAAAAGCAAGAAAAGTAACCGTTATTCAAGGTGTTGCGCAATTTACCGGCAGCCACAGTATTCATATTAAAACCGTTGACGGCGAACAAAATCTCAATTTCAAAAACTGCATCATCGCCGCCGGTTCTGAAAGCGTGAAATTACCTTTCATGCCAACCGATCCGCGCGTTATCGATTCCACCGGCGCTTTGCAATTGCAAGATATTCCAGAACGATTACTCGTTATCGGCGGCGGCATCATCGGCTTGGAAATGGCAACCGTTTATCACGCATTAGGCAGCAAAATTGACATCGTCGAAATGATGGACGGTTTAATGGCAGGCGCGGATAAAGATTTAGTAAAAGTATGGCAAAGACGCAATCCCGATCTTTTTGAACACATTTATTTAAATACCAAAACCGTTGCCGCCGAAGCCAAAGATGATGGTATTCACGTTACTTTCGCCGGCGACAAAGCGCCAAAAGAAGCGCAACGTTACGACCGTGTTTTAATGGCAGTAGGACGCCGTCCAAACGGCAAAACTTTAAATGTGGAAGCTTGCGGCGTCACTGTTGACGAACGCGGATTTATCCCTGTTGATAAACAAATGCGCACCAATCAAGCCCATATTTTTGCCATCGGCGATATTGTGGGACAACCCATGTTAGCGCATAAAGCCGTACACGAAGCGCACGTTGCCGCCGAAAATGCCGCAGGACATCAAGCCTTTTTCGATGCGCGCGTAATTCCAGGCGTTGCTTATACTTCTCCTGAAGTTGCTTGGGTGGGCGTTACAGAATCACAAGCCGCTAAAGAAAATATTGCCGTTGAAAAAGCCGTTTTCCCGTGGGCTGCTTCTGGTCGCGCTATTGCAAACGGTTGCGATGAAGGTTTTGTGAAACTGATTGTTGATAAAGCGTCTCAACGCGTCATCGGCGGCGCCATTGTTGGTCCTAATGCCGGCGATATGATCGGCGAAATCGCTTTAGCAATTGAAATGAATGCGGTGCCGGCTGATATCGCTTTAACCATTCACCCGCACCCAACATTAGGCGAAACCATTGGTTTAGCTGCTGAAGTATTTGAAGGTTCTTGCACGGATTTACCACCGCAAAAGAAACGTTAATCAACCTCACTCAACGCTGCTAGGCACGAGCTTAGCAGCGCTTTTTTATGCGCTGATAATTCGGCGTTTTTTTAAGGATTTGAGATGTTTTATTATTACTACCGTCTTTTGCCGCGCAAATTATTAAGCCGATTATTTTATTGGCTCGCGCGCATTAAAATCGTATGGATCAAAAATGTACTGATCCGCGGTTTTTGTTTTGTCACCAAAGCAAATACTGATTTTGCTGCCGAAAAAGATCCTTTTGCTTATCCCACGTTAAACGCGTTTTTCACCCGCACGTTAGCCGCTGATGCACGTCCCATCGATGCCGCGCCAGAATCCATCATCAGTCCTGTTGACGGTCGCTGTGCGTATTACCACACCATCGAAAATGGTTTAATGATTCAAGCAAAAAGCCAACGTTATTCTCTTGCCGCTTTGCTTAATAGTTATGAATTGGCGCAAGCATATGAATCGGGAACGGCAATTACGCTTTATCTTGCTCCAGATGATTATCATCGCGTGCATATGCCGTGTGACGGTCATTTGGTCAGCATGACTTTTTGCCCTGGCGATAAACATAGCGTTGCTTTGGATTTATTAGAAAAAATTCCGTTGCTTTTTGCTGGTAATGAACGTTTGGTTTGCCATTTTGAAACCGAATTGGGAAAAATGAGCGTGATTTTTGTCGGCGCGTTAAACGTAAGCAGTATTTCAACGGTTTGGCATGGCATCGTCAGCGATAACGGCGCCGATAATCATTATTTTTATCCAGAAAAACCATTTTTTGCGAAAGGCGCGGAACTGGGTCAATTTAATTTGGGTTCTACGGTGATTTTATGTTTTCAGTCGCAACAGATTGATTGGCAAAATGAAAAACTCAATAATCGCGACAAAATCTTGATGGGAGAAAAAATTGCCTGCACCTATTCTTGATATTTTTGTTGACGGCGCTTGCAAAGGAAACCCCGGCATCGGCGGCTGGGGCGTTTTAATGCGTTACGGTCAACATGAAAAAGTATTGATGGGTGCACAATGGCATACAACGAATAACCGCATGGAATTAACCGCGGCAATTGAAGCTTTAAAAGCGATTAAACGACCGTGCCCTATTTTAATCAGCACGGATTCTGTTTACGTTAAAAACGGGATCACCCACTGGCTACCCGTTTGGAAAAAAAATAATTGGCGGAACGCTTCCAAAAAACCAATTAAAAACATTGAATTATGGCAAGCGCTCGACCAACTTAATCAACGTTATGAAATTGAATGGCGCTGGGTTAAAGGACACGCTGGCAATCCAGGTAATGAAATTGCTGATGAACTTGCCAATCGTGCCATTGAATCGTTGCGGCAAAAAACGTCCTAAAACCCACCGCCACCGTATTTATTGGCTGTATACCATTTTCCGTACCAACATTTTTTCAATCAATAATCCCACGAATAATCCTAAAATCGCCGGCATGATCCAGCCCAAACCTAAACCGTAAAACGGCAAATAGTGGTTTAAAAATTGATTGAATCCAGCAGATAAACCAAATAACGCACGCCAGCCGTCCAACAAACCAAAAGGAATAATGGCGCTGATGGTGGCAATGAAAACGGCTTGCGCGTGTCCAAATAAAGGCGCTGCTAAGGTTAATAAAATTAATGCGACGGTCGGCGGATATAAAACCATTAAAAGCGGAATGGAATAATGCACGATGGCTTCTAATCCACAATTGGCAATAATGGCGCCAGTTACACTAAAAATCACAACGAAAAATGAATAAGAAATCCGCGGCAATAAAGAAGTGAAAAACGCGGCGCACGCAGAAATCAAACCAATAGCCGTTGTCAAACAAGCCAGCAATACAATCAAAGCAATCAAGATGTTACCAGCGATACCGAAATAATGATGCGCTGATAATGCGAGCACTGCCGCGCCATTGTGTAATTGTCCTAATTGCGTGACGCTGCCGGCACCTAAATAAGCGATAAATAAGTAGACCAACGCTAATAATCCAACGGCAATGCCACCGGCAATCAAAATATTTTTAACGACCGATGATTCTGATGCATGTCCGCTTTGTCCGCGGATGGATTGCACCACGATGCCGCCAAAAACGAGTGAAGCTAAAGCGTCCATTGTGCTATATCCGGCTAAAAAACCACTGATAATAGGAATGTTATTAAAAGGTTCTTGCGGTGATTGTAATGCGCCCATGGGTTTAGCGATGCCGAATAAAGCCAAAAGTGTGATAGCAAACAATAAGATGGGCGTTAAAACGCAGCCAACGCGGTCAACCAATTTTCCCGGTGATAATGCCAAATAAGCCGATACCGCAAAAAAGCCCAAACTAAATACCGGCAAAATCCATGCGGCAGATTGTCCGCGCAATAACGGCGCGATGCCGATTTCAAATGCAACGGTTGCCGTTCTCGGCGTAGCAAATAATGGCCCTAAAGTTAAATACAACGCCAAAGAAAAAATCAAACCAAATAACGGGTGTACTTTTTCAGCGACGCCGCGGATATTGTGTTCACCGGCAACGGCAACTGCGATGACGCCTAATAAAGGCAAACCAACGCCCGTTAATAAAAATCCGCTCATTGCCAGCCATAAACTGCTGCCGGCTTCTTGCCCTAATTGAGCAGGAAAAATCAAATTGCCGGCGCCAAAAAATAAGGAAAAAAGCATCAAGCCAACGGTGAATAAACGCGTCAGCGGTGAATGTTGAAATGTTTTCATGGTGAATCTCTCTTTACTGTAGATTCAACCGTATCTTATATAATTCTAAAAATAATGCAATGTTTAATTTTATTCTCCAATAAAATTTAATAAATGAGTTTTTAACGCTCAATATTTAAGGTAATAAACTATAAATAAAAATTTTATAAAAAAGATTATTTCTCTACCAAGTAGTAAAAATATGGCGACTTGCGCTAAAACTCCACGCTAGCATCATCGGAAAAAACCAAATTAACGCAAATAAAAAGATAAAAACGCTAAAAAAATTAAATATTGAAAAAACTATCGCTAAAAATATCAATAAAACGAACATAATCACTAAAACTATCAGCATCAGTAACATTAAATTAACGCCGTTTTTCCAAGTACCACGCCAATGAAGTGTCAACAAAGTGCGCAATTGCGCCGAAGAACAATCAGATAACAAGGGAATCATTGCCCACGTAAACGTCATTACGATGCCGCGCGCGCCCAAATAGAATAAAAAAAGCGGCAATACTGTTTCTGCTGACGCCAAAACAACGCGATTATTTTCGATAATAAAAAACGATTCGGTAAAAAAGTAATGGTGAAAAACGCTAAAAATTAATTCTAATGACACCAAAAATAATAAATAATGCCCAAAAATGGGTTGTTCGCGCGCTTCTTTCCACCACAAAAAAACGTTTAAATGAGGGCGTTCGCGGCAGGCAATTATTGCCATCGCGCGGCAGGCGGCAATTTGCGTTAAAAGAGTGGTTGCCGTCCATAAAATCGTAGCTGCCAAACGTTGCAAAAAAACAATGCCCGTAACAGAAAGCGCCGCGGCACATAAATTGCCCAAAAATGCCGTCATTAAAAACAGAAAAAAACTGATGCCAAAAAACCGCAACCAAAATATTTTTTCCCGCATAATCAACGCATAACCATCAAAAAACCATTCTTTTACTTCGGAAATCGGGCGTTTATCAGGCACGGCTAATAAAGTTATTTCTTGCTTCATGTTGATGAACCTTTATTTTTGCAATCAATGATTGTTGGGAAAATAACCGATTCACCGTTAAATATGAATATTTTTCTTCAATTCCTGCCGCAATCAGAAAGCGCTTTTTTGCGTGATCTTGAAAAATAAACGCGTTAAGATAACCAAAACCCATAACAAAAGGAGAAAACTATGTTTGATGAATATCGCGATCTCATCGAGACATTGAAAAATAATGACAACCACTTTGCCCGTCTATTTAATGAACACAGCGCGCTTGATGCGGAAATTACCCGTTTGATTAATACTTCGACCGCGACGCTTCAACATGATGAAATTGAACAGAAAAAACGGCGAAAATTACAACTCAAAGATGAGATTTACAAAATCTTAAAAGAACACGCAGATAATTGACTTCTCGCCCGCTTTATAGCGGGCTTTTCTATCCCGTAATCTTATCGCAACAAAACAAATTTATAGTGTTTATTTTAATAATAATCTAAAGAATACTATGACAGAACAATTACCAACTTCTCCAAAAAACACTTCCACAGAAAAAGCACCGTTCATTGATATTGATACTGCCGATCCCAAAGATATTTATTTAAACCGTGAGCTTACTTGGCTCGCTTTTAATGAACGCGTACTTTTTGAAGCACGGCGGAAAAATGTGCCGCTGCTTGAACGCGTTAAATTCCTTGCCATCGTCAACAATAATCTTGATGAATTTTTCATGAAACGCATCGGCGGACTCAAGCAACAAGTTGGCGCGGGACTGCATCATTTGAGTTTGGACGGACGCACGCCGCAAAAACAAATTGATGATTGTTATGAAAAAATCAATAAAATCCAGCAAGATATTGAAAATACATGGAAACAATTAGAAAGCGCGCTGAAAAAAGAAAACATTGAAATTGTTGAATTCAAACAATTATCCGCCGAAAAACAACAAGAAATGCGCACTTATTTCCTCGACAATATTTATTCGCTGCTCACGCCGCAAGCTATGGATCCCGCGCACCCGTTCCCATTTGTTTCCAATTTATCGCTTAATTTATTGATTCGCATGAATTATCCGGAAACGCAAAAAACTTCCACCGCGCGGGTCAAAATTCCCGTTGGGCAAGGTAGTAAACGTTTTATTAATGTGCAAATTCCTAATACGCTGACGTTTATCACGTTAGAAGATTTGATCATTAATAATCTTGATATTTTGTTTCCCGAAATGGAGATCAATCAAATTGATATTTTCCGCGTAACGCGTAATGCCGTTACCGAAAAAGACGAAGAAAAAGCTGATGATTTATTGGAATTGATTGAGGTGGAATTACGCGAGCGGCGTTTTGCGCCCATCGTGCGCATGGAATACAAAAAAGGCATCGATCCCAAACACAAAGGCATGCTCGCCTCCGAACTGCATTTGGAAGAGGATAAAGATACTTTTGAAGTGCGCAATTTGATGCAAATGCGCGATTTATTCGAATTGACCGCAATTGATCGTGAAGATTTAAAACTCAAACCTTATCACCCCGTTGATCATGAAGGATTAGTGGGTGAAGACAATATTTTCCACGCGATTCGCCGCGCGGGCAATTTTTTGCTGCAAATGCCCTATGAATCGTTTACCAGTTCCGTGGAACGTTTTATTCGCGATGCCAGCCGCGATCCCAAAGTGCTCGGGATTAAAATGACGATTTACCGCACGTCCAGCGATTCAAAAATCATTGATTATTTAATCGAAGCATCGCGTAACGGCAAACAAGTTACCGTGGTGGTAGAAGTTAAAGCGCGTTTTGATGAATCCGCCAATATTCGTTGGGCAAATCATTTGGAAGAAGCCGGCATTCACGTTACCTACGGCATCGTTGGCTTAAAAACGCACGCCAAACTCATTTATGTAATTCGGCAAGATTATGACGGTTTGCGCCGTTACGCACACATCGGCACCGGAAATTATCACAGCGGCACCGCCAGACAATACAGCGATTTTGGTTTATTGACGGCAGATCCCGCTATCGGCGCCGATTTAACCGAATTATTTAATTATTTAACAACGGGTTACACGCCAAGCCGTTTTTATCAAAAATTATTGCCGGCGCCCAAACATATGAAATCGGGATTGCTCGATCGCATTCACCGCGAAATAAAACACGCAAAAGCCGGTAAAAAATCGCTTATTATTTTAAAAACCAATGCGTTAGAAGATAAAGATATTGCTTATTCTTTATATCAAGCCTCGCAAGCCGGCGTTAAAATCGAATTGCTCGTGCGCGACAGCTGCTGCATTATCGCTGGCGTTGCCGGATTATCTGAAAATATTACGATTACCAGCATCGTTGGACGCTTTTTAGAGCACGCTCGTGTTTACTATTTTTATAACGGCGGCGACGAGGAGTATTTCATTGGTTCTGCAGATTTAATGCACCGCAATTTAGAAAGTCGCGTGGAAGTTATCGTGCCCATAGAAAATCAAAAAATGCGCGATATGTTGCAACATTTCCTCGAAACGCAGCTTAACGATCGCGAAAATGCATGGAAAATGTGCAACGATGGCAGTTATAAACGGTGTGTAAATCCGCACCGGAAAATAGGTTCACAAGAGCAATTTATGCAAGAAGCAACGCAACGTTATAAAAACGCTTCTCGCTTAAGACACCGTAAAACAAAATCAATCAAATAAATCACTAAGGAGCATAGAAATGGGACAATATCAATTTATGAAATATATAAGCGGCTGGATCGCGCTCATTTTATTCGGACTCGCTGGTTTTTGTATTTTTTATTTTTTTGACAATTTGGTTGTTGTTGCTTTCGTTCTTGTTTTTTTTCTTTCCGGTTTTAAGGTGGTACAACCTAATACAGCGCTCGTTGCCACGCTTTTTGGTAAATATGCTGGCGTTTTGATGGAACCAGGTTTTTTCTATACCAATCCGCTCTATTCCATTAAAAGCATTTCTTTAAAAACGGATAACTATATTACAGAAACGCTCAAAGTAAACGATTCATCGGGTACGCCCATTGAAATCGCCGCTTCTATCGTTTATCACATCGAAAACCCTGCCGCCGCGGTATTAGACGTTGAAGATCCGGTTTTGTTTTTAAAAGTACAAAGTGAAGGTGCGCTGCGCGCAATTGCCAGTCATCACCCTTATTCCAGCCGTAATAAAAACGAAGGATTAAGCGAACATTCGGAAGCGATTTTTGAAAATCTGAAAGAGATGATTCAAAAGCAGGTAGAAAAAGCGGGCATTTCAATTGATGAAGCGCGTTTTACGCATCTTTCGTACGCACCAGAAATTGCGCAAATGATGCTGAAAAAACAACAAGCTGAAGCCATTATGATGGCAAGACGCACTCTAGTCCGCGGCGCAATTTCCATGGTTGAAGGTACCATTAAAGAATTGGAAAGTCGCAAAATTGTTAACCTCACCGAAACCGAAAAAGCCAGATTAATCAGTAACATGATGACTGTTTTATTATCAGATGAAAATGCGTCGCCCGTTGTAAAAATCGGATAGAAAAATTATTTATTCCTTGGAAAAACGCCGGTCATTTTGACGCACAACAT
Source organism: Dichelobacter nodosus (assembly GCF_001263335.1). Taxonomy (GTDB): domain Bacteria; phylum Pseudomonadota; class Gammaproteobacteria; order Cardiobacteriales; family Cardiobacteriaceae; genus Dichelobacter; species Dichelobacter nodosus. The sequence continues at coordinate 33,358 of NZ_LGVW01000028.1, forward strand.
TAACAATCTGCTAGAATTGGGACATTTTAGTAATTATGAGGCATCTATCATGACTGAACCTATCACTCCCGCGGCGAATTTTATCCGCAATATCATTGTTTCCGATGTGGAAAACGGCAAAAATGACGCGCGCGTGCATACGCGTTTTCCACCCGAACCAAACGGTTATTTGCATTTAGGGCACGTTAAATCCATTTGTTTAAATTTCGGTATGGCGAAAGAATTCAATGGATTATGCAATTTGCGTTTTGACGACACCAATCCCGAAAAAGAAAATGAAGAATATATGTCGTCAATCAAAGAAGACGTGACATGGTTGGGCTTTAAATGGCACGTTTTGCGCCACGCTTCCGATTATTTTCCACAACTTCTTGCTTATGCATATCAATTAATTGAACAAGGCGATGCTTACGTTGATTCGCAAACCGCCGACGAAATTCGCGACACCCGCGGCACATTAACCGAAGCCGGCAAAAATAGTCCTTATCGCGATCGTAGTCCCGAAGAAAATAAACGGCTTTTTGATGAAATGGTCGCAGGAAAACACCCTGACGGCAGCCTCGTTTTGCGCGCCAAAATCGATATGGCGAGTCCGAACATTAATATGCGCGATCCAGTCATTTATCGCATTCGGCATACCGATCATTTTCACGCCGGCGACGAATGGAAAGTTTATCCAATGTACGACTACACTCATTGCCTTTCCGACATGATCGAAGGCATTACGCATAGTCTATGCACGCTGGAATTTGAAGATCACCGCCCGTTATATGATTGGGTTTTAGATAAATTACAAACGCCCTGCCACCCACAACAAATTGAATTTTCACGGCTTAATTTGGAATATACCGTTTTATCTAAACGCCGCTTGATTCAATTAGTTCAAGAAAAACACGTTAACGGTTGGGACGATCCGCGCATGCCTACTATTGCCGGATTGCGCCGCCGCGGTATTCCAGCGAGCGGTTTGCGCGATTTCTGCGAACGCATCGGTATCAGTAAAGCCGACGGCACCATTGAAATGAGTTATTTTGAAAGCGTTATTCGTGACCGCCTCAATCAAGAAGCGCTGCGCCGTATGGTCGTGCTCGATCCGATCAAATTAACGATTACCAGTTTGAGCGATGATTTTCGCGCGGTTTACGATTTACCCAATCACCCGCAAAATCCGGAAATGGGAACGAGAAAAGTTCCGTTTTCCAATACGTTATATATTGAACGTGATGATTTTAGCGAAAATCCACCAAAAGGCTGGAAACGATTGGCGCCAAATGCTGCCGTGCGGTTGCGCGGTTCTTACGTGGTTATTTGCGATGAGGTTATCAAAGATGAAAATGGCAATGTAATTGAACTCAAATGCCACCACGATCCCGAAACTTTGGGCAAAAATCCACAAGGATATAAAGCAAACGGCGTGATTCATTGGGTTTCTGCTGCTGACGCGCTGACTACGGAAATTCGTCAATATGGATTGTTATTCCAAGAAAAAAATCCGATGGCAGCCGAACATTTTCTCGATACCATTAACCCCGATTCTTTAAAAATTTTGCACAACGCGCAAGCAGAACCCGCCATTAAAGCCGCTGCCGGCACCGTTTACCAACTCGAACGCCAAGGTTATTACGCCATCGATCCCGATAGTTGCGCTGATCATTTGGTTTTAAATTTAACGGTCACACTACGCGATGGCTGGAAATAAAATAATTCATTGTTTATAAACAATTTAATCAACCACCAAAGGAGCTTTTTATGTTAACTACTTTTAAAGCCGTTGCCGAAAAGCAAAGTAAAGGATTATCTGTGATGACGCGGGCGCGCAATTTCACCATCACGATGGACGAACCACCCGCGCTCGGCGGCACTGATACCGGCATGAATCCGGTGGAAGCCGTTTTATGCGCGCTCGGCGCTTGTCAAACGATTGTGGTGGCGGCATTTGCGCAATCACAAAATTTTCACTACGAATCTTTTCGCGTCGAACTAGAAGGCGATTTGGATCCGGACGGATTTATGGGACTTGCCGACGTGCGCAATGGTTTTCAAGAAATCCGTTTTAGAATGCATTTTAAAACGCAAGAATCACAGGAAAAAACCGAACAATTCGCTCATTTTGTGGAAAAAACGTGTCCGGTGGGCGATTGTTTAGCAAACGGCGTCAAACTCGTTTTATCAGCCGTTATCCGCGAATAAAATTAAAAACGTTCATTGCCTGCCTCGTGCAGGCTTTTTTTATGGGGATTCGGCGGTTAATCAATGCATGATTTTTGCTAAAATAAACGTTTTTATTCACTGGATAAGGTCACCCATGTTTCACCGCATTTATATTCGAAAACGCCCCGCTTTTCGTCATCTTCCATTTTCACTTTCCGAACTCTGCGCCCAACTCAATTTGCCCGCGCTCAAACAACTGGAAACCATTGCAATATATGATTTATACGGTTGCCCAGAACACGCTTTACCACAAGCCATTACCGATGTTTTTTCTGATCCCGTCAGCGATGAAGTTATCGAAGAACTGCCTTCATCGGACGATATTTTGGTTATCGAACCTTTGCCCGGACAATTCGATCAACGCGCCGATGCCGCCGAACAATGTTTACGATTGCTTAACAGCGCATTTGCTGCCACCAAAGTATGCACCGCAACCGCTTGGCTCATCAGCGGAACGCTCGATGCCGCCGCGCGCGATCGTTTAAAAAACTATTTGCTCAATCCCATTGAATCGCGGGAAAAAGATCTCAAAATCACCGCGTTGCCCGAAATTCAATTGCCGCCGCCCGTCCCCCGTTATAAAACCTTCAGCCAAATGGGCACCGCAGCGCTTGATGCGTGGCGACACAGTCAGGGGCTCGCGATGAGTTTGGCAGATTTGCAGCTCGTTCAACATTATTTCCAACAAAAAAAACGCGTGCCCAGCGAAACAGAAATCCGCGTTTTAGATACTTATTGGTCGGATCACTGCCGCCACACCACCTTCACTACCGAATTAACCAATATTCAATTTCCCAGTTCCGCGTTTGGCAAAGCCATGCAACAAGATTATGAAGACGTTTTGGCAAAACGGCGCGTGGTTTATGGTGCTGACGCCGAAAAACGTCCAATGACTTTAATGGATCTCGCCACGATCGATGCCAAATATCAACGCAAACAAGGCAATTTGGTTGATGTAGAAGTATCGGCAGAAGTAAATGCCTGCAGCGTTTTTGTTGACGTCTACGAAAATAATCAACGCCGCCCGTGGTTATTGCAATTCAAAAATGAAACCCACAATCACCCCACAGAAATTGAACCATTCGGCGGCGCGTCAACCTGCATCGGCGGCGCCATTCGCGATCCGTTATCAGGACGCGCCTACGTTTATCAAGCGCTGCGTTTATCTGGCTGCGCCGATCCGCGCGAAGCCATCGCTGATACATTAACCGGAAAACTGCCGCAAATCGTCATCGCTCAACGCGCTGCCGCCGGTGCTTCTTCATACGGCAACCAAATCGGACTCGCCACGGGGCAAGTCGTAGAAATTTATCATGCCGGTTATAAAGCCAAACATTTAGAAGTCGGCGCCGTGGTGGCAGCAGCGCCAGCAGAACACGTGCGGCGCGAAACGCCAAAAGCCGGCGATATTGTGGTGTTATTAGGCGGGGCAACCGGTCGCGATGGCTGCGGCGGCGCCACGGGTTCTTCTCGCGAACATAACCGCGATTCATTAACGCAAAGCGCGGCAGAAGTGCAAAAAGGTAATGCGCCCGAAGAACGCAAATTGCAACGTTTATTCCGGCAGGCGGCTTTTGCGCAAAAAGTAAAACGTTGTAACGATTTTGGCGCGGGCGGCGTGTGCGTGGCAGTTGGTGAAATTGCTTCAAGTTTGGATATTAATTTGGACGCCGTTCCCGTCAAATATCAAGGATTATCCGCCACAGAATTAGCCATTTCTGAATCGCAAGAACGCATGGCAATTGTCATCGCGGCGGAAGATTTTGCGGCAATTTCTGATTTAGCGGCAAAAGAAAATTTATCCGCTTGCAAAATCGCGCAAGTCACCGATTCAGGCAAAATGATTATGCGTTACCGCGGAGAAGTGGTTGTTGAACTCGATCGCGCATTTTTAGACAGTAACGGCGCCGTCAATCAACAAAACAGCGTGGTTTTAACCGATGCGAAATGTTCACCGAAAAAAGAACATTATTCATGGAAAAATCGTTTTCAAAATCAATTAACGACTTTGGCACACAGCGATTTGCGCGGACTCGGCGATCGTTTTGATTTTAGCGTGGGCGCCAGCTGCGTATTATTGCCGTACGGCGGAAAATATCACGCCACGCCAGCAGAAGCATCGGCTTATTTATTGCCAACGGAAACGCCAACGGATACCACGTCTTTACTCGCTTACGGTTTTAATCCCGAATTAAGCAGTCATCACCCTTATTTGGGCGGCATGGCGGCGGTGATGGAAGCATCGGCAAAAATCATCGCCTGCGGCGGTAATATTCGGCAAACGCATTTTTCTTTACAAGAATATTTCCCCAAATTAGGCAACGATGGCACACGTTGGGGCGCTCCTTTTGCCGCATTATTGGGCGCGCATCATGCGTTATCAGCGCTTAACCGCGCGGCAATTGGCGGTAAAGACAGCATGAGCGGCAGTTTCCAATCGTTAGACGTTCCGCCAACGTTAATCGCGTTTGCCGTCAATGCCATCAGCGCGCAACAAATTTTGAGTCCCGAATTTAAAGCCGCGGAAGAATATGTTTACTGGCTGCGCTGCCCCGCCGATGAATTGGGACGCCCCAATTGTGCGCTGTTGCTCGAACATAATGATTTTATTAATGAACTCAATCATGCCGGTTTATTAACCGCGCTGCGCAGTGTGCGGCACGGCGGCGTTTTACAAGCAATTTATGAAGCTATGTTGGGTAATCGAATCGGTTGCGGCATGGCGGCGCTGCCTCAAGATGCGTTTGAAGCGGAATACGGCAGCTTTTTATTAACCAGTCAACAACCGTTGCCTGACCGTCTGCATCTTCATTATCTCGGCATGACGCTGGCGGAAGCGCATTTATCAATCAATCATGAATTGCTTTCATTAGATGAATTGCAACAAAAACAACAGTCGTTATCTGCCATTTATCCGTTAAACAGCAAAGAGCCGCAAAATGATGCGCCGATTCCTGCGGTCAGCGTGCAAAAAGCGCCGGTGGTTTTAAAACAACGCTGTGCGCAACCGCGCGTGTGTTTGCCGGCGTTTTACGGCACAAATAGCGAATTGGATACGGGACGGGCTTTTGTGCGCGTCGGTGGCAGCGTAAGCGAAGTAGTGATTTGTAATCGTCACCAAAAAGATATTGATGACAGCGTGCAACGTTTTGTTCGTACTTTAGAAAACAGTCAAATTTTAGCGTTATCCGGCGGCTTTTCTGTGGGCGATGAACCCGATGGTTCCGGAAAATTTATTGCTAATACGTTGCGTCAACCGCAAATTGCCGATGCCATCGAAGCATTTTTGCAACGCGATGGTTTGATTTTGGGCATTTGTAACGGTTTTCAGGCGCTGATTAAATGCGGTTTGTTGCCGTACGGAAAACTGCAGCAACGCGCGCCCAATGATCCGACGTTAACGCATAATCATATTCAGCGGCATATCGCGCGCATCGTCACCACGGTAATCAGTAATAATCACAGCCCGTGGTTGCAAGATTTTAAAGTCGGCAGTTGTCACGATATTGCAATTTCGCATGGTGAAGGATTGTTTTGGGCGGAATCGTCTGTATTGCAAACATTAAGCGCGAACGGGCAAATCGCTACGCAATACGCTAATCCTGATACCGGTAAAGCTTCATTGCTGCCGATTTATAATCCTAATGGCTCACATTGGGCAATTGAAGCCATTACCAGCCCGTGCGGACGTATTTTAGGAAAAATGGGACACAGCGAACGCTATCAAGCGGGTATTTATCGCAATCACCCCAATTTCCGTCCTCAAAATATTTTTGCCGCCGGCATTAAGGCTTTTTCTTAACGGTATGATATTTTTCATTAATTTGAAAAATAAAATAAAATTACAGCAGTCACGAGCATTTCCGCTTGTGGCTGCATTATTTTTGCAGTAAATAAGGAGAAAATTGTGTCCATCATTTGGGCGATTGGTGCAATCATTATTGGATTGATTCTTTTAGTAAAAAGCGCGGATTGGTTTGTTGACGGCGCCGCCGCGTTGGCAAAAATTGCTGGATTATCGCCGTTGGTTATCGGCATTGTAATCATCGGTTTTGGCACGTCCGCGCCGGAGATGATCGTATCCGTAACCGCAGCGCTTAATCATAACAGCGGCATTGCATTAGGAAATGCCTACGGTTCAAATATCGTCAATATCGGTTTAATTTTAGGCATCAGCGCCTTGATTGCGCCCATTCCGATGCCCAAAAAATTGGTTTCCGGCGAACTGTTTATTTTGCTGCTGATTACGTTGCTCTGTTTTTTATGGCTGCAAGATGATTACATCAGCCGCAGCGAAGCGCTGGTGATGTTAGTTTTATTTTTCATCATTACCGGCGGCACGATTATCCGGTCGCGCAAAAATATCCCGAAAAATGTCGTCATTTCCGAAGCCAATCCTTTGGTTATGCCGGTGAAAAAAGCGCTCGTTTATAGCGTGGGCGGTTTGGTTTTGTTAATTATTGCTTCACGGATTATGGTTTGGGGCGCGGTCAGCATTGCACAAGCGCTAAATATCAGCGATTTAATTATTGGTTTAACGATTATCGCCGTGGGAACGTCTTTGCCGGAACTGGCTTCTTCAATTGTTGCCGTGCGCAAAAATCAAACTGATATGGCATTGGGCAATATCGTGGGTTCTAATATTTTCAACGCGTTAGCCGTTGTGGGACTTTCCGGATTGATTACGCCTTTTGCCGCCGAACCCGAAATATTAACGCGCGATTTAGTCGTTATGACGATCGTTACCGCCGTATTATTTGTGATGGGACTCATTCGCCGCCGCGATCATAATGCCGAACTCAAACTCGCGCACGGATTAATCTTACTTATTATTTATTTGCTTTATACTGCTTCTCTTGTTTTGTCCGTCTTCTTAAAAGGATAATTTTATGCAAAAACACGATCTACTTTACTCTGGCAAAGCCAAATCCGTCTATGCCACCGATAATCCCACCCAAATCATCATGCATTATAACGACGATGCCACCGCAGGAAACGGCGCCAAACATGCCGTCATCGCCGATAAAGGTATTCTCAATAATCAAATTACTACCTTGATTTTTAAAGTATTAAAAGCCGCTGATATTCCAACGCATCATATTGAAACGCTCAACGATCGCGAACAACTTTGCCAAAAGGTGACGATTTTCCCGCTGGAAGTTATCGTGCGCAATACCGTTGCCGGTTCAATGGCAAAACGTTTGGGCATGGAAGAAGGTACCGAACTGGATAATGTGGTTTTTGAAATTTGTTATAAAAACGACAAACTCAACGATCCTTTAATCAACGATGATCATGCCGTTGCGCTCGGCGCCGCCAGTTATGAAGATTTAGATACCATTTACGAATTAACCGACAAAATCAACCAATCATTAAGCGCCCTTTTTGCCGCCTGCCAAATTAATTTGGTGGATTTTAAAATCGAATTTGGACGCACTGCCGCCGGCGAAATTGTGCTCGCCGACGAAATCAGTCCCGATACTTGCCGGCTGTGGGATATGCAAACCAACAATAAATTAGATAAAGACCGTTTTCGCCGCGATTTAGGCGGATTAACCGATGCTTATCGTGAAGTGCTTCGCCGTTTACAGCAATTGGAGCTGGAATAATGAGTTTAGATTACAAATCCGCGGGCGTTGATAAAGAAGCCGGTTATGATACCGTGCGCCGCATTAAAGATTATGCCGCGGCAACGCATAACGCGCGCGTATTAAGTCAAATCGGCGCATTTGGTGCTTTTTATGATTTAAGCGGTTATCGCGAACCGGTTTTAGTTTCTGGAACCGACGGCGTGGGCACCAAACTCAAAATTGCATTCTCCTTGGAAAAATACGACACCATCGGCATTGATGCGGTAGCGATGTGCGTCAACGATATTTTATGCCACGGCGCGCGTCCCCAATTTTTTCTGGATTATCTCGCCTGCGGTAAACTCGATTCGCAAGTTGCCGCCGAAATTGTCAAAGGCGTAGCGCACGGTTGCCAACAAGCCGGCGCCGCATTAATCGGCGGCGAAACGGCAGAAATGCCCGATTTTTATGCTTTAGGTGAATACGATATCGCGGGATTTGCCGTGGGCGTTGTAGAAAAATCAGCGTTGATTGACGGCAGCAAAGTGCGCGCGGACGATGTGTTAATCGGTTTACCGTCTTCCGGTTTCCACAGTAATGGTTATTCTTTATTGCGCAAGATTTTCACTGATTTTTCAAAACCCTATCAAGAAACAACGATCGGCGCGCAATTGCTCACGCCAACGCGGATTTACGTGCGCCCCGTGCTTTCCGTTTTAGAAAAACACGCAGTTTGCGGCATGGCACATATTACCGGCGGCGGATTAATTGAAAATATTCCGCGGGCGTATGCTGCTGGTTTGACTGCAGTTATTGATACTAAAACCTTGCCGACTTTGCCGTTGATGGAATTAGTCACCCAACACGTTTCTTATGAAGAATGTTTGGGCACATTCAATATGGGCATTGGTTTTGTGTTGATCGTGCCGCCCGATGAAGCTGATGCCGTGTTAAAAACATTACACGCGCAGCAAGAAAATGCGCGCATTATCGGCACTATGGCAACGGGCGAAGAACCGTTGCGTTTTATCTAAAAAATCCCGATGCGGCAACGCATCGGGTGCCTTGATTTTCATAACTATATCCGCATAGTATGCGTTCTTCTTTTTAACATTCAGGACGATTATGTTTACAGGTTCACTGGTGGCATTGGTTACGCCCATGCATATTGACGGCAGCATCGACTGGCAAGCGCTCGAAGCCTTAATCAACTGGCATATTGCATCGCAAACTCAAGCCATCGTCGTCGCGGGAACAACGGGCGAAGCCGCAACGTTAACGCTCGATGAGCACAAAGCTATCATGCGTTTTTGCGTTGACATTGCCAACGATCGCATTCCTATTATTGCCGGCGCAGGCGCAAACGCCACCGCGCGCGCGATTGAACTCACGTTAGCAGCTTATCACTGCGGTTGCGCGGCGAGTTTGCAAGTCACCCCTTATTACAATCGTCCGCCGCAACGCGGTTTATACGCGCATTTTGCCAAAATCGCTGCCGCGGCGCCGTTACCCATGATTTTATATAACGTTCCCACGCGCACCGCCTGCGATATTGCTTTAGAAACCGTTACCGCGCTCGCAAAAATAACTCATATCATTGGCATTAAAGAGGCTACGCCGCACGCGCGTTTAGCACAAATTCGTCAATTATTTCCTAAAAATCAAAGTTTTAAAATATACGGCGGCGAAGATGCCTTATGTGCACAAGCAGCTTGCGAAGGATTAATTGATGGCGTGATTTCAGTGACGGCAAACGTGGCGCCAGAAGCGATGCAAAACATGATGCATTGCGCGTTAAACGGCGATTTAAAACAAGCGCAAGCTATCAACCAACGCCTCGCCGCGCTGCATGAATCCTTATTTTGTGAAACCAATCCCATTGCCGTGAAGTGGGCATTGCAACGTATGGGAAAAATCGCCGCCGGCATTCGTTTACCGCTGATGCCGTTAGATGAACGTTGGCACGAATCATTAACCGCCGCATTAGTTGCCGCCGGCATCACGATTCAAACGCATTAATCGATTGAGGAGTTTTCATGAATAAAATCATATTATTAGTGATTACATTTTTTACAGTCAGTGCTTGCACGACCGGTTCATTATTAGAACAACTCCCCGATCGCCGACCGGATTATCGTCAAAGCAATACGCGCCGAAAAATCGAGCTGCCGCCGGATTTGTCGCGGCTGCAAACGCAAAATCCTGATATTAATCCGCCAACGACTTATAGCGCTTATGAAAAAACTGCTTTGGAACGCAGTCAACGCGATTTCATCGATGTGTTGCCCGCGTTGAAAGGCGTGGAAGTGGTGGAACAAAAAGGAGAATTGCCGTATATACGCGTTGATGCCGATGCCACAACCGCTTGGCGATTAGTTGAAAAATATTGGCAAAATCAAGGAATTACGCTGAAAGTAGATGAGCCGACTTTGGGCATTATGGAAACGGATTGGTTAGAAAATCTCAATGATCGTCCGCAAAATTTTATTAATAAATTGCTTGGTTTTGTGCACGATACCGACCGCCGCGATCATTATCGCCTCCATTTTTCACGCCAACAAAATCAAACGCTGATTCAAATTATTTACCGCGCCAGCGAACAAGTCGCTGATTACGATTTCCCAACGCATAAAACGCCCAGCGGTTTTCATTGGCAACTAAGCGATACGGAAAATCCCGCTTTGCAATTAGAAATGACGCGCCGCATCGCGTTATTTATTGCACAACATTTAGCGCCTAATAACGCGCAAATTTCTGCCGCGCCGGCAAATAGTTTTTTACAACCATTAGCTGATGGTCAACCGGCGTTGTGGATTCAAGCGCCGTATGCTCAAGCGTGGCAACTTTTGGAAACGGCTTTGGAGAAAACGGGTTTTGCGGTCGTGCAAGAAAATTATCAGGAAGGACGTTTTCGCGTGCACTATTCACCTGCTGCCGCTCATCCGTTGTTTTCGCGTTCGAAAAAATCCGCGGCGGAATCGTATACGCTGCGTTTATCCGATCAAGGCGAAAAATCGCTGGTGATCGTGCAAAATCGTGACGGCGGCGCTCTTTCTGCGGCAAAAGCGCAAACCGTATTGACGCGTTTAAAAACCCGTTTGTAAAAAACGATGGCAAAAATTCTACTGCTACCGCCAGCATTAATTAATCAAATTGCCGCCGGTGAAGTGATTGAACGACCCGCATCGGTGGTAAAAGAAATTGTGGAAAACGCCATCGACGCCGGCGCCACGCGGCTCGCACTCGAAATTGAAGCAGCAGGCAGCAAATTGATCCGTTTATCGGATAACGGCAGCGGCATCGAAAAAGAGGATTTGGCGCTGGCTTTCACCACGCACGCCACCAGTAAAATTCGAACGCTGGAAGATTTGGAGCAAGTATCGAGTTTGGGATTTCGCGGTGAAGCGTTGGCAAGTATTGCCTCTATTTCCAAAACGACGCTCACCAGCTGCACGCAATCATCTGATCACGCTTGGAAAATCAGCCCTCATCTCAATGAAAATATTACGCCTGCTGCGCACCCACAAGGAACCACCATTGAAATTCGCGATTTGTTTTATAACACGCCGGCGCGGAAAAAATTTCTTAGAAGCGACCGCACCGAGCGTTATCACATCACGCAATTATTAGCCGGCATTGCTTTATCGCGCGCGCCATTTGTGATTACATTGCATGAACAGGATCGCAAGATTTTGGAATACGGCGGCAAAACGCTTAAAGAAAGTTTAAAAAGCGTGATGGGCGACGAATTTTTAGCGCAATCAATTGAAATTCAAGCAGAACACGAAGGAATGCATTTGCACGGCTGGGTCGGTCTGCCAACTTATACTCATCAGCAAACGGATAAACAATATTTTTTCGTCAATCAGCGGTTGGTATCCGATAAATTGGTCGCGCACGCCATTAAACAAGCCTATGAAGACATGATTCATCGTCAGCGCCACCCGATTTTTGTGCTGTTTTTAACGCTTGATCCGGCGCTGGTTGATGTGAATGCACACCCGAGTAAACGCGAAGTACGTTTTCGGCAAGCGCAATTGACGCATGATTTTATGTTTAGCAGTTTGCATCGCGCGTTAAGAAATATACAACCGCGCGCCGCGCAATTAACGCCGCTATCGAGTGCGTCGCCAAAACTTCCAGAATCCACCACGGCAACCGCACAACCGCATCATAAAATGATACCGCATACTTTTGCTCGACCGCCGCGGCTGCAAGAAACCAAAGCTTATTATCAATGGGCACAAACTCCACCGCCTGCCGTTACGCCTGCGCCGCAACCCGAAATAAAAAAAATCAATTTGCCGTTGGGGCAGGCTTTGGGACAAATTCACGGCACATTTATCGTGGCAGAGAATGCGCAGGGATTAGTGGTTGTTGATATGCATGCGGCTCACGAGCGCATTTTGTATGAACAATTTAAAAGTGTTTTAAAAACGCAAAAACAAATCCCCGTTCAACGTTTATTGTTGCCATTGCCGCTAACGTTAACGCCCGTGCAACAGGACAGTTTGGCGCAACACGGCGCGTGGTTAAAAACGTTGGGGTTTGATTGGACGATAAACGATAAAGAATTCATATTATTAACGGTGCCGGCGCGATTAAAAAATAGTGATTGTATTTCAATTATCGGCGATGTTTTGCAGGAATTAAGCGAGTTTCCGAAAAGTACGCAATTACAACGCGCGCAGGAACAAATAATTGCCAATATGTGTTGTCATCAAGCGGTGCGCGCCCACGATTTGCTTTCCATCAGCGAAATGAATCAATTATTGCGCGATTTAGAAACAACGCCCGCCGCCGGACAATGTAATCACGGGCGCCCAACTTGGATTCAACTCGATGCAACGCAGCTTGATGCGTTATTTTTACGGGGGCAGTAATGGCAGCAGTTATCACGTTAATCGGCGCCACCGCCAGCGGAAAAACGGATCTCGCCTGCGCGCTGTATCAACGTTTTCCGCTGCGTTTAATCAGCGTTGATTCGGCGCAAATTTACCGCGGTATGGATATTGGTACCGCAAAACCCAGCGCCGCGTTTTTAAAACAGTATCCACATGATTTAATCGATTGCTGCGAACCGGAAGAACATTATTCTGCCGCACGTTTTTGTCAAGATGCGCATCAAGCGATTGCTAAAGCGCATGCCGATGGAAAAATTCCGCTGCTGGTCGGCGGCACGATGTTGTATTACCACGCGCTTTTTTCGGGGCTTTCCGATTTGCCGCCTGCAGATGCACAATTGCGCGCGGAAATTATGGCAGAAATGCACACGCGCGGTTTGCCGGCTTTATACGCGGATTTGTTGGCATATGATCCCGAACAAGCTAATAAAATTGCCGCAAACGATACGCAACGCATTATTCGTTTTACCGAATTATTCCGCCAAACGGGGCAACCGCCGAGCGCATTATTTGCTCAACAAAAGCAAGCCGCGCCGACGTGGAATAGTTTGCATTTGGCGTTATTGCCCGAACGGCATTTATTGCATCAAGCCATCGCACAACGTTTTCAAACGATGATGGCAGCGGGTTTTTTAGAAGAAGTTGCACGCTTAAAAATGCGTCCAAAATTAACCGCAGAACATAGTTCTATGCGCAGCGTGGGTTATCGGCAATTATGGCGCCATCTCGACGGCGAAATTGATTTGGAAACGGCAGTGGAATTATCGATTATCGCAACGCGGCAATTGGCAAAAAGACAAATTACTTGGCTGAACAATCGCTTAAAGACGGTATTATCAATGCATTTTTACGATCCGTATCAAGCGGAAACGCCAAACCGCGTTTTTCAACAAGTAGCGCAATTTTGTAAACATAATGAAGGAACGTTTTTATGAATTACCGACTTCATACAAGCCACACATCTTTAAAACACCCTGCTATAATCCTTGACCTTTCCGCCAAATGATGTCCCGATTTTTAATACTGTGTTTTGCTTTAATCATTGCCGCTTTTTTGGGGTGGTGGTTGGGCGATTTCATCAGCTATTGGTTCGTTGATTCCATCATGCGGCTGCATTTAAGCTGGGGGGAATATCTGCAAAAATTGCCGGCAAATCTCTTAACAAGTGATCCCATTTCCAATCGTATCCTCAAAACGGTTATTTATTGTCGATTTGCAGCAATGATCACCATGATATTACTCACGCTTTATAGCTACGATAAAACACGCAACAGGAAATAATAATTATGTCTAAATTTCGTACACATTACGCCAGTGAGGTTACTGAAACACTGGAAACTCAAACCGTCCGCGTTGCCGGTTGGGTTCATCGCCGCCGCGACCACGGTGGCATTATTTTCATTGATTTACGCGATAGAAGCGGTTTAGTACAAGTCGTTTTTGATCCAGCAAATCAAGAAACTTTTGCTAAAGCCGAACAAGTGCGCAACGAATATTGTCTTTCTATTGAAGGACGCGTTCGTCCGCGTCCAGAAGGAACGGTAAATCCCGATTTAATCAGCGGTAAAATCGAAATATTGGCGCACGATTTAAATATTTTGTCACAATCGCCAACGCCGCCTTTCCAATTAGACGATTTAACCGACGTTTCCGAAGAAGTACGCCTCAAATACCGCACGATCGATTTACGTCGTCCACAAATGCAAAAAAATTTAATTTTGCGCAGTAAAGTTGCCGCCAGTTTGCGCCGTTATTTAAACGAGCACGGTTTTATGGATATTGAAACGCCGATGCTGACCAAAGCAACGCCAGAAGGTGCACGCGATTATTTGGTTCCCTCAAGAACGCACCCAGGCAAAGTTTTTGCACTGCCGCAATCGCCGCAATTATTCAAACAAATGTTAATGATGAGCGGTTTTGATCGTTATTATCAAATTGTGCGCTGTTTCCGCGATGAAGATTTGCGCGCCGACCGTCAACCCGAATTTACGCAGCTCGATATTGAAACTTCTTTTTTAGAAGAAGAAGACATTATGCAGTTGATGGAAACGATGATTCGCGGCATTTTCAAAGAACATCTCGATGTGGATTTAATTGATCCGTTCCCACGCATGACGTATGCCGAAGCAATGCGCCGTTATGCTTCTGATAAACCAGATTTACGGATTCCTTTGGAATTGATTGATGTTGAAGATTTGGTTGCCGATTGCGATTTTAAAGTTTTTGCAAACGTTGCTAAACAAGAAAATGGTCGCGTGGTCGCTTTAAAATTGCCAAACGGCGGCGAACGGTTAACACGCAAAGAAATTGATGATTACACCGCATACGTTGCACGCTACGGCGCTAAAGGTTTGGCTTATATTAAGGTGAACGATCCCAGCAAAATCGATGGTTTGCAATCGCCTATCGTTAAATTTTTAGGCGAAAACGTTGCGCTCGCTATTATTAAACGCGTACAAGCGCAAGCCGGCGATATCGTATTCTTTGGCGCTGATAAAGCGCGCATTGTAAACGATGCGATGGGCGCGTTACGCATCAAACTCGGTCACGATCTCGATTTACTCACTTGCCCGTGGGCGCCGATGTGGGTGGTTGATTTCCCGATGTTTGAATTTGATGAAAAAGAACACCGTTGGACTTCCGTGCATCACCCGTTTACCGCGCCGAAAACCGATGATTTATCCGAACTCGAAAATAATCCGGCGGCGGTGGTTTCTCGCGCTTACGATATGGTTTTAAATGGTACGGAAATTGGCGGCGGTTCAATTCGCATTCACCGCGAAGACGTACAAACTCAAGTATTGAAAAGTTTGGGCATCGATGCCGAACAAGCGCAAGAAAAATTTGGCTTTTTGCTCAATGCATTAAAATACGGCGCGCCTCCTCATGGCGGTATTGCTTTTGGTCTTGATCGGTTAATTATGATTATGGCGGGGGCAAAATCAATTCGCGACGTGATGGCGTTTCCTAAAACACAAACCGCTTATTGTTTGCTCACTGATGCGCCTTCCGAAGCGAGCGATGCGCAATTTAAAGAATTGCATATTCGCAAGTATTTGCCGGAATCGCTGTAAAAAGTATTCAAAGCGAGATCAAAAAAAGCCAGATAAAAATCTGGCTTTTTTCGTATTGAAATTAAACGATTATTCTGCAACAACGACTCGAACAGTCACTTGCGCTTCAATATCGCCGTACAATTTTAAATCAACGACGTATTCGCCTAATTCGCGAATGGTGCCGTGCGGCATCATCACTTCTTGGCGTTCGAGTTGTAAGCCTTGTTGTTCAGCAGCGGCAACGATTTGTTGTGTTCCTACAGAACCAAACAATTTTCCTTCATCGCCGGCTTTGGCAAATACGGTTAAAATTTTGCCGTTTAATGATTCTGCGCGTTGTGCAGAAGCAGCTAAGCGTTGTGCTTGCTTTTCTTCTAATTCTTTGCGGCGCGCTTCAAATTCAGCAATTTTTGACGGAATGGCTTCCGTTGCTTTTCCATTTGGAATCAAATAGTTACGCGCATAACCTGATTTAACGCGCACTTTATCGCCCAAACTTCCCAAACCGTGAACGCGATCTAACAAAATAATTTCCATGATTGCTCCCTTTTAGTGTTGATCTGTGTAAGGAAGTAAAGCTAAAAAGCGCGCGCGTTTGACGGCGGTTGCTAATTGGCGTTGATAAAATACGTTGGTTCCTGTAATGCGAGCCGGAACAATTTTGCCAACTTCAGTAATATAGGCTTTTAACGTTTCCAAATCTTTATAATCGATTTCTTTAACGCCTTCAGCGGTAAAACGACAAATTCTTTTACGACGTGCCATTATGTGCTCCTTATTTCTTAACTTCTTGCATCATCATTGAGGCTTCAGTGACTGCCTCATCGCGGCGAATGATCATATGGCGCAAAATAGCATCATTGAAACGGAAATTGCTTTCTAATTCTGCTAAAGTTTGGCGGTCACATTCGATATTCATCAATATATAGTGGGCTTTAACCAATTTTTGAATGGGATAAGCGAGTACGCGTCGTCCCCAATCTTCTAAACGATGCACTTTGCCTTGAGCGGCTTCGATTTGCGCGCGGTAGCGTTCAACCATTGCGCTGACTTGTTCACTTTGGTCTGGATGCACCAAAAACACGATTTCATAATGTCTCATACGGACTCCTTATGGATAAAAAATAGCTGCTTAAAGCAGCAAGGAGAATATCCGTTACCACAAACGGATAAGGGTGCGGATCCTATGTGATTTAGGCATAAAAAACAAGTAGTAATGAATGCTGGTACAATTTATTTTTAATAAAAAAATATGTGTTAAATGAGTTGCGCACTGATAAACGCAACTTTTTGACTTTCTAGGAAATAGGTGATGACTTATCAAACAAAATGGCAACTTACGGATCATCTTGAACAATTAGATCCCGAACGCATCGTGGTTTACGACAGCGAATTTGTGCGCGAACGGCATTATTATCCCAAGCTTTCTTTGGTACAAATCATGCAGCCGGCTTGGCAAAAAGCGCAATTAATTGATATGCAAAGTGAACTTTGCTGCAGCGTTTGGCAACAATTGGCGCAACAGCGCGCTCCCGTTGTGATTCACGCCGCCAGTCAAGATTTAGAATTGATGCATTTGCACGGGCAATTATTGCCAAATATGTTTCGCGATACGCAGATCGGTTTTTCTTTAATTTCGCCGCATAAAGCCATCAGTTATCTGGGATTTGTGCAACATTATCTTGGCATCGATTTGGATAAAAGCGAAACGCGCAGCGATTGGCTTGCTCGCCCGTTAACTAATGAACAATGTCAATATGCGGCAAATGATGTTGGCTTATTGTTGCAGGCTTATCCGTTATTATGCGCGGATTTGCAGCGCCTCAATCGCATGCATTGGTGGCAAGAAGAATGTCAAAATTTGTTGCACGAACAATATCATCACAAAGAACCGTATCATTGGTTTAAATTGCGCGGCGCACCGCAAAAAATCCGGAAAATTCATCAAAATACGGCAGAAGCTTTGGTGCAATTACGTGAAACGGTCGCCGAAAAATATGATTTACCGCGGCGAAAAATATTATCTGATGAAAAAATTATCGAAATTGCTTTGGCGCAACCGCAAAAATTCGATGATTGTTTGGCATTGTTACCAGCGGAACATTATTTTTTAGCGGAAGAAAATATCGCTGAACATTTTGAACAAATACGTACGCAAACGCCGCCCGCGCAACCGCGCGCCGCCCGTTTAAACAAACGCCAACGCAATATCCTTACTCAATTGATGCAATTCACGGACGACGTCGCCAATGCGCTCAATATTCACGCCGAAACGCTGGCAACGCCTAATCAACTGCGGTCGTGGATTTTAAATCAGGAAAAAAGTGCGCTGAATCACGGGTGGCGGCAAGCGATTTTTGCTGAATTTAAGCTGCGTTAAGTGACAGAATTTGTTGATAAATTTGTTGGCATTGCTGATAAGTTTGAGCAATGCTGTTGCTATTATCAATAATAAAATTGGCAAGACTCAACCGCTTTTCACGACTGATTTGGCTGGCAATAATGCGCTGCATTTGTGCGGAATTAACGCCATCTCGACACACGCCGCGCGCAATTTGCAAAGAAACGGGAATATCAACCACGATTACCATATGGCAGATTTTATGCAATTGCGTTTCAAACAGCAGCGGAACATCTAAAAGAGTGAATGCGTGCGGATATAAATGAATACGTTTTTCTATTTCTGCACGAACTGCCGGATGAAAAATTTGGTTTACTTTTTCTTTAATTTCTTGATTGTGAAACATTTTTTCACGGAGTAAAGCACGATTAAGGTTGCCGTCCGCATAAAAAATCGTCTCGCCAAAATGAGCGCGCAATTGCAACCAAACAACGCCGCCTACAGTAACCAGTTCTTTAGCAATTAAATCAGCATCGATAATGTAACAACCCTGCGCTGCAAACCAGTTGCAACACAAGGTTTTACCGCTGGCGATGCCGCCAGTAAGTCCAACAATCATGCGGGAAAATATCCGAACAATTGCCCAATTTGGGCGCCGTATAAAAACGTAAGCCAGCCAGCAATGGCTAAAAAAGGACCAAACGGCATAGGTTTTCCCATTCGTAAACCAATGCCAAGTGCGTAAATCATGCCCAAGATCGCCGCAGAAAATAGGATAATCGGCAACATCCATGCACCCTGCCACGCGCATAAACACGCCAGCAATTTGAAATCGCCGTAGCCCATACCCTCGCGACCGGTGATTAATTTAAAAAGCCAATAAACCGACCATAAAGATAAATAACCAATCATGGCACCAATAACGCTACTTTCTAAGTTTATGAAAACATTAAATAAAGCAGCTAAAATCCCCAACCATAAGAGCGGTAATGTCAGGCGATCGGGAAGTAATTGGTGTTCGGCGTCAATAAAACATAAAGCGATCAACGTCCAAGTAAAAACCAAAGCAAATCCCAGAGAGAGCGGATCGTGATAATGGAAAGCAACAATAACGCTTAAGGCAGCGGTCAACAATTCAACCAACAAATAGCGAGCTGAAATCGCCGCGCCGCACCCAGAACATTTTCCCTTCAAAAACAACCAACTAATCACGGGAATATTTTCAATTGCCCGAATACGATGCCCACAATGAGGGCATCGAGAAGCAGGCACCAATAAATTAAAACGTTGTTTGGGTATTTCGGGGCAAACGCTATCTTCGCCATGAAAAACTTGCCATGCATATTGCTTTTCCTCGCGATCCATCATGACCGGAACGCGATAGATAACAACATTGAGAAAACTGCCCACCATCAAACTAAACAGTCCGACGAAAAAAATACCCAATGGCGTTTGTAATAATTCGCTGATAAGCATTAGAACAAGTTACCCATAGTAAAGATCGGCAAGTACATCGCGATCAATAAGCCCCCAACCACAACCGCCAAAAACGCCATAATCAGAGGTTCAATCATCGCGGTAAGCCCTTCAATCCGCCAATCCAATTCTTCTTCATAAAACGAAGCAACGCGTCCTAACATTTCCCCTAAGTTACCGGATTCTTCCCCGATTGCCGTCATTTGAACAGCGATGGTTGGGAAAAGTCCTGTATTTTTCATCGCAAAACTCATTTGTTGTCCGTTTTGAACGTCATCGCGAATGTTATATACCGCTTCTTCATAAATAATATTACCCGTTGCTGGCGCGGTGGCTTCCAACCCTTTCATCAACGGCACCCCAGCATCAAACAATGTTGCCATTGTACGTGAAAAGCGGGCATTAGAACCGCATCTTAAAATGCCCCCAATCAATGGCGCTCTAAATAAAACGCGAGTTGTTCCTTCCTGAACTTTTTTATTGCGTCTTTTAATATAGGAAAATCCCATAAAAGATAAAACGATAAGCATCAAAAAGTATATTCCTTTATTCACAAAGAAATGGGAAATTTTCACTACCATTTGTGTTGGTGCCGGCAAAGTTCCTCCGTTTGATTCAAAGAACTCTGCAAAAACAGGCACTACCTTAATCATCAAAACTGCGGTTACCACAATCGCAAATAACATAACGATTGCCGGATACTGCAAAGCTTTTTTAATCTTTTTCTTAACCGCTTCACCTTTTTCAAGGTTAACTGCAATATCGTCCATCGTTTTATCCAACATACCGGCTTCTTCACCCGCGGCAACTAAACTGACGTACAAACTATCAAAATGCAAAGGATGACTGCTTAAAGCTTCTGCAAAAGTGGCACCGTTTTGAATCTTTTCATGAACATCAAACACCATTTCTTGCATTGCTTTGGGTTTTTCAATACTTTGCCCCACCAAATCCAAAGCCCTCAATACTGGCATACCTGCCCGTAACATGGTCGACATTTGTCGGGTGAAAAACACAATATCTTTACTTTTAATCCGCCCTTTGTTTTCACCAAAAAGCGGCTTTGGTTTTTCACTCACCGAAATATTGGCTAAACCCTGTTTGCCCAAATAAGCTTTTAACACAATATCGCTTGGTGCCGGCAACTCGCCCGAAACTTGTTCACCTTTCTTATTCTTCGCCGTCCATCGATATGTTTTCATATCTCTTTTTGAATCTGCCATCACTCACACTCCTTAAATATTATTCGCTCGTTACACGTAACACTTCTTCGATACTGGTCAGCCCTTGCTTGACTTTATTCAACGCTGCTTGGCGCAAATCAAGATAGCCTTCTTTTAAACATTGCTCTGCAATTTCGGCAGCGGAAGCATTTTTCAAAATCAATTCCGCAATCGCCTCCGAAATGGGAACCACTTGGTAAATCCCCGCCCGACCGCGATAACCTTGATAACTGCAGCGTTCACACCCTTTAGGAGCATAAATTTTCAAATCGTCCAAATCTTCTTCATGGAAACCTAAAGCAAGCAATTCTTCAGTGTGGTGTTTACGATCCCTAATTTTGCAGTTATTGCACAAACGCCTTGCCAACCGCTGCGCCATAATCAAGTTTACGGAAGCGGCAATGTTGTAAGGTTCAATTCCGATATTAACTAAACGCGCAATGGTTTGCGGCACGTCGTTGGTGTGCAAAGTTGATAACACCAAGTGCCCTGTTTGTGCTGCTTTAACCGCGATTTCAGCAGTAGTGATATCCCGAATTTCCCCAACCATGATGATGTCAGGGTCTTGCCGTAAGAACGCTTTCAAGGCGGCAGAGAAGTCCAAACCGGTTTTCGGGTTTACGTTAACCTGATTAATTCCTGGTAAGTTAATTTCCACAGGGTCTTCAGCGGTAGAAATATTAACCGTTGGTTTATTGAGGATATTTAATCCGGTGTATAAAGAAACGGTTTTACCGGATCCCGTCGGTCCCGTTACCAAAACCAAACCCTGCGGTTTAGAAATGGCATCTAAATATTGTTGTTTTTGATCAGGCTCAAAACCAAGAATTTCAATATTCAATTTGGCAGCGGAACTGTCCAAAATCCGCAGAACAATTTTCTCACCCCACAAAGTTGGTAACGAGTTCACCCGGAAGTCGATGGCTTTTGTATCGGATACGTAAAGCTTAATCCGTCCGTCCTGCGGTACCCGTTTTTCGGCAATATCCAAATCCGCCATAACTTTTAAACGCGCGGTAATACGCGTTGCGATGCTTGGTGGCGGCGCTGCTACTTCTTGCAATACACCGTCACGGCGAAAACGTACGCGATAAGTGGTTTCATAAGGTTCAAAGTGCAAGTCGGAAGCACCAGTTCGAATAGCATCTAACAGCATTCCCGTTACAAAACGCACCACCGGCGCTTCTTCTTCGTTTGCGTCCAGCCCACCTAACGCATTACTGATTGCATCTAAATCTTTTTCTTCCGTTTCATCATCAAACAAATCGTCCATGCCGCCGAGCCCTGCATAGTGCTCTTCAATCAAGGCTTCGATGGCGTCAAGATTAGCGATAATCGGCTCAACGGAAGTAAATTTACCTTGATATTTAAACTCTTCCAGCATGCTGCGGTTATTGGGATCGATGGTAGCGATAAATAAACGTCCGCCGTTGGCATAAACCGGCATTGCGGTATGTTTGCGCACCACCGCTTCTTTAAACTGCGCTGTTAATTCCCGACGAATATTTAATTCACGCAAAGCAACGATCGGCAAGTTATAAACTTCCCGATTAATTTTTGACAATTTACTGGCATCAAGCAAACCATCGCTTAATAACTGTTGCAAAAAATTGCCCCGTTTTTTCTGCACGCTGATTTGTACTTCCTTCAGCTGCTCAGGCGTTGCCACCTTATTTTTTACCATATAGGCAATCAGTTCATCATACTCACTCATACGTTTTCCCTATTGAACACCTGTACATCCATCAGAAAATTTTTCAGCAAATCATGTCCTGCTTCGCTTAAAAAAGATTCAGGATGAAATTGAACGCCTTCAATCGGCAATGTTTTATGCCGTATCCCCATAATGACATTTTCTCGGTCATCTTCTATCCATGCTGTAATTTCAAAAGCTTTGGGTAAACTGTCCTTATCAACCACTAAAGAATGATATCGAGCAACGGTCAACGGATTAGGCAAATGTCGAAAAACCCCGCCATGATGATGACAAACTGGAGAGACTTTTCCATGACACACCTGATGCGCACCAACAACTTTTCCGCCAAAAACCTCCGCAATACATTGATGCCCCAAACACACACCAAAAATCGGAATAACGCCAGCAAAATGCGCAATCACGGCATTAGAAATACCGGCTTCCTTAGGCGAACACGGTCCTGGAGAAATCACAATTGCGGTTGGCGCCAAATTTTCAATATCCACCGGCGTTATCGCATCATTTTTTTCAACCAAAATTTGCTCACCCAGCTCCATAAAATATTGCGCCAGATTATAAGTAAAGGAGTCATAATTATCTATTATTAACAACACCGTTTTACCCACGATAGTGCGGAAAAAGGACACCGAATCATAACATAACCTTTCCCATATTGAGATGAGCGATACCAACCATTTTAACTGCGAAATGGCGTTTATTCTAAAACGCACCCCCTACCAAGACAACAAATACCTTCTTGATTTATTTTGCCAAAATCTAGGCTTAATCCGCGCCGTCGGAAGCGTTTCTCGTTACAAAAATTATCGTGACACACAATCATTTGCCCCCTTTCAAGAAATCGTGATAAACGGCAAAATTAAAAACGAACTCGCCACCATTTGGAACAGCGAATTGCGACATCATTACGCGCCCAAAGGTAAAAATATTCTTGCCGCTCATTATCTAAATGAACTAATGCTTTATTTTTCACACAGCATTTCCCGTCCGCAAACACTTTATGAACACTACAAAACCCAGCTGATTCATTTACGCGCTGAAAATTTGCGGCAACTAGAATGGTATTTCATTGAAGAATTAGGACTTTTCCCCGAAATAAAACAAACGGGCGCGTTTTATCAACTTTGCATCAGTAATCCCCCGTATTTCACCGCAGCAAATTGCGGATATTCCGCTGAACTCATTGATTCTTTAGCACAAAATCAACCAATATTTTCGCACCCTCAACTACAACATTTGCTACAAAGCATCTTGCATCAACATATGCCCCGAAAAATGCACAGCGCCAACATTGCCCGATCATTAAAGAAACTGCTGAGTCAAAATCCGACGACAATCAAAAATACATAAAAATCATGAATTCAAAACGATAAATTGCGCACTTTTTGCCAAAATCAGCGAATTATTCATTAATAATGGCACCGCACATCACAAAATAATTGACTTCACGTCCGCAAATCACCGTCCGCACAACATGAATAACATCAATAAATTGGCTAAAATCTTGCTATTAGTGCAAATATTGTGTACCATCTGCGCCCTTAATTTTCCCGTGTTCGGAGAGATATTGATATGTTTAAAACTTATACCGCTGCGCCGGCGAGCGTAGAGCGAGAATGGTATGTCATTGATGCTGATGGCAAAACTTTAGGACGTTTGGCAACAGAAGTAGCCCGCCGTTTGCGTGGTAAACACAAACCAGAATTTACGCCCAATATTGATACCGGCGATTACGTCATCGTGATTAATGCCGATAAAATTGGCGTTACCGGTCGTAAAGAACAAGATAAAATTTACTATCACCACACTGGTTATGTCGGCAGCATGAAAAGCGCCAACTTCAGCCAAATGCAGCAACGCAATCCCGGCAGAGTATTAGAAATTGCTGTCAAAGGAATGCTGCCTAAAGGTCCTTTGGGACGTGCCCAATTGAAAAAACTCAAAATCTACGCCGGCAGCGAACATGAACACAGTGCGCAACAGCCGACAGCTTTGGAAATCTAAGGAAGCAATATGACAGAACAATACTATGCAACCGGTCGCCGCAAAACATCATCGGCGCGCGTTTTTTTGCGTCGAGGCAGCGGCAATATTATCGTTAATCAAAAACCATTAGACGAATATTTTGGTCGCGAAACATCACGCATGATCGTCCGTCAACCGCTCGAACTCACTGATATGAAGGATCATTTTGATTTTTATATTACAGTTGTTGGCGGCGGCTCCAGCGGTCAAGCAGGCGCTATTCGCCACGGAATCGCTCGTGCATTACAAATTTATAACAGCGAATTGCGCGATCCTTTGCGCCGCGCTGGATTCTTAACCCGCGATGCGCGTGAAGTAGAACGGAAAAAAGTCGGTTTGCACAAAGCCCGTCGCGCCGCACAATTTTCAAAACGTTAATTTTTCTGCGATCCGAACACAAACCGACCTTTATGGTCGGTTTTTTGTGTTAGTAATATTCAATGTAATCAAGCTCTTGGGTGATGTTTCATAAATAAGCTTTTCAACCGCTGATCGGCAATATGCGTATAAATTTGAGTGGTAGAAAGATCGCTGTGTCCCAGTAACATTTGAATACTGCGCAAATCGGCGCCGTGCGCGAGTAAATGGCTCGCAAAAGCATGACGCAACGTGTGCGGTGAAATTTTATTACTATCGAGCCCAACCGCGCACACATAAACTTTTAAACGATACCAAAAAGCTTGCCGACTCAAAGCCGCGCCGCGCTGCGAAACAAAAACATAATCGCTCATTTTTTGCCCCAACAATTGCGGTCGCGCTTCTTGAATATAGCGTTGCAACCATTCGTGTGCAATTTCGCCAAACGGCACTAAACGCTCTTTATCGCCTTTTCCTAAAATCTGCACATACCCTACATCTAAAGCAATTTGATGCAGCGTCAATCCCACCAATTCGCTCACCCGCAAACCGCAAGCATATAACAATTCCAACATCGCCCGATCGCGCAATCCTAAAATGGTTTGCACATCTGGCGCGGAAAGCAATGCTTCAACATCGCTTTCACTCATCGTTTGCGGTAAATGCCGCCGAATTTTTGTGCGTCCTAAAAAATGCATTGGATTTTCTGTCCGCTCTTTTTGCTCGATTTGATAAGAAAAAAAACGGTTTAACGAACTGCGCATTCGCGCCATGCTGGTATGACTGTATCCGCGATCATGAAACTGCGCCAACACCTGCATCATTTGCTCAATCGTTGCCGATTTTAACGGCACATCTGCCAATATTTTTTGCACTTGTTGCAAATCGCCGCGGTAAGCCGATAAAGTCGCATCAGACAAACCAACTTGCGTCCATAAATAATCAATAAACAATTCAATATCTTGTGTTAATTTCGTATCCATTTTTTCTTACTTTTTTATGTCGTGGCGTAAAACTCGTTACAATGCAACGGTTTTTCTCACTGTTCAACCACATTCATGAACCGATTTTTTCACCGCCTATTTCCCCTATTTATCACCACCGTATTATGCGGCGCCGGTTGGTTATCGTTATACAGTCAAGCGGGTTATATTTGGCGCGAGCAACCGTCGCTCCCTTTAACCGCCGCTCAAAAAAACAGCTTGCGCCACATTCAATACCCTTTAGAAATAGAAGCTTTTGTCAGCGGCAATTTGCGCCTGCGTCGTGAAATTCGACAATTAATCACGCGGTTACAAAAAAACATGCCCACTTTATCCCTGCATTTTGTCGATCCCAACATGGCGCCGCACAAAGTCAATCAATACAACATCACGCGCTCTGGACAATTATTGCTCCACACCAAAAACCACATTCGCCGCATTGAATATCCTTCAGAAGCGCTCATCGTTGAAGCGATTTTGGAAGAGGAAAACAGCAATGAACGCGTCATTGTGCACATTGTAGGACATAATGAACGCGATTTTCTCGCTGATACGGGCGGCTCGTGGCAAAGTTTATACCGCGCTTTACAATCGCCGTCATTATCGCTGGCAAGCGTTAATTTAGAAAAACACGGCATTCCGCACAACGCTGATCTCGTCGTACTCGCCGATCCTGATCCCGAAAAGCTAGAACAAGATTGGGATAAAATCGCCCAACATCTCGAACGCGGCGGTAATTTACTGTTTACGACCGACACGCATCGCCTTCATTTGCCGCCGTCACTGGCGCGCTGGACGGGGTTACAGCTCGATTCTGGCGTTATCATCGATTTAACCAACAAAACGGCTGGATTTTCCGATCCGCGTTTACTACAACCGCACATCACGAAAACGCCGCTCAGCCACGATCTCAAAACGGCGCCCATTTTACTCGGCACCGCCGCCTTTCGCGCAGATAAAACGCCGCAAAATTGGAAACGCGAACCCGTATTACAAACATCGCCCCAAAGTTGGGTAGAACGCGGCGCCATCAGCGGCACCATTTCTGCTGATGCTGATGAAACGCGAGGCGTTTTAACGCCGGCGTGGTTATTGAGTCGCCCGTTTCACAATCGGCAACAATGGATTCTCGTCATCGGCGACAGCGATTTTTTAAGCGGAAATGCTTTAGGTTTAGGCGGTAACCGCGATTTTGCGCGCAACGTATTTAGTCTTCTTTCCGGCGCCACCGGTCAAAACGCATTAAGCATTGCTACGCGTCGCGATCAATGGTTATCCATCAGCGAATCATCATTATTAAACCTTGGATTATTATTGCTTTTTGTGTTTCCGTCGCTCGCATTTGCCGCCGCTTATTGGCAACGCCGAACGTTCCAGCGCCATTATCAACCGGAAATTCAAAAATGAAACAACTTTGGCAAACGTGGTTTTTGCTCGCGGTGGTTTGTTTATTGCTCGCATTTGTACGGCATCAACAAAATCAACCGCTCCGCCTGCCGTTGCCGCAAAAAATCCAGCGCGTGCAAATCATTCGCCTACAAAATACGTTGACTTTGACGCAAAAAAATAATCAATGGCAAATCAACGGTCAAAACGCCATTCATTTTCAACCGTGGCTCGAACAACTGCGTTTTGCCTGTTTTGCCGAAATTCCCCAATCAGAATTACCGCCGGAAGCGTTTGCCAATCCGATCACGCTGATTTTGGATAACGATCGCTGGCAATTTGCCGCGCATAATCGTTATGCCAAAGCGCATTATCTGCATCACGGAAAAAATAGTTATCTGTGTGATGAACGCATGAAGCCGCGCCTGAATCTTCCGGCGCTTTATTGGAGCAATCCCGATGCCTGAACTGCCTGAAGTAGAAACCTGCAAAAAAGGTTTGCGCCCGCTTTTATGTCAAAAAACCATTACCGCGGTTGACGTTCGCGCCGCACGATTACGAGAACCTTTAGACGCCATCGCTTTATCGCAATTAATTCATTGCCAAATTACCGAAATTACGCGCCGCGCTAAATATTTGATTATCAATATAAATCGTGAAGATATTGCCGTTTTAGTTCATTTAGGTATGAGCGGCAGTTTGCGCGTTTTACCGCAAACCGAACCCATCAAAAAACACGATCACATCATCATCACTTTAAACGACGGCTACAGTTTGCGTTATCACGATCCGCGCCGATTCGGTTTATTTACCGTATTTCATGCGCAAAAACCGCATCGATTATTGCAACATCTCGGCATAGAACCGCTTGACGATTCCTGCACCGGTGACGTATTGCATCAGCATTGCCAAAAGCGAAAAATAAAGATTAAATCATTGATTATGAATCAAAATATCATCGTTGGGATCGGCAATATTTATGCTACGGAAGCATTATTTTTAAGCGGAATCCGTCCCGATCGTCCCGCGCAAACGCTTAGCGCCGCGGAATGCGCTTCATTAATGGCACAAATTAAAACTTTATTGACCGCTGCCATCGCGCGCGGCGGCACCACGTTACGCGATTTTTCCGCGCCCGACGGTCACGCCGGTTATTTTCAACAACAATTACACGTTTACGGAAAAAGCGGTCAACATTGCCCCAAATGCGGCAACATTTTAGAAGATCTCAAAATCAGCAACCGCGGAACGGTTTATTGTCCCCATTGTCAACGCTAACGTCTGTTACCGGCAAAAGTTCTGCGAGCAAAGCCGTGGCATAACTGCCGCGCGGCAAAGTAAAAGTCAGTTTTAATGTGGCATCATCGAGCCACTGCGCCGTTAATTCTTGCGGAAAAACGCATAACGCGCGCCAATCTTCTTGCGCGAATTGCTGTAAATACGCCACCACTTCCGTCCACGCGCCTAATACTTGCTGACGAATAGCGCCTGCTTTTCCAGTCGCCGCGCTTTTTGCCGCGCCCGCTAACCAACCCGCCGGCGCAATATCGCCTGCAGCGCACCGCGCGCGCAACGTTTCATCAATTTCTTCAACGGCAAAATGACTGTGCGAACCGCTTAACAGCGCCCGATCGCCGGAAATTAATTGCTGCCAACATTCTGCACTGCGGCGCGCATCGAGTTCGAGATTAAATAAATGCGCCCGCAAAGTAGACAACGTCATACTGCGTTCTGCGGCTTTTGCCGGCAAACGATTTTGCGCTACCCACGTTAACGCGCGTTCTAAATTATCCCGTCCAAAACGTTGCTCCATAAAATAATTGGGCATGCCGTGCTGACGGATACGTTGCAACTGCTCGGCAATGATTTCCGGCGGCACCGTCACCGAACGCACGATAATATGAAAATAATTGGCGTTGTGCGTTCCGATGCGCAATTTTCTTTGATGATGCACGCGTTTCATGATTTGCCAGTATTCCGCGCCATATTCGCTGCGATCTGGTAGCCGTTCGCCGTATTTCGCCGGTAAACAAAGCCATTGGCGCGTCACCGCATGACGATCTTTTAAACCGCTGTGGCTGATTTCGCTTCTGCGCGCTCCGGTTAATTTTGCCCATTGTTGTTCGACGAAAGCAGTATTCATACCGCGCTTTTCCACCCAACACCATAAATGTTCGCCCTGCCCCGTGAGTTCAAAAGGCATGCGTTCTTCAACTTGAAAATCTTCGGGAATCGTTTTAATTGCGTTAGCCATGATTTTTTTATTGCACGCGGTGCGCGTATTTACGTTTACGCAAAAATTTAACCGGTGTTACCAAATGACGGTTAAACATCGCTGCTTCTTCTTCTAAAAATTGCCGAAAAGACAAAATCGATTTTTGTTTCGGCGAACCCAATAAACGCACACAATCGCAATATAACGCTTGCTGCGCACATTCGTGACTGCGTTTAAATAAATAATTCATTTCGTTTTTATTCAATTTATGAATGGGATAACGCATCGGGCGCGCTTGTGGCATATCCATCCAAGCATCGGCAACGGATTGCGTAATATGTGGCAATTGCGAAGGATTCATCACCATACGATCGTGGCTACGCAAAATGCCAAAATCCCGCGCTGCGTGTACGCTATTAATGCCGCCGCTGCCAAATAAACACAATAAAACGGTATGAATTTGTAATAAACGTAATTCGGTGGATAAAGTCGGCAAACGATGCAGCCATTCAAACCACATGCCTCCTAACGGTGGCAAATCGTAATCCAACGCTTTCAAACGCCAAGATAAATCCACATCACAAATAATGCGATCCGCCTGCATCATAATCGCGCAACCGTGATCAATTAACGCGCCGCTAATCGATAATACGACCGGTTGCGGCAACATACGCAGCGCCACTAAAGTATCGCGTAATAATGCTTGCTCGGAGAGAAAATCAGCTTGATCGTCAACAATTTTGCCCCACTGCCGCATGCCGCCGAATTGTTTACCGTGGTGATAAATCATCAAAGCATAACGGTTACAGCGGGCATCGTTAATCGTTGTATAAAGTTCCGATAAAACCGGCGGCAAAAATCCAAAAACTGGCTCCAGCGGTTGCCAAACCAATAAACGCTCTTGATAACACAAAGTGCGGCTATATTGCCCTTGATAAAACGGTTGACATTGCTCCGTAAAATCATCTTCTTGCTCGGAAAGCGTTTCTTTGCGCACGCGCCGGCGCCATAAATGAGATAACGGATAATGAACTTTTTCCTGATCGCGGTCGTATTTTGTGCTGCTGTAGACTTGTGCCGGTGAAAAATCTTGTAATAATTGGTATTGCGGCAACATCCAGCCAAAAGCATGTTGCAGAATCATATCAATTTGCTCGCCGCTGATGCGTTCTTGTTCAGCAATATGCATTAAAAACTGCCACCAATCGCGCAAATAATTGGCGATAAATTGCGCTTCTGTGGTATTTAATTGACGCAACGCCGTCCAATTGCGGGTTTCTAAAATGATAAATAATTCTTCGTTAATCGTACCGCGCAGAATTTTATGCGGTTGAAACAACGTTTCTTCCGGCATTTCTAATAAATGACCGAAACGCTCGTGATCGGAAGCGGAAATGCGTTGATATAGCGCCATAAAAGCATCGCGCCCCATTACGTGCAATTGATTACAAAACCCCTGCTGTTTACCCGTTAAATAAGCGGTAATGCGTTCTAAAGTGGTAGCGTCCAAACGCAATTGGCGCGCATGAAAAAAAGCGCTACAAATGGCAAACGTTAACATGCGTTTGGCAACAAAATTCGCGTTATCGGCAACGACGATGGGAATGGATCCCAAAATATTTTGCAAAAAATGCGTGATTTCTGCGAGTAACCGTTGTTCCGTGCGCGGCGTGGGAATGAGTTCAATTAAACGATGCAGGCGCGGTTGAAAGAAAAAATGCGCGCCAATAAAGCGCGGACGCAATCCCGCCGGCAAAGCTTGCGCCACTTCTTCAACGCAATCCCCCATGCTTAACGATAAAATCGCCGCATTCTTAGCAAAAGCCGGCGCCAACCGCGAAAACCACGCTTGTTTTTCTCGAATATCGCCGTTGTAACATTCGATGATTAAATCGTGGTCGCGCAATTCGTGTTGATGATCGCGAACGTTGCGCGCTTCAATTAAAGTTACCGCTTCTTGTCCCGAAAAAGGTTGCGGGAAAAGTTGCAATAAATGATCAATTGCCAGCTCAATATCTTTTTCGGGATTTTCACCTTCCTGCGGTCGATCGTAGATTTTGACGCGCAACCCAATATTGGCAAACAATGCCGCAATCAATGCGCCTTGTTCGGTTGCGCCCAAAATTGCCGGTTGCGTATAGAATTTATCGGAAAGCTGATAACTCATTCAAGAAATCCTTTAAATTCAAGCAACCGACCCAACGCTGAACCGCAAAAATTGCGTTTAGTGTTTTTCTTCTGCACAAAATTGGGCAACAATTTCTTCAAGAGAAATATGGAAGGTTTCTTGCTCGTTACGGCGTTTAAATTCAACGCTGCCCGTTGCCAACGTTTTATCCGAAATCACAATCCGCGCTGGAATGCCGATTAAATCAATATCTGCAAACATTACGCCCGCGCGGCGATTGCGGTCATCTAAAACCACGTCCACGCCAGCTTGCAAAAATTTTTGATATAACGCTTCGGCAGCATCGCGCACGGCTTCGGATTTATCAGCATTAATCGGCAAAATCGCAACGCTAAACGGCGCCAATTCTTTTGACCAAATAATGCCGTTTTCATCATGATTTTGTTCAATCGCAGCAGCAATAACGCGCGTTACGCCAATGCCGTAGCAGCCCATCAGCGGCGTGCATAAAGTTCCATCTTCGAGCGGCACGGTAAGATTCATCGCTTTGGAATATTTTTCGCCTAATTGGAACACGTGCCCCACTTCAATGCCACGACGAATTAATAAAGTGCCCTGACCGTCAGGAGAAGGATCGCCTTCAACAACGTTACGAATATCGGCAGTGCGCGTGATTTCAGCATCGCGCTCCCAGTTGACGTTGAAATAGTGATAACCGTCTTCATTCGCACCGACCACAAAATCAGCACAAATCGCGGCGCTGTGATCCACAATAACGGGCACGGATAAGGCTTTTAAACCGACTGGTCCTAAAGAACCAAAACCAGCGCCCATTAATCCGCGCACTTTGCTTTCTTCAGCAAGCGAGAAAGGTTTTGCCACTTCCGGCAATTGTTCGGCTTTAATCGTATTTAATTCGTGATCGCCGCGCAAAACCAGCGCCACGATGCCGCCGTCAGCGCCTTCAACCAGTAAAGTTTTTAAAGTTTTTTCAATCGGCAATTGATAGCGTTCAACTAATTGCGCAATTGTTTTGCAATCTGGCGTTGCGCGTTTCTCCATCTCCAAACTGGGCGCCGGACGCGGTTTGGTCGGCGGCAATGCTTCTGCTTTTTCAATGTTGGCGGCGTAATCACTGGCATTGGAAAAGGCGATGCTGTCTTCTCCGGTTTCAGCGAGCACGTGAAATTCATGGGAACCGGTACCACCGATGGCGCCGTTATCAGCAATCACCGGTCGATAATTTAATCCCAAACGATCAAAAATCCGACAATAGGCGTCGTACATTTTTTGATAAGAATTCTTCATGCCGGCAACGTCTAAATCGAAAGAGTAGCCGTCTTTCATCACGAATTCTCGCCCGCGCATGACGCCAAATCGCGGACGGATTTCATCGCGAAATTTGGTTTGAATTTGATAGAGATTAACGGGCAATTGTTTATAACTGCTCAAATCCCGACGCACTAAATCGGTAACGACTTCTTCATGCGTCGGTCCGATGCAATAATCGCGCTGATGCCGATCAATAAAACGCTGTAATTCAGGACCATAAGCATGCCAACGTCCGGATTCTTGCCATAATTCCGCCGGTTGCGCTGCCGGCATCACTACTTCTAAAGCGCCCGCGCGATCCATTTCTTCACGAATAATGGCGCTTACTTTATTTAATACCCGTAATCCCAACGGCAGCCATGAATAAATGCCGACCGCAGTTTGACGAATCATGCCGGCGCGCAGCATTAATTGATGACTGATCACTTCCGCTTCTGCTGGACTTTCTTTTTTTGTTACTAACCAAAATTGCGATAATCTCATTTTTGTCCTTAAAAATAGGTTATAAGCCAATGCAATAAAGACCGTACATCACGCACAGTCTCTATTTGTTTTATGATTTAAATTTCTACGGCGAAACGCACAGCAAAATCGAGGAAGTTTGAAATTAAGATCCCGTCTTTTAACGCTGCAACATATGCACCCAATTCAATTACTGTTGACTACAATAAGTTTCTATTTCAGATTGTGTTTGTTCTAGGCGTTGCGCGATCATCTCGGGTGATAATGGAACAGCATTGCCGTTGCCGTCATCTTCATAAACGGTTTGTTTGCCTTGCAATATTGCTAAATAATGCCGCGCTTGATCGCAATTCTTTTTTCTCCACGCTTTTTCTTCCGCAGACATTTTGCCGTTATTGCTTGAATCGCTGCTGATTTCGACGTTAGGGTCACTACTTTCAAAACTACGCAACGGACGAATAATATTGTGCTCACCGATGCGTTCTTGCGATAATTCCATGCCTTGCTTATTCAATACGATATAAGCTTCAATGCCGCGCGGTGGACGTTTGCCGTAGTGAACTTTACCGCCCTCCGTCCATTTATAAACAACATCATCTCTGTTTTGCAAGTGAGAAGGAACACTTTGAGCCCATACAGGCGTGAGCATCATGCCCATAAACAAAACAGCAGCAACTAGAGTTCTTTTCATGATGGCTGATCCTTTTTTTAAAATAAACATAACGCTTACGCAGCGCTCGTTTCTAGCATAGCACGATTTGAGAATCTGCGGCTATGTCAAAATGAAAATGATTTATCCTTACGCCATGATATCGCAAGCATTATTTTCATTTAGAAAACAAAGATTCTTTAGACATCACATCAACGATCGATGCCAAAGCCGATTGTATTTCCAAATCATCTTGCGCTTGAATTTGCGATTCAATATCGGCGGAATATTTGCGCAATTGTTCCAAAGTAGCGGTTAAACGCGTTTTTTCATTTGTAGCGAATTGATCGTTTGCAGCGATTAATGCTTGCGCTTGCCCCAACCATTGTGACAATTCCTGCGCCGCGGAAAGCTGTTGAGAAAAATCTTCCGACGTTTCTAAAACATGAACTTGCTTTTTAATTGCCGCAACCGTTTGCGCAATATCCATATCAGGATTTACCACAACCGCTTCAGATAACGCGCGAGAAGGCGCTTCAATTACCGTTTGCTCAACGCTAGGTTCAACGCTGGTTGTAGTGCCAATTAACGTTGCCGTGCCATCTTTAACTTCGGTTAACGTCACCGTTTTTTTGGTTACCGTTTCCACGGTTACTTTTGAATGAGGACGCGGTTCGGCAGAATCAGTCACACTTTGTGCACCCGCGCACACCGTTACCATCATCATTGCTGTGAAAAACATTTTTTTCATAACCTGCTCCTTATTTACAATGGATTATAGATGCAAAATGAACGCTGATTTATGCGTCATTTTTATGCTCTTTCTTTTTTTGGGGACGGCGCCAATGTTCAATTTGGGTTAATTTTGGACGCGTCAGCGCTAAAGTATCCGCGGCAACATCACGCGTAATCACCGATCCCGCGCCAATAGTTGCGCCATTTTTAATGGTAACCGGCGCCACTAATGCCGTATTTGAACCGATAAAAACGTGATCGCCAATAAAAGTTGGGTGTTTTGCCGCGCCATCATAATTGCACGTAATCGTGCCCGCGCCCACATTAACTTTTGCGCCAATATGCGCATCGCCGATGTAACTCAAATGGTTCACTTTACTTTCTTGACCAATTTTTGCCGCTTTAATTTCAACAAAATTGCCGATTTTTCCGCCGTCAGCAATTACAGTTTGCGGACGAATGCGCGCAAAAGGTCCAATATCAGCTTGCGCGCCAATAGTTGCCGTATCAATCACGCTATGACTGCGAATAATGGTGTTGCGACCAATTTCGCAATCTTTTAAACAACAACCGCTTTCAATCGTTACACCGTCACCAATCACAACCGTTCCTTTTAAAAAAACGTTCGGTTCAATAACAACATCAGCGCCCGCAATAACCGTGCCATGAATATCAATCCGATTGGGATCAATTAGCGTTACGCCTTGAGCAAATAATTCCTGCACTTTTCGTTGACGATACACTGCTTCGAGCGCCGCTAATTGCGCGCGATCATTGGCGCCCATTGCTTCATCAGCGGATTCCAAACAAAAACTCTCGATAAAATGACCGTCCCGCGCAATCAGTTCCACCAAATCGGATAAATAAAATTCACCTTGAGCGTTATGATTTTCCAAACGCGGCAAATAAGTTAACAACCATTCTTGTTTAACCGCCATCACGCCAACGTTAATTTCACGAATATTTTTTTGTTCACGATTAGCATCTTTTTCTTCGACAATCGCGCACACGCCGCCCGTTTCATCATGAATGATGCGTCCATAACCAAAAGGATTTTCCATTTGTGCGGTGAGAATTGCAAAACCATGTTGAGCCGCCGAATGAAGCAATTGTTGCAAAGTGTGCGGACGAATTAAGGGAATATCAGCAAACGCAATTAACGTTAAATCATGCTGTTCGATTAACGCGGTGGCGCTTTTTACGGCGTCCCCCGTTCCCAATTGTTGCTCTTGTTTTACCCAAAAAACATTAGGAAAATCAGCTTTTAACGCCGCCTGCAATGCTTCACCGCGATAACCATAAACAATCGCTTGATGCGTTAACAGATTCGTTTCTTGCATCGATGCAAGTAAATGCGCAATCATCGGTTTACCACCGATCATTTGTAATGCTTTCGATTGGTTTGAACGCATTCTTGTTCCCATTCCAGCCGCTAAAACCAAACCTAATACGGATTTATGAAGCATAATTTTATCCCAATACTTTTTAGGCGCGGTATTTTACCACGAGATGCAAAAAAGTATTTTTCTATAAAAATCAAACAAATAAAAAC
The DNA here is from genome assembly GCF_001263335.1 of Dichelobacter nodosus. GTDB lineage: Bacteria > Pseudomonadota > Gammaproteobacteria > Cardiobacteriales > Cardiobacteriaceae > Dichelobacter > Dichelobacter nodosus. The sequence continues at coordinate 69,677 of NZ_LGVW01000028.1, forward strand.
GCCGACGGCTTTGTCGGCGTTTCATTTACCCTTAATGCGTTATTGACGATGCCGCCGAATTGCCGCCAATTGAGCGGTCAATTGCACGAGTTCAATTTGCATTTTTTCATAATTTTTCATTCTCTCATAATTAATCTCACCATCTGGAGATTTAATGAGTTTTTCAGCGCGGGCTTTGGCTTCCTTAATTTTCTCTTCATCAAGTTCCGCGGCGCGCGCGGCTTCGTCAGCAAGAATAATTGTTTGTTTAGATTGAACTTCGATAAATCCCCCCGAAACATACAACACTTCTTCTTCACCATCGCTTTTGGTCAGGCGCACTTGTCCTGGTTTCAACGTTGCTATCAACGGAATATGATTAGACAAAATTCCCAATTCGCCATACTCCGCCGGCGCAACAATTTGCACCACTTCACCACTAAATAAAGCGCGATCCGGACTGACGATATAAACTTGAAAAGGAGTACTCATCATCGCCGCCTTTATTTATGTTCTGCTTGCATTTTTTCTGCTTTAGCCACGGCTTCTTCCATCGATCCCACCATATAAAACGCTTGTTCCGGCAAATGATCATATTCGCCATCAACAATCGCTTTAAAATCGCGAATGGTATCTTTGAGCGGCACATATTTTCCCGGCGCGCCGGTAAATACTTCAGCAACGAAAAAGGGTTGTGACAAAAACCGTTGCACTTTACGCGCCCGTGTAACCACGGCTTTATCGTCTTCGGATAATTCGTCCATACCCAAAATAGCAATAATATCGCGCAATTCTTTATAGCGTTGCAAAACACCTTGCACACGGCGCGCGGTGGAATAATGTTCTTCGCCAACAACCAGTGGATCGAGCTGACGAGAAGTGGAATCCAACGGATCAACCGCCGGATAAATACCCAATTCAGCAATTTGCCGCGACAAAACAACGGTAGAGTCCAAATGCGCAAAAGTTGTTGCTGGTGAAGGGTCGGTTAAGTCGTCCGCGGGCACGTAAACAGCTTGAATTGAAGTAATTGAGCCTTTCTTAGTTGAGGCAATTCGTTCTTGTAATTTACCCATTTCTTCGGCGAGCGTTGGTTGATAACCCACCGCGGACGGCATTCGTCCCAATAGCGCAGAAACTTCCGTTCCAGCCAAAGTGTAGCGGTAAATATTATCCACGAAAAATAAAACGTCACGCCCTTCTTCGCGGAAATACTCTGCCATTGTTAAACCAGTTAAAGCGACGCGGAAACGGTTACCAGCCGGCTCGTTCATTTGTCCGTATACCAAAGAAACTTTATCGAGCACGTCTGATTCTTTCATTTCGTAGTAGAAGTCGTTACCTTCACGGGTACGTTCACCGACGCCAGCAAAAACAGAATAACCGCTATGTTCAACGGCAATATTGCGAATCAATTCCATCATATTGACGGTTTTGCCCACGCCCGCGCCGCCGAATAATCCCACTTTACCGCCTTTAGCAAAAGGACACAGTAAATCAATCACTTTAATACCGGTTTCCAGTAATTCAGTTGAGTTGGATAATTCATCGTAAGCAGGAGCCGCGCGGTGAATTGACCATTTATCTTCAGCGTTGATTGCGCCGCCGTGATCAACGGGTTCCCCTAAAACGTTCATAATCCGCCCTAAAGTTGCCTTGCCAACAGGGACTTTAATCGCGTCACCCGTATTTTCGATCACCATACCGCGTCTTAATCCATCAGAAGATCCCATCGCAATGGTACGCACGACGCCATCGCCCAAAAGTTGTTGCACTTCAAATGTAACATTTGCTTCTTGAGAAACTAAAGCATCATTAATATTTGGCATTTCCGCTGCCGGAAATTCAATATCGACAACCGCGCCAATGATTTGAACAATCTTTCCAGTGCTCATTTATAAAACCTCTTTCAATGTATTAAACCGCATCTGCGCCGGCGACAATTTCAGTTAATTCTTGGGTAATCGCTGTTTGTCGTGCTTTATTGTATTTCAACTGCAATTCTTTAATTAACGCGCCGGCATTGTCAGAAGCGCTTTTCATCGCCAACATGCGTGCCGACATTTCACAAGCAATATTTTCCGCAACCGCTTGTTTTACCGTAAATTCTAAGTATCTTTTCAATAGAGTGTCCAAAATACTTTCTGCATTGGGTTCATAAATATAATCCCAAGCATGTTTTGCGGTCATACCATCGGCAAATTGCACCGATGCAGGCAATAATTGGGTAATTGTTGGTTTTTGCGTCATCGCGTTTTCAAACACATTGCCAACAATGTAAATTTTTTGAATTTCCCCACGATTAAAGCCTTCAATCATCGGATAAATTGCGCCGATGAGTTCGTGTGTTTGCGGTTCTTCAGGATAATTTTCAATGGTTGATAACAACGGTACTTGTGCACGATTTAAAAAAGCCACACCTTTGCGCCCAAACACGGTTGCCACAATCTTGTGACCTTTTTTTTGCTCGCCGCATATATGCTGCCAAAGCGTTTTAAACAAATTAATATTTAATCCACCGCATAATCCCCGATCGGTGGAAATAACAATATAACCAACCGTCTCCACCTTTTCTGGTTTAACCAAAAAAGGGTGCAGCGTACTCGAAGAAGCACGCACCAAGTGTGCGATAACGCGTTGAATATGTTCGGCATAAGGTCTACCGCCGCGCATATAATTTTGCACGCGCCGCACTTTTGATGCGGCAACCATTTCCATCGCTTTTGTTATTTTTTGCGTACTTTTAACGCTTTTTATCTGACTGCGGATTTCTTTGGCATTTGACATAACAAATCCTTATAAAGAGCGCTTTTCAACGAAAGCATCGAGCGCTTCTTTCAAGCCCGTTTGTACGGCTTCATCATATTTGCCAGTGGTATTAATGGTATTCATTAAATCGGCATGATTTTCCCGCATAAACGATAAAAGCGCGGTTTCGTAAGCCATAATATCTTCAACGGCAACGGTATCTAAATAACCTTTATCCGCAGCAAACAAAGATATTGCCATTTCCGCAACACTCAACGGAGCATATTGTTTTTGCTTCATTAATTCCGTTACTCGTTGACCGTGTTCCAATTGTTTACGAGTAGCTTCATCTAAATCAGAAGCAAATTGAGCAAAAGCTGCCAGTTCACGATATTGCGCCAACGCTAAACGGATACCGCCGCCTAATTTTTTAATAATCTGGGTTTGAGCTGCACCGCCAACACGAGAAACGGACAATCCCGCATTAATTGCCGGACGAATACCAGAGTTAAATAAATCCGTTTCCAAGAAAATTTGACCGTCAGTAATGGAAATTACGTTTGTCGGCACGAACGCGGAAACGTCGCCCGCTTGCGTTTCAATAATCGGCAACGCCGTCAATGAACCTGTTTTTCCTTTGACTTTTCCAGCTGTTAAACGTTCCACTTCTTTAGCGTTGATACGCGCTGCCCGTTCAAGCAAACGAGAGTGCAAATAAAAAACATCGCCCGGATAAGCTTCTCGACCTGGCGGACGACGTAACAATAAAGAAACCTGACGGTATGCCCATGCTTGTTTAGTTAAATCGTCATAAATAATCAGTGCATCTTCCCCACGATCGCGGAAGAACTCACCCATCGCACAACCAGAATAAGGAGCGATATATTGCATTGCAGCAGAAGTTGAAGCGGAAGCGGCAACCACGATCGTATGTTTTAATGCATCGGCTTCTTCCAATTTACGCACAACAGAAGCGATGGAAGAGGCTTTTTGCCCAATTGCAACATAAATACAAATAACGCCCGTATTTTTCTGATTGATGATGGCATCAATAGCAATCGCCGTTTTACCCGTTTGCCGGTCGCCGATAATTAATTCACGTTGTCCGCGACCCAATGGAACCATGGAATCGATGGCTTTCAAACCTGTTTGCAGCGGTTGATCAACGGATTGACGTTCAATAACACCCGGTGCAATTTTTTCTACCGGTGAACTGCCTTCAGCGTCAATTTTTCCTTTACCATCAATGGGATTCCCCAAAGCATCAACAACGCGCCCCAATAAACCACGTCCCACAGGCACTTCTAAAATACGCCCCGTGCAATGAACTTTATCACCTTCGCGTAAATGCTCGTATGCCCCCAAAACCACGGCGCCAACACTATCGCGTTCCAAGTTCATCGCCAGTGCAAAATTGCCATTGGGTAACTCAATCATTTCCCCAAGCATCGCTTGGCTAAGACCTTGTATTTGAACGATACCATCGGAAACGTTAACAATCGTTCCCTCGGCTTTATTTTCAACCTTGTTATCGTAATCAGCAATTTTATCCTTGATAAAACTACTGATTTCTGAAGCATTTAATTGCATATTAATTCCTTGATTCATCAAGCATTCGAGCAAACCGTTCCAGTCTACCGCGCGCGGATTGGTCAATCACCATACCGTCGTATTCAATCCGAACACCAGCAATCAGCGCCGGTTCTTCGCGAACGTCTAAAACTACTTCGCGATGAACGTTTCTCTCAATCGTCGCTTGAAGCTCCTTTTTCTGCTTTTCATCTAAAGCCAGCGCGGTATAAACGGTTGCTTTACAAACGTTCTGCGCAGAATAATAAAGTTGCTTAAATTGCGTTGCGATTTCAGGCACAATCGCCATTCGACCTTGCTGATTTAATACGTTTAGAAAATTTCGCTCTTGCTCGGATAGCGCTTCACCACGAGATTCAACCAAAAATTGCTCAAACCAAACTAAAAAATTTTCCATAAACGATGCCGAAGCCAAATGCTCCTTCACCGCTTCATTGCTTACAAAAGCGCTCGCAATTTCAAGAAAATCAATCCAGTTAGCAACAGACTCCGTTTCCACCGCTTGCTCAAAAACGGCTTTAGCGTAAGGTCTGGCAATGGTTTCAGTTTGCGACATATTAGAACTTCTCTGTTAATTCATGTAATAAACGCTCGTGATCACGATCATTGACTTCGCGTCCCAGCACTTTTTCCGCACCCGCGATGACCAAATGCGACAATTGCGCACGCAATTCGTCTCGTACTTGACGTTTTTCCTGCTCAATTTGAACATGAGCTTGCAAAACTTCGGCTTCGCTACTGCGTTGCGCTTGTTCCTTGGCTTGTGCAATCATCTCACTGGCTTCTTTATTTGCCCGCGACACAATTTCTGCGGCTTGCATCTTTGCTTTACTCAAAATTTCCTGAGATTGGTGTTCTGCTTCTTGTACGGCAAATTTTGCTTTATCTGCCATATTTAAACCATCTGCAATTTTGCGCTGTCTTTCTGTCGCAATGTTTGCAAACATCGGCCAAATCACTTTATTAACAAACCACCAAAAGACTAAAAAAGTCCCCATCTGACCAATCAGCGTCACATTGATATTCATATGATGCCAACTCCTTTGAGTAGAAAAGGGAATAAACTAACCTGATATTGCTGATAACACGGCTCCAAGCATGGGATTACCAAAGACCATAATCAAGGCAACAACAACTGCAATCATAGAAATCGCATCAAGCAATCCGGCAATAATGAAAAATTTAACTTGTAAGCTATTCATCATTTCTGGTTGACGAGCAACGCTTTCAATAAATTTCCCCCCTAAAACCGCAAAACCTACCGCAGTACTGACTGCTGCAACACATAAAATCACAGTTACAGCGAAAATACTTGCTATCTGAACATCAGCAATTGCTGTTAAATTTTCCATTGTAAGCTCCTTTAAATTTAATAAATGGAATAAAATCAGTGCTTTTCAACCATTGACATATAGACAATCGTTAAAATCATAAAAACATAAGCTTGTAAAGTTACCACAAGAATATGGAAAATTGCCCACGCGCCGCCCGGAACCCACTGGCTCCAAAAAGGTAAAAAAGTAATCAAAATAAAGACAATCTCTCCAGCGAACAAATTACCGAATAACCGCAAAGATAAGGACACGATTTTTGCCATATCTTCAACAATTCTCAAAGCAAAATTTGCTGGAAATAAAAGAATTTTGCCAATTAAACCAGACGACTCAAAAGGGTGAGTACCCATCGCCCGCAGCATTCCCAAAAGGCCGTGATTATTCCTAAAGGTATAAACTAAAGTGATTAAGACCACTGAAATCGACAATGCAAAAGTGGCATTAGGATCGGTAGAAGGAACAATTTTTAAATAAGGAATCCCAATCAATTTTGCCATGCTGGGCAACAAATCCACGGGAATTAAATCCATGACGTTCCAAAAGAAAATCCAGCAAAAAAGCGTCAACGCCAACGAACCAATATCACTACGCGATTCGCCAAAAAATCCCTTCACGGTGTTATCGATAAAATCAAAAACCATTTCGGCAACATTCTGCGCAAATCCGGGAACACCGCTTTCTGCCTTTTTTCCAATTGAGTAAAAAAGCCAACAAAAAGAGCAGCCTAATAAAATTGAAAAAAACAACGTATCGAGATGAAGCGCCCAAAATCCCTCGCCCACAGTCAAATTAACCATGTGATGATGAATAATTTCAGCACTCGTCATTTCGCCGCCAGTAGCCATATTCTTACTCCATTAAAATCATCAATATGTAAGAGGAAACGTACGTTATTGAAAAACCAACCGCTACTGCTAGCGCTGCATGATGCGGCATAAAAACCACCAATGCAGTTATCATTGTCCCCCACTTTATGATTTCGCATCCCCAAAAAGTTTTATACAACTGTTTTGCAGACATCACTTCCGGCAGGCGCCAAAAAACAAACCACATGGAACACGTTGAAAGTAGAGCAACTCCGCTCCCTACTGCCAAACTATCCCATTGGGTACGCAACGGCGTTATCAATGCAATAAAAACTAAAAAAACACCAATTACTGCCTGCAAGGCGGCTAATTTTATCAATAAATGCTTCACTTTTATAGCTTAAAAATTATAAAAATCAGAACTAATCAATATAATTAGTTAATTAGAAAATCTCTGATAACCCCATTTATCTAAAATTCCTTCTAACTCATCGAGATTTTGGTAATGCAAAACCAGCGAACCTTTTCCCCCTTTCTGCGCATTTATCGATACACGATAACCCATAAATTGACTTAATTTTTCTTCTAAATCAACGATTTCCACTTCTTTTTGACGAGACTTTTCTACACAATGCGCCGCATTTTTTGCCTTCATTCGCCGCACCAATTGCTCCGTCTGCCGCACATTAAGCGCGCCAGTGATAATTTTTTCAAGCGCTTGCCGTTGCTCAATTTCTGATAACGACAACAAAGCCCGCGCGTGTCCCATTTCAATTTCTTCCGCGCATAAAGCCTGTTTCACCGCGGCACAACAATCCAACAAACGCAACATATTACTCACCGATGAACGTTGCCAGCCAATCGATCGCGCCACCTGCTCATGCGTCAGTTGACATTCTTCCACCAAACGCTGCAAACCTTGCGCCGTTTCTAAAACATTCAAATCCGCGCGCTGAACATTTTCGATCAAAGCAATCAACAACACCTCGCGATCCGAATAATTTCGCACAATGCACGGCACTTTTTCCCAACCCAATGCTTTAGCCGCCCGCGCGCGCCGTTCGCCAGCGATTAATTCATAACGTGCCGCCGGCGTTTTTCGCACAATTAAAGGGTGCAAAATACCGCAATTTTTAATCGATTCAATCAACGCCTGCAAAGACTGCGCGGAAAAATGTTTGCGCGGTTGAAATGCGCCTGCTTGCAATTGAACGAGCGGAATTTCCTCAACGCGGTGATGAGAACAATCGAGTTGCGCAAAATCACCCAATAAATGCTCTAGACTGTGTTCACGCGGTTCTTTAACCACAATTTCTCCCAATATTTTCCACAAAAACAGCGCGTTAACTTTTCTTTTTCACCACAAATAACACGCGCGCAGCATCTAAAAGCGGCACCGTCAACGGCAACACGTTTTCCACATAAAAATCCTTTTGCGTGCAAACTTCATCATCATGTGCTTTCATCAATAACCAACGGCTATTTTCATCACCCAAAGCTGCCGTCCACATCAAAAAAGAATTGATATCGCTGACGGCACGACTGATTAAAACGTTCAACTTCGCCTCCGGACGCCATTGTTCCGCGCGCATCGCCACAACTTTCACATTCTCCAACGCCAATTGCCGCACGGCTTCCCGCAAAAAAACGCTTTTCTTCGTATTCGATTCCACCAAAAAAAACTGCTGTTGCGGACAAACAATCGCCAACACAATCCCCGGCAAACCCGCGCCGCTGCCAATATCGGCAATCGTTTGCGCCGGCGGCAAAAAAGGCGCAACTACTAACGAATCCAGCAAATGCACAATCACTTGTTGTTGCGGTTCTCGAATGGCGGTTAAATTATGCACCCGATTCCATTTCGCCAATAACTGCAAATAATGCATCAACTTTTCAATGACTTCCTGATTGACGGGAAACGATAATGCCGCCGCGCCGCGCTGCAATAATTCTTCAGCGGCAATAAAATCATCATTCATGTAAGGCTGCCTTTTGTGCCAAAAAATCTAATAGTAATCCGATCGGACGCCCCGTGCTGCCTTTATTTTCGCCTTTTTGCCAAGCAACGCCGGCAATGTCTAAATGTGCCCAAGGATAATGATGTGCAAACGTGCTCAAAAAAGCCGCTGCCGTGCTCGCGCCCGCTTCCCTTTTGCCGGAAATATTTGCCAAATCTGCAAAAGGACTATTCATCATTTGCGTATATTCTTCATCTAACGGCAACTGCCAAACGCGATCATCGGCGCGTTCGCCCGCCGCCTTTAATTGCTCGATTAATTCGGAATCATTACCCAATAATCCCGCGCGCACCGTGCCCAATGCAATCACGCACGCACCCGTTAACGTGGCAATATCAATAACCGCCTGCGGTTGATAACGTTCGGCATAAGTTAACGCGTCCGCTAAAATCAATCGTCCTTCGGCATCAGTATTTAATACTTCAACCGTAGTTCCCGACATAGTGGTAACGATATCACCGGGTTTTAACGCGCTTCCAGACGGCATATTTTCTACCGCGGGAATCAGCGCCACCACATTAATCGCCAATTTTTGCATCGCAACAGCTTTGAGCGCGCCAAAAATCACCGCCGCACCCGACATATCGTATTTCATCAAATCCATTTCGGCGGCAGGTTTTAAAGAAATACCGCCGGCATCAAAAGTCACGCCTTTGCCCACGAGTACAATGGGTTTTTGTGACGCGGCGCTGGCTTTATATTCCATCACGATAAACTGCGGCGCCTGCGCCGAACCTTGCGCCACTGCTAACACGCCGCCCATTTTCAAATCCGCGATTTCTTTTTGTTTTAGAACGGTCGTTTTAATACAGGGATACGCTTTTGCTAAAGCCAACGCTTCTTTAGCTAAAAAATCAGGCGTACAAATATTTGCCGGCAAATTTGCTAAATCGCGCGCGGTGGCGTTGCCTATTTGCCACGCTTCTACTTCCGCGTTAATCGCTTTGGCAACATTTTTTTCTTTTTTGCTACATAACCACGTTACCGTCAATTTTTTGCGCCATTTTTCCTGTTGTTTATCGGCATCGCTGATTTTTTTGTAGCCGGAAAACGTATAAAAATCAGCGGCAAATGACGTTAACACCGTTTTCTGCAACGATTCGTGCGTACTTGCAGCAGTTGCCGAAAAATCTAAAGCCACTTGTTCCCAACGATGATTTTTGATCCACGCGCCCATCGCTTGAACCATCGCCCGCAATTTTCTCTCATCAGTTGGCAAATGGACGAATAACAACCATTTTGCGCGCACGCCGGCAGTGCGATAAAACGCGCTGATTTGTCCCACCGCCGGCAAATCGCCGCTGGCGCGAATATGCGTTAACCAGCCGTCGATTTCATTATCAAATAGCGTCCAATCACTATGTTCATCAAATGGCAAAAATACGGCATCAGCTGCGATTTCGTACCATTTTTCAGTACTCATCATTAATTTCATTATGTACTCCTTAAGTGGTTAATAAGCGTTGTTATATTAAGAAATGAGGATCACGCTTTATGCTCGGCGCTCGTTTTAGGTGCTGATTTAGGTAGAATAGCACACCGCAAAAACAAGATGGACGACGATGCCATTTCCCATTTTTTACCGCTATATGATGCGCGAAATCAGCGCGTTATTTCTCGCTATTACGATGATTTTACTCACGATTATCATCAGTTTTCGCTTTTCGTCGCTGTTATCCCGCGCGCTCGACGGCAGCGTTTCGCTGGCAGCCATTGGGCAATTGCTCATTTTTCAAACGGCAAATATTGTCGTTATCTTGCTTCCCGTTGCTTTTGTTCTCGCCAGCGTCATGACTTTATCGCGTTTATACGGCGACTGCGAAATCAACGCATTATTTGCCGGCGGCTGCAGCAAAAAACATCTGATGCAACCGATTTTGTATCTCGTTTTACCGCTTGCCGTTATTTTGGTGATCAATACGTTATACCTCTTGCCGCATGTTTTTGAACGCTGGGATCAACTCATGGCGCAATCGCGCCAAGAAGCGTTGTATAGTTTTTTCACGCCCAATCAATTCCAACATTTAAACGCGCACAACACGCTTTATACCGGCGATAAAATCAATAACGGCTTTCAACCGTTTATTATCATTCAAAATGATAACAATGAATACAGTATGTTATGGTCAAAACGCGGTGAGATTCAAAAAAATCAACCCGAACATTTTCTCCATTTAACGCAAGGTAACCGCGCCGCGTGGCGTGATGATTTTCAACCGCAAAATTGCCTGTTTAGCCAATTTGCTCACGGTTCATTGCATCTTTCTCAATCGCCGCCGTCTGCTCAACAACGTTTACGCAGTATTGCCACCGGCGCGCTCAATCAAAGTTTGGCGCATCGCGCGGAATTCCAAAAACGCCTCAATCCCGCGTTAGCCGTGGTTATTTTCAGTTTTGCCGTGCCGCTGCTCGCCCACACGCGCCCGCGGCAAGGTCGTTATCAACGTTTATTGCCGGCTTTTATTTTGTTTGGTATTTACATTAATTTGCTTGATATTGCGCTCAAAATGTTTAGCCGCGGACAAATTCCTTTTTTAATCGGCGGCTGGGGTATTCATTTTGCGGCGGCATTTATCATCGCTATTTACTGGCAACGCGCGAGGAAACCATGATTACGCTTTACGATCGCCATATTGCGCGCATCATTACCGCACATATCATTATCGTTTTAATTTTTTTATTAGGCATTGATTTTTTAGTACAAAGTGCGGAAGAAAGCGACAATATCGGTCGCGGAAATTATCATTTTTGGCTGATGTTATCGATATTATTGCTCAACGTTCCGGCGCGCATCGTCGAATTTATGCCTGCCGCGGTTTTAGTCGGCACGATAACGGCGCTTGGGCAATTAAATAAGCAACAAGAATTAACCGTGATTCGCACGAGCGGCATTTCGCGTTTACGTTTATCGTTATCAGGATTAATGATCGCCTTTTTTTTAGGCTGCGCGCTTATCGTGTTGGCAGAATACGGCGTAGCGCCGGCGCAAAATCGCGCACAATGGTTACATCATCACGCGTTAAACACCACGGCACCGCAAACAGATCACGGCATTTGGCTGCGCGATGGCGATAATATCGTTTATATCGGCGCTTTTCAGGCAAACGGTAGTTTAGAAAAAATCCGTTTTTACCGTCCACACGAGCACGATATTGAAATTCAAGAAAGCCAGCGCGCAACTTTTATGCAAACGCATTGGCAACTCGATGATAACCGCGCGTTACGCATCGGCAGCCAATCCAGCATGCCTATTGCCCCAACGACGCATTGGCAAAACCGCATTTTGCCGGCAACGATTGCGCAATTAATGCAATTGAAAAACGCTTATACCTTGCGCGAACTTTATACCATCACGGGATTTTTGCGCGCGCATCAACTCAATGACCAACAAATGAGCCTCAAATTGTGGCAGCGGATTTTTTTACCAATTACCACCATCACGATGGTGATTTTGGCGTTGCCTTGCGTTTTTAATACGCGTCGCGATGGTAACGGTGCGCGGTTGGTTATCGGCATTTTGCTGGGCGCTTCTTATTACGTCGTGCAAGGTATTGTGACTAAACTCGGATTACTGTTGCATTGGTCAACTGCATTGAGCGCGCTGCTGCCGATTTTGATTTTTGCGCTGCCGCCTTTATTTTTACTCACGCGCGACTAAAACATCGCTTTTTCTGGCCATAAAAAACACCGCCGAAGCGGTGTTTTCAAACTGTTTTTAGAACGTGCGACTATTTCGCATTGCGTTCTAATTGATTGATCCGCATTTCCAATTGTCGCAAACGCTCCTGCGCTTCCGATAAAGCGGCGGCTTGTTCATCAAAAACCGCGCGCGGCACCCAATCTGATTCGCCATAATTGCCGGCAAAACGTTTTGAAAATCCGCGGATTTTATCGTGCAGCGGTTGAGCTGCCGGCGGTAAATGAGATTCGAGCTGGTCGCGCAGAAAATCAAAAGGATTGTTTTTCATTCTGATTCCTTAATGAGTTGTTCTATACGGATACAGTTTAACATTTCATTACTTCATCGGAATTGGCGCAGGTTGACCATTGATCGTTGCCTTTCCATCTTTTAATGAAAAATCAAAGAGATATTTTCCATTTTCTTTTTTAATAAATGGGCCCAATTGCGCTTCAAAAAGTTGTTCCATGCCCGTTGCTTTCACCAAACTTTCATCAATCACAACTTTGGCATCAGCGATTAAATACTGCTCAATTTTTTCCAAAGTCACGTCTTTAACATCATCAGCAAAACGCGCATTCATTTTGGCATTGGCTTTGCCTTCTTGCGTATCCACATCAAAAGCTAAATCCAAAGTACTGCGATTTTGCGCAGCATTGGCAACCAAATCGGACACAACTTTTTCTTGATTCGTATTGCCGGCTTGCATTTCTTGCATTGCTTGTTGCGCGAGTTTCGGATTGGTACGATTTAACGCTGTATCCAATTTTATTTGTTTGAATTTAAAAGGAATAACATTCATCGGCAAAGTATAATCACCGAATTGAGCGGTGGAAGCAAAACTCATGTCGTATAAATCATTGGTTTTTTGCACACCGCTTTTAATTTCAAAACTTTTCAGCAGGAAATTCAATCCTTCCGCATCTTTTACGGAAATATTATTTGCGAGATAACGTTGGTTGCCAAGCATGATGCCGGTATCGTTTTCATAACGTTGTTTTTCGCCTTGGAAAACGATTTCTTCAATGCGGATTTGTTGTTTTTGTTTGTCATTATGGAAATTAATCGGCGTTGTTTTTATGAACCAATCGCCGTTAGCTTTGGTTTCGCCGTTACCTTCAAAAGCATCAATGATAAACGCATCTTCGCCGTTTACCGATTTGATATCGCCGGATTTAAGGGCAATCGTTGCCGGATAAAAAGGGCTGTCTTTAATATCGCTTTGTTTGAAGGCGCTGGTTAAGGAAAATCCTTCATAATCAAATGATTTTCCTTCTTCGCTGCGGTGAATCGGCAACACTAATATTTCTTCTTTTACCCGATCATCGGCAAGAAAATCCACATTTAATTGCAAATAGGAAAGCGTTTGCGTTAAAACTTTTTGTTGTTCTTCATCTAATTCAAAACGCGCTTTCAAAGCATCATCAACCACCACATTTGATACCGCTTTAGCAACAATGCCTTCTTTTGCTAACGCGGCGCTGTGGTCAATTTTGCTGGTAAATTTCAAAGTAACGGGCTCTGATGATAATGTTTTATCTACATTCTTTAAATATTGCTCTAAATTGAGCGTCAATTGCAGCGTTGCCGTTGAACTTTCTGCGCCACGTTGATAATCCTGAACGCTTAATTGAAAAGCATCAGCGCCCGCAGAATGCGCTGCGATCACATTTAATAATTGATTTTTTCGTGAATATAAATCGCGGAAACGTTGCTCAACTTGTTCGGCAGTATTTTCGTTATGAACAAGTTGCGCTTGAGACTGCTCGGGTTGAGCCGCAGTTTCTTGAGATTCTTTTTTGTTATCACAGGCGTTTAAAACGGCAAGTAACGCCAAACATAATAGTGTTTTTTTCATCATCGCTCCCAAAATAAAATGGCAAAAGTGCACTAGCAAAATCATTGATACTAGCTTTGTGAAATTATCACAACCGCAGTTAAACTACCAATTGAAGCCAATCATTGCTCATTTTTTCTTCATTAATATTAATAATTGTTGATCCAATTTTTGCGCTATTTTTTTCATCAAAACTGCCCCCAGTCTCGCTCGGCATCATGTTATGATGACCGCCCTCTTATCACATTTATCCCAAACGCGCTCATGACTAATCTCAATATTCTTTATCTTGTTTTTTCCATGTTGCTGTTTATCAGCGTTATTGGCTCCACGCTTTCTGCGCGCAGCGGCATTCCGTTATTAGTATTATTTTTAGTCATCGGCATGCTTGCCGGCGAAGAAGGCATTATTGGCATTCGTTTTAACCAATTCTTTTTTGCCAATTTACTCGGACAAGCTGCGCTCGCCGTGATTTTGTTAGACGGTGGACTGCGCACCTCGTTAACCAATATCCGCATTGCTTATAAACCGGCGTTACCGCTGGCAACGTGGGGCGTGATTGCAACGGCGGTCATCAGCGGACTATTCATCACATGGATTTTGGCAAAATACGGTTACATTGAAAAAGGCAATTGGCGCTACGGCATGTTGATGGCATCAATTGTCGGATCTACTGATGCCGCTGCCGTATTTTCTTTATTACGTAATGGCGGCGTGCGCTTAAATGCCCGCGTACAATCCACTTTAGAAGTAGAATCAGGTGCCAACGACCCGATGGCAATTTTATTGGTGACCGCATTCATCAGCCTTAATCTGCACCCCGAAGAACAAAATCTACTCAGTTTTAGCACGCTACTGATTACTCAATTCGCCCTCGGCATTTTAATCGGATTAACTTCCGGCTATTTGTTAGCGCGTTTATTGCAACGGCTGCATTTACCCGAAGGCATGTATGCCATTTTAATTTTTTCCGCCGGCATTTTAACGTTTTCAATGACCAATTTATTAGGCGGCAGCGGCTTTTTAGCGGTATTTATCGCCGGCATCGTCATCGGCAACCACCACGTGCGCGCAACGGAACACGTGCTGCGCGTTATGGACGGCATGGCATGGTTATCGCAAGCGGTGTTATTCGTGATGTTGGGATTACTCATTACGCCCTCTCAAGTCGTCAAAATTCTGCCGCTGGTTGCCGTCATCAGTTTATTTTTAATTTTCATCGCGCGACCGCTGGCAGTAATATCCGTTTTAATTTTTTGCCGATTTAATCCGCGGGAAATTGGTTTTATTTCGTGGGTGGGATTGCGCGGTGCGGTGCCGATTACGCTCGCCATCATTCCGATTATGGAAAACGTGCCCAACGCGCGCTTTTTATTTGATTTAACTTTTGGCGTCGTCATCATCTCGCTGGTTTTGCAAGGTATGACGCTGCCGTTTGCTGCCGAACTGTTTAAAGTGAAAATTCCGCCGTCAGCGCACCCCAGTAATGAACACGAAATTTGGGTGGGCGACCGCGCCAGCATTCGTATTTACGAATTTAACGTGAAAAAAGGCGCTTTTGGCATCAATCAACACCCCGATGCCATTTCGCGCCGCCTCGGTGAAGAAGAAATCCGACTTTTTGCGCTGGTGCGGCAAGATAAAGTGGAAGCGGTAACGCCGCAAACGAAAATTCGCGTGGGCGATCGTTTGTGGTATGCCGTCAACGGCGATCACGCGCACGCGCTGGCAGTAGTTTTAAATGATACTTACGTTACTCGTCAGCAACGCAATGAATTCTTTGGTGAATGGGTAATTTCATCGCAAGTTGTGATCGCGGATTTAAGTTTATTAGAAGAAGTGGATTTGCCAGAAGAAGAGCGCAAATTAACGGCTTCCGAACTCTTTCATCGGCGTTTGGGCGAAAATATCGTCGTGGGCGATCATATTGAATTAGGCGATCGTTGGTTTTTAACCGTGCGCGAAACCGATCAACACGGGCAAATCTCCGCCATTGGTTTAAAACTCGATACGCAAGCCCATCAAAAATCATCAGAACCATTACCCGCGGTCAATAACAGCGCCGCCTAATTGCGCCAACGGCAATAAAAATAGACTAAAATGTGCCGCCTTTTTCATGAGGAATTTTTATGCATTGGTTGATCGTTGTGATGCTGCTTTGTATTTCTAATACGTTAATGACTTTTGCGTGGTATTGGCATATTAAGCCCGATTCCGCGCATTTTGCGTTGTGGCAAATTGCGCTCATCAGTTGGGGCATTGCTTTTTTTGAATATTGTTTTGCGGTGCCGGCGAATCATTTGGGCGCGGCGTGGCAAA
Organism: Dichelobacter nodosus; assembly: GCF_001263335.1. GTDB lineage: Bacteria > Pseudomonadota > Gammaproteobacteria > Cardiobacteriales > Cardiobacteriaceae > Dichelobacter > Dichelobacter nodosus. Next base: position 85,987 of record NZ_LGVW01000028.1, read on the forward strand.
TTAAACCGTTTCAACTCAAAATCATGCAAGAAGTCATCACGCTAATGGTTTTTAGTTTATTTGCGATTTTCTATTTAAAAGAAGGTTTTAAACTCAATTACGTGATCAGTTTTGGCTGCATTTTATTAGCCGTTTATTTTGCTTTTAAAAAATAACCAACCCATTATTATTTATGAATATTACGCACATCATCGCTGCGGAATTAAACGCGGCGCCCCATTTTATTGAAGCCACCGTTGAACTGCTCGACGGCGGCGCCACCATTCCTTTTATTGCGCGCTACCGTAAAGAACGCACCGGCGGCTTAGATGATCAACAATTGCGAACGCTCGCCGAACGTTTGCAATATTTACGCGAACTTGCCGCGCGTAAAGAAACTGTGCTCGAAAGCATCACCGCACAAGGAAAACTCACGCCCGAATTAGCAAACGCAATTGCCGAATGCACCCAAAAAACCGCATTAGAAGATCTTTATCTGCCTTATAAACCCAAACGGCGCACCAAAGCACAAATTGCTCGCGAACACGGTTTAGAACCGTTAGCAGAACAATTATTAAACGAACAACCCGAACACATTGAAACGCTTGCCGCCGCATTTTGTAATGAACACGTTGCCGATATTCAAGCCGCATTAGATGGCGCCCGCGCCATTTTAATGGAACATTTTGCCGAAAATGCCGCGCTCATCGGCGCGTTGCGTGAGCGTTTATGGCGCGAAGGCGTTTTAAAAACACAAGTTATTGCCGAAAAAGAAACCATCGGCGAAAAATTCAAAGATTATTTTCACTATCAAGAAAAAATCCAAAACATTCCCAGCCACCGCGCTTTAGCCGTTTTACGCGGACGCAATGAAGACATTTTGCAGCTTTCTTTGCTTTATCAAGATGAAGAAACGCCATCAACTGCGCACAGTCCTTATGAAACCATGATTGCCGAACATTTTGCCATCGCGCCCGATCATGTTTGGCTCAATGATTGCGTACGGCTGGCGTGGCGGGCAAAAATCGTGCTTTCGCTCGAATTAGAACTTCTCAATCGTTTAAAAGAACACGCCGAACGCGCCGCGATTGAAGTTTTTGCGCATAATCTCAAAGACTTATTATTATCACCGCCGGCGGGGCGAACCGTCACTTTAGGACTCGATCCTGGTTATCGTCACGGCATTAAATGCGCCGTTGTTGACGATACCGGCAAATTATTGGCAACGACTATCGTTTATTTACATCAAGAAAATGCGTTGCGCGCGCAACTCAAAAAAATGATTATCGATCATCGCGTTTCTTTAATCGCCATCGGCAACGGTACCGCGAGCCGCGAAACTACAAGCATCATTACGCAATTACTCAAAGAAATTCCCGAGCACGCCGTGCGCCACACGATTGTTTCCGAAGCCGGCGCTTCCGTTTATTCGGCATCAGAACTCGCCGCGCAAGAATTCCCAGAATTAGATGTTTCTTTACGCGGTGCCGTTTCCATTGCCCGCCGCGCGCAAGATCCGTTAGCGGAATTGGTGAAAATCGAGCCAAAAGCCATCGGCGTGGGACAATATCAACACGACGTCAATCAAGCGCAATTAGCGCAAGCTTTAGATGCGGTGGTGGAAGATTGCGTCAATGCCGTAGGCGTTGATGTTAATACGGCGTCGGTTTCATTATTAGCGCGCATTTCAGGGCTCAATCAAACGCTGGCGCGCAATATCGTTGCTTTTCGCGATGAACACGGCGCCTTTTCTAATCGCAAACTTTTATTAAAAGTGCCGCGTTTGGGCGCGAAAACATTTGAACAAGCGGCAGGATTTTTGCGGATTCATGGCGGCGATGAAGCGCTCGATGCTTCCGCCGTTCACCCAGAAACTTATTCCGTGGTGAAAAAAATGTTAACCGATTGCGATTTAACCGCCCGCGATTGCATTGGCAACAAAACCGCCATTGCCCGCATTCAACCGCAGCGTTACATCACCGATCAATTTGGATTGCCAACGATTTTAGATATTTTGTCAGAATTAGAAAAACCCAATCGCGATCCGCGCGGCGATTTTCAATTTGCGCATTTTGCTGAAGAAATTCAAGAAATAAGCGATTTAAAAAGCGGCATGATTTTAGAAGGCGTGGTTTCTAATGTGGCGAATTTTGGCGCATTTGTTAATATCGGCGTTCATCAAGATGGTTTGGTGCATATTTCCGAATTATCGCATCAATTTGTTACCGATCCGCGCACGATCGTTAAAGCCGGTGATGTGGTTAAAGTGAAAGTCGTCAGCGTTGACGTTGCGCGCAAAAGAATCGCGCTAACAATGCGTTTGGACGACAAACCCGCAAAAAAATCCATAAAACCGCAAACCGCGCTGGCAGCCGCATTTAAAAACATGAAAAAATGAACCACCGGCGACCGTTTTTAAAATGGGCAGGCAGCAAAAGCAAATTAATCCCGTGGATTGCGCGCGCGATTCCCCAAACCGCCCGCCGCCTCATCGAGCCATTTGCCGGTTCTGCCGCGCTATCTTTGGCGCTCGATTTTGAAGCGTACGTTTTAAACGATATCAACCGCGATTTAATCCATCTTTATCAAACGTTAAAAATAGAAAAAACCGCTTTTATCGATTACGCGCGCTCATTTTTCACCGCGGAACATAATCAAGAAAACCGTTTTTACGATTTGCGCGCGCAATTTAACGACAGCGACGATATTTTCGAACGCAGTGCATTATTTTTATATTTAAATCGTCATGGTTTTAACGGGTTATGCCGTTATAATCGCGCGGGGCAGTTTAATGTACCGTTTGGGCGTTATCGCGCGCCCTATTTTCCCGAAGCCGAAATGCGGCATTTCATCGAAAAATCCGAACGTTTCACTTTATTATGCGGCGATTTTCAAACGGCATTTCATCAGGCAAACCGCGATGACATTATTTATTGCGATCCGCCTTACGTGCCTTTAAGCGCCACGGCGTCATTTACTGCGTACGCACAAAAAGGTTTTACGCTAAACGAACAGCGCCAACTCGCGCAGATGGCGCAACAAACCGCGCCCCGCGTCAAAAGTATCCTGATTTCCAATCACGACACCGATTTTACCCGAACGCTTTATCATGGCGCGCGCTTTAACTGTTTTTCCGTACGCCGTTCTATTGCCGCGCAGGGCAATTGCCGTAAAAAAGTAAAAGAATTATTGGCTATTTACAACGAAAATGCCGCGTTTTAACCGCATAATGCGGCAATTTCCGCCCAAAGTGCAAAATGCGGTCGCGCTTCAAAATGAACGCCCGACAATAAATAGTTTCCCGCGCCAAAATGACCGCTAATCACCGCTGGCGCGCCCGTGGGATAATGCGCTAAAACGTTTTCCGCGCGAGAAACGGGTTCAAACGTGCAGCCGCCGTGGTAATAAAATAATTCTTCTGGAAATTCCGGTAGCCGTAACCACGCTTGGCTTTGTTCATGTTCAGGCGCGTAAAGATGATTTTGCGTCAGTTCCGGCAAACAACCGCGCGCCGTGCCGGCAAAAAAAGCCAATTCCCGCGCGCCGCAAATGCGCTCACCTTCACCGATAAAATCAACCCAACTGCTGCCGTAATAAGCACCAGCGCAAATGCCCACATAAACGCCGCCCGTCGCCACAAAATGACGAATCAGCGCATTGCCGCGCCCGTTTAATCGTTCGCAATATGGCAAATCCGCGCCGCCACCGATTAAAAAAATATCTGCCGTTGCCAAAATACCGTTTTGAATGTCGCACGCGTTGACGATTTTCGACGAAAAAATCGGCGGGATATTTTTGATTAACCACGAAAAACTTTTTTCACTCACGCCAATATCGTGATAAATCATCATTTTTTTCATGCCCATAATTTCCTCGTTTTAAAAATAATCCTAATTGCCGCGCGATTTTATCCGTGCGGCGAGGTAAAAAGCTGTTAAAATCGGCGCTCACGTGCTCAAGAAATCGTTTCGGTGACTTGAGTTTTTTATTGTTCAAACAAAAGGATTGTTATGCAACGCGCATTACTTATCAGCAAAAAATGGTTTTTAGCCGATTCTTGGTATTCATTTCTCGTTAAAACTTTTTTAGGCGCTAATATCATTGCTTTATGCGCCCAAATATCGATTCCTTTGCAACCCGTGCCGATTACTGGACAAACGCTGGGCGTCACCTTAATTGGTTTTGCTTTAGGCGCGCGCGGCGCTACCGCTGCTGTTTTAGGTTATTTATTAGAAGGCGCTTTGGGATTGCCCGTTTTTGCCGGCGGTTCTGGCGGCGTGCAAGCGTTTTTCGGCGCATCAGGCGGTTATTTATGGGGATTTATTCCTGCCGCGTGGATTTTAGGTTATGCCAGCGATAAAAAATGTTTGGATTCATTTTGGTTGAGTTTTGCTGCCGCAATTTTATCGGCTATCGCTACTTTCGCTTGCGGACTAGCGCAATTGTCCTTTTTTGTGCCGGCGGATAAAGTGCTCGCTTACGGTTTTTATCCTTTTATTATCGGCGGCATGATTAAAGCGTTGGTTGCCAGCATCAGCGTGGTGCCGACTTATAAATTCTTCCAAAAACTATAAAATTTCTGCCCACGAAAGACCCCGTTCGGGGTCTTTTTTATTTTTTACGCAAAACTACGCCGCATTCAATATGCGGTGTGTCAGGAAATTGATCGAACAACGCCGCGGCGCAAAGTTCATGCGTTTGAGTTAACGTCTGCAAATTGGCGGCTAAAGTATGCGGATTACAAGAAATATAAATAATTTTCGGAAATTTCTGCAATAAAAATAACGTATTATCATCAATTCCAGCGCGCGGCGGATCAACAAAAACCGTTTCAAATTGATAATCCGCCAATTCAATTCCCGCTTGTTTTAAACGATAAAAATCGCGCTCTTTTTGCCAAGCTTGGGTAAATTCTTCGGCGGATAATCGCGCAACGGCAATATTATTCGTTTGATTTAAAAAAATATTTTCTTGTAACGCCGTAATACTGCTTTTGCTAATTTCCGTCGCCAACACGCGGCGAAAATGCGATGCGAGCGGCAACGTAAAATTGCCGTTACCACAATATAATTCCAATAAATCACCGGCATTCTCGCCCGCCTGCGCGCACGCCCAGCGCAACATTTTCTGGCAAACATAAGCATTGGGTTGTGAAAAACTTTGCTCATATTGATGATAATGAAAAGCGCGCCCGTCAACGTTGAGCGTTTCTAAAATGAAATCGCGCTCGAGCGTAATTTTTTGTTTACGGCTGCGTCCGATAAGCAAAATATGAAAACGTTTTGCCAGCGCTTTTGCTGCCGCCGTCCATTCATCAGTGAGCGCGCGGTGATAAATCAGGCTGACTAATAATTCTCCACGCAAACTGGCTAAAAAATGCACTTCATAAAGTTTGTGATGCAAAACGGGATCGGCGCGCAACGCGTCCAAAAGAAGCGGCATGCAGCGATCAATCGTGATGTACGCCGGCGGAAAATTGTGTAACCGCACGATATTTTGCGCGGTTAACGCGCCGCCGCGACTCATCGCGTAAAACAATTGTTCATCGTCACGCCAAATACGAAATTCGGCACGCATGCGGTAATGTTTTTCAGGCGAGGGATAAATGCGGATTTTAGGCGCGGAAAAAGGACGCAATAAAGCGTGCAATTGTTGATGTTTGGCAAAAAGTTGCCGTTGATAATTGGACATCGTCATTATTTAAGGCTGTTGAAAAAAGGAAATATCTCGATTGCTGCGGTAGCCGTTACTTTCCGGCATATATTGCAATTGATAACTGCAATTAATCGGTTGCCCTAAATGGCTGCCGTGACAATTGACGTTAATCGGATAAAAATTAGCAACGGTGTGAGGCGCAAAATCGATGGTTGACAGCATAACGGTTGCTTCGCGTTCGCATTTTTGCATGTTATAAGCTTCTTGATAGGGATCGCAGACGGCTTTTTGCGTAGCTTTTGCGGTATTAATCGCGGTATCGCTGACGAGATAATCGGTTTCTTGCGCATCGGTGTAACTGATTAATATTTTTTCTCGATAAACGCCGCGCGCATCTAAAAAAGATAAATGTTGAATGAAACCATAATGTCCGCCGCCAAAATCGTGAAATTTCGGAATACCCATTTGTTGGGGCGCGCTTAAAGTGAATAAACCGAAATCAGAGTAAGCGGTTTGCCAACGTTTGCCGTCAACTTGCCGAAAACTCACTAAACTTACCGCCCGCGGTAAATCGCCGGCAGCGGTTGCCGTATTGATAAAAGGCGCGCCTTCAAGATAAAAAAAGCGTTGGGCGCCTTGATGAGTGGAAACTTCTTGATCGGCGATGATTTTTAAACAATAACTGCCCCACTGCGCGCTTTTCATAAAACATTTTTGCGCCGGTTGATAATGAAATCCGGCAAGCGTTAATAAATCAAATTCGCTGGCGTGCGCTACGGAAATATCCGCATTTTCTTGAACCGTCGGTGGAATCAAAGAAAAATGCGGCGCGTCGTGGCAGCCAATTAAAAAAAGAAGAAACAGAATTTTACGCATAATGCTCGATCGTGAAAAAAAGACGAAAAGTACCATGATGATGCTGAAATGTCATTAAGATGATGCCATTGGTTTTTATGAAACAGGAATGAATAATGTCCCCCGAAATTATGGATTTTCCGCTTTCTGGAAAAGTACTCATTGAAGCTTCCGCCGGCACCGGAAAAACGTATACCTTAACCGGTATTTTGCTGCGTTTATTGCTTTCGGAAGTGCCTTCAAAAGGAATTTTTGCGCGCGCGCCGGAGGCAATTATTGCCACTACGTTTACCCGTAAAGCCGCGGCAGAAATGAGAATGCGGTTAAAAATGCGGTTAAACGCCATGCATCATTTACTGCAAGCGCTCGCGCAAACTTTATTGCAATCCGATGAAGAAGAAACGGATTATTACGCGCACATCGCGCATTTGTTGACTTTGTGGGCAGAAAATGCGCAAACGCCAGCGGAAAAAGCGGCGCAAGAATCGCTCAATCACGCTTTGATTTTAGAAGCAGTGCAAGAAAACGGTATCGATGGTTTTACTGATTTATGTCAGCGCTGCAACAGCGTTATTGCCACGCTCGATCGGTTGTTTATCGGCACGCTGGATTCTTTATGCCAACATTGGTTGCGCATGTTTTCTTTGGAAACGGGTACCGCGCAATCCACAAAACTGGTTGACGGGCACGAAGAAATTACGGAAATCGTTCATCAACAATTGCGCCAATTTTATTGGCAATATTCTGATTATCATGAATATTTATCCTCAATCAACCCGCCAGCACATTATGCCAAAGCCATCAGCGGTCAACTCAATTATGCTGATGCTGCCGTTGATGAAATTGATGTTCCGAGCGATGAAAACTTTGCCGCGCTTTTAGAACAGACAAAAAACACAAAAATGGACGATTTTTTAGCGTTATTTGCTTCCCAAAAAATCGTTTCTAAATTGACGGATCCCGAGCTTTTATGGCAAGCGTTATTAACGCAAACGCCAATCGATGAAGAAAATATTAAAATTATTGAAACATGGCATAACGCGGTAAAAACGGGGGAAGGCTTCTTAAAAGCGGCAAAATCAGAACAGATCGAAACCATTTGCCAGCATGATTGCGCGCCCATTTTTTTAGCCGTCACTTCAGCCTTTTTAGCGCAAAAAAATTTAAATAAAACGCTCGCTGCCTGCGCGGCAAAAGAAACTTTATTGGCGGTGCGCTCGCAATTGCCGGCACAATTGGAAATGCAAGGAAAAGCCACATTTAATCATTACACCGCGCGCCTTAATCAAGCGTTAGCCGGCGAAAGTGGCGCGGCGCTGGCGCGTTATATTGCGCATCGTTATCCAGTTTTATTGGTGGACGAATCGCAGGATTTAAATGCGCAGCAAGCACAATTTATCGAGCGGATTTACCTCAAAAATTTAGAAGCCGATCGGCATTTTTTATTATTGGTCGGCGATCCTAAACAAGCAATTTATCGTTTTCGCGGCGGCGATGTGGCGAATTATTTACGGTTAAAAGCGGCGTTTTCGCAGCAAGAATGCTATTCCTTAACGAAAAACTATCGTTCGAGTCCGGCATTAATCGCGGCTTTAAATAAGCTTTATCAAGATCGCGCAGCTTTTGGCGGCGGTATTGATTATGAACCGATGACGGCGGCGGTCACGCAGCGCGCGCTGCAAAGCGTTGACGGCGCAGCAATCACCCCCCCCCTTTATTGGTTAGAAACCAAAAACGATAACGAACACCTTGCTATCGTGCATCTGATTCAAAATTTAACCGCAAAAAACAGCATTTATGCTTATCACGATAAACAAAATCGCCGCCCGTTGCGCTACAGCGATATTTTGGTATTAGGAACCAGCAGGAGCAAGCTCGAAGAATTGCAAATTTTGCTGCAACAACACGGTATTAACGTTGATTATTCAGCGGAAAAAAGTATTTTTGCCAGCGATTTGGCTGCCGCGATTGCCACTTTTTTAGCGGCGATGTTAGCACCGCAGCAGCAGGAACAGTTAAATCGCTTGTTTATCAGTCCTTTTTTTCGTTTATCTTTGGCAGAACTGACGGCATTATCGCAGCCGTCATCTGCTTTAAATTATGCGCAATTGAGCGCGGTTTTGACGGAGGCGGAGCAATTGTGGCAACAGAAAAAGTTGTTATCCGCCTTGCAATTATTTTTAACCACTGATTTTGCCGGTTTGACGATTTGGGAGCGTTTGGCGAGATTGCCTTATCCGGAAAATGAACGCGCTTTGCTGGATTTGCGGCAATTGCAACAAATTATTGCCGACCGCGGGCGCCTCGATACGCTGGATCAATTTTTGCGCTGGTGGAAATTCATGCTGACAACGTTGCCAACTGCTGATTGGGCAAAAATGATGCCGTTGCCCAGTCAGGACGCGTTGCGTTTGATGACGATTCACAGCGCTAAAGGTTTACAAGCGCCCGTCGTTATTATCAGCGGTTTGGGAAAACATCGTAAGCATGACGCGCTTTTTTATCCTTATCATACGGCAACCGGCGATTTTCGTATTGCTACAGAAAAAGTTGAAGAAAATCAGCAAGAAGACGATGACGAAAAAGCGCGGTTATTGTATGTAGGATTAACGCGGGCGGAAGATTTGCTTTTTGTTGCGTTGCAATCATTACGCAAGAAAGATGGAGATTTTTTTGCCGACGCTCATGCCGGCATGAAACGTCTTGATCCCGTTCGTTTTAAAAATACGGCAGTAAATCATGGTTTTTTAAGCGTTAATCCGGAAGAGCTTGCCCAACGTTTAACGCAACCGCAGTACACGTTATCTTCCGCGTCCGAAACGATTGCGACAATTGAGCAAGATCCGACTTATCCGCGTCAACGTTTTTACGGCTGGAGTAAAAGCAGTTTTACGGCTTTGACGCGTTATGTTGATGAAAATACGGTGGATATTTCTTTGCCGGATTATGCGGAAGAAGAAGCGGAAAGCGAAACGATCGCGGATCCGGACTTGGCGTTACCAGCGCGATTTGCGCGCGGCACAAAGGCGGGAAGCTTTTTGCATCAATTATTGAAGGATTTGCCCGAGACGCCGGCGCAATTTTGGCGCGGTCATATTGAACGTTTAGCAAAGCAATATCGTTTGCTTGAACGCACGGCGGCATTAGATGATTACGCGCAGTATGAAGCGTGGTTTCAAGCGATTATGGCATCACCGCTGGTTTCGCAAACAACTTTAGCGGCATTGTCGCCGGCGCAAAAAGTCGATGAAATGAAATTTATTCTTCATGTGGCAGGAAAATCGTTCAATATTTCTGCGGTCAATCGTTTATTCGAACGTTGGGAAAAGCCGTTAACGTTGCATCAAAAACAAGCGTCTATTCGCTTTTTATGCGGTGAAATCGATTTTTGCTATCAACAGGACGATAAATATTATTTCATTGATTATAAATCAAATTATTTGGGAACCGCGCCGCAGGAATATCATGTTTCGGCGATGAAAAAAGCGATGAATGAGCATCATTATTGGTTGCAGGCGTTGATTTATCAAACGGCGCTGCATCGTTTTTTGCAAACGCGTTTAAAAAATTATCAGCCGGCGTTGCATTTAGGTTATCCGGAATATTTTTTTATTAGAGGCGTTGATGCGGAAGAACAAACGCTCGGGCATTTTCCTGTGGATTTGCCGCTCGATTTGGTTTTGGAGTTTGACGCGATTTTATCCGGACATTAAAAAACTGGCGGTGTACGCCAGTTTTCATTGAAAAAAACAGGATATTATGAAAAATCGAGTTCTTTTTCGAAGTTACGCAACATATGCCGTGCCATCGCGAGGTTTGCGCGTTTGCGATCTAATACAACGTATAAGAATAATTTAGTATTCCGTTCCAAAGGACGAATTAAGTGATAGCCTTTTCCTAAGGTGATTAAAATATCTTCGATATCGTCATTTAATCCCAAACCTTGAGCAACGCGACGTTTTGCATTTAAAACTTCCGTATTACCTGCTGCTGCTAATTCAAGGTCTAAACCTGAACCTTCGGTGGCAAGTGCCAAACCACTTTCAGAATCCACCAAGCAGCTGGCAATAAAACCTTCAATTTCGGTTAAGGCAGAAAGATCTAATTTAGCCATAGTATTTCCTTATTAATGAGGTGGTAAATAATCCAAAAAAAAACGTTTAATAAACGCAGTGGCTACTATAGCAAGAATAGAAAAAATATGTTTGTTTTTTCGTATTATTTTCTACAAAAAAATCATCATAAACGGTAAATTTTTTCTGCAGATAATGAATAGCGTTTATCAAAAAATGCTAAAAATTTGAACGAATTACGCTTAAAATATAAAAAGCCTCTCGCAAAGAGAGGCTTTTGTTTTTATAAACACCGCGTGCGGTTTTTACAAAGTTAAACTCCAGCTCTTAATATAGCCAGTTGCGCCACGACCGTGGTCGCCTACTTGCAATACCCAAGCGCCGTTAATTTGTTCATTTTGAACGGGGATTTCAACGGTTCCTGATAAGTTAGGACGTCTTGCGCCATCGTGGTTGATGTGGTAGACGTGTCCGGCTGGAGAGGTCAATTGAATTGACAATTGAGAACGGTTTCCATGACGAATGTCGAGTGCTAAATTGATTTTACCGTTAGCTGCTCCAGAGCGTCCTTCAACTTCGATAACGCTTGAAGTTAAACGATAATCGCGGATAAATTTAATGCTGTTATTAGCGTAATTACGTGCATTTTCTACTGGAGCAACGTTATCACGGCGATCATCACGACCATTATTGCCTTCGTTGCCCAATACGCTATTTACAGCAGCTTCAGCATCAACGATACCAGAACCCAAAGCGCGATCTAAACGACCATTGAATGGGCTGGTTGTGCTGACTAAAACGTCTTTTAATTCAGCAGGTGTTAAGTTTTTATTCACGCTATTGGCAGCAGAAATTACCAACGCTGCAACCCCTGATACGTGCGGTGTTGCCATTGAGGTTCCTGCCATGAAGCTGTAAGCATCGCTAACAGGTCTTCTTGTGCCAGAGTCAACGGTTGACAAAATATCTTGTCCTGGAGCGGCTAAGTCAACGTCAACGCCGTAGTTAGAGAATGATGCGCGAATACCACGAGAAGTTGTCGCACCAACGCTTAATACGTTATTACAGCTGGTTGGCCATGTGTTGCTTGCGTTTTGGTTTTCGTTACCAGCAGCAACCACAACCAAAGCACCCAAACGAGTTGCGCGATCAATCATAGTTTGCGCGTTATAAGAACATTGACCATCGCTGCCCAAGCTCATGTTGATAACTTTTGCAGGATTACGGTTTTCAGGAATGCCGGCAATACGACCACCAGCTGCCCAATATAAACCATCAGAAATATCAGAATCGTAACCACCGCAACGACCCAATGCCCGTACTGGAACAACTTTAGCGCCATAAGCAACACCAGCAACACCGATACGGTTATTGGTTACCGCAGCGATTGTGCCAGCAACGTGTGAACCGTGCCAAGAGCTGTCGCTTCTTTCTTTGCGTGGATCAGGATAACCACCGCATGCCCAGTTATCAAACCAGTCGCCTTCGTCAAAAGGATCAGCATCGCGACCATCACCATCTAAAGAAATTTGGCTATTGCTAATAAAGTCATAACCTGGTAAAATGTTAGCGTTTAAATCTCGGTGGTGCAGAATACCTGTATCAACAACGGCAACAACAACGTTTTGACCAGTAAAGCCCATATCCCAAACTTTATCGGCTTTAACGCCATAACGATCGAAATAGTGCCATTGTTCGCGGTAGTGTTGATCATTTGGAGCAGCGGTTGGACGAGCAATACGGTCTACTTCTACGAATTCCACATCAGGATTAGAAGCGATAGTATCCATTACCAAATGAGCTTCTTTGGTGGTTTTTAAATCTGGAACAGAGAAAATTCCTGCACCAGCACCGGTCATACGCACGAATTGTGCATTAAAACCAGCAACTTGCATGCCATTTGCCATTACTTTGGTTGTGCTACGATTTTTTAAATCTTTGCTTGATTGGCTGTTATCTTTGTATTTGACGATAAAGCGCACACTTCCTGCAGGTTGCTTACCAATTGCTTTTGCTGAAGCATAGTTGACCATAGTTTCAGCGGAAGCTACTTGACCGACTAAAGCGGCACAAACCACTAAAGCCATTTTGTTCATAATGAATCGTTTCATGATGTTGTATCACCTAAAAATTCTAAAGAAGGTATTGCTGAATAAATTGAAACATTACATCTCATTCATTCTGCAGCTGCCCATCATACCGATGCTTTTTTCAAAGTACAAGTGATTTATCACAAAAATAAATTATTACTTGCTAAATATAATTAATTTTTTAATGAAAAAAACTATGAATCAGGGATATTTTTTAAAATTTAACTAATGGATAAACAGTCAATTAGCTTATTTTTTATCAAAAATAACCGCGTCTGCCGCACAACGCTCAGCCCAAATAAAACGCACAACTGGCGCGGTAAAGCCTTTAAAAAGCACTCGCACACTGATTTATCTATTTCCTTGATAAATCAAAGATAAAAATCATATCTTCGCTTATCATAATTTAACGAATTTCACAAGTTCAAAATAAACCGCATCATGAAATAACTTCATGATGCGGTTTTTATAAATGAATAAAAAGCAATATCTTTGCGCCGTTTTTTCTCAAAAAAAAACTGGCGACAATGCGCCAGCTTTTTAAAACGTGTTTGCAACATTTATTGGATCGCTTTTGCGCCTTCTTTTTCCAAAATGTTTGCTTCACTTTCTCGCCCCACAGCGCGCAAAGCATAAATCAGTTTCTTTAATGCCGGCGCCGTTTTTTCACTCTGCGGTTTATTTTTCAAAAAAGTGCCCAAATAACGCACCGCTTCTTTAAAATTCCGCTGTGAATAATAAGCATCGCCCAACCAATATTGCGCCATCACGGCTTTTTCATCGCGCGCGCCGCCATCTAAATAAGCACGAAATGCTTTCACCGCCGCCTCAACATCGCCCGCACGATACAAATTCAAGGCATCTTCATAACCACGCGCGGCATTGGAATCAACGACTGTTCCCGCGGCAACTTCAGCATCAACACCGCGCGCCGTACGCACCGCAACCACGCCAGAAGGAATGCGTCCCTCTTCAATTTTTTCTTTCAACGCCTTATTTTCATTTTTCAAGTCAACAATTTGATTTTTAAGCGTTTGAATAGTCACCGCATTTTCAGATAATTGCTGATTTTGCATACAGCCGCTCAACAAAGCAGCAAAAATAACCATTTTTTTCATAAACTATCCCTGTTAACAGGCTTCCTAATAAATAATCACCACACGCCGATTACGCGCATAACAACTTTCATTAGAACACCATAAAGCCGGACGTTCTTCGCCGTAACTCAATACCCGCATTTGCGTTTGTGCAACGCCTTGTTGTTCAAAAATGCGTTTTACGGAATAAGCGCGGCGCTCTCCCAAACCAATGTTATATTCGCGGGAACCGCGTTCATCAGTATGCCCTTCCAAAACAACTCGGGTATCAGGGTGATCACGTAAATAACGCGCATGTTCCGTAATTACGGCAATCGAACGCGAATCCAATTGTGCGCTATCGTAAGAAAAATAAATCACGCGATCTTTAGCTTCAGAAGTCGGGCCACCAACCACGTTAACGCCGTAACTCGGATCTTGATAAAAATCGCCGACACTGGCGCGAGCATTATGATTACCATAACCACCTGTTCCATAAGGAGAATCATAACCTGCACTACTATAAGTAGCATCAGTACTTCCGTACGCATTTTCCCCCGTTTCGGTTTGCGCCATGTTATAAGGCTTGGAACAGCCTGATAAACACAAAACAAAAATAACTAAAACGCCAACCAATCCTTTATATTTCATAGAATTCTCTCAACTTATCATCATTAACGAACCAAACTTGGTCCCCACGCTGGATCACGCAAACGTCCGGAAGGATCAGATAACGTTTGTGTCACCCCACCTTTTAGGTTAATCATTTTAATGACCGTCCGACCGCCTTCTGTTGCGGTATACATAATCATTTGACCATTAGGAGAAAAAGTGGCGCCCTCGTCCAAACGCCCATTAGTCAACGCTTGAAAACTACCGCTACCCAATTGATATAAACCAATTTGGTATCCGCCACCGCTTTGGCGCGTTAAAACCATTGATTGCCCGTCCGGAGAAAGCTCGCTACTCGTACTATAATTACCGCCGACCACCGCGCGGTTAACATTGCCGCCGCTGCGATCCATGCGATAAATTTGCGGATTACCAGCGCGGTCAGAAGTAAAGTAAATAAAACGACCATCTGGTGAAAATTCGGGTTCCGTATCAATTGCCGCGTGATTAGTAATCCGTTGTTGCGCGCCACTGGCTAAATCGAGCAAATAAATATCCATATTGCCTTGTTCGTCTGCGCGCGAAATTGCCAACTGCCGACCTTCCGGCGACCACGACGGTGAACTGGCTGTTCCCTCAAATTCTGCCACCACTCTCCGACTACCGCTGGCAACGTCTTGAATGACCAATTGCGCATGATTACGGGCATAAGTCATAAAAGCGATTTGCCGACCATCGCGAGACCACGACGGCGAAACAATCGGCATCGCGCTGGAATAAACCACTTGCCGATTAGCGCCATCAAAATCAGAAATAATCAATGAATACAAACGCCCTTTTGCATTAGCTTGCTCTAAAACATAAGCCACTTTGCTTGAAAAAGCCCCTTGAACGCCCGTTAAGCGCTGCAAAATTAAATCCGCTGCCAAATGCGCCGTGGCGCGCGCGTCAACTGATGAAACTTGTTCATTAAAAATCACTTTTTTATTCGCAACTTGCGTTAAAACGAACTGCGCCGAACTCCCGTTTGCGTCTAAAGTACGCCCCAGCGCAACATAACTCGCACCTAATCCAGAAAATTCCGCATAATCGATTTCAGCAGGAGAATTCGGACGATTGCGAATTTGTTCAGGAGCAACCGGTTGAAATAAACCCGTTTTATGTAAATCGCTGGCAATAATAAATTCCATTTTTACCCCGGGATCGCCTTGAATGGGCAATACTGCAATCGGTTGCGCTGCCCGCATAGCGCCGCTGACATCGACAACGACTTGTGCACACACAGAAATCGCTGATAAACAACACGTCAGCATCAATGCACGAACCGTTTCTTTCATAAATACCTCGCCTTTGCGTTATGTTGATTGCCACATATCACATGTGGCTTTACCGTCAATAAAAGGAATTTTTCCTTTCAAATCAATTTTCACCAAACTAGTGAATCTTCAAAAACCGAAAAATTATAGCAAATCATTAAGGACTAAAATTAATTAAAACTCCATCACGCACCAACTCCGCGGTTAAGTCATCAAAATTCGGCAAAGGCAAAGGAGATGCCGCTTTAGCTGCCGACATCGCCGCGGTATCAAATAAGGGATAACCGCTGCTGCGATTGACTTCAACGTGCACAACTTTGCCGTGTTGATCAATCCTCAAGAGTAATTGCGCGCTCAAATTAGTGGGAATATTGGGCGGCAATTGCCAAAAACGTTTCATTCTTGCTTTAACGGCATCGCCAAACAATTCAACGGCTTCACTTTTTGCCGCGGCAAAAGCCTGTTCATCAAAACTCGCAAGACCGTTTCCCAATCCTTCCGGCGCACCCAACGCTGCTAATTTAGCTTCTAATTCACGCGCTTCTCGTGCCGCTTTTGCTTTTGCTGCTTTTTCTTTCGCTGCCGCCGCTTTTGCTGCTTTCTCTTTCGCTGCTGCCGCTTTCTTTTTCGCTGTCGCCGCTTTTGCCGCTTTTTCTTTTGCTGCCGCTGCTTTTGCTGCTTTCTCTTTCGCTGCTGCCGCTTTCTCCGCCTTCTTTTTCGCTGCCGCTGCTTTTGCTGCTTTCTCTTTCGCTGCTGCCGCTTTCTCCGCCTTCTTTTTCGCTGCCGCTGCTTTTGCTGCTTTCTCTTTCGCTGCTGCCGCTTTCTCCGCCTTCTTTTTCGCTGCCGCTGCTTTTGCTGCTTTCTCTTTTTCTGCCGCCGCTTTTTCTGCCTTTTCTTTTGCTGCTTGTTCCGCTGCTGCTTTTTCTTCTTGCTCTGCCCGTTCTTTCGCTAAACGTTCCGCTTCCAAGCGCGCGCGCCGTTCCTGTTCCGCTTTTTCCTTTGCTAAACGTTCGCGTTCCGCGGCTAATCTTTTTTCTTCCTCTTCCGCACGAATTTTTGCCAAACGCGCCTGCTCAATTGCTTCTTTTTTAGCGGCGATTGCTTCCAAACGTTGTTCTAAAACGTGACTGGAAACCGCCGTGGTTTCGATAGACTGCGCCATTGGTTGCCCTGCGCGCGGCGCAACAAACGTGGCATTTTGGGATTTTGCCCACTGATAATTTAAAAAAATCCCCACGCCTAAAACCGCGTAAAAAATCCCCACGGCAACTATCGAAAAAATATCTTCCCAACGCTTACTCAAGCGCTCAATCATGTTCTACTCCAGCCGATTCCTCTCGCGCTTCAATGGAGAGATTTACTTTTTCCGCGCCGGCTTCTTTTAACAACTGCAAACCAGCCATCACCCGTTCATAATTAACCGCCGCATCGCCGCGCACATAAACATCAATTTGCGGGTGTTCTTGCAAATATTGACGACTTTCAAAAACAACTTCTTCACGATTCAACGCTTGCGTTGGTAACGATGCCACATTGAGAAAAAGCTGCCCCGTTTTATCAACCGTTAACACTAACGGCAAAGTTAAATCCGTTTCATCGCTTTCCGAAACCGCCGGCGCCACATCGCCCGTTTTCGGTAAATCAACTTCCACCGATTGTTGAATCAACGGCGCCGCAATCATAAAAATCACCACCAAAACCAGCATCACGTCAATATACGGAACCACATTCATTTCCGCTTTCATGCGTCTGCCATGACGTCTTTTCATTTCCGCCCCGCCTTATTTTCGGTAAAAAGAAGTCAATTGCCGATGGAGTAAATTCGAAAACTTTTCAATAAAAGCTTCGTATTCCATTTGTAAACGCTCTGATTTAGCAATAAAAAAGTTATAAGACAATACAGACGGAATCGCGGCGCACAATCCAATTGCTGTAGCAATTAACGCTTCGGCAATTCCCGGCGCGACGCTGGCAATACTGGATTGTTGCACGCCGCCTAAAGCGATGAAAGAAGTCATAATGCCGTAAACCGTTCCCAATAAACCGATATACGGCGCCGATGAAGCAAAAGTTGCCAAAACGCTCAAATTTTTTTCGTGTTCATCGCCTATCAACATAATTTCGGCTTCGATGGCACGGCGGCAATTTTGCACAATCACATCTGGGTTGGTGATACCGCTGGCGTGCGAATGAATAAATTCATCAAAACCTTTCATAAAAATGCGCTCGATGCCTTCGCTGCTGCGGTTTTTATAATATTCATACAACATTTGTAAATCGGTTGCGTGATCCCAAAAAGTTTGATTGAACTGCTTGGTTTTATATTCAATCCGCTTGAAATGTACCCAACGATTAACAGAAATTTTGATCGTAATCGTCAACATAATAAATAAAATCAGCATAATTGCTTGTACGATCACGCTCGCATTAAAAATTAAATGCCCAACTGAAAGTTCTGTATGCAAAGAAATTCTCCTTAAAAAACGCTCGATTTTATGCCTAACTATTCCTGCCGTCAGGAACTTCTATGTTCAAATACTGATAAGCCAATTCGGTTGCCACTCTGCCGCGTGGGGTACGTTGAATAAATCCTTGTTGAATGAGATAAGGCTCAACCACATCTTCTAACGTGCCGCGCTCCTCGCCCACGCTCACGGCTAAAGTATCAATTCCTGTTGGACCGCCGCCAAAATATTCCACCAAACACAGCAACATACGTCTATCTAAAGCATCAAAACCCAAATGATCCACCGCCAACAATTCTAAAGCTTCATCAGCCAGCGCTTTGGTAATCATTCCATCGCCGCGCACTTGCGCATAATCGCGCACACGGCGCAATAATCGATTAGCAATTCTCGGCGTACCGCGTGACCGCCGCCCAATTTCTTCGGCGCCCTCTTTATCAATTGCTACCTCAAATAATTTCGCCGACCGCATCACGATTTGCGTCAATTCATCATGATGGTAATACTGCAAATGATGACTAATTCCAAAGCGATCGCGCAAAGGCGCCGTTAATAATCCAGAACGCGTTGTAGCGCCGATCAAAGTAAACGGCGGTAAATCCAATTTAATCGAACGCGCGGCAGGACCTTCGCCGATCATAATATCGATTTGATAATCTTCCATCGCGGGATAAAGCACTTCTTCTACCGCCGGCGACAATCGATGAATTTCATCAATAAATAACACATCGTGCGGCTCCAAATTCGTTAATAACGCGGCTAAATCGCCAGCTTTATCCAAAATAGGGCCGGACGTTTGCCGCAAACCCACGCCTAATTCAAACGCGATAATTGCGGCAAGCGTAGTTTTTCCCAAACCGGGAGGACCAAATAATAAAACGTGATCGAGCGCTTCTTGTCGTTTTAATGCGGCTTCAATAAAAATGCTTAATTGCGCTTTTAACGATTCTTGCCCGACGTAATCGGTTAAACGCTTTGGGCGCACGGCGCGCTCAATAACTTGTTCTTCTGAACGCGCTTTTCCGCTGACTAAACGATCCGATTCAATCATTTTGCCCCCTGTAAACGTAATGCAAACGCCGTTTTAATTAACGCGGCACTATCGGCATCTTCAGCGAGCGTTTTTTGCGCTTTTTTAACCCACAATTCCGCTTCCGCCGGCGCGAGTTCTAAAGCAATCAGCGCTTGAATGGCTTCTTCTGAAGCAGAAAGCGCTATGGGCGCGCGCGACGATTCGCTTTCATCGCATAAAAATAAATCGTTTTTTTCCACGCGATCGTGCAATTCGATTAACAAGCGCTCTGCCGTTTTTTTACCGATGCCCGATAAACGCAAAAAAGGCGCGCTTTCTTGCGCGCGCACCGCGGCAATCAAAGCTTCTGGCGTCAATCCCGACAAAATCACAATGGATAATTTCGGACCAATACCGCTCACGCGAATTAATTCGCGGAATAGTTGGCGTTGCAAAAAAGAAGAAAAACCATAGAGAAATTGACCGTCTTCTCGCTGAACGTGGTGCACAAAAACCGTTAATTCTTCGCCCACTTGCGCAGACGCCATCACCGATTGCGGTACGGTTAATTCATAACCTACACCACAAACGTTAATCAATAATTGATCGTTTTGTTTGTATAAAACGCGCCCCTGAAGCCAACCGATCATGACGCGTTTCCGTTGACCCAATAATCAGTTTGCCGCGGGCGCTGGCATGCCAAAGTTTGCAGATGATGCGCATGTGTAATCGCAACGGCTAACGCATCGGCAGCATCGCTTTGAATGGCGCCCTGACGATTAAGTAAAATTTTAACCATATGTTGCACCTGAATTTTATCGGCGCCGCCTTTGCCTACAACCGCCTGCTTAATGCTTTTTGCCGCATATTCATTTATCGATAATCCCGAAAGCACCGCCGCACAAATGGCAACGCCGCGCGCTTGTCCTAATTTCAAAGCAGAATTGGGGTTTTTGTGCACAAAAATTGCCTCGATTGCAAATTGTTGTGGGTGATATTGTTGCACCAACTCGAAAATACCTTGATGAATCGTCATCAATCTTTGCGGCATTAATTGCGTTGCCAAACGAATGCAGCCCGAATCGACATAATCGATCGCTGTTCCACGCACATCAATAATGCCGTAGCCCGTAATGCGCGATCCCGGATCGATGCCTAAAATGCGACAAATCGCCATTTTAGCCTTCGAATTCCTCTGGGAAATCCGCATTACTTACAACGCTTTGCACGTCGTCTAATTCTTCTAACATTTCTAATAAACGCGCTACTTGTTCGGCGTCTTCCAAAGAAACCGCGGATAAATTTTCCGCGCGCAATGTTACTTCGCTTTCGTCAGCAGTAAATCCCGCTTGAACTAACGCTTCATAAACGTTGGCATATTCTTCTGGTGCGGTTAAAATTTCGGCACTTTTATCATCAAATTCAATATCTTCTGCGCCCGCATTTAATGCGGCTTCCATTAAAGCGTCTTCATCGTCAACGTTTTCAAAGAATAAAACGCCTTGTTCTTTAAATTGGAAAGCAACTGATCCTGAAGTGCCTAAATTACCGCCGCATTTACTAAATGCATGGCGCACTTCGCCCACCGTGCGATTATTATTATCGGTTAAACAATCAACAATAATTGCCACGCCGCTAGGGCCGTATCCTTCAAAACGCACTTCTTCCATTTGCACGCCGTCAAGTTCACCAGCGCCGCGTTTAATTGCGCGTTCCATGGTTTCTTTTGTCATATTTTCTGCTTGCGCTTTGCTAACGGCTAAACGCAGGCGCGGATTCGCGTTAATATCAGAACCGCCGTGGCGCGCGGCAACGGTTAATTCACGAATTAAACGCGTAAAAATTTTGCCGCGTTTGGCATCTTCTTTGGCTTTTTTGTGTTTAATGTTTGCCCATTTACTATGACCCGCCATAATTTTTCTAAACCTTGCTTATCAAAAAAAGGGGCACTATTTTATCAGACTGCGTTATAAAATCCGCTTTTCCCAATGCAAAGCCCGCAGCGCGCTGCCCGCAAAGCTTTGCTAGAAAAACGCGCCGTTATTAATTTGCATGATTTTGGCGTGATGAATAATAAAATAAATCGACATAATTTTTTCTCTTTATAAAAATAAGTTCTGACATAAATTGGAAACAATTCACTGATAGATTGACCGCCAAATTCAACAACCAGTGGAGTAAACCTTCATGCAAAAATACCTTCTCGCCGCAATGATTGTTGCTGCTACCGGCAGTGTAGCTGCTCAAAGTAGCCGCGATCACATCAGTATTGTGGGTTCATCGACGGTATATCCATTTTCGACTTT
Organism: Dichelobacter nodosus; assembly: GCF_001263335.1. Classification (GTDB taxonomy): domain Bacteria; phylum Pseudomonadota; class Gammaproteobacteria; order Cardiobacteriales; family Cardiobacteriaceae; genus Dichelobacter; species Dichelobacter nodosus. The sequence goes on from NZ_LGVW01000028.1 coordinate 107,426, forward strand.
AGTTGCCGAACATTTTGGAAAAACTTCAAACTTTAAAACCCCGAAAATCGAATCTACCGGCACAGGCGGTGGCTTTAAATTGTTCTGCGCTGGTGTTGGTCCAGAACATGCCGATATTGCCAACGCTTCTCGTCCCATCAAAGACAGCGAAGTTAAAGATTGTAAAGAAAAAGGTGCAGAATTTACCGAATTTAAAATCGGTTACGATGGCATCGTTATGGCAAGTAGTAAAACTGCTGCCCCAATGAGTTTAACCACTGAACAAATTTATTTAGCTTTGGCTAAAAAAGTGCCCAGCAAAGATGGCAAATCTTTAGTTGATAACCCTTATAAAAAATGGTCTGACATCGATAAAAGTTTGCCCGATAGCAAAATCGAAGTTTTAGGACCGCCTCCAACTTCTGGTACCCGCGATGCATTTGCTGAAATGGCATTGGATAACGGTTGCAAAAATTTTGAAGTAATCAAAGCGTTATCAAAAGAAGAAAAAACCGCAGCTTGCCAAGGCGTTCGTGAAGATGGTGCTTACATTGAAGCCGGCGAAAATGACAACTTAATTGTCAATAAATTAACCGCTAACCCTGCTGCCGTCGGTATTTTCGGCTACAGTTTCTTAGAAGAAAATACAGATAAAGTCCAAGCAGTAACAATTGCCCAAGCAGTAACAATTGCCGGTAAACAACCCAATTTTGATAACATCGCTTCTGGCGAATATCCATTATCACGTCCTTTATTTATCTATGTGAAAAACATGCACATTGGCGTGATTCCTGGCATTAAAGAATTCGTGCAAACATTCTTATCTGAAGAAGCAAGTGGTCAAGATGGTTATCTGAAAAACAACGGATTGATTCCACTTTCTGGCGACGAATTAGCAAAAGCTAAAGCTCAAGCTGACAGCTTGTGATGGTTGCCGCATCTATTTGTTTTAGATAATAATTAATAGGGGAGCAAGGATTGCTCCCCTATTAGCGTTTTACGCAAAGCACCTTTTTACACCTATTTTAGTTTTGTTAAGGAATGATTATGTCTCTTACGACATCACAACTATTTCTCCTTTCTTTAATCGTTGGAATAGGATTTTATATTTGGGCATATCGTATCGCTGCTCGTTATCGTCACCAGCGCGTTGACATGCATTCACTGCCGTATTATCACGGCGGTTATGTTTTTTTATGGGTATTTTTACCAGCGCTCGCATTTTTACTATTGTGGACGCCGGTTTCACTTTCCATTTTGAGTCAAAAAATCCAAGTGTTGGTTGCAGAGGAACATTATCCGCCGCAAATGACCGCGCTGGTTTCAAACGCCGTTTTAAACTATACCAACGGCTTAACCACGACTTTACCGGAAAAAATGAAACCCATTGCTAGTGGCTATTTAGCCGTACGCAATAATCTGCTCACCATAAGAAGCATTTTAGTCACGCTGCTTCTTTTTACCACGGGTCTTATTGCCATTTTTCGCATCAAACCGCATTTTCGCGCCCGCAATTACGTTGAAAAATATTTACGTTTTTTGATGATTTTTTGCGCCGGCATTGCTGTTTTAACAACATTTGGCATTTTATTTTCCGTGCTTTTGGAATCACTGCGCTTTTTTAATAAAGTTCCGTGGACAGAATTCTTTTTCAATACGCATTGGTCGCCACAAATTGCCCTGCGCGAAGGTCAAGTCGGTGCATCGGGTTCTTTTGGTTTAATTCCGCTATTACTCGGAACCTTGTTAATTTCTATCATTGCGTTATTGGTTGCCGTTCCCATCGGTTTATTTTCTGCCATTTACCTTTCTGAATACGCCAACAGCAAAGTGCGCACTTGGGCAAAACCCATGCTAGAACTGCTGGCAGGTATCCCCACCGTGGTATACGGATTTTTTGCCGCGTTGACGGTTGCGCCTTTTATTCGGCGTATTGGTGAACAAATGGGTTTAAGCGTTTCTTCTGAAAGCGCTTTGGCTGCGGGCGTGGTGATGGGCATCATGATTATTCCCTTCATTTCCTCGTTATCAGACGACGTCATCAATGCCGTACCGCAAAGTTTGCGCGAAGGTTCTTTGGGTTTAGGCGCCACAAAATCGGAAACCATTAAAAAAGTTATTTTACCGGCAGCGTTACCCGGCATTATTTCGGCAGTTTTATTAGCCGCCTCGCGCGCGATTGGCGAAACCATGATCGTGGTGATGGCAGCAGGACAATCGGCAAATTTAACCTTTAATCCGCTGGAAGCTGTAACCACAGTTACCGTGCAAATCGTTACTTTGTTAACGGGCGATACGGAATTTGATTCGGAAAAAACGCTTTCCGCGTTTGCGCTCGGACTCACTTTATTTGTGATCACTTTTGCCTTGAATCTTTTCGCGTTACACATCGTGAAAAAATATCGTGAACAATACGATTAGGAAGCATCATGTCTGAAGAAAAAAATACCTCTCTTTTAACCGAAACCCATTTCGCCGAACAGCATTTAAAAAAACGTCACCGCTCCGAGCGGCGCTTTCGTTTATTGGGCATTTGTTCGCTGACGATTTCTTTGGTTTTTTTAATCGTTTTTATCATCAGCATTGTGCACGATGCCGCTCCTGCTTTTTCGCAAACCGAAATCCAGCTGACGGTTAATTATGATACTGATGTTATCAATTTAAAAAATATTGATAAAAATGATGAACATGCCGTTGAGCAAGCGCTATTTAAAGTCAATTACAATTTACTGATTGAACGCGCTTTAGCGAAACTTTCCGGTTATCAAGGCGAAAATCCCAATCAATTGCGCCAAAAATTGTTGAGCAGTTCTGCGCAATATCAATTGATGAATCGTCTGCGGGCGAATCCGGATTTGATTGGTAAACAAGAAACGCTTTGGTTAGCGGCAAGCGGCGGCATAGACAGCGCCCATCAAGGATACGTTGACAGCAGCATTGATGAAGCCAATCGCGCCGTTGATGATCAAACCGTGAAATGGGCACAACGTTTACACGAACAAGGTTTACTAAGAACCAGTTTTAATACCACGATTTTCACGCACACCGATTCACGCAGTCCTCAAGATGCGGGCGTACGCGGAGCAATTATTGGTTCGGCTTATACGTTGCTCGTTACTTTGGCTTTGTCGTTTCCCATCGCCGTGCTCGCTGCCATTTATTTGGAAGAATTCGCACCCAAAAACCGTTTTACGGATTTTTTAGAAGCCAATATCAATAATCTTGCGGCAGTGCCTTCCATTATTTTCGGGTTATTAGGATTAGCCGTTTTTATTAACTTTTTTGGTCTGCCGCGGTCAACGCCTTTAGTCGGCGGACTGGTTTTAACCTTAATGACGTTACCAACCATTATTATTTCTTCACGAGCCGCGCTGAAAGCCGTTCCACCTTCTATTCGCGCCGCCGCGTTAGGATTGGGCGCATCGAAAATGCAAGTTACTTTTCACCACGTTTTGCCGCTGGCAATGCCGGGAATGTTAACGGGAACCATCATCGGCATGGCGCAAGCATTGGGAGAAACCGCGCCGCTTTTGATGATTGGCATGGTTGCTTTTATTTCCGATGTGCCCAACGGCATTCTCGATCCGGCTGCCGTAATGCCCGTACAAATTTATTTATGGTCTGATTTACCGGAACGCGCTTTTATTGCTCGCACTTCTTTCGCCATTATTATTTTGTTGTTCTTTTTGATAGCAATGAACGCGTTAGCCGTTATTTTACGTAAGAAATTTGAACGCAAATGGTGAAAACTATGTTCGTTGAAACTCGTCAAACAAATTTTTCAAATCAGGAAACTGTTGTGAATAAAAAACCTCAAGAAATTCAATTTTCTATATTAAAAACAGTGGGGCAGCCTTTTGTCGATACGCCCAAAATTACCGCGCGCGATGTCAACGTTTTTTATGGTGATAAACAGGCAATTTTTGATGTCAATTTAGATATTGGCAGTAATGAAGTTTTAGCCATGATCGGACCTTCAGGCTGCGGAAAATCTACCTTTTTACGCTGTTTAAACCGCATGAATGATACGATTGACGGCTGCCGCGTGGAAGGCACCATTTCTTTAGACGGCTGCAATATGTATGACCCGAAATTAGACGTGGTCAATTTGCGCCGGCGCGTGGGCATGGTTTTTCAACGTCCCAATCCCTTTCCTAAATCCGTTTACGATAATGTGGCGTACGGTCCGCGCATTCACGGATTGACGCATTCTAAAGCAGAATTAGATGAACTCGTTGAAACGGCTTTAAGAAAATCTGGCATTTGGAATGAAGTCAAAGATCGTCTTGATAAATCTGGAACGGGACTTTCTGGTGGACAACAGCAGCGTTTATGCATTGCGCGCGCGATTGCCGTTAAACCGTCAGTAATTTTGATGGACGAACCATGTTCGGCGCTCGATCCCATTGCAACGGGCAAAATCGAAGAATTAATCGATGAATTGCGCGAAAACTATTGCATTGCCATCGTTACGCATTCTATGCAACAAGCCGCGCGCGTTTCGCAACGTACCGCGTATTTTCATTTGGGAAAATTAGTTGAAATTGGCGATACTGATCAAATTTTCCAAAATCCGCAGCACCGCTTAACGGAAGACTATATCACTGGTCGTTTTGGCTAAGCCGCGTTTAAATACGTTATAATGGCGATTCTCGAAAGTCTTGTGCGCACAAGACTTTCTTCTTTTATTCTGAAATATCAACGCCATTTCGGAAAATAAAACCATAAAATGTACCCTCATCTTTTGGCTAATATGGCAAGCATTTCCTTGCCATGATTTGTTTTGCCATTCGTGGCGCTATTTTATTTTTTAAGGAATCATGAATGAATCAAAAAATACCCATGACCAAAGCCGGCGCGGAAGCATTGCAAGCAGAGCTGGAAAAATTAAAATCAAAAGACCGTCCCGCCGTTATTCAAGCGATTGCTGAAGCGCGTGAACATGGTGATTTAAAAGAAAACGCAGAGTATCACGCCGCGCGCGAGCAACAAGGATTTATTGAAGGTCGTATCCAAGAAATCGAATTTAAATTGAGCAACGTCAATATCATTGATGTGACGCGTCTTCCGCAAGATGGCAGAGTAGTTTTTGGCACAACTATCGAATTAGAAGATGCCAACAGCGGTGAAATCATGAAATATAAAATTGTCGGCGAAGATGAGGCCGATATTAAAAAAGGTATGATTTCCAATAGTTCGCCGATTGCGCGCGCTTTGTTTGGCAAAGAAGAAGGCGATATTGTGGACGTTAACGTTCCCGGTGGACAAAAATCTTTGGAAATCATCGCCGTTCACTATATTGAATAATTTTTTAAACTTTTGATAAGCCTGCCGCAAGCAGGCTTTTTTATTTTCCGTAATTTTTAAGAAAAAAACCCTTTTTTATTAAAGTTGGTTTAGAATCTCATCTACTTTCCTAAAAAATAGGGAATTATTTTGAGTTCTATCAAAAAGATGATGATATTGATTTTTTCGATATCGTAAAATCAATCGGATATATTGCTGTTAAACGGATTAACGGCGATAACCGTTCAAAATCAATGCGGTGGTATCGGTTTTATAGGGTTAACCTCCCCCAAAAATTATAAAAATCATATTGTTAAAATAATTTTTTATCAATTTAAAAAACTTTCTATCAGTATTTTGATAAAGGAAAATATTTATGTGGAGCATATTTAATAAGAAAAATTTGACAATGATGTTTTGTCAAATGAGCTATGGATTATCATTTTATGGTGTTGCTATCGTTTTAATGCCGTTTTTCTTGGAAGAATTACACTACAATGAAGCCAGCACAATGATGGTTGTCGGCGCATTTACATCGGTGGGTACTTTATTTGCCATTGCCGGTGGCGTGGTCGGCGATAAAATACTCGGATCATTTCGTGCATTAACCGTTGGTTACGTTTGTTTTACAACCGGTTATCTTTTGCTGTTGTTAAGCGCAGTTAATAACACCGTTTCTTTGAGCTTGTTAGGCATCGCCCTCGTATGTTACGGACGCGGATTGATGTCACCGAACTATCCAACTCTTTTTAAAACAACTTTTAGTAATCCTGAGGATTTTGAAAAAGGCTATCCCATCAACTACTCCATCAACAACGTTGGGTCTTTTTTAGGTGAATATTGCTTTCCGTTTTTAGTGTTATTAATTGGTTATAAAGGAAACTTTTCTTTAGCAGCGGCATTGTGTGGCTTGAGCGTTTTATCGCTGTTTATCATTCGTAAACCCTTACGTTCAACCGCTTTACCCATCGATCGGGAAACGGTTTCCAAGAAAAATTGGCAAAAATTTGGCTGGATCAGCTTAGCCATGATCCTCATTGTCTTTTATATGTTCAATGATTTAGATACAGGGGTTTACCTCGTCTATGCCATCAGCTTTGGAGCAATTGCCTACTTTATTTATTTGATGATGAAGTCTAATCACGCCGTTAAATTGCGTTTGCTTACCGTTTTATTCATGATCTTTTTAACCATCGCTTTCTTCGTGTATTACGGACAAATGAGTACTTCGATGAACATCGTTGCTATTAATACCATGCGCGGTGATTTATTAGGATTTATTCCCATTCGTCCGGAAGGATCGTCTGTGATGAATTCAGCGTGGTGTATTGTCGTCGGACCAATGATCGCCCTTCTTTTTGGTAAATTAGAATCAAAAAAAATCTTCTTATCAACAGCAACTAAAGTCGGTTTAGCATTTGTCGGCACATCAATCGCCTTCGGATTCTTTACATTCTGTATTTACACCATTGGCGATAAATTGGTTCTCCGTCCAGAAGTATTTTTAGTGGTACATTTTTTCCAAGCATTTGGTGAAGTGATTATTGCCAGTTTGGTTGTTGCTTATATTTTGTCAGTAGCACCCAAAAATATTTCAGCATTTGCCGTTAGTTTATTTATGATTTCAATTGCGTTAAGCGGCATTATTGGCGCCGTATTCTCCACCAACGTTGCGCTGGAAAAAGGGGAAGTATTGACTCGAGAATTAGTGATCGCGCGTTATGGTAGTTATTATTTAACCTTAACCATTTGGGCGGTTATTTTCACGGTGATTGCTTTTGCTTCATCAATTCTCACTAAAAAGATTTTGCACGCCGCTGACCGCTGGGAAGCAGAACACCCAGAATTGGCAGATCAAAACACGAAATCTGCAGGAATTGAAGAAAAAACATCAGAACCTGCAAAATCCGACACTCAAGAAAATTAAAACCTCATCTCAAAATATCCTGATTTCATATCAGGATATTTTTTTAAGAATGAAATGGGAAAAAAATTGGAATCAAAACCAACGCAGCAAGCATATAAGCTAAACTCACCGCCCAGCCCGTGCGCAAATAATTTTTTACGGTATAACGCCCCGGCGTATAAACCATTAAATGAGTTTGATAACCAAAAGGAATCATAAAACAAGCACTTGCCGCAAAACATATCCCCACTACAAACGGCAAATAACTCACCTGTAAACTCTCAGCAGTTTGCAAAGCAAGAGGCATACTTAACGCCGCCGCCGCGTTATTCGTAATAATTTCGGTCATCATCACCGTCATCAAAAAAATTACCACAAAAGACAAATAAGCATTATTTTCTGGCAAAATGCGCATCATCGCCTGCCCAATCATCGCTGCCGCCCCGCTATTTTCCAGTCCTATTGACAACACCAAAGCCGAGCCAATCACAAAAATCAAATCAAACGGAAACCGCCAGCGCAAATCCGACAAACGCAAACAATCGCCTGCCAACAATGCCCCCAATAACACAATCAAACCTTTAAACAGCGGCACTAATTCAAATGCCGACAAAATAATCACCAGTAAAAATGCCAGCGTTACAAAAACACTTTTTTTTACCGACAAAATGCGTTGACTGTTTTGATGCGGTTTATCGAGCAGATGAAAGTTTGTTTCATTAGAGCGCAGATGAAAAAAGTTATCGCTGACCGCCAATAATAACGCATCGCCCGTGCGCAGTGGAATGCGGTTCAAATAACCCGTTAAACGTTTATTACCGCGGCGAATACCGACCACGCTGGCACTAAAACGTTCATTAAAATTCACCGCTTCTAAAGTGGTATACAACAATTCAGATTCATTAGAAATGATGACTTCTACCAAATTTGATTTTAATAATTGACTAGCACTATCGCCGCCCAACAACGTAATATTTTGAAAAGGTTGCAATAAATGCACATTTTCCACGGAACCGGTAAAAACGATTTGATCGCCTGCCAAAATTACTTCCCGTCGGCTCACTGGCGAAATTAAACGATCGGCGCGGACGATTTCTAATAAATATAAACCGTCGAGTTCGCCTAATTTACTGCTGCGCACCGTTTTGCCGATTAAATCGGATTCGGCTTCCACGCGCACCGTTAAAAAATAATTATCTGATTCATCAGTACTTTGCGGCGGATTATACGGCAAACTGTTACGCTTAAAATACAAAGCCGCGAGCGATAATCCCGCCACCAACATGCCCACGCCGGTAAAAGTAAACATTCCTAACGGCGGTAATCCTGCTTTCGTCACAAAAGAATTCACCACCAAGTTGGTAGACGTACCAATCAGCGTAGTAATGCCGCCGAAAATAGAAGCATACGACAAAGGAATTAAAAGCCGCGACGGCGCGATTGTAGTTTGCCGCGAAACCACGCCCAAAAAAGAAGCCACAACCGCCGTGTTATTAATAAAAGCCGATAAAATGGAAGTGATAAACGTCAATCGAAAAAAACTGATTTTTTCATTATCCGAAATAATTTTTCTGGAAAGATATTGAATAAAAACAGATTTTTCCACTGCCAATGAACACAATAATAATAAAACCAAAGTGATTAACGCAGAATTAGAAAACGTTGATAAAAATTCGGGAACACTGACGATATTAAAAATCAAAAAAACAGATGCCAAAATGAAAAAAGCCAAAGCCGCTGGCACAATATTCATAATCAACAAGCCCAAAAGTAGCGCGATGCTGATTAAAACAAACCATTTTTCAAAAGAAATCCAAAATTCCATCATGTTCTCCGTCAGAAAAACAAAACCACGGTCAATAAAAGTTGGCTATTTTTATTGCACCGTTTGCATTTAAAGCGCGCTATTTTGACACGATTTTATGAAAAAATAGTGCATTATTTTTCTGCTGGCAAATACATTTTTCGAACAATTTCGCCGTTTTCAATGGAAAAATACTGCGGTTGTGCGCTCAAAAAACGGTGCCAAAACGGCTGTTCGGCAAACCATTGCGGCAATTGCGCACAACGCATTGTGAAAAAACTTCCCGAAAAAGCGCGCCAATTTTTTTGGCTCAACCACAAATCCATAACATGGCGAATTTGCTCTTGAATATGCCCATCAATGGCACATTGTTCGCCCATTTTAAGCGCGATATCGGCTTGCAAATCTTGAGATAAAATTAAAGAAAACAAAGTATTACGCAGAATAGTTTGCAATTTTTCTATTTTTTCTGATGGCAACATGTCCGCCGTTGCCACCACAGTAAATTGTGAGAAAAACCGTTGAATCGGCGCTAATTGCACGGGATATAAATGAAATTGCGCGTCAATTGGCACCGCGGACGGTTGAGCGTTCAAATAAAGCTGCAGCCGATAATCATCGGCGGTTCCGGAAGAAAAAGAAATTTGACCATTAAACCCCTCAATCGTTTGCGGCGACACATCGGGCAGCGTTAATAAAACGCGTTGCGCCGTCAATTGTGCGGAAACCAGCCACGGCGCTTTTTGAAACAAAACACCCTCGCCGTTCTTAAACACAAAATCTAAAACCTGATGATCGCCAGCGCGCCCTTTTCCTGCCACGTGCGGCGTTGTTACGCGCAAAGATTGATCATCTTTTTCCAGCGTGATCACGGTTTCATTGATGCTGAAATCATAATCACCATTTTGCCATTGCATCGCCGGCAACAGTGCAGAAGCCGTTAATTTTTGCGGAAAATGAAGAAGATGACTACGCCACTGCGCCAATAAAACGCCCGCGTCAGGAGTCGTTATGCGACCGCGACCGCAAATTTCGCCCAAAAGATGCAAGGTAATTGTTTGTTCGATGGAATGATCAGCGTTATAAAGGCGCGCAACAAGCCAATTAAATTGAGATTTTAAAAACGGCGCATGAATGAGATCGAGCGTCAACGTCGTATCGATTGATAACGCGGGGATAGTAACATCGATTTGCGCGCGCGATTGCAAAATACCGCGCTGAAAAGCGCGCACGTGCCAACTCATCGCTGCCGTTTGTCCGGAAGAAAACGAGTTAAATTGTTGCGCAATAAAAAAAGAAAGCGCCCCAGCGATACCCACGGCGCCCATCAGGAAAAAGCATAAACCGCGCATAATTTTTAAAAATCGGCGGTGAAATCGTTTAACCATGCAAGCGAATACCTTCTAAACTGCTGCGGATCACATCGCCGGCATAACGCTGCATTGCTTGATGCAATTGTTGATCGTGTTCTTTAGCTAAAATCGTTACCACGCCGCGCATCGCCACCAATAAATGAACAAATGCCCGCAACCGATCGGTATGCTCCGACAATTCTCCGCGGGCAATGGCTTGATCGATAGCGCGATTAATCAACGCTTTCCAAGTGTCGTGATAATGTCTGGACAAAGTATCGATGGGATCTTGCTCTTGTTGCGTAATCACGATGCGAATAAAACGAATTTGTTCATCGTCGCAAGTAAATAAATCTTCAAAAGCATCACCGAGCGCCAACCACGTATTATGACCGCTTAATGCTTGCTGCATTTTATTAATGAATAAGGTCATATAACGCTCGCCCAGCGCGGTAAAAATATCGATCTTATCGTCAAAATGCCAATAAATGGCGCCGCGCGTCACGCCGGCTTTTTCGGCAATTGCGCCCAAAGTGGTTGCCGTAACCCCTTGTTCATCAAACAAAATTAAAGCGCTGTTTAAAATCATTACTTTTGTTTTTTCTGCATCTGCTTTTGTTCGCCGCATCTGTGATTTTCACCCCAGTTCAACCAGCGAAAAATTTTAACATACATTCTAGAATGTATATAATGCCGCAATGGTTTTCCCCCGTTTTAATCAGGGAACTTTATCTTTCAACGCTTTATTGTCAGAGGATTTATGAACGCTAAATTACCGCTTTTTGTGGTACTCCTATCCGCATTATGGCTCAATGGCTGCAATCAATCGAAAGCAGATGCCGAAAAACAAACCAAACGCCCGCCGCAAATGCCGCCGGCAGTGGTTGACGTATTAACAGCGAAAGCACAAACCGTAACCGTCACCGAAAATCTCCCCGCGCGTTTGGAAGCTTCGCGCGAGGCGATTATCGTGCCGCGGGTCAGCGGCATTGTGTTAACGCGTTTATTTGAGGAAGGCGGTTTGGTACGCGCCGGACAAGTGCTTTATCGATTGGATAGCGGTATTTATGATGCTGCTTTAAATACGGCTCAAGCGAATTTACAAAAAGCACAAGCCGCACTCGCCCAAGCAAATGCTACTTATCATATGCAAAAACAAACGGTTGACCGTTTCACGCCGCTGGTTAAAGCCAACGCGATTTCTCGACAAACTTATGATGAAGCGCTCGCCGCTTTGAAAGTACAAGAAAGTAATATTGCCGCCGCAAAAGCCAATATTGCCGCTGCAAAAGCTGCGGTTAAAACGGCAGAAATTCAATTAAGTTACACCGAAATTCATGCGCCCATCGCTGGTCGGATTGGCATTTCACAAGTAACAGAAGGCGCGTATGTTACGGCGTCAATGACGCCGATGGTAAAAATTCAACAACTCGATCCGTTGTATGTCAACATCACGCAATCGGCGAGCAAAATTTTGAAATTAAAGAAAGAAATTGAAAAAGGACAAGTAGAAAGCAATCAAAGCAATGCGTTTAAATTGTCTTTTACTGACGGCACACCTTATCCAACTACGGGACAATTATTATTTGCCGATCAAAGTGTTGAAGAAAGTACCGGTCAAGTGACTTTGCGCGCGCAAGTTGCAAATACGGAAAACGATTTGCTCCCAGGGCTTTATATGCGCGTTGAAGTACCACAAGCAACGTTTCATAAAGCTTATTTGATTCCGCAGCAAGCCGTTATTCGCGGCGCCACGGATATCGTTTTTTTAGTCAATCCTGATAAAACGTTCCGCCCGCAGCCGGTTATCATCAGCGGTCAACAAGATCATTTTTGGATTGTTACGCAAGGATTAAATGACAATGATCAAGTTATCGTTGAAGGCACTTCAAAAATTAATATGGGCGCAAAGGTGATTGAACCGCGTCCGTGGCAAGAACAACAAACGATTACGCCCACACAACAAAAATCAGCGCCGCCCGCAGCTGATGCCAAAAAACCGCTCGCAGATCACGATCTGCCCAGCAAAAAAGGACTTTTTGCCATCGGCGCGCGAGATTTCACCGCCCGCTAATTTATCCGTTTAAGGGAGCATATTCATGGCTAAATTTTTTATCAACCGCCCAATTTTTGCTTGGGTTGTTGCCATCTTCATTATGATTGCGGGACTTTTTTCTGCTACGCGGTTACCGATTGAACAGTATCCCAGCATTTCCGCGCCCACAATTAATATTTCTTTTGCTTATTTAGGCGCCAGTGCGCAAACCATTCAAGATTCCGTTATTTCGATTATCGAAGAACAAATGAACGCCATTGAAGGCATCGATTATATGGAATCAAAAGCCTATTCCAATGGACACGGCGCCATTACGATTACCTTCCATTCCGGTATTGATGCGGATTTGGCGCAAGTAAACGTACAAAATAAACTTTCCCAAGTTGAATCACGTTTACCGCAATCCGTGCGCAATATGGGGATTATGATTTCCCAAGCCAGTGATAACTTTTTACTGCTCACCGCGCTTTACGCTGAAGATAATGCACGACAAGATATTGGCGAAATTTCCGATTACGCCGTGCAAGTCATTAAACCCGAATTGCAACGCGTCAGCGGCGTTGGTGAAGTGCAAATTTTTGGTTCCGAACGCGCGATGCGGATTTGGGTTGACCCGCAAAAACTCAAAAGTTACAACTTATCTTTTGCCGACGTACAACAAGCCATCGCTTCACAAAATATACAAATTACCGCCGGTACTTTGGGCGATACGCCAAACGTATTAGGGCAACAATATAGCGCCAGTATCCATATTCAAGGATTACTCGGCAGCGTGGAAGAATTTGAAAAAATCGTCATCAAATACGATTTCAATGGCGCAACCGTGCAACTAAAAGATGTGGCAGTAGTTGAACTCGGTAAACAAACTTATGCTTTTAATACGCGTTTAAATGGAAAACCCGCCATTGGGATCGGCGTGCGTTTGTCTTCAACGGGTAACGCCGTTGCCGCTGCCAAAGAAATCCGCACCAAAATGGAATCGTTATCGCATTATTTTCCAGAAGGCGTTTCTTGGGATATTCCTTATGATACCTCCACATTTATCAAAATTTCCTTGGGAAAAGTGCTTCATACTTTAGCGGAAGCCATTTTATTGGTGTTTATTGTGATGTATTTGTTTTTGCAAAACATTCGCTACACCATTATCCCCACGATTGTGGTGCCAATTTCGCTTTTAGGCGCGCTCGCGCTGATGTATCCCATGGGATTATCGATCAACGTATTAACGATGTTTGCCATGGTTTTGGTCATTGGGATTGTGGTTGACGATGCGATTGTGGTGGTTGAAAACGTGGAGCGCCTCATCGTCACGGAACAATTAACGCCTTATCAAGCCGCGCAAAAAAGTATGCAACAAATCACCAACGCGGTTATCGGCATTACTTTGGTTTTAATTTCCGTATTTATTCCGATGGCATTTTTATCGGGCGCAACCGGTGCCATTTATCGCCAATTTTCTTTGGTGATGGCAGCTTCCATCGGTTTTTCGGCGTTTTTAGCTTTATCATTAACGCCAGCTTTATGCGCCACGATTTTAAAACCAGCGCGTCATCACGCGAACAAAACGGGCTTTTTTGCCGGTTTTAACCGCATCATTAAAACGATTACCCGTCTTTACCAAGAAACCGTTGGCAGATTGATTCGCTTGAGTTATGCGATGATGGCGGTTTTCTTCGGACTGGTACTACTTTCTGTATTTATTTTTACGCGCATTCCAACTTCTTTCTTGCCGGTTGAAGACCAAGGAACCGTGATAACAACATATCAATTACCCGCCGGCGCCACTTTAGAACGCACCAAACACATGATCGAAAAAGCCGAAGACATCGTGTTAAACAACAAAGATCTGGTCAAAAGTATGACGACGGTAATCGGTTTTAGTTTCAGCGGTCAGGGACAAAACATGGCGTTCAGCTTTATTTCGTTAAATGATTGGTCGCAACGCCGCGGAAAAGGACAAGATTCCATTTCCTTCACCCGCCGTTTAAATGGCATGTTGCAATCGATCAATGAAGCTTTTATTTTTGCACTCACGCCGCCGGCAATTCCCAGCTTGGGCGTTTCGTCCGGATTTTCGTTATATTTACAAGACCGCAATAATCAAGGACACGAAGCATTGCTTGCCGCGCGCAATCAATTAATCGGCATGGCGCGCCAAAGTAAAATCCTCACCAGCGTTCGTCCCAGCGGTTTGGAAGACGCAACGCAATTGCAAATCGATATTGATCGTAACGCTGCTTTTGCGCAAAAAGTGCCGTTAACCTCAATTGCGCATACTTTGGGAAACGCGTTGGGTTCTAACTACCTCAATGATTTCCCTAATAAAGGACGCATGCAACGCGTTTACGTCATGGCGCAAGCAAATGCACGCATGCAGCCGGAAGACGTATTAAATCTCACCGTTGCCAATTTAAGAGGAGAATTGGTGCCAATTTCTTCTTTAGCCAACGTGAAATGGATTAAAGGCTCGGAACAAGTAACCCGTTATAACGGTTATACCGCGATGGCAGTGGAAGGCGCGGCGGTGCCCGGTCATTCCACGGGGGAAGCGATGGCAGAAATTAGCCGTTTAGCCGCACAATTGCCCGATGGTTTCGCCGTTGAGTGGACGGGACAATCTTTGGAAGAAATCCGTTCCGGACATTCCGAATACTATATTTATGCGTTTTCAGCTTTAGCGGTATTTTTGTGTTTGGCGGCTTTATATGAAAGCTGGTCAATTCCGTTTGCCGTGTTATTAGTGGTGCCGTTGGGTATTTTCGGCGTTACCATGGGTAACTTTTTCCGCGGTTACGAAAACGATATTTACTTTAAAATCGGTATGATTACCGTGATGGGACTTTCTGCTAAAAACGCCATTTTGATCATTGAATTCGCTAAAGAATTACAAGATGACGGCATGAGCAAAGTGCGCGCGGCGATGTCGGCGGCTGCTTTACGGTTTCGTCCGATCATTATGACTTCATTGGCGTTTATCGCTGGTGTTGTGCCGTTATATTTTGCCAGCGGCGCCAGTTCTTCTAGCCAACGCGCCATCGGTACCAGCGTTTTATGGGGCATGTTAATTGGCACTATTTTGTCAATATTTTTTGTTCCCATTTATTACGTCGTCATTCGTAAAATTTTCTCTGGCAAAAAACGAAATACCGATGCCGAATCCTCACTCACTCATCAGCAAGGTTAATTCCATGAAAAAACCAGTTTATAGTCTTTCTTTGGCGGTATTCCTTGCCGCCTGCTCCTTTGTTCCTGATTACGAACAGCCGACCGTGGCTTTAGAGCAACAGTGGATAAAAACCGCGCTCGATGAACAAACCACTGCCACCGCCTCGGATTTAGGTTGGCGCGAATATTTTCGCGATCCGCAGCTGCAAACGTTAATCGCCGCGGCATTGCAACATAACCACGATTTAAAACAAGCCGCATTAACGGTTGAACGCGCTGCCGCTCAATACGGTATCGCAGAAAAAAATGAGCTGCCCGTAATTGCGCTTAATTCGGAAGTCAACCGCGCTGGAAATGTGCGCGGCGCGGAAACGAATTACCGCGTGGGCGTGGGATTTAGTAATTTTGAACTGGATTTTTTTGGACGCGTCCGCGCGATGACAACGGCAGCGTTAAATCATTATTTACAAACGCGAGAAGCGCGTGACAGCGCGCAATTAGCCGTTATCCAAGGCGTTGCTAAAACGTATTACGCCGCGCGTATCAATCAAGCTTTGATGGATCTGTCAAAACAAGTAGTTCAATCGCGGCAAAAATCCGCTGAATTAGCGCGTTTGCAATATCAAGCTGGCGTGATTAATGAAACGATTTTGCACGGTTACGAAAGCGCCATTGCCGCCGCCGAAGCTAATTATCATGGTTATCGTCGCAGCTACCAGCAAGCGTTAAACGGATTAAGCAGTTTGGTGGGTATGCCGTATCAACAATTAAACGTGCCAGCAGCCGGCGGATTAGATCAGGCATTTTCTGCATTAACTGTGCCCGCTGGACTGCCGTCTGCTTTATTGGAAAAACGTCCCGATGTGCGCGCGGCGGAATACGCTTTAAAAGCAGCAAATGCTAATATCGGCGCGGCGCGGGCGGCATTATTTCCCAAAATCAGTTTGACCGGTTCTTTGGGTTATTTGTCTACGGAATTGGATCATTTATTAGATGAACCGCATCGCGCGTGGTCGATAACGCCTGCCGTGATGTTGCCGATTTTTGATCGGGGTTTATTAAATGCGCAGGTGAAAGTTAGTGAATTGAATCAAAAAATCGTTGTTGAAGAGTATCAAAAAACGCTACAAACCGCTTTTCAAGAAATCGCTGATATTTTAATCGCCCGCGAAACTTATGCCGAACAATATCAAGCCGCGCAAAAAGCCGCGACGGCGCAAAACGAAGTATTGCGTCTAGAAAAATTGCGTTTTAATACGGGCGTGAGCGACGGCTTGGCTTTGCTTGAAGCTGAACGCAACAGTTTCCAAACGCAGGAACGCGTTTTACAAGTACAATTAGGATTGCTAACCAATTTGGTAAGTTTTTACACTGCGATGGGCGGTGGATTGCAGGAATACGGCGCGCAATTACCTGATATTAAATAATAAAATGCAAATAAAACCCGCTTTTTAAGCGGGTTTTTTCATTGAACAAAACAATTTTATTTCGGCGTAAATTTTTCGTGTTCTTATGACTATTGAAAATATTATATGCAAAAAAATCAAACGAATAACGCAATCGTAAATAATGCCGCGCGTATTAAATACGCAAAAAAAAATGCGTATGTTCATCATGATGCTGAACGTACGCGACATAAGACAAATGATAGAAAATAGAAACGAGGTGGTGCCCGGAGCCGGAGTCGAACCGGCACGGTATTGCTACCGAGGGATTTTAAGTCCCTTGCGTCTACCTATTCCGCCACCTGGGCAATTGAGGAAGCAGATGATACCGATCGACTTTGCTTTCGTCAAGCATTTTCCGATTTATTTTTCACCCAATTTCTGCCACTGAACATAATTGCCTGCATAATCATCATCTAGTTGTTTGAGTATTTTCAAAATTTCGGCGTAATACGGTGCGCGCGGATCAATTTCATGGCGGTGATACAACATAAAATCGCTTAAAGCGTGTTGCGTTTGCTGGGTTTTACTTAACGATTTTTCGCCCAAAACTTGCTCTGCCAACCGCAATTTTAATTGCAGGATTAAATCCTGCGGCGATGACGTTCCCATTCCCTGATCCGCCGCTAATGCTTTTAATCGCTGCATTTCATCGCGCATTTTGCCTTGTTCTGGATCCAAATCTTCGTTAATCCATTTATTTGCCACAAATAATATATCCCCCAATTTCCCCAAATAATCTGATGCCTCCGCCTCATTTTTTGAACCTTGTGCTAATTGCCCCTGAAAAGACGCTAAAAAATCCTGCATTTGCGCCGGCGTTGCTTCGGTTAAATTTGTTTTGGGATATTTTTTCTGCCACGCCGCTAAATTGTTATCCCACAAACGCGCCCAACGTTGCCATTGTTCCTTTTCCGCGGCATCTGCGGCATTATTCAGCGCCATATTTTCCCGAAAACGCAATAATTCCTGCACGATTTGCTGCGTATTGCCCTGATTAATTGCTTTTTTCACCTGATTGGGCAATTGCTGCGAATGGGCTAATAACATTTTTACCTGTTCAACAGTTTTGGGATCCAAAGGTTCGGCGGCGCGGTGTTCTTGTTGCGCCCGCACTTTTTCTGCGCCATCATGCGCGCCCACCAAAACATCTAATAACTGCGCCAGCGTTGTGGTATTTGATTCTTCCGCCGGCAAATAAAGAGAAAATAATGCCGCAAAAATCATTAAAAAATACTTTTTCATACTTTTTCCTCATCAAAAATACGTTTACGCGCCGCAATCAAAGCAAAATCCGCATGATCAGAATAATGCTCACACAATTGCGCCAATAATGCTGCGGCTTTTTCATGCTCTGAAAACGCGTTTTCCAAAATATCCACCACCAATAAATAATTTTTTACCACATCAGCGTGTTGAGGATAACGTTGCGCAAAACCATGCACCAATTCCAAAGCTAGCGTGGCTTGATTTTCTTCAACTGCCTGTTTTGCCAAAGGATAAATCCAATCCGGCGATAATTCAGATGATGGATTTTTTTGATAAATGCGTAATGCCGTCGCAAAATCCTGCGCGGCTACAGCCGTTTTTAAAGTTAACGACGCTGATTTTGCCGATGATTTATGTTGATCAAAAACCGACATTTATCCTCCCCGCGACAAACGTTGCAATAAATCAATCAACCGCGCCAATTCCCAATTTTGCGTAATATGCGACAAACTCACACGCAGAGAACGCGCCGCCGCGTCTTTTTTGCCCATCGCCTGCAAAACATGCGACGCTTCACCGCGTGCCGATTGACACGCCGAACCCGCCGATAACGCAATTTTGGCATCAGATGCTGCCGCGAGCACCTGTTCGGCAGGCAAACCGCTATCAATGTTTAAAATGTGCGGCGTATGAATTTCTGGGTCAAGCGGCACATTTAAATGCATGGATAAAGGTAACGCCGCTTGCAAAGTTTGCGCGTGTTGTAAAACAATCGTCCGCCGATTTGTTAAATCGTGCTGCACTTTAACCGCCGCCGCGCAAAAAGCCATAATTAAACCTGACGGCAAAGTGCCAGAACGTAAACCGCGTTCTTGACCACCGCCGTGCATTTGTGCCTGCAAACGCATTTTGGGGAAATGACGCACAAACAACGCGCCCACGCCTTTCGGCGCGTAACATTTATGCCCCGAAAAACTGATTAAATCCGCGTCCCAATCGCGCGCATTCACCGCAATTTTGCCCAACGCCTGCGCCGCATCAACATGAAATTTGCCGCCGGCAGCGTGCACACAATCAGCAATTTGACGCAGCGGTTGCAAAACGCCCGTTTCATTATTGACTGCCATAACGCTTACTAACGTTGCCGGCTGTTGCAGCGCATTTTTTAAAACATCAAGCGACAATAAACCGCGTTCATCAACTGGCAAAACGTCCACTTTCACGCCGCTCCGCGCCAATTCTGATAACGGATCCAAAATAGCTTTATGTTCGGTTTGCACGGTAATAATGCGTGGATTTTTGCAGCCGTGATAACCAACTGCACCTTTTAGCGCCAAATTATCGGCTTCGGTGGCGCCGCTGGTGAAAATAATTTCTGCGGGATCGGCAGCAATTGCGGCGGCAAAATCCGCGCGCGCCGTGGCAATTTGTTCGGCTTGAGCGCGTCCTAAAGCATGCGCTGAACCGCTGTTAGCAAAATCGTGTAATAAATGATGATAATAATGGGAGACGATTTCAGCATCAGGCGGCGTTGAGGCGCTGTAATCAAAATAAGCCCACGTGTCGCCGTGTTCTTGCTTCATGGTGATTTCCTTTACAAGGCAATAAGCGCTTCATTGTAACGCGATTTTTTGAGCGCACCGATAAAAAAATTGGAAGGTGTAACCCTTCCAATTGCTTCATAACGCGGATAAAACCGTCTACGATTTATAATCTTTTTTCACAAAAGGCAAGTCAACAATTTGCATTTTAATCGCTTTATTGCGCACCATCGCTACAAATTCCGTGCCAGTTGTTGCCAATTCGCTGTCAACATAACCCATAGCGACCGGCGCATCGAGCGTTGCTGCAAAACCGCCGCTGGTAATTTCGCCCACTTCTTTGTCGTTGTGGAAAATTTTTGTATGTTGACGCACGGGCAATTTGCCTTCAATCGAAAATCCAACCCGCCGACGAGCAACGCCGTTTTTAATATGTTGCGCGATAATTTCCGCGCCTGGATAACCGCCTTCGCGTTCTCCTTCGGGTTTGCGCACTTTTTGAATTGCCCAAGCAATTCCGGCTTCAATCGGCGTTGTAGTCGTATCAATATCATTGCCGTATAAACACAATCCCGCTTCCAACCGCAAAGAATCGCGCGCGCCTAATCCTGCAGGGTGAACGCGTGAATCAGAAAGCAAAGCATTCGCTAATGCCATTGCAATTTTGGCAGGAATCGAAATTTCAAAACCATCTTCACCGGTATAACCCGAACGGCTGACCCAGCAATCTTCTTCTAAAATTTTAAACATGCCGGCTTGCATGAATTTTAAATCTTTCACCGCAGGATTTAATACGGATAAAACGGCAGCAGATTTCGGACCTTGCAAAGCAATCAACGCGCGGTCTTGCCACCATTGCATCGCATCGCCAAAAGTTTTTTGCAAAATTGCAAAATCGTGTTCTTTACGTGAAGCATTAACCACCAAATAAAAATCATCGGCGCGCCGCGTGACCATTAAATCGTCTTCAATCGTTCCTTGATCGTTTAACAATAAGGCATAACGTTGTTTACCAACCGGCAGCGAAAGAAAATCCATCGGCATGATACGTTCCAATTTTTCGGCAACATCGGCGCCGCGGATTAAGATTTGCCCCATGTGTGATACATCAAATAAAGAAGCGTGGCTGCGCGTCCAGAGATGTTCTTTAATAATTCCTTCGCTGTATTGCACCGGCATTTCGTAGCCCGTGAATTCAACCATTTTCGCGCCTTTTGCACGATGCCATTCGGTGAGCGCTGTTTTCTGCAATGCCATCTCTTACTCCTTGTTTGTTGCAAAGCCGTTAGCATAGCACCGAGATCGTTACCAAACAAACGTCTAACATCGTAAAAAAACAGGATAAACATGATGATAAAAAATCGTTACAAAAACCGTTAACGGCAGGGTTTTTCGCATAAAATTCGTTGTCAGCATGAAAAACAATCGCTAAAATAACCAAGGTTTTAACTCACAATATAGGAAAATATGTCTAAAGAAGAAAATATTGAATTAACGGGCACCGTCATTGAAACGCTCCCCAATACGATGTTTCGCGTCGAGCTGGAAAATGGTCACCAAATTAATGCGCACATTTCTGGCAGAATGCGCAAGCACTATATCCGCATTCTCACCGGCGATAAGGTTAAAGTTGAAATGACGCCCTACGATCTTTCTAAAGGACGTATTGTCTTCCGCGAAAAATAATGATCGCATTTTTGTTTGTTTTAACCCGCACGCAGCGGGTTTTTTATTTTCCAAAATTATTGATGATTCGCCTGCACAATTAATTCTTGCACGGCACCGCGATCTAAAACATGCGCGCGTTCAACGTCTAACAACAATAAAAAATCCATAAAAGCCGCCGCATTCATACCGTGCGCGCGCGAATCCGGACGATTCACCGTTACGCTGACTTCAGCGCCGTGGTTTAAAAGATAACGCACCATCGCCGCGTCGTTATACAACATCGCCACATGCAACGGCGATAAACCTTTTTCCAATTCATTAAAATCACAACCGCGAAGCGCTGCCGTATCCAAAGCAGCCATCACCTTTTTTTGATCAATCCCTTCAATACCGTGACTTGCCAACAATAAATGCACAATACTGCGCGGCGCTTCATCAGCCGTCATGCGCACGTGGCACTGTTGCTCATCGGTATACTGCATTTCTGTCATCAACGACAAACGATCAGTTTCAGAAGCGGCAAGCGGCAGGCTCAAAAAACCCAATAAAACGAAAAGCTTTTTCATAAAAACTCCTTATTTGGCGCGACAAATTTGCAAAGTATTCGTCGAACCCGTCAACCCCATTTTCATGCCGCTGGTAATCACATATAAATCCCCGCTATGAACAACACCGCGCCACGCCAAATGCGCTTCTGCCTCCGCAATCGCATTTTGATGATCATTACTGATATCCGCCATTAAAGGACGCACGCCGCGATACATCGCCATTTTGCGTTGCACACTCAAACTGCTGGTTAACGCATAAATCGGAATATTGATGCCATAACGGCTTAATTGAAACGCCGTGGTACCGCTGTTAGTTAAGGCAATAATGGCTTTAGCGCCAATTTTTTGTGCGGTAAAAACGGCGCCGGCAGCAATCGTATGATCAATGCGATCCGTGATGGGAATATCCATATCAATATTTTCCATCGGATTTTGCGCATTTTCTGCCGCCTGACAAACGAGCGCCATCGTTTGCACCGTTTCAAAAGGATACAAACCAACGGCTGATTCTGCCGATAACATCACCGCATCAGTACCATCAATTACCGCGTTTGCCACGTCAGAAACTTCCGCCCGCGTCGGCACGGGATTCGTAATCATGCTTTCCATCATTTGCGTTGCTGTAATCACAAAACGACGATGCCGCCGCGCGAGTTTAATCATACGTTTTTGCAAAACCGGCACCGCCGCATTGCCCACTTCCACCGCTAAATCACCGCGCGCCACCATAATGCCGTCGCTTGCCATCACGATTTCTTCCAAATGAGTAATGGCTTCGGCGCGTTCAATTTTGGCAATCAGCGCGGGGTGATGCGTATTGGGGCAAGCTTGCGCAACCAATTGCCGCGCCAACTCCATATCTGCGGCTGATTTAACAAAACTCACCGCCAAATAATCCGCGCCCAATTCCACTGCCGTTTTTAAATCTTGGCGATCTTTATCGGTTAACGCCGGTGCCGAAAGTCCGCCGCCTTGTTTATTAATGCCTTTATTACTTTTTAACAGCGCCGAATTGCCCACAACGGTATGAATTTCATCGCCAACAATTTTGCTCACGGTTAACGTCACCAAACCATCATCAAGCAATAACACGTCTCCAATTCGAACGTCTTTGGGCAAATCGGCATAATCTAATCCCACGCGCTCCGCCGTTCCTTCACCACGATATGCGGCGTCTAAAATATAAGTTTGCCCTTCAATTAACGACACTTTACCGCCGGCAATCGCCCCAATTCGGATTTTAGGGCCTTGTAAATCGGCAATAATGGCAACTTGTCGTCCCACATTTTCTGACGCTAACCGCACGCGACGGGCATTTTCAGCATGAAACGCACGATCGCCGTGAGAAAAATTCATGCGCACCACGTTTAATCCCACGCGAATGAGTTGCTCCAACATTTCTACGCTATTGCTTGCCGGCCCCAAAGTTGCAACGATTTTGGTGTGGTGGCTAATACGGTGTAAATCTCTTTTAAATGGCATGGTTTTCTCCTTATTTGAATTGAATCAATCCATTTTCATTGCCCAAAGCATCTAAAGGAATATCCCAGCGCTCGGCAGTAAATAATGGAATTTCCTGACAAGCATAAGCCATTCCGATCAAATAAGGCGCCTGTCCGCGCACTTTTCCAGCAAAACTGCGATCATAAAAACCGCCGCCCATGCCGATGCGGTGACCGCATGCATCGTAAGCAACTAAAGGCGCAACAACCATTTTTGGCAGATTTTGACGATCGGGCGCATCATTTTTCGGCGCGGGAACGGGAATATTCAGCGCGCCGTTGTTCAACGTTTCTCCTTGATAGTACGCCCGCCACTGCAATGCCGCGCCTTTTGCCGTCACAATGGGTAAAAACAGTTTTTTCTGCCGTTGAAATAAAGTTTCGATCAAATAATGCGTATCGATTTCTTCGGCAATGGATAAAAATAAACCAATTTCTTCTACGGGTTCAATTTGTTGCATAAACTCTAAAATAAATTGGCTGGCTTGTTGCGATTTTGTCGCTCGCACTGCGCCGCAAATCGCAGCACGTTTGGCGCGCACTTCTTTTCTTGTGTTTCGTACGTCAATCATAAAAACTCCTTTGGGCATATTTTTAAACGCGTTACCATTGTATGGTGTTTTTGCGGCTGATTTTGCGGTCGTTTTTATGGGCAATTTTTAAAAGGAACAAAAAATGGAGAAAAAAAGCGTGATGACGATTGATGAATCCGGCAGATTAACGCCGGCGCGCATTATCAATAGTCCTTTTTTTGATGAACGTCCCAACGGCTGCCCGATCGATACCATCGTGTTGCATAACATCAGTTTACCGCCGCGGCAATTTGGCACTGAAGCCATCGATGCGTTATTTACCGGCACGTTGCCCGCCGAACGACACCCGTTTTTTGCCGAAATTGCGCATTTACGCGTTTGCGCTCATTTTCTCATCGACCGAAGAGGCGCGATCACGCAATACGTTTCCACGCTTAAACGCGCGTGGCACGCCGGAAGATCCGTTTTTCTAGGAACAGAAAATTGCAATGATTTTTCCGTGGGCATCGAATTAAACGGTTGTGATGATATTCCTTATACGTGGCAACAATATTGCGCGTGCGCAGATTTAATAGACGCTTTAATGCGCCGTCACCCCGCCATCAGCAAAGAACGCATCACAACGCATCAACACATCGCTCCCGATCGTAAAACTGATCCCGGTGCTGCCTTTCATTATCCAACGTTGATGAGATTGCTTGCGCGCGTGCAAAAATCATCATCATAATTTGCTAAAATTACGCGTCTTTTTCCGTTAATAACTTTTTTATGATGATCTCTCGCCGCCATTTTCTTTATTATGCAACCGCCGCCTCCGCTTTTTTGACGTTACCAGCGTATCCCAAAAATCAAACGGTTTTATTCCAAAAAATTCAATCGTTACTGCAAGAATGCCGCGCTGCTGGACGTTTGAGCGCTGATGAACGCTTGGGTTTGGTAGTTTCTGATGTGATTACGCAGCAAACCGTTATCGCGATGAATGAAAATGTTCCTTTGCAAGCGGCGAGCATGATTAAGCCGTTGGTGATTCAAGCTTATTTGTATTGTCATTTTGAAAAGGACGCCAAACTGTATCCGCTCAACGATAAAATTATCAGCGAAATGCGGGCGATGATTGTAGATAGCAATAATACGTACACCAATTATCTCATCAAACGTTTGGGCGGACCGGAAGGCGTGCAATGGATGTTGCGTAAAAAAGCACCGCATATTTTTCGACACATTCACATTGTAGAATCTATTCCCGCTGGTGGAAAAACATACCGCAATCGTGTTGCAGCTTCTGATTACACCCGTTTTTTGCACGCGTTATGGTTTGATCAATTGCCCGGTTCTACGCTTTTAAAACAATTAATGCATATTAAAAACCACGACCGCATCACGGTAAACACAAAATATATTCCAAAGACGATCGGCGTTTATGATAAAACGGGGTCAACAGCGATGTGTTGCGGCAATTTTGGTATGATCGAATATCGAACGCGGCGAGGCGTTATTCACCCTTATACGTTTACCGCTATTATCGAAAAATCACGCAAAGCACAACATTACACGCAATGGATCACCCAACGCAGCAATGTGATTCGTGATTTATCGGATTTGGTTTATCTGGATTTTCAATACAGAATTCCAGAGTAATCTTTTTGACACTTCAAATAGTTGAGAGTATTATGCGCCCTCTTGCAACGCAAGCCCCACAATTTATCGACCCTTGGAACTTTGCCCAGGGTCGGAAAACGCTTTGCGCCACATTGCCACTTTGCGACACTCAAGAAGTCAAGCAATGGGTGAAAAAAGACGATGTCGTCTCCTTCCATATTAAAGGAATGATCGATGAATATCGTCAACCTCATTTGATGGGCAGTTTTGCATTAACGTTAACGCTGCAATGTCAACGTTGCCTAAATGCCATGCAATGGCCGCTGGAACACGAGTTTGACTACGTTTTAATTCGTGATGAAACGCAAGAAGACAAAGTTGAAGGAAACAGCGAAACCTTAATCTGTACCGAAAACACAATGGATTTGGTATGGTTTTTGGAAGAAGAAATTTTGCTGGCAATGCCGATGATTGCCAAGCATGATAATTGTTTGCCGCCGGCGCATGTTAACGAAAAATTACCTTCGAGTGAACATCCGTTTGCGGCGTTAAAAGAAATGATGAAATCTAAGGAGCAACCCTAAATGGCTGTACAGCAAAACCGTAAATCACCATCAAAACGCGATATGCGCCGTTCACACGATGCTCTCGGTTTTTCTACCCTTTCTACTGATAGCAAATCCGGTGAACGTCATCGTCGCCATCATGTTACAAAAGATGGTTTTTATCGTGGAAAACAAGTAATTGTTCACCCCGTTGAATCTGTTGAAGTTGATGACGAAGTTTAGATAGAAAAGAAGTCTTAAGTAAATGATAAAAAGTGACATCGCCAGCACTGTGCCGATTATTGCCATTGACGCTATGGGCGGTGATGTCGGTCTCGATACCACTTTAGCCGCCGTTTTATCTGTTAAAAATCAATATCCTGCGCTGAAACTGATCTTAGTAGGCAACCAAAGCATTATTGAAAAACACAGCCTATTTCCTCAAATTGCTTCCCAAATGGAAATTGTGCATGCCGAACAAATCGTTGCTATGGACGAATCGCCCAGCAGCGTTTTACGGCATAAAAACGATTCATCAATGTGGCGGGCTTTAGAATTAGTGCAACAAGGCAAAGCTGATGCCTGCGTCAGCGCGGGTAATACTGGCGCGCTCATGGGCTGCGCGCGGTTTATTTTAAAAATGTTACCTAATATTTCCCGTCCGGCAATTTGTTCCACCGTTCCTAATCGATATGGACACGTTCACTGGCTGGATTTGGGAGCAAACGTCAGCGCGAAACCAGAACAGCTCAAGCAATTTGCCATCATGGGTTCTGAATTAAGTAAAGCGGTTGATAATATTGCAAGCCCAACGGTCGGGCTGCTTAATGTCGGCTCTGAAGCGATTAAAGGCAACGATATCGTCAAAGAAGCCAATACGTTAATCAGCGCCACGGATCTAAATTATGTGGGCTATGTCGAAGGTAACGATCTGTTTTTGCGCAAAGATTTAAACGTTGTTGTTTGCGATGGATTCGTGGGCAATGTCGCCTTAA
Source organism: Dichelobacter nodosus (assembly GCF_001263335.1). Taxonomy (GTDB): domain Bacteria; phylum Pseudomonadota; class Gammaproteobacteria; order Cardiobacteriales; family Cardiobacteriaceae; genus Dichelobacter; species Dichelobacter nodosus. Next base: position 134,559 of record NZ_LGVW01000028.1, read on the forward strand.
AAACAGTTGAAGGCATTGCAAAATTCATTCAATACGGCATGGAAGCTGAATTTAAGCGCAGTTTTTTTAGTCGCTTGACGGCACTGGTTGCATTACCTGCTTTGAAACGTTTGAAAAAACGCATTGATCCGCGCATGTATAACGGTGCTACTTTGCTTGGTCTGCAAGGTTTAGTGATTAAAAGCCACGGCAATGCCGATCCCATCGCGTTTGCTAATGCGATTAATTTAGCGCGTTTAGAAGTTGAAAATAACGTTTTGCACCGTATTTGTGAACAATTACAATTAAATCCAGAACACGATCAATAAAGAGCGCTTGTTTTATGATGTACAGCAAAATTATCGGTACCGGCGGTTATCTTCCCTCTCGTATTGTCAGCAATGATGAATTAAGCCAATCAATGCAAACTTCCGATGAGTGGATTTACAGTCGAACCGGCATTCGGCAACGGCATCTCGCATCGCCCGATGAAAGCTGTTCGGATATGGCTTTTTATGCTGCAAAACGCGCATTAGAAAACGCTCATATCGAAGCAGATGCCATCGATTTAATTATTGTTGCCACCTCAACTCCAGAACATATTTTTCCCAGCACTGCAACCGTAGTACAATCGCGTTTGTCGTGTCAACGCGCGGCGGCTTTTGATGTGCAGGCGGCGTGTACGGGATTTATGTACGCTTTAAATACCGCTGATTGTTTCATTAAATCAGGACAGTACCAAAACGTTCTCGTTATTGGCGCTGAAGTATTTAGTCGTATTGTTGATTGGCAGGATCGAAATACCGCGGTTTTATTCGGCGACGGCGCCGGCGCGGTAGTGCTTTCTGCTTCTGAAGAAGCGGGTATTTTAGGCACGATTTTACACGCCGATGGAAGCCATAAAGAATTGCTTTGGGTACCACAAGGAATTGGTTCTTCCGAAACGGATTTCGCAACGCGTCGCCCTTTTATCGAAATGCAAGGGCGCGAAGTTTTTAAATTTGCGGTGCGCAGTTTGACGCATTTGGTCAGCGAATTGCTCGTTCAATGCCAAATGAGTGCCGATGAAATCGATTTTTTAATACCGCATCAAGCGAATTCTCGCATTATTCAAGCCGTTGCCGAACATCTCAATTTACCGATAGAAAAAGTCATCATTACGGTTAATCAACACGCGAACACTTCCGCGGCGTCCGTTCCGCTTGCTTTAGATTACGGCGTTCAAAACGGTATCATTAAGCGCGGCGATAATTTATTATTAGAAGCCTTTGGCGGCGGCTTTACTTGGGGCGGCTGTATTCTTACTTACTGATAAAGGAAATAAAATGGGCAGCATTGCGGTTCTTTTTCCCGGACAAGGTTCTCAATCCGTCGGCATGATGCGCGATTTTGCAGAACTTTATCCACTGGTTAAAACGCGTTTTCATCAAGCTAGTGATATTGTTGGCATTGATTTATGGGATATTGCACAAAACGATACTAACGCGCGTTTAAATCAAACTGCTTACACTCAACCCATTTTGCTTACTGCCAGTTTTGCCTGTTACGAAATTTTAAAACAGGAAACGAATTTAAACGCGGCATTTATGGCAGGGCATTCTTTAGGAGAATATACGGCTTTATTAGCGGCGGGCGCTTTGAGTTTTGAAGAAGCCGTTCGTTTGGTCAATAAACGCGGCGCATTAATGCAAAATGCGATTCCGCGCGATGAAGCGGCAATGGCTGCAATTATTGGATTGAATGATAAACAAGTCGCGCAAATTTGTATGGAAGTTGCCGGTGACGTTTATCCCGCAAACTATAATACGTCCGAACAAATCGTTATTTCTGGACGCACGAATGCCGTTGAACTCGCCGTTGCCCGTGCCAAAGAAATGGGCGCAAAACGCGCGGTATTATTGCCCGTTAGCGTGCCTTCTCATTGCCCGTTGATGCGTGCGGCGGCGGCAGAATTAAGTTTTTATTTAAACCAAATTCAGTGGAAACTCCCCGAAAAAACGCAAGTCATCTACAATGTTGACGGGCAAACGCGCCAAACGGTCGACGGAATTATCAGCGCTTTGGGTGCGCAACTTTATCAACCCGTTTTGTGGACAAGTTGCATAAAAAAATTAGTAGACAGCGGCGTTGATACTTTTATCGAAATGGCGCCGGCAAAAGTATTAACCGGTTTAAATAAACGCATTGTTCCCAATCTAAAAACGCTCTCTTTTGACCACCCAGCCGCTTTAGATACTCTTAAAGATCACATGAGGTAACACTATGATTGAACTTCATATTGCATTGGTTACTGGTGCCAACGGTGGTATCGGTACCGCGATTACTGACACTCTCGCAGCAAATGGTTATTTAGTCATCGGAACCGCCATTTCAGAAGAAGGCGCCGCCGATATTACAAAACGTCTGCAACAAAATGGTTATCAAGGGCGCGGCATTGTTTTAGACGTAACCGATCCCGAATCCGTAGAAAGCGCGATGACTTTAATCAAAGCTCAATACGGCAGCATTTCCGTGCTGGTTAATAACGCGGGCATCACCAAAGATAATTTGCTCATTCGCATGAAAGAAGAAGAATGGGAGCAAGTGATTAATACGAATCTCACCAGCATTTTCCGCATGAGTAAAGCCGTGGTCAAAGATATGATGAAATCTCGTTACGGTCGCATTATTAATATTGCTTCTGTAGTCGGCGTGATGGGTAATGCTGGGCAAACTAATTACGGCGCCTCCAAAGCCGGACTCATCGGATTTGCCAAATCATTAGCGCGGGAAATCGGTTCACGCGGAATTACGGTAAATAATATCGCACCTGGATTTATCAATACGCCGATGACTCAAAATCTCCCAGAAGCGCAAAAAAAATTAATGTTAGATGCCATTCCGTTGGGCAGATTTGGTGAAGCACAAGAAGTTGCCGATGCCGTATTATTTTTAGCAAAATCCAGCTATATCACTGGAGAAACTTTACATGTCAATGGCGGCATGTACATGATTTAACCGCTATTGAAATTAACCAACCTTCGGTATAATGCCGAGTTTTTAAAAACATAGGAATATATTCATGAGTAATATTGAAGAACGTGTGATCAAAGTGATTGCGGAACAATTAAACGTTGATGAAGGACAAGTGAAAGCTGATGCCCATTTTATCGATGATTTAGGCGCAGACTCATTGGATTTGGTGGAATTGGTGATGACTTTAGAAAAAGAATTTGACTGCGAAATTCCTGATGAAGAAGCAGAAAAAATCACAACCGTCCAATCTGCAATTGATTTTGTAAAATCACGCTAAGTTTCGTTTACTTTGGGCGATTTTTCTAGCCACGGTTGCTTTTTTTGGCTACTGTGGCTTTTTTATTAATATTGATGCTTATCGCGCTTTTAAACGCGTTTCTTAAAAATAATTCTTGAAACATCATTTCGTTTTATAACTCGTTAATCGTTATAGGAATTTTTATGAGCAGCACTATCACTCGTGAATTACAACGTGTCGTGGTCACTGGAATGGGCATTATTAGCCCCGTTGGTAATAGCATTGACAGCGCATGGAATAATATTAAAAACGGCATTCACGGCATCAAGCCGATTACTGATTACGACGCTTCCGACCTTCCCGTGCGATTTCGCGGCTCCATCAGCGATTTTTCACCAGATAAATATTTTTCCCCCAAAGATGCCCGCAGAATGGATCGCTTCATTCATTACGGAATGGCAGCCGGCATCGATGCCATCATGGATAGCGGTTTAGATTTTAGCGATGAAGCGCGCGCCGAACGCTGCGGCGTTATCGTTGGTTCTGGCATCGGCGGTTTGCCTGGCATGCTCGACGGTTACCGAGATTTTTTAGAAAACGGCGCCCGTCGCGTCTCACCTTTTTACGTTCCCAGTAACATCATCAACATGATTTCTGGCAATTTATCGATCCGTTTCGGATTAAAAGGTCCTAACCTTGCCACGGCTACTGCCTGCGCGACTGCCACTCATTGCATTGCGCAAGCTTACCGCATGATTCAATACGGCGATTGCGACGTCATGATCGCAGGCGGCGCCGAAATGGCAGGTAACAGCATGGGCATTGCAGGATTCGCCGCCGCCAAAGCGCTTTCTACCCGAAACGACTCTCCAGAAACCGCATCACGCCCGTGGGATAAAGATCGCGATGGCTTCGTATTAGGCGACGGTGCCGGCATTATTGTTTTAGAATCATTGACCAGCGCCCGCGCACGCAATGCCAAAATTTACGGCGAAATCATCGGCATCGGATTAAGCGGCGATGCTTACCACATCACAGCCACACACCCGCAAGGAAAAGGCGCCGCGCGCTGCATGCGTTTAGCCTTAGAAGATGCCCATTTAAATCCAGAAGATGTTGACTACATCAACGCTCACGGCACTTCCACCCCCATCGGTGATTTAGCGGAAACACAAGCCATCAAACATACCTTTGGTGACGCTGCTTATAAAACCGTCATCAGCAGCACAAAATCAATGACGGGGCACACTTTAGGCGCCGCCGGCGGCATTGAAGCCATTTTCACGCTGCTTGCTTTGCGCGATCAAATCGTGCCGCCAACTATTAATTTGGAACACCCAAGCGATGATTGCGATTTGGATTATTGTCCGAAAGTCGCGCGCGATCGTAAATTAACCGTAGCGATGAGTAATTCTTTCGGCTTTGGCGGAACCAACGGCAGCCTGATTTTCCGCACGTTTTCATCATGATTGCCAAAATTTTCCGGTTGTTGATTTTATTTATTTTGTTTGCCGGCATTGCCGTGGTTTCGCTTGGATATCAACAATATAACCACAGTATCACGCATCATCTGCAACCTACGGAACAAGATATTATCAGCGTTCGCGCCGGCGATACGTTAGGCACGATTGCTGCCGAATTGGCGCAAAAACATGATTTGCCCAATCCTTGGGCGGTTAAAATTTATGCCAAACTTCACCCAGAAATACAAAAAATCCAAGCCGGTGATTACCGCATTCATGCCAATAGCACCGTATTAGATTTATTAGCGGATATGGTTGCCGGTCGGGTGATTGTTTTTGAATTTCGTTTGGTAGAAGGTAAAACGTTTGCCGAAATGATGCATTTGCTCGCACAATCGCCGGAATTAACGCATACCTTAAACGGAAAATCGCGCCAAGAAATCGCGCAGATTTTAGGCATTGAGGGCGATCCTGAAGGGTGGTTTTATCCGGATACTTATCGCTATACACGCCACAGTAGCGATCAAGAATTGTTGCAACGTTTGCACCAAAATATGCGCGCTGTTTTGCAAGAACATTGGCAAGATCGCGACGATCGTCTACCGTTGAAAACGCCTTATGAAGCTTTGATTTTGGCGTCCATCATTGAAAAAGAAACCGGCGTCGCCGATGAACGCGCGCAAGTTGCCGGTGTATTTGTGCGCCGTTTGCAAAAAAAGATGCGCCTGCAAACCGATCCCAGCGTGATTTACGGCATGAATCATTATCAAGGCACGATTACACGGCAGGATTTACAAAAAGATACGCCTTATAACACGTACACCCGTTTAGGATTACCGCCAACGCCAATTGCCATGCCCAGCGAAGCTTCTATTTATGCCGCGCTGCACCCTGATGAAGGCGATGCTTTATATTTTGTCGCCGACGGCAAAGGCGGTCATATTTTTTCCGCAACTTATGAAGCGCATTTAAAAGCCGTGCAACGTTATCGTCGAAGTCAAAATCATGCGCGGTAAATTCATTTGTTTAGACGGAACGGAAGGCAGCGGTAAATCCAGCCAAATTCAAGCGATTTGTTCCTTTTTACAACAGCACGGAAAAACGGTGATAACCACGCGCGAACCCGGCGGCACCCAAATCGGTGAAGCCATTCGCGAGCTTGTTTTGTCGCCGCACTATCAACCGCAAGCGCTGACGGAATTATTACTCATTCTTGCCGCGCGCCACGAACATCTGCAAACGGTGATTTTGCCTCATTTAGCGGCAGGAACATGGGTAATCAGCGATCGATTTAATGATGCAACATACGCCTATCAAGGTTATGGACGCGGCATTGATCTCAAAATTATCAAAACATTAGAACAAATCATTCAAGCTTCTTTTCAACCTGATTTGGCGTGTATTTTATGTTTACCGGAACACATAGCGGCGGAACGTGTACACAATCGAGCCCACGATCACGATCGTATCGAGTTGGAAAATCGAGCATTTTTTGCGCGCGTTGCTCAAGGTTATCACGCGCGCGCGCAGCTGCCGCACGCCCGTTTTATTGATGCTTCTGGCGATCAAAACAGCGTTTTTCAACAAATCCGCCATCATCTCGAGCTTTTATTATGACTGCGCCCGATTGGATTAATCTTGCTCATAATCGATTGAATTTATACACCAAACAACCGCCGCATTGTTTATTATTCATCGATCCGCAACAACAAAATGCTTTTTTTACCGCACAATTATTTGCCGCGGCGGTTTTGTGTTTTCATGCTCATCAAGGCATTGCCTGCCATGATTGCCAATCGTGTCATTTGATTGAACGCGGTACGCACCCAGATGCGTTTTTTTATCCACAACCGATTAAAATTGAAGAAATTCGCGCGTTAATTACCAAAACAACGATGACGCCTGCGCTTTCCGCGCGGCGCGTAGTTTTTTTGGGGCAAATCGATGATTATTCAGAAGAAGCTTTAAATACGTTGCTGAAAACGTTAGAAGAACCCAGTCCGCATAGTTTATTTATTTTAAGCGCGCGCAATCGTCACGCCGTCAAAGCGACCATCATCAGCCGCGCCCATTGTATTTCTTTGGTTAAACCGCGTTTTGAAGACGCTTTGGCATGGTTACAGGAACAAGGTTTTTCAGAAAAAGCGGCAACCGCAGCGCTGCGTTATAGTCATCACGATCCCTATCGTGCCGCGCAGTATTTGAAAAATGAATCCTTCCGCCCTTTTGAACTGTTAACGCTTTTGGCGGATTTTTTTGCTTACCCGCAGGAATATTGCGCGCTTTTGGAAGTGCTGGAAAAAATACCGGCAGAACACATTGTCGACGTGTTAACCGTGCATCTTGAACAACTCATTACCATTAAGCAGCTAGACATCGTGCCGCCGGATTGGCACAATTTACGGCTGGCGGAGCGTTTAAAACCAGCGGATTTAGCCAATATGCATCGTGTTTATGCAAAATTATGTCAGCTGCGGCGCCCCAATCAACGACAACTCAATCTCGTTTTAAATGCTAAAATTTTTCTTTTAGAACTTTTTAACTTACGGATGAAATCATTATGAGCGATAGCCTACCGCAATCTAAACTCAAAAAAGGCGTTATTCGCCTTACTATCAGTGATACGCGCGAACTTTATCAGGCTTTTATGCCTTTTGTGGACGGCTGCGGTTTATTTTTTGCAACCGAAGAAACCTATAAAATTGAACAAGAAGTGTTTGTTTTAATTACGCTTCCGGAAAATATGGGAAAATTTGCCGCACCGGGGAGAATCGTGTGGTTAAATCCGCCGAAAAAAGCCGTTAAACGCGTTCCCGGCATCGGCATTCAAATCCGCGGACGAGAAGTGGAAAAAATTCGAGAAACCATTGAAACCGGATTAGGCAAAATGTTGACCACTGGTCTGCCTTCTGCCACTTTATAAAAATCTTCCACGACAAATGGTTACGCAATCGACAAATCATTTGCCGTGGAAAAACTCAATCAAACGCTCTTTTTCATAATTTGCGGCAGAATATGATGTTTTTTATATCTTTAATTCGTCAATTAAGCCTCGTTGAGGTATGCTCTGCCGTCCTAAAATCTCAAGAAGAAATTATATGAATGAATTACACGGCTTTCCCGTTGAAACGGTAGTGATTTTTGCGCTTTTATCGCTGGGTGCGATTTTAATTGATCTTTTTGCGCATCGACAAGATAAAGCAATGTCATTGAAAAGCGCGACGTTGTGGACGCTTTTTTGGATTTTCATTTCCATCATTTTTGGACTTTATTTGTGGTGGCATCACGGCAAAAATACTGCAAGCCTATTTTTTACGGGCTATGCACTGGAAAAAGTGTTATCCGTAGATAATTTGTTTGTGATGATGGCAATTTTTGCGTGGTTTAAAGTGCCCGAACAATATCGGCACCGCGTTTTATATTGGGGCATTATCGGCGCCATTATTTTCCGCATGATTTTCGTTGCCATTGGTACGGGATTACTCGCGCTCGGCGCTTATGTGGAAGTACTTTTTGCATTAATTGTGGCGTGGACGGCGGTCATGATGTTAAAAAATCGCGATGCAGATAACGCCGATGAAGATTATTCCCAACATCTCGCTTATCGTTGGGTACATCGCTTTTTCCCCGTTTGGCCCAGATTGTACGGACATTATTTTTTCCTCAACCGCGAAAAATTAGCGTTAGCACAGGCAAACGCGCCTGATGGTTCCGTTGAACCGTCGCTTCATGCTTCAAACAATCTTTGGACTGCTACGCCGTTATTTTTGTGCTTAGCCGTGATTGAATTATCGGACGTGATGTTTGCTTTTGACAGCGTGCCCGCGGTGATTGCCGTTTCTCAAGAACCACTCATCGTCTACAGCGCCATGATGTTTGCTATTTTGGGATTGCGTTCGATGTATTTCGTGTTAGAAGCGTTGAAAAACGATTTAGTGCATTTAGAAAAAGCGGTGATTTTTTTACTCTTTTTCGTCGCATTCAAACTCGCGCTTTCCGCCAGCCAACATATTTTTCACCACGACTACGACATTTCGCCGACCGCTTCATTATTCGTCGTTTTGATCAGTTTGGCGCTGGGCGTGGTTGCCTCCTTTGTTTTTCCCAAAAAAGAGGCAACAAAATAATCCCGTTACGCGCTCAATAATTGGTTTAAAGCGGCGTAATATTGCGCTAAATATTGCTCAAAAGGCATTTCATGCGCTGCCTGCGCTTCGAGTTCTAAAAACCGTTGCCGCGATTGTTCACTTTGTTGTGTTAATTGTTGGGCAACGATTTCAGGCAACGGCGTTTGCAAAATCGCGCGATGCTGATTTTGTAACGATAATGCCCAATCGATAAATTCTTGTTGCGCTAAATCTTCTTGCACACGTTCCGGCAAACGCAAAATTTCGCCGCGATTGGCTTGAATTTGCGTTTGTACGGCTTGTTGATAAGCCGTTGTGCCGCTGTTTTTATCGAGATTTTCCGCAATCGGTAACAATTGATCGAGTATTTCTGCCGCCCAACCGCGCGCGGTAATTTGGCGTTTGTTATTAAATAAAGTAAATGCCGGCGATAAACCACAACACGCCGTCCGCAGCCGATTATGGTTAGCTTCGTTATAGTCAGCGGTTGTAAAATATGGCGCATCGTGCAGCAAACACCACAATAAAAAACATTCCAAAAACCGCATTTGCGCCACGCTCACGCCCGCCGCGTCGTACGGATTAATATCCAATAACCGCAATTCAATATACGCAATACCGCGCTGATTCAATGCTACTGCCGGCTGTTCATGTTCTTTTATCGATTGTTTGGGACGCGCGCTGCTGTAATACTCGTTTTCGATTTGCAAAATATTCGTATTCATTTGCCGATAATGACCCGCAGGATCTTTTAATCCCAAATATTCATAAACCGGCGCCGGCGTGAGTACTGCCGCGCTTAAATCGCGAACATAATCTTTTAAATTATTGAAACTGATATGAAAATCTACTTTATTTTGATAACCCAATTGGCTCATGCGCAAAGACGTTGCATTTTGCCAATTGAGCGTGCGGTCGTGTCGTCGCGTTAAAATGTTTTGCGCCGGCTGAAAACTGATATCGGTGGCAGAAGAGGCACCAAAAAGGTGGCAAATCAACCAACCATGCCGCTGAATATTGCGCAACATGCCCATATAACGTTCATTTTGCCAATCAACGCTCAACGCAACGCCGCAGGCATCAGCTAAAGCCTGCCACAAAGCCGCCGGCGGCGAATAATTAAAATGCACGCCGGCAATCATTTGCATCGCGCGCCCGTAACGATAAGCTAATCCAACACGATATAAACGGCTTTTTTTGCCGCCGTTACTGGAGCCAAAATAACCGATTTCAATATGTTCGGGATTTTCTGGCAAACGGCACGGCATGCTGACCGACCATAATTGTTCTTGTTGAAGATGTTGCGCGGTGTATTGATGCAAATGAAGCAATTGTTGATAGGTTTTTTGTACGCTCGGGTGCGCATCGGTAACAAATTCCAATAATGCTTCGCTGTAATCAATGGTGATATTAGGGTGGGTGTAAACATTGCCTAATATTTCTGGGTGACGCGTGCTCGCTAATCGAGCGTCCGCTGTAGTACGCAAAGTTTCTCGTTCAACGCCAATTAAGCCGCCGGCAAGAGGAAATGTGTTGAGAGTCATAATCAAATCCTATTAAGAAGTTCCCCATCATAACGCATTCTTCGTTATGATTAATGTCAATATAAATAGAAAAAATGGGGATTTTTTATGCAAACTTTAGCCGTTCTGATGGACGATATTAATCACATCAAAGCCTATAAAGATACGACTTTTGCATTAATGCTCGCCGCGCAAAGACGACAGATGCAAATCATGATTTTTACCCAAAAAGATTGGTATGTACGCGACGGCAAAGTACGCGCTTATGTGCAAACCGTGCGCTTAACGGATCGCGATGAAGATTATTATCAAGTGCTCAATGAAGAAGATATTGATTTAATTCACGCCGACGTGATTTTGCAGCGCAAAGATCCGCCATTTAATTTGAATTATATTTATGACAGTTACATGTTGAACTTATTAGCAGCGCAAGGCGTGATGGTGATTAATCCACCAAATGCGTTGCGCAATATCAATGAAAAGTTTGTAATTGCCCAAATTCCGCAATGCACGCCACCCACTTTGATCAGTAAATCGCGTGAAGATATTCTTGATTTTCTGCGCGAACATAAAGAAATCGTATTAAAACCGTTAGACAAAATGGGCGGGCGCGGCATTTTTAAATTAAGTTTGGGCGACAAAAATCTTCATGCGATTTTAGACGTGATGAATCCAGACGAGCAAGAAACCTTGATGGTGCAAAAATTTTTGCCCAATATTTCTGAAGGCGATAAGCGCATTTTAATTGTTAACGGTGAAGCCGTGGATCATGGTTTGGTGCGCCTGCCTAAAGAAGGCGAATTTCGCGCCAATCTCGCCGCCGGCGGTCACGGCATTGTTCAAGCGCTCAATGAACGCGAATATTGGTTGGTCGAACAAGTCAAACCTTTGATTAAACGCGAAGGATTGCATTTGGTTGGGCTCGATGTTATCGGCGGTTATATCACGGAAATTAACGTTACCAGTCCAACGGGATTGCGCGAAATTGAAAATGCAACCGGTCAACCAATTGCCGATACATTTTGGGAAACTTTGGCGCAAAAAATGAACGAATAATTGCGGTAAAGCAAAATCAAAAATGCCACGCGAAACAATTTGCTGCTGCAAATATTGATTAAGAGCAAGATTTTATTCTTGCTCTTTTGTTTTGCAACGCTTTGTTTTTCTATGAAATGCAGATTATTTTGGTGAAAATGTTTCCGTTTAAAATTAAAATTTTTTCTTAATCATGGAAATAGAAACCGTGAACCAAATTTATTTTCTCGCCGCGATTATGAATTACGCGGATAAATTGATCATTTCTACAAACATCTTTGTTTTTCTACGTTGTAAATCCGCGTTTTTGAAAAAAGTCACCCATTTCCGTTAACGGAGCTTTTGCGCTACAGAAGTTAAAAATTATATAAATAACAGAACACATCGTTACCGTTTTTCAAACAGCGATAACACAAAAACTTATAAGTTTGGTTCTACAAATTATAAAAATGAAATGAGAAAAAAATGGAGGCTGGGGTCGGAATCGAACCGGCGTCCACGGATTTGCAATCCGCTGCATAGCCACTTTGCTACCCAGCCATAAATGCGGAAAAAGCCGCGAAAGTTTGCGGCTTTTAAAATTGGAGCGGGAAACGAGGCTCGAACTCGCGACCCCAACCTTGGCAAGGTTGTGCTCTACCACTGAGCTATTCCCGCAAGAGAGGTGCGCATTATATCTTCCCTTAAATTTAAGTCAAGCGATGCTTGAAATTAAAACCGCTTTTTTTAAACAACAAATTGTTTTTAAAAAATTTTTAATTACTACCAATTTAAGAAAGATAAACTTGCGCGTTTACTTGATGATGCTGCAAAACGCACGCCATCGGTAATTCTGCCATTTGCTTTGAAAGAATATTTTCCAATAACGCCCGTTTTTCTAAACCTGACAATTCAACATAAATCTGCCAGGCTTGAATAATAGCGCCAAAAGTTAAAGTTAATCGCCAATGAGGTGCCGCCACTGGAATCAGCGCAACGATTTTTGCCGTTTCACTCATCGCATTTGCAAATTGCGCACTATCGGGAAAAAGAGAGGCGGTGTGTCCATCGGTTCCCATTCCTAAAACCACGATATCGGGCACTAAAAAATGATGCGCGGCATGCACTTCTAATAACGGCAAATCCTGCAAATGTTGCTCATCAAGATAATGCACAACATTTGCCGCTGCTGCCTGATTTTGATGCAAATAACGCCGCATCAGCGCAAAATTACTCGCTTCATGAGTACACGGCACACAGCGTTCATCAACCAACATCAAAATCACCCGCTCCCAATCAAGTACTTGCTCGGAAAGCGCGCGAAACATCTGCTTTGGCGTCGAACCGCCAGAAACGGCTAAAACTACCCGCTCTTTTTGCTGCAACAATTGCCGCAAATCAGCGGCAATTGCCAGTGCTAAACTTTGCGCGCGTTCGTCTGCCGTAGAAAAATCATGAACTACTGCCGCCATTTATTCCTCTCCATACCAACGTAAACCATCGCGCGCCAACAATTCATCAGCAGCATCAGGCCCCCAAGAACCCGCAGCATAAGATTTTGGCGGTAACGGATCTTTTTCCCACGCCTCAATAATCGGCGCCACCCAGCGCCAAGCTTCTTCCTGCTCATCGCGGCGCACGAATAACGTTTGATCGCCTTGAATCACGTCCAATAACAACCGTTCATACGCATCAGCGCGGCGCTCATTAAAATGCCGATCAAAATCCAAATCCAAAGAAACGGGTTTGAGCGTCACCGTATTTCCAGGGCATTTCGCATATAAATGAAGCCGCACGCTATCTTCCGGCTGCAAATGAATCACCAAACGATTACCGCTCATTTTATGCACAGAATTCGGATATAAATGATGCGGCACATTACGAAATTGAATTACAATTGCCGCGGAACGTTTTGCCATACGTTTTCCCGTCCGCAGAAAAAAAGGCACGCCCGCCCAACGCCAATTTTGAATTTCCGTGCGCAGCGCCACAAATGTTTCCGTTTGACTGTGTTTGGCAATATCCAATTCTTCATGAAAACCACATACCGCTTCGCCGTCGATAACGCCGCCGGCATATTGTCCGCGCACCACATCTGTGGCAACACTTTCGGCGGTAAACGGTTTTAGCGCTTGCAATACTTTTAATTTTTCATTACGCACGGCGAGCGGCGACAAAGAAGCCGGCGGTTCCATCGCAATCATGCATAACAATTGCAATAAATGGTTTTGCACCATATCGCGCAACGCGCCGATATCATCATAAAACGCACCACGCGCGCCAACGCCAACACTTTCGGCAATCGTAATTTGCACATGATCAATCCATTCACGCCGCCATTGCGGTTCAAACAAAACGTTGGCAAAACGCATCATCAGCAAATTTTGCACCGATTCTTTACCTTGATAATGATCAATGCGATAAATTTGCGATTCATCAAAAAACTTCGCAACCGATTGATTAATCGCCTGATTTGACGCCAAATCTACGCCCAAAGGTTTTTCTAAAACAATGCGCGCGCGCTGATGATTGAGTCCCACCGCCGCTAAATTTAAGCAAATGTGCTCGAAAATATGCGGTGAAGTCGCCAAATAAGCAATTAAGACTTTTTCCGGCGAAAAATGAATCGCATCAGCGAGTAATCGGAAATCTTCCTGCTGAAAAGCATCGCATGAAATAAAATTTAAACGTTGCAAAAAAGAATGAATCGCCGCTTCCGGCAACGCCGCAATTTCGGGAACAAATATTTGCAGATTTTTCTTCACCAAAGAACGGTAATCTTCGCAACTCAACGCCCGCCGCGAAATCCCCCAAATGTGACCATTTTCATGCAACGCGCCGGCATGATGCGCTTGAAATAAAGAAGGTAATAATTTGCGCATGGCTAAATCGCCGGTGCCGCCAAAAATCAATAAATCAAAAGGTTCTTGTGAACAACTCATTTTTTAATCCTAAAATTCGTTATGGTTCATATTAAATGACGACGATGGCGTCTTCTAATTCGTTTCCGGCGCGATCGTTTGGATAACCGTAGTAACGGCGCAGCAATTCGGCAACGTTAAAAATCAAGCGCTCCAGCGCTTCAACATACTGTTGTTCATATAATTTTTTCACGGCTTCATCGGCTAATTGTTGCCATTTTTCCGCGCCCACGACGCCATCGATGCCAGAATCGGCAACAATTTCCAAACGATGCTCCGCTAAATTCAAATAAATTAAAACACCGCTGCGATTTTGCGTATCCCACACGCGAAAATGCGCAAAAATTTCATATGCGCGCTCACGAGCGGTTTGCCGCCACGCATTCATAAATGGTAATGAACGCTCGATAACCACGCGTATTTCACCGCTATGACCCGTCTCCCCCACGCGCACGGCTTTTTTTAATCCAGTGAGATTATCCGCCGTCAGCCAAGCAGATTGAAACGGGATAGTGGTTAAATACTGACCATTATGCTGCACGGAATCAGTCACCACCGCCTCCTCCATCGCCACCACCAGAGTCTCCGTCAGAATCGCCCCAACCACCGCCGGCGCCGCCACCTGCAGAATCGCCACCGCCGCCGTCATAACCGTCGCCACCAAAACCACCAAAATCACCGCGCCCAAACGAAAAACCGTTAGAATCATCTCTCCCATGACCAAAAACGATGATGGCGTTATCGTCATCTTCTTCTGTTTTCGTTCTGTGGTTTCTTTTTTCTCGAATAAAAGGAATCCAAATATAGATAAAAAGAAGCGCCCACACAAAAACACAATTCCAAAAAGGAATACCCATAAGACCATGCACAACTAGAAAAATTATAGTTATGAGATACAAGTCGTTATCATTTGGATTCATTTCGCGGTTTTTCCTAACTCGATTATAAGAAATATTAAAAATAATCAAAGAGATAACCAAACAAACGAAAAAAGGTAAATCAGTAAGAGAATACAGCCCCATCAAAAGCAATAAAAAAGGAAACGCTACATAAAAAGTCATGGTCTCTTGCTGTGCATCTTTCGGGAACAATGAGAAAATCCCACGAAAAAACCGAGTAAAGAGAAAAGCAGTAAATAAGAACAGAGGTAAAAAAATATGCTGTAAATTTCTTCTGATGCTATTGTCTTCTTTTTCTTTGTTTTTGGATTGCTGTTCTTTTTCGATGCCATATTGAATGTTTGCCCGAATTTCATCATCAGTAATAGTAAGCAGTTTATTTTCAATTGCCATAAAAGTACGAGCAATCCCCACGGCAAAATCGCCTTTTTCAAATTCGGGTTTAAGATACTTATTTAAAATTCTTTTTACGGTAATATCCGGCAACACGCCTTCCAAACCTTTTCCGGTGAATAAATGATAACGCTGCTCATCGCGCGCAATCAGCAAGAGCAAACCGTGATCGCGATCTTTATCGCCAAGTTTCCAGCGGTCAAAAATCTCCATGCCATAATTAAAAACGCCCTCTCCTTCAGTGTTATCCACCAAAACAACTGCCGCCTGCATTAAATTTTTGCGGCGATAATGCCAAAATTTGGCATTTAAATCCGTTCGTTCCTCGTTAGAAAGCATTTGCGCCTGATCAATGACGGGTTCATTAAACGTCAATTTTTCAACGGGAATTGCAAAGCTCAGCGGCAACCAAAAGAATAAAAAAAACAGCAGACAAACAAAATGATAGCGTTTCATTTCATTTCCCCTTCATTTAAAACTCCACTTTGGGCGCGGTTGAAATTGCCGTTTCATTTTCAACGCTAAAATTCGGTTTGACGCTTAAGCCAAAAATTTTCGCCGTCACATTGCTTGGAAATTGGCGCACTTTGATGTTGTATTCTTGCACGGCTTTGATGTAACGCGTCCGCGCAACGGTGATGCGGTTTTCCGTGCCTTCGAGTTGCGTCATCAAATCGCTAAAATGTTGATTAGATTTTAAATCGGGATATTGTTCTGATACGGCGATTAACCGCGATAACGCTTGTGAAAGTTCGCCTTGAGCTTGTTGAAATTGATTGAACCGTTCCGGCGTTAATTGATCGGCGGCAATATTAACCGCGCCTACTTTGCTGCGCGCTTGCGTTACTTTTACCAAAACATCTTCTTCATGTTCGGCATATTGTTTAGCAACGGCAACCAAATTGGGCACTAAATCCGCCCGCCGTTGATATTGATTGACCACGTCTGACCAACGCGCATTGATTGCTTCATCAAGCGCTTGCAATGCGTTATATCCGCAGCCGGATAAAGCGATTGAGAAAAAAATGATGAAGAAGTAGTGATAAATTTTATGAAATGTTTTGGCGGATTCGTTCATTTTTATGCTCCAAGCAAAGGAAGGGGAAATTTGCCGGCATGTTAACACTAATCCCTTATAAATTCTTACCGCACACCGGCAAAATCACCGCTTCATCAAGTCGTCCCAAATGGGGCAGCAAAAGCATTTCCCGATTTTCGCCGGAACCCGTATAATTCCCCTTTTTTAAGGAAAAAATGATGACTTTAACGCAATTTATTCAGGCAAACTGGTTTTTAGTTTTTTTACTGACGATAGTCATTATTGCTATTATTATTTGTGAAATTTTGCAGCGGAAAAAATCCGGAAAAGCGGTTTCTAATTTACTGGCTACTCAATTGATTAACGACGGCGCCATTTTGATTGATACGCGCACGGTTGAAGAATTTAAACGCGGGCATATTGCTAACGCGAAAAATGTCCCAATGGATAAATTTCAAGAATATTTACAAAATAATCCTATTAATCAACAAGATATTTTTGTTTTGTATTGCGCAACGGGATTGTCGGCAAGAAAACAAGCGCAGCTTTTAATCGAACAAGGCGCGCAACACGTTTATTTTTTAGACGCGGGCATGATGGGCTGGCGTGAAGAAAATCTGCCGATTGTTTAAAGTGCGCATAAAGTAAAAATATGAATTATTTGAGTTGGTTATGAATATTCTTGCACATAAAATTGGATTTCGTTATAGCTACGCCAGACGGGGTAGCCAGTTTGTTGGATTAAACGCTATTCTCGCTATTGTGGGCATTGCCATCGGAATTGCGGCGTTAATTGTGGTGCTGTCGGTGATGAACGGCGTTATGGTGCAAGTGCGCGATAAAATGTTGTCGATGACGGCGCAGGTTTCTTTGCGAAGTTATAGCGATGATCGCATGGTTCCTTTGGATTTTGACCCGAAACCCTATTTAAGCCCGATTACAAAAATTCACGCGTGGGCGCCGTATATTCAAGGGCAAGGATTAATCGGTGACGGGCAAAGTTTTCAAGGCGTTGTTTTACAAGGAATTGATCCAACTAAAGAAGATAAAGTTTCCAGTACTTTTGCCCAACTCGATGAAGCAACGCGCGCGCGGTTGGTTGCCGGCGAGTACGGCATTATTTTAGGAAAAGGCATGGCGGAAGTGCTCGATGCACATTTGGGCGATAAAATTACGGTCATCGTTCCGCAAGTCACTGCTTCTGCGGCGGGCTTGTTGCCGCGGTTAAAACGTTTTACGTTACTGGGCACGTTTAGCAGCGGACATTATCAATTTGATAATCAAATGGCTTGGATACATATCGCTGATGCCAGTAAATTGTTGCAACTACCTGACGGCATCAGCGGTTATCACATTCGCATTGATGATCCGATGCATGCGCCGTTAATTCGCGATCAAATTCAACCTCATTTGCCGTACGGTATTTTTGCAAGTGATTGGTCGCGCGATCAATCTTCTTACTTTAGCGCGGTGCAGACCGAAAAACATGCCATGTTTATTATTTTGTGTCTGATTGTGATTGTGGCAGCTTTTGGTTTGTTGTCATCAATGTATATGGTGGTGACCGAAAAACAACGCGATATCGCAATATTGCGCACAATGGGCATGACGCGCGCCGAAATTCGGAAGATTTTTTTAACGCAAGGAATGGTGTTTGGCGGTCTCGGTATGATGATCGGGCTGATTTTAGGCGTTGTTCTTTCGTTAAACGTTCCCAACGTTATGAATTTATTACGCGAGTGGACGGGATATGAATTGCCGGCAAAGATGTATTTTATTAATGAGTTACCGGCTAAAATTGATCCGGTGGTGATTATCGGCGTTAGCGTTGTCACGTTAATTTTAACTTTACTTTTTTCCGTTATTCCGGCGCAAATTGCCGCAAAAACAGAACCCGCAAGAGCGTTATCCCATGAATAAAAACGATTCAGATAATTTTGTATTAGAAGCCGATCATCTTCATTTTGCTTATCAACAAAAAAATACGGCGCCATTAACAATTTTGCAGGACGTTTCTTTAACGTTAAAAGCTGGAGAAAGTGTTGCTATTGTTGGCGCTTCCGGTTCGGGTAAATCAACTTTGTTGCATCTTTTAGGCGGTTTGGAAACGCCACAACAAGGCGTTATTAAGCTTTGTGGGCAGAATTTTTCCAACGTAAACGATAATGTCCGCAGCAAATTGCGCAATCAACATTTGGGTTTTGTTTATCAGTTTCATCATTTGTTGGCAGAATTTAGCGCGCAAGAAAATGTTGCAATGCCGCTTAAAATTCGCGGAGTTGATGATAACGTCGCGATGAATGAGGCAAAAATTTTATTAGAGCAAGTTGGTTTAGGAGAACGTTTAACGCATAAACCGTCAGAACTTTCTGGCGGCGAGCGGCAACGCGCAGCGATTGCGCGGGCTTTGGTGCATCGCCCTAACTGTTTACTCGCTGATGAGCCAACGGGCAATTTAGATCATGATAATGCGATAGCGGCATTTCAACTGATGCGCGAATTGATCACGCAACAACAAGGAGCAATGATTATTGTCACTCATGACACGCATTTAGCTGCGCAAATGGATAATTGTTTTTATTTAAAACAAGGATATTTAGTACAGGCATAAAAAAGTCCTAAAGGAAACCGCCCGATGGGGCGGTTTTAATTTGTGTAGTGTTATTTAGCAGGGATATCGGAGAGATTGGTGGGTTCATCTAACGTTAGATGTGGAGTAATTTTTGCTAATAAAGCTTTTCCAATACCTTTAACGGAACTCAATTGTTCTAAGCTGGTGAAGTCGCCGTGTTCTTTACGATAATCAACGATGGCTTGAGCTTTAACCGTCCCAATACCTTTTAATAGTACTAATTCCTCAACGGTTGCAGTGTTGAGGTTAATTTTAGCGAGCACAGCATGCGATAAGATAAATAATAAAGTTAATAATAGGGTTTTTAAACGCATTATGACTCCTTATTGATTCAATCGAGGAGTCATCGTAGCAAATAAAACTAAAAAGGCAATAAAAAAGCCCCTGCGTTTGCAGGGGCTTTGCTAAAAAAACCTGATACTGTCCTACTCTCACATGAGGAGACCTCACACTACCATCGGCGATGCTGCGTTTCACTTCTGAGTTCGGCATGGATTCAGGTGGTACCACAGCTCTATGGGTATCAGGAAAACCGGTCTATTCAATTAGGTTACAATGCAACCTCATCAACAATAAATCTTGCTAAAAAATAACTTGAGCGTTGTATGATCAAGTCTCACGATCAATTAGTACTCCTTAGCTACGCATATTACTACGCTTCCACATGGAGCCTATCAACGTCGTCGTCTACAACGGATCTTTAGAGAGCTTAAAGCTCTAGGGAGATCTTATCTTAGGAGGGGCTTCCCACTTAGATGCTTTCAGCGGTTATCCCTTCCGAACATAGCTACCCAGCAATGCAATTGGCATCACAACTGGTACACCAGAGGTTCGTCCATCCCGGTCCTCTCGTACTAAGAACAGCTTCCTTCAAATCTCCAACGCCCACGGCAGATAGGGACCGAACTGTCTCACGACGTTCTGAACCCAGCTCGCGTACCACTTTAAATGGCGAACAGCCATACCCTTGGGACCTGCTACAGCCCCAGGATGTGATGAGCCGACATCGAGGTGCCAAACTCCGCCGTCGATATGGACTCTTGGGCGGAATCAGCCTGTTATCCCCGGAGTACCTTTTATCCGTTGAGCGATGGCCCTTCCATACAGAACCACCGGATCACTAAGACCTACTTTCGTATCTGTTCGACTTGTCTGTCTCACAGTTAAGCGGGCTTCTGCCTTTGCACTCTTGGTACGATTTCCGACCGTACCGAGCCCACCTTTGCACTCCTCCGTTACTCTTTAGGAGGAGACCGCCCCAGTCAAACTACCCACCAGACACTGTCTGAACCCTCGATTCAGAGGGTCTCGTTAGAACATTAAAATAAGCAGGGTGGTATTTCAAGGTCGGCTCCACAGAAACTAGCGTCTCTGTTTCATAGCCTCCCACCTATCCTATACAACGTATTTCAATGTTCAGTGTCAAGCTGTAGTGAAGGTTCACGGGGTCTTTCCGTCTAGCCGCGGGTACACTGCATCTTCACAGCGATTTCAACTTCACTGAGTCTCGGGTAGAGACAGCACCGCCATCGTTACGCCATTCGTGCAGGTCGGAACTTACCCGACAAGGAATTTCGCTACCTTAGGACCGTTATAGTTACGGCCGCCGTTTACCGGGGCTTCGATCAGGAGCTTGCACCCCATCAATTAACCTTCCGGCACCGGGCAGGCGTCACACCCTATACGTCCACTTACGTGTTTGCAGAGTGCTGTGTTTTTGATAAACAGTCGCAGCGGTCTATTCTCTGCGACCCTCAACAGCTTTCACCATCGAGGGCATACCTTCTCCCGAAGTTACGGTATCATTTTGCCGAGTTCCTTTACCCGAGTTCTCTCAAGCACCTTAGAATTCTCATCCCACCCACCTGTGTCGGTTTAGGGTACGGGCAAACAATATCTGAAGCTTAGAGGCTTTTCCTGGAAGCAGAGCATCAGTCACTTCATCTCCGTAGAGACTGGTCACTTCTTTCAGTATTGAGCTCCCGGTTTTTCCTAGGAACCCTACCTCAATCAGCAAACACACTATTCCAACAGTGTGATGACCTAGCTTTCTCCGTCCCCCCATCGCAATATTGTTCGGTGTAGGAATATTAACCTACTTCCCATCGACTACGCATTTCTGCCTTGCCTTAGGATCCGACTCACCCTGCGCCGATTAACGTTGCGCAGGAACCCTTGGGTTTTCGGTGTGCAGGTTTTTCACCTGCATTATCGTTACTCATGTCAGCATTCGCACTTGTGATACCTCCAGCATGCTTCTCAACACACCTTCTTCAGCTTACACAACGCTCCCCTACCACTTACTTACGTAAATTCGCAGCTTCGGTAGACAGTTTAGCCCCGGTAAATCTTCCGCGCAGGACGACTCGACTAGTGAGCTATTACGCTTTCTTTAAAGGATGGCTGCTTCTAAGCCAACCTCCTAGCTGTTTTAGCCTTCCCACTTCGTTTCCCACTTAACTGTCATTTCGGGACCTTAGCTGGCGATCTGGGTTGTTTCCCTTTCCACGACGGACGTTAGCACCCGCCGTGTGTCTCCTGTGATACAACTTTACGGTATTCGTAGTTTGCATCGGGTTGGTAGGTCGGCATGACCCCCTAGCCGAAACAGTGCTCTACCCCCGTAAGTCAATTCACAAGGCACTACCTCAATAGTTTTCGGGGAGAACCAGCTATCTCCGAGCTTGTTTAGCCTTTCACTCCTATCCACAAGTCATCCCCGTATTTTTCAACATACGTGGGTTCGGTCCTCCAGTTGATGTTACTCAACTTTCAACCTGCTCATGGATAGATCGCCCGGTTTCGGGTCTAGACACAGCGACTCGCGCCCTTTTCAGACTCGCTTTCGCTTCGGCTTCACTATTCGCTTAACCTTGCCACTATATCTAACTCGCTGACCCATTATACAAAAGGTACGCCATCACTAGCCTTCGCTAGCTCTGACTGCTTGTATGCATACGGTTTCAGGTTCTATTTCACTCCCTTCACCAGGGTTCTTTTCGCCTTTCCCTCACGGTACTGGTTCACTATCGGTCGACAACGAGTATTTAGCCTTGGAGGATGGTCCCCCCATCTTCAGACAGGATTTCTCGTGTCCCGCCCTACTATTTCATCAATTTCGCTTTCGTATACGGGACTTTCACCCTCTTCGGTCTCGTTTCCCAACGAGTTCTACTGGCTCTATTAACTTCATGGCTTCTCCGCGTTCGCTCGCCGCTACTTGCAGAATCTCGGTTGATTTCTTTTCCTCGGGGTACTGAGATGTTTCAGTTCTCCCGGTTCGCTTCTTTAATCTATTGATTCAATTAAAGATGACCCTTAGGTCGGGTTGCCCCATTCGGAGATCTTGGATTAATCGCTTGTTATCAGCTCATCCAAGCTTTTCGCAGATTTCCACGTCCTTCTTCGCCTGTTGTCGCCAAGGCATCCACCGTATGCACTTATTCACTTGATCATACAACCTCAAATTATCTCTTTAACAACTATAACCATCTATTCGATGATCATCATCGTCTTATCAAGATCTTTTGCGATCGCTGTTTCTCTTGAAAACATAAGTAACAACGCTTGTTTGTTTCTCAGCTTTCTCAATTTAGTTGATTTAAATTGAATTTCCCAGTTTTTAAAGATCGTTATCCTTAAGATAACAAACCAATGAACACTATCTCATCGACTTCCAACGCCGATAACACAATTTTC
>NZ_LGVW01000028.1:160000-348689 GCF_001263335.1 Dichelobacter nodosus
GCTCAGGATCGTTACGGCATCAGCTGGCATAATCGCCCGCGGTGGCTGCTCAATCATCGCTTTCCCATTATTCACCCTGAACAAGATAATAACCGCCATCAAACGCAATTATTAGCAGATTTTACCGCTCACTTTGCATTGCACGATGGCATTTCTTTTGAAACCTTTTTTCCGCAACAAACTGGTAACGGCATTGTGCTTATTTGTGGTTCAGAAAATTATCCCGCGAAACGTTGGTCGGTTGAACATTGGCGTACTTTGTTGGATTTTTTACTTCTTCATACGCATGAAAACATTATTTTCTGCGGAACGAAAAATGATATTGCGCTGATTCAGGAAATCACGGCGCCCTTTAATGCCGTGCGTATTCAAAACCTTGCCGGAAAAACAACTCTGTCAGAATTTGCCCACATTTTACGGCAAGCGCGTTTAGTAGTCGGCAATGATACGGGCGGATTGCATCTTGCTAATGCGCTTGCCGTGCCAACCATTGGTTTATATGGTCCGACAAATCCGCAACGCACCGCGCCCATTTATCAAGCACCGCTCATCATTTTGCAGCCGCCTGATTGCCCACCCACTGGCGGTAAAGATATGGCTTTGCTAGAAGCAGAACGCGTTATTTCGGCGGTAAAAAAATTATTAATGACAAAATAGTTTTGTTATAGTGTAACTGCAATTTTATTGGAGAATACTATGAAAAAAACTTTGATTGCGAGCACTATCTCTTTGTTTTCAATTTTAGCTTATGCGGAAGTGCCCAAAGTTGTCACCACAATTAAACCGTTGCATAGTTTGGTAGCGCAAGTGATGGACGGCGTGTCTCAACCTGATTTACTTATCGATCAAGGTTCACCGCACGGTTATCAAATGAAACCGAATGATGCTAAAGCTCTTGCTCATGCAGATTTAGTGATATGGGTGAGTAATGATTTAGAAACATTTATGGAAAAAGCATTGCGTAAAAATACGGCGCGTAAACTCAACTGGTCAGAAATTGACGGGATAAAATTACTCAAAAATCGCGCGGGCGGTTTATGGGAAGAACATGATCATAACGATCACGAGCATGAAGAGCATGATCATGCTCACGGCGTTCACGAACATGAAGAGCATGATCATGAACATGGCGATCACGAACATGAAGAACATGAACATCACCACGAGCATCATCACGGTATTAACAATGCCCATCTTTGGTTAGGAATTGATAATGCATCAGTTTTAGTAAACGCCACCGCACAAACGCTTGCCGAACTTGATCCAGAACACGCAAAAACCTATCAGCAAAATGCACAAAAAACGCTCGATAATCTTAATGCACAAAAAACCGCGCTTAAAAAGCAACTTTCAGGACTCGATAAAAAGCCTTATATGGTTTTTCACGATGCGTATCATTATTTTGAACAAGATTTTGGTTTAAATGCGGTGGGCGTGGTGCGCGTCGATCCGGAACACGAACCCGGTTTGAAAGATATTGAAGCGCTACGCAAACAATTCACCGAACATAAAATCGTCTGCATTTTTAAAGAACCGCAATTTCCTTCTACGATCGTGGATAAACTCGCCCAAGGCTCAAAAGTAAAAACGGGAACGTTAGATCCCATCGGCGCAGATTTACCAGCAGATCAATCTTTATATCAAAAACTGATGCAACAATTAGCTGATAACTTAACTGATTGTTTGAAATAACAATGCAAAAAAAGGATGGAACGCTCCATCCTTTTTCGCCAAAAAAATCAAAAATTACCGTCCCCAACAACGAGTAGAAATCGCATCCCTTGCCCCTTTACCGTTTGCTTGTTTCACATTGCGGTGATCCAAAGTAAATTCTTTACATTCATCGGAAGCTTGACTGCCAAATGCTGTAGCTTTCACGGTAAACTTATCTTCCTCAATTTCAGAAAGAGTAATGTCATAGCGCTTCGTACCAGTAGCAGGAGAAACGTCTAATCCCCACTTATTCAATAGAGCATTATCAATGGGATCGCCATTACTCATTTGGTTATACTTATGGGAAATACTATAATTTTGCTCCAACTTTTGCGCAACGCTCATCAGAACATTTCGCGCATCAACACGATAGCCGCGCAAAACGTAACGCTGATAATTTGGAATAGCAATCGCTGCCAAAATACCTATGATTGCTACAACAACCATCATTTCTACTAAAGTAAATCCCTTTTGCTTGGGAGAAATCATTTTGAACTCCTTCTTTACTGAATTCGACCAGCGCGACTAATACTAAGTTTAAGTTCTAAACCTTTAACCGTTTTGTGCGTTATTGTCAAATTTCCCCCCACAAAATTAAGAGGAGGGCGTCCATTGTTAAGAAAAATTAAATCTACACCATTTCCAACACCTAAATTAACAACAACATTCTCGTGAATCGGCGGATAATCACGAATGACTTTTTTCTCATTAACATCAAATACAATCCAACCTTGAGAGTAGTCATTAGCATTATCACATGACTCCCCATTCTTACTCGCGCATAGTTGAACAGGACGTTTTAAACGAATTGCTTCTTTTTGTGCCAGATAGAAAGCGCTTCGCCATTCGCCGGCAACCGCGCGCATTTGATTTGTAACCATCACTCGCTTTAGGCTTGGTGCAGCAAATGCCATCATGACTCCGAGAATAGCAACGACAACGGTCACTTCAAGGAGCGTAAAGCCCTTCATTTTTTGTGTCATTTTATTCCTTCCCTTCATCAGACTTGATGGGCACTTCTTCTTGCTTTAATAAAACGTAAGTATTTTGTTTTATTACGTTTACGGCACTATTCGTATCATCGCTAAGACCAACAGCCGTTACCCGCATCAACATTTTTGTTTCAATAACATTGGTTTGGAGTTTTTCATTAACGCCAACATTCTTAGGTTCTGCTTTAATCCGTTCAATTAAATATCTGATTTTTTTATCATTTTCATAACAAGCGGGTTGGTTTGCCAATGCTTGACAATCGCCTGTCCATTTAAAAAATGGACAATCTTGTACTGGTGAATTGTCGCAATTTCCTTTGTAATCAAAGGTACTGGCATCAACTACACCAGGAAGATTACTAACCTTACCATCATCTAGCCAAAAATCGACTATCTCGGTTGAAAGCACATAATCGATACCGTTGTTATCAGATGGTTTCTTTTCCAGATGATCTTCATCTATGATGTAGAGCTCTGCCGCCCGAAGCGCCACAGACGCTGCTTGAGATGCTTTCAATTGTTCGTAATCGGCACCAACTTTCTTCTCTTGCACACTAGCGCTTCCGAGTACAAACCGCAACAAAGTTAAGATTACTATCAAAAAGACCAAACAGGTCAGCAAAACGACCCCTTTTTCTTTGCGATAAATATAGCTCATAGTCCACCTCCCAGAGGGAAATAAATCAGATTAGGAACCGCAAAAGTTCTAACGTAACGGCGATATAGGCGTGTATCATTTTTAGGACGGTTATTATCCTCATTAAAATTGCCTTTACTATCTCGTACACAAGTAGGAATTTTGGGTTGTAATTCAGCTATATCTTGCGTTTTCTGGCTTTTCAGCGGTTCACCAGCCACAACAATACAAGCTTCCACACCAATTACTTTTGCCCATTCGCCTCCAACGTCTTCAGCTTTCACGATTTTGTCGGTATATAAACCTGATTGAGAGGAATAAACGTTAATATTGCTTCCGCCATCTTCGGTAGTCTCTGTTCCTCCGTCTCCTCCAGCCGAAGGGGTATAACCGGTTAGAGCGTATCGAAATTTCAATTCGGTTACGTTATCTACAATCGGCTCTGCATTACCTGCTTTATCATTATTTTTACCATTACCTTCACAATAAAAAGCACCATCTTGTAAAAAATATTTATTTTCTACAAGCTTTCCTTCTGGTTTTTGCCCTAAACAATCTCTACCAAAACCACTCTCTTTAAGGCGAGCCTTTTCCTCTAAATCACCTTTCTCATAAAGACCAGAAGGAATGTTTTTATTTCTATCAAAGGTCACTGAATTTTCACTTGATGCAAACTGATAACGAATCACCAAAGATTCTCTGGAATTTTCTTTAAGTTCTTCTACCGCCTCTTTACCAAAAGTAATAAAAAACGGGGTTTTAACTTTTATATCAGCACTTCCCGATTTCCAACCTTCTACTCTGGCATAAGCAGCTTGAATATCTTGTCTATTAATATTACCAATAATATTGTAGTGCTTTCTTGATTCCTTATTCTCATCTGACCCCTTAATTTGTTTAAAAGTAATAGGTTCAATAATATTTTCGGAAACATCAAAAAGCTCAACGTAGCCAGCCATATTTAAATCCTGCTGCAAACGTTCAAAAATTTGCCGCGCCGATTCATCTAAAGCCTCATTTAAGCTTCGATCCTTATCCATCTTATTTGCCGTTACATAGATAGAAGCTAAAGAAAGCAGCAAAATAAGACCAATTGTTAGGGCAACCATCATTTCCATTAAACTGATACCCTTTTGAAATTTATGAGTTGATTGATAATTCATGATAAATCCTTAAAGAGTAAAATCTACGCTAACTTGATCGGTTTTATTACTGGTTGCACTTCCTTCCGCACGTTGGTCTGCTTCAAAAATACGCCACATAATCGTAACCGTATAAATACCCGTCTTATCCTCATCGCGAGTCACAGCAGCTTGACCATTGGGCACAACAGCTTGCACACGTTGCAACCAATTAGTCATTTCCGTATATGCTTGTTTTACAGCATTTTTTCCTGCTTTATTTCTTAATTCGCAAGCTTCTTTGTCAACATCTTTATCTTTAAATTTCTCGCCACTGCATGTATCTGTTTTAAATTCTGCCGTCCCAATATTAATTGAGTAGCCATTTTCTTGATATTTCGCTATACCAAAAATATAACCATCGATACCCAAAGCATTCGCTTGTACCATCTCAATGAGCGACTGCATTTCATGCATAGCGCGTGCACGATATTCAGCAGAATATCCATAGCGGTTACTCACCTGCAACATCATTGTTGTCGTCACTAAACCGACGGCGACAATCAACATTGAAACGAGCACTTCCAGTAGCGTCATTCCCCGTTGTTTTTTTATTAACATAACTTTTCCTCTTCGTCTAAGAGCAGAGAGAGCATGGTGATTCCACCATGCTCTAAACACACATTACTTCAAAACAGATTCTTTGATTTCGCGAGTATTGATACGAATCAACCGCGCACTTTCTGGGCAAATTTTGAAATCGACGCCAATTTCATCATAGCCCTTACCGGTAGAAGAATGACTCAAAATCTTGTCAGCTTCTTTTCGAGAAATACAATAAGATTTTGTCTTATCTACTCCAGGAGCCTCATCCTGTCCAGATTGAGCCGCGCCATGTTGTGTCACCGATTTAGGTTCATCTAACGAAGAAAGAACTACGCCAGAAGTTAATCCATCTTCCTTGTAACCAGCAGCTTCTTGTTGCTCACTACCACCACCGTTGCCACCACCAGTATTTCCATTATTATCTATTGGTTTTGTTCTTGGCGGCAGATTTTTAAATCGAGCACTATCTTTTTTCGGGTTACTACCAGTTAACACGTCAACACCGTATATCCAGCTTTCACCTTTTGCTTCAGCCTTTGTTTCACTGGTTTTACAAGAATAGGAACTTGATTGATCAGGCTTGCTTCCGCTTGATGTTTCTGAAGAGTCATAAATTCGTGAAGAGAAGAAAGCGGTTGAGTTTAAAATTGAAGCCTGCGTTACAACGCGCTCACCATTTTCTTCATTGAGCAACAATTGCCAACCTTTTTTATCTTTAACAGGATTATCAGTTAAATAAGCTACTGTTTTACCATCAGCTTGCACAGTTGTCTCAACTTTTTGTTGCGCTAAATCATCGCTGGTAAGTACTTTGGGATCTTCATCATTTACATCATCAAAAATACCCATCATGACTTGGGGATCTTTCGACTTCAAATCTTCCTGATAAACGTCCGATCCAGTACCAACGACGATAACCAATTTATTATCTTGTCCATCGCGACCACGATAAATTGCCGGTTGTGCAGTAATTGGTTGCGATTTATTGCCTTGATAAATCTTGTGAACCGTCCACTCTGCAACGTTTTCTTTATTGAAAGTGAAACGATATAAGTTACCACCTTGGTCACCAGCATAAGCATGATCGAATAAGAAATCGCGGTCAGTATCCACAAGAACCGGTGTTGATAAACCACCAACGCCATCTTTTACCGTCAATTTAGCAATCAAGTCCCCCGCGGCTTTACCAGTACGAGCAGGATTGCCTTTATTAAGATTTAATCCCAAAGCTTCATAAATATAAAGCGTGGGTCCATTATCAAGTTTCACTGGAGAATTGGCAACAGGCGCACCTTCACGACCATGGTAACCATTGGCAAGGAATAAATATTGACGAACCGGATCTTCATCACCAAATTTCGCTTTGCCGTTATCGTATTTAGTTGCTACTTGTCCAAATTGTGGCGTATTTACCGTATAAGCCAATAAGTTATCAGCACCTTTTGCGGTTTCCCATAAAGGAACTGTTTTTGACCAATTTCCTTCGCCAGCATCTAAACCAATTGGTGCTTTGGTAACTCTATCAAAACCAGAAACACTCAAAACATAAGCACCGCGTCCGCCTTGTCCCATTGCGCCAGCAATATAAACACCAGATTTATCGCCTTTTTCAGCATCTTCAGAAGTGGCGCGCCATTGCATACCGCCGTTATTTAAGAATAAATGCGGTTGAGCATCGACCGGAGTTCCTTTTACGGTTTTACCGTAACCTTCTTCTGCGGTTGCCGCTAAAGCTTTAGCAACGGTATCTGAACCGTCAACGCTTTCCCGTTCCATCGCAGCTGGCAAATAGTTCAATGCCAATGTAAAAGGTTTTTCGCCTTCTTGAGCTTTAAAAATATAAACCATGCCGTCGTTGGCAGCGGTCATAACGTATTTTTGCGTGGAAAGAATCGGCGTTCCTAAGACGTCCGCCATCATGCGTTGAGGATCGTCTGCTTTTTCAGCACGCACGCGATATTGCGCAACTTTTTTTGCCGCTGCCGCTAATTTAGCCGCTCCATCGCGAATAGCAGGATCAGAGATGTTGCTACTACGTGTGTACCACGGTTTAAAATATTGCGCGAAATCATTTTCTTGTTCTTTACTAAAGCCATAAAAATCTGCTTTTGGCGCATCAGCAGCATCAATCAAGGTATTTTTCGTGCCGTCATTAACGATAATCTTCCGGCTCGAATAATCAGCACTAACGCGTTTCGGTTGTTCTACTCCGTCTTTATCTTTTTCTTTGACGATATTGCCCTTCTTATCCAATTGAGTAAACTCTAACGTACTGCTCCAATTGGCTGTATTTAAAGTTAAAGCAATACCAAACCCGCCATCTTTAGATGGAGTAACGGCAGGAGAAGAAACAGAGTGACCTTCTGTGGGTTTTAAAGCAATCGCACCGTTATTATTAATGTCTTCTACGATCAATCCAAAAGCATGATCCAATTCTTTTTGACTTAACGCACTAAAGAAACCCACGGTATCATCTTTCTTATCGCCATCGGTATCCAACATTGAAGCGGCATTTTTTAAATACGCTTTACCAATTGCGCTCAAACCAGAACCAAAGCCGATGGTATAAGTTTTAATGGTTTGTGGCGGGAAGCTGGCATCGTCCCAATCGAGACCTTCTTTATCTTTATCACCATAAAAAATACCTTCATTTTTCGGACTTTTAACGTCTTTACTGGCTAAACGTTTCGAAAAAAAGGCAATTCCATGATCTTCTTCATAAACGTTTGGATCATCGTAGAGACAGATAAATTGACTTTGCGCTATCAGGTTATGCAAACCACTAGAGGGATATATTAACTTAAAGCCATTAGGGCATTGTTGCCCCCGCGCCTTCCACTGCGGCCAAGTATATGGAATGTATTTGTATTCATCTTTGATGGGGCGATATCCATCAGCTGAATAATTAGCCGGTAACGCGCCAAAGAAAGAAGGCACTGCTTTATCCGTCCCACCTGTTGCCTGCAAAAATCTTCCTTTTCTGTTTCGGTACCAGCTATACCCAACAACTTCACGAATAGTACTAGGTTTATTTGAGTTTCTCAGGAAATAATTGTCCGCATTAATAGGCTCGTCTAAGAAAGAGTCTCCATCAGAAAGCACGATAATATAGTTCTTTTGACAAACGTGCTCCATATTCTTCACAACGTGCGTAAAAGCATCCATATAACGTGAAGTTGAAGGCGTACCACCTGACGGAGATAAAATAGACATTTGATTATTGATAATACTGTAGCTGTCTAACGTATACGGTGAAGGTTTTTGAGTTGTTTTGTTGTTAAGACTGATGAAACTCCAATAAAATTTATCTTTATAATCTTTATTTCGTAAAATTTTAACAAGCGCATTTCGCGCAATATCAAATTTTGATGCTTCATTGCCAGGAATTGCCGGAGTAGGAATCAACATTAAGTTCTGATGACCATTGGAGCAAGAAACACTATTAGCTGAAGACATGGTCGGTTTTGTACCATCCATACAAAAATAGCAATTACTACCAACAGCGAGCTGCTCATCAGACGGTATTATTAATGGCAAACCAAGCTGATTACGCTTATTTACAAAATTCATGTAACCATTAGAAGAGACAGGCCAAGAATAAGAGGGGCAATACAAACTAGAAGAATTGCCCCCAAACACCATTGGAGAATCAGCCATTGAACCAGAGTCGTCGATCATCAGCATAATTTTTGCTGGAAAACCATTCCCGCCGCTACTTTCACTGAAGTTTTGCAAGTTTAAAGACAAATAAGCAAAAGGCGAAAAGGGAATGCCCGCTTTATCTTTTTTCGCGTCCGCCGCATAACCTTGCGTGCAAACGGCAATCACTGCCAAAGCCAAAGGCAACCGTCCAAATGCCACGGTCGTTCCATCTTTTTTATGTTTCAAATTACGCATAATTCCTCCAAAGCACTGCTCGCGCAGTAAAACCCAACTCAAAGATTGGGACTAAACAAGTGAAATTTATTGACAGAACCTGTCAGATCTTTACGCATGCAAATTTTATGCCATAAAAATGTATTTTTATTAATAATCCGTTCACTAATGTTCATTAAAAATAAAAAAAAACAATTTTTACCGCCAGCGCGCAGAAAAAAGTTCTGCCCACTTTTTATGCACGGAATCCACATCAATTTCTGGCACAAATTCAGATAATTGCGCCATTTTCATTCCCGATAAACCGCAAGGATTAATACCCAAAAAAGGCGACAAATCCATTGCCACATTAATGGCAATACCGTGATAACTACAACCACGACTCACCTTAAATCCTAAAGAAGCAATTTTGCGTCCATCTGCCACATAAACGCCCGGCGCATCAGCGCGCGCGTGCGCAGCAACCGCATAATCCTGCAAAAGCGCGATCGTTGTTTCTTCAACCAGCGACACAAACCGCCGAATGCCGATATTCGCCGCCTTCAAACTCAATAACGGATAAATCACCGCCTGCCCAAGTCCGTGATAAGTAATTTGTCCGCCGCGGTCAATTTGAATTACGGGAATATTGCCGGTATTTAAAATATGCTCCGCTTTGCCCGCCTGCCCTTGCGTGTAAACGGGATAATGTTCTACCAACCATAATTGGTCATCTTCGGCGCCGCCGCGTTGCCGCGTAAAATCCTGCATCTTTTGCCAAACAGAAACATAATCCTGCCGCCCTAATTGTTGAATCAACATGTTATAACGCCATCAAAACATGCGGATTTTTTGATAGCGCTTGATAAACGCGATCAATTGCCGGCTTTTCATAAAACATCGCTGTTACCGTCAACGATAAATACCGCTGATTTTTGCTCAACTGCTCGGTAACGCCCATGCGATCCGCTTCTGGAATTAAATCTTCCGCAATTTGTAATACCGCCGCGCGAAAATCCGCATCATTTTTTCCCATAATCTTTATTGGAAAACGCGCGGGAAATTCCAATAATGATTCTTTTACCTCGTCACTCATCAATCTATCCTTATTTTTGCCGCCATAATGTGAAGCTATCTTTTAACCGTTTAAAAAATCCTGCGGCAGCAATATCTTTACCGGCAAGCGCGGGAACGGTGGCATAACTTTTGCTGCCATCGGTAACGGTAATCGTGCCCACTTTTTGCCCTTTTGTAATCGGCGCGATCAGCGTATCCAAAGCAACGTGCGCACTGATCGCATTTTGTGCGGTAACGGGCAACAATAAATGAACGGTGCGCTCGGCAACGATCGGCACTTCCGCTTCCAATCCTTTATACACCTTGCCGCGCAATAATACTTGCTCGGCGCGCAACGCTGTTACCTGCGTATAATTTGCAAAACCGAAATTGAGCAAATTTTCTGCCGCATCATAACGTTGCGCCTCTTTTTCTGCCCCTAAAACCACGCCAATTAACCGCCAATCGCCGCGTTTTTCACTCGCTGCTAAACAATAACCCGCGGCATCGGTATAACCCGTTTTCAAGCCGTCAACATTTTGATTGCGCCACAATAAACGATTGCGGTTGGGCTGTTTGATATTGTTCCACGTAAATTCTTTTTGCTGATAAAAATGATAAAACTCGGGAAAATCGCGAATTAACGCCTGAGCGAGCCGCGCAATATCATGAGCGGTGGAAAAATGTTGTTCATCGGGCATGCCGGTTGGATTTTGATAATGCGTTTTTTGTAAATCTAATTGTTTGGCGGTGGCATTCATCATATGAACAAATCCTGCCACTGTTCCGCCAATATATTCCGCCAGCGCCACGCTGGCATCGTTGCCCGATTGCACGATCATGCCTTGCAATAAATCGTTCACCGAAACTTGAGAATTAACTTCCACAAACATACGCGAACCATTTTGCGCTCGCGCATTTGCGCTGATCGTCACCAAATCGGTTAAATGAATTTTGCCGGTTTTTAACGCGTTAAACGTCACGTATGCCGTCATCAATTTTGTAATACTCGCCGGCGGCAAACGCTCATCGGCAGCGCGTTCTGCCAATATTTGTCCACTTTGCGCGTCCATTAAAAGATAACTTTTTACCGGCAAATCCGGCGGCGGTACTTCTGCGCGCACGCCGAAAAAAAGCAAAAAAACCGTCACAAAACAACATTTTTTCCAAAAAAGCATTTTCT
This sequence comes from Dichelobacter nodosus, assembly GCF_001263335.1. Taxonomy (GTDB): domain Bacteria; phylum Pseudomonadota; class Gammaproteobacteria; order Cardiobacteriales; family Cardiobacteriaceae; genus Dichelobacter; species Dichelobacter nodosus. The sequence continues at coordinate 171,164 of NZ_LGVW01000028.1, forward strand.
TCCTTTATTTTTGAGAATGATTCACGCGTTACGGTTAAGCGGCGTTGTGGTAGCGGCTTTTAAACGCTTCTGGATCGGGAAACGATAATTCAATCCGCAAACCCGTTGGTTTATTTTCCAATAATTGAATCGTGCCGCCGTGTAAACTCATGATTGCGGCGACTAATGATAATCCTAATCCGTTTCCTTGCGTACTTCGGGCGGCATCTAAACGCACAAAACGCTTTAATACTTTTTCCCGATCTTGCTCGGCAATGCCTTTTCCATCATCACACACGGCAACTACAACGGTATGTTCCCGCCGTAACGCTTGTAAAAAAATATGACCGCCTTCCGGCGTATATTTCACGGCATTATCCAATAAATTTGTAATCGCTTGAGCGGTTAATTGTCGATTGCCCATAATCATCAAATCCGCGTCAATTTGTGCACAAAAATGATGCATGCCTTCTTCCTCTTCGTTGAGCACTTCATACATTTCTGCCATATCTTCAGATATTTGCGACAAACTGATCAATTCAAAATCATCACGAGCGCGCGATTCAACTTGCGCAATATTGAGCAAGGAATTGAACGTTTGCAACAATCCTTGGGCATCAACAATCGATTGTGAAATCACCTCGCGCAATTCGGCATTACTGCGATGCTCGTCTAATAACGCAACTTCCATGCGGCTGCGCAAACGATTCAGCGGACTGCGCAAATCGTGAGCAATATTATTAGTAACTTGCCGTTGACTGGTAATTAAGCGCTCGATTCTGTCGAGCATGTGATTTAAATCTTCGGCGAGTAATTGCAATTCAATGGCATCATTGCCTTTAATTAAAATGCGCTCGGAAAAATCGCCGTCAACAATGACTCTTGCCGTGCGGCTGATACGGGCAATAGATTTTGTAATCTTTTGTCCAATCATAAAAGAGCCAAAAAACGATGCCAGAATTAAAACCGCCGTCATCAGCATTGCCATCGTATTCATTTTATGCAAAATCTGCCGTTCGCTGCGGGTGTCATACCCCACGATAACCGCATATTGATTGCGCAGCGGCATGACGATCACGCGCATGATATTTTTGCGATTGACGAGCGGCTCGTGTTCTTCATTATTCAAATAATTTTGACTTTGCATGTGGCGCTTGAGATTACACAAATCATCAAAAGAACTGTTTGTCATAATCATCACCGGCATTTCTTCATCAAAGCTCGGATATTCCTGCAAACAATAAGACATCGCCGGCTCTGTTTGCACGCGTTCTGTAATCCCCGTTGCCAGCGGATTAATATCAAAGCTGCTGTGATATTCATAGCGCCTTTGTAAACGCATACTTTCCGACAAAAGTCGCGCGTCAATTTGATCAAAAATTTGCTGGCGCGCGGTTTGATAAATCATTACCATTGCCGCGCCCGTAATAATGCTTGCGACCAAAGTAAACAACAATGAGAACCGGAATGCCGAAATTCTCATTGTTTGTTTGGCGTCGCTGATAATTTTAGCGATAAGTGGATGGATCATACATGCTGTAACCGGCGCCGCGTTCGGTATGAATTAAAGGAGGATTAAAATCTTTGTCGATTTTACTGCGCAAACGTGAAATATGAACATCAATCACGTTGGTTTGCGGGTCAAAATTATATTCCCAAACTTTTTCTAAAAGCATGGTGCGCGTCACCACTTGCCCAGAATTGCTCATTAAATATTCCAAAAGACGAAATTCGCGCGGTTGTAAATTAATCTTTTTTCCCGCACGGGTTACTTTGCGCCGCAATCGATCGAGATGCAAATCCGCAATTTCTAGTACCATTTGATCGTGAACGTCGGTATTACGCCGCCGCGCCAGCGATTGCACGCGTGCTAAAAGTTCCGAAAACGCATAAGGTTTAACCAAATAATCATCACCGCCGGCAGCAAGTCCTTCAACGCGATCGTCAACTTCTCCCAAAGCCGAAAGAATTAATACTGGAGTACTGGCTCCTTGAGCGCGCAATTGTTGAATTAAAGAAAGCCCATCTAATTCCGGCAACATGCGATCAACGATTAAAACGTCATATTGACCTTTTTGCGCTATCATTAATCCTTTGCTGCCGGTATGCGCGGTATCAACAACATAACCGCTTTCAGTCAATCCTTTTGCAATATAGGCTGCGGCATCTTGATCGTCTTCAATTACCAATATGTGCATATTTTCCTCCCAATTTGTTATCAGCATTTAATTGACCGCTCCATTGATGTCACTGCGGCAATTTAGTAAAAATATTGTACTCATCTTATCGGAAATAGGAGTAATGATGAATAAAACCTTAGTAACCCTTATTTTTGCAATAAATTTGCTCTTCTCCAGTTTAATTCATGCCGATCTGCCACCGAATTTTACCGAATTAGTTGAAAAAGCTTCTCCGGCAGTTGTCAGTATTGAAGTGCAAAGTCTTGTTACGCAACCAAAATTTTCAAGACTTACGCCTCCTTTTCCTGATTTGTTTGAACATTTTTTCGGCGAACAAGGCTCACCTTTTAGCGAACCATTCCCAGAAGAACAACCCGAAAAAGAATTGCGCAAAGGCAACGGCTCCGGATTTATTATTGACGCAGAAGGTTATGTTTTAACTAATGCGCACGTTATTGATGGCGCTGATAGCGTTTCCGTATTATTAACCGATCAACGCGAATACAGCGCTGAAATTGTTGGCGTTGATAAACGTACCGATATCGCATTGTTAAAAATTGCCGCGCAAAAATTGCCCACCGTGCAATTAGGCGATTCTGACGCGGTAAAAGTTGGCGATTGGGTACTCGCAATTGGTTCCCCTTTTGGTTTTGATACCACTGCCACCAAAGGCATCGTTTCTGCTTTGGGACGCAGCCTCCCCAGCGGAACCTATACACCTTTTATTCAAACCGATGCCGCCATCAATCCAGGCAATTCCGGCGGACCTTTATTTAACGGCAAAGGCGAAGTAATCGGCATTACTTCACAAATTTATACCCGCAGCGGCGCCTTCAATGGCGTTGGTTTTGCCATTCCCATTAATTTAGCCAAAACTATTGCCGAACAATTAAAAACCACTGGCAGCGTCAACCGCGGTTGGTTGGGCGTTTCCATTCAAGCCGTTGACCAAAAATTGGCAGAATCTTTTGGTATGGAAAAACCAGAAGGCGCATTAATTGCGCAAATTGTTAAAGATGCGCCGGCGGAAAAAGCACAATTAAAAGTCGGCGATATTTTGCTTTCTTTTAATGGTCATACCATCAATAAAGCCAGCGATTTACCGCCGCTCGTTGCGATGGCGCCGTTGGGTAAAGATGTAGAAATTGAATATTTGCGCGACGGCAAAAAGCAAACCACTACCGTCAAAATCGAAAATTTAGAAACAGCTGACACTTCATCTGCGGCAACATCGCGTGAAATGCGCAATTGGGGCATTGAACTCAAAGCGCTTGATGATGATACGCGTAACGCTTTGGAATACGAAGATAAAGAAGGCGTCTTGATTGCGCGCGTTGAACCGAATTCGGCAGCAGCAAAATCAGGATTGCGCGCCGGCGATATTTTAATTGCCGTTGGCGACAGCATCATCAACACGCCTAAAGAAGCTTCTAAATTATTAGCGAAAACGGATCGCGCGCTGCCGGTACTCATTTACCGTCGCGGCTCAACAATTTTCTTGCCGCTGATGCCCGAGAAAAAGAAATAAATCCGTTTTTCCATAAAAAAATCTGTACCCTTTGCGGTACAGATTTTTTTATCACTTAATTTTTTTGCCCCAAACGGTAACCAATTCCACGAATCGACATCACCGGCAATTGTTCGTCAATATTTTCAAAAGCTTTGCGCAAACGTCTAATGGCAACGTCCACCGCGCGATCGCCAATATCTTCTTCGCCCTGCCAAGCAAAATCTAATAATTGCTCCCGACTTAATACTTTATTGGGGTGGCGCAAAAAACATTCTAATAATTGAAATTCTCGCCGATTGAGTTTTAATAATTTATCTTGAAAAAAAACTTCATACGTCAATAAATTCATCGTAATGTCTTCCCAAGATAAACAAGATTGTTCTTCTTCTGATTCTGGCATGCGGCGAAATAATGCTTTTATGCGTGATTGCAGTTCTGCCATCGAGAATGGTTTGGTTAAATAATCATCAGCGCCGTAATCCAATCCTTTGATAATATCGCGTTCATCGGCGCGCGCGGTCAACATGATCACCGGCAAATAACGCAACGTTTCTATTTTGCGAAGATCTTCTAAAATTTTAATACCGCTGCCGTCGGGCAACATCCAATCCAATAAAACCAAATCAGGAATTTGCTGCTGCAAAATCGTTTTTGCCTGCGCTAAAGTTCCGGCTTCAATGCATTGATACTGGTCTTGCAAACCGTATAACAATAATTGTTGAATAGCCGGCTCGTCTTCAACTAATAAAATACGTTTTTTCACTATATTTTCCTCAATTGATAACCAATAAGCGCTTCTATCTTGCCTCGCCTACGATGGATTAACAAAAATACGTTGCCGATAATGCCGCAATTCATCGATAGAATCGCGAATATCTTGCAATGCTTGATGCGTCGTATTTTTATGAAAATAATGCTCGGGATACCAACGCGCCACCAATTCTTTGATCGTTGAAACGTCCAAATTGCGGTAATGAAAAAAAGCTTCTAAACGCGGCATCAAACGCGATAAAAACCGCCGATCCTGACAAATACTATTGCCACAAATCGGTGAACGCCCTTTTTCGCTGTATTGCTCTAAAAACGATAACGTTTGCGCTTCGGCTTCAAGCGTATTAAATGAACTTTGCCGCACGCGCTCAATCAAACCCGAAGCGCCGTGATGCTTTTGATTCCACGCGTCCATTTGCGCCAAAATCGGCTCCGGCTGATAAACAGCAATCACCGGACCTTCTGCCAAAATATTTAATTGTGCATCGGTAACAATCGTTGCAATTTCAATGATTTCATCGTGTTGCGGATCCAATCCGGTCATTTCCAAATCGATCCAAACCAAATTATTTTTTTTATCCACGAGGTTATCCTTTTGAACTTTTTAAGTACGCAAACCATTATTCCGCGATTATGGCGCGAGGGTCAACGTTTGCCCCAATAAAGAAAGCGGCGCATTACCATAAATTGCCTGAAAAACGGGCGGATTTTCGAAAAAAAATCGGACGCAAACCGGATCGCGGACGCATTCTTGCCAAAGCGCCGAAAAAATCCAATCGCGATTAAAAACCGCCGTCAACCAAAAATAATGACGATTTAACGCGCTTTTTAAACGCCAAATTGGCGCAAATTCTGCCACGCCAACGGCTTTCATTTGCGTAGGAAAACGTAAATCTTCCGCCTTAATTAGCGCCTCTTTTAACGTCCACAAACGATAAAAATCCACCATTAATTGCGGTGATGATTGCAAAAAATCCTGTTCTTTTTCATTGCAAACCTGCTTCATCAAAGCATGAAAATCGCGCGGCTGCATAAACTCCAAATCCGCACCAACTGCTCCTTTTTGTCCCAAAGCAATAAAAGCATGGTCATATTTATGACTCAAACACCACGGCGCCTCGGGATTTTTCTGCGTCACAAATGCTTTTAAAGCGCGCGAATTTTGCCAAGAAAGCGTGCGTTCACGCTGCGGCGCGTGTTGTAAACGTAATCGATCCGACGACGACAACTGCGCACGTTGATAAAAACGCGCGCAATCAGGCGTTGCAAAAAAAACCGAATAATCGAGCATCGTTTGCGGTTTCAAAACGCTTTATTCTTTCAGTTGTTTTAAAATTTTTTCATGTAACGCGCGTTCCGCTTCTGGAACGTCAACGGGCAACCACGCGCACGGCGTTTTTGCAAACGTTGCGGCGGTTTTTTGTTCGGCGCGGCGGGCGGACGCCATCATGGGGTGCGCAAACGATAAATCCGATTGTCCGCCGGTTAATTTTAAATACACTTCCGCTAATAATTGCGCATCTAATAAAGCGCCGTGCAATTCGCGTCCCGTATTATCCACGCCGAAACGTTTACATAACGCGTCCAAATTATTGCGCGCGCCGGCAAATTTTTCTCGGGCAATTTTCAAACTGTCTACCAAAGTAAATTTATCGCCCAAACGATAATCGCAACCCGCCAGCTGCAATTCCCGATCAATAAATTGTCGATCAAAGGCGATATTATGCGCCACCAGTTCATCGGCAGAAGCCAAATAAGCTTCAAATTCCGGCAAAACGTCTTTAAAAAACGGCTTATCTGCCAAAAATTCATCAGAAATGCCGTGCACTTTAAAAGCTTGAGGATCAACTGGTTGCTCGGGATTAAGATAACAATGGAAATAATGCTCGGTTGGAACGCGGTCAATTAATTCCACGCAGCCAATTTCAATAATGCGATGCCCTTCGGCTTTATTATCGCTTTCAAAATTCATGCCCGTGGTTTCGGTATCAAAAATAACGCTGCGAAAACTCATATCAATTCGTCATTTTTAAAAATTGTTCGATATTCATCGCTAATTGCGCGGCGATTTCGGCAGCTGTTTTTTGATTATCGGCAAAAGTATCTAAATAAATCTTTAATTTGGGTTCGGTGCCCGATGGACGCACGATCACGCGATGACCGTCCACCAATTCAAATACCAACATATTACTTGCCATTGCCGTTTTTAAATGATCGCAATAATGCATCACGCGATAATCGCCCACTTTTTCAAAAGGTTTTTCACGCAATACATTGATAATACGATTAATTTTTTCATTATCTTCAATACGTATACTGATTTGTTGGCTGTGAAAAGCGCCAAATTGCGCTTGAAATGCTTGCATATAATCCAAAAACGTTTTGCCTTGCGCTTTTAAGGTTGCCATTAAATCCAAAAAAGCAATCGCGGCAGAAATACCATCTTTATCCGCAACTTTATCGGCATCAACGAGATAACCCAAAGCTTCTTCAAAACCAAAAATCAGCCCCTCAATTCTGCCAATCCATTTAAAACCGGTCGGCGTTTCTTGATACGTCATATCGTACGCGGCGGCGATTTTTTTCAATAACGGACTGGAAACCAATGAACAGGCAAAAACACCTTTTTTTCCTTGCGCCTGCGCGCGTTGCGCTAAATGCCACGCCAAATACAATCCCACCATATTGCCGTGCAAACGTTCCCAAACGCCTTCAGAACTCGGCAATGCTACCGCCAAACGATCAGCATCGGGATCGTTGGCAATAATAAATTCCGCGTTGACTTTTTTTGCCAACTCAATTGCCAAATCCAAAGCGCCTTTTTCTTCAGGATTGGGAAATGCTACCGTTGGGAAATTCGCATCAGGTTGCGCCTGCGTTTCCACCAATTGCGGTTGCGTTAATCCCACCGCGTGCAAAGTATCGAGCAAAGTTTCCGTGCCCACGCCGTGCATCGCGGTATAAACGTAATTCATTAAAACCGGTTTACTTTGAAACACCGCTGCCGTGCGTTCAATATATTGATCAATCACCGACATCGGAATCAGATGATAATGAATATCCCGCGGCAATTCGTTAACGCGTAAATGTTGCGCCACATAATCAATTTCCGCGGCAATATCGGCATCAGCTGGCGGCACAATTTGCGCCCCACGATGTTCACCGCCCAAATAAACTTTATAACCGTTATCTTCGGCAGGATTATGGCTCGCCGTCACCATCACACCAGCATCAGCTTGATAAACGCGCAAAGCAAAAGCCAAAACTGGCGTCGGACGTAAATCAGGCATTAAATAAGCTTCAATTCCTGATGCTTGCAAAATTTCTGCCGTATCTTTGGCAAAACGGCGCGAATGTTTGCGCCCGTCATAACCGATAACCACTTTTTTTCCGGCGCCCAAATAACGCGCCAAACCCGCTGCCGCCTGCGCCACTAATACACGATTCATGCCATTGGGTCCCGCCTGCAAACGTCCGCGCAAACCCGCCGTGCCAAATTGCAAGCGCCCTTCAAAACGGCGTTTTAATTCCGCTTCATCGTTGGCATCAATAAACGCTTGTAATTCGGCGCGCGTTTCCGAATCGGGATCTTGGGCAAGCCATGCTTGCGCCTGTTCAATTAAAGTAGACATAAATCCTCCAAAAAACGATTAAATTCATGATGATATATTTTCGGCGCGCACAATTTCGTACACACAATTTAACGGCGCCACAACGGCATCATCAATCGTCACTGCGGCAAGATAAGCGTTTGCCGCGCGTTGCCACGAATACTCATCGCGCGCGTGAATCATCACCAGCGGCGTATGTTCATCAACCGCGCTGCCTATCGGTAAAATTTGAGAAAAACCCACGCAGTAATCAATGCGATCATCGGTGCGCACTCTTCCGCCGCCCAGTTGAATAACAGCTAAACCCATTTCGCGACTGTTCATCGCCGTAATCGTTCCTGCATGCGGCGCGAATAATGGTTTTTGCACCGCTGCCTGCGGCAATAACCGCGCATAATGCTGACAAAAATCCTGCACACCACTTTGAGCGGCAATCATACGATCAAAACGATCTGCGGCGGCGCCGCTGTCTAATGCTTTTTGCACGATTTTTAGAGCGGCACCCTGATCGGGCGCTAATTGCGCGTGCCGTAACGCTTCCGCTGCTAACGTAAAAGTTACGTTTTTCAAACGCGGATTTTGATCGTCACCGCGCAGAAATTGTACCGCTTCTGCCACTTCAACCGCATTGCCAATACTTGCCGCCAACGGTTGATTCATATCGGTTAATAAAGCGCTGGTTTGGCACCCCGCCGCATTGGCAACGCGCACGATATTATGCGCGAGCGCGCGGGCTTGAGTGATATCGGTCATAAAAGCGCCGTTTCCCACTTTAATATCCATCACCAAACCATCGAGTCCTTCCGCTAATTTTTTGGACAATATCGAAGCGGTAATTAACGCGATCGATTCTACCGTGGCGCTGATATCGCGAACGGCATAAATGCGTTTATCCGCCGGCGCCAATTCATCAGTTTGCCCAACAATGGCGCAGCCGATATGTTGCACGATTTTTTGCATACGCGCCGCGTTCGGAAAAGCCTCAAAATGAGGAATGGATTCGAGTTTATCGATGGTGCCGCCGGTATGCCCTAATCCGCGACCGGCAATCATCGGCACACAAACACCGCAGGCGGCTAAAAGCGGCGCCAAAATCAGCGAGACGTTATCGCCGATGCCGCCGGTTGAATGTTTATCAACGATGGGCGTGGTTGTTTGCCAACGCAAACATTGCCCCGAATCGCGCATGCTTAAAGTTAACGCGGTTTGCTCGTCAATAGTCAATCCGTTGAAAAAAACTGCCATACAAAATGCAGCAATTTGCGCTTCAGAAATGCGGTTTTGACTGATTTCGTTGACAAAAAAACCGATTTCTTCTGAAGAAAGCGGTTGTTTATCCCTTTTTTTGCGGATAATTTCTTGGGGAAGATAAGTTGTCATCACAAAGTGGTCATTTACGCGGATAATTCCGTGTAAATATCAGATAATAAAGAAGATGATCCCAAACGCACGCGGTCAGGTTTAATCCATTCTTCACCGAAATGACGGCGAATGATCTCTAAATAAACCGCGGCATCGTTCATCGTGCGAATGCCGCCGGAAACTTTTATGCCCACGCGATCTTTGGCGTCTAGACGAATAATGGTGGCGCAAATGATTTCCACGGCTTCTGGCGTCGCGCCGACGGCAATTTTTCCGGTGGACGTTTTGACAAAATCACCACCGCCCAAAATGGCGATTTCAGTGGCTTTGGCAATCATGGCATCGTTTTCCAGCGCGCCGCTTTCAATAATAACTTTCAAATGCCCGCCGCCGCCGTGCGTTGCTTCGGCGACTTGACTCACCACGGTTAACGCGGTGGTATCTTCTTTTTGAAACAAGCTGTTATAGGGCAAAACCAGATCAATTTCGGTGGCACCATCGGCGAGCGCTTGTTGCGTATCTTGCAAAATGGTAGTTAATTCATGTTCGCCGGAAGGAAAGTTAACAACGGTCGCAACGGCAACGGAACTGCCATCGCAATCGTCTAACGTTTGCCGCGCGGTTTTAATATATTGCGGATAAACACAAACCGCGGCGACTTTGCCGTGAATGCTGACGGCTTGACGACAAAGACGCTCAATGTGTTCCGCCGTATCATCTTCATTGAGACTAGTTAAATCGATTAAAGAAAGTTGAAATTTTGCAGATTGAATCATACGTTTCACTATGACCATAAAACAGTAGCCGGTAAGTGTATCATGACGCACCGGAAGCGAATAGGGAGCGCTTGATGAGAAATTAGCGCGGGCGTTTAGTGGCGTCAATCAACCGATAAAACCACCGCATCAGCAGTTATCCATAAAAAAATCACGCCGTTTTCCGGCGCGATTTTATTTTACTAACACGTTTTTTAAACAGTTATGACGCCTCAACTGTCAACGCGGTTTGATGGGCAGTTTTCTGATTAAAATTGCCGGATTGGCGATGATAATGGCGCAATGCGTGTTCTTTACGGCGACCGCTGCTAAATGCTGATACGCGTTTTAAATACCCAATAACGCGTGTGCCGTAATCAATATCATGTGAACCGCAAGCGCTGCACGCCGCTAAAGTGCGTTTATCGATGGTGCCGCAGTGATTGCAAATGGTAATGCGAACGTTGATACAAAAATAATTGCAACCGGTTTTGGCAGCGATATTAAGCATTTTGCGGTAGCCTTCCGTGCTCAATGCTTCTTCCAAATTTAAATGCAACGCCGAACCGCCATCTAAATAATCGACCAATTCGCGTCCGTGCAATAAAAATTTATCCAAAGCATTAATTTCTTCATTTTCAACGGGATAAAAATAAGAATTGTAGCAATCGCGTTTAACTTGATAACCGTCTGCTTTATCCCATTTTGCATTTTTAACGCCCAAATTTTCCGCCGGCACGAATTCCGTATTAAATTTAACGCGATAATGTTTAGAAGCTTCTTGATTTAATTGATAAATGGTTTTGAGGCGATTTTGAACAAATTCAATATATTCCGGATTATATCCCACCTCAATGCCGTGATATTCAGCCGCTTCCACCATGCCGTTAATGCCAATCGTTAAAAACTGTTTATCCAAAGTAATAAAACCAGCATCGTAAACCGGCAACATACCGGCAGCTTGATATTCTTCCATCAATTTGCGGTAAGCGTATTGATATTGATGGATTTTTTTAACTTCGGTTGCCAAATCGCGTCCGTCTTGTTCCAAACGGTTCATATTTAACGTAATGACATTAATTGAACCGGTCGCCACGCCGCCCGCGCCCAAAGTATAAGAAAAGGTGCGATCTTCAATGGCGTTACGCAAACGGCAACAAGACGCAAGCGAATCGGGGTTATCTGATAAATACATAAAAAATGAGTTGCCGTGCGCGAGCTCATCTGCCATTTGTTGCGCAAATGCTTCATCTTTACATTGACCATTTTGCGTTAACATCGCCGCGGTCACCACGGGAAAAGTTAAAACGGATTTGCAGCGCTCTTGATTAAACCAATCCATAAAGAAATATTGCAATTGGCTCACAGTCTGCCAATTAGGGCGCGAAAAATCCGGAAAAACAAAGTCGCCAAACATCGCCTCAAAATAATAGCGATCGTAAATAGAAATATTCCAAAACGCGCTTTGATAACCGCGCGCGGCAGCGGGCTGGTTGATGCTGTAGACGACTTGTTGCAGATGATTGGCGATTTCGTGGCGATGCGTATTTAAATAATCGTCACCAAAATCTTTGCGCGCGAAATAGTCGAAATAAGTTAAAAATTCGACGGTAGCAACGGCGCCGGCAAATTGCGCGCTGATGGCAAAAACTAAATTAATAAAAGAACCGCAAAAAGAAGCCAAATGATGCGGCGCTTTCGATTCACCGCCTAAAGATGTTAAACCGTCGCGCAAAAAGGGATATAAAGTTGCCGATACGCAATAAGGTTTTAAGCTGGTTTCATCGTGAACGTAGATTTCATGCGATTCAATTTGGCGCAAATATTCTTCGGCGGTTTCTTGTCCAAATAATTCGGCGATTTTTTGGCTAACTTGTCCGCGGTTAATTTGCACCAAAAAATCTTTTAATAATTCGGTTTCCATGGTGGCAATATTTTTTTGCGTGACGTTAGCGTTAGCGTCTACTTTTGAACCGTCTGCCGCATTTTGAGCGGCAATATAATCGCGTATAAATTGAATTTTGCCGTCAATTTGTTGAGACGATAACCGAATCATGATTGAACTCCCTTTTGAAATAAATAATTAAGATTTTGACCCGTGCGAACATCGAGAAAACGTTGATTGGTGGTTGGGCAATCTAAACCGCCTAATGATTCAATCCAACGCCCTGTTTTTAAATAAGTTAAATGTGGCAATATATTTACTGGTAACGCTGATAATTCCGCCATTTCCAAACCGGTGTATAAACAGGTTTTTAAATTTCTTTGTTGACAAATCATTAATAATTGTTGTAACGCCGCTGCTTCCCATTCCCCGCCCAAAAATAAAACGCAAGAAATCAAATCGCGGTAACGATCGAGGCGGTTTTCCAAATAATCCGCGCTTAATAGCGTTCCGCGGTCAGCTGCCCAACTGTAGGCGCTATGGCAACCTTTGCAGGCTAATGGGCAGCCGCTGCATAAAAATGCCAAAGAAACTTCATTAGGCACTTCCTGCCACACAATTTCTTCCGTTATAAAATGAAGGGGATACATTATTTTTTACTATATACAGTGGTTATATTTTAATCAATACGCTAGATATTGTGTTGCTAGCGGATTGTGGCGCGATAGACTACGCGTCATCATTCCATTTTTCCAATAGAAAAAACTGGGGGATCAATCACTTTTCTTGCATCAAACTGTTTCTAACAACAAAATTTTCTTAGATAAAAAGAATTGTTTCAAAACTGTTTTTCAATTTGTTTTTTACAATAGATTGTTTTTATTGGTAAAACTTGGATAAACGCGAAAATTGAAAAAAGAAAGATTTATATTTTTTGCGAAATATCGCGATGGATTTTGATATCGTTTGAATTTAATGACATAAAAAAACGACACGCATCGAACATGTCGCTATCGTCAGCAATAAAAATAATTACTGATAACGCAAACTGCGCAATGCGCGCCGCTCGCGTTTATCGGGTCGGCGAGTTGGAAATTGCACCAAAGATTTTGCCAGCTGTTGCCGCAACGCTAATTCTTGCCGATTGTGAATACTTGCTTCAGTTTCTTGATAAAGCGCCGTTGCCAATTTTGCGCCGAGACGTTTATTTTCCAGCGCCAGCACGTTTACTTCAAAACATAATTCCGGCGTTTTTTGAATGGTGAGCGTGTCGCCAACGCTGATCGTTCTCGCTGGTTTTGCGCGCTGTCCGTTGACTAAAACCCGTCCATTTTTAATATTTTGCACCGCAACGGGTCGTGTTTTAAAAAACCGCGCCGCCCACAACCATTGATCTAAGCGGACGGTTTCTCGTTGGCAATCATTGTTTTGTTGCAATTTTATCGACTTCATTCAAGCTGACATTAACGGAAAGCACTTCAAAATCGCCTTCTTGTTCAATTTTGGCGTGAATGTCATTTTTAGAAATGGAAATATATTTACTCACTACGGTTAAAATTTCGTCCGTCATACGTTCGATTTCAATGCGTTCGCCAACGTGTCCGTTTTGCTTTTGGTGGCGCACTTTTGCTTTCAAAGATAAATCTAATAAGCGCGTTTTTGCAATTTCGGCAGACGAGAGACTCTCTTTTTTTTCATCAGGAGGCGTTACAGGTGACGTAAAAAATTTTTTCCAACTCATAATTTTTTTAACCCGAATATTTTGTAAATAAAATTGGTTTTATCTTCAAGGAATCGATGCGGCAAAGAAGTATTTCCTAAAAGACGTTCTACCAAATCAGAATAAGCCTGTCCTGCAATCGTATCGCGTTTTAAAATAACTGGCATACCTTCGTTAGAAGCTAATAAAACATCATTAGATTCTGGAATAACGCCTAATAATTCAACGCCTAAAACATCAATCACATCTTCAACGGAAAGCATATCTTTTATCCGCACACGCCGCGGATCATAACGCGTAATGACAAGATGTTCTTTTACCGGCTCTTCACCTAATTCCGCGCGCCGTGATTTACTCGACAATATGCCCAAAATGCGATCAGAGTCTCGAATTGATGAAACTTCTGGGTTCGTTGTAATAATTGCCTCATCGGCAAAATATAATGCCATCAACGCGCCGCGCTCAATGCCCGCGGGAGAATCGCAAATAATATATTGGAATCCCATTTCTTTGAGTTCATTAAGCACTTTTTCCACGCCTTCTTGCGTGAGCACGTCTTTATCCCAAGTTTGTGAAGCGGCTAAAGTGTAAAGATTTTCGATTGCCTTATCACGAATAATGGCTTGATTTAAACGTACGCCGCCGCGAATAACATCAATAAAGTTATAAACAACGCGACGTTCAACACCCATCAATAAGTCTAAATTTTTCAAGCCAACGTCAAAATCAATTGCGATCGTTTTATATCCTAATAACGCGATGCCCGTAGCCAAACTCGCGCTTGTGGTTGTTTTTCCGACACCACCTTTTCCTGACGTCACTACAATAATTTTTGGCATATTGCTCCTCGCTTTAGTCGTAAGGCTGATTTTTATTTCCATTATAAATGCTCCATAAAAGCTCCGCTATTTATAGTGGCGTAATTTGCATTGTCTCATCAGAATTTAATGTAATTAAACAATTGTTTTTTGTTGTATGTGCATTTTTTTCAAGATTCTGATAAATACCTGCGATGGAGATAATCTCTGCCGCCATTTCTAAACAAAAAATGTGAGCATCTTCATTATTTTTAATGCCCGCAAAAGCCTTGCCGCGCAGCGTACCCAAAACATGGATATTACCATCTGCCAATATTTCAGCGCCGGCATTAACCGTCCCAATAACCACTAAATCCCCTCCGTGCGCGTAAATACGCTGACCGGAGCGAACATGATGCCTCACCGTTAAGGTTTTGCGATGAGCGGCACCGCTTAAAAAATGGGGTGATGATGATTCAATTTCTTCATTTAAATCAACGGATTTAATCTCTTCTTCCCCTTCTAATTTTGCTGATTTCGGCTCCAGAAAAGGTACATCGATTAATCCCGCGCGAAATAACGTTTCCGAATCAAACGGGTGCTGCGTAACTCCCACTAACAATAAATGATGCTTTTGAAAAACGGTTTTTAAATGCATCAGCCAAGATAAATCAACATTATCAACGGCTTTTAAATGAGCAACCATCGCCGCGCCCTTAAAAAACCCCTCGGGTGCTTTTGCCAATTTTTCAGTTAATTGCTCGTATAACACCTCGAGATTGCGCTCTTCAATCAAGACGGTATTAAGTTGCGCCATTTGCGATTTAAAAATAAGACTGTTACTCATAATTCAATGAAAAAAGTTAATCCCTAAAACTACAAATCTTCTTCATCTTTTAATAAGCTTTGATTGGTTTTAATATTCGCCCGTTGCCGCAACCAATCGGTATAACCCCGCATCGCATCAGTTTGATAAGTTAAAACCATCTGCTGATTAAATAAATCTACCGCTTCTTTGGGGACGGCATCAACGCTACCGTCATAAACCGCATCAATGCGACTGACTACTAAATCGCCGTTTGTCGCTTCAAGTTGCGCAACTTTTTCATGTTGCTGCATCACTTGCTGAAAAATCGCATTATCCATTTTTTCGGGCACTTTAAATTCACCAATTTTTTGGTAAACCGCCTTAGCGCTTTCCCCTAATGTTTGCGTATCTAAATCATCGCCGGCTACTAATTGGGTTGCCAAAGTATCCGCGGTTATCCGCAACGCTTTTTTTGCTTCATCAGTACGATAATCGCGCGTCACTTGCGTTTCCACTTGTTCATACGGCAATTCTTTTGGCAAAACTCGCGCATCAACTTCATAAAATAAACTGCGCGTTTCATCTAATTCAATTGGTGTTCCCAACTTACCCGTTGCCATCGCATCGGCGCCGAATAAAACATTTTGCAACTCCGCTTTTGTTAACCAATCAGGTTGCGCAGTATGCGCGGTGATTTGGGATAATTGTTGCGGCGCGCTTTTCGCCAACGCAGCAATGTCATCGATCGTGCCGCCGCGCACCACCGTATCAAAAGCTTCATTTGCCAAATGGGTATAACGTTCTTGATTTTTTTCTGCTAACAATTTACTGCGCAAAGCCGCCTCATCTAAATCAGCGGCAACAACTTTACCCAATTGCACCAACATTGCACCGTATTCCGTATCAAATAAAGCAGACGTATCGCCCGTTTTTTGCAATGAAAACAATACCTCATCGGCTTTCTCGCTGGGACCTTCGCCTTTTTTATGCAAATCAAATAAACCAGACTGCCCCGCAAGCTCTTTTTTCTCAATCGCTGCCACAATATCAGCAAAAGAACGCTCACCTTGAGCTAACGCCGCTGCCGTTTGTTCTGCGACTGCTTTATCATCAAAAATAATATATTGTCCGTCGCGCCGATCATCGTTAACCATTGCCGCCCGCGCCGCCGCCAATTCTTGTTCACTAATTTCCGCATTTCCCGCCAAATGCGCGGCGTCCAAAATCACATAGCGCACAGAAACCGTTTCATCGCTCATATACCGCGCGCGATTTTCCTCATAATAAGCGCGCAACACTTCCGGCGTGGTTTTTACGGAAGCTATTTTTTCTGCTAACGGCAAAGTAAATAAAGTGACATCGCGCTGCTGCGAAAACAAACGATAAAAAGCATTTTGCAATTCATCGCCAATAAAAACGGTTTTTCCCAATAATTGATAATACTGGCTCACCGTTAAATCATGATACAAACCTGCTTCATAATTTTGCGCGGTAATTCTTTGACTTTTTAACCATTTTTCATAAGTTTCATTATCGCCAAATTGCGCTTTTACCGCGGTATATAAATCTTGCCGCGACGCTAAATAACCGCTTTGCAACGCGTGCTGACGCAATAAAGTTTCATTAATAATTTGTTGTAACGCGAGTTCGCGCACTTCTTTGCTGGGAATGTTCGTTAAACGCTGCTGCAAATGAGAAACCATACGGTTAAAATCATGCTGCTCAATGGAAATACCGTTAACTTGTGCCACCGTTGCCGGCTGATATTTCGGCGTTAAAATCGGAACGCCAATAAAAACAACTCCTAATCCTGCCACCCCAACGAGCGCGTATGTAAAGCGATTGCCTTTTTTTTCTGAAACTGCGTCTGCCATGAATGATCCGTCAACTAAAATTAGGTGGCTAATTCTAGGCGAGCGGGTTAAGAAGAGCAAGCGCCAAACGCCGCCTTCACCATAAATCTCGATAGGTTAAAATCAGCGGCGCGTGATCCGAAAAATTTTGCGCGCGATAAATCTCCGCCGATAAAACATCGGCTGCCAAATTATTACTCACAATCTGATAATCAATCCGCCAACCGGCATTATTAGCGCGCGCTTTGCCGCGTTGACTCCACCACGTATATTCATGATCATTTTGATTTTTTAAACGAAAACCATCTTTATATGCGCCGGCAAATAAATCCGTTAACCATTGCCGCTCGTGCGGTAAAAAACCAGAATTATGAATATTGCCCCGCCAGTTTTTAATATCGCGTTCACAATGCGCAATGTTGATGTCGCCACACACAATCACGCGTCGCCCCGATTGAGCCAATTCTTCCAAATAAGGCAAAAGCCGAACCATAAAAGACTCTTTCTTTTCTTGCCGATGCGCGCCGCTGGTGCCCGAATGCATATATAAAGAAATCAGCGATAAATCGCCATAACGCGCTTCCAAATAACGCCCTTCTTCATCAATATCCGCCCAACCAATGCCATAACGCACCTGATCAGGTTCTTTTTTCAGGTACAATGCCACGCCGCTATAACCCTTGCGTTGCGCGTCGTGATAATAATTGTGCGCCAACGGAAAAAAAACGGGATTATCTTCAAGCTGATGGCGTTGTGCCTTCGTCTCTTGAATGCAAACGGCATCGGGATTTTGCGTTGCCAACCAATCAAAAAATCCCTTACGCTGCGCGGCGCGAATACCATTCGCATTGAACGTAATCATTTTAAAAGACATGATTCATCATCGAGGTTAAAAAAAGATGTTAGCAGTATATCAAACCCGCTTTTTAGAAGCGGCACTGGCAGCCGATGCCCTAAAATTTGGCGAATTTACCTTAAAATCCGGTCGCCACAGCCCCTATTTTTTTAATGCCGCCGCCTTTTGTAACGGCAAATTATTAAGCGTAATGACGGAAGCTTACGCCGCCGTGATTGCCGAATTACACGAAACATGCGCCATCGATGTTCTTTTTGGACCGGCTTATAAAGGCATTCCGCTCGTTGCCGGCATCGCGCAAGCATTGTTTCACCGCTACGATATCAATCTGGCTTGGGCATTTAACCGCAAAGAAACGAAAACACACGGCGAAGGCGGCAATATCGTTGGCGCGAGCGTTGCCGGAAAAAAAGTATTACTCGTTGATGACGTATTAACTGCTGGAACCGCCGTGCGTCAATCGCTGGCATTACTGGCTCAAGAACAAGCAATGCCGGTTGGTTTAGTGATCGCTTTAGATCGTCAAGAAAAAGTCGGCGACAGTAATTTATCCGCGCTCAAACAGTTTTCCGTTGAAAATCAACTGCAAACCCGCGCAATTATTACTTTAGATGATTTAATGACTTTCGTAAAAGAAAGCGGTAAACCTGCCGTTTTAGAAAAAATGCAAGCTTACCGCAAAATTTATGGCATCAGCGAAGCTGATTAATGATTAAAGTGACGAACTCCGGTAAAAATCATCGCAATACCTTGTTCATTTGCCGCCGCAATCACTTCTTCATCACGAATTGAACCACCGGGTTGAATAATCGCCGTTACGCCCACCGCGGCAGCGGCATCAATACCATCGCGGAACGGGAAAAACGCATCGCTTGCTAAAACCGCGCCCTGCGTATTCAATCCTTCATCTTGTGCTTTCATCGCCGCAATTTTGGCAGAATAAACACGGCTCGTTTGTCCGGCGCCGATGCCCAAAGTTGCGCCCTGACGGCATAATACAATCGCATTTGATTTTACCGAACGCACCACTTTCCACGCGAACAATAAATCTTCTAATTCTTGATGCGTCGGTTCGCGATCGCTAACGACAGTGCGTTGTCCCGCGGCAACATTGCTGCGATCCCAATCTTGAACCAAAATCCCGCCACAAACACTGCGCATTTGATAACCAGATTCGGGGTGTTCCATATTCTTAATTTCTAAAACGCGCACATTGGGCTTTTGCGCTAAAACTTTTAACGCTGCATCAGTAAATTTCGGCGCCACTAATACTTCCACAAATTGCCGGCTCAAAATTTCCTGCGCGGTTTCGGCGTCCAAACTGCGGTTAAAAGCGATAATGCCGCCGAATGCCGAAGTAGGATCCGTGCGGTGCGCGCGATCGTAGGCTGCTAATGTATGTTCACCAACGGCAACACCGCAGGGATTGCCGTGTTTTACAATCACGCACGCCGTCATCTCAAAATCACAAACACAACGCAGCGCCGCATCAGCATCAGCAATATTGTTATAAGACATAGTTTTGCCTTGATATTGTTTCGCTGCGGCAATGCTTGCGGCGGAATAATGATTATGCCGGTAAAACGCCGCCCGTTGATGCGGATTTTCGCCGTAACGCAAAACATCAGCGCGTTGAAAATCTAAAGACAATTGTTGCGGAAAATCTTCTTTTTCGCCGTATTGCGCGGATAAATAAACGGCAATGGCGCGATCGTATTCGGCGCTGTGTTGAAATGCTTTTACGGTTAATTTTTGACGCAACGCCGCCGTGATGCCGCCATTATCTAATTCAGAAAGCAGCGCTGGATAATCCGTGGGATCAACAACAACTGCCACATCGTTATGATTTTTTGCTGCCGCGCGCAACATTGAAGGCCCGCCGATATCAATATTTTCAATGGATTCAGCAAGTGTGACGTTTTCTTTAGCAATCGTTTCGCGAAAGGGATATAAATTCACGACTACCAAATCGATGGGTTTAATGCCGTTTTCTGCCATTACCGCTTCATCAGTGCCGCGGCGCGCCAAAATGCCGCCGTGAATTTTCGGGTGTAACGTTTTCACGCGTCCGCCCATAATTTCGGGAAATTCTGTGTATTGCGCAACATCGCAAACGGGAATGCCCGCTTCGCGCAATGCTTTTGCCGTGCCACCGGTGGATAAAAGCTCAACATCTTTTTCCACCAAACGTCGCGCAAAATCAACTATTCCTCTTTTATCAGATACGCTTAACAAAGCGCGCCGCGGAAAAAGTAATTGAGCATCAGTCATGATTAAAGTCTCCCCAAAAAGCGCCATCATACAAAATTACGATTTAATTTGCAGTGTTCAAATCTGTGTCAACAGATGACAAGAGCAGTTGCGCTCTCTAAAATGATGCGACTTTTTGCTGCCGTCTTTTAGGGATATATGTTGCGATCGTTATTATTTTTATCCGCTGTGGTTTCAATACGCATTACCGCTGCACCGTGTTTGGTTGATCCGCTGGCGAATTACACAAAATTAGGCGGCGATAATAACGATGATCATATTTATATTCAGGCGGATCAATCAGAAGGCAATTTTACTCGCCAACAATTCAGCGGATCCGTGCAACTTCAGCAAGGCGATAAACATTTATTAGCGCCTCAACTGCATTACGATGCCGAAAAAAAACGCGTTGACAGTCAAAGCGGTATGATTTTAGCAGCGCCTAATTTAGTCATCAGCGGCACCAACGGCAGTTATCATTTCAACGAAAAAACGGCGCGTTTTGATACGCTCGATTATTATTTAGACCGCAAACCCAATGCTGCCAAAGGTTCTGCGGTTCATGCCGAAATCGACCGCAACCGCAATATTGATAGTTTTAAAAATCTGACGTATACCACGTGTAATCGCGAAAATCCCGTTTGGCAATTAAACGCGCAGCAAATGACGATTCATTACGATCGCCACCGCGGCAATGTACGCAATACGACTTTTCGCATTGGTGATGTGCCTGTTTTATGGCTACCGTATTTTAGTTTTCCGATTGACGGTCAACGTGCAACGGGACTTTTAACGCCTTCATTTGCCAGTTCTCACTCGCGCGGCATAGAAGTAAAAATGCCGTTTTATTGGAATATTGCGCCCAATCAAGATGCAACTTTTACGCTGCATCCGATGAGTGCGCGCGGCGTGATGCTGGAAAGTCAATACCGTTATCTCGGGCGCCAACAATCGGGGGAAGTTAATTTTTCGTGGTTGCCTAATGATAGAAAATATGGCGAAGCGCGCGGTGAAGTTAATGTGCAACATGAATATTATTTTTCGCCGAATTGGCGCAGCACTATTTATTATCGAAACGTTTCCGATCAACATTATCTCGCGGATATGACGGGTGCGCTTTTGCGCGAGCATGAATGGTATCTCGATCGTTATGCGGCATTATACGGCACGGGTGATTGGGGACAATTTACGTTTAAAATTCAAGATTATAAACAAGCCGTTCCTCATTTTGATGCGGATAATCAGCCGTTTAGCCGGCTGCCGCAAATCGTGTATCGCAATCATTGGCAACAAGGTTATTGGAATTTTGATTTTTCCACGGAAGCGGTGCGCTTTTATCGCCACGCCGATGGTAAAAATGATCGTTTTCGCGTGAATGCGGCGCTGCATTACGATTTAGAGCGTTCATATGGTTTTATTAAACCCACCATTAGCTTAGATGCGCGGTATTACACGCTCGCGCGGCAGAAAAATCAGCTTCATGATGAACACATTAGCCGCGTTTTGCCGTCTTTTAGTTTTGATTCGGGTTTATTTTTTGAACGCGATGCCACGCTCGGCGCTGAACATTATGCGCAAACGTTAGAACCGCGACTTTTTTATTTATATACGCCCTATCAAGATCAAAGTATGTTGCCGCTTTTTGATACCACTAACAGCAGTTTATCGTGGCAATCGTTGTTTGACCGCAATCGTTTTATCGGCAGCGATCGCATTGGCGATGCGCATCAATTAACGGTTGCCGGCACCACGCGGTTTTATCGTCACCACGATGGTTCTGAAAAATTGCGGCTTTCCGTCGGGCAAACTTATTATTTTTCCAAGCGTAAAGTTGGATTGCACGGCAATATCGATGATGATAATCTGCGCTCGGCTTTAATCAGCGAGGGCAATTATCAAATTGATCGCCACTGGCATTTATACGGTTTATCTTTTTGGGATAGCTCTTTGCACCGCAATCAAGGCAATATTCTCGATTTGCGTTATCACATTGATCAAAATCGTTACTTTTCAATTGGACACCGTTATCATCGTCCCCATTATGATCAAATTACGCTCAACAGCGGCTGGAAGCTGGGCAATGATTGGCGCGTTTTTGCCCGTTATGATTATTCGTTAAAAGAGCAACAGCCGATCAATCAAATGTTGGCAGCAGAATATAGCGATTGCTGTTGGGCGTGGCGATTAGTCGGACGGCACTATCGCGAGCACCCGCAAGATAATGCTATGGAAAAAGGTATTTATCTGGAATTTATCTTTAAAGGACTGGGAACGATGGGTAATGACACTAAAGAATTGTTGCACCAACAATTACCCGATTTTCAACCGCTCCCCGAAGAAGTGCGTTTTTGAGGTATACGTTAAGGAATATTGATGAAATTAATAATATTATTTTTTGCCCTGATGCTGTTGCCCAGTTGGGCGCTGGATTTTGGCCCCAAACCAATGCCGCAGCAGAACGTGTTAGATGAAATCGGGTTAGTCGTCAATGAAGAAGCGATCAGCCGAAAACGGTTAAACGAATTATTAGAACAACAACGCGCCCGTGCGCCGCGCGATCAGCCGTATTCCGAAGAACAGCTGCAAGAACAAATCATTATGCAAATTTTAATGGCACAAATGGCAAAATCCGCTCATTTAACCGTTAAAGATGCTGAAATTGATCACGCCATTGCCACCGTTGCCGCGCAGCATAAAATCAGCGTCGCGCAGCTTTATCAACAAATCGCGCGCACGATGGGATTGAGCCAAACCGAATACCGTCAACAAATCGCGCAATTAATGCTGCAAGATGAATTAAAACAACGCTTAATCGGTCGTGATATCAATATTTCCGAACAACAAATCAATAACCAAATTACGCAAATTATTCGTCAACGCGGCACGAAATTTCATCTTCAAGATTTATTGCTGCCGCTGCCCAAAAAAGAATTGCCCGAACAGGCGTACCGTCAACAAATGCAAACCATTTCTCAAGCGCTCAAAACAACGGGCAATGATTTAGCAAAAACTGCACAACTTTTACCCAAAGCTCAATTTAACGATTTAGGCGCGGTCAATCTCGGGCAAATTCCTGCAAAATTTGCTCAAGCGGTCGCCACTTTAAACTCGGGTGAACTTGTCGCCGAACCCGTTGCTGATGCCGATGGACTTCATTTTTTAAAAGTCGTTTCTAAAACCGCTGCCAACGGACAACATTATGAAGTTGAGCAAGGAAAATTGCGCCATATTCTGATTCGCCGCGATCCCAATAATCCGCAATTTAGCCGTTTGCAAATTGAACAGCTTTATCAGCAATTGCAATCCGGCGCCGATTTTGCGCAATTAGCCGCGCGTTATTCACAAGATCCGCGATCTGCCGTTAACGGCGGCGATCTCGGTTGGATGAGTACGGATCAACTCGATCCGCGTTTTGTTGCCGTGATGCACCGCATTCCATTTAATACAATCAGCGAACCGTTTGAATCGGCTTTGGGCTGGCATATTATTGAAGTATTTGCGCGGCAAACCGTTGATCGCAGTGAAGAACGTATCCGCGATCATATTCGCCGCACTTTATATGAAGAAGCACTGGCTTTAGCTTGGGAGCAAAAATGCGCACAAATGCGACAAGCGGCTTATATTCGGTGGTTTCCATGACAGAAATAAAAGCAGTAAAACGTTTGGGGCAACATTTTTTGCGCGATGAAGGCATCATCACGCAACTTTTAGCGGCAATTGATCCCAAACCACAACAAAAAATCCTTGAAATTGGTCCGGGTTTAGGAGCATTGACGCTGCCCGTTTTAGAACGTTGCCACGAATTATATGCCGTCGAATTGGATCATCGTGTATTGCAGCCGTTGAGCGAAAAAGCTGCCGCCGTTGGGATTTTGCATTTGATCGAACGCGATATTTTAAACATTCATTTTGCTGAAGTAGCGCCGGCGCCGATACGCATTATTGGCAATCTTCCCTATAATCTTTCCTCGCCGATTCTGTTTCATTGTGTAGCGCAAAGATCCGACATCGTAGATATGCATTTTATGTTGCAAAAAGAAGTCGTTGACCGCATCACCGCGCCCGTTGATACGCCGGCATACGGTCGATTAAGCGTGATGATTCAATTGTATTGCCAAGTTGAAGCGTTGTTTGACGTTCCGCCAGAAGCGTTTGCGCCGCCGCCAAAAGTCAATTCAGCGGTTGTGCGTTTGATTCCGCAGACGCAATTAACATGGAATATAGAAAGCATCGCGCATTTTGAATGCGTTGTACGCAGTGCTTTTTCGCAACGCCGGAAAATGTTACGCAAATCATTGGCGGCGTATTTTGAGCCAAAAGAATTGATGGCGCTTGATGTCGATCCGACGGCAAGAGCCGAGACTATTGACGGCGCAAGCTTTGCGCGTCTTGCTAATGCCTTATATCTCAAGGAGAAAAATTTATGAACGAACGGGTGATTATCACCGGACACAGTAGTGGTTTGGGAGCGGCTTTGTCTCGCGCGTGGTTGGAATGCGAGGCAAAAGTACTCGGCATTGCCCGCCGGAGTAATCCATCGTTAAAGAATGATTTTCCGGACGATTTTTATGAAGTATCGCTTGATTTATCCAATATTGAACAACTTCGGGAATGGTTAGAAACACCGCAATATGATGAATTTTTTCAAGAGGGTACGCGCATTTGGTTGTTTAATAATGCGGCAACGATTGGCGATAGTAAAAATATCGGTATGCAAACGCCCGATGCGATTAATCATGCCATTGCGCTCAACGTTACCGCGCCGTTTATTTTAAGTGAAGTATTTGCAGCGTGGGCGGAACGCAAAAAAATCCCGCTGAATATTGTTCACATCAGTAGCGGCGCGGGGCGCAAATCGTATCCCGGTTGGAGCTGTTACGGCGCAACAAAAGCGGCTTTGGATATGCATGCGCGCGTGGCGCTTAGCGAAAATAATCCGTTGATTACGGTTGTGAGCATCGCGCCGGGCGTGGTGGATACGCCGATGCAAAAAGCAATTCGCAATAATCTTTATTTTCCGGCGCGGGAACGTTTTGTGGCGCTGCATGAAAATCATAAGTTACAAAATGTTGATGATACGGCGATGCAAATTCTTTCTTATTGTTTGAGCGGTTTATTTGGTACTAATCCGGTTGTGGACGTGCGGCAATTGCCGGCTTGATCGTTTTTTGTGATACGTTTTTATTCAAATGCTGCTGATTGGGCAGCATTTTTATTTGTTGGAAAAATGGGTTTGTAACATCGTCATCAGATTTTCTGGTGAAACAAATCCGGAGATGAGAAAGCCGTCGCTAAATACGAATGACGGCGTTCCCGTGATGCCCGCTTTAACGCCGATATCGTAACTTTCTTTCACGGGCGATTCGCAGGAATATTTTTCGTGTTTTAAACCGCGCCCTGCCCGTAATAATGTGGTTTTACGATCGGGGGCGCACCAAACGGATACGGATTTATAGTAGCTGCGCGAATCAATTCCGGTGCGCGGAAATGCCGCAAAACGAAGTTCAATGCCCAATTTTAAAAAGTCATCGATTTGCTCGAATAACATTTGACAATACGGACAATCAACGTCGCTGAAAACGGTGACCGTGTAACGCGTTTGCCCCACGGCGGGATAAATAATTAAATCCGATAAATTAAGACGATTAATCACCGCTAAACGCGCTTGATCGCGTTGCGTTTCGGTGAGATTTTTATATTGTTTTAAATCTAATAAATCACCTTGCAACATGTAACGTCCATCGCGGCTTAAATAATATACTTGCGCGCCGGCAGTAACTTGAAATAAGTCATCAATCGGCGTTGATACCACGGCTTCGATCGTATCGCGATCACCAATGAGACGTTTAATTAACGATAAATCCGGTAATGTTTCTTGTTGAACAGGTGCGGGGAATTGCGTTTTTTCTTGTTCATCTTGATAAATCACTTCATCGATGGAAGGACGCGTAAATCCCACCATTAATAGTGCACTTATCAGTATGAATCCTATACGTTGTTGCATAATCCACTCTCTTTATAATGCAAAAAATCTGCGCTTAAACATGTTTTCCCGCCGGCTGATGAGGTTGAGACGAAATAAGATGGTATTCACGGGTTAAAACACGTTTGGGGTAATTGGGTTTTGCGGGATACGGCAAATTTTTTCGGGCATGCATATGTTTAGCAATATCTATCCAGCGCCATAATTGAAACGCGGGGTGCGCATCAATCCCCACGTCCATCGCCCGACCGCGCAAACGAATGCTGCCGTGTGTATGACCATATAAATGCCACGCGCCGCGCTGCGCGTTACGCCACTGAACAATCGGATAATGACACATCACAATTTCCTGCCCGTTAATGACTAATTCTGCATACGGTTTAATCCAAGCAAACCGGCTAACCAAATAAGAATCGGCACACAATTCATCATCGTGATTGCCGCAAATGAGGTAAATCGTGCCATTGAGTTCTGCCAGCAGACGAAACGTCTCCGAAAGTCCGCCAAAAGAAACGTCGCCCAAATGATAAACGCTATCTTCTTTTTTCACTTGACGATTCCAAATGGCAATCATCGCGCGGTTCATTTCTTGCGGTGAGGCGAAGGGACGCTGGCAATATTTAATAATATTGCGGTGAAAAAAATGCGTATCTGCTGTAAAAAAAATCCCCATTTCGCCCTACTTCAATCACTAAAATATCGTTTTTATCATAACATTTTCATCTCAAAAACAAGGTAAACATTCGATAAACTGTCTCACTTTTTAGCGTGCGTTCATACTTTTGCAATTGAGTTGCCGGCAGATTTGATGAACTATTAAAATGCTGCGATGAATGTTGAAACTCATTTAATTTCTTTCTTTTTCAAACCAATATTATGAATCATTTGATCACGCCCGAACTTGCCGAACTGCGAAAATGCATTGATCACTACGATCAACAATTAGCGCATTTATTGTGTCAACGTTTATTGTTGGTGAAAAAAATCGCGCCGTTAAAACCTGATTTAGCGTCCATTCGCGTGGAAGCGCGGATTGAGGAAATTATTCATCGCGTCATACCAATTGCCGATGAATATGGTATTGATCGGCAATTTTTAGAGACGATTTTCCGTCATTTAATCGATGAATGCGGTCAACAGGAACATGATTTTTGGCTAAAAATGCAATCAAATCAAAAGAAATGATAGATTGAAAATCCTCATAAAAAAATATCAGGAAGAGGAAACGGAACAAATAAACCCGTTGGTACCTTTCCTTTTCTTCAAATGATTATAGATTTTTTCCCTTTTTAGAAATCAACGGCGAAAAATAGCGTTGAAAAGCAGCAGAAAAATGGCACGCACGGCATAATATTTTGATCCCAATAATTATTTACCTCAAACAAATGCCCGTTATTCAATGCAATTACCCTGCTTTTAATATTTGCGGGCGGTTATTTTCGGCAAATTCAAGATAAACTATCCCAATCACAAAACATTTAAGGAGATTCAATATGGACTGGCAAAAAGGAAGACGCAGCGATAACGTTGAAGACCGCCGCGATTCGGGCGGTTCCCAACCGCGGTTATCAACCAACATGGGGCAGCAAAGATTAATGGGTTTGGGTAAATCAAAACCAGCGATGTTAGTCATGTTTATCTTCGTTTTATTTACCGCATTTACGCAAAAAGATCCCAGCGTTGTTATTCAATTTCTCTTTTCTCTGCTCAACGGCGGCGGACAATCCATGTTATTAGAACCCGCTGATTCCAATCCGCAATTTAATCAATCAACAAAATCCCGCCGCGCCGATGAAGCAAGCGACTTTATCCGCGTGATGATGGCAAGCAATGAAGACGTTTGGCAGGAACAATTTCAAAAAAGAAATATTCCTTTTCGCCCCACTAAATTGGTTTTATTTTCTGACCGAACCAAAAGCGGCTGCGGCATGGCAAGTTCACAAACGGGCCCTTTTTATTGTCCGTTAGATGAAAAAATTTATATTGATCTGACGTTTATCCGTCAAATGCAACAATTAGGCGCCAGCCAAAATAGTAATGTTGCCGGTAATTTCGCGATGGGATACGTTATCGCTCATGAATACGGTCATCATATTCATAATATTCTCGGTATTTTGCCCAAAGCACAAAAAGCAATGCATTATGCCGGCAATAAAGCGGAATCAAATGCGTTATCCGTGCGTTTAGAATTGCAGGCGGATTGTTTTGCCGGCGTTTGGGCGGCTAATATTCCGCGTTACAACATTGCACTTGATGAACAAGATATTGCGCAAGGTATTCAGGCAGCAAAAGCCGTCGGCGATGATCATATTTTGCAAAGTTATGGACAAAAACCGTATCAAGAAAATTTTACCCACGGTTCTTCTCAACAACGCATGCAATGGTTAAAAGCCGGCATCAAAACGGGTGATATGAGCACATGCGATACCTTCAAAGATATAACGCTATAGATTAAATGTATTAGTTATCATTTTAATAAAAGGTTACAATGACCGCCCCAAATTAAACTGTAGGAGGAAATATGAGTCAAAATTTACCGTTGCCCGTTGATGTGATTTCTATTCAATCGCAAGTCGTTTATGGCTGCGTGGGCAATAGCGCGGCGGTTCCAACGCTGGAACACTACAATTTAACCGTTAGTTCTGTTCCCACCGTTTTACTTTCCAATCGTCCGCATTATCCCACCATGTACGGCGGCGTTATCGACGATCAATGGTTTGCAGGCTTTTTAACCGCTTTAAAAGAACGAGACGTTTTAAAAAGCGCGCGCGCGATTATTTTGGGTTATTTAGGCAGTCCCAAACAAGCTGATATCTTGGCAAATTTTTTAACTGAAGTTCGTCGCGACTATCCGCATATTTTAATTCAAATTGATCCGGTTTTAGGGGACGTGGGCTGCGGATTATATGTTGATCCGAATTTAGCGAAAGTTTATCGGGAAAAATTACGCCATCTCGCAACCGGTATGACGCCTAATCACTTTGAATTAGAATATCTTGCTGATTGTAAAATCAATTCATTAGAAGAATCGATTACGGCGGCAAAAAATCTGCTTTCTGATACCACGCGTTGGATTATCGCAACCAGCGCCGCGCCGCAAACTTGGGCTAATGGTGAAATGAAATATGTGATTGTAACCGCAGATAAAACCATCGTTAAAACGCACGCGTTTCACGATGTGGAAGCCTACGGCACCGGCGATACTTTTGCCGCTTCATTAGTTGCACATTTATTAAAAGGACATTCTTTGGAAAAAGCTGCTGAAGCAGCAGTTGAACGCGTGATGACGGTAATCCAACGTACCGGCGCCGCAAAAACCAATGAAATTATCTTATTTGATAAAGATCATCAATAATCAAAAAAAAATGGGATTTCGCTCCACCGCGAAATCCCAAAATAACGTTCAAAAATCATCTTTTTTCTTTCAACTCATTGTTAAAAAATAAAAATTTTATAAAAATCGATTTTACGCCGTTTTTTATTCTCTCCCAATTTTGCTTATCCAAGAAACGCAGACCGTTCGCTGCCCGTATCGTTTAATACTCAAAAAGCAATTTGATATAGCTTTAACGGTAAAAAAATGTTTACAATCTTTTAAATAAATCTCATGCGTGATTGCGCACCGTTTGCCCAATTTTATGGAACGCGCCATCACCACGCCGGCAAACCGTTTCGTTTGTCAATTATTCTTAAAGGACTGTATAAATGACATTTATTTTTGCTTTTTTCATTCTCATCGCTGGAATTACCCTGCTCGCTTATTGCGGCGCACCTTTATGGGGTTGGGCTGTCGGTCTTGCCATTTTGGCAACCATTATTAATTCTACTTTGGTATTACTGCTCAGTTTAGCAATCTGCGCCGCCATTGCTTTGCCAATGTTGCGCGAAAAAATCCGCCCTTACCTTTTTCCGCGTCTTAAAAAATATTGTCCTGTCATCACAGAAAGTGAACAAAAACAATTGGCTGATGCCGTTTATACAGGTTGGGAAAAAGATCTCTTTAACGGCACTATCGAAAGCGCACCCGCTGCGCAAACAGCATTAACCGAAGCAGAACGTGCCTTTTTAGCTCAAGAAACAGAGGAATTGTGTGCATTACTCGATGAAACAGAAATCGCCCAACAGCAATCATT
Source organism: Dichelobacter nodosus (assembly GCF_001263335.1). Classification (GTDB taxonomy): domain Bacteria; phylum Pseudomonadota; class Gammaproteobacteria; order Cardiobacteriales; family Cardiobacteriaceae; genus Dichelobacter; species Dichelobacter nodosus. The sequence continues at coordinate 201,617 of NZ_LGVW01000028.1, forward strand.
ATCCAAAGCTGCGCAAAAATATATTGAAGAACACGGTTTTCAAGCATTAACAATCGCCAAAGAACGCGGTGGACGCGGTTTTTCAACCACTGCCGCCGCGCATATCATGGCAAAAATCGCATCTCATAGTCCCAGCGCATTACTTTATATAAATGCTGATCGCGCAACCGTTCGTTGGGGCATGAGTCAAACCGCTTTATATTTGAGTTCGGCTTGGGCAAGTATGGCAACCGCGCGTCACGGACAAAAATTTGAAGACGAATTAGCCGATATTGCCGGTCTTACTTATCAATTACGCGCTTTGCAAGCTGCCGCACCCGCCGCTCAAAACCAAAATACGTTAACTCTCATCGGGCAAGCGCAAGGTCAATCGTTATTGACGGCATTAATCGAGCGCTCATTGGCGTTACAAACATTGGCAAGCACGGAAATGCTTTGCACGCCGCTGAATCATTTTCACCATGTTTTGCCGCATTTTCATTTGTCGCAAAAACCAGAATTAACTGCCCTTTCCGAACTAATCGGTCAACACGATTTTTGGTTGGAAGAAAGTCAAGCCATCAGCCAACAACAAGATTTAACGTTAGAAAAAGTACTTTTCCGCCACGCGCGGCAATTTTTGCGCCATTATGGTCGTAGCGTTGTTTTGGGCATCACGCACGGCAAAGGATTTAAAGCGCCGGCGCCGTTTGTTCCGGAATTATTTCCTTATTACGCACAATTAACGCGTTTGGCAGCAAGTTTTGCGCTTATTAAAGATGTTGCGGTCATCAGTCGCGCTATTGACGATAATCCGCGTTTTTTAAAACACGCAACTACCGCATTTGCGGCGCTTTATCGCGCGCGGGCAACGTTGGCATTTTGGCAAAATAACGGCGCCGTAACCGATGAATTGGCGTTGGCTCAATATGGATTGACCACGGCTTTATTCGCTGCCGAAAATGCTATTTATGCCATGATTGAAGCATTTTCTTGCCGCAAAATGGTGTTTTTAATGAAATGTTTGTGTTTTCCATTGGGACGCCGGCAAAAATGCCCCAGTCATGCGTTAATTCTTGCTTGTGCTCAAGCGGTGGAAAATAACGCGGTTTCATTAAAAAATTTAACGCAGGAACTCTATTTAGGCGATGAAAAAACGAATCCCGCCGTTGCAACCGTTCATTCTGCATTAAAGACATTACAAACCGCGGCAGCCGCTGAATATGCGATTCATCAAGCGCATAAAGCCGGAACATTAACCGCACAAACATTTACCGCGCGCGTTGATGAAGCTTGCGATAAAGACGTTATTAGCGAGCAAATGCGGCAGGAAGTATTTGAAGCGCAGCGTTTGATGAAATCCATGAACTAATTGGATTTAAAAAGATAAGAAAACGGCACATTTTGTGCCGTTTTTTATTAAAAAACACTGCTTTTGCACTTAAATCCCAATCCGCGCCGCAAATATATTAAAAAATTGAAACGCTCATAGTATAATCCCGCGCGGGGGATTTTCTGACCTTTTATCAAGATTAGAAGATAAAATCCTTTTCATTCAACTAATTAATTAAATTGGAGATAATGCGATGTCTATCGGTGGCTTTTTTAGAAAGCTGAAAATGCCAACAGCTTTTACCATTTTATTCATCATTTTAGTGCTCTCCGCGTTCTCAACGTGGGTGATTCCAGCCGGTTCGTATGCCAAGTTAAAATATGATGCCGATACACAGCAATTTAGCATCACACATCCAGATGGACGCGTTGAATCTGCACCAGCTACAAAAGAAGAGTTACAAGCCCGAAAAATTTCGATTGACTTGGGTCAATTTACCGAAGGAAAAATTCGCAAAGCGGTTTCCGTTCCCGATACTTATCAACGTTTAGAAAGCAAACGCCAAGGCGCTAAAGAATTGGTGATGAGCATTGTCAACGGTACCATTGAAGCTGCAGATATCATGGTATTCGTTTTAATACTCGGCGGTATGATTGGTATCGTTAACGCCAACGGCGCGTTTGAAGCAGGACTTACGGCGCTGACCAAACGCACCAAAGGTCGCGAATTTATTTTGGTATTTTTCGTCTCCATCTTTACGATTTTTGGCGGTACCAGTTTTGGTATGGCGGAAGAAACTGTTGCGTTTTATCCGATTCTATGCCCGATTTTTATCGCTTTGGGTTATGACTCGCTCGTTTGCGTGGGCGCGGTATTATTAGCTTCAACCATTGGTACCACGTATACCACAGTTAACCCGTTTGCCGTGGTTATTGCTTCTGGCGCGGCGGGTATTCCGTTTACTAACGGTATCAGCTGGCGGATTATCGGTTTAATTTTGGGTAGTATCGTGGTGATTTCTTATTTGTATTGGTACGCCAAAAAAGTTAAAGCCAATCCAGAATTTTCCTATGCTTATGAAGATAGAGAAGATTATATGCGGCGCTATCCCGTTAATTTAAATAGCGAAACTGCTGCCGATTTCACCGCACGCAAAAAAATCATTCTTTGCTTATTCATTACTTCCTTCTTCATCATGATTTATGGCGTGGTAGCTTTGGGCTGGTGGTTCCCAGAAATGGCATCATCATTTTTAGCCATTACTTTGATCATGATGTTTGTTGCCAATATGGGTGAAGAAAAAGTAATCGGCGCATTCATGCGTGGCGCATCTGATTTAGTATCCGTTGCATTGATTATCGGCGTGGCGCGCGGTATCAACATTATCCTTGAAAACGGTATGATTTCAGACACTATTCTCAATTATGCATCTAGCGGCGTTGCGGGTATGTCCAGTTATCTCTTTGTTATCGTGATGTATTTCGTGTTCTTCATTTTGGGATTCGTGGTGCCGTCATCTTCAGGACTTGCCGTATTGTCAATGCCTGTTATGGCGCCTTTAGCAGATACAGCCGGTATTGATCGTTCTGTTATCGTTTCGGCTTATATTTGGGGACAAAATACCATGTCCTTTATCGCGCCGACCGGTATGGTTTTAGTTACTTCCGAACTCACCGGCATGAAATATACCCATTGGTTGCGGTTTATTTTCCCGATTTTTGCATACGTTATGGTGGCAAGTATCACATTCTTGTTATTGCAAGTGGCTTTTGCCTAAAAACTCCACCCTCCACCCAGAAAAAATCCCCTTTTCAGGGGATTTTTTTATGCGCTTAATAATCAACGCTTAATCTTGATAACGCATTGGAAACGTTAAATTATCCAATAACGCAACATAAAAACTGCCTAATCCCGAAGTCGTTAAACCCGCCCGTTCACCGGCGCGTTTCATCAAAGCGCACGCAGAAGCCGCGCCATACAAAACGTCACCACATAATACCGTTGACGCAATCATCGCCGATAAAACGCAACCCGTGCCGCAAACGCGCCCTAAAAAAGGGTGTCCGCCGCGCACTGCTAAAATCGTCTCGCCGTCGGTCACATAATCAATTTCTCCCGTAACGACGACAACCGCACGTTGATGAATGGCTAATTTCACTGCCGCTTCAATTGCTTCCGAAGAACTCATCACATTTTCAAAACTACGGCGTCCGTACGTATCATTCAAATAAGAAATTTCCGAGGCATTGCCACGAATCACCCGCGGATAATAACGCAATAATTCGCGCGCAAAACCGCTGCGGTAAGACAAAATATCGCTGACCGCTGCCGGATCAAAAACCCACCATTTGCCGTGATCATGCGCTACTTGCGCACTCATCGATAAAGAACGCAACCGCTCATCGGTTAACGAATCCAAATTCATCACCACATTTGCCGCACGTTGAGAAAATTCAACGACTTCCTGCCACGATTCCACCATTGCCGGTTTCGCGCCAATTGCCAACAATGCATTTGCCACAAAAAATTTAGTCGTATTATTCGTTAAACAATGAATAAACGGCGCATTTGCATAAGCCCGATCGAGATAAAATTGTGCCGATTTAAAATCAAAAGTTTGCACATTAAAATCAATGCTTTTACCCATTTCCAATGATTCCGTCATCTTCTTTCCTTTTGTAAAACGTCAACCGCCGCGTTTCGACAATAACAAATCGCATCTTCTCGCTGACCGTTCGACGCGGGATAATAATGTTTACGACGAACAATCGGCATAAAACCCAACTGTTGATACAAACATTTTGCCGCGTCATTACTCGCGCGCACTTCTAAAAAACAACACGCCACGCCGCGCGCATCGCATTGCCGACAAAATTCAGCTAATAATGTTTTACCAATACCGCGGCGCCGATAATCGCGCACCACGGCAAACGATAATAACGTTGCCTCATCGAAAACTTTTTGCCACGCCGCAAACGCGCATAACGTGTTACCATCAACGGCAACAATCAATTCATCATGTTCTTGCGGCACATAAACGCCACATTCGCGCGCCATGTCGGCAACGTCCAAAGCGTTGCCGGCGCGCATATTAATCTTCATTTAATGCTAACTGATGGTCATACCGGCGCGGGCGCGTCCGTTTGCCAAAAGAATTTGTAAATCGCAATCGTCGCTGGCAGATAAAATCATGCCTTCGCTGACGCCAAACCGCATTTTTCTCGGTTTAAGATTGGCTACGTAAACAACTAATTGCCCAACTAATTCCTCTGGTTGATGAAATCTTTTGATGCCAGAAAATACTTGGCGTTTGCCCAAATCGCCCACATCTAATTGAAATTTCAACAATTTATCAGAACCTTCCACCGCCTCACACGCCAAAACTTTGGCAATGCGTAAATCCAATTGTGCAAAATCATCAATCGTAATTTCGCTTTTTTCCGGCGCGGCGGACGGTTGCACGGGCGCTTTTGTTTCGGCTTTCAATTCTTCTCGGCTGTCTTGAATCAGCGCATTTAAAGTTGCTTCTTCAATCCGCTGCATCATCGGCGAAAATGCGGCAATTTCATGATTGATCATCGGTTTTTCAATATCTTGCCACGATTGCGGCGATAATTTTAAAAACGCTTCCGCATCAGCGGCAACTTTCGGTAAAACTGGTTTTAAATAAATGATTAATAAACGAAATGCTTCCAAAACCACGCTGGCAATTTGCGCAATTTCCGCCGCTTTTCCAGTTTCTTTTGCCAAAATCCACGGTTTTGTTTCATCAACATAAGCATTTACCGCATCAGCCAACGCCATCACCTCGCGCACCGCCTGACCAAATTCGCGTTGTTCATAATCGCGGGCGATGGTTTCACTTTTACCGCGCAATTGCTCCAATAATGCGCTATCCGAAAAAGCGGAAACTGTTGTGTTATCGGCAAAACGTTGTAAAAACGGCGCGCTGCGGCTGGCTAAATTAATCAATTTTCCGACCAAATCGCTGTTTACTTTTTGCCGGAAATCGTTCAAATTCAAATCAATATCTTCAACTTTCGCCGATAATTTGCTGGCGATGTAATAGCGGAGATATTCGGGGCGCAAATGTTTTAAATAAGTGCGGGCTTTGATAAATGTGCCGCGTGATTTACTCATTTTTTCGCCGTTGACTGTTAAAAAACCGTGGCAAAAAACGCCCGTCGGTTTTTGTAATCCTGCGCCTTCCAGCATCGCCGGCCAAAATAACATATGAAAATAGGCGATATCTTTGCCGATAAAATGATAACGTTCCGTTTTATTGTCATCACGCCAAAAATCGTCAAAAGAAACGTGTTGATGTTGCTGGCAAAATGCTTGAAAACTGCCCAAATAACCTACCGGCGCATCAAGCCAAACGTAAAAATACTTATCTTTTGCTTCAGGAATGGTAAAACCCCAATAAGGCGCATCGCGCGAAATATCCCACGGTTGTAATCCCGCTTCAAACCATTCCGCTAATTTATGACGCATTGCCGGTTGCAGATCCGCGCGTTGTAACCAATCTTTTAAAAAATCGGTAAATTGCGGCAAATCAAAAAAGAAATGTTCACTTTTTTTCATGATCGGCGTCGCGCCGGATAACACGGAATACGGTTGGATTAAATCCGTGGGCGCATAAGTTGATCCGCAAACTTCGCAATTATCGCCATATTGATCTTTTGCCTGACATTTAGGGCAAATGCCTTTGATGAAGCGATCGGGTAAAAAGATATTTTTTTCCGGATCAAAGAGCTGGGAAATTTCTTTTTTGAGAATATAACCTTTGGATTTCAGCGTTTGATAAATTTCGTTGGTGAGTTGACGATTTTCATCGCTGTGCGTGGTGTGATAATGATGATGATTGATTAAAAATCCTTGAAAATCGCTGATATGTTCGGCGCGCACTTCGTCTAATAATACTTCTGGTGTAACGCCTTTTTTTTCGGCGTGTAACATAATCGCGGTGCCGTGGGCATCATCGGCACAAACGTAATAACATTCATGCCCGCGTAATTGTTGAAAACGCACCCAAATATCGGTTTGAATGTGTTCCACCATATGCCCTAAATGAATGGAACCGTTGGCATACGGCAAAGCCGAACTGACAAAAATACGACGTACACTCATGATAAAAATCCTGTTTAAAAAGTAATATTTTAGCAAATAGATTTTTTAACCGCAGTGATTACCGCCGCACTTTAAAGAAAATTGCTGCCGTTATTCCGACTTTACCGCGGCGGCAAAATCATTTACGGTACGCGCTATTTTTCAAAGGATAAAAATGGATATCACAATTATTGCGGTGGGCAATAAAATGCCGGATTGGGTTAATGAAGGTTTTTCTGATTATGCAACGCGTTTTAATGCGGAAATCAATATGCAATTAAAAGAAATTCCCCTGCAAAAACGCGGTGATGATAAACAAATCGCTGCCGCGCGCAGCAAAGAAAGTGCACAAATATTAGCCGCGCTCGCCGGCAAAGATTATGTGGTGACGCTTGATATTGCTGGCAAAAATTATCGCTCCGAACAATTGGCGGCGCGTTTGCAATTCTGGCAAGAAAATGCCCGTTCGTTGGCTTTAATTATCGGCGGACCTGAAGGATTGAGCGCGGAAGTAAAAAACCGCGCGCAAGAAAGTTGGTCATTAGGCGCGCTGACTTTGCCGCACCCTTTAGTGCGCATTATCGTTGCCGAAGCGTTATATCGCGCGTGGTCAATTAATCATCATCACCCGTATCACCGCGCATAAAGCACAATTACTTTTAAATGCGTTACAATAATCGCCGTATCAATTATTCCTTAACCTCAATGAATGATGAATTTTCTGGATCGAAAAGCAGCTGGTTGAAAAAACTGGCGCTTTTACTCACCGATAAAACACAACCCGAAAATCCCCAAGATGCCTTTCATCTTTTGTTAGACGACTACCGTCACAATCAAACCATCAATGATGATACTGCCACGATGATGGAATCCTTGCTTGAACTCAATCATACGCACGTGCGCGATGTGATGATTCCGCGCGGGCAAATGGTTGTTATTCATGAGCATTGGTCGCTTGATAAAGTATTAAGCGTAATTATTCAATCGGGACATTCGCGTTATCCCGTCATCGATGAAAGTCACGAAAAAATTCTCGGTATTTTAATTACTAAAGATCTACTGCCGATATTGGTTGATGACGACGAAAATCCCAATTTTATGGCAGTAATCCGTTCGGCAACCGTTGTTCCTGAAAGTAAACCGCTCGATGCGATGCTGCGCGATTTTCGAACCAACCGCAATCATATGGCGATCGTCATCGATGAATACGGCAATTTATCGGGATTGGTAACCATTGAAGACGTTATCGAAGAAATCGTTGGCGAAATTGACGATGAACACGATCAAATTCCCGATGCGGAAATTCGTACGCTACCCGATGGCAGTTATCAAGTGAAAGCGCTGATGATGATCGAGCATTTTAATGAACAATTTCAAACTCATTTGCCCGATGAAGATGCCGACACTATCGGCGGTTATTTACTGCATTATTTTGGACGCATTCCCATCAACGGCGAACGTTTATCCATCGATGGTTGGGAAATTATCGTCAGTAAAGCCAATCAACGGCGCATTTTGCAGTTAAAAGTTGTCGCAACGAATGAAGAACATACAGAAAAAGCGGAAGAATAACTTCCGCTTTTTGCGTTAAAGATTGTTTGCTGGCGTCGTTGTCACGGGAACCGGCATGCCCGATGCTTCTTCAACCACCGCTCGAATCAAATTTTCTGAAACGCGCAATCCGCGTGCTGATGCTTTTTCTGTCACCACGGCAATGGCTTTTTTCATCGCCGCTTGAGCGCTGATGCGATCTTCATCAATCGGCGGGTGATATTCAAGAAATAATTCATCGCCAAACCAGCCGACTTTCATTTCTTGTTTGATTACGTTTACTTTCGTACCCTGCGGCGTCATCGCAAATAATTCTTTAATCCCTTCGGGAAACATACGAATGCAGCCGTGCGAAACGCGCATGCCGACGCCCCACGGTTTATTTGTGCCATGAATTAAATAGCTCGGATTCGATAAACGCATGGCAAAAAGTCCCAAAGGATTATTAGGGCCTGCTTCTACAACCGCCGGCAAAATATCGCCTTTTGCAGCGTGTTCGGCGCGCAAAGAAGCCGGCGGCGTCCACGTGGGATTAGGACGTTTTTCGGTAATCGTGTGCACACCAAGCGGCGTTCCCCAATCTTCACGACCAATGCCGATGGCGTAAACGTAAACCAATGATTTACCTTCCGGAAAATAATACAAACGCATTTCCGGCAAATTAATCACAATGCCTTCCCGCGGCACTTCCGGCAAAATATAACGCGAAGGCACCAATACTTTTTTCCCAACTTCCGGCGCCCATAAATCAACGTCAGGATTTGCATGACGCATTGCTTCAACGCCAATACCAAATTGACGTCCGATATCGAGCAAATCTTCATCTTTTTGCACGTTTACTTGCCGCACCATGCCGACGATATCAACGCCTGCCGGCGGTAATACAAAGCGTTCGGAAAAAGCGTGACGCATCATCGTCACGCTCATTACTAACAATAATATCCGTATCATGACCTACTCGGGACGCATATGAGGGAATAACAACACATCACGAATTGAAGGCGCATTGGTCAATAACATCACTAAACGATCAATGCCAATGCCTTGACCCGCGGTGGGCGGCAAACCGTATTCCAACGCGCGCACGAAATCACCGTCATAATGCATTGCTTCTTCATCGCCGGCTTCAAATGCGGCAGCTTGTTCTTTAAAGCGTTCGGCTTGATCTTCGGCATCGTTGAGTTCGGAAAAGCCGTTGGCAATTTCGCGTCCGCCAATAAAGAGTTCAAAACGATCGGTAATGTCTGGATTTTCATCATTGCGCCGTGATAAAGGTGAAACCACCGCCGGATATTCGATGACGAATGTCGGTTGAATTAATAAATGTTCCACGCCTTCTTCAAAAATCATCGTCATCAATTTGCCGCAATCGCTTTCATTGCCCGCGTCAATATGGAATTTTTCTTTTAACAATTGCACCATTTTCGGCGCGTCTTCTAAAATATTTGCCGCTTCGGGAACGTATTGGCAAACGGCATCGCGCATCGGCAAACGTCGGAATTGTGAAAAATCGATTTCCGTTCCTTGATAATCAAATTTCGTCGTGCCCAAAATGGTTTGCGCCAAACCTTGGAATAATACTTCGCTTAAATCCATCAAATCGTTGTAATCGGCATAAGCTTGATAAAACTCCAACATAGTAAACTCGGGATTATGCCGCGCGGATACGCCTTCATTACGGAAATTGCGGTTAATTTCAAAAACGCGCTCAAAACCGCCTACCACCAGCCGTTTTAAATACAATTCCGGCGCAATGCGCAAATAAAGCGGCATATCTAAAGCATTATGATGCGTAATAAACGGTTTTGCCGCGGCGCCACCGGGAATTGGGTGCATCATCGGCGTTTCCACTTCTAAAAAGTCCCGCGCTTCAAAGAAATGGCGGATATAACTGATAATTTTTGACCGCGCTTTAAAAACATCGCAGCTTTGTGCATTAACCATTAAATCCACATAACGTTGACGATAACGAATTTCTTGGTCAGTTAAACCGTGGAATTTATCCGGCAACGGGCGCAATGATTTTGTTAATAAACGAATGGCGTTTGTTTGTACGGTTAACTCGCCGGTTTTAGTGCGAAAAAGAGAACCGGACGCAAAAATAATGTCGCCGACGTCCCACGTTTTAAATTCTTCATAAACTTCCTCGGTTAACGCATCGCTGGAAACGTACAATTGAATTTGTTCACCAGATCCATCTTGAACATGCACAAAACTGGCTTTTCCCATCACCCGTTTTCCCATCATGCGTCCGGCAATGGCAACGGTTCCTGCTTGCGATAAAGCGGCTTCATCGCCGTGATCAAAATCGCGATGCAATTGCGCGGCTTTATGCGTGGGACGCGCATCATTAGGAAACGCAATTTTTTGCGTATCGCGGATTTTTTGCAATTTCTGCCGGCGTTCGGCAATCAACTTATTTTCATCTTGTATTTTTTCATTGTGACTCATAGTTCTACCCCTTGTTTGAGACTTTCCTGAATAAATGGGTCTAAATCACCGTCTAAAACCGCTTGTGTATTGCTGGTTTCATAACCGGTGCGTAAATCTTTAATTCTTTGTTGATCAAGAACATAAGAACGAATCTGATTCCCCCAACCAATATCAGATTTGCTATCTTCCAGCGCTTGCGCGCTTTCTGAACGTTTGTGTAACTCTAATTGATACAATTTAGCGCGTAAATGGCGCATGCAAGTTTGTTTATTTTGATGCTGACTTCGGCTGTCTTGCGATTGCACAACGGTTCCCGTTGGCAAATGCGTAATCCGAACAGCGGACTCGGTTCGGTTAACGTGTTGCCCGCCGGCGCCAGATGCGCGATAAACATCAATCCGCAAATCCGCAGGATTAATGTCAATTTCAATAGCATCATCAATTTCTGGAGAAACGAAAACCGCGGCAAAAGACGTATGACGGCGATTATTAGCATCAAAAGGCGATTTGCGCACTAAACGATGCACGCCGATTTCCGTTTTTAACCAACCATAAGCATATTCACCAGTAAAACGAATAGTTGCCGATTTAATGCCGGCAACGTCGCCTGGCGTTTCTTCCAATAATTCGGTGGTAAACCCTTTTGCTTCACCCCAACGTAAATACATGCGTTCTAACATTTCCGCCCAATCTTGCGCTTCTGTTCCGCCCGATCCAGATTGAATATCCAAAAAAGCGTTGTTAGCGTCTAATTCGCCGGAAAACATGCGGCGAAATTCCAAAATTTCTACAGATTTTTGTAAACGCTCAATATCCAAACGCGCGGATTGCACCAGTTCTTCATCATTTTCATCTTCTGCTAACGCCATGAGTTCGCGCGCATCATTTAATCCCTGATGAATGTTATCCAATCCTAAAACCACCGTTTGCATGCTGGAACGCTCTTTATTAAGCGCGGCGGCGCGTTCCGGCTGCGACCAAATCGCTTGTTGTTCTAATTCGCGGTTGATTTCTTCTAAACGTTCTGCTTTTCCAGCGTAGTCAAAGATACCTCCGCAGCGACTGCTCTCGTTCTAATAATTCATCAATCTGCTGATAATCTAAATTCAGCTCCATCATAGAATTCCCGTAAAAAAGAGAAAATTATACGCGATAGCTTGACAAGCGTCATGAATGGAGCACCGGATTTTTATCGTTATCATCATCAAATAGCGATAAATTACCCCGATGATGCGCGGTAATTCCGTTAAAATAGAGCTTTATTGCCATCTATAAGGAGTTTTCCTCTTATGAAGATCCTCATTATCGGTAACGGCGGGCGCGAGCACGCTATCGCATGGAAGCTCGCTCAAGAAGCTGAAATTCAAAATATTTACGTTTCTCCCGGCAATGCCGGCATTGTTGAATTACAAAAAGCCGAATGCGTGCGTTGCGATGATCTCGATGAAATCGTTGCTTTTGCGCTCGATAACGATATTGATTTGACCATTGTCGGCTCGGAAGCTTGGTTAGTTGAAGGAATTGTTGATCGTTTTCATGACGAAAATTTAGCCATTTTTGGACCGCATCAAGCCGCGGCAATGTTGGAAGGCAGTAAAGCATTTGCCAAAGATTTCATGAAAAAATACAAGATAAAAACTGCTGATTATCAAATATTTACCGAACCGTCAGCTGCTTTATCTTATTTAGAAAATTGCCGTTATCCGGTAGTGATTAAAGCCAGCGGTTTGGCGGCGGGAAAAGGCGTTGTGATTTGTCAAACGCATACCGAAGCGCAAACAACCGTTCGTAACATGATGATTGAAAAACGCTTTGGTTTAGCGGGATTAGAAATCGTTATTGAAGAATATTTGCAGGGTTTTGAAGCTTCTGTTTTAAGTTTTTACGACGGCAAATACATCAAACCCATGCTTGCCGCCAAAGATCATAAAACCATCGGCGAACATAATACGGGGGAAAATACGGGCGGCATGGGTGTTGTTGTGCCGCACCCGCAATTTACGGAAACGCAATATCAGCAGTTTTTAACCGACGTTTTGCAACCCACATTGCGCGGATTACAAGCCGAAAATTTGCGTTTTGCCGGCGTGATTTTTTTCGGTTTAATGATTAATGAGCGCGGAGTGTTTCTGTTAGAGTACAACTTACGCTTTGGCGATCCGGAAACGCAAACTTTATTGCCGTTAATGCAAAGTTCTTTATTAACCGTGATTCAATCGTGTTTGGAAGCGCGTCTTGAAGAAACGCCACTGACTTGGTCAAAGCAAACGGCGGTTTGCGTGGTAGCGGCATCTCAAGGTTATCCCGCGGCATTTAAAAAAGGTTACACGATAGAACATATTGAAAAAGCACGGTTTTTTTCACATGTTTTTTTCGCGGGAACAAAATTACTCGACGGCGAATATTTAACTGATGGCGGTCGCGTGTTAAACGTCATCGGTTTGGGCAATTCACTTGCCGAAGCCAAACAAAAAGCCTACAGCGGCATTCAGCTCATTACGTTTAACAGTATGACTTATCGCCGCGATATTGGCGACATTGAGGGGGAATTATGATTTTAATTACAGGCGGTGCTGGTTATATCGGCTCGCACACCACGTTATTACTCTTAAATCAAGGCTATGAACTGGTTGTTTTGGATAATTTAAGCAACAGCAGTCCAGAATCATTGCGCCGCGTCGCGCAACTCACGGGCAAAAATATCCCTTTTGTAAAAGGCGATATCCGCGACCGTGCGCTGCTGGATCAATTATTTTGCGATTATCCGATCAACGCCGTAATGAATTTTGCGGGGCTGAAAGCCGTGGGCGAAAGTGTGGCAAAACCGCTGGATTATTATCATTGCAATGTATACGGCGCTACCGTGCTGTTGCAAGCGATGCAAGAAGCAAAAATCAAAACTTTTGTATTTAGTTCATCGGCAACCGTTTACGGCGATCCCATACAAAATCCCATCGATGAAAATTATCCCACGCAAAGCCCAACCAATCCTTACGGCGCTACTAAATTGATGATTGAACGCATGTTAAGCGATGTTGTCCGCGCTGATAATGATTGGAATATTGCCATTTTGCGCTATTTCAATCCGATTGGTGCGCATGAAAGCGGGGAAATTGGTGAAGATCCCAACGGTATTCCCAATAATTTGCTGCCTTATATTGCGCGCGTGGCAACCGGCGTTTTTCCGCATTTATCTGTTTTCGGCGACGATTATCCGACGCAAGACGGCACCGGCGTGCGCGATTATATTCATGTGATGGATTTAGCGCAGGGTCATCTTGACGCGCTTAATGTGATCGAACAAAAAAAGGGATTGCATATTTGGAATTTGGGCACGGGCACGGGTTATTCCGTGTTAGAAATCATTCATGCTTTTGAACGCGCCAGCGGTAAAAATATTCCTTATCAAATTGCGCCAAGACGCCAAGGCGATATTGCGATGTGTTACGCCAATCCTGCAAAAGCCGAGCGGGAACTCGGCTGGAAAGCAACGCGTGATTTGGAAACAATGATGAAAGATACTTGGCGCTGGCAAACAAAAAATCCTAACGGTTATCGTTAAATGAATCTCCCCCGCTCGTTCGGGGGATTTTTTTAGCAAACGGCAATAAAACTTGCCATGCGTCCGGCATTTTGTTGATTACGGCGATAGGAAAAAAACCGTTGATCCGAAAACGAACATAATCCGCTGTCGCAAATATGCGGGCGTTGTAATCCGGCGTTTTGCAATTGTTGATGCGCGATGGCAGGCAAATCCGCCAAATAATGTCCCAAACGATTGGCGCGGAAAAATGCCGCATAATCAGGAGATAATGCCAAAAACCGCTGATAAAAAGCTTCGTCAACTTCATAACTTGGTTGACGAATGGCGGCGCTGATCCACGCATATAATGCCTGCGGTGGCGTGTGCATTTGTGAAACGGTTTGCGCAATAATGCCACGATAAAGTCCCTGCCAACCGGCATGAATCGCGGCAACTTCGCTGCCGTCGCGGTTGCTTAATAAAACGGGAACACAATCCGCCGTCAATACCACGGCGACAGTTCCGCTCGAACGCGCAATTAACGCATCGGCAGATTGCGTTTGTGGATAATCGTCATCGCTGATAACTTGCGCGCTATGGCTTTGATTTAACCATAACCACGAGCCTGTTAAACCGCTAGATTGCGCTAATTGTGCGCGGCGCGCGGTCACAATAGATAAATCGTTATCACGAGCAAGACTAAAGCCCGTTTTTTTATCTTCCTGCGCGGTTAATGACACGCCGGCAATCACTGGCAGCTTTTCTGACCATTGTGCCGGCAACCATAATGTTTTTTTTACTTGCATCATTTCTTTAACTCTCTATAATAAACGCCCTGTTCGGGGTATAGCGCAGTCTGGTAGCGCACTTGCATGGGGTGCAAGGGGTCGCAGGTTCAAATCCTGTTACCCCGACCAATCAAATTTTAAAGGACGCAGTAAAAAGCGTCCTTTTTATTTGTTTCAATTTTAGCTAATACGACAGCGACGAAAAGCAACCACGTATACCACTGTAGAAGGTAAATTCCACGTTGCATTATCTTATGCGCCAGAAATGGAAGATAGAAACCGTTCGCGCACTTATTCTGGCATCAAACTTTTAAATCCCAACGCCAATATTAAATATACCGATACGCACTACGAACTTTTACAAAGTTCCGATCGTAAAATCAGCATTGTTGACGTTATGAATTTGCAACGCAATCGCTTCGAGCATTTGCCTGAATTTAAACCCTCTGATAAAGCGCCTTCCGTCACTTACAACGCTCGAGGTCGTTACGCCATCACTGATTTAAAAGATCGCGCGGTTTATAAATATCCTCTCGGCAATGAATACGTCTTGGAAGGTCATATTTATCAATTAAGCGATAAATTACCCCAGAATACCAACAGCGTTTTATGGTTAGCAACGGGATTAACACGCAGCGCGCCTTATTTACCGTATTACGGCAACATTACAGATACTTATTCTGCTTATAAAAATTCACAAAGCACAAAATACGATGAAAATTCATGGTATTGGGTTGCTGCAAACATCGATAAAATGGCGTTTGATTACCCCGATTTATTCGGCAATTCCGTTTTAGAAAAATGGCAAGCGATGGAAAAAACATTTATCGAGGAACAAGCAGAATTGAATAAACTGCCAGAAGTTTCAGCAGAAAAAGCAACGGAAACCTCTATGGCAAGAGCTGAAAAAGTATTTAAAGAAATGAAAGCGCTGGAAGCGGAAATGACAGAAAAAATCACAGAAAAAACAGGAAAAGCACCAATAAAAGCCGGTGAATAATCATTAGAAACTTAAAGCAGCCTAATTTTTAGGCTGCTTTTTTCATGCTTCACGATGCACTGCTTGATAAGCTAAAGAAATCAAAGCGTTTTTATAATCATTTTCTGGAAAAATCATTAACGCTTCCGCCGCCGCGGTTGCCATTTTTTCCGCTTGCGCTTGCGTGTATGCCAAAGCGTCCGTCTTTTTTAACAAGGTAATTACTTCCGTAATCGCTTCTCGGTCGCCCGTTTGCAAAATCGCGCGCAATCGTTTTTGATCGGGATCACATAATTGTTGCAACGCCCGAATCAACGGCATTGTCGGCTTTCCTTCAGCCAAATCATCGCCCAACGCTTTGCCAATTTTGCTTTCATCGCCCATGTAATCCAACATATCGTCGATCATTTGAAAAGCCATACCCAGTTTTTTACCGTAATCAGCTAACGCCGCAATTTTTTCTTCGCTCACACCAGCCAGTTGTGCCGCAATTTTGCACGCCGCAGAAAATAAAACCGCGGTTTTTAACTCAATCACGCGGTAATAACACGTTTCATCAATATCCGGATTATGCATATTTGCCAATTGCATCACTTCTCCAGCAGCAATTAAATTAGTAGCATCTGCCATCGTTTTTAATACCGCAGCATTGCCGCTACTGACCATTAATTGAAATGCGCGGGTATATAAAAAATCGCCAACCAAAATGCTGGCAGCATTAGAAAAAATAATATGAGCGCTCGCTTGTCCCCGCCGGATATCAGAACTATCAACCACATCATCGTGAAGCAAAGTAGCGTTATGAATAAACTCAATAAACGCCGCCGCCGTCGGCGCAAAATCCCCGCGATAATCGCACACGCCAGCGCTTAATAAATGCAACATAGGACGAAATCTTTTGCCCTTTGCTTGAAGCGCATACCGCATCACTGATTGCGCTAGCGCCACTTCGGTATAAATTTCTCGTTGCATCACCCTTTCTGTTTGCTCCATTTCGTTGGCAATCAACCGTTGAATATCAGATAAGGTTAATAACTTCATCGCGCATCGTCCGTAATATAAACAAGAAAAATGCGTATTGTACGCGTTATAGGAAGAATAAGAAGGCAAGACGCTTTAATAGTGCGCTACTGCGCAATAAAAATGCCACGCAAGCGTGGCACTCATTTTGGCTCCCCGAGACGGGCTCGAACCGCCGACCCAATGATTAACAGTCATTTGCTCTACCGACTGAGCTATCGGGGAAAAAATCGGTTTATCGTGAAAAATAAAATAACGTGAACTGGCTCCCCGAGACGGGCTCGAACCGCCGACCCAATGATTAACAGTCATTTGCTCTACCGACTGAGCTATCGGGGAATGCCTAGAAGACGGCGAATTCTAGCGAGAGAACGTTAAAAGGTCAAGGAATGCCCGTATTATTTAACTAATTATATGTTTTTAATGGATATTAATTTCTTATTTACCAATACAAAATCCGGAAAAAATTTCATCTAATAAATCGTCAGAGCTTACCGTTCCCGTAATCGTGCCCAAAGCCAGATGCGCCAAACGCAATTCTTCCGCCACCAATTCTGCAACAAAAAATTGTTCCAATTGTTGCAAAGCGCGTTGCAAATGCGCTTCTACGGACTCGAGCGCGTGAATATGACGTTTTCGCGCGATAAAAACCGTTTCTTCATGCTGATTTTTACCGGCTAACGTGGCAATTTTTTTCAATAATATTTCTATTCCAGCGCCAGTTTTTGCCGATATCCACAAACCATCACCAGCAGTTTGTTCATCAACTAAATCTGCCTTGTTATAAACCACCAAAAACTGGGCATGCGGCGCTAATTGATGCAATTCTTCTTGTAACGACACAAACTCCGCCCGCGCATCATTATCACGCGCGCTGCCGTCTGCCAGCAATAAAACGATATCAGCGCGTTTTACGGCATCGAAACTGCGGCGAATGCCTTCTTGTTCCACCAAATCCTGACTTTCTCGTAAACCCGCGGTATCCGATAAATGAACGGGAATGCCATCAATGATCCAATCTTCACGCACGATATCGCGCGTCGTTCCTGCTTGCGGCGTCACAATCGCGCGTTCTTCGCCTAATAACGCATTGAGTAAACTCGATTTTCCCGCGTTAGGTTTTCCCGCTAATACCAAATGAATCCCGTCATTGAGTAGTTGCCCCTGCTGCGATTGCGCGAGTAATTGCTGCGTTTTTTGCAAAGAATCAACCAGTTTTTCCCGAATTTTTCCTTCACCCAAAAAATCAATCTCATCTTCGGAAAAATCCAACGACGCTTCCACATAAACGCGCAACCGCAACAATTCATCGGCTAACGCATCAATTTTTTGAGAAAAAACGCCCTGCAAAGAACGATTCGCTGCCCGCAACGCATCTTGTGAACGCGCATGAATTAAATCCGCCACCGCTTCGGCTTGCGCTAAATCCAATTTATCGTTTAAAAATGCCCGTTGCGTAAATTCTCCAGCGTGCGCCAAACGCGCGCCAAAATCTAAAGTTGCAGACAATAAAGCATGAGCAACGGCAATGCCGCCATGCCCTTGTAATTCAACAACATCTTCTCCAGTAAACGAATGAGGCGCCGGAAAATAAAGCACAATTCCTTGATCGATTTGTTCGCCGGATAAG
Source organism: Dichelobacter nodosus (assembly GCF_001263335.1). Taxonomy (GTDB): domain Bacteria; phylum Pseudomonadota; class Gammaproteobacteria; order Cardiobacteriales; family Cardiobacteriaceae; genus Dichelobacter; species Dichelobacter nodosus. Next base: position 219,962 of record NZ_LGVW01000028.1, read on the forward strand.
TCATAAAAATGGCTCAAAATCGCCTGCCGCGGCACCAGATTTTTTTTGTGTGTGATATTAACCGCGATCGCGTGCGCTTGTGCGCCGCTTATCCTAATAATGCAAACGCCTCCAATTCCCGGAGGCGTTGCAATTGCTGCGATGGTTTCGTTAGCAATCATGATTGTGCGCTGGTTACCCGTTGACCATAACGTTTATTCATCACGTATTGCTGCACGATGGAAAACGCATTGCTCATCGTCCAATACAATACCAATCCTGATGGGAACCACATAAACATAAACCCAAAAACCAACGGCATCATCATCATCACTTTTGCCTGAGTTGGATCAGGTGGTGGCGGATTGAGTTTTTGTTGTAAAAACATCAACGCGGCATTGATGATCGGCAGAATATAAAGCGGATCCATAGATGATAAATCTTGAATCCAACCTATCCACGGCGCGTGGCGCAATTCAACGGATTCTGCCAAAACCCAATAAAACGCAATAAAAAATGGAATTTGCAATAACATCGGCAAACAACCACTGGCAGGATTGACTTTTCTATCGCGATACAGTTGCATCATTGCTTGACTAAAGGCTTGTTTATCTTCGCCATATTGCGCTTTTAAGCGATTGATTTCGGGTTGTAACGCCCGCATTTTTGCCATCGATTTATACGCCCACGCCGACGGCACAAAAAACAAACATTTAATTAATAAAGTCATCACGATAATCGCGCCGCCCCAGTTGCCGATGACTGTATAAATGAAGGTCATGACGTGAAACATCAATTGGGAAATCATAAAGAGATAACCGTAATCAATGGTTTTATCTAAATATGGCGCGATCGCGGATAAATTTTTGCTGATTTTGGGCCCAATATAACCGGTAGATTTGAAATGATGCGTATCACGCGGCGCAATTGTTACTTCTTTGTCGTGCGTACCGACGATATGGTCGCCGTTATCGTATTGTGTATATAAACGATTTTCTACGCCCGATTGCGGCACCACGGCAGCTAAAAAATAATGCTGCATCATCGCCACCCAACCCGTTTGGGTAACTTCATTTAATTTGGCTTTTTTAGCGCTGGCGATGTCTTTTAATTCGATTTTGTTATAACGATTTTCTTCAGAGGAAGTCACCGCGCCCGTAAAAGTTGCTACTTGTCCCAAACCGCCCATTTTGGCAGCTTCTCCAAAAGCAATTTGGCGATAAGCAAAACCTTGCCACGGGCGTTCGCTTTGGTTCTCTACGGTTTCCTCAATTTCAAAACGATAAGTACCGCGATGGAATGTAAAAGTTTTGGTAAACCGCACGCCGTGCTCATCTTCCCACGTAAAAGGAACGCTGATATGTTCCGCATCATCTGGTAAAACATATTCTTTTTGCGCGCTCTTCCATTGTGAAAAATGATTGGGCGCTGTTGTTCCCGATTGACTGACTAACCCCGATTGAAACACCATGCGGCTAGGATTTTCTGCATGTAATAAAGTCAACGGCGATTTATTATCAATTGTAAACGCGTAATTGAGTAATTTCGCTTCCACAATTGAAGCGCCTTGAGTGGAAAACGCAATATCCAATACATCGGTTTTCACACGCACCCGATCGGGTGCTTCCGAGGTTTCAGAAGCCGAAATTGGCGGTTGTTGATCAAGCGTTTCTGTTTTTTTAACGGTTTGACTGGCAACCGGCAATGTTGGTGATACTTCAACGGGACGATTTGCCACTTGCCAACGTTGCCACAAAATAAAAAATAACCCCGCTGCGAGGGTATACAAAACTACTCTAAGATTACCTTTCATGTTTCTCCACATCTTTTTCCGGTACAGGATCATAGCCCCCCGAACACCACGGCCCACAACGCATTATTCTTTTAATACCGAGCCAGCTGCCCCGCCAAGAACCATGACGGCGAATTGCCTCTTCCGTGTAATGAGAACAACTGGGCACGAAACGGCACTGCTGACCGAGGTAAGGACTTAAAGTCAGACGATATAATTTGATTAAGCCAATGAGAATTCGACTCATGATTGAATATGTTTCCAATGCCGTGCCAGCGAGCGTTGTAATTCATCGTTTGTGGCTGTTTGTGCGGAAGCTCTTGCTAATACGACCAAATCAAGCAATTTTTTAAAACGGTATTGACGGAAACTCTCACGCACCACGCGCTTTACACGATTGCGTTCATGAGCTCTAGCGATGTGACGCTTTGCAACGATGATTCCCAAACGAGCTCGCTCTTCGCCGCAAAAACGTCCCAAAACGGTGAAATAACGGTCACTACTTCGCTGATCGGGCGTGGCAAAAACGCGGTCAAATTCTCCACGCTGTGTTAACCGCGCATTTTTTGAAAAACGGTTATCGGGTGTTGCCACATTTAAACCGTAAGACGATAACGACCTTTTGCACGACGGCGACTTAATACTTGACGACCATTTTTTGTTGCCATTCTGGCGCGAAAACCATGAGTGCGCTTACGGCTAAGATTACTGGGTTGGAAGGTACGCTTAGACATTTTTAACTCCTAAGACAAAATTCAAAGCGCGGAATCATACGCAGCCCCTTGAAAAAAGTCAATTAAAAACATCGCGCGGCAAAATGTTTGCCATCATCAAAAAATTTATAACTCATGATAGTGATCGCGGCTTTGAAATGCGTGATGCAACGTTTGTTTATCGATATAAGATAATTCACTGCCCAGCGGCACGCCATAAGCTAAACGGGTGGCTTGAATGCCGTGTTTAGCCGCCAGTTCGGCTAAAAAATACGCCGTCGTTTCGCCCTCAAGCGTGGCATTGGTCGCCAATACGAGTTCAGAAATAGCCTCATTTGCCAACCGATCATCTAAAATATCCATGCCCAACGCTTCTGGTCCCATACCATCGAGCGGCGCAATATGTCCCATTAAAACAAAGAATAAACCGCGATAATCGGTTGCTTGTTCAATCGCGATAACGTCTGCCGGCGTTTCCACAACGCAAATTTGCTGCCGATTGCGCAACGGATCGGCACACAATAAACACACTTCAGCATCGCTTAAATTGCGGCAATAACGGCAGCGCTGCACCGTCGCCAGCGCCGTTGTTAACGCCTTTGCTAACGTTGCCGCTTCAGCATTTTTCTTTAACAATAAATCCAAAGCCATACGTTGCGCCGTTTTTTTCCCAACGCCGGATAAACACGTCAACGCCTGCACTAATGCATCAAAACTGGGTGAAAATGACATTTAAAAAGGTAATTTAAATCCATTAGGCAAATTCAATCCCGCAGTAATCGCGCTCATTTCTCGTTGCGTTAATTCTTGCACTTTTTGCACCGCATCATTAAATGCTGCGGCGATTAACGCCTCTAAAATTTCTGGAGATTCTTGTTGTGCTTCTTTTGAAATATGTACGCGTTCGCAACCATAATGACCATTTAAAACAATCTCAACTGCGCCCGCACCCGATTGACCTGTGACCGTTTTATTAACCAAATCCGCCTGCATTTTTTGCATATTTTCTTGAACTTCTTGGGCTTTTTTCATCATACTGCCCAATCCACTTTTTATCATATCGATTCCTTTTTATCTAAAACACAAATACTGTCGCGCATAATTTTACCGTGAAAATCGGTCATCAAAGTACGCACGACGGGATTTTGAAGCAATTTTTGCTTTGCCATTTGATGCATCTGATCGGATTCTTGCTGACGTAACATCGCGGGCGTTGCGATCGTATCGTCAAACGTAATGCTCACCGCGATTTTTCTGGCACACGATGCGCTTAAAATTCGCGTTAAATCCGCCAAACGTTGCTCATTTACCCACGATGCCGCAGCGGATAAAACTGCCAACTGCAAGCTATCATTTTGAAAAGAAACAGGAATACTTTGTTCCACAAGCGACTGCAAAAAAACATCTTCCACGGGCAAAGTATTTAAAAACTGCGACCACAATTGCAATTGATTAACCGCTTGCTCCAATTGAATAACGGATTTATTTTCTGACGATTTCAGCGGCACGGTATTCATTTCTAATTCATCGTTATGCCACGGCGGTAAATCCACATCATTATTATCCGGCACATCATTTTCTGACGATTCCAGCGGCGCGGTATTTATCATTTCTAATTCATCATCACGCCACGGCGGCATATCCGCATCATTGTCATTCGGCACATCATTTTCTGACGCTTCCGCCGGCGCGGTATTCATCATTTCTAATTCATCATCACGCCACGGCGGCAAATCGACACCGTTATTATCCGGCGCATCATTTTCTAACGGTTCTGCCGGCGCGGTGTTTATCATTTCTGATTCATCATCATGCCACGGCGGTAAATCCACATCATTATTATCCGGTACATCATTTTCTGACGATTCCAGCGGCGCGGTATTCATTTCTGATTCATCATCACGCCACGGCGGTAAATCCACATCGTTATCCGGTTCTGGAATGATGTGTTTTTCGGATATCGTCGTTTCTGGAAGCAACGGCTGCAATGCAATCATGCGTAAAAACGTCATTTCCAACGCCACGCGCATATCGGGCTGATAAGGCATACTTTGCCAAGCATCGCTGATAATTTGATACCACAATTGCACCAATTCCACAGGCAATTGTTGCGCTAAACGCACCAAGGTTTGATCAATTTCATTTGGGTTTTGCTGCGCTTGCAATTGCGCGACGGTAATTTGTTGTAATCCTTGAAAAACATGCCGTAAAACGTCCATATAATCGGGCGAAAAAGCATCTAATTCTGTCAAAATCGCCCGCACCGCCCGCGCATCGCTTTCGGCAATTTTCGTTAACAAACGATAAATCTGCGCCGTGGGCACCGCGCCCAATAAATAAGCCACATCATCGGTTTTCACTACGCCTTGCCCGTAAGCGATGGCTTGATCCAAAAAGCTCAAGCCGTCCCGCATACTGCCGCGCGCTGCCTGCGCTAAAAGCACCAATGCTTCTGCTTCATAATCAATGCGTTCTACTTGCAAAATATGCGCTAAATGCTGCCGCAATTGTTCAGGATTAATATTTTTGAGATGAAATTGTAAACACCGCGATAAAACGGTTGTCGGCACTTTTTGAATATCTGTGGTAGCAAGAATAAATTTAACGTGCGGCGGCGGTTCTTCCAAAGTTTTTAACAATGCGTTAAAACTTTCCCGCGTAAACATATGCACTTCATCAATCAAATAAACCTTATAACGTCCTTTAACGGGCGCATAAGGCAGGTTATCGAGCAACTCTTTAGTTTCATCGATTCCGCGCCGAGAAGCGGCATCTACTTCAATTAAATCAGGAAAACGACCTTGATCAATTTCTAAACAATGTTCACATTGTCCGCAAGGTTGAGCGCTGGTGCCGTTAATTAAACAATTAAGCGATTTGGCATAAATGCGCGCGAGAGAGGTTTTACCGACGCCGCGCGTACCGGTAAAAAGATAGGCGTGATGAAGGCGATCATGATCTAAGGCATAACTTAGCGCTTGCGTAATATGCTGCTGCCCTACGAGTTCACGAAATGTTTTGGGTCGCCATTTTCGTGCTAAAACCTGATACATAAATCGTTACCCTCAAAAACAAAGAGGTCTGTACCAGCACCCTTCGGCACCCAAATCACCGCTACCGCTGCTTCCTTCCGGACCTGACGGGGTTGACGGCTTATTGTCGCGAAGAACCAATACAGACCAGTGCGCGATTATAAAGTAAAAAAAGCAAAAAGCAATCATCAATTAAAAAGAATAGATAATATTTTGAAACCAAAAAACTAATGGCACACCAAACTCACCATAATGCCCGTATTACTCAAAATCGCATCGCACGGCTTATCGGCTCCTGATGGATAATGCGTTTCGCACCAACTGCCATCTAAAGCCTGCCCGTTGATTTGGCACACCCGCGGACTATCCCCAAATTTCAATATTCCCGACAATTTATTAAAACTATATTTTTTCGCCGGCACGTAAGTTGATAATTCCGTTTTTTGCGCTTGTTCTGCGGCTTCTTTTTCCGCTTGCGCCGTACGAACGGCTTGCAACTGCGCCAAACGCATTTGCTCCTGTTGCATTCTTTCCAATTCCATTTGCTTTTGTTGCGCTTGTAATAACGCTTGCTGGCGCCGTTTTTGTTCTTCTTGCTGTGCTTTTTGCTTTTCGGCGATCAATTGCGCGGCTTGCGCGCGCTCCGTTCTTTCGGCGGCGGCTGCTTTTGCTGCCACCAATTGCGCTTGTTGCAATGCGGCTTGTGCTTTTTGTTCTGCCAACAAATTGCGCGACGTTTGCCGCAATGGAATTTTTTGTGACGCGGGCGCGTCTAACATATCGCGCAACGTATTTTTAACATCTTCATGATGAATCGTATTTTTGGACTCAACAAAATTCATCTGTGCAACGTGTTTTTGCAATTGCGCAGCAACAAGACGCTCTCGTTCTAAAGCTTTTTGTTGCTCGCGTTCTTCAAACTGTTTGCGGGCGATTTCTTGTTGCCGCAAACGTTCCGCCGCTGCTTTTTTTTGTTGTTCTCGTTGTTTTTTTGCAATTAACTGATTTTTTTCAATTTGTTTTTTATTATTTTCGTTTTCCGTCAACATAATTTGATAAATGAGCCGGTCATCGATAAAGCTATAAGTTAACCACGGCAATTGATATTGTTTTCGCAGCGCGATTAACGCCTCTTGCGTTTTTTTACCAATAATACCGTCCGCGCCGCCGGCAGCATAACCAAAGTGATTTAAACGCTGCTGAACTTTAGCCGTTAAACGGCGGTTAAAAATCCGCAGCCAATCCGCCGTGATTTTGCCGGTAGTTTTTTGTTTTTGTGATTTCTGAAACGCTTTGATGCCCGATTGCGTATCTTGATTATAAACGCCATCAATAACACCGGCGTCAAAATCCAAAAAGCGCAATCCCGTTTGAATTAAACGAATTAAAGCGCTGGAATATTCGCCTTCTTTGGCTACTTTTTGTTTGACTAACCATTGCTGCAATTCGCTCGCACCGCCCATTGCCGCTAAATCATAAAGCGTTAAACCATATTCATCGCTCACATCAATCGCGCATTGATTTGCCAGATAACGGGCTACAACATTTTGCTCGCCACGATAAACTGCCGCAAATAACGGCTCTTTATTTTGGCAATCGAACGCAAAAGCTAAAGTATGAATGGAAAATAATCCGAAAAATAACACTCTTGAAATGGTGCTCATGAATTGGCTCACTTAAATAAAGAAACGCGATCGCGCAAGAAAAACGCCTGTAAAGCTAATAATAACGTTGCATTACGAATTACCCCTTCTTGTAACCAACGTTGCGCTTGTTGCCGAGAAACCCGCATCACACGAATATCTTCACCTTCTTCATGCAATCCGGTTAGCGGCTGAATTTTATTCACATCGACGCGTGCAAAATATAAATGAGTCACGGCGCCACTTCCGCCGGGACTCGCAAAATAACGCATTACCGGCAGCAACTCTTCTGCCGGCGTGCCAATTTCTTCTTGTAATTCGCGCTGAATACACTGTTCTGGCGATTCATTTGCCTTATCCATAAAACCTGCCACAATCTCCACGCTCCAAGGCTTTTCACCAGCTGCCAGCAAACCAATTCTAAATTGTTCAATAAAAACAAACTCATCCGTATTAGGATCATAAGGAAGCGCAGCAACAACGCCGCCGGTGCCGAGACATTCGCGCGCCAATGCACCGCTCCACCCACCGCTAAAATATTGAAAATCAACCAAATAACGCGTTATTTTAAAAAAACCGTGATAAACTTCTTCACAATTCAAAATACGGTATTTATATTCCACATCAATACCTTGGTGAAGTTCCGATATAAATATGTGGATTAACGGGTTTACCTTGTTTTCTGGTTTCAAAATGCAACATTGGCGTACTATTTGCCGCAATCCCCATAGTGCCAATTGCTTGACCGGCGGCAATTGTTTGTCCTTCGCGCACTAAAATTTCATCTAAAAAACCATAAGCTGACAAAATTCTTCCGGGGTGTTGAATAATCACCATGCGCCCAAAACCAGATAATCCTGTTCCGGTATACGCCACTTCTCCAGACGCCGCAGCGACGATTTTTTGTCCGCGCTGACCACTGATGCGGATACCTTGTTTACCCGGCGCGTTAGAAGAGAAATTTTGCGCCAAATCTCCTCGTGTCGGCCAAATCCAACCGCTCATACCGGTAGCGGTAACTTCTGGAACGATTATGCGCTCGCGCATTACGCCGATCGGCGGAATCGTTTGCAAAGCTTCTCCAGCTAATATACGGTTTTTATTAGTAATATTATTCCAACGCGCTAATTCATCAATATCCAAACCATAGCGCCACGCGATGCCGAATAAAGTATCGCCTTTTTGAATCATATAGGGCGCACCGGGTTTTAAGGCGCCGCGTTGTCCGTGTAATTCATACGGCGAGGGGTAAGAATGGCAACCAGCAATAATTACTGCTGCTGTCAGTAAAAAACCAATCCATAACTGCTTTACATTTTTTTTCATCTCATAGGCTCCAACCAATGTTTCACCGCTTCCAGTTGATCATCATGCGTCACATCAAACTGCAATGGCGTAATCGACACAAATCCCTGTTCAATGGCAGCAAAATCGCTTCCCTCATCAGCTAAAAACCCCCCTTTATTCGCCCCAATCCAATAACATTCCTCTTGCCGCGGATTGATCATTTTTTCCAGCGGACGCTCCTGACGACATTGTCCCAATCGCGTCACGCGTATCCCCCGAATTTCTGCCCGCGGCAAATCCGGAATATTGATATTCAACAGCGTAGCGCCGGTTAATGGATTTTTTTTAAAAAAGGAGAATAAATCTAACACAATCTGCGCAGTATCCGCGAGATGTTTGGGACGATGGGCAACATTGGAAATTGCCAACGCTGGAAATTTTAAATACCGCCCTTCAAAAGCCGCCGCAACCGTGCCCGAATAAAGCACATCATCGCCCAAATTTGCTCCACAATTAATGCCCGAAATCACCATATCTGGCACTTCATCAAAATAACCACCCACCGCCACGCGCACACAATCTGCCGGCGTACCATTTACGCTATAAATCGCGTTGCCGTGAGTTTGCACGGTTAAAGGTCGTGTTAATGTTAGAGCATGACTAACGCCGCTGCAGTTGCTTTCCGGCGCCATCACGATCAAGCGCTCAACGGCGCCCTCCATCACTTCCACCAATGCGCGCATTCCCGCCGATGCATAGCCATCATCGTTAGATAGCAGCAAAAACATAATCGCTCCTTTGATCAAAATTGAGGTTAGAGTGTACCGAAAGGTTGCTAACTTTCAACAAATTTATCATCATAAACCGCCCCGCGATTGCTCCCATAACGAAATTCGTTTTTTTGCTGACGGTTTGAGTGTAAAGGAAGATAATGTCTCGTCAACATATCGTATTGTTTATATTATTCTTTTTAATTTTCATCAGCGCCATTATCATCATAAAAGTGCATTCTGCGCCCCAATATCGCACCCGTTCGGAGCAAAAAGGCGCGCTCGGCGAAGCAAAAGTTTCCGCACTCAATCAACAACTTAACCGCCATTATCAAGCGCTTGATGACATATTAATGCCGTTAAAAAATGGTAAAACCACCCAAATCGACCACATCATTTTTTCCCCTTTTGGGATTTTCGTTATTGAAACCAAAAACATGAGCGGTTGGATTTTTGGTGACGAAAACGCAGCTTATTGGACGCAAGTTTTGCCCAACGGACGCCAATTTTCGTTTCAAAATCCACTACATCAAAACCGCAAACATTGCCGTGTTATCTGCGAAAGTCTACATTTACCGGCTATCAATATTATTTCGGTCATCGTTTTTATTGGCGATTGCAGTTTTAAAACGCCGATGCCAAGCAACGTATGTTTGGGGGGGAAAGCTTATTTGCGCTATATAAAACGCCGAAAGAAAATCCGTATTCCCCAAAAATATATCATGCCGATGATGCGGCATATTAACGCGGTACGTTTAAAAAATACGGAAAAAAACCGGCGCCGTCACATTCAAAACCTGCAATCATCTTGACCATTATTTTACGGTCACAATACTGACATTGGTCACGCCTGAATGCAGCAATCCAATTTTTTGTGCGGCGGCTTGAGAAAGATCGAGCACACGATTGCTATGAAAAGGACCGCGGTCGTTGATTTTTACCACTACACTTTTACCATTTTTTAAATTTGTCACTCTGATTTTAGTGCCCAAAGGTAAACGTTTGTGGGCAGCAGTCAGTTCATTTTGATTAAAAATTTCACCACTTGCCGTTTTTTTACCGTGAAAACCCGGACCATACCAAGAAGCGGTTCCTTCTTGTTTAAAATCATTAGCATGCGCTAAAGTTTGATATGTTTTTCCGCGGACGGTGTATTCATAAGATGTAGCTTCTGCTATCGCAGCGCTTTTTTCCACCGCGTTTTTTTGATTATCATCAAGCAAACTAAGGCGCGAACGCTCATATTCAGATTTTGTAAAATCCAAATATTTCACGATTTTGATGGGTTGCTCACGATCCTTTGCTTGTTTATCAGATTCAGATTCAGAAAAATCTTTCTCTTGAGGCGCTGATATTGTTTGGCTAAAAGAAGGCAGACTCGCCAAAAGCACGATTAGCGCGATATTTCGTGTAATCATTAGTGTTCTCGGTTAAGTTTACGGAATTTGAGTGTTAATCTTTCGATTAATACTTTCTGCTAATTCGATGACCGCCATAGCGTACATCGGCGAGCTATTATAGCGAGTCACAACGTAAAAGTTATTATCAGTCAACCAATAAAGTGATCCTTTCTCTCCTTGTAAAATCAAGGTTCCCAAATTTTTCCGCTGATTTAAACCTAACCATTTCATGAATTTTTGGTCATTTTTCAGGCTGTTGCCGTTCATTAAATCTTCTGCGGGAATGTGCGGTTTATGACTTTCACCAAAATGCGGGTGCGTCAAAGATGACGTTAACGGATAAACGAGTTGCCCATCTTTTTCCCACTGCCGATTTTTTAAATAACGCGCAATGCTTCCAATCGCATCAGCGGGACTGCCCCACAAATCCACCCGACCATCGCCATCAAAATCAACGGCATCATTGAGATAACTATTCGGCATAAATTGCGCCATGCCCATAGCGCCAGCATAAGATCCTTTAATTTGTAACGGATTCCAATTTTCGCGCTGCGCCAAAATTAAAAAACGATCCAATTCACCGCAAAAAAAATCCGCGCGCGGGGGATAATCAAAACACAAAGTAGCGAGCGCCGTTAAAACCGGCGTATCGCCAGTAACCGTGCCATAACGCGTTTCCACGCCAATAATGGCAACAATAATGCTCGGATCAACACCGTACTCTTCCTGTGCTTTTTTTAACCACCAATAATGGTTGCGATAAAAATCAATGCCGCCGGCAATGCGCGCTTCATCATGAAAAATTTGACGATATTCAAACCACGGCTTGGTTTTTTCCGCCGGTTTACTGATTTTTTTCAAAACGTCATCATCGCGCTGAATTGCCATTAATAACCGCGATAAATAGTTAAAATCCATTTTTTCGCGGTAACTTAGAGCAGTCATATGATCCACCGCTTCTCGATTGCGCGCATAATTTTTCGCATAGCCATCAGTTGGCGATAAAGATAAACCAACAATTAAAACGATGATGCTCAAAAAACCATTCCTCATAACTGCTCCTGTTCTTTGTCAGACATAAATCCAGCGTGTACATTCATTGCAAGGGCAAAAGCAACCATTAACGATAATATCGAACTGCCCCCGTAACTGATTAATGCCAACGGTAATCCCACCACCGGCAAAAATCCACTCACCATACCGATATTGACAAATACATTAATAAAAAAAGTTAAAAAAACACTACCGCTTAAAATGCAAGCGAAACGGTCGGTTAGGCGGGTGGATAAGTATAACCCACGCAAAATAATGAGTAAGTATATCGTCAGCAATATCGTCACCCCGATTAAACCGTGTTCTTCTGCGAGCACGGCAAAAATAAAATCCGTACTCGATTCGGGTAAAAACGCCAATTGCGATTGCGTTCCCGACATATAACCTTTACCAAAAACGCCGCCCGAACCGATGGCAATTTTCGACTGAATAATGTGATAACCCGCGCCAAACGGATCCGCTTCGGGATTAAACAAAGTTAAAATCCGCTGCCGCTGATAATCTTTAATGCCCCAAAACCAAAAAACCGGCAAAATCACCGCGGTTAACGTGATTAAAATCCCCAAAAACCACCAAGAAAGTCCCGCTAAAAATAAAGCGATGATGCCCGACGCGGTCACTAAAATTGCCGTTCCCAAATCGGGCTGCAAAAAAATAAACCAAACGGGAAAAATGATAAACAACGCGATGGCAAAAATATCCTGACTGCGCGGTAATTGCGCTTGACGGCTGGCATACCACGCCACCATCATCGGCACGCTTAATTTTGCTAATTCTGACGGTTGCACGCGCAAAAATTTCAAATCTAACCAACGTTGAGCGCCGCCGGCGCTACTGCCAAAAAACAACACCAAAATCAGCAGCACGATCGTTATCACGTATAAAAAAGGTGTTAATTTCCGAATCAATACGGACGGCACCATCATAATGAACAAAAAAACGCTCCACGCCAGCGCAAAATGAAGCATTTGCCGCCACAAAATATGCGCATCGTTATTGGAACTGTATAAAATCAATAAACTGCCGAGCATCAGCAATAACAATAATAAAATCAACCACCAATCAAAACGTTTTAACCAATTGGACATGCCCTGCCACGGTTGATCATGATCGGCAATCATAATGTTGTTTGCTCCTTCTGATTTAAATAAAAATCACAAATTTCACGAACCATCGGCGCCGCAACCGAACTGCCCCCGCCGCCGCGTTCGACCACCAAACTAATTGCCATCTTCGGCGCTTTCACCGGCGCATAAGCAATAAACATTGCATTATCCTGATGCTCTTTGGCAAGTTGTTTACTGGGAATGCGTTTATTATTTTTAAACGAAATCACCTGCACGGTTCCTGATTTTGCTGCCATGCGATATTGCAATCCCTGCGCGATTTTGCTCGCGGTACCGCCGCGCCCGTGTACCACATCTTCCAAAGCACGCTCTACAATATGCCATTGATTTTCATTATAAATATCCATAACGCTTGCCGGCGGTTGATTCATCGCAATAAAAGACATCGTTACGGGATCGTAGACGCGGCGCAATAAATGCGGCACAAACGTTTTGCCTTTTCGCGCGATTAAAGTAGTCATATAAGCCAATTGCAGCGGCGTTGTCGTCATAAAACCTTGCCCGATGCTGACATTCACCGTATCGCCGATATACCAATTACTTTGGTAAAGATTTTGCTTCCACTGCCGATTGGGCATAATTCCGGACGCTTCATTAGGCAAATCGATGCCCGTTAAACGACCAATAGCAAAATGGCGCAAATATTCATACATGCGATCAATGCCCATTTGCGCGCCCAAAGAATAAAAATAAACATCACAAGAATGCGCGATCGCCTGCCGTCCCGTTAAACTGCCGTGACCGCTGCGTTTCCAACAATGAAAACGTTTTTTACTATTGGCAATCGTGTAATGACCGCTGCAATAAATACGGGTTGACGGCTGCACAATTTGATAATGAAGTCCTGCGAGTAACATCAGCGGTTTGATAACGGATCCCGGCGGATAAGCGCCTTTTAATGCACGATCGTATAAAGGTCCGTGCGGATCTTCGAGTAAACGTTGATAATGGCGCTGGGAAATACCTTGTGTAAATAAATTGCTATCAAAACCGGGTTTGGAAACCATCGCTAAAACGCTGCCGTTTTCCGGATTAATCACCACGCACGCGCCGCGATAATCGCCCAAAATGTCGTAAATAAATTTTTGTAATCCAACGTCCAAACTTAAATAAATATCTTCACCGCGCTGCGCCGGCACTTCGCTTAAAACGCGCACCAAATTATTATTAGCATCGGTTTCAACTTGCTGATAACCCGATTTGCCGCGCAACCGTTCCTCATATTGCCGCTCAATGCCCAAACGTCCAATAAAACGAATGCCGCGATAATCATCGGGATTAATATCGGCTAAATCTTCTTCGCTGATGCGATTGGTATAACCGATAACGTGCGCGGTGAGTTCGCCGTACGGATAATAACGTTCGTAATACGGTTCAATTTCCACGCCGGCAAATTGATATAAATGCGCCGATAAACGGTAATATTCCCCTTCATTTAATGAAGCTTTTAATACTACGTTTTCATAACGCCGAGAAGCTTGGAATTGTTCAATAAATTGCGCTTTTTCTTCCGCGCTCAACGGCAAAATGGTTTCGATTTTTCCCAATAAATCATGAACATTATCAACATGCGATGGATTGACGGTTACTTGATAGCGCAAAATATTTTCCGTCAGCGCCACGCCGCGCGCGTCGTAGATCGTGCCGCGTTCGGGAACTAACGGTTTGATGCGAATACGATTAAGTTCTGAGCGCGTACTGTAATATTCGTGGCGGTTGACTTGCAAATAAAAAAGCCGCGCAAATAAACTCAACATGCCCGCAATCACGATCACCATGCAAAAAACCACGCGGCGGGTAAAAGAAAGTTTGAGATAAGCGTCGCCATCGCTTTGTTCGGGAATAGACGACAAAGAATCGCGGTATTTCAAGGGATTATTCATGTTCACGAGGAATAAAACGCATGATAAATTTACTGGTGAGTACGTTAATAATCGGCCAAATCAGCAGTTGCGCCAAAATGCTTCCGTACCACCCCGAAATCGCCGGCACACGCATCACCAAATAAAACAGTAAAAATTTTAAAATCACAAAACACACTGAAGTGACGATCATCGCGGCGATTTGTTCAAAAGTAGAGCTGATAATCCAAAACCGGCGCATCGGAAATAGCGCAAATGCCATGATGGTGTATAAAAGACCATGAAAACCCAACCAAACCGATGCCGCCATATCCGCCAATAAACTCACCGGCAATAAATAGCGCCAAATGGGCAAAGTTGGCGCATGAAAATATAAATACACCATCATCACCACTAAAATATCGGGCAAAACTATCCACGGCGCAAAAACGGCTAACAGCATCTGCACCGCCCAGCCGCTTAATAAAAACAAGAATACGGGATAATGACGCATCACTTTTCTTCCTCTTTTTCCGGCGCCGGCGGCCCTACGGGAATATAAAGCGAATCAGCGAGTTGCCGGCGGTCGAGTAGTAATACTTCTAACATCGTTTGCAAATGCGCGAGCGGTTTTAAGCGCACTTGCAAAAAGCCGTAGCGCTGCTCACGATTAACGCTAACCACTTCTGCAACCGGATAACCGCGCGGAAAAATACCGCCTAATCCCGAACTTAATAAATGATCGCCGATGCGAATATCAGTTTCCAAACGCAACGCCGGCATCGTTAAAACGCCTGCCTCTGCCGAACCGGATAATAAAGCGCGCTGATGCGTGCGTTCGATATAAACGGGAACGCGGCTGCGCCCGTCGCTAATCAACATCACTTCCGCCTGATTCGGGTAAACAGCAATCACTTGCCCGATTAAACCGTGCGGATCGATCACGGCTTGATGCTCGTAAACGCCATCGCGCGCACCTTTATTAATCATCACCGTTTCTCGATAACCTTCGATCATCGTATCGCTTAATTCTGCCACCATCACCGGCTCCGTCACGTTGGCAACGGATTCCATTAACATTCTCAAACGGCGATTTTCCGCCTGCAAATGTCCTAATAATTGCATTTGCGCCCGCAACATTTCGTTTTCGCGCAATAAATTATCGCAGCGAGAAGCTAAAGCTTTTTTGTTTTGCCATTGATAAAGATATTGCCGCAAATTCAACCACGGCGCTTGAATAACCGCCCGCAACGGGTGATAAATCCATTGATACAATTCAGCTTGTACGGGTTGCAACCAAGAACCCGTACCTTGCGCAATTAATAAAGAAAGCGATAAAAAAGCGGCAAAAGTGGTGCGCAAAACCCAACCGCGGCGCGTTAACATTTTAAGGCATTAAAAAAGAAGCCACGCCGCGTTGATCGAGTAAATCAAGCAATTTTCCGCCGCCGCGCGCCACACAGGTTAACGGTTCATCAGCAATAATGACGTTTAAACGGGTTTCTTCCATAATTAAACGGTCAATATCGCGCAACAATGCGCCGCCGCCAGTTAATACGATGCCGCGGTCAGCAATATCAGCCGCGAGTTCGGGTGGTGTTTTTTCCAATGCTTGTTTTACCGCGCGCACGATTGCGTTTAACGGTTCTTGTAACGCTTCAAGAATTTCATTGGAATTGATCACAAAACTGCGCGGCGCGCCTTCTTGTTGATTTGTGCCGCGCACTTCAAGCTCGCGCACTTCTGACGTTGGATAAGCGCAACCAATTTCTTTTTTCAAACGTTCTGCCGTCGGCAAACCAATCACGATGCCAAAATTACGGCGAATATAATCGATGATAGCGTTATCAAATTTATCGCCGCCGGTGCGCACTGATGCCGAATAAACAATTCCGTTTAACGATAAAACGGCTACTTCACTGGTGCCGCCGCCAATATCAACGACCATGGAACCGTATGCTTCATCAATCGGAATACCCGCGCCGATTGCCGCTGCCATCGGTTCTTGAATAATGAATACATCGCGGGCGCCGGCTCTATCTACGGCTTCCCGAATCGCCCGTTCTTCAACTTGCGTTGCGCCAGAAGGCATACAAACAATAACGCGTGGGCTGGGGCGAAATAATCCGCTGCGATGATGCGCTTGACGAATAAAGTGATCCAACATCATGGCAGTAATATTAAAATCGGCGATGACGCCATCTTGCAGCGGACGCACGGTGGTTAAATTATCCGGCGTCCGTCCCAACATTTGCTTTGCCTGTGAACCGTAGGCAACGATCTTTTTCCGTCCATCTTTGGGATCTTGGGAGATGGCAACCACGGAAGGTTCATTTAAAACTAAACCTTCTCCTCGCACATAAATCAAGGTATTTGCTGTTCCGAGATCAACGGATAAATCACTCGAAAACATTCTGCTAAACAATTTCAACCTCATAAATAACTGCCTCTAAAAAACCACGCCCGTCATCACGAGCAGATGCAAAAATAAGGCGGTTATGATACCGTTCTACTCGTTTTTTCCAAAGAGGCGGATTAAAAATATTCATCTGCCGACAGCTCAAAATCATTTGTTGATTGCCGGTTATAAAAATCGCGGCGATAACGTTTTACGTTCAAGGAACCGAAAATGACACAAATTAATCCTGAAATCGTTAGAAAAACGGCAAAATTGTCGTTACTCGCATTAAGCGAGGAAGAAGTGGCACAGTTTTCCCAAGAACTCGCACAAATTTTTCCTTTGTTTGATGCCTTAAATCATGAAGATATCAGCGCACTTTCTCCGCTTGCGCACCCGCTTGAGCTTCATCAGCCGATGCGTCCTGATATTGCCATCGAGTGCGATTTATTAGCATCGATTGCAGAAAATGCCCCCGAATTTGAACAACAATTTATCACCGTACCCAAAGTTATCGAGTAATCATGAGCGATTTGCACCATAAAACCGTCGCAGAACTGGCGACCTTATTACACAATAAAACGCTTTCTTCCGTTGAACTCACTCAACATTTTTTATCACGAATTCAACAATATAATCCCAAATTAAACGCCTATATTTGCACCACCGCCGATAGAGCTTTGGCTGATGCAAAAGCCAGCGATGAACGCCGCCAAAAAGGCGCCGCGCATTCGCCGTTAGACGGCATTCCCATGGGGCACAAAGATCTTTTTTGCACCAAGGGCATTGCCACAACTGCCGGCTCAAAAATGCTCGAACGCTTCATTCCTTCTTATACGGCAACCGTTGTCGCGCGTTTAGAAGCAGCTGGCTCCGTGCTTACCGGCAAACTTTCTATGGACGAATTTGCCATGGGATCTTCGAATGAACGCAGCTATTTTGGCGCCGTATACAATCCGTGGGACGAACAACGTATTCCCGGCGGTTCATCAGGCGGTTCTGCAGCGGCAGTTGCCGCGCGTTTAATTCCGTATGCAACCGGATCAGATACCGGCGGCTCTGTTCGTCAGCCAGCGGCTTATTGCGGCATCACCGGCATTAAACCTACTTATGGCACCTGCTCGCGTTGGGGCATGATTGCTTACGCGTCTAGTTTGGATCAGGCGGGCGTGTTAGCAAAAACGGCGCAAGATTGCGCGCTGATTTTAAACGAGATGGCAGGACACGATCCCAAAGATTCAACCTCCAATCCCAAAGCGTTAACTCAATTTGATCACGAATTAAACCGCGATCTTGACGGCATCACTATTGGTTTGCCCAGCAATTATTTAGCAGGACTCGACGCCAAAATTGCCGAAAAACTCCAGCAAACCGCCGCACTTTATGAAAAACTTGGCGCCACTATTAAAGAAATTACGTTAAGCGCAACCGATGTCGCCATCGCCAGTTATTATCTGATTTCTTCTGCGGAAGCGTCATCTAACTTAGAACGTTTTGACGGCGTACATTACGGTTATCGTTGCGCCAATCCGAAAGATCTTAGTGATTTATACGAACGCAGCCGCAGTGAAGGATTTGGCGCTGAAGTCAAACGCCGCATTATGATCGGTACTTATGCCCTTTCTGCCGGTTATTATGATGCTTATTATGAACAAGCGCGCCGCGGTCGCCGCGCCATTCTCAATAGTTTTTTACAAGCTTTTAAAGAATGCGATGTGATTTTAGGGCCAACAACACCTACCACGGCATATCCGTTGGGCAGTAAAGTTGATGATCCCGTCGCAATGTTTTTAGGGGATTTGTATACCGTATCCGCGAATCTCGCGGGGCTGCCGGCTTTGAGCCACCCAGCAGGTTTTATCGACGGTTTGCCCGTAGGCTGCCAACTCATCGGCGCTCATTTTAGCGAGCCGCAGCTGTTAAATTTGGCGCATCGTTTCCAACAAGAAACTGATTTCCATCAGCAAATTCCCGAACATTATCGTTAAAACAAAAAGCCAGTTAATACTGGCTTTTATATGCTTTTTCGGCAGCTTCTAAGGCTTCCAAAGCGTCCATTAGTTCCGCTTCTGCAACTAAAAGCGCGCGGTCGGCGTCAGCTTTTTCCGCTAAAAGCGCATTAAGACGCGGTTTTTCCGCTTCAGTATACAAACTCATATCTGCCAAAGCCTGTTCCAAATCTTTTTGCTTATGGTGAACGTTATCCAGCTTTTTTTCTGCTTTTTCAATCGATTGCTGATAAGGGCGTAGATATTGCCGGCGTTCGGCTTCTTGGCGTTTTTGTTGCTGCCGATCATTTATCTTTGCCGTTTTTTCAGATGACTGCTCACTACGCTTTTGCCGCAAATAGTCGCGATAATCGTCTAAATCGCCGTCAAAAACACGGCAAACGCCCTCATCAACCAAATAAAACTGATCACAAGTTGCGCGCAATAAACTGCGGTCATGAGAAACCAGCACTAACGCGCCCTGATACGTTTGCAGCGCGCGGATTAAATTATCACGCATCGATAAATCCAGATGATTCGTCGGCTCGTCAAGCAATAATAAATTAGGACGCGTAGCAATTAATAAAGCCAAAGCCAACCGCGCCTTTTCACCGCCCGAACACAATTGAACGGGCATTTGCACCGCTTCACCCGCAAAACCATAAGCGCCTAAAAAATTACGCAATTCTTGCTCGCTCGCTTCCGGCTGCTGTTGTTGAAAATGCCATAGCGGCGTTTGTTCACTCACCAATCGATCGAGCTGATGCTGGGCAAAATAACCAATTTGTGCTTTTTGGTGCGCGCTGCGTTCGCCTTGAAGGAGCGGCAACACACCGGCTAAAGTTTTCATTAAAGTTGATTTGCCGGCGCCATTGTGTCCCAACAAACCGATCCGCGCATCGGCATTAATCGCCAAAGTAAACGGTTTTAAAAGTGGCGTTTCATAACCCATCACCGCTTGTTTTAAACGCAAAACCGGCGAAGGATAATGCTCTGCCGGCGGAAATTCTAAAGCATAATTCTCTTCAATCGATGACGGCGGCGTCAGCGTCAATTTTTCCAAAGCTTTTAAACGACTTTGCGCTTGCCGCGCTTTCGTTGCTTTTGCGCGAAAACGGTCAATAAATTGTTGTAAATGCACGCGTTTTTCCGCTTGCTTGGCATATAACGCATCTTGTTGCAAACGTTGCTCATGCCGTGTTTGCACAAATTGGCTGTAATTGCCGCGGTAACTAATCAGTTGTTCGCCCTCAATATGAACGATATGTTGACATAATGCGTCTAAAAAATCGCGATCGTGAGAGATAATGAACAAAGTTGTTGGATATGTGAGCAAAAAATCTTGCAACCAAACAATCGCATCTAAATCAAGATGGTTAGTGGGCTCGTCCAGCAACAATAAATCGGCGGGGGCAATTAATGCCTGAGCCAAATTGAGCCGCATGCGCCAGCCGCCGGAAAAATGCGCCACGGGCAACTGATGTTGCGCGGGCGCAAATCCCAAACCGGTTAACAATTCTGCCGCGCGTGCCGGCAAACGATAAGCATCTACTTGCTGCAAAAGCTCGTGCGCATGCGCAATCGCTAAACCTTGACCACTTTGCTGTGCGCGTAATGCTTCTTGCTCGGCGGCGCGAAAACGCTGGTGCCCATCTAAAACATAATCAAGCGCAGATTGCGCTAACGCCGGCGTTTCCTGACGCACGCTGGCAATCCATTCGCTCTCCGGCAAGCTAACTTGTCCCTGATCGGCTTCCAATTCGCCGCGCAATAATGCAAATAAACTGGATTTACCGCAGCCGTTACGTCCCACGAGCCCCACGCGTTGCCCGTGATGAATATTTAAATTTGCCGCCCGCAGCAATATTTTCGCGCCACGGGCAAGCGTCACATTTTCTAAACTGATCATTTACGCTTGTTGCAAAGCATCGCTGCGATCGGTTTTTTCCCAAGTAAATTGCGGTAATTCGCGTCCAAAATGACCGTAAACCGCGGTTTTTTGATAAATCGGGCGCACTAAATCCAGCATTTCGATGATGCCGTACGGTGTGAGATCAAAAACGGCTTGTACGCGGCGCACGATTTCTGCGTCGTCAATCGTACCGGTGCCAAAAGTATTAACCATGATAGAAGTCGGTTCAGCAATGCCGATCGCGTAAGAAAGTTGCACTTCACAACGCGTTGCCAATCCCGCTGCGACTACGTTTTTAGCAACATAACGCGCGGCATATGCGGCGCTGCGATCCACTTTGCTCGGATCTTTTCCGGAAAACGCACCACCGCCGTGTCGTGCGGCGCCGCCATACGTATCAACAATGATTTTTCGTCCTGTTAAACCGCAATCGCCTAAAGGTCCGCCGATAACAAATTTTCCCGTCGGATTAATATGGAAGCGCGTTTTTTTATCGATCCATTTGCTGGGCACGATCGGCGCGATAATTTCTTCGCGCACGGCTTCGGTCAATTCTTTCAAAGAAATTTCTTCGCTGTGTTGCGTTGATAAAACAATGGCATCAACGCCAACAATCGTATTATCGCGGTAACGGAATGTAATCTGGCTTTTCGCATCGGGACGCAACCACGGCAAAGCACCGGAATGACGCAATTGCGCTTGTTTTTCTACTAAACGATGCGCATAAGTAATCGGCGCGGGCATCAAAGTAGGCGTTTCCGTGCAGGCATAACCAAACATTAAACCTTGATCGCCGGCGCCTTGTAATTTCGCCTCGCCGCGATCAACGCCTTGCGCAATATCGCCGGATTGTTTGCCGATAGCATTTAAAACGGCGCAAGTGCGTCCATCAAATCCCATTTCCGAATGGGTGTAACCGATGGTGCAAATGGTTTTGCGCACTAAATCTTCTAAATCAACCCAAGTGCTGGTGCCGATTTCGCCGGCAATAACAACCATGCCGGTTTTTACCAAAGTTTCGCAGGCGACCCGCGCTTTTAAATCTTTTTCTAAAATGGCGTCTAAAACCGCATCAGAAATCTGATCGGCAATTTTATCTGGGTGACCTTCAGAAACGGATTCTGAAGTAAACAAATATTCGGTCATGATTTTGCTCCGATTTTTATTTTTTGCTTTAATAATTCAATAACATAAGAGTTTGGTTTGGGAAAAACGTCTGGATTAAGTTGAGCGATTTCTGCCCAACAAACTTCCTGATTTTCTAATCCTTGCGGCGCATAATCGCCTACGCAATCGGCAAAATAAAAACTCAATGCGACGTTATTTTCGCCCAAACCTTGATAGAACAATTGCCAATGTTCGCTGCGGGTATCAATGCCTAATTCTTCTTGAAATTCGCGGATTAAAGCCTCGAGATGACGTTCTCCTGCTTCAACTTTTCCACCGGGAAATTCCCAAAAACCGGCGCAAAATTTGCCCGCCGGTCGCGTTGCAATCAAAACTTTTTGATTTTTTTGACACAAAATCCCCGCAACGACTTCAATCATCATAATTTACCGCAGCAATGTTTATATTTTTTACCGCTGCCGCAGGGGCAAGGTTGATTGCGCCCTACTTTACTGGCTTCAACTTCAGTAATCGGCGGATTTTGTGATGCCGTAGCATCATTAGTTGATTGCGATTGCGACGCTTCGGGCGCAGGTTCTGCCGCGGTGGCAGTAGATTCAGCATTCGGCGCGTTAAACGTAATATGATTGAGCAAACGCACGATTTGCAATTGAATATTTGCCAATAAATCAATAAATAATTCATAGGATTCCCGTTGATATTCGCGTTTGGGATCTTTTTGCGCCCGTGAACGCAACCAAATCGCCTGCCGCAGCATATCCATCGTTGCTAAATGCCCTTTCCACAATTCATCAATAATTTGCAAAGCAACATATTTTCCTGCCCAATCCATCATGTCGTCACCATATTGAGCGCGTTTTTGGGCATCAATTGCGTTAAATGCGGCAAGCAAACGTTTTTGAATTTCATCAACGGATAAATCCGGCTCTTTTGCCAACCATTCTTTTTCAACGGCAATCGATAAACCAAATTCATTTAATAACGCGGCTTCCAAACCGGCAACGTCCCAATTTTGGCGCACTTGATCGGCGGGAACATAATGCGTGATTAACCGCGTAACGATTGATTCGCGCATTTCATCGAGCATTTCGCGGATATTTTCCGCGTCCATAATGACCGAACGTTGGTTATAAATGACTTTGCGTTGTTCATTGGCGACGTCATCGTATTCAAGCAAATGTTTGCGCGCATCAAAGTTGTGTGCTTCTACTTTGCGTTGTGCGCCTTCGATTTGCCGCGAAACCATTTTCGATTCAATCACATCATTCTCGCCCATGCCCAAGCGTTCCATCATTCCTGCCATACGATCACCGGCAAAAATGCGCACTAAATTATCGTCCAAAGCGACATAAAAACGACTAGAACCGGGATCGCCCTGCCGACCAGAACGACCGCGCAATTGATTATCGATGCGCCGCGATTCGTGACGTTCCGCGCCGATAACGTGCAATCCGCCGGCGGCAATCACTTCATCATGGCGTTTTTGCCACGCTTCCTGCACCGCGGCTTTTTCTTCTTCCGTCGCATCGGCGCCGAGTTTATCCAATTCAGCTTTTAAACTACCGCCCAAAACGATATCCGTACCGCGTCCTGCCATATTTGTGGCAATGGTAATTTGTCCGGGGAGCCCCGCGTTGGCAACGATTTCCGCTTCTCGCGCGTGTTGTTTAGCGTTTAAAACGTTGTGCGCCACGCCTTCTTTAGTTAATAAATCCGAAATTAATTCAGAAGTTTCAATCGATGCCGTGCCCAATAAAACCGGTTGCCGGCGCGCCAAACATTCTTTAACTTCGGCAACAATTGCTTGATATTTGCCGCTTTGTTTTAAGAAAATCATGTCGGTGTAATCGATGCGCGCAATCGGGCGATTAGTAGGAATAACGACGGTTTCTAAATTATAAATATCTTGAAATTCATAGGCTTCCGTATCAGCGGTTCCCGTCATGCCGGAAAGTTTTTCATACATACGGAAGAAATTTTGATAAGTGATAGAAGCCAGCGTTTGCGATTCTTGTTGAACGGTAACACCTTCTTTGATTTCAATGGCTTGATGTAAACCATCTGACCATCGCCGTCCGGCTAATGTTCGTCCCGTAAATTCATCAACGATCATCACTTGACCGTCTTTAACGATGTAATCAACATCGCGATGATAAAGATGATGCGCGCGCAAACAGGCATTTAAATGATGAAATAGACCGATATTTTTCGGTTCATACAAACTTTCATTTTCGGCAATCAAACCTTTTTCCACGAGCAATTTTTCAATGTGCGCGTGACCCATTTCGGTGAGTCCCACTTGTTTGGTTTTTTCATCGATGGAGAAATCGCCCGTTTCAATTTCTTCTTCATCGTTCAACAGTGATCTTTTTTCTTGATTAGGATCTTTTTTCTGAAGCGTCAAATAAGGAACTAACTCGTTGAGTTTACGATACAATTCCGTATTCATTTCCGCCGGGCCTGAAATAATTAAAGGCGTACGCGCTTCATCAATCAAAATGGAATCGACTTCGTCAACGATGGCAAAATTGAGTTTTCGTTGTAAACGTTGATCGGGCGAAAGCGCCATATTGGTGCGCAAATAGTCAAAACCAAATTCGCTGTTGGTGCCGTAGGTAATATCGGCGCGATATGCGGCTTTTTTCTCTTCGGTATCCATGCCGGAAACGATGATGCCGGTGGTCAATCCTAAAAAGCTATACAATTTCCCAAGTTCGCCGCCGTCGCGTTTTGCCAAATAATCGTTAACGGTTACAACGTGAACGCCTTCTCCTGATAACGCATTTAAATAAACGGCTAAAGTCGCGACCAAAGTTTTTCCTTCACCGGTGCGCATTTCGGCGATTTTGCCTTGATGTAATACCATGCCGCCGATGAGTTGCACGTCATAATGTCGCAAACCTAAAACGCGTTTTGCCGCTTCGCGCACCACCGCAAAAGCTTCTGGCAAAACGTCATCTAAAGTTTCGCCCTCGGTGAGACGCTTTCGAAACTCGTCGGTTTTTGCCCGCAAAGCAGCATCATCAAGAGCGATCATGCTTTCTTCTAGTGCATTAATTTTTTTGACTGTTTTCGATAATTGTTTGATTATGCGTTCATTACGCGAGCCAAAGAGCTTGGCAATAATTTTGCCTAACATATTTTAAAGTCCCTATAAAAAAATAAAACCGCGCCGCGGTAAAAAAAATCCGATGCATCATAACGAAAAAAAATCGAATGTGGTACGCTGTTCCGCACTATTTATCTGGGTCATTCGTTCTTTTTCAAGTATGTCTACCACAAAAAATCACTTTACAACCATTCAAAGCTTGTTGGTTACTTTTTCTCGCGCGACGGCATCGGAATCGTTAGCCCACTATTCGCGTTATCAAAATATTTTTTTAAGTTGTCTGCCGGAACAATGGCGCAGCCGCGTAATGGTTGGTGAAATACAAAATGGGCGTTGGGCGGTTTTTGTTCAACACGGAAGCGAGGCTTATCAATTGCGTTATTTGCTGCCGGAAATCACCGCCGCGCTCAAACAAAAATTACCTTATGTTCCGCAAATTAAAATCAAAACCCAACCGGATTTATGGTTGATGTTTCCCAAAAAACGCCGGACGATTACGCCGTTTAAAAAAAATCTTAGCGAAATTGAAGCCGCGGAAATCATCAATCAATTTATTCAAAAAACACAAAACAAATTGCAGCAAATCTCAACCGCGCCATCACATGATGATATCTAAACGAAAAAAGCCGGTAAAAATAAATTCTACCGGCTTACCAATAAAAATAATCCTAAAACGCCAACAGCGGATAGTCACCAGATAATAAATCTTCATAAACAACGGGTTGTTCGGCGCTGTCTTGTTCTAATTCATGCCACTGCCAACAATCTCCATGCTCGATAACTGCCAACGCTAATTTATTATTCAAATCGTGTCCGGATTTATAACCTTGATACCAACCCAAAATCGGCGCGCCAAGCAAATATAAATCGCCAATAGCATCAAGCAATTTATGACGCACAAATTCATCATCAAATCTTAATCCCTGTTCATTGAGCACGCGATAATCGTCCACAACAACCGCATTATCCAAACTGCCGCCCAAAGCTAAACCGTTACTATGCAAATATTCAATATCGCGCAAAAAACCAAAAGTTCGCGCGCGACAAATCTCGCGAATATAACGTTGTGTTGAAAAATCCAAACGATAATATTTATTACGGTGGCGAAAAACAGCATGATTAAAAAGTATCGTAAAATCAATTCGATAACCATCAAATGGCAAAAGACGCGCCCATTTATCGCCGTCGCGCACTTCAATGGGTTCTAAAATTTTAATAAAACGTTTACTTTCATCTTGTTCACAAATGCCAGCTTGTTGCAATAAATACACAAAAGGTGCAGCGCTGCCGTCCATAATTGGCACTTCGGCAGAATCCAAATCGATATATAAATTATCTACGCCTAAACCCGCCAGCGCGGACATAAAATGCTCAATAGTAGCAACGCGCACGCCGTCAACAACCATCGCGGTGCATAACTGCGTATCGCGCACGGACGATGCCTCTGCTTTAACGTGCGGTTGATTAGGCAAATCCACCCGCCGAAAAACGATTCCCGTATTCACCGCCGCCGGACGCAAAGTCATCGCGCAGGGTTTTCCGCTGTGCAAACCAATTCCTGCGGCGTAAATTTCGTGTTTAATGGTTCTCTGGCGCATGTTATTTCACTTTTTTGCGCAAAATAGAAGCCAAAGAATAACCTTCTGGCTCATTTTTGTTTTCTGATAATAATGAAGAAAAAGAAGGCGCTTGTGGCGCGGGCGGCGTATTACCGGATAACAAAGTTGACGGCGCGAATTTATCGCCTAATAAGGTATTAACATCTTGTTCATTAATCATTTTATCGCCATCATTTTCTTGACCAATTCCCGTTGCCACCACGGTAACGCGCAAAACATCGCCTAAATCGTCATCGATCATCATGCCGATTTTTACGTTAACCAAATCTTCGTCGATTAATTCGTGGATCAGCGTTGCCGCGGCATGAAATTCACTATTTTTCAAACTGCTGCTGGCAGAAATATTGACCAATAAGCCGTGCGCCGAAGACAAATTAATATTTTCCAAAAGCGGCGAGGAAATGGCTTTATTAGTCGCTACTTGCGCCCGATCTTCGCCACTTGCTTCGCCGCTGCCCATCATCGCCACGCCGCGCTCGGACATGATTGTTTTGACGTCTTCCAAGTCCATATTAATCAAACCTTCTTTTTGAATAATATTGGCAATACTTTCCACGCCTTTTTTGAGCACGTCATCAACGGTACTAAAAGAACTCAATAAAGTGGCTTCCTCGCCCATCACGTCGCTGACGCGATCGTTGGGAATAACGATTAAACAATCCACTTCATTTTTTAATACTTCTAAACCTTCTTCCGCCATGCGCATGCGTTTGCTGCCTTCAAAGAAAAAAGGTTTTGTAACGATTGCTACCGTCAAAATTCCCATTTCTCGGGCAATTTTAGCAATGACCGGCGCGGCGCCAGTGCCCGTGCCGCCGCCCATTCCCGCGGCAATGAAAACCATATCGGCGCCGTCTAACGTTTCTTGAATACGACTACTATCTTCTTCAGCAGCTTTGCGACCAATTTCGGGTTTAGAACCTGCGCCCATGCCGCGCGTTGTTTGTGCGCCAAGTTGTAATTTATGAGGAACGGGGCTGTTTTGTAATACTTGCATATCCGTATTTGCAACAATCAGTTCAACGCCTTCAAGCTCAAAATCCATCATTTGTTTGACAGCATTACAGCCGCCACCGCCAACCCCGATAACTTTGATCAGAACATGTGTAGCATTTTTATTTTCTTTTGTCTCTACAATACCAATACTCATAACTATCCCTGAATGGCTAAATATATTTTAAAATAAGGCGCTTAAGTCGGCGCATTATACCGCTATTTGCATATTTTACCCAAATATGGTCGGCTATCGGCGCGTAAATTAAATGAAACATTCCTAAGGTCGTCATCATGCCTGCGTCGCTTTGTAAATCCTCGGGCAAACCTTCAATATTGGGAATCGTTGCCGCGCGCACGGGCAATTTTGATGCTTGGCTGACGTATTCCGCCAATCCCTTAATTTGTGCGCCGCCACCCGTTAATACTAATCCGCCTTTACTGAATTCTTGCATACCCGATTGCAGCAAAGCGTGGTTTAATTGCGCGAAAATATCGTCATAACGTTTACAAATTTTTTCAATAAAAACATGCTCATCAACCGCGCGCGCCGTGCCCGCAGTAGTCGGTACAAATAAATCCTCATGAGAAAGCGCGGAAAGATCTAAAGCGCCGGCGCGACATTTCAACTCTTCTGCCGCTTGACGCGTTGTGGATAAAGCAATGGCAAGATCGCTTGAAACATCATCGCCGCCAACGCGTAATCCGCCGCTAAATTGCGCCTTATCTTGTTCAAAAACCATGAAATCGCTCGTGCCGGCGCCGATATCGACAACACAAACGCCTAATTCGCGTTCTTGCGCGGAAGTTGCCGCATAAGCCGATGCCAGCGCTGAAAAAACGAATTGATTAACGCCAATATTGCAGCTATCTAATACCCGCCGTAAATTTTGAATGGAATTTAATTGAGCACGAATAAAATGCAGGCGCACTTCCAATAAATCAGCAATCATGCCTTGAGGATTTGCAATTTGTTCGCAATCGTCTACTAAATAACTTTGTTCTAACGCGTGCAGCAATTGATAATTATCTTCTTGAACGCTATCGCGCAGCCGCACCAAAGTATCAATAAGCAAATCTTGAGAAATTTCCCGATGCGCCACGTCAACGCGCGCTTGATGATTAAATGAATGAATATGCGCGCCGCTGACCGCCACATCCACATTACAAATTTCCACGCCAGATTGCCGTTCGGCTTCATTGATGGCATGTCTTAAAGCCGCACCCACTGCCGTAATATCAGTAATAACGCCGTGGCGGCACGGTATATCATTTGCCCAACCACAGCCTAGAATTTTTAACGCGTGTTCGGGATATTTCTCGGCAACGGTCACGCGTAAACGTGAACTACCAGTATCAACAACAACCTGAATGGGATCAATATCATTTATCATCTAGTTTTATCTCATGCTCAAGACTTTTTATCGTTACTCATCGGTTTGACGCCCTCTTTCCAGCGAATAGAAAAACCACCCTGATAACGCAAATCAACCGAATGAATATATTTTTGATAACGTTTTAAAATACGATTATTGACCAAAATCAACTTTTTAATCCGCTGATTGAGATGATCACGCCCAACGATAACGTCAACTTGTTCCGGCAAAACCACATGCCAAACCAATCGCGCATCTAAATTTAAAGCGCATACTTCAACATCAGCCGTTTTTAAATAAGGAATTAAATGTTGATACATATTTAAAACGGGTTTTTCATATCCTTTCGGGCCGCTCACGCTAAATAATTTGGCTAAAGCTGGCGTTTTTGGCAAAGCAAAAGGAAATCCATTTTTATCCAAAAATTCATCGTTGCCCCAGCGCAAAATCGGAATCCGCTCCTGCACGTCCAAACGCAAACCGTCCGGCCAAACTTTAGTCACCGATGCCGATTCCACCCAGCCTAACGTTTCAATTTCTTTCACTAATTGCCGCACATTAATCCGCATTAAATCGGATTGACCGTGTGCGATAACCACCGCTTTTAAAGAAGCAATATCAGCATAAATCGGTTGACGCGCTACGATAATCCGATGCAACGGCAAAAAGCTATCCCGCGTCATCTTTTGATAAGCAAAAAAACCTAACGCGAAAATCACCGTCAATAAAGCAAGCGTTAAAATAAATTGCGAAAGCCCGTACCAAATATAAAACCAAACGCTTTTTGTTTTTTTGGCAATGGAAGGTTTACGCATGCGCCGGAATTTCAACGCCACTCAATCTTGCTCCCCAATTAAGAAGTTAACGTTTGTGCCAAAATCGATTGCACCAGTGCCGAAAAATCCATACCAATTTGCTGCGCTGCCATGGGCACTAAAGAATGCGTCGTCATACCCGGCACCAAATTAATTTCCAACAAATACGGTCGATTTTGAGCATCAACAATCATATCAACTCGTCCCCAGCCGCGCGCACCGATCGCTTGAAATGCCGCAAAAGCAATTTCGCGACAACGCGCATCTAAAGCAGCATCAATCGGCGCGGGGCACAAATATTGCGTATTTGCCGCGTGATATTTCGCGTCGTAATCATAAAAATCATGATCATTGCCGGCAACGATTTCAATTGCTGGTAAAACCGTATCATTAACAATGCCATACGTCAGTTCGCGTCCTACAATCCAAGGTTCTGCCATAATTTTTGCACGCGCACCGCCGGCAAAAGGAATCGCCGCCGCTAATTGTTCCTGATTTTTAACGCGACTGACGCCCACGCTCGAGCCTTCTAATGCTGGTTTAATCACAAAATCCTGACAGTGCAATTGTTCTACAAGCGTTTCAAAACGACTTTCCGGCGTCACCAAAACATCAGCCAGCACGGGCAATCCCGCACTCTGCCATACTTTTTTACAAACCACTTTATCCATCGCCAAAGCGCACGCTAAAACGCGGCTTCCGGTATATGGAATCCCCAACCATTGCAAAATCGCTTGAATTTCGCCATCTTCGCCGCCGCGACCGTGTAACATCACAAACGCGCGCGAGAAATGCTCGTCTTTCAACGTCCAAATACGATTGGGGTCGCCCGTATCCAATAAATGCGCATCAATTCCAGCAGCGCATAACGCCGCATGCACCGCGCGCCCGCCGATCAACGAAATTTCTCGTTCGGAGGAATTACCTCCATATAACACGGCAACTTTACCCAATTCTATTGCTTGAATCATTTAGCAATTATTCCTTTATTTTTAATTCGTCCATCATTTTTGCCACCCGACCGATATCGCCGGCGCCGAAAAAGATCACCACATCATCATCTTGCAAAATATCGTGACGCAAATGCGGCACAATTTCTTCTTTATCGGCAATAAAAATCGGTTCAACGCGCCCGTGCGCACGAATTGCCCGCGTTAAATCGCGTGCATCGGCGCCCGCAATTGGTTCCTCGCCGGCGGCATAAACTTCGGTTAACACCAAACAATCACACACCGCCAAAACTTCGGCAAAATCATCTAACAAATCGCGCGTCCGCGTAAAACGATGCGGTTGAAAAACGGCAACAATACGCCGCCCAGCAAATCCTTCCATCGCCGCATCTAATACGGCTTTAATTTCTCTGGGGTGATGTCCGTAATCTTCAAAAACATCTGCAAAACCATGATCGTGAGCAATACGACCGTGATGCGTAAATCGCCGCGCCACGCCTTTAAATTGCGCGAGCCCCTCGATAATAGTTTCGCGATCAATGCCCAATTCTTCGCCGACAATAATCGCCGCCAACGCATTGAGCACATTATGTTTGCCTGCCATGTTTAACGTCACCGAAAAACAACGATCTTCATCGTGAGCGATAACATCAAAATGCATTGCCAATCCTTTTTGACGCACGTTAATGGCGCGCACATCGGCATCTTCACTAAAACCATAAGTTCGAACAGGACGCCCAACTTCCGGCAAAATCGAACGCACGCCAGCATCATCAATGCATAACACTGCCAAACCATAAAACGGCAAATTATGCAAAAAGCGCACAAAACCAGCTTTTAAAGTTTCATAACTGCCGTTATAGTTTTCCAAATGATCGGCATCGATATTGGTCACGATGGAAATCATCGGTTGCAACAACCAAAAAGAACAATCCGACTCATCAGATTCTGCCACCAGATAATGCCCTTCACCCAATCGCGCGTTACTACCTGCCGCCGTTAAAATACCGCCGATTACAAAAGTAGGATCGAGTCCAGCATCGCTTAATAAAGAAGCCGTTAAACTGGTTGTCGTCGTTTTTCCGTGCGTTCCGGCAATGGCAATACCAAAACGAAAACGCATCAATTCTGCCAACATTTGCGCGCGGCGAATCACGGGAATTTCCAAAGCCCGCGCTTGTTTAACTTCCACATTATTTTCCGCAATCGCCGATGAAACAACGACCACATCAGCGTGTTCTACGTTTTCGGCGGCGTGCCCAATGAAAATTTGGGCGCCTTTTTGCGCTAAATATTGCGTTACCGCCGAATCTTTTATATCGGAACCGCTGATTGAATAACCCAAATTCAATAACACTTCAGCGATGCCACTCATGCCCGTGCCACCGATGCCGACGAAAAAAATATTTTTAACACGTCGCATGTGTCGACGTTCAATGCGTCCAAAATGAACCTCGTGATTCATCGGCATAACTCCTTAATTGCTCGCAAAATTTCTCCTAATGCTTTTTCATCTGAACATAACCGCGCGCGTTCTGCTTGCGTTAAAAGCGCACTTCTATCTTGGCGCGATTGAATTGCCGTTGCCAAAATATCAGCGGTTAATGTTTTTTCTTCTAAAATCGCTGCTGCGCCCACTTCTGCCAAACATTGCGCATTCATCGTTTGATGATCATCAACGGCATACGGAAACGGAATAAACAACGCTGCTAAACCCGCCGTTGCAATCTCGGAAACCGTTAACGCGCCCGACCGCGCAATCACCCAATCTGCATTGGCATACGCTTTTGCCATATCGTCAATAAACGGCACAATTTCTGCATGCACATTAAGCGCGGCATATTCTGTTTGCGTTTTTTCTAACCAACGCGCGCCAGTTTGATGCAATAC
Organism: Dichelobacter nodosus; assembly: GCF_001263335.1. Taxonomy (GTDB): domain Bacteria; phylum Pseudomonadota; class Gammaproteobacteria; order Cardiobacteriales; family Cardiobacteriaceae; genus Dichelobacter; species Dichelobacter nodosus. Next base: position 252,777 of record NZ_LGVW01000028.1, read on the forward strand.
TTGCGGTCGTTGTTCTTCCGGCAATAAAGAAAGCGCCTGCGGTAATAATAAATTAATCGCTTTCGCGCCTTGACTGCCGCCTAAAACTAACAGCCGTATTCTGCCGCTGCGATAGTGAAAACGCTCTTCTGGCGCTGGCAAAAGCGTAATATCTTCGCGCACGGGATTGCCGGTAACGCGATAAGGATATTTCAAAGCAATTTTTGCTGCCGCTTGTTGTGAAGCCAATAAAATGGTGTTCGCAACGCGCGAAAGCAAGGCATTTGTCAGCCCCATTACGGCATTTTGTTCATGAATCAACAAAGGAATATTTAATATTTTCGCTGCGATGCCGCCCGGTCCTGACGCAAATCCGCCCATACCAATCACCACATCGGGTTGAATATGTTGCATGATTTTTTTTGCTTGAAAAACGGCGCGCCCAATCATAAAAGGCGCTTTTAACCAGCCGATAACGCCGTTACCGCGCAATCCGTATACCGCAATATCGTGAAAAATAAATCCCGCTTCCGGCACTTTTTTACCTTCAAAGCCCGATTGATTGCCCAGCCAGTGAATGATGGATCCTTGTTCCGCAGCAGCGCGCGCCACGGCTAACGCGGGATAAACGTGTCCGCCGGTGCCGCCTGCCATAAACAATAATTTTTTTCCTTTTAAAATCATATTTTTCCCTCTAAACGCGCAATAAAACGCGATTCAGCATCGATCCGCGCCAATATTGCCAACGCGATAGAAGTCATCAGTATTGAGCTGCCGCCGTAACTGATGAGAGGCAAGGTTAATCCTTTTGTAGGCAACGCGCCGGTGGTTACGCCGATATTGATTAAACTTTGCAAACCTAACCACAAACCAATGCCGTAAGCTAATAATGATGAAAACCGTTTGCGCATGCGATCAGCCAAATAACCAATCGCAAACGCCCGCCATACTAAAATCATCAAAATTGCCATCACGATTAATGCGCCGACGAGTCCCGTTTCCTCGGCAATAATGGAAAAAATGAAATCGGTATGCGCTTCCGGTAAATATTGATGTTTTTGTACGCTTTCGCCCAATCCCACGCCGAATAAACCGCCGCGTCCAAAAGATATTAACGAGTTAACCAATTGATATCCTTCATCATATTGATATTCCCATGGATTAATAAACGTGGTGAGACGCCGCAGCCGGTAACTTTCAGAAATTAAAACCCAAACCATCGCCGGCGCAATTAAAACGCCCAGCAATAGCAATCGCCAAATAGAAACGCCCGACAAAAAAAGCATACCCAAAACGGTTGCCACAATAACCACCATCGTGCCGAAATCGGGTTGCAAATAAAACATTAAGGCAAAGCACGCCGTCACCGCTAACAAACCAATAATCGGTTGCCACGAATGATCGAGGCGTTGCGTGTGGTGTTGTAAATAAGCGGCGGTAAAAATGAAAACCGCCAATTTGGCAAATTCTCCGACTTGCAAATTAATCACGCCCAAATTCAACCAGCGCCGCGATCCGTTAACCACAACGCCAATTCCCGGTGCATAAACCAGTAATAAGCCTAAAAAAGCGAGTCCTAAAATGAATTTGGCTTTTTCGCGGTAAAAATTAGTGCCCAACATAAAAGCGATATACGCAAAAATACTGGAACCGACGTAAAAAATGCCTTGCCGAATAGCAAAATGATGCGTGGATAATCGCTCAACGTGCGCTTCTGATAATGATGAAGAAGTCACCATCACCATGCCGATCACAATCAACGCCAGCCAACACAACAATAATCCCACATCGGGAAAAGCCAGTCGCTGCCAGCGTTTTTCGGGTATTTTTTGATGCTGTCGAAAGCGCTCCAAAGCGCTATTTCTGGGAGACATAACTCAAAACCTCATCGGCAAAAACATCGCCACGTTCTTCATAATTGCGAAATTGATCAAAACTCGCCGTTGCTGGAGAAAGCAAAACTTGATCGCCCGCGTCAGCATTTTGATAAGCATAGGAAACCGCGGCTTTGATAGTGCCGCAATCGTGAAAAGCAATATTGGCTTTTTTAAATGCGGCAATCATCGTGTGATTATCAACGCCGATCATTAAAACGTGTTTAATGGGCGCTTGTAACAAAACCGCGGCTAATTGATGAAAATCTTGACCTTTGCCCACGCCACCGACGATTAACCACGTTGGACGCGTACAGCCCACTAAAGCTGCCGCCGTTGAAGCAATATTCGTTGCTTTTGAATCATTCAACCATAAAACATCGTTAAAACAGGCAACTTCACACATGCGATGCGGCAATCCGCGGAAATTTTTCAACGCTTCCAGCGTATAACTAATATCAATGCCCAAACCCGATGCCATCAATAAAGCAACCAAAGCATTATAAGCATTATGTTGACCGTGAATTTTTAATTCATCGGCGGTGAGCACGGTTTGACCGTTGACGATAATCGCACCATTTTCAACACGATTAACACATTGCGCTCCAAAAAAGACCGTTTGCCGACTCAATGGCGCCATTTGCCGACAATATTCATCATCGCCGTTTAAAATCGTCAATTGCGTTTGCTGCGCCAAATGAGATTTGGCGGCGACGTAATCGAGAAAACTATCATAACGATCCAAATGATCCGGCGTAACGTTTAATACCACGCCCACATCAATCATCAAAGAAGGACACCGTTCCAATTGATAACTGGAAAGTTCTAAAACGTATAAATCAGGTTCTTCTTCATCTTCCAGCCACGCCGTTAAAACGGATTTGCCAATATTGCCGCACAATTGCGTTTTTAAACCCACCGCGCGCGCGGCATCAGCCAACATCGTTACCACGGTTGATTTACCGTTGGAACCCGTCACCGCAGCGACTGGTTTTTCAATTAACCGCGCGAAAAGTTCAACGTCGTTCATCAAAGTTGCATGAATATTTTTAAACGCCGTGCGCCGACAATCGATGCCGGGGCTGACGATTAACGTTGCAAATGACGTAAAAATATCAGCATCATCTAAATTAACCGTTACGATTGGCGCGGATTGCACCTTTTCATCAAAGGCGGTGACGTCATAACCTGCTTTTTGCAACATTTGCCACGCTGCTTTCCCCGAAACGCCCATTCCAATAACGGCAATGGGTTGATTTAAATGTAAATCGCGCAATTTTTCTTCTTTATTCATCGCCACACCTTTAACGCAATTTGAGCGTTGATAAACCAACCAATACCAATACCACCGTAATAATCCAAAAACGAATCGTTACGCGCGATTCCGGCCAACCGCCTAATTCAAAATGATGATGCAATGGCGCCATACGAAAAACACGTTTTCCGCGGCATTTATATGATCCTACTTGAATCATCACGGATAACGCTTCTGCAACAAAAACGCCCCCCATCACGGCAAAAGCCAATTCTTGGCGCACAACTACGGCAACCGTCGCCAGTGCTGCGCCCAAACTCAAAGCGCCCACATCACCCATAAAAACCAAAGCCGGATGCGCGTTATACCAAAGAAAACCCAAACCCGCGCCGGCAATCGCTGCACAAAAAATTGCCATCTCGCCTGCGCCGGCAATCGCAGGAATATGCAAATAAAGCGCAAAATTCGCGCTACCGGATAAATAAGCAAAAATACACAAGCCACCGCTGACCAAAACCACCGGCATAATCGCTAAACCGTCCAAACCATCGGTTAAATTCACGGCATTACTGGCACCCGTTAACACCAAATACACAAAAGGAATAAACAAAATGCCCATTTGCCATTCAAAATGTTTGAAAAACGGCATGATTAAAGTAGTTTCGATCGGCGTATCGGCTAAAAAATACAACCACAACGCGGTTAATAACGCGACCAAAGAAAGATAAGCGTATTTTTGTTTAGCAGCCAAACCTTTGGTATTTTTTTTAACCAATTTTAAATAATCGTCCGTCCAACCAACGGCGCCAAATCCCAATAACACGAATAACGCAAGCCACGTGTAAACCGAGCGCAAATCCGCCCAGCACAACATCGAAACCGTAATAGAAAAAATAATCAGCGCACCGCCCATCGTCGGCGTTCCAGCTTTTTTTAAATGCGTTTTAGGGCCGTCGTCGCGCACAAATTGCCCCATTTGCATTTTTTGCAAATAACGAATCATTTTGCCGCCGCAAAAGATGCTCAATAATAACGCCGTCAACGCCCCTAAAATAATGCGCGATGTTAAATAAGTCAGCGCATTCAAAGGGGTAAAAATAGCGCTTAAACCCGTCGCCAATGCATACAACATAATTAATCCTTTTCTATATCAAGCGCCGCAATCACGCGTTCCATGCGCGCGCTACGAGATCCTTTGACCAAAACGGTATACGGTTTTTCGCCGGCGAGTATATCGCGCAAAGCTTGATTGACGGCTTCAACATCTTCAAACAATCGCGCATCAGGAAAACCTGCCGCATAATCCGGCACCGAAAGTGCCCAAAAATGTTTGATGCCTTTTTCGCGAGCAAAAGCAGCCACTTCTGCGTGTAACGCTGCGCTTTGTGCGCCGAGTTCGCCCATTTTTCCGGCAATCACCAACGAATGCGCCGCGGTTTTAATCACTTCAATGGCGGCTTTAAACGAAGCAGGATTGGCGTTATAGGTATCGTCATAAAGCGTATGATGCCGAACATGAAGCGCAACCAACCGTGATTGCTGCAAACGCAATCCCTGCAAAGCTTGCGCACTTTGCGCCAAAGAAACGCCGGCAAAAGATGCCGCCGCCGTTGCCGCCAATGCATTTGCCACATTATGACGACCGCATAATTGCCACGCGATTTCTGCGCGTTGCGCCAAATGCATCAAAGTAAAACGTTGTCCGTTATCGGAAATATCTGCCGCCGTCCACTGCGCAGATTGTTCCAAAGCAAATGTTTGTATGGAACGATGACCGAATTCTTGCAACCACGCCGCCGCTTGCGGCAAATCTGCGTTGACGACCAAAGCGCCCGAACTGAAGCGATAAATTTCTGACTTTGCCGCGGCGACGCCGTCGAGTGAGCCAAAACCTTGCAAATGCGCGGCGCTTACATTAGTAATTACGGCAACGTCCGGACAAACGATTTTAACCAACCGCTCAATATCGCGCGGGTGATTAGCGCCCATCTCAATCACGGCAAAACGATGTTCATTTTGTAAACGTAATAAAGTCAGCGGCACGCCGATATCGTTATTTAAATTGCCAACGGTTGCCAGCGTTTTTCCCTGCGCGCTTAAAATGCGGTACAACATTTCTTTGGTGGACGTTTTGCCGTTTGTTCCCGTCAATCCAATAATAAAAGCATTGCTTTGTTTTCGGCGCGCGGCGGCGAGCATTTGCAGCGCGGTTAAAGTATCGTTTACAACAATTTGCGGTATATCAATTTCGCGATATTCTTGCACTATTACTGCCACGGCACCGCGTTCTTGCGCGGTTTGCAAAAAATCCTCGCCGCAAAAATGTTCACCGCGCAACGCGATAAATAATTGCCCTGCGGTGAGCGTTCTCGTATCTGTTGAAACTTCTAAAGCGCGCCAGTCGTCATTGCCGCGCAAATAACCGCCGACGATCGTCGCGATTTCTTTTGCTGTCCACGCTGCGATCATGGGTTTATCCACGCTTTAATCACGGCTTGATCAGAAAAAGGATATTTGGTCGTGCCGATAATTTGATAATCTTCGTGCCCTTTTCCAGTAATTAAAACCGCATCGCCGGCGTGCAATTGAGCAAGCGCATAATGAATTGCTTGCTCGCGCGGTTGAATAACATGAATTTTTTCTGGATATTCAAATCCTTGCATTACGTCTGCAATAATTGCCGCTGGATCTTCGGTGCGCGGATTGTCATCGGTAACGATAACGGCATCGGCAAAACGTTCTGCCGCTTGCGCCATTAATGCACGTTTGCCACGATCGCGATTGCCGCCGCAACCAAAAATTAACCATAATTTTCCGGAAATATGCGGACGAATACCCGTTAACACGCTTTCAATCGCGCCGGCAGTATGCGCGTAATCAACGATGGCAAGCGCTTGATTGGACAATGAAATCGGTTCAACGCGTCCAATCACGCCATGCAATTGATTCAATTTTTCGGCAATTGCTGCCAAAGAAAATCCTTGCGCTGCTAAACAAGCGGCAACGTTTAAAACGTTATCAAGATTAAAGCGCGCTAATAAATGCGTTTCCACGGCGATCGTTTCATCATCAATTGCCAAGGTAAAAGTAACGCCATTTTGATGCAGACAATAATCATGCGCGCAAACGTTATGATGCGCGGCGGCATTGTGCGCGCCTTTTGCAGAAACTGCCCAAATGCACGCCGAAGAATTAATGCGGTGCTCGCTGATTAATCGTCTGCCGTGCGGATCATCAATATTGATAACGGCGTGTTTGATGGGGAACGCAAATAACTGCGCTTTTGCCAAAAAATAATCTTCCATATCCGCGTGATAATCGAGGTGATCGCGGCTTAAATTCGTAAAAACGGCAACGTCTACTGCCACCGCTGCCACGCGATGTTGCGCTAAAGCGTGTGAAGAAATTTCCATTGCCACGGCTTGATTGCCCTGCGCAACAAAATGGGCTAATTGTTGTTGCGTTGTGATGGCATCAGGCGTGGTGTGGCTGGCGGGTTGCAACGCATTTAAATTGCCATAACCGATCGTGCCCAACATCGCGGCACCCGTCGCCTGCGCGATAAAATGCACCAATGATGATTTGCCGTCCGTGCCAGTCACACCCGTTATCCATAATTTTTGGGCGGGGTGATCATAAAAAAGGTCAGCAATAGCACTGACTTTTTCGCTCAATCGTTCCACCGCAATCGCATGTGGCGGCGGATTTTGATAAGGCGGTTCATAAAAAATCGCCGCACAATTTATTTCTGGCGTATAAAAGTCAAGCGCGTGATATTGCGTGCCACGGGTGGCAAGCCAAAGCATTTGTTCATTAAGGACGCGCGAATCAAGACTCAACGCGGAGATGGGTTTATCGTCAACGGCGGCGGTTGACAATCCCAATGCCGTTAACAATTCATGGGTGGTTTTCATTATTTTTTTCCTCGCGCGCAAAAAATTGCGGCTGAATGTCTAATTTAATGTCGTCGGTTCTGCTGATTTTGTCTGGTAAAACGCCGAGGATAGGCAACGACCATTCCACAATTTTTGCAAAAGCCGGTGCGGCAACCAAGCCGCCATAATATGCGCCACTGGTTGGTTCTTCAACAACCACAATCAAAGAAATTTTTGGATTTTGCGCGGGCGCAACGCCGGCAAATAAACCGCGGTAACGACTGCGATCATAACGACCATCGGTGATTTTATGAGCGGTGCCGGTTTTTCCTGCCACGGTATAACTGCCCGTATTAGCGCGTCTGCCCGTGCCGCCGGCATTGACGGCTTCATGCATCATAAATAAAACATCGTTGGCAATTTGTTGGGAAACGATTTGTTCACCTTCAACGGAATGCTGGCGTTTAATGAGCGTTAACGGCATTTTGACGCCGCCGTTGGCGATGGTGGCATAAGCATGCGCGATTTGCAGCGCCGTAGTTGAAATACCGTAGCCAAAAAACGTGGTGGCATAAGTAAAATCATCTTGTTTTTCAGGACGATGAAGAATGCCTCTCTGTTCGCCGGGAAATTGCATGCCGGATAATTGCCCGAAACCCATTTGCTTCATAAATTGATAATACTGCTCGCGCGGCGTTTTTTGGCTGATCATTGCCATGCCAACGTTGGACGATTTCCGAATAATGCCGACGGTGTCTAATTGCGGATAATTATGCGTATCGCGCACGGTATGTTTGCCGATGCGATAAGGGCTACTGGTTTTAAAAGAGGTTTGCGTTGTGATGACGCCGGCGTTTAAAGCAGCAGCAACGGAAATCGGTTTAATGGTAGAACCCGGTTCAAAAACATCAGTGATGACTTTATTTTTCATAAATTCTGCAACCCGTTCTACGGAAATATTCGGATTGCCGTCGGGCAACGAAACCATCGCTAAAATTTCCCCGCTGGCAACGTCTACCATCACCGCAGAGACGGATTTCGCCTGAAACTGGTTCATCGTTTCGCTTAAAGTTTTGCGCACGATAAATTGCAAACGTTTATCAATGGATAATTGCAAATTTTGCCCCGGCGCCACAGGTGTGGTTTCTTCAACAATTTCAATGGCGTGACGATCGCGGTCTTGCAATACTTTTACTTTTCCCTGCTGCCCCGAAAGCCAATCATTATATTGCCGCTCAATGCCTTCCTGACCTTGTTCGTCGATATCGGTAAAACCAATAATTTGCCCTGTTAATTCGCCGGCAGGATAAAAGCGCTGATAACTGTCTTCGCGAAAAATTCCGTGAATTTTCAATGCCATTACAGTTTCCATTTGCGCCGGCGAGAGTTGCCGTTTGAGATAATATGAACGTTTTTCAGCGCGTTCTTGCAAAAGCCGCATCATATCGCCAACCGGCATTTCTAATGCGGCAGCGAGCGGTTCGAGGCGAATTTTTTCATAGCGCATCAAAATGATGTCTTCATGAATTTCTTTATCATTGATCCAAGTGCAAAAATCGCTGTGGCGGCTATTGCTTAAGCAGGCTTCTTTTTCGCGATTGAAATCGCCTTCCAATGTTGCCCATAAAACTTTCGGATCGGCAACAACAGTGCTCACCGGCGAGGAAATGGCTAACGGTTCACCTTCGCGGTCTAAAATCATGCCGCGCAAAGCTACTTCAGTGCGTATCCGCATTGCGCGGTTATTTCCTTGTTCTAATAAAAAAGGACGATCGATACAGTGCAAAAAAACTAATCGCGCAACCAATAACAGCGCCAATAAAACCAAAACCGCGAGCACGATATTGCGCCGCAGTTTTTGACCATAACGCACCGCCGAACGCGCTGTGGGACGAACCATCATTATTCCAAATAAACCACCTGCGTGGATTGCGGCATATGTAAATTTAACCCTTGTGAAAGCGCTTTATCGATCATGGCGTCGTTTACTAAAGTTTTTTGTTCTAAAAGTTTTTGCGTCCAATCGGCATTGATTTTGTCGCGTTCTTGTTTTAAAGATTGTACTTGACCGACTAATTGCGCGTGTTCGTGCGCATAAAAGGCGCTTTTTAAACCCAAATAAGTAACGCCTGATAATAAAACAACTAATATCATTCCCCATTTCATAATTTCACCGCCTTTCTTAATTTTGCACTTCGTGATCGAGGATTTTGCGCTATTTCCGCAGAAGAAGGTTTGATTACCGGTGGAACAAGACGTAATACTTGATGGATATTGGTGGTATTCGTGGCAGGAATTTCCGCCGGCAAAGGCTCCCCTTCCATACTGCGGACGAATCTTTTTACGGTGGCGTCTTCCAATCCGTGGAAGCTGATAACCACTAAAATTCCGCCAGATTTTAACATCATTGTTGCCGCGCGTAATGCTCGCTGTATTTCCCCTATTTCATCATTAACGGCAATACGAATGGCTTGGAAGGTTTGCGTTGCTGGGTGAAGATGCGGTTTATATAGTTTTTTCGGGCGCGCTTGCGCGACGACTGACGCCAAATCCAGCGTTGATTTTAAATCATTTTTTGCCGCTAAAATTGCTTTGGCAATGCGTTTGGCAACGGTATGTGGTTCACCGCCGTAATCGCGAATTACCGTTGTTAACGTATCTTCATCAACATTTTTCAACCATTTTTGGGCGGTTAAATTTTGTTCATTATCCATACGCATATCCAAAGGACCTTCTTTAGCGAAAGAAAATCCGCGGCTGGGATCGTCTAATTGCGGCGAGGAAACGCCCAAATCAAATAAAATACCGTCTAAACTTTCTGCGCCGAGCGCGGCGAAAGCCGTTTCCATTTCAGAAAAGGCACAACGCGCAAAATGAAAACGTGGATCCGTGATTTGGGCAGCAACGGCAGCCGCTTGTTGATCGCGATCCAAAGCATACAATTGCCCGCTTTCACCTAATTGCGCCAAAATTTCGCTACTGTGTCCACCACGCCCAAATGTCGCATCTAAATAACGACCATTCGGCGCAATTTCCAGCGCTGCAACGGCTTCTGCTAATAAAACGGGAATATGTTCCGATGTTTCCATATTACGTTAACCTTTTTGAATTTCCTTTTATTAATCATTACGTTTTAATAATATTTTTGCTTTTACTGGAAAAACTAACGCCGCGCCCGTTGCCGTCGCATTTCTTTGGGATCGCAGCGCAGCGGACGATAAATTTCTACGCGGTCGCCGTCACGCAATGGCGTATCCGCACGGCACGGCTGGCTAAAAATGCCTAAATCTAATTGATTGAGATCAATTTCTGGGAAAAAGTCCGCGATTTTTGCCGCTAAAACGGCTTGTTGCGCCGTGGTTCCTTCCTCAACAGCAAGACTGATGATTTTTTGCCGATATGCCGTGGCGTAAACAATTTCTACGTTAATTTGTGCCATAAATTTCCTGTGCGCGGCGCGCAAAACTATCAACCATCGTATCTGCCATATAATCCATTAATCCGACTAAAATCGGCGCCAGCAAAAACAATACTTCAAAATGCATTTGATAATCCACCATGCAACCGTTTTCCAGCGCTTTAAATTGCCATTTGCCAGACAGATGTTTAAAAGGCCCGCGGATTAAAGCAATCGTCATATAATCGGGATAGCGATAAAAATTGCGCGTGGTGAATGAATAACGAAAGGCGCCTTTTTGCGCGGTAATCGTGCCAATAATTTCTTTTTCATCGCGTTTTTCTAAACGTGCCGCCGCACACCACGGCAAAAATTCGGGATAACGTTCAACGTCGGCAACCAAATCAAATAGTTGCGCCGGTGTATACGGTAATATTTTTACTTTATGAATTTGTGGCACAATAGCAACCTTTCTCCGAAAAATGGTTTTATTTTAATAATTATCCTCAACGATTACTATGAGTAAAAAAAATACCGCCGATAATCATATCGTTACCAATAAAAAAGTATTTCACGATTATTTTCTCGAAGAACATTTCGAAGCGGGCATTGCTTTGGAAGGTTGGGAAGTTAAAGCGGTGCGCGCCGGACGTATTCAAATTAAAGAAAGTTATATTTTGGTTAAAGATCAACAAGTTTACCTTTTTGGTGCGTTGATTCACCCGCTGGCTTCTGCTTCTTCACACATTTTTCCCGAGGCGCAGCGGACGCGTAAATTGTTGTTACATCGTTATCAAATTGCAAAATTAATCGGCGCGAGTGAGCGCGATGGTTATACGTTGATGCCCGTTTCTTTATATTGGAAAAACGGTTTTGTGAAGGTTGACGTGGCTATTGCCAAAGGTAAAAAAGAATTCGATAAACGGCAGGTAAAAAAGGATCAGGATTGGAAAAAAACGCAATCCCGCATCATGAAAGCGCACAAACGGCAATTATGAAAAGCAAAATTATCACTTTAAAAGCCGATGGTTATGATAATTTTATGTATATCATCGCAAACGGAGGCGAGGCAGTCGTTGTTGATCCGGCGTGGAATGCTGAATTAGTGAAAACGGTTTTAGCGCAGGAATATTTAACGTTGACTGCGATTTTGCTCACGCATGCCCATGATGATCACACAAATGCCGTCAGCGATTTATATAGTGATGACGTTTCCCTTTTTTTATCGGCAGATGAATATCCGCTTTGGGCGAATTGCCCCGTTGATGCCGTTTTATTACAAGATGGTGATGAAATTTTTTGCGGTGCCGACGTGATTCAAATGATTGCTACTCCAGGGCATACTGCGGGCAGCTGTTGTTTTTATGTGGACAATAATTTAATAACGGGCGATACTTTGTTCGTTTACGGCTGTGGGCGGACGGATTTTCCAAGCGGCGATTCGCGCGCTTTGTTTGAAAGTTTGCAAAAATTGAAGAAACTGCCGCCGCACACGCAGATTTTATCTGGACACGATTACGGCATTGAAAAAAATTCAACGCTTTCAGAGCAGATTACCTATAATCCGTTCATGACGATTTGTTCTCTTGATGATTTTGTTCGTTTTAGGGAAGAATTGGCAAAGAAAATAATAAAAATCCCTTATAGATCAATGGATTATTCGGAGGTTTATTGTGCATTGACACAACCGTTGTTACCTTGATAGGAGTATTAAAATGCGTAAAAAGACGCACGTTTTTTGTTTAACTGGTTTAATCACTTTATTGAGTACCGCGGCTTTTGCCGAGCCAACGTATCGTTTGGTCAGAACGTATCCCGAACAAATGCCACTCAATTTTATGGGCAATGATGGCTCGCCCAGCGGCTTTGAAACCGAGTTGATACAGGAAATTGCCCGCCGAAGTAAATTGGATTTTAAGGAGGAATTTGCAAAAGGTACGGGTTCCGTTTTGCAAAGAGTTCGAGAAGATAAAGCAGATTTAGGCATCGGCGCAATAACCGTTACCTCAGAAAGACGAAAGATTTTTGATTTTAGTGAACCGTATTTACAAGTAAATCCGATCACCATTTTGACCAAAAATCCTGAAAAGAAAACTATTGCAGATTTAGCTAATGAACCGGTGAGTTGCGAAGAAAATACGATGCATGAGGAAATTCTCAAATCTACTGAAAATGCTCCAAAAAGTATCTTTTCAGAAAAAACGGACTTTTTAGCCGTGAAAAAAGTGCTACAAGATAAAGCGGTGGCTACCATTGGCGACGATTCTTATATGTTTGGATTTTTAGAAAATTATAAAGATGAGGGTATTCGGTTATTTGTTGATCCCAGTTACGAAAAAGAACATTATGCAATTGCCTTTAAAAAAGGCGATACCGAGTTAAAAAATAAAGTCGATAACGCCTTGCGACAAATGAAATCTGATGGCACGTACCAACAGTTACTTGCAAAATGGTATCCGAATAAAAAATAAAGATCGATAAGAGAAAAAAGGTGGCGAATGTTTAAATTGTTCGCTGCCTTTTTTGTGGCACTCAATTATAGTTTTAATAATTAAGAAAAGGATTAAAAAATTATAATATTTTTGTTAATTTATAAACATTATTTAAATTTAGTACTTTTATTTTTTGTGTAAGATTGCAAAAAGTAACTCCAAATGGCGGATATGCAGGACTTTTTACCAAACACAATCAATAAGATAGAAGTACTCATATGCAGAAACGCTTACATGTTTTTTATCTCGCCAGCTTCATGGCATCATTATTCGCATCAGATGCAATTACCGCATCTTTTTACACACTCGCAAAAAGTTATCCCAAACATATGCCGCTTAATTTTATGGATCAAAACGGCAAACCCACAGGTTTTGAAACCGAATTAATGCAAGAAATTGCTAAAAGAGCTGACCTCAAAGAGGAGTTTGTGAGTAATACTTATTCTGTTTTGCAAAGCGTGCGGAAAAATAAAGCGGATTTGGGCATTGGTGCGGTAACCGTTACACTAGAAAGAGAGCAATATTTTGATTTTAGTGAACATTATTTACAAGTTAATCATCACTAAAGCCCCCAAAAGCTGATTTAATTAACGATATCGTCAGCTGTCGACAAAACAGTACTCACGAAAAAATTCTTCAAACTTCTGGAAAAGATTCAACCGCTATTCTTGGAGAAAAAAGTAACTTTTTAGCGGTGAAAGATGTACTTCAAGGAAAAGCAGTAACTTCCGTTGGCGATGATTCCTATATTTTCGGATTTTTTGAAAACTATAAAAATGAGGTAATTCAATTATTTGTTGATCCCTACCACGAAAAAGAGCATTACGCGATCGTGATTAAAAAGGTAATACTGAGTTAAAAAATCCGTGATTTTATGAGGGACCGCTTGAATCGTCCTCTAATTTTTTGTGTATTTTTTCCCAAAAATAAAGCTCGTTTCAATGATTAAAACGAGCTTTATTCAAAATTTTCCAACAAAATTCGTGGCAAACACCACCAAAGAAAAGACACCGGAAAAAAACTTAAATTTTAAACCAAATCACCGATGTAAAAGATGACTCACCACGAAATACGCGCATCGCCTTTTAATCAGGGTCGCGCGAATTATGAATTAAAACATCAACTAAATGATGAAAATCCCCACGCGCTGCCTCTTCAACAACGATACGACTCTCTTCCTTGGTTAAACCACTTTTCTTCGCTGCCTGTAACCACAACCGTAATAACTGCATTCCTTGATTGTTTAGAACCGCCAGCATATCAAGTTCAGCTTTTTTCTTTATCAGCGGTTTACTTTCTTTGCTATCAATCATAACTATCTCGCTGTCGCTGAATGGGATAAATCTCAGGAATCATACCACTTTTTTCGTCAATTCGTCTCATTTTTTCAAGCTCAAATAATAATATTGTTTGGGCAATTATTCATGGTTATGAAAGATTAAAACTTTGTCATTAACTCACATTCCGCTGTAACTATATTGAATAATAATAAACATAATCAGCAGAAGTATTAATAAAATAAAAACTTGCAACGGCAGCGAAGCATTATAAATCAAAGAAGATTTGTTTTGAGACTGTTGCAAAAAATCTTCTATTTTTCGCGCAATTTGCTTAACGTCTTTATAGCGACAACTGATCCCTTTTAACAAAATTTCATCGTTTTCCGAGCGAATCCACAATCGTGCCGCTTCATAAGATTCTTCGTCCACATTATCTTGATACGACTCCAAACGAAATCCGGTAACCGCTTTGCAAATAACCGTTTGTTTATACGGAATAAAAGAAAATAAATAATCTTTCTGCACCAAAATAATCGCACCATCACAGCGCCTCAAATAAAACGATGAAACGTTAAACATAAAAAAGAAAATCGCGATACCCAAACAACTCACGAGTAAAATTGCTAAAAAAACAATAACTAACCTATCCATCGATCTAACCTTACAAAAAATGAAACGGTATTAATAAAACGTTTGTTGTCCTTCCGGTCGCGTTTTAAAGCGCCGATGTAACCAAAAATATTGTGCGGGATAACGACGAATTTCCTCTTCAAAAATTGCATTTACCCGCTGCATCACTATCGTATCACTGTCGCCTGCCTGCGCCACAATTTCTGGCAAAATCCGCACAACATATTCCCGTTTTTCATCATCTCGCCACACAAAAACCGGAATCCACCGCGCGCCAGTATGTTTTTTTAACTGCGGCAAAATATTCACCGAGCAACACGAAATACCAAAAAACGGCGTAAAAACGCTCACCCGTTTTCCCATATCCTGATCGAGCGCATACCATAAATTCTCGCCCTGCCGCAACAAGCGCAAAACCTGCCGCATCTCTTTAAAATGCACCAATTGCGTTGCCGCGCGCGCGCGTTGATATTTCATCCATTCCTCAAAAAAAGGATTGGTCAACGGTCGATACATTCCTGCCGCGTCTAATTGTAAACCCAGCAACCGCACGCCCAATTCCATTAACGTACTATGAACGCTGACCAAAACCGTGCCAACATCATGATTTTCAATCAAACTCCACGCCGCTGCATCGGCTTCTAATCGCACCATTTGCCGCAAACGCGCTTCCGAATAAAACCAAGCCATACCGCTTTCAATAATCCCGATGCCAACATTTTCCGCACATTGACGATATAACGCTTCCTGCTCATTCGGCGTTAATTCAGGAAAAACTAAAGCAAGATTTTTGCGCACAATCTGCTGCCGTCTACGCGCAATACAAAGCGCCAATCTGCCTAAATAACGCCCCACGCACAAGCGCCCGCGCCACGGCAATTGCACCAACAACCACAATCCAGCCAACAATAACCAATAAATTAAAAATCGCAGTCGAAAAATCTTTTTCAATGAAGCCTGATTTTTTTTCATCGTTTTTTCTTGAACTCCTCTTTTAAGCGCCGTTACAATGCCCGCCCACCCACATCAAGGCATCACATGCACATCATTTTGGCTTCCACTTCACCTTTTCGTCAAAAACTACTCAACACGTTAGGACTTCCTTTTACCACCGCCGCGCCAGAAATCGATGAAAGCAGATTACCGCAGGAAAACGCCGCCGCGCTCGTGCAACGTTTAGCGCGCGAAAAAGCCACGGCAATTGCGGCAACAGAAAACGATTTTGTCATCGGTTCCGATCAAGTCGCTACGCTTGACGGCGAAATCATCGGCAAACCGCATACCATGGAAAACGCCGAACGACAATTAACGCGTTTTTCGCGGCGATGCGTACAGTTTTATACGGGATTATCCCTGCGCCACCGCGATCGCTATCAAACAACCGTCGTTACTTTCAACGTTTATTTTCGCGCGCTCGATCCCGCAAGCATTAAAAGTTATCTCAATCGCGAACAACCGCTTAATTGCGCCGGCAGTTTTAAAGCCGAAGGATTAGGCATTTTGCTGTTTGAACGCCTCGAAGGAGACGACCCCAACAGTTTAATTGGCTTGCCGCTGATTGCATTAAATCAATTATTTACTAATTACGGCGTGGATTTGCTCACCGACGCCGCCCAATTCACGTAATAATATTTTTCCTTGAGAAGCCGTTTGTCGTAAAAAGGCTTCCCAAGGCGATTTTTCCGGCGTGTAATCAATCACCGCGATATCTTTAAAATCGCGCGCTAATACTTGAGAAAAATCATCTAACGAATCAACGAGTCCCAAAGGCAAAGCCTGCGTTCCCGTCCAAAATAAACCCGAAAATAATTCTGGATTTTTTTCTGCATTAATTCGTTCTCCGCGCCCTTCTTTAACCGCAGCGATAAATTGTTGATGCAAATCATCAAGTAAGGTTTGCATATGCGCCAATTCTTCTTTTTTTAACGGTTCTGCGGGATTTAAAAAAGCTTTATGCGCGCCAGCGGTAAAAATACGACTTTCCAAACCTAATTTTTTCAATAAATCGCCCACGCCAACGCCGCCCGAAATTACACCGATAGAACCCACAATACTCGCCGGATCGGTATAAATTTGATCGGCAGCCGCGGCAATATAATAAGCGCCCGATGCGCCCATATCTTCGATAAAAGCATAAACGGGGATTTTATTTTCTTTTTTCAATCGCATGATTTCACGATAAATTTTCCCCGATTGAACGGGCGAACCGCCGGGAGAATTAATATTTAAAACCACCGCTTGCGTTTGATCATTGGTAAAAGCATTTTTTAATACTTCATTAATATCACGCGCATTACTTTGTTCCTGCGCGCCGATGACGCCGGAAATATGAATCAAAGCAACGTGCGGCTCGTGAACCGTTTTCACTTTATTTTTCTGCTCGATTTGCGTCATCACGGCAAGATAAAGCACGGCTAATCCAATAAAAATAAACCGAAAAATAATCTTCCAGCGCCGTTTTGCCTTCAATTCAGCTAACGCATCGCGCGCTAAATCCGCCCAAACGGGATTATTGCATTCGCTTGCCTGATGTTCTTCACTCATCAATTACTCCTGTGTCCAATGTTCCAATAATTGCTGCATCGCTTCCGTTAACGGCGCCATGACATGAATCGTTTGATTTTGATAGCAAAATTTAATTTCCCGTGCATGCAAAAATAGTCCGTGAAACCCTTTTTTGCGTACTAAATCATTAAATTCCCGTTTACCGTATTTTTTATCGCCCGCGATCGCGTGCTGACAATGCGCGGCAGAAACGCGAATTTGATGCGTGCGCCCCGTATCCAAAACGGCTTCCATCAATGTTGCATCTTGCCAGCGTTGCAAAACATAAAACCACGTACGGGCAAATTGCGCGTTTTCCAGCTCACTGACCTGCATTTTTTCCCTAACGTTTAACGGCGCTTTTGTTAAATGCACAACAACTTCCGCTTCTTCGCGCGTCCAAACGCCGTCAACTAACGCCCAATAACGTTTTTCAACCGTGCCCTCATTCATTGCCGTTTGGAACGCGTTCAATGCTTGACGATGTTTTCCCAAAACCAAAACGCCAGAAGTATCGCCATCTAAACGGTGCGCGAGTTCTGCATAATTTTCGCCCCAAATCGACCGCACCACATCAATAACGCCAAATTCATGACCGCTGCCGCCGTGCACCACAATGCCTGCCGGTTTATTCAAAATCAAAAAATGATCGTCTTCATATAAAACCGCCGCTTCAATGCGTTTTTGCCAATAAATGGGAATCGCAACATCGGCGCGTTGTGCATTAATAATTGGCGGCAAACGAATCACATCGCCGGCGCAAATTTTATCGGTTGGTTTCACGCGTTTTTTATTCCGCCGCACTTCACCTTTGCGTAACATTTGATAAATGCGGCTTTTCGGCAAAGCGGGATGATATTTGCGGATAAAATTGTCAACACGCTGCCCCGCGTCCGCAGCGGAAACCGTCATAAAATGAACGCGATGAGCGTCAATTTGTTCCATAAAAACCTTTTAAAACGTCAACAAAAAACGCGGTGATTGTAGATAAATCATCTTCAATCTCGCAAATACTATTTTTAAGTTCATAAAAAACCAGCGATGAATCGCTGGTTGCTCTTATTACGACGCCGCCGGCGCCTGCATTTTTTCGCGTTCTTTACGCATCAAATCGCGGCGCAAAATTTTACCCACGTTAGATTTGGGCAATTCTGAGCGAAATTCGTAAAATTTCGGACGTTTATAACCGGTGAGATTAGCGCGCGCATAATGACGCAATTCTTCTTCCGTCAACTTTTTCTCCGGTTTTAACACCACAAACGCTTTGACCGCTTCGCCAGTTTTTTCGTACGGAATACCAATGACCGCCGATTCCAAAACGTCGGGGTGCGCATTTAATACGGATTCCACTTCCGACGGATAAACGTTAAATCCCGATACCAAAACCATATCTTTTTTACGATCGACTAATCGGCAAAAACCGCGCGCATCCATCGTTGCCATATCGCCTGTTTTAAACCAGCCGTCTTTGAGACTTTCTTCGGTTTCTTGCGGTTGCCGCCAATAGCCTTTCATCACTTGCGGTCCTTTTACCCATAATTCACCGATGGCGCCCGTTTCTACCGGCATGCCGTTTTCATCACAAATTTTTACTAACGTTTCAGAAACCGGATAACCAATCCCATTGGTAAATCCTTCGTTATACAATAAGTTAGCGGTGACGATCGGCGAGGTTTCCGTTAAACCATAACCTTCGATGATGACGTTACCCGTAACGTTTTGCCATTCATCAGCAACGCCTTTATCCAACGGCATGCCGCCGGAAACCACAAAGCGCAAATGGGAAAAATCCAAATTTTTAAAGTTCGGCGAACGCAATAATCCCCGAAAAAGCGTATTTAAACCGGTCATTACGCTAAAAGGATAAGATTTTAAGGTGCGCACAAAACTTTTCGTATCGCGCGGATTGGTGATTAAAACGTTATGCATGCCCAAACTGGGTAAACACATCGCATTGACCGTGCAACAAAAAATATGATAAAGCGGCAATGGCGTAATGCAGATCATGCCGGGTTTATCAATACCTTTTCCTACCCAATAAGTGACTTGCTGAATATTGGCTAATAAATTGCGGTGCGTGAGCATCGCACCTTTGGCAATGCCGGTGGTGCCGCCGGTATATTGCAAAACGGCGATATCGTCCAAATCAATTTCTGGCGCTTGAAAGGGAAGCTCCGATGAAAGAAAAATATGTTTGTAATTAATGGATTGTTCAAAATAATAATTGGGCACAAGTTGCTTGATGTAACGCACAACAAAATTAACAATCATGCCTTTTCCCCAACCCAATTCATCGCCAAATTGCGTGATGATAATGTCTTTTAAAGAGGGCAAATGCGCGCAAACGTCAGCCAGCGTATGCGCAAAATTTTCCGCAATCACAATGCCGCGCACGTCGGCATCTCGCAATTGATACTCCAATTCGCGCGCGGTATATAACGGATTGACGTTAACCGCAATAATGCCCGCTTTAAAACAGGCGTATAACGTAATCGGATATTGCAATAAATTAGGCATCATAATGGCTAAACGATCGCCTTTTTGATAACCCAATTTTTGTTGTAAATAAGCAGCAAGTATGCTGGATTTACGATCGATATCGTCAAAAGTTAATGTGCTGCCAAAATTAGTATAAGCAGGTCGGTCGCGATACGTGCGGCACATTTGAATCACAAAATCGCTTAAATTGTTAAACTTCAACGCTTCAAAATGTTTGGGTAACCATTCTGGATAATATGCCAGCCATGGCGTTTTAATCTCTAATGCGTCCTCATTCATAAGTCACCTTCTAAAAATGGTTCCGTTCAATAGCCGAATCGAGCCGGCGAGAGCGAGGAGGATAATCCCTTTTATTATTTTTTGGTAAAAATTCATTTTACCGCCCTCAAAGTAGCCGATCCAATATTTATGGATTATCGTTGATTTTTTGCATCAAATCCCTAGACTATGTCCATTTTTGATGGCTTACAACCATGCCTACTGCTTCCAATTCTCATCATTCCTTTATTACTCAAACTCTTTTGCCCAGCCCCGAATCCCTTATTCATGCTTTGCCAGCAAACGCCGTCGCCGCGCAAACCATTCATCAGGCGCGCCAAACTATTTGCCAAATTTTAAACCGCCACGATAACCGCAAATTATTCATCATCGGACCTTGTTCAATTGACGATCCCGTCGCCGCTTTAGATTATGCGCAACGTTTAAAACAACTCGCCGATGAGGTAAAAGATACTTTTTTTATCGTGATGCGCGTTTATTTAGAAAAACCGCGCACCGGTGTGGGCTGGAAAGGTTTTATCAATGATCCCGATTTAGACCAAAGCTTTAATATTGAAAAAGGACTTTATCTCGCCCGCCAATTATTAATTGATATTAATACGTTAGGTTTGCCGTGCGCAACAGAAGCGCTCGAGCCTATTTCTGTGCCCTATTTAAACGATTTAATCAGTTGGACGGCAATTGGCGCGCGCACCGCCGAAAGCCAAATTCACCGCGAAATCGCCTCCGCACTGGAAACGCCGGTGGGTTTTAAAAATAGTACGGACGGTTGTTTAGACAGTGCCATTTATGCCATGAAATCCGCCGCACAACCGCACCATTTTCTAAGCATTAATACGCGCGGAATGGCGGTAATTACGCATAGTTCGGGCAATCCTCATACGCATATCGTTTTACGCGGTGGTCGTTTGGGCATAAATTATGACGCCGACAGCGTGGCATTGTGCACCAAATTGCTGCAACAACACGGCTTAAAAACCAATATTATGATCGATTGTTCGCATGCGAATTCTGGAAAAGATCATCAACGGCAACCCATTGTTTTAAAAAATGTAATCGAACAAATTTGCCGCGGTAACCGCGCCATTATGGGATTGATGTTAGAAAGTTATTTACAAGCAGGCAATCAACGTTTAACCGCCGGCGGTTGTTCATTAAAATTGGGCACATCTTTGACCGATCCCTGCCTCGATTGGGAAACAACGCAATCTATTGTTTTACAATCAAGAGATATGCTCACCGCGCATATATCGGCAGACAGTGCGTTGCCGTAAATCACGCGTTTTTTATTATGCTTTAAGGAATTTCATGAAAAAATCTAAACCGTTACCTCAATGCATTCATATTATTGCTGGCAAACATCGCGGCAGGAAAATTGCCGTCGACGACCGTCCTGAACTTCGTCCCAGCCCCAATCGCGTGCGCGAAACGGTTTTTAATTGGCTGCAATTTGAATTAGCAGGCAGTTATGTTTTAGATGCTTTTGCCGGCACGGGCGCGATGGGTTTGGAGACATTATCTCGCGGCGCGCAAAGTGCATTATTTTGTGAAACGCATGCGCATAGCGTGCAACAATTGCGCGCAATTTTGCAGGAATGGAAGGAACCACACGCGCGCGTTTTGGCAGGCGATGTTTTGGTTTTAGAACCCAATGTTCGCTACGATGTAATTTTTCTCGATCCACCTTTTTCTCAAAATATCCATCAAAAATTGGTGCATAAATTTGCGCAAGATGCTTGGTTAAAACCGCACGGAAAAATTTATTTGGAAGCAAATTTTCCGTTAGAAAATATTGAATTACCGCCGCAATATTTTTGGCATAAACACAGCAAAGCGGGCAAAGTTTATTTTGGTTTAATCGCGAAAAAAGACGAGTAAAAATGCGCATTGCTTTATATCCCGGAACCTTCGATCCAATTACTTTGGGACATCAAGAAATCATTGAGCGCGGCAGTTTGTTATGCGACCGCCTATATATTGGCGTTGCGGTGGGACATCATAAAAAAACTTTATTTTCATTATCAGAACGTTGTGAGCTGGTTAACGGCGTATTAGCGGATTTAACCTTGCATTGTCCGGTAGAAGTTGTGCCGTATTGCGGTTTACTTGCAACTTTGTATCAAAAACTACACGCTAACATTTTAATCCGCGGATTGCGCAGCGCAGGCGATTTTGAATATGAACGCCAATTGTTTTACGCCAATCAACATCTCAACGCACAAATCGAAACCGTTTTTTTGCTACCAGCGCCGCAATATTCCTTTATTTCATCAACGCTTGTTCGCGAATTAGCACAATTAAACGGCGCGCTCGACGGGCTGGTTCATGACATTGTGAAAAAAAAATTACGCTTGAATAGTGGCGGACAATAGCAATTTTGCTATACTGTTTGTTGTCATTTTGACACTAATTTAAAAACAAGGAGACTTTCATGAAAAAATTAATCGCTTTATCAGCTGTTGCTCTGCTTTTTACCGGTTGCGCAAGCCAAACTGCTACTGATAACACAGAATTAGCATCTTTGCGTGCATCTATTGAAGAAGCGCGCGCTGCTGCGGTTCAAGCAAACCAAACTTCTCAACAAGCTTTACAATTAGCACAACAAAACGCTGCTAAAATTGATCGTGTATTTACAAAATCACAATTAAAATAATCCGTTCGGATAAAAAATAAAAAACGGGCAACTCGCCCGTTTTTTTATTCCTGTGATGTTGTATAAAAACAACATTTCCCCCGCTTCTTTTTTTTATTTTCTTGCGTATAATACGCCCTCTTTTTATTCATCAATTGAAAAGGTATTTTATGTTAGCAATCCGACTATCTCGTGGCGGTTCTAGAAAACGTCCGTTTTACCATGTAGTTGCAACTGACAGCCGCAATGCGCGTGACAGCAATTTTATTGAACGTCTCGGTTTTTTCAATCCACAAGCGCGCGGTCAAGAAGAAGAACTTCGACTCGATCTCGAACGAATTGAATACTGGCAATCCCAAGGCGGTCAAATCAGTGATCGTGTTAAAAGTTTGATCAAACAATACAAAAAATCTGCGAATAAATAATGAAAGCCCAACCGACGCTGATTGCGTTGGGACGAATTATCGGAGTACACGGGGTACGCGGCTGGGTTAAAATTCACTCGGAATGTCGTCCTCGTGAAGCCATTTTTAACTATTCTGTGTTTCAGGCAACCCGTCATCATCACGCGCAAACATTAAAATTGCTCGACGCACGGCGTTCAGGAAAATCATTGATTGCGCTGTTTGCTGATATTTGCGATCGAGATGCCGCTTTGCAACTCAATGGTTTTACGTTAAACGTCACACGCGCAGACTTGCCGCAACTCAAAAACGGGCAATATTATTGGACTGACGTTTTGGGGCTGACGGTTATCAATCGAAGCGGCGAACATTTGGGCAAAGTCTGCGATATTTTTGAAACCGGCGCCAATGATGTGCTCGTCATCAATAAAGATGGGCAAGAATATTTAATTCCTTTTATCAGCGAACGTTATATCGATCGCATTGATTTTGAAAATAAATATTTGTACGTTGATTGGCAAATGGCGTGGACTGACGATGCGGATTGATTTTGTCAGCATTTTTCCCCAACTTATCCAAAATTGGTTTAATCAAGGGATTATTGCGCGAGCGGTAGAACGCGAGATTGTGCAGTTTTTTTACCATAATCCGCGTGATTTTAGTGAAAATCGCTACCGCCGCATTGATGATCGACCGTTCGGCGGTGGACCGGGCATGGTGATGCAATATGAACCGCTGGCAAAAACTGCCGAACAAATTAATGCCAGCGTCAGCGAAAAACCGCTGCATATTTATTTAAGTCCGCAGGGTGAACCGTTTCATAACCGTATCGCTCAAATGTTGGCACAAAAAGACCATTTGGTTTTGTGGTGCGGACGTTATGAAGGAATCGATCAGCGTTTCATAGAACGTTATATTGATTTAGAAATTTCTTTGGGAGATTTCGTGCTTTCTGGGGGCGAGATTGCGGCGGCGGCAGTTGCTGATGCAGTTTGTCGTTTTGTGCCGCGCGTTTTGGGAGACGAACATTCCGCGCAGGAAGATTCTTTTCAAAACGTTTTGCTGGATCACCCTCACTATACACGCCCTGAAAATGCTGGTAAAATCCGCGCCCCTGAAATCCTGCTAAGCGGCAACCATGAAAAAATTGCCCGTTGGCGGTTAAAACAAGCTTTAGGTACCACCTTTTTGCGTCGTCCTGATTTGTTTGACGCGCTTGTACTCACCGATACGCAGAAAGACTTATTAAATGAATTTTTAGCTGAATATTCAATTTCCGGAGAGCTATGATGAGCAAAATCATCGATATTTTAGAAAAAGAACAAATTAGAACGGATCTGCCAGAATTTGGTCCTGGCGATACATTGGTTGTACAAGTCAAGATCCGTGAAGGCAATAATGAACGTTTACAAGCCTTTGAAGGCATTTGCATTGCTAAGAGAAACCGCGGCATTGGTTCATCATTTACCGTGCGCAAAATTTCTCACGGTGAAGGCGTTGAACGGGTATTTCAAACCCACAGCCCATTGGTCAGTTCCGTTACAGTAAAACGCCGTGGTGATGTTCGCCGCGCGAAACTGTACTATCTGCGTGCCTTGCAAGGTAAAGCCGCTCGCATTAAAGAAAAGTTGGAAAAAAAAGCTTCTGTTTAATCAAGAAGTTGTAATCTCAATGCAGGATTACATTTTACCGATCGCCGCTTTGTGTCGCACGACATCTGCGGCGATTTTGCGTTTTTACGGTCAAAAAGAACATTTACACGTTCAAGAAAAATCCAATCATACGCCGTTGACGAATGCTGATTTAACCGCGCACCGCCTTTTAAGCGAGGGTTTGCCGAACATTCTGCCTTTGCCCGTGGTCAGTGAAGAATCGAGTCATACATTAAAAACGGCTTCACTACGCGATTATTGGCTCATTGATCCCATCGACGGCACCAAAGAATTCATCGCCCAAACGGGGGAATTTTGCATTTGCATCGCGCGCATTTACCAGCATCACCCGATTTTTGGACTGATTTATGCGCCAACCACGCATCAATATTGGTATGCAATCGCCGGCGAAGGCGCATATACCAAGAATAATCAAGGCATTACGAAACGGCTTTTCTGCCGCCGCCCGAATAATCAATTCACCGTGATTACCGCAAAACCGCAAATGCACCAAAATATCCGCCAATATTTACATGCCATTTTTCCCGATGATGATTATCAGCACATTGCTTGCGGCAGCGCTTTAAAATTTTGTTTCATCGCTGAAGGTAAAGCAGATTTATATCCCAAACTCGCGGCAAAAACCTGCGAATGGGATACGGCTGCCGGCGATATTTTGCTACACGAAGCGCAAGGCGGTTTGCGTTATTTGGGTAATACTTCATTGCGTTACGGCATTGCTGATGATCCTTTAAATCCGCCCTTTCTTGCTTTTGCTCACTGTTCGGAAGAACGCATTCAAGCGTGGTTTGAACAAATTTCTGTGCGATAGCGCGATTTGAAAAACCCGCGCCGCCGTTGATTTCGTCTCTATGTTAAAATTTTTCAAAAATACAATGAGGAAATATTTATGAAAAAAAGTGACGTTATCGTCGTGGGCGCAGGTCCCGCGGGATTGAGTTTTTGCCGCGCACTTGCCGATAGTCAACTCAACATGACGCTCATCGATCCGCATTGCGCTGATGAATTAGCCACCGCGTCTTATGACGGTCGCGAAATTGCGCTCACGCACCCTTCAAAAGAAATACTGCAACAGTTGGGCATCTGGCAAAAAATCCCCGAACACGAAATTTATCAGCTGCGCGATGCCAAAGTCGTTAACGGTTGCGATGTTCGCGCTTTGCATTTTCCTCAACCAACGCACAATAGCAAAAAACAACCCATTGATAATTTAGGCTATTTTGTATCGAATTATCAAATTCGCCGCGCCGCGTATGCTGCCGTATCAACGCAAGAAAATATCCATTGGCGTTTAGAACAACGCGTTGCCAGCGCTCGTTGTAATGATGATTGCGCAACCGTGACCTTAACCAACGGTGAAACTTTAACCGCGGATTTATTAATCGCCGCCGACAGTCGTTTTTCCACCATTCGTCAACAAATTGGAATCGCTGCCGATTTGCACGATTTCGCGCGTACGGTCATCGTTTTTCGCGTGGAGCACGAAATCCCGCATCAACAAACCGCTTACGAATGTTTTTTTTACGGTAACACTTTGGCTTTATTACCACTTTCTGAACACATCACCAATTGCGTGGTAACGATTGATACGCAAAAATTGCCGCAATTTATGGCGTTAACCCAAGAAGAATGGGCAGAAACCATCAGCGAACAAATTGCGCACCGTTTTGGAAAAATGCGCGTTATCAGCGAATTGCATCATTATCCTTTAATGGCGGTTCACGCGCGCCAGTTTTATGCGCCTCATTGCGCTTTAATTGGCGATGCGGCGTGCGGCATGCACCCAGTTACCGCGCAAGGGTTTAATTTGGGACTAAAAAGTCAACACATTTTAAGCCGATTAATCATACAAGCCGCGGAACAAGGAAAAAGCATCGCCGCGCCCCAACTTTTAAAAAACTATAACCGCCGTCATCAAATCAATACGCGTCCGCTTTATCACGGCACCAATCACATCGTTCATTTGTTTACGCGTGAAACCCGTGCCGCACGATTTTTGCGGCGGCATATCGTGCAAATTAGCGACCGTTTTTCCCCGTTAAAACATTTAATCAGCCGACAATTAACCGGTTAACATGGCAAAAACTAAAAAGCAATGATCCAAACATGGATTTTTTGTAAATATTATTTGCCGGACACCAGCGGCACTTGCTAAACTGCCCACTCCTTTTAAAAATCGTTTTGCCGGCATTTTCCCGACGATTAAATCAAAGATTGCAGCGATTTTTTCCGATGAACCGTCGCGGAATATGCCAAAACGCTTTATTTTTAGCGTCAAAATTTATGGAGTAATGATTTAAATGAATATCACGCAAAAACTCATTCTTGCATCGCTTCTTTCTTGCGCTGCCACGTTGACTTCTGCCGCGATTAAAGAAGGGCAAGCATATGGCGACTGGAAAGGCGTTTGCCAAGAGAAAGAATGTGGCATCATTCAATTGGTTAATAATCAAAATAATATGCCTGTTGGGCGGATTGTGCTGCGCAAATTGCCGCAAACGGGAAATACGCCCGTGATGATCGTCACCGTGCCGTTGGGCGTTAATTTGCATGCCGGTTTGGGTATGGCAGTTGATAATAAAGAAATTTTGAAAGCTCCTTTTGATTTCTGCGATCCCAGCGGTTGTAACGTTGCTATTCCTTTAGCAGGCGATAAAATTTCTGCGCTGCAAAAAGGCAATAAACTTCAAGTTGCCGCCTTTATTGGTGACGAGCAACAAATGATGGAATTCTCATTAAAGGGCATTACAAACGCGATCAAAGCGCTTTAACAATTGCCTAATTTATTGATTAAAAAGGATTTTAAATGACTACTTTAGCTTCCCCAGATGGGATTGTGTTTGATTGTGACGCTACGCTTTCCGCCGTTGCTGGTATTGATGCGCTGGCAGATTTTAAGCATAAAGAAAAAGAAATTGCGAAAATTAACAACCAATTAAAGGTTGGAAGTATCAGCGCTGAAGTTGCTTATCGCAAACGCATTGATGCGTTAACGCCTTCTCGCAGCGATTTAGAAATTCTTGCTAACCGTTATTTAGAACAAATCACCGAAGGCGCCGCCGATGTGATCGTTTCTTTGCGTGCGCGCGGCATTCGCGTTGGCATTGTGAGCACGGGATTACGCGAGGCGATTTTACCGCTGGCAGCGCAATTACACATTGCCAAAGAAGACGTTTTCGCCGTTGATTTATTGCTCGATGCTGAGGGCAATTATTTCAATATCGTGCCAACGCCTTTAATGGGTAAAGCCGGCAAAGCCGAAATGATCAAGATGTGGAAAAAACAACATCAACTAAACTGCGTTTATATGGTTGGTGACAACATGACCGATATCGCAGCTAAAGCTGATGAAGCTGCTGATGCCGTGATTGGTTACGGCGGCATTGTTGCGCGTCCTGAAGTCGAAAAAGCGGCGGATATTTTTTACCGTCAAACCGATTTGCGCGGTCTCATTCAACTTTTAAAACCCAGAGGCGCATAAATTAAAACCGTTTTTATTGTCGTTAACGAAATGGGACTTTAAAAGCGTTTTCATCGCATGACGCCAAATGCGTCATGCTTTTTGCGTTTTACACTATTTCGCGCGGCAAGTGGTTTCAACGAGATTGCCGTATTGATCATAAAAACTAAATGCAGCTTCTTTATTTTTGGTATGCCATTCGGTGCGTTTACCAAATAATCCTTGTTCATTGAGATAAAGTTCGCCAGAAGCAGCCGGTGCAATCGTCAATTGCGTAGCGTCTTCATTCAACATTAATGAAACTTGCTCATCATTGAGTTGTTTAATTCCGACTGCTAACCCATTTTCACAGTCATAAGATTCATAGCCCGCCACCACAGGACGTTGTTCTGCAACATTTGTGCTTTCTGGAGAAGACACACAAGCCGTACTCAAGAAAAATGCAGCGCCAGCTAACAAGAAATAATTTTTTTTCATCATAGATTCCTTTTCGTCTAACTATGGGGGTTTCACTATACCGCAATTATTTTGCAAAAAGAGATTATTTTTAACCAAAATTATTGCATTAAACAATCAATAAAACTTTACGCACCACCATCGCCGTTTACCAAATTAATGAAAAACCGCAACAACGTCGCCACGCAAAATAATTGAAATTCATTGCTTTTGCTCTTGATGTGCGTATAATCCGCCGCTTACGTCCATCGCCCGCGATCCTGCGCAGTTTCTGCTTTCTGATTGTTGCCGATGATTTTGTCGCTACGCGACCTACGGCAACACCGCTTCTATGCTCATTTTCATGATGATGCGGCTGCCCCTTCCTTAAAGGAACCCTCATGAATAATACGTTCTCCGAACTCGGACTATCCACGCAAATTCTGCGTACCATTAGCCGTCACGGTTACGAAAAACCCACGCCCATTCAAGCGCGCGCCATTCCTTTGGCTTTGCAAGGACGCGATCTTTTGTTATCCGCGCAAACTGGCTCCGGAAAAACCGCAGCGTTTGTGCTACCCATACTGCAACAACTCGCCGCAGAACCAACCAAAAGCAAATTGCCGCGCGCGTTAATCGTCATTCCGACGCGTGAACTCGCGCAACAAGTGCAAGACAGCGTTTTTCAATACAGCCGTGAATTCAAAGAATTATATTCAATCACGCTCGTTGGCGGCACAGCTTATCAAAAACAAATCCGCGCTTTGAAAAAAGGCGTATCCATCGTGGTGGCAACGCCTGGACGCCTGCTCGATCACGTTCGTGAAGGTCATTTAGATTTATCACAAATCCGTTATTTAGTGTTAGATGAAGCCGATCGCATGCTGGATATGGGTTTTTCCGACGATATGCACGCCATCATCAAACAATGTCCCCAAAATCGCCAAACCATCATGAGCTCGGCAACATGGGACGGCAACGTTGGCAAAATCGCCGCAGGTTTTACGCACAACGCCGAAAAAATCATCATTGCCCCCGAAACCAGCCACATTGAAGAAATCAGTTATTTCACCGACGATCAAGCGCATAAAAACGCCGTTTTAGATCGTTTATTAGCTGATGAAGCAGTCACACAATGCATTGTTTTTACTGCAACAAAATCAACCACCGAAACCGTTGCTCATCATTTATATGAAAACGGTTTTCAAGCGCAATTTTTACACGGCGATTTACAACAACAAAAACGCAATCGCATCATCGAACGTTTTCGTAACGGGCAAATTAACGTTTTAGTCGCCACCGATATCGCCGCGCGCGGCATTGATATTCCTGCGATTAGCCACGTTATTAATTATGATTTACCGCGCCAAAGTGAAGATTATGTGCACCGAATTGGACGCAGCGGACGCGCCGGACGCAGCGGCGTTGCCTTGAATTTAGTCAGCCTCACCGACCGCGCAGCAATGGCACATATTGAACGCTATTTAAAACGCGCCATTAAAACTGATGTTTTAGAAGGTTTGGAACCCACAAAAGTACCGAGCAAGAAAAAACCAAGCAGTGGACGCGGCAAAACGTGGCAAGCGCGCGGCGCAAAAAATGGAAGTCGTGCAAATAGTGAAGCAAAATCTGCGCGCGGCAATTGGCATGACCGCAAAACGGGCAAAATAACCGTCGCGCGAAAAAGAAGCCGCGCCGAGGGCAAATCTTTTGCACACCGCGCTTCATAACATCAAAAATTAATTTTAAAAAAGTCCTCTTTATTGAGGGCTTTTATTTTTTCAGTTTAAAAACCTGCGTTTTTTATACCCGCAAATAATGCGTTTTATCGTGCAACCAACGCTTTTGTAAAACCGCAGCAAAAGCTTTATCTTCGCACAACCATGTTTCCACCCATTGGGCAACATGCGGTAAATGAGCATAATCACGCGTTAAATCAGCAAGATAAAATCCATTTTCTCCGGTTTGTTTGGTGCCCAATAATTCGCCGGCGCCGCGCAAAAGTAAATCTTCTTCGGCAATTTGAAATCCGTCCGTTGTAGCGCGCATCACCGCCAGCCGCCGCTGCGCATTTTCTCCCAACGGCGCTTGATATAACAATACGCAATAAGATTGTTGCGACCCGCGCCCCACCCGTCCGCGTAATTGATGCAATTGCGATAAACCAAAACGTTCCGCATTTTCAATAATCATCAGCGTGGCATTAGCAACGTCAACGCCGACTTCAATCACGGTGGTTGCCACCAAAATATCAACAGCGCCGGCAGCGAAAGCTTCCATTTTTTCACGGCGCGCGTCGGACGATAGTTTTCCGTGTACAAACTCAACGCGCAAATCGGGCAATGAACGTTGCAAATAAGCCGTCATCGCTTCCCCGTTTTCGCAAACGAATACATCGGATTCCTCAATAAAAGGACATACCCAATAAGCTTGTTGCCCTTTTCGACAAACGGCGCCCAAACGCGCAATCAAAGTATCGCGATGATGATTGCTCATGACCGCGGTTTGTATGGATTTCCGTCCCGCAGGCAATTGATCGATGATGGAAGTGGATAATTTTCCGTACAAACTCATGGCTAAAGTCCGCGGGATCGGCGTCGCTGTTAAAATTAATTGATGCGGCGCCCATTCTTCATGACTTTTATCTTGTAATTGAAAACGTTGATGCACACCAAAACGATGTTGTTCATCAATAATAATCAGCGCCAAACGATGGTAATTTACTTGCGATTGAAACAAAGCATGAGTGCCGACAATTAATGCCGCTTCGCCGCGTTCAATAGCTTTTAACCGCGCTCTTTTGGTTTTTGCTGATAATTTTCCCGTTAATAAAACCGGTTCAATCGCGCTCAATTTCAATAATTTTTTCATGTTGGCGGCGTGTTGTTCGGCTAATAATTCGGTTGGCGCCATAAAGGCGACTTGTTTACCTGCGGCAATGGCTTGCAAAGCCGCTAAAAGCGCGATCACCGTTTTTCCAGAACCAACATCGCCTTGCACCAAACGCATCATTGGCGCGTTTTTTGCTAAATCTGCGGCAATTTCCGCGTGAACACGTTTTTGTGCGGCGGTTAAAGTAAACGGCAACGCCGCGATAAATTGTTGAATCAGTACGCTATTTTCTGGCAATTCCGGCGCCGTTTTTTGTTGTTGATGCATTCGTGCCTGCGTAAACGATAATTGGTGCGCACACAATTCTTCCATAATTAACCGCTGACGCGCTGGGTGTTGCGGTAAAAGTAAAGCATTGGGATCTGCGGTTAAAGGCGGTTGGTGCAAAATGCGCAATGCTTGCGCCAGCGACAAAAAACCTTTTTGCGTTAAAGCATCGGTTTCCGAAATAACTAATTGTTTTAAAACATCATTTATCGCTTGTTGCCAATGCGCCTGCGTGAGTCCTTGAACGCTTGAATAAATGGGATACCACGTTTTCGGAAGCGGCGGCAAATGTTCATTAGTAAGCCACGTAATCTCTGGGTGCGACATTTCCGGCAACGCAAAACTGCGGTTAATTTTGCCGTAAAACAAACCCCAACGCCCCGCGCGAAAGGTTTTTATTTGATTGGGGTAAAAATGAAAATAACGTAAGTAGAGTTCGCCGCCGGCGCGGTCGCGCAATAAAACCGTTAAGACGGGGCGGCGGTATTGTTGAATTTCTGCGCGTATAACTTGCCCGTGCACAAAAGCCGTCTGCCCGTCTTGCAAATCATTCATTGCGGTTAAACGCGAATGATCTTCATAACGCTGCGGCAAATGCAGCAATAAATCGCGGATTGTTTTGACGTCTGCGCGCAAAAAAGCCCGAGTACGGTAAGGACTCAGGCTTAAAATGGCATTTAATTCTGCGGAAAAATCCACTATTAATCCACAACTAATACAAGCTCAACTTCAACCATCGCATCTTTGGGTAAACGGCTGACTTCTACCGCAGAACGCGCAGGATACGGTGCTGAAAAATAGCTCGCCATCATATCGTTGAAAACGGCAAAATTATTCATATCAGAAATGAAAACGTTTACTTTCACAACTTTACTAAAATCGGTGCCGGCGGCAGCGCAAACGGCTTTTAAGTTTTCAAAAACTTGTTTGGCTTGTGCTTTAAAATCGCCAGCAACAATAGCGCCAGTTTTCGGATCGAGCGGAATTTGTCCTGATGTATAAATCAAATTACCAGCGCGAATGGCTTGTGAATAAGGTCCGATTGCTTTCGGGGCATTATCAGAATGAATAACCGTTTTAGTCATAATTTACTCCTATTGATTAATAAAAATTAGCTGCGCTGAATGGCAATAACGCCGTCTATTCCGCGCAAACTACGCATCACTTTTGCCAAATGATCGCGGTTTTCCACCGCTAGCCAACATTTTATAATCCGCATGTTTTCCTGCTGCCAATGACGTTCTAAACGAAAATCACGAATATTACTACCAGCAGCGGCAATTTCATGGGTAATTTGCGGGATAATCATAGGCTTATCCAAAACATGCAATTCAATAAGCGAAATGAAAATCCCTGAAACTTCTTGCGCCCACGCCACGCGAATCCAATCTTGGCTGTCGTTGACCTCGCTAATCATACACTGCCGGCGGTGAATTTTGATCCCAACTTGCGGCTCAAAATGACCAATGATTGGTTCATACGGCAAAGGATAGCAACACGATGCCATGCTGATCGCGCTGTCTAATGCGCTGTGAATATAAAGCGTTTCCGTTTTTGATAATTCCTGCCACGATTTACCGCCCAAAATCGTTGACGCCACTAATCCACTTTGCCGCTGACCGTGCGCGATATCGTCAAATAATTGTTGAATGGTAATTTTTTGTTCTACCAAATAATCTTGCAGCGCCGTTTCTTCCATCGCGCGCAAAGAACTGCCGCGTTCGTGCAGCGATTTATCGAGCAATTCGCGCCCTAATTGTTGGGCTTCTTTATATTGCAGTGAACGAATGTAATGATTAACGCCGGCTCTTGCTTTAGCAGTCACCACAAATTGCAACCAACCAATATTGGGGTGAGATTCGGGACGGGTAATAATTTCAACCGTTTGCGCAATTTCTAACGGACGAAAAATAGGATATAACTCGCCGTTGACTTTCGCCGCCGCACAATGATTGCCGATCCGCGTATGAACGGCATAAGCAAAATCAACCGGCGTTGCACCGCGCGGTAAATCAATCACTTCACCTTTCGGCGTATAAACATGAATATCACCGGGTGATAATTCTTTTTTGATGGCATCGTAAAATTCCAGCGGATCGTGGGTAATATTTTGCACTTCACGCAAACGCGATAACCAGTCGCGCATATATTTTTCCGCTTCAATCGTATGCTTTTCGAGTTGCACCGAGCGATTTTTCACGTGTTGATACCAAATTGCGATAATGCCCATCTCTGCCAAACTGTGCATATCGTGCGTGCGGATTTGTACGTTTAACACTTCACTGCTCGCCGTCAATACGCTGGTATGCAATGAGCGATAACCGTTACTTTTCGGCGCGGCAATATAATCTTCAAATTTTCCAGAAATGGGACGGTAAATGCCGTGTAAAACGCCTAAAACGCGATAACAATCATCGATGCTATCCGTAATAATGCGGATCGGAATTGTGCGGCAGGCGGCATCAAAGCTTTGTTTGCGCTGCATGCGCTGATAAACGCCCCATAAATGCCGTTGTCTTTTCGTAATCGACGCTTTAATGCCCATGCTTTTAAGCGTTGGCAATAAATCGTGGCGCACTTTATGCGCGGCATGGTTATTTGCAAAACGCTGTTGATAATGTTTTTGCAACACGGCATAACGCCAAGGATATAAATGGGAAAAAACCAAATCCTCCAGCTGCATGCGAAAATAAAACAGCCCCAAACGCCCCGCAATTGAAGCGTAAATATCTAAAGTTTCTTTGGCTTTACGAATGCGTTTATCTCGCCGCAGCGCGCCCAACGTGCGCATATTGTGCAATCGATCCGCTAATTTAATGATGATAACGCGCGGATCGTCAGTCGTTGCCACCAGCATTTTTTTAAAACTTTCTGCTTGTACCTGCTGCGGCGCCTGATCTTTTAAGCGATCGAGTTTGGAGACGCCGTCAACCAATTCAGTGACTTCATTCCCAAAAGTCGCCGCCATTTCCGCTTTACTCACTGCCGTATCTTCTAAAACATCGTGCAACAACCCTGCTTGTAACACGGGCAAATCAAAGCGTTGACTGGCTAAAATTTCGGCAACGGCAATCGGGTGCGTAAAATAAGGACCGCCGGATTGCCGCATTTGCCCTTCATGAGCTTTGGCGCCGTAAACGGCAGTCCGCAAAAGCACTGCCATATCTTCGGGATCGAGATAATGGGCGACTTCTTTTTGTAAACGAGCGTAGCTTTCTTCTAACTGCTGGGCGTCGGTTAAACCCGAAAATGGAGCGTATGAAAGCGCTGCCGGTACGCTCATAAATTTATGCTTGACGAGCAAGATGTTCAGAAACGTCCTGTCCATCTAGCAAACCTTGAACCGTTACTTTTCCCTCTTCAATTTCTCGAAGCGCCAACACCGTTGGTTTATCATTTTCCGGCGCCACCAACGGCTGATGACCTAAAGTTAATTGTCTGGCTCTTTTGCTTGCCGCTAATACTAAACGAAATCGACTATTTTCATGAATTAAACAATCTTCTACCGTCACTCTTGCCATAATAATTCCTTAAAAATACCGTGAGTTGAAAAGTTGACTAGCTTACCACAGACATCTTTCAGGGTCTGTTACGCAATCAGCCAAAAATAAAAAATTTACGGCGTCTTTTCGGCATCATCGGATTGCTGAAATTGGTGAATCCAGCGTACCGTTGCTTCAAAACCGCCCAAAGGATAAAAATGCAGACATTTTAATAATGATAATTCGCCCTGCGCGCGCGCCCGAACAATGTTTGAAAGCAATAATTCGGGCGTTGATAACTCCAAAAATTGATGCAATCCGTGTTGACTATAACGCAAAAAGCGCACGGAATTGCCAATTCCGCATAATTGCGCATAACGAAATAAATTGCCGATCGTCGTCACGCCCGGAACGCCCAAATGAATCGGTAAACGAATACCTTGCGTTTGCAACATACGATGCCAGTGCACAATCGGCTTGGCAGTAAAACAAAATTGCGTCAGTAAATAACATTGTGCGGAAATAGAATCCGCAAACGCTTGTTTTTGTTGCAAAGTATACAATAATTCATCGGCGCCAATGCGCGGGTGACCCTCGGGGTGCGCGGCAAAACCAATCGAATGCCACTGATAATTTTGAATAATGCCGCTGGCAAGTAACGCCAAAGTACTCGCCCACGGCCCGCGCGGTTGATCGATAGATCCGGCAATCAATAAAAGATCGCGCACGCCGGCATCATAAAGTTGCGCTAAACCTTGTTCTAATTCTGCTTCCGAATGCAAAGAACGCGCGGCAATATGCGGCACCGTGCGCAAACCGTTTTGCTGCAATAAAACGGTCGCCCGTATCGTTGATAAAAAATCCGAATTGGGCAGAAAAGTTACATATGCCGCGGTTTCTTTCGCAAAATACGCCGTAAAATTGGCAATGGATTCTGCAAATTTCGG
Source organism: Dichelobacter nodosus (assembly GCF_001263335.1). Taxonomy (GTDB): domain Bacteria; phylum Pseudomonadota; class Gammaproteobacteria; order Cardiobacteriales; family Cardiobacteriaceae; genus Dichelobacter; species Dichelobacter nodosus. The sequence goes on from NZ_LGVW01000028.1 coordinate 289,073, forward strand.
CGTGACTTCTAAAGAATATCCCGCCAACAAATTTTTAAATGCCGCATCTGACATTATTGGCTCTTTTAAGGTGCACGCCGCGATACAGTCCACCCATTTTCAGTTTTTTCATATAAAAAACGATCGTGCAATCGGCTGGGTTGTCCTTGCCAAAATTCAATTTTGTGCGGACGAACGCGGTAACCGCCCCAAAAATCTGGCAAAGGAATTTTGCCTTCGTGGAATTTGGCTTTCATGTTTTGCCATTTCAACATCAAAAAATCGCGCGATTCAATAATTTTACTTTGCGGCGATGCCCAAGCACCGATTTGGCTACCTTGAGGACGCGTTAAAAAATAAGCCAAAGATTGTTCACGGGGAATTTTTTCCGCCCGACCGTAAACGTGAATTTGCCGCTGCAAAGCGTACCACGGGAAAGACATCGACACTTGCGCGTTTTTTTCGATCTCTTCTGCTTTTTGACTGGAATAATTGGTGTAAAACACAAATCCTTCCTCATCAAATAATTTTAATAAAACGCTGCGCTGGGACGGTTGTCCATCGGCGGCAACGGTTGCTAATACAAAACCGTTGGGTTCGGAAATGCCGCTATCAACGGCATATTGAAACCACGCGGCAAATTGCTCGATGGGATCAGCTGCTAAATCTTGCTCTAAAAGCGGTGGGTGTTCGGTAAAATCGTGACGAATCGATCCAATATCCATTTATTCCTCCAAATGTGCGAAAACATATTCCGCAATCGCAATTGTTTCATCTAAAACGGCATCATCATGCGCCATGCTGACAAATATCGTTTCATACGCCGACGGCGCCAAATTCACGCCTTCTGCCAACATCGCATGGAAAAATTTTGCAAAACGCGCCGTGTCAGCCGTTTGTACATCAGCAAAATTACAAACTTGCGGCAAATCGGTAAAAAATAAACCCAACATACCGCATACATCGTTTACCACCACATGAATGCCATTTTTCTTTGCTGCTTGCCGTAAACCTTCGGCTAATTTCTGCGTTTTGGCAGCTAAAATGTCATAAAAACCTTCAGCTTCGGTTAAACGCAAATTAGTAATGCCGGCGGTCATCGCCACGGGATTTCCCGATAAAGTGCCCGCTTGATAAACAGATCCCACCGGCGACAGCATTGACATTAAATCCACGCTTCCAGCAAACGCGCCCACGGGCATGCCGCCGCCGATAACTTTGCCAAAAGTCGTTAAATCCGCAGCAATATCATATAAACCCTGTGCGCCGGCATAAGCAACGCGGAATCCCGTCATCACTTCATCAATAATCAAAATCACGCCATATTGTTTGGTTAACGCGCGCAAAGTAGGCAAAAATTCCGGCAGCGGCGGCACGCAGTTCATATTGCCGGCAATCGGTTCAACAATGACGGCGGCTAAATTTTTTCCGTGTTGCGCAAAAATACGTTCTAATGCGGCAACGTCGTTATACGGCGCCGTTAACGTATGCCGCACAAAATCTTCCGGCACTCCTGGAGAATTTGGGCTGCCGAATGTTAAAGCGCCCGATCCCGCAGAAACGAGTAAAGCGTCGGAATGTCCGTGGTAACAACCGGCAAATTTCAAAATTTGAGTACGATTTGTTGCGGCGCGCGCTAAACGAATTGCGCTCATCGTCGCTTCCGTTCCCGAATTACACATTCTAACCATTTCCACACTGGGCACGCGGGCAACAATTTTTTCTGCTAATTCGGTTTCTAATTCATTGGGCGCGCCATAACTCATACCATTGCGACTAGCTCGACAAACCGCGGCAACAATTTCAGGGTGCGCGTGACCATTGATCATCGGGCCATAAGATCCAACGTAATCAATATAACGGCGACCGTTAACGTCATATAAATATGCGCCTTCGGCTCGAGCGATAAAAATCGGTTCACCGCCAACGCTTTTAAACGCCCGAACGGGAGAATTAACACCACCTGGAATCACACGCGCGGCACGCGTAAACGCTGAATCAGTCACTACAAAATCCTCTCAAATTAGAATGAATTAATTATGGTATTACCATCTGCCGCCAGCAAGCAAGGAAAAAACGACCGCTTTTTTCGGGGCAGATCATTTGACAATACGATGATTTTTTCAGATAATTCGCGCCCTTAAATCATCTTCATGGGTTGCGCCCAACGTGAGCGTATCTCGTTTTTTATAAAGACGAACAGATTTTTAGGAGCACTATTTTGGCAAATACAGCACAGGCACTCAAACGAATCAGACAAACAAATAAAGCGCGCGCCCAAAACGCAAGCCAACGTTCAACGATTCGCACCGTTATGAAAAAGTTTTTAAAAGCAATTGAAGCGAAAGATATTGCTACCGCAGAACAAGAATTTTCAACTGCGGCAAGTTTATTAGATCGCGCGGCGCGAAAACACATTATTCACAAAAATAAAGCCAGTCGCTTAAAAAGCCGCATGCATGCCAAGAAAAAAGCATTAGTTGCTTAATACTTTATTTTTCATAGAAAAGCTAAAGGCTGGATCAAATCCAGCCTTTTATTTTGTTTAAAATTTTTAAATTATTTTTCTATTTTCTTAATTAAGACTGATTAAGTTCTTTATAAAAATATGTAATTTCTAACTTTTTTATTATTGTTTGCTACAATGTTCGACTGTATAAAAAAACCAAGAGAGGCATTATGCAAACGATACGAACAGATGTCGCCATTATCGGCGGCGGTGGTGCCGGATTGCGCGCTGCCATCGCAGTCGCCCACCAAGATCCCAGCGCGAAAATTGCGCTGATTTCTAAAGTTTATCCCATGCGTTCGCATACCGTTGCCGCGGAAGGAGGAGCTGCGGGCGTTATTCGCGATGATGATTCTTTGGAAAACCACTTTAACGATACCGTCTCCGGTGGCGATTGGTTATGTGAACAAGATGTTGTGGAATATTTTGTCAATCACTGCACGGAAGAAATGGTGCAATTAGAACATTGGGGTTGCCCGTGGTCGCGCAAAGATGATGGTCACGTTAACGTGCGTCGCTTTGGTGGCATGAAAATCCCGCGCACTTGGTTTGCCGCGGATAAAACGGGATTTCATATGCTGCACACGCTCTTTCAAACCTCAATAAAATATCCGTCCATTTATCGTCTTGATGAACATTTTGCCTTGGATTTACTCGTTGATGAGGAACACTTGCAAGGCGTTTTATGTTACGACGTTCAAAACGGTGTTTTTAAAGCCGTACAAGCCAAATCCGTAATTATTGCAACCGGCGGCGCGGGGCGCGTTTTCCGTTATAACACAAACGGCGGCATCGTCACGGGCGACGGCATGGCGCTTGCTTATCGGCGCGGCGTTGCTTTGCGCGATATGGAATTTGTGCAATATCACCCCACTGGTTTACCCGGTTCCGGCATTTTAATGACAGAAGGTTGCCGCGGTGAAGGCGGTATTTTGGTGAATAAAGACGGTTACCGTTATTTGCAAGATTACGGTTTAGGGCCGGAAACGCCCATCGGTGAACCGAAAAATAAATATATGGAATTAGGCCCGCGCGATCGGCTTTCTCAAGCGTTTTATCACGAATGGAAAAAAGGACGCACGATTGAAACGCCGCGCGGCGCCGTTGTTCATTTGGATTTGCGTCATCTCGGCGAAACATTTATTAATGAACGTTTGCCATTTATCCGCAGTTTGGCGCAAAAATTTGTTGGCGTTGATCCGGTTTATGATCCGATTCCCGTGCGTCCAACCGCGCATTACACGATGGGCGGCATTGAAACAGACGGTCGTTGTGCAACCAAAATGGCAGGATTATTTGCCGCCGGAGAATGTTCTTCTGTCGGTATTCACGGCGCGAACCGTTTGGGCTCCAATTCTTTGGCAGAATTATCCGTATTCGGTAAAGTCGCCGGCGAAGAAGCGTTAAAGTTCGCGCAAACGCAACCGCATCAGCTCGAAGAAACGCAATTTACACAATTAGCAGAAAAACAAGCGCAACCGTTTTTAGCATTGCGTCAACGTGAAAATGGTACGGAAAAACCTGCCGCGTTGCGTAACGAATTAGGCGAAATGATGGAAGCGGAAATTGGTATTTACCGCAGCGCTGAAAATTGTGAACGCGCAATTAAAAAAATCCAAGAACTCAAAGAACGTTATCAAAATGTTCAAGTCTCTGATCACAGCGCTGTTTTTAATACCGATTGGCTTACTACGATTGAATTGGGATTTATGATCGATGTGGCAGAAGCGATGATTTATTCTGCAGCAGCGAGAACGGAATCGCGCGGTTCGCATCAACGGTTGGATTATCCTGAACGCGATGATGAACAATTCCTCAAACACACATTAGCCTATTATCAAGCAGACGATAAACCGCGATTAGATTATAGCCCCGTCACCATTACCAAATCACAACCTGCTAAACGGGTTTATGGTGCTGAAGCAGAAAAATAAGCGAGAAATGTTATGAATAAAATTACCTTAAAAGTAATGCGCTACCGCCCCGGAGAAGATGAAAAACCATGGCCGCAAGCATTTGAAATCGAATGGACGCAGGACATGTCGATTTTAGATGCTTTGGCTTTGATTAAAGACGATTTCGATCCTACTTTGGCTTATCGTTGGTCTTGCCGCATGGAAGTATGCGGTTCTTGCGGCATGGTGATTAATGGTGAACCGAAATTGGCGTGTTCAACGTTTGTGCGCGATTATGCCGATGCCGGCGAAATTTTAATCGGCGCTTTAGATGCGTTTCCGATTGAAAAAGATTTGGTGGTTGACGTTGAACCGTTTATTGACCGCCTCAATCGTATCAGTCCCTACATCATCAACAAAACACCGCGCGCGCTGGAAGAAAAAGAATATCTGCAAACGCCAAAACAATTGGCAAAATTCAAGCAATATACGATGTGCATTAACTGCATGTTGTGTTACCAAGCTTGCCCGCAATTGGGCATTAATGCGGATTTTTTAGGCCCCGCCGCCACCGCGTTGGCGCAACGCTACAATTTAGATAACCGCGACACCGCCGCCGCAAAACGCTTTAAAGCGTTAAATAAAGAAAATGGCATTTGGGCGTGCACATTTGTGGGCGCTTGCTCGGAAGTGTGTCCGAAACAAGTTGACCCCGCCGCCGCTATTCAACAAGCCAAAGCCGCTGCCATTCCTCATTGGGCAATGGGTTTTGTGCGCGGAAAAGCAAAGGAGGCATAAAATGAACCGTCAGCCTTATCAACGCCAACAATCAAAATTTTGGTATTTATCCAGCCGGTTTTATCGCTGGTATATGTTGCGTGAATTAACCAGCCTGACCACTGCATTTGCGGCGCTCAACCTTTTTTGGGGGCTCGCCGCTTTGGCAAGCAGTTTAGAAAGCTGGCAATGTTGGTTAAACGCGCAAAAATCTACATTCATGATTACGCTCAATCTCATTGCCATTGCTGGCTCATTGCTCAACAGCAAAACATGGTTTGAAGCAATGCCGAAAGCCGTCCGCATTCCTAAAGGCAATGGATTTGTAGCAGCAGAAACACTAGTTAAAGGCAGTTGGATTGCTTTTGGCAGCGTTTTTGTGATTTTATGTTTAATCATCATTATGTTGGCTTAACGGAGGTAAAGCATGAATCAAAAACAACATTTAAAACCGCTTTACTGGGGATTATTTTCGGTAGGCGGCACCGTTGCAGCGCTGATTTTGGCGCCGTTAATTGCGAGCGTTTGCATTTTGCTTGCTTTTGGTATTTTAGGCAGCGGTGAAGATTTTTATCATAGTATTCATGGATTTATCACTCATAAATTTGTCTTTTTCATTCTAGCCGGAATGGTATTTACTATGCTTTGGCACGGCTGCCACCGTTTTTACTATATTTTGCACGATATGCATATTCGCGTAGATAACCGTATGCGTGTTGGTGCTTATCTTTTTTCTATTGCCGCTTTTGTAATTACGCTTTTATTCGGTTGGTTTTAATCGGCACTCATAAAAAAACCGCTCATTGCGAGCGGTTTTTTTGTTTTCATTTATCTTTTCGCGGTAAACATTTCTTCACCCATTTTTTAAGCGCTGCCTCCCCTTGTTCTGCCACATCAACAAACAACGGATCCATATGCGCTAAAAAATGCCATTTTTTCTTATTGCGGCGTCGATACATAATCGCTTCGCCATCTTCCGAACCGTGAAAAGCGCGTTTGCTGTCGTAATCGAGTTCTGCCAAGATTTTTTGCACCATACAAAAACCTTTTTCCCGCGTTTCAATGTAATTTTTGATCTCGGCGTGCGGAATCGCATAAGCATCAACCACCATAACGCCGTCAATAAAACCTTGATCGGGCGTCCCCAAATCGGGAATTTCCTGAAAATAAAATTCCGTTTCATAAAAATCTTCAAACATAAATTTACTAACCGGAAAACGATTACCCCGAAAAGTGATTTCGGCATAATCGGGAAACTCCGCCGGCAGCAACCATTCACGAAGAATTACGCCACTTTTTTCATCTTTTTCACAATGATAGCCCGACAATTGCGCCAAAAATTCCCGTCCACTTTGTAGTGAATCAAAACTCACCCATAAAACATCGCCTTTTTCTTGAATCAGCGTTAAAACATAAGTCGTCATCATTCAATCTCCATCATCGTTAAACCGCAAAATCCAATCAATACGTTTTCTACGGCACTTAATACAAAATCGCTATAATGAACGCATTTTTAATGAAGTGCACCCTTTTTTGATATAAAACGGATATTTTTCATCAAAACACCATTTTTGGTGTTCGAAATAATCCGTTACCGTTTTGAGGAATCTTGTGACCGTACCAAAAATTCTCTTAGTAAAACTTTCATCTTTAGGCGACGTTATTCATACTTTTGCCGCCGCCTGCGATTTGCACCGCCATCAACCGCAATCAAAAATCACGTGGTTAGTGGAAGAAGCTTATGCAGATTTAGTGCGCCAACATCGCGCCATCGATAACGTGTGGACGGTTCCTTTTCGCCGCATCAAAAAAGATCCCAAAAATTGGCGCGCGCTCCAACCTTTAATTAGCACGCTGCGCAGTAACCATTTTGATTATGCAATTGATGCTCAAGGTTTAATAAAAAGCGCTTTAATCATGCGTTTTGCGCGCTGCCCCAAACGCATCGGTTACGACGCCCAAAGCGCGCGCGAAGCGGCAGCTCATTTTTTTTACCACCAAACCATTTCGGTTACAAAAAAAATGCATGCCGTAGAACGAACGCGACAATTATTTGCCAACGCTTTTGAATATTCATTAACCGATCAACAATTGGATTACGGTTTGCCAACTTGGCAAGCGCAGAATAACACGCTGATTTTTATCCACGGCACCACATGGCGCAGTAAATTATTGCCGGAATCGTGTTGGCGCACATTGATCGCGCAGGCGCAAAACGCGGGTTTTCAAATACGATTACCGTGGGGCGATAAAACGGAATACGAACGTGCTCAACGCCTCATTTCTGGTTTTCCCGCGGCACAATGTTTTCCTGCTTTATCGTTGCCTCAATTGCGGCAAGCAATAATTCATTGCGCTGGCGTGATAACCGTGGATACGGGATTGGGACATTTAGCAGCAGCGTGCGAGGCGCCGACGCTTGGCATTTTCGCGGCAACTGATGCTCAAAAATCGGGAATGTATGGCATTCGTAGCGATAATTTGGCGTTAACCAATCCATGCATGCAAAAAGATTGTCGGCAACACGGCGCGCACGATGAAAATGCCTGTATGCATCATTGGTCGGCGGAGATAATTTGGCAACGGTTTTTAGCGTTAAAAAGTAAAACGTCACACTAAAATCCGCAGCGCAATTGCTGCAATACGGTTGAAAAACCATGAGGATAAACTAAAGTTTCGTTTTAACCGCAGCGGTTCGGAATTCATCAATATTATTTTGTGGGAGAAAAACATGATTGTAATTTTAACGGGCGCCGGCATTTCTGCCGAATCAGGCATTAAAACGTTTCGCTCGGATAACGGCACTTGGGAAGAGCATCGCGTTGAGGATGTAGCAACGCCGGAAGGATTTATGCGCGATCCGGAATTAGTGCATCAATTTTATAATGCGCGGCGGGCGCAGCTTTCCACCGTTTCTCCTAATGCTGCACATCTTGCTTTGGCGCGTTTGCAAAAAGAGGCTAAAGAAAAAGTGGCAATCATTACGCAAAATATTGACGATTTACACGAACGCGCGGGCAGCGATGCGATTCATATGCACGGCGAATTGTATAAAATTCGCTGTCTTTTTTGCCAGAATGTTTTTCTTTGGAAAACGGACTGCGGTCCGCAAACGCCCTGCCCCGTTTGTCATAAATCAGGCGCGTTGCGTCCGGATATTGTTTGGTTTGGCGAAATGCCTCATCACATGGAAGAAATTGAAAATATGCTGGCATTAGCCAATATTTTTGTTGCTATTGGCACTTCGGGCGTCGTTTATCCGGCGGCGGGTTTTGTGCAATTAGCGCACGCTTATGGCGCAAAAACGATTGAAATTAATTTAAATAAAACGGAAGGAACAAAATTGTTTGATGAAGGAATATATGGCGCGGCAACAAAAGCCGTTCCCAGTTGGGTTGAGGCGGTGTTGGCATGAAAAATATGCGCTGTTTGAGTTTATTATTGTTAAGCAGCATGCTGTTAAATACGGCGTGCGCCACCACAACTTATCCGCAAAAAAAATCTTATGCACAGCCGGAAGCGTTAATCGTTAAAGAAACGCAAAAAAACAGTTTGCAATTAACCGCCAATTTATTATCGAAATATCATTACCGCGCGCAAACGCAACACGAACAATTGCTCGATGAAATCAGCGCATCGGTCATCGATGACTATCTTCACGCTTTGGATTATTCGCGCATCATTTTTTTACAAAGCGATATTGAAGAATTCGCTCATTTTCGCCAAAGTTTGCGCCAAAATACGCGTATTGGCGATTTATCAGCTGCGATTACGATTTTTGAACGCTACCGCGAACGCAATATTGCGCTGAATCATTGGACTTTAGAGCGTTTAAAACAACCTTTTGATTTAAATACAACGCAAACCATTACTTATCCGCGCGATGTTTATGAAAATCGCCGCGCGCCGTGGCGAAAAACGCTGGAAGAAGTGCATGATTTTCAAGAAAAACGTTTAACTGATGAATTAATTCGTTTAGTGATGAGCGGTCGCAACGAAGAAAAAGCCGTTGAAATGTTGGTAAAACGTTATCAATCGGTGGAAAAACGCCTCAATCAAATGACTTCCGATGATGTATTCGATATGTATATGAATACCATCGCCAATAATTTTGATCCGCATACCAATTATTTATCGCCGGATAATAGTGAAGATTTTGATATTAATATGAGTTTAGCGCTGGAAGGAATCGGCGCGACGTTATCGTATAAAGACGACAAGATCACTATCCGCGAATTATTGCCCGGCGGCCCGGCGTATAAAAGCGGCAAACTCAAAATTAATGATCAAATTATCGCCGTCGCGCAAGGAAAAGACGGCGAAATGGAAGACATTGTGGGCATGCGTTTGGATAAAGCTGTGCGTTTAATCCGCGGCAAAAAAGGAACATTGGTGCGCCTGCTCATTGAACCCGCTAATGCCGCAGCAAATTTGCATGAAGTCACCATCGAACGCGATCGCGTCAAACTCGAAGATCAAGCCGCGCAGGCATTCGTGGAAACGCTTTCCGAAAACGGCACGGAAACCAAAATCGGCGTGATTCGTTTGCCGTCTTTTTATATGGATTTTCAAGGTGCGCGCGAGGGCGAAAAGGAATACCGCAGCACCAGCCGCGACGTGGAACGTTTACTTAAAGAACTTAAAGCGGAAAACGTATCCGCGATTATTATCGATTTGCGTAACGACGGCGGCGGTTCTTTGTATGAAGCCATTCGCACGGTGGGATTATTTATCGATCAAGGTCCCGTGGTGATGGTTTCGGATATCAACGGCAATGTTAATGTGGAAAAAGATAAAGATGCCGGCGCAATTTACGATGGACCATTAGCGGTAATGATTAATAGCGCGTCAGCATCGGCTTCAGAAATTTTTGCCGCCGCGATTCAAGATTACAAACGCGGTTTGATTATCGGCACCAATTCTTTTGGTAAAGGAACCGTGCAAACGATTATCGATTTAAACCGTTTTGTGCCGGATACCGCGCCCAAATTAGGCGAAGTGAAATTTACCATTGCCATGTTCCACCGCATCAATGGTAGCAGTACGCAGAAAAAAGGCGTGCAACCAGATATCGCTTTTCCAACTATTCGCGCTTTGGAAGAAATGGGCGAAAGTAAAAATCCGCACGCGCTTGACTGGAAAGCGATTCCGCCGGCAGATTATGTTTTATATAACAACATCACTGACCGCGAAATCGCAACGCTGCAACAAAATCACGAATCGCGCATGCTATCGTTACCCGTGCTCAATCGTTTTACTGATTACATTAAACGGCTCGGCGCCGAAAATGAACGCAATGTTTGGTCGCTTAACGTTGATGTACGGCGGCAACAATACGATGCGTGGAAAAAATACACGGAAACTTATGAATACGATCAACAAGATGCTATTCCGCCGTTGAACGCCGATGCTAAACGCAAAAAAGATGTCGCCGAACGCAATGCCGTTGCCGATGAAGAAGATAAAGAGCGTTTTATTCCGGATATTGAATTATATGAGGCATTACACGTGTTAAAAGATTTCACGCAGTTGCGCCACTCTTCTCATTAAGGAATCGTTATGAATCAATCTGTTTTTCATGATATTGCCAACACTATTCGCGCGCTGACACTTGATGCGGTAGACAAAGCGCATTCCGGACATTGCGGCGCGCCGTTAGGTATGGCAGAAATTGCGGCAGTTTTATGGCAAAAACATCTCAATGTGAATCCGCAACACCCGAATTGGGATAATCGCGATCGGTTTGTGTTGTCAAACGGTCACGCTTCGATGTTGTTATACGCGCTGCTGCATTTAAGCGGTTTTGATTTATCGTTGGAAGATTTGAAAAATTTCCGCACGTGGCACAGCAAAACCGCCGGTCACCCAGAAGTTGATCACAATTTAGGTATTGAAACGACCACTGGTCCACTCGGGCAAGGTATTGCTAATGCCGTTGGTTTGGCACTCGCGGAAGCGCGTTTGGCAGCGCAATATAATCGAGAACATTTTAATATCGTTGATCATTACACTTATTGCTTTTTAGGCGATGGCTGTTTGATGGAAGGCATTGCGCACGAAGCGTGCTCATTGGCTGGAACGCTCGGTTTGGGCAAACTGATCATTTTTTACGATGCTAACGGCATTTCTATTGACGGCAACATTGATGCGTGGTTTGCAGAAGACGTCGCGCAACGTTTTGCTGCTTACGGTTGGCAGGTAATCGGTGCCATCGATGGTCACGATCCCCAAGCTATCGATGCCGCAATTACTGCCGCGCAAAGAGAAACCACGCGCCCCAGCATTATCATTTGTCACACCACAATTGGTTTTGGTTCGCCGAAATTCGCCGGCAGTGAACAAGCTCACGGTTCGCCTTTTGATCAAAATGAAATTGAAGCGACTAAAAAAGCGTTATCACTACCGCTTGAGCCGTTTAGCGTTGCGGAAGCGGTTTATCGCCACGCGGATTTACGCGCAAAAGGCGCGGCTTTGGAAAAATCATGGCAAGAAAAATTAACACATTATGCGCAAACGTATCCAGAACTTTTTAAACAATATCAACGCTGTATGCGTCACGAATTGCCGGAAACGTTTAGCAAAACCATTCATCAACAATTGCAATTTTGGCAAAATGCTGACGAAAAAATCGCAAGCCGCAAAGCTTCTGAAAACGCGCTGACGGTTTTAACACCTTTATTGCCCGAATTAATCGGCGGTTCGGCGGATTTGAGTTCGTCTAATAATACGATTTGTGCGGAAAGTCGCGCGATTTATCCGCGGCAATTTAACGGCAATTATATTCATTACGGCGTGCGCGAATTTGCGATGGCGGCGATGATGAACGGCTTATATTTGCACGGCGGTTTGCGTCCGTACGGCGGCACTTTCCTCGTTTTTTCGGATTATATGCGCAACGCCATTCGTTTATCGGCTTTGATGCGCCTGCCAGTGATTTATGTTTTAACGCACGATTCCATCGGTTTGGGCGAAGACGGTCCCACGCATCAACCAATTGAACAATTAGCCTCTTTGCGGTTAATGCCCAATTTGCATGTATGGCGCCCTTGTGATGCCGTTGAAACGCTTGCCGCGTGGCAATCGGCTTTAACCGCTGAAGAAACGCCGAGCGTTTTGGCATTATCACGGCAAGCATTGGTACCGCAAAAACGCACGCCCGAACAAATTGCTGCAATTGCGCGCGGCGGCTATGTTTTGCACGAAAACGCTTCCGCTGTTTTAACGTTGATTGCGACCGGTTCTGAAGTGGAATTAGCGATGAACGCGGCGCGTCAATTAGCCGCGGAACAGATTATTGCGCGCGTGGTTTCCATGCCGTGCGTTGAAATTTTTCAAAAGCAATCCGATGATTACCGCGAAAGTGTTTTGCCAAATCATTTGCCTAAATTGGCAATTGAAGCGGGTGCCACCGCATTATGGCAAGGAATGGTTGCGCCGACGGGTGCCGTTATCGGCATTGATTGTTTTGGGGCTTCGGCGCCGGCGTCGGTATTATTTACGCAGTTTGGTTTGACGACTGAAGCCGTCGTTCAACGCGCAAAAAGTTTATTAATTATTTAATTTTCAAGGAAAAATATGAAGACATTATCTGATTTGGACGTCCGCGGTAAAAAAGTATTAATGCGGTTGGATTTAAACGTTCCCATGCAAAACGGCGTAATTACAAGCGATGCGCGGATTACTGCCGCGCTACCGACCATTGAATTGGCGTTAAAAAAAGGCGCAGCGGTTTTGATTATGGCGCATTTAGGACGCCCCAAAGAAGGTCATTATGATGAAGCATTTTCTTTGTTGCCGGTTGCTCAACATTTAAGCCAATTATTAAAGCAAGAAGTGCCGTTAATTAAGGATTATTTAACGAAAACGCCACAAGTGCGCGCGGGGGAGGTCGTTTTGCTGGAAAACGTGCGTTTTAATGTTGGAGAAAAAGATAATGACGCAACATTGGCTGCGCAATATGCTGCTTTGTGTGATGTTTTTGTAAGCGATGGTTTTGGTGTGGTGCACCGCGCGCAAGCGTCCACGGTCGGCGTCGCTCAAAAAGCACCCGTAGCGTGTGCGGGATTGTTGGTTGAAAAGGAAGTCACGACTTTAGAAAAGATTCTAAAACACCCCGAACGACCGTTACTCGCAATTGTTGGTGGCGCGAAAGTTTCAACTAAATTATTGATTTTGAAATCATTAATTGAAAAAGTGGATACGTTAATCGTAGGCGGCGGCATTGCGAACACTTTTTTAGCAGCCACGGGGCACGCGGTGGGCGCTTCTTTATATGAACCAGATTTATTACCTGCCGCACAAGAATTATTGGCTTTGGCGGAACGCCGCGGCGTAAAAATGCCGTTACCAAGCGATGTGGTGGTGGCAAATGAATGTAGCGCAACCGCCGCGCGCATGAAATCAGTAAATGATGTGGGTGAACAAGAGTTAATTTTGGATATTGGCGACGAAACAGCTGCCGTTTATGCGCGTTTGATTGCCGAAAGTAAAACGATTATGTGGAATGGTCCAGTGGGTGTTTTTGAACTGCCGCCGTTTGCAAATGGTAGCCGAAAAATTGCGGAAGCAATGGCTCAAGGCGATGGTTTTACCTTTATCGGCGGCGGCGATACGTTGGCAGCGCTGGAAGCATTTAAATTAACCGATAAAATGGATTATGTTTCTACCGGCGGCGGTTCGATGTTGGAATATTTGGAAGGAAAAGTATTACCCGGTATTGATGTTTTGAAATAATTTATTTTATTTCTGTTTACGATTTTATCCTCTAACCGATTGTTTTTAATCAGTTAGAGGATTTTTTATGCCCGTATATTTTTCATGAACAATTCGTATATAAAATATTAAACAAAATATATTTAATATCTTTTTATTAATTTATAAAAAAGCTTTTTTCCGTATAATTTCGCCACTTTTCATCAATTATCTGAACGCTTATGTTAGAAAAAATTAAACGTTGTTTTGCTCTTGAAGCAGTCAATACTGCGCGGCAGTATGAAATCGATATTGCGCGCGGTTTTGCCATTATTTTTATGGTTTGGGTGCATGTTATGGAGGAAATGGATTCTTTCGGCAGCACGATTCCGCATATTTTGGTGGAATATGTGTTGAGTGAACCTTTTGCCGCGCCCGTTTTTTTAACGACTTTAGGCGTTGGATTGGTTTATTCGCGCCATACTTCTCCGAAAGCATTGCTCGATCGGGGTATTAATATTTTAGTTTTGGGCTTTTTGCTCAATATTGTACGTTTTAGTTTGCCGATAATTTGGGACGCTTCGCTGCTGAATGAACCATTTCCTTATGTTGCGGTGATTACTTGGCAAATTAGTGTGGACGTTTTACAGTTTGCAGGATTAACTTTTATCTATTTTTCTTTTGCTAAAAAAATGGGTTGGAGTAAATCAACGTTGGTCATGATTGCCGTTTTATGCTCTTTGTTAGGCACTTTATTGAAAGGGGTAACGGTTGATCATTATATCGGCAAACAATTGCTCGGTTATTTTTGGGCATCGAGCGATGAAACATTTTTCCCGTTCCTCACGTGGATTATTTTCCCAACTTTTGGTTACGTTTTCGGTAGTTATTGGGTGAAGTGCCGCGATAAAGGCAGTTTTTATAAACTCGTCTCCCCCGCAGCTTTAATACTTTCTTGTGGTTATATCGCCGTATGCTTAATTTTCGGATTAAGTATGTATGCGGAAGGCAATTCTTATTATCACATGAATTTATTAGACGCCTGTTTCATCATGATGCTTATGGTTGGCTTGTTTGGCTTGCATTATGGTCTTTTACAGGTTTTTCCGCGGAAAATTTTTACGCCATTATTGAGTTTAAGCCGCAATATCACAGAAGTTTATTGTATTCATTGGGTGATTTTGGGCTTTTCGTGGGTATGTTTGAAACACTTTTTCGGCAAAACGCAATTGCCATTTTGGGAATTCACTCAATATGCTTTCGCAATCCTCGTTATTTCCGGCTTTTTAGCAGCATTTTATAACCGCGAGTTAACGTTATTTAAAGGCGGCAATTTACCTGTTTTCCTCCGCCGCCCGCGCGCCATTGCCGCCGAAAAATAACGACTGATTAGTACTCAAAAATGATAAAGCCAGCATTAAGCTGGTTTTTTTATTGAACCTATTGTTGGGCAGTTTTTACTTAAGAAGCTCGAATGATTCCGCGATAACGCCCATATTCTTAAAATCGGTGATGTCGTGGTCAAATTAATAACAGTAAAAAACCAACGCTTTTTAATTTGACCTCTTAATCTTATCAATTGTTTTCACATCAGTTTTAAGCGTTCGGTCATATCAAAAACTTGCAAAAACGCCAACTTGCGCAATTTCGCAGCTTACTATTATAGCTATCGAGAGACTCACACCCTCCCAATAGGCTAACCGCCTTGACCTATTGAAGTTAGGCGGATACTGGAGAACATTATGATCTGATACATCATAATCATTCTTCTGCTGTTATTGAGCGCGCCAGCGTTCTAGGCAGATGGGCAAGGTGGTTTCCACCTTCGCCCCCAGTAATTCTAAGGTAAGTTAAAGACATGGCATTATCAAAATCCGAAATTCAGCGCCGCAACGATGAAAAACGTGGGGTTAAAAATAAAGTGCTAAAAATGAAGATTGAAGACATTGACTTTTTGGAGCAGCTCGCCAAAGAAAGTTCAATACCGCAAGTGGCGATTGTTGTTGAAGCACTGATGCTTTGGGCAGAAAAAAACGGCTTTGATGTATCAAAAAATAAAGGGAATGCTTCGCAGATGGGTGACGAGTTCTCCAGCAGTGATGGACTCAATAGGGCGCGCATGAAAAGCAGGAAGAATGTAATTCTTTAGATTGGCGTAAATATCATTGCGATGCTTTAACGTCCAACCTTTAGCCTTATGGGTTGTTTCTAGCCAGTCCATCGCTACATTACGAAATAACTGCGGTGATGAACCGTTAACCTCCAACTCAAGCGCCTTCTTTGCTGCTTTGGCTTTACGTTTCTCATAGTTAGGGTCAATGCCTTGCTTGAGCTGTTGCGTAAAAATGGCATTCAACGCGCGCGCTTCCAATAGGCTGGTTTCAGGATATACACCAAAAGCAGCAGTGTTTTGTTTCCCATTGAAACGGTAAGACCGTCGCCAGTATTTACCCTTTTCGGTAACGTATAGATATAAACCCTCACCGTCAAAGTGTTTTCCCAACTTTGCAACTTCACATTTCCTTGCTGTTAACTTGCCCATACTCTCTTCCTCACCACTGTTTTTTATCGTTGGGGGTATTTTTTTGGCATGGAATTATATATACCCCCAAATAACGCTGGCTTTAGGTGAGGTTCCTTGAGGCTCTATGAGGTCATAAATGGCTTAACTACAGCTTTTCAAGGCAATAAAAAAGCTCCATGATGGAGCTTGAAACTAAGTATGGCGGAGGGGGCGAGATGTAACTTATTGATTTTTATTTGTATTACATACGGTTATTAAATCATAAAATTTTGATAGTCCATATTTGTCACTATCCTCATGGCATGCGAAAGATAAAAATGCATATATAGGCAAAAATAGGTGGTTACCGTGGTTACCTGGTTACCTGGTTACCAACGTTGATTTTAAAGGAGTTTTTGGGGTGCTTAGGTGGTTACCGCACGGTTACCGGTGGTTACCGCATTGATTTTAAAAGAGAAAGCATATTTTCGAGCTAACAGCCAAAATTGAGTCCCATTTGCTAACTGATTGAAATTAAAAGATAAGCATGTTTTAGGCAGTGGTTACCGTGGTGGTTACCGTTTTTCCTCATGACTTAATTTTCTGATGCCGCGCTTACTTGTGGCATTGTCTTTGAACCCCGTCACGTTACGCGATACAATACCGCCTTTCTTTCAAGGTACATCAATGATTAAATCTTTTGCGCACAAAGGATTGAAACGGTTTTTTGAAGATGATGACACTCGAGGAATTCAACCGCATCATGCGGAAAAATTGCGCGTGTTGCTGTACGCAATGGATATTGCGGAAACCATTCAAGAATTGGACATTGAAGGCGCTGAATTGCACCGGTTAAAGGGCAAACTAAAAACGCATTGGAGCTTGAAAGTCAACGGCAATTGGCGCGTCATTTTTGAGTTTAAAGATGGCAATGCCTACATTGTTGATTATGTGGACTACCACTAAGGAGAAAGAGTTATGGCAAAAATGAAAAATCCACCGCACCCCGGTTTAATGCTGAAAGTCATGTATTTGGAACCATTGGGGCTCAACATTACGGAAACCGCGGAAAAGCTGGATATGCCGCGTTCTGCTTTATCTGAAATTGTAAACGCCAAACGCGCAATTAGTCCTGAAGTCGCGGTGAAGCTAGAAAAAGCCTTCCCCAAACATTCGGCTTCTTTTTGGTTACGGGCTCAGGCAGGATATGCATTGTCGCGCGTCAATCCCCATTGTGCCGATAAAGTGAAACCCATTAAAACTTCTCCCCTGATGGAGTCCGTATAACAAGCGGAAAAATATATTCCCGCTCATGCTCATGACTTAATCTTCCAATGCCGCGGCTCATCGCGGTATTTTTTTAACTTCTGGGTCAAAGTTCATATTGAAATTATGGCTCATCTTTATAATTCCTTTATTTTGATAAAGCGCTCATCAGATGCGCTGGCGCATTATCGATGGTTATCGGTAATGGTTTTGGTACCCCCAAATAAAATAACGGCTCTAAACGCCAATGAGGCGCTATCCGTTTTCGATGACTTTTTCGAATAAAAAACTACCTTGCTAAAATTCGATAGTATGATATACGGCATTGATATATCACAATGCAAAGGAGGCATATCATGAAAGTAGCCAAAGTCTTTACTACGGGGCGCTCGCAAGCGGTTCGCATTCCTAAGGCGTTCCAATTTGATACGAAAGAGGTAATTATTCAGCGTTTCGGCAACGGAATTTTATTAATCCCTAAAAATTCGGATTGGCAAGGTTTTCTGGAAGCACTCAATGAGTTTGAGCCTGATTTTAAAATTGAGCGTGAGCCGCAAATAGAACAAGTGCGGGAAGACTTTTTATGAGTATCAAATTAATGCTTGATACCAATATCTGCATTTATATCATCAATCGAAAACCGCCATATATTGCCGAAAAATTTTCGCGATATGAAATAGGCGATATTGGTATATCTAACATTACCGCTTGTGAGCTTGCGTTTGGCGTAGAAAAATCAGGTTCAGCAAAAAACAAAACCGCATTAACAAAATTTTTGGCACCACTATCAATATTGCCTTTTGATAAACAAGCTATTTGGCATTACGCACGAATCCGACAATCACTGCAAAACCGCGGTACCCCTATCGGGGCTTTAGATATGCTTATCGCTAGCCATGCATTGGCGCTTGATATCACGTTGGTAACAAATAACACCAAAGAATTTGAACGCGTTGATGGGTTGATGTTAGATAATTGGGTGATAGATTAATCCATTTATAACCATCCCCTCATGACTTAATTTTCTAATGCCGCGACTCATCGAGGTATTTTTTTAAACTTATTGGGTTATTTCAGCCGAATTTGGTCTTTTATGAGGTTTAGAAAATCCTGCGCTTTTAATGCGATCTGACGGGTGCCTCTTCATTTTCTTAAAAGTCACAAGAGATAGCTCCATCTTTTATGACTTTTATTATCTTTTTGAGTACCGCCGGATCTGGTCTTTTATGATTTCTTGATATTAATGTTTTGGTAATAGTCCATATTTGTCCGCAACACGTCAAAAAATGACCTCAAAAAATAATATCTAATTAAATTAATTAGTTACCGATTTTATACTCGTTGTAATTATGCTATATGTTGAAAGTTAGTGTCGCACGTGTTTTAGGTGTTGCATCTCACGTTAATTATTTGATTTAAAAAAATAAAAAATGAAACACTGTAGTTGCATACCTGTTGCAAGTGTGTTGCATAGTGTTGTATTTTAATTACAATTAGGCGGACGCTTTTTTATAGTGTTGCATAATGTTGCATAGTGTTGCACCTCTTTTCTTTATTTATCAATGTATTAATTATAATATTTAGTAAGTGCAACATATGCAACACTAGAAATACAAATAGAGATGTTTTTAATCTGTTTTGCTAACCTTATGACTTTTTAGACAATAAAAAAAGCAGCCTATTTGGCTGCTTCATATTTTTTGGAGGATACTTAATCCATGCCTCCGCTTGAATCTGGGCGTTTAGATGATCATGCACCTTTCACTATTGCGGTAAAATCTGACCAATCCTCAACTTTGAATGCTCTAATGTCTCTTACGGAACTTTTAAACCAATCAATCTTAGACAGGGTGCTAATTGCACGGTAAACCGTTGCGAGGTTGTTATCATTAGATAGATAAACGCTCCCTTGTGTCCATTCAAATCCGATTGCTTTAAGTTCTTTACCAATTTCTAAGTATGCGCCATTGTACGGTTCGCCATAGTGTTTTTTTAATTCGGCAATTTCTAAATCAAAAGCAATTGCGTACATCTTTAAATTCCTCATGTTGTCTAAATGGAAGAGATATTTCTCCTGCACAAATTATCTGTTATCAATAATTGAGTTTCAATCAAAAAGATAAGGAAAATCCTGCGCTTTTAATGCGATCTGATGAGGGCATCTTTATTTCATTCAAAGTCAAGAAAAGAATGAACTCTCTTTCATGACTTTTATTATCCTTTTTGAGCAACCAAAAGATGTTGAGTGTTCACACATACTCACTGAGAGCCTTAAATCCATTTATAAAGCGATTCAAGCGGTGAAATTCTGCTAATCGGTTTTTTGTTACTTATTGTTACTCTTTATTACTCCATATAGGTAACATAATAATGATATAAAAATCATGATATTAACATACATGTTACCCTTGTTACCCCTATTTTAAAGACTTTGCTAGAATTTCATATCTTTATGATTTTTAAAGACAAATAAAAAAGCAGCCGAAGCTGCTTTTATGTTTTTAGGTGATTTCATACAAGGTAATCGGAATTTTTACTTTTGCCGTAAATACCCTTTCGCTAAGCCATAGCGTTTTCCAAATCGGCTAGTTGTGTGCTCCCACCCTGCACGCCGCATAATGTTAGCGATACGCTTGGCTTTAGCATCTGTCATTTGCTCTTTACTGATGTTTAGGCATTCTCTCCAAATCTCCAAAGTGGCGACTTTATCGCGCATCACCCATTGCACGCTGTTTCCATCTCTTGGTGGGTAAGCTTGCCCAGCGTTGCATTCCCAATAGTCATCACGGATTTTCTCGTCTAACCAAGGCAGAATGACGCCTTCCCAAGGGTCTAGATAACTCGCCGCTTGTTGGGCTAATTTTGCCTGTTCTAGGGCTTCTTTGCCTTGTAAGATCAGTGGAACATAGGGTGCAGCTTTATAATGTACTACCGCTTCAGCAAAGAGTTGTTCTCTAACTTCGGCTAAAGCCTCAAAATCAAGCGCTTTATGGCAGATAATCGGAAAAAAGCGTCTATTACCTGTGGCATCGCGTAAATAATCATCAGCATTCGTTGTGCCAACGAATACTGTTCTTCTCGGGAAACTTTGCACACGTCGCCCATAAGCCATTCTTGCGCGATCTTCTGTACGCGTGATAAATGCTTTGATCTCCTCGATTTCTGCTTTACTGAAACCTTGTAGTTCAGGGATTTCACCAATCAACACACCTTGTATGGCTTCGATAGCTTCTTTTCCCTCAAATTTGCGGATACCGTCCGAATACCATTCACCGCCTAAAATGCGCAGAAAGCTAGATTTACTAATTCCTTGATCGCCTTGTAAGACAATTACATGGTCAAATTTAATTGCAGGTTGATAAACACGCGCGACAAGAGCACGAAAAAATAGGGTAGATATGTCAATGGTGTAAGCATTACGTTCTACACCTAAGAAGTCATGAAAAGCGGTGGCAATGCGCGGTTTGCCGTCCCATTGTAGGCTTTCAAGATATTGCTGTATTGGGCAAAAAATATGCTCTCTTGCCAACATTTTTATGCCTATGTCTATGCTATCTATAGGCAAAATCAAACCATAATTATCGCCTGCATAGCGGTAAAATTCCTCAGTGTCGTCATCTGTCCATTCTGTACCGTTGTGTTGGTCTTGACATTTTCGCCATGGCAAATCACGAATAAAAACGGCGCGGTTGTAAAGAGTATTGAATGCCATGCAACCGATTAGGGATTCATCTTGCTGAAAGAACGCTAGAACGTTGCGGTAATCTTTAGCAATGCGGTTGTTATTCAGCACAAAGGCAATATCAGGCAGGTTTTTATGTAGAGATTTTACAAGTTCGGTTTTCATGATAAAATTCTCTTGCTAGATGTTTGTGCTGCGGTTTCGCAGCATTTTTTTTGCTCTTCCTCAATGGCAGTAATATGAGCCAATCTTTCCATGACTTAATCCTCCAATGCTGCGATTGCCGCGGCATTTTGCGCAATTAACGCTTGCGTTAAATGATAGGCAAGACGCAATAAATCAGATTGCATGTCATGATTTAATTCGCGATCTGGGTGATCGGCAGCGAGTTCTAGGCAAGATAAAAGCGACAATAAAACGTGATCGGGATTCAAGATGGTGATAGTTGGCGATGTTGTAGCGCCGATAAATGAATCAGACATGTGCAGTCTCCTTTCGTAATTTTGGATTGACTGCCGCCATTAATGCCAAATAAGGGCGACAGCATACGCGGGATTGGCATTACCGCTACGAAAGAAACGGCGAACCTTGCGGTTCTCCCACGCACACTGCCATAACAAATTTGAGGCATAAAAAATGCGCTTAATAAGCGCTGTACACGCTTTCGTATCAACGAGATGCCAATCCCGACTACAGCTTACTGTAGCGAGTGGACTATAGGCTAAAAGCTCTTGGCTTGTCAATAGATAAGTCTTCATTTTTATTGAATAATCTCCTTAAATAAAAAATGCATTAGCGTTGATGTTCTTGCGCTTTTGTCTGATATTTTCCTGACTTAAGCGTAAATAGTTGTGTTTTTAGCTGTCTGTATTCATTAGCTCACCCTGATTTTTTTACGGATATAATCCGCCCACCACTGCATCATACGGTGGCGCTCTTCCAAATACTCCGCGCGGTTATAGGCAGCTCTAACCGCGTTTTCGTCTGTATGCGCCAATTGTCTTTCAATGGCATCGGGATTCCATAAACCACTTTCATTCATTGCCGTTGATGCGGTGGCTCTAAAGCCATGCGGTACAGCTCGCCCTGCATACCCTAAACGCTTCATAGCAAGTGATAGCGTCGTGTCGCTTAGCGGTGTGTTACGGTTGCCTGTTACAAAATAAGGGCTGTTATTTCTGCGTAAACTTCTTAATTCGTCCAAGATTTCTAATGCCCAATCGGATAGCGGCACAATGTGCGGACGGTTCATCTTCATGCGTTCGGCTGGAATATGCCATTCATTGCCTTGCAACTCTTGCCATTGTCCAAAGCGCAATTCTCCGCTTCTTGTCATGGTAAGGATAAGTAGGCGTAAAGCTAAGGCAGTTTTTGGGTTGCCGTAAGTGTCAAGCTGTTTGAAAAAAATGCCCAATTCTCTAGCAGGCAAAGAAGGTTGTTTTGCAATGGTGCTGCGAAAGATTTTCGGTAAGGCAATGGCAGGATTCCTACTGAGGCGGTCTGTTTGAATGGCATAATCAAAAACGGCACGTATACGCTGCTTCACTCGGCTTGCGGTCTCTGGTCGGTCGTACAATTTTTCCATGACTTTAAGCAATTCAGGCGGTGAAATTCTGCTAATCGGTTTTTTGCCAATGAAAGGGAAAACAAACTGTTCCAAAGTAGTAATCACTTGTTGTGCGTGCTTTTCATTTTTCCATTCAGGGCGCTTGAGTTGGTACCATTCGCGCGCAACAAACTCAAAAGTTTCTTTTTGAGTTTTTTCTTCGGCTAAATAAGCTGCTTGCTTTTTCTTGCGTTCTGCTAAAGGGTCTAAGCCTTGGCGTAAGTGATAGCGCAGTTCTAAGGCTTCACCGCGTGCAGCTTCAATACTCATTGCAGGATAGCGCCCCAATGACATATTGCGTTCACGCCCGTTAATGTAATAGCGGAAATTCCAAAAATATGAGCCTCTATCGGTAATTTTGAGGCTTAAACCATCGCCATCGGTTAGGCGAAGATAGCCTCTGCTGGGCTTTTTTGCTGTTTGAATGATTTTGTCAGTGAGTCGCATGATGTTAGAAAAATGATTGCCTAACATCAGATTAGCAGCTGGGTTTTAGCTTTTAAACAGTCCAAAATAAACCATAAAAAATGGAGTACAGAACTGAACACAACAGAATTAAACCGAACACAACTGAACAAATTAAATATACTTAATACTATGTTTTTATAGAATTTTTACATCATGAAATTGGGAAAAAACCAATAAAAAAAGCAGCTTATAAAAGCTGCTTTTAAGCATCAGTGGCGGACAGGGGGGGATTCGAACCCCCGATACGCTATTAACGTATACACACTTTCCAGGCGTGCGCGTTCAACCACTCCGCCACCTGTCCAAAAAATTATTTTGCTTCTTTAATTGAAAGTCGAACCCGCCCTTGGCGATCGATTTCCAACAATTTCACTTTCACTTCCTGCCCTTCTGTTAATTCATCGCGTACATCATTAACCCGATAATCAGCAATTTGTGAAATATGAACTAAACCTTCTTTTCCCGGCAAAAATTGCAAAAATGCGCCAAAATCCGTGATTTTTGTCACTTTAGCATCGTAAATACGACCAATTTCTGGTTCTGCCACAATTTCTTCGATTAAACGGCGTGCATTCGCCGCGGCAGCTTTATCAGTTGCGGCAATTTTAACACTACCATCATCTTCAATTTCAATAGTTGTTCCCGTCTGTTCGGTAATGCTACGAATTGTTGCGCCGCCTTTACCAATAACATCTTTAATTTTTTCAGTATCAATACGCATACTTGAAAAGCGCGGTGCATAATCAGACAATTCCGCGCGCGGTGCCGCAATCGCTTGATTCATCACTTCAAGAATATGCAAACGCCCTTCATGCGCTTGAGAAAGCGCTTGACGCATAATTTCTTCGGTAATGCCGTTGATTTTAATATCCATTTGCAGCGCGGTTACCCCTGTCGCCGAACCTGCCACTTTAAAATCCATATCCCCAAGATGATCTTCATCTCCGAGAATGTCGGTCAAAATAGCAAACTCGTCCCCTTCTTTAATTAATCCCATCGCAATACCAGCAACGGGCGTTTGTACGGGTACACCAGCGTCCATCAAAGCCAAACTTGAACCACAAACAGAAGCCATAGAACTCGAGCCGTTAGATTCCGTAATTTCAGAAACAACGCGAATTGTATAAGGGAAATCTTCTTCTAGCGGCAATACTGCGGACAATCCGCGGCGTGCTAAACGTCCGTGACCAATTTCACGACGTTTGGGAGAACCAATCCGCCCGATCTCACCGACCGAAAACGGTAAAAAATTATAGTGAAGCATGAAATTATCCCGAACTTCACCATCTAAAGTATCCAGCAATTGCGCATCGCGTCCCGTGCCCAAAGTCGCTACCACCAGCGCTTGCGTTTCGCCACGCGTAAATAAAGCAGAACCATGTGCGCGTGGCAAAACACTCGTGTGAATAGTAATGGGGCGCACGGTTTTTGTATCGCGACCATCAATGCGCGGTTGTTTCTTTAAAATACGGTCGCGCACAATGCGATAGGCTAAGTGATGTACGTATTCGTTAACCAGCGTTTCTTCCCAACCGTGCGCATTATTTTGAATGCCTAACAGCGCAACGGCATCGGCATGAATTTGTGCTACCGTTTCTTGCCGCGTTTGTTTATGCGCAATTTGATAAGCCGCAACCAATCGTTCTTCGAAATGATTTTTTACTTCCGTATCTAATTGTTCATCGCGTGCTGGCGATTGCCAAGCCCAAGCGGGTTTAGCAGCTTGAGCGGCTAACTCATTAATACTTTTAATAACAACTTGTTGCTGACGATGTCCGAACATCACGGCTTCAAGCATGACCGCTTCAGAAAGTTGATCGGCTTCCGATTCAACCATCAATACCGCTGATTCTGTTCCCGCAACGACCAAATCCAACCGTGAATTCTTCAAAGCTTTTGGTGATGGATTTAAAACATACGCATCATTAACATAACCCACGCGCGCCGCCGCGATAGGTCCGTTAAAAGGCAGTCCAGACAATTTCAGTGCCGCTGATGCGCCAATGATAGAAGGAATATCAGGACTGACTTCCGGATTATAAGAAAGTACCGTCGCAATAATTTGCACTTCATTTAAAAAACCATCTGCAAACAAAGGACGAATCGGGCGATCGATCAATCGAGAAATTAATGTTTCTTCTTCGCTCGGACGCCCTTCACGTTTGAAAAATCCACCCGGTATTTTACCCGCGGCATAATTTTTTTCTTGATAATCAACGGTAAGCGGGAAAAAATCCTGCCCCTCGGCAACGGTTTTGTTAGCAACTACCGTTACCAAAACGATCGTATCGTCCATATTAACGATGACAGCCCCGTCCGCTTGCCGAGCGATTTCCCCAGTTTCCAGCGTAACTTGGTGCTGACCGTATGTAAAAGAGACAGAATGTTTCACAGCAAACCCTATTAATAATTAACGACGCAATCCTAAATCAGCAATCAGTTGGCGATAGCCTTCAAAGTTAGTTCTTTTGAAATATTCTAAAAGACGGCGGCGACGGCTAACCATTTTGAGCAAACCACGACGAGAGTGGTGATCTTTTTTATTGAGATCAAAATGACTTTGTAAATCGCTGATACGCGCGCTCAATAATGCAATTTGCACTTCGGTTGAACCCGTATCCCCTTCTTTCTTCTGATATTTTTTAATAATATCTGCTTTATTTTCAACTGTTAACATTGTGTACTCCGAAAAAACGAATATAAACCGACGGCATGGCTTAACAAAAGGCGAGCGATTTTATAAGAAACGATCGGTTTTTGCAAATATTCCCTATTCAGCAACAACTACCGTGCCGCGCATAGTTTTGGCGTGTTCCGGCGCACTGCAGAAGAAAACATAATCAAAATTTGCGGAGAAGATATTCGTTTTAAACGTAATCTTTGTTTCCTCGCCGCCACCGATTAAATCAGTATGCGCGATAATGCGTCTATCATTTTGTTGTACATAATTATTTTTCACGCCGGCTGCGATATTGGTTTGCACGATATCCTCAAAATCATCTTTACTATCTTTTTGAGTAATCTTAGCAATAACAACGTTATGCCCCATTTTTTCGGCAGGTAATTTGCCGGTATGTTTTAAATGCAGCGTAAATTCAGCGCAATCCATTTTGTTAATGATTAACGTATCTTGATTAAAATGCATGGCATCATCGGCTTCTAAAAAAACTTCACAGGCTTCTTTTTCCACCGCTTTTTCATCAGAAAGCGACAAGTTCACCGATGCTTTTTCCTGCGCCGCGCTCATTCCACTTAAAAAAACCGCTAACACGGCAATCCATGTTTTTTTCATATCAACCTCAATTTAAAAATATTTATCAAATCAATTTACATAAGCTTTTAGCAAAGTTTTCATGCCTTCGCGCTCGATTTTTTTCTGCACTTCCAACGCTTCTTCACGTTGAACATAAGGACCAATTTGCACCAAATAAACCGAACCATTACGAATCATCGTCACCGGATAATCCCGCAAAATCATCTTTGCCCGCAGTCGTTCTGCCGCTTCAACCTCTTTAAACGCGCCCACTTGAATCCTAAAATTACGCCCCGTCACCGTTGACTTTTCCGACGTTTCAACCCGCCGGCGCACTTCAGCATCAACTTCTTCATGGCGTTTTTTAAGTTCATCATAAAAAGTATATTTGGGTTTATCACCGGCACGCGGCGCGCTCGAATCTGCTAAAACTTGCGCTTTTGCGATCGTTTCTTGATGACGCACCGCAAGCGGCGCATCATCTTTTCCCAATAACATATGAATCAACATAAAAACCAGCACCATGACGATAATTATTAACAACACAATGCCAGCAAACCTCTGGCGCACAAATTGTGCATTACTTTGTGCGCGTGATTTTTGTTCTTTTCTTCTGCGAACGCGTCCGCTCACATCCGCTCCCGTGCCTGCACACCAATAATTGCTAAAGCATTACGCAACACTTGCCGCACTGCCCAAGTCAGTAACAATCTGGCATTACGAATTTCTTCGTCTTCATGCAAAACTTTATGACCCACATCGTAATAATGATGCCAGCGTGTTGCTAACTCTTTCAAATAAATAATAACTTGATGCGGTGCCATTTGTTTGCCCGCGGCAATAACTACTTCTGGATAACGGTGTAATTCCGAAATTAAAGCCGTTTCCTCCGGTTCCACTAAGGCATTACGACATTTCAACGCCGCTTCCGGTGAAAATTCATAACCTTCTTCTTCAGCTTTATTGAGCATACCGCAGCAACGCGCGTGCGCATATTCCACATAATAAAATGGATTATCTTTGCTGTTAGATTCTGCTAAATCCAAATCAAAATCCAAATGTTGCTCAGGTTTACGCATCACATAGAAAAACCGCGCGGCATCAGCGCCAACATGTTCCCGCAAATCGCGCAAAGTCACGAATTCACCGCTGCGCGTACTCATTTGCATTTTTTCGCCGCCTTTGTATAACACGGCAAATTGCACCAAAGCAATCACGAGTTTTTCCGGATCCAAACCCAAAGCCGCCAAAGAAGCACGGACGCGCGCCATATAACCATGGTGATCGGCGCCTAAAATATCGATCATTTGATCATAGCCGCGGTTATATTTATCAAAATGGTAGGAAATATCGGAAGAAAAATAAGTGGTCATGCCATTTTTACGACGCACCACGCGGTCTTTTTCATCGCCAAAAGCCGTTGATTTAAACCAAACCGCGCCGTCTTTTTCATACAAATAACCAGCTTCATCAACTTTCTTTAACGCGTTATTAATCATGTCGTTTTCTGACATCGAACGCTCGGAAAACCAACGATCAAAAAAGACGCCAAACTCTTCCAAATCGCCGCGAATATCGTCCAATTCCATGCTTAACGCTAAATCAAAAACGCCGCGGTATTCTTTTTGTCCTAATTTTTCTTTCAAACCAGCAATTGCGCCATCAATCCAGCGATCGCGGTCGCCGTTATCCACTTGTTCCTGCGTCCAAGTTTGCGGATAATCAGGCGCCCATTCATTGACGGGATAGGCAAGGCGTTTTCCTTCTTTTTCTTTTAATTTTTTAGCAATATCAATAACATAATCGCCTTGATAAATACCTTTTGGCAACGCCACGCCGATGCCGCATTCTTGAACGTAACGCCAATAAACCGACAACGCCAAAATATCCATTTGTCTGCCGAAGTCATTAATATAATATTCGCGGTCAACTTGATGACCGTTGGCAATTAATAAACGGCTCAAAGAATCGCCATAAGCCGCGCCGCGCCCGTGTCCCACGTGTAACGGTCCGGTTGGATTAGCGGAAACGAATTCCACTAAAATTTTGCGCGCGTTGGGATTTTCAAAGCAGCCATACCGTTCTTTTTTAGCAACAACATTTTCTAAAACAGCGGTAATGCTTTCTCGAGATAAACGAATATTGATAAATCCGGGACCCGCAACTTCCATGCCCGCAACGCTATCCATCAGCGGTACAGAAACCACCAATTCATCGGCTAATTGCCGCGGTTTCATCTTGAATACTTTGGCGTATTTCAAAGCGATATTGCTGGCAAAATCCCCATTTTCAGGGTCTTTGCATCGTTCTATTTCAATGGCTTGATCTAATAATCGAATATCGATGCCATGATTTTTAGCGACCAATATCAAGGCTGATCCCAACCCGTCTTGAATTTCGTTTTTCATGAGTAAGCACCCTTTTTTATAATAAGAATTGGCTATTCTACCGCCGATTTTTTTTAAATACCAAGAAACACAATCAATACCAAAAAGCGCGAAGATACCGAAATCATCATGATCTCTGTGTTATTTTTTTCTACAATTTGCCGTTTTTCAATCAATCCGAACCACAAAAAGGAACACGAAAGATGCCTGATAATTCTGCTTGGCGATTTTGCGTAGCGCCGATGATGGATTGGACAACGCCGGCGTGTCGTCAAATTCACCGTATTTTATTGCCCAAAGCAAGATTGTATTCAGAAATGATCACAACCGGCGCCATTCTTTTCGGCGATGCACAGCGCTATTTAACGCATCAAAACGATGAACCCTGCGCGCTGCAACTCGGCGGCAGTAATCCTGACGAACTTGCCCGCGCAACGGCAATTGCGCAATCTTATCATTACGCGGAAATGAATTTAAACGTTGGTTGCCCCAGCGATCGCGTGCAAAATAATCAAATTGGCGCGTGTTTGATGAAATCGCCGCGATTAGTGGCGCAATGTTTAACCGCGATGCAAAAAGAAAGCGATGTGCCGGTCAGCATCAAACATCGTTTAGGCATTGATGAACAAGATGAACATTTAGTTTTTGATTTTGTTGACCAAATCAGCCAAGAAAGTCCCTGCCGCATTTTTATTGTGCACGCGCGCAAAGCGTGGTTATCAGGATTGAGTCCTAAAGAAAACCGCACCGCGCCGCCGCTTCATTATGAAATCGTCTACAAAATCAAAGAACAATTTCCCGAATTAACCATAATTATCAACGGCGGCATCGATTTCATCGCCGCTTGCCAAAATCATTTGCATTATGTTGATGGCGTTATGCTCGGACGCGCCGCCTATCAACAACCGCAATTATTGCTTGCCGCGCGCGCGTTATTCGGCGATGCCGTGATGAGTGAAACAGAAATCGTGCCGCAAATCACGCAATTATTAATGAACGCACTCGATCGCGGCGAACGTTTACACGATTACACGCGGCATTTATTAGGACTTTTTCACGGCAAAAACGGCGCCAAACGTTTTCGGCAAATTTTAAGCGAATGCGCACCGCGCGCCGGATCCGATATCAACGTTTGGCAGCAAGCGCTGGCAGCGATGGCACCGCAATCAGCTATAATCCAGCCCCCAAATGCAGACGAGGATAATTTATGAAAAAAGTTGGCATCATCGGATACCGCGGCATGGTTGGTTCCGTTTTAATCGAACGCATGCAAGAAATGAATGATTTTGCCGCAATAAACAGCACGTTATTTTCCACTTCTCAAGCCGGTGCGGCGGCGCCAGCGGGAATACCCGTTTCCGAAAAACGTCTCGCTGATGCTGATGATTTAGATGCGCTTTCCGCAATGGATATTTTGATCAGTTGTCAGGGCGGCGCGTACAGCGAAAAAATACACCCACAATTGCGTCAACACGGTTGGCAAGGTTATTGGATTGATGCCGCTTCCGCTTTACGGTTACACGACAGCAGCGTGATTATTCTCGATCCGGTGAACCGCGCGGTGATTGATGCGGCGATTGCTGACGGTAAAAAAGATTTTATCGGCGGTAATTGCACGGTTTCATTAATGTTATTGGCGATGGGCGGTTTATTTGCGCAAGATTGGGTGGAATGGATTGTACCGATGACCTATCAAGCGGCTTCCGGCGGCGGCGCGCAACATATGCGCGAATTACTCATTCAAATGGGCGCGCTGGCGCATGTTGCCGGCGAAGATCTCATCAATCCCGCCAGCAGTATTTTAGATATTGATCGCCGCATCACGAGTCTTTTAAAAAATGATGCGCTCGATTGCCGTCATTTTGGCGTACCGCTTGCTGGTAGTTTAATTCCGTGGATTGATCAAGCGTGGGCAAACGGACAAAGTCGTGAAGAATGGAAGGCGCAAGTTGAAGCCAATAAAATTTTAAACCGTCAACACAATCCCGTAATTATCGATGGTTTATGTGTTCGTATTGGCGCCATGCGTTCGCACGCGCAAGCTTTAACCATTAAACTTAAACGCGAAATTCCGTTGGCGGATATTGAAGCGGCAATTGCCCAACATAATCCTTGGGTGCGGCTAATTCCGAATGAAAAAGAAGCAACAATCCATGCTTTGAGTCCGGCGGCGGTTTCGGGAACGTTAACCATTCCCGTGGGACGGCTGCACCATTTAGCAATGGGCAAAGAATATTTATCCGCATTTACCGTTGGCGACCAATTGCTTTGGGGCGCGGCAGAACCGCTGCGCCGCATGCTCGCTATTTTGTTGAACGCTTAAAATTCATGATCTAATGCAGCGGGCATAACTGATTGACCGCCCGTAAATAAAGCGGCGATTTTTCAACTGGTTATGCTGTTAATCATTGGAAAAACGAATAAGAAAATAAACCGCGCAGCCATTTAATAAAGCCCGACGGCGCGCCATCAAAAGCACGCCGTCATTTTTCCTCATTCAAAGTACCTTCGTCGCTAAGAGATTTTGAAAGCACCTCTTCCAGCGTTTTTGTAAATACATTTTCCCGCGCTGAAGTCAATACCAAGCAATGAATCGCCCGCGTCATGCCCACATAAATTTGGCGCACACTAGATTCCAACTTGTTAAGTTTGAGTGTTTCCATTTTAAAATCGCCCAAGCCGGCAAGAATAACGTGACTAAATTCCGAACCTTTACTCGCGGTAACCGTGCTTAAAGTGATTTTATCTGATTGATAAACAAACTCTTTTTTAGCTTTGGGATTGTTTAAATACTGCGCGGATATTCCTTCTTTTTCTAAAACGGCTTTTAATTCGTCGCCTAATTGTGATTTTTTATTGAAATATAAAACGGCAATATCGCCGCGCAAAACGCCTGCTTTTAGCCAATTATCAATGGTTTTTGCGATGTATTGACACTCTTCATCAGCGGATTGACACAATCGCAAAATCGGAACAATTCCACTCGCCCGCCCTGATTTTACGGGACGAATCAAGGGAATTTTCTGTTCTTCATCGGCAAATATTTCTCTGTTTAACGCACCGTCTTCGCCATCTTCTGTATCATTAACCGCAATAAACTGTTGATAAAAATTAAAAGCCACCGACAAAATCTCCTGCGTATTACGATAATTAATCCGCAAAATCGTGGTACGCCCTTGCGCTTTAATGCCCACCGATTTCAAGGGAAATTTCAAATTTTGTGTATCGCGAATATTTTGTGCGTCGTCATAGAAAAGCAATAAAGAATTCGTATCCGGATCAACTGTTTTTACCAATGCTTTAAGTTGTTCAGATTTAAAATCATGACCTTCATCAATTAATATCGACGAATACGCACCATTTAATACGCCGCGTTGCAAAATTGCTCGACACACATCATCGGCAACCGACATTTCATCATCTTTTCCCGAAATGCCGTACTCGCGCTTAATTTTGTCGCACCATTCATAAAAATAAAATACATCCACGTTTTTCGGCAGACGTTTCCGCAAAATACTGGATAACATCGTGTTAAAACACATCACCAAAATCGGTTTTTGGAATTCTTCGGCAGCACGTTTTTTCGCGAAATATTCCAAAAGTAACGTTTTCCCCGAACCGGCAACGCCGTGAATCACGCGATGCCCGTCTCCTAAATTACGCACAATGTATTCTTGCGTGTTATCCATCACACGCACCGTATCCGGTAAATCCATTTTGTCTAAATTTTTCGGCAACTTGAAACGCACATCATTGGCAATACATTCCGGAAATAAATAAGCGCGCACTTTTTGCGTTTGTACTTCAGTTAACGGTTGCGAGTAATGATAAAGTGATAAACCGTGTAACCATTGCAAAAATCTGGGTTCATCTATCGTGAGTAATTCATCATCAAGCAAACAGTCATGCTCCGAAAAATAGCGATCTAGCAACACTTTTTTTGATGGCGAAACTTTGCATCTTTCCCATCCCCCTATCACGGCACCGTATCCCCAAGAAAAAACTAAATCGCCCGCCCGTTGACCGGCTTTTTGCACTAATTGCGCATCTTTTTGCATCTGCAAAATAAATGGCAATAAACATTCGCGCGCAACTTGAACAGGGTGACGATACGCCTCTCTTTTTATGCCCAAATAAACGCTTTCAGCGTCTATTTTCTTCACACTTTTCATTTTCCAATCACGAATTTCAATGCCCAATAAACCGTAGCGTTGATGAAAAATGAGAAAATCCGGCAAAGTGCGTCCAGAAAAAACATTGGGTGCTTCAAACCAAACCAAATAATCATCATCTAAACAACGAGTTAATAAATCATAAAATTTCCATTGTGTTGCGGTTGTATTTTTTCGTGTAATGGAAGTGAGAAAAGTTGCCATGAGTTATCTTCCTGTGAATATAAAAATAATGGCAGATTATGTGAATACCGCGCAATTAATGTCAAATTTACCCCTCAAAAAAGTCATGGCGCTAAAAAGACAACATTTTTTTCACGATCAATATTTTATTGATAAAAGGTAATTTGTTAGAATCGCGCTTTTTCGCAAACGGGGAATACCGTGAATCATATTAATTTGGAAACGGAATTGGCAAAAACACTAAACGATGCACTTTTAGCGCTGGAAACCGCTAATGATCTTGTCGCTTTAGAGGGTGTTAAAAATACCTATATGGCAAAAAAAGGCATTTTTGCTGGTTACATGCAAACACTTAACGCATTGCCCGCTACTGAGCGTCCGCAATTTGGCAAAATCGTCAATCAAGCAAAAGCGCATTTTCAAAACGCTTTTAACGCCAAAAAAACCGCAGTTTCACAAGCCGCACTGCAGCAAAAACTCGCCCAAGAAACCGTTGATATTACGCTTTCCGGTCGTCAAAATTATTTAGGCGGTGAACACCCCATCACATTAACCCGCAAACGCATTGAACAATGGTTTGGTCAACTAGGATTTGTTATCCGCACGGGGCCTGAAATTGAAGACGATTTTCATAATTTCACCGCGTTAAACGTGCCCGAACATCACCCCGCGCGCGCCATGCAAGATACATTTTATTTTGATCGCGAGGCGCAAATCGTGTTACGCACGCAAACATCAAACGTACAAATCCATACTTTAGAAAAAGAATCGCTACCTTTGCGCATGATTGCGCCGGGACGCGTTTATCGCAGCGATTCTGATGCCACGCATTCCCCTATGTTTCACCAATGTGAAGGTTTAGTGGTGGATACGCATTCCACTTTTGCCGACTTAAAAGGATTATTAATCCATTTTCTGCGCGACTTTTTCGAACGCGACGATTTACGCATTCGTTTTCGTCCTTCCTTTTTCCCATTCACCGAACCATCGGCGGAAGTAGATATCGCCTTTTTCCCTCAAGAAAATGATGAAACAAATACCCAATGGTTAGAAGTATTGGGTTGCGGCATGGTGCACCCCAACGTTTTAAAAAACGTTGGTATCGACAGCAACGTTTATCAAGGATACGCCTTCGGCATGGGCATCGAACGGCTGGCAATGTTGCGCTACGGCATCACCGATTTGCGCCTCTTTTTTGAAAACGATCTGCGGTTTTTACAACAATTCCGCCGCGAACGTTAGGAGTTATCTTTTATGAAATTATCCACAGCATGGCTGAAAAACGAATTCAAATTGACCGTTGCCAGCGCCGAACTGAGCCAACGGTTAACTATGGCAGGTTTAGAAGTGGACGGCATTTTGCCGGCAGCGCCGGATTTTTCTGGCGTCATCGTTGGTGAAGTCATCGCATTAACCGCGCATGAAAATGCCGACAAATTAAAAATTGCTACCGTCAATATTGGCACTGATGAAATGCTGCAAATCGTTTGCGGTGCGGCAAACGTTGCCCAAGGTATTCGTGTGCCCGTAGCATTAATTGGCGCCGTTTTGCCCGACAATATTCATATTAAAAAAAGCAAACTGCGCGGCGTGGCTTCTTTCGGCATGTTATGTTCGGCGCGCGAGCTCGGCATGAGTGACGATCACAGCGGTTTGATGATTTTGCCTCAAGATGCACCGATCGGCTCCGATCTGCGGCACTATTTGCAATTAGACGATCCCATTTTAGAAATCGATTTAACGCCCAACCGCGCCGATTGTTTTTCAATGCGCGGATTAGCGCGTGAAGTGGCGCTTTTGCTGCAAAAACCGCTCACATTTACGCCCGTTCCCGAATATCCCGCAACCGCTGATGCACGTTTTCACATTGATAACCGTGCGCCCAAAGATTGCCCGCTTTATTTGGCGCGCCGAATTGAAGGGATTAATAATCATCAGGAAACGCCGTTTTGGCTGCGCGAACGGCTGCGCCGCGCCGGCATTCGTACCCACGATCCTATCGTTGATTGCACCAATTACGTCATGATGCTTTTGGGAACGCCGTTACACGCTTTTGATGCAGCAAAAGTCGCCGGCGATATCGTCATCAGACGCGCGCAAAAAGCAGAATCACTTGTTTTATTAAATGATCACCAAGCCGCTTTAGATGAAGACGTTTTACTGATTGCCGATCAGGAAAAAGCGTTGGCAATTGCCGGCGTAATGGGCGGAAAAGAAACGGCATGCACGGAAAATACTCAAGCCGTTATTTTGGAAAGTGCGTGGTTTCAACCGGTTACCATTTCCGGCAAAGCGCGCCGTTTTGCATTAAGTAGCGACAGCGCGCAACGTTTTGAACGCGGCGTGGATTTTACACTGCAACGGCAAGCTCTCGATCTCGTCACTCAATTAATCATAGAAATTTGCGGCGGCAGCGCGAGCGCAATTGTGGAACATCACGCGCCGGAATTTTTGCCGCAACGTTTACCGATTACGTTACCGTTTACAGAAATTCCGCGGCTGCTCGGCTACAGTTATCCCGATGAAAACATTAAAAATATATTTGTTTCTTTGGGTTGCACGATTGAAAAAACAACGGATAGTTGGTTGATTACACCGCCGGCGTGGCGTTTTGATTTGGCAATCGCTGCGGATTGCATTGAAGAAATTGCGCGCGTTGAAGGATATGACCATATTCCCGAACAATTGCCGGCGCAGGTTTATCAAAAAGATCATCAAGCGCCGCCTTCTGATGCCGTTTTGCGCCGCGAAATGGTTGCCATGGGTTTTCAAGAAACCATTACGTTAAGTTTCATCGATCGCGCCACGCATGCGGCATTTTTTGCCGACGCGCCCACGGTCAATTTATTTAATCCCATTTCGGCTGAACTTTCGGAAATGCGGTTAAGTTTGGTGCCCAGTTTGGTGCAAAAATTAATTTACAACCGCCACCGGCAACAAAATGATGTGCGTTTGTTTGAAATTGGCAGCGTATTTATTCCGCAGGGAAACAGCGCGGCAGATTGTCAACAAATTGAGCATATTGCCGGCGTGATGAGCGGTCACGCCCAACCCGAACAATGGGGATTTAACAGCCGCACCGTTGATTTTTTTGACGTAAAAGGCGTTGTAGAACGTTTGGTTGCGGGATTAGACGTTTCCTATCAACGAAGCAACGTTGCTTATTTGCACCCTCATCAAAGTGCGGAAATTATCTATCGCGATCAATCGATTGGACGCTTTGGTATGTTGCACCCTTCAATGTTGGAAACGTTAAACACCAAAGGCGGCGCCATTGCCGTTTTTGAAATCACCAGCGCGCCGTTACTTTTCCACCACACGCCGCAATTTCAAACGATTGCTAAATTTCCCAGCGTGCGCCGTGATATTGCATTGGTGCTCGATCGCAGCATTGATGCTGAATCCGTGCTCAATTTATTGAAAAAACACGGCGGAAACGTTCTCAAACATTGTTTTTGTTTTGACGTGTTTACCGGTGCGCCGCTGACCGATGATAAAAAAAGTATGGCAGTTGCGCTTATCCTGCAAGATAATGAAAAAACCTTGCAAGATGAATATGTTGAGCGTATTATTGCCCCCCTTATTGAGTTATTACACCAAAATTTTGGTGCAGAATTAAGGTAAAAATTAATGACACTAACTAAAGCAGATATCGTAGAAGCCATTATTGCGCAAATTGGCATTCCTCGTCCGGAAGCGCGAGAAATCGTAGATGATTTATTTGAAGAAATTCGCTCTTGTTTAGCTACTGGCGAACCGGTCAAACTTTCCGGCTTTGGTAATTTCGAATTGCGCGATAAAAATCAACGCCCCGGACGCAATCCCAAAACCGGAGAAGAAATTCCGATTACCGCGCGTCGGGTGGTGAGCTTTAAAGCGGGACAAAAACTAAAAGCGCGCGTTGCTGAAAGTAAACCGCGCGGCTAACTCTACCGCTGAATAAAAAAACACCGCAAAAGCGGTGTTTTTTTATGATTAATTCATGGCTACTCACGAATCCAATAAAATGATCACACTTTTCCCCGCGACACAAGCTAAATTTACCGGCAACGCGTTACCAATTTGATTTATCAAACCTTGAAAAATCAATCATCTGGAACAGTTTGAATGCGCGTATTCTCCAACCCCTGCTTTTAAAGCATCTGTCATTGTCCTATAACGGTGATACAGTTAGTTGAAAACAGAAAAACGCTTGGCAAGAAATCCACCGATGCCGGCAAATAATTCAATACTGCGATAAATTCTGTTTTCGTATTTTTATTGCGATTTTCAAATAATGCTCACTGCTTTGTTTTTATGTAACGTATATCAAAATATTGTTATTTTTTAAAAGCTAATAAATACAAATTCTTCAACCAATCAGCGGCACTGATAAACGGCAAACCATAAATATTATGCACCGTTTTCTCCTCTTCTTATTTTTTCCGCCTGCACAAAATCATCACGTTTTTGCCGCACCCAATCTTCAAGCGCCGCATTAAGCGTTTCGGGTGTTTGATAATTTTCCGGCAAAAAAGCTGCACCAATGCATACTTGCACCGTCCCCTCATGAATCAAACCGCGCCGCGGCCAAAATTGCCCTGCATTATGCGCAATCGGCACAATCGGTACGTTTAACGCCTTTGCCAAACGCGCGGCGCCTAAACGAAATTGCAACGGCGCATCGGGCGGAAAACGATGTCCTTCTGGAAACATCACCAATGAATAACCTTGTTCAATCTTTTCCTTTCCCTGCTCGATAACTTGTATCATCGCCGCCTTTTTTTGACTACGGTCAATAGCAATCGGTCGCAGCGCTGCCATCGCCCAACCAAAAACCGGAATCCGCACCAATTCTTTTTTCACCACCCAAAGCTGGCGACGCAACAAAGTTGGCGTAAAAACCGTTTCCCAAGTGGATTGATGATTTACCGCAATAATCGCCGGCGCCGTTGGCAAATGTTCCAAACCGGTGACGTGCCAATCAACGCCGCAAATCACGCGCAATAATCGAATCGTGCTATCTGCCCAATAAGTCGCAACATAATGGCGCACGCGATACGGCACTAAATACATCAATAAAATAAAAAGTGCCCAAAAAATAATCACAAAAAACCACAAACCATAAAAAAGTCCCGTCCGAATCCATTTCATAACCAATCCTTTATCGCTGTTTGCACATCGTCATAAACCAAAACATCAGATAATTCCTGCGCGTACTCTTTCGCCACCAAACACCCTTTTCCCGTTTTTACTAACACCGGTTGCGCACCCGCCGCCCGCGCGGCTTGCACGTCAATTATATTATCGCCAACAAAAGGTACACCTTTTAAATCCACCGCAAAATAACGCGCCTGATCTAACAACATGCCGGCATTGGGTTTGCGCCACGGGTGCGCATTATCGGCGCTCGCACAAAA
Organism: Dichelobacter nodosus; assembly: GCF_001263335.1. GTDB lineage: Bacteria > Pseudomonadota > Gammaproteobacteria > Cardiobacteriales > Cardiobacteriaceae > Dichelobacter > Dichelobacter nodosus. The sequence goes on from NZ_LGVW01000028.1 coordinate 327,843, forward strand.
AACAATTCGATCAATCCGCGCCCCAAAAGTCGCCGCCCGCGCGCATAAATACTGATGAATCTGCGTCAACATTGCTTCATCAAAATAACCGCGTTCAATTCCGCTTTGATTCGTACAAATACCAATGCGAATGCCCGCCCGCGTCAAATCCGCCAGCGCAGCAAGTGCCCCGTCAAATAACAACAATTCCTCCGGCGCGCGCACATGTTCACGGCGATCCTCGTTTAACACGCCATCACGATCAAAAAGCACCAATTTTTTACTCAAATCAATCATCATTTCCTCAAAATATGCTCCATCATTTTATTTCTGAAAAAATCCATATAAACGTTATGATAAAACGCTTTATTCATCTTTGATTATCATGCGTCACATCTTTCTGATTCCTGCTGAAGCGTTACCGCAAAAAGCCGTTTTCGGGCGCGACATCGCCCTTGAACATTATCGCCAATGGTTGGGCAAAAATTGCGGCAATATTTATTACGACGCCCGCGGTGGATTATTTCCTAACGCCTTTGCCGCATTATGCGGCGGCATCGCGGATCACCATCATCTTTATTTACATCTGCCCGAATATTATCCCGAAAGCGATCCCGATCATCGGCGTTTACTCGATTTCGGCGGCGATATCCGTCAATGTCATCATCATTTTAATCACCGTTTACGGCGCATTATCAGCGCACCCAACAGCATTAAATCCACTTTTCAGCACGACACCGCCATCAGTTTTCATCACGCCCAACAATGCATTCTCGGTGCACGCGGCACCGGAAAATCAACCTTACTCGCCGAAAAAATAATCTGGCTCGTGCAACAAAACATCGCGCCAATTCTCGTAGTAGCGCCGTTTTTAGCCAATATCAACCGTATTTTAACGTTGCCTCAATCGGTGCAACGTTTTCTGCGCTTTTTACCGCCCGATGAAGCCTGTCGATTATTGCCGACAGCGCAACATCTCATCATTGACGAAGCCGCCGCCTGCGCGCCCGCGCAATTGTTGCAACTATGCCATCATTATTCCAACTTCACCCTCGCCACCACCACGGAAGGTTATGAAGGCAGCGCCAATACTTTTCATTACCACACGCTCAACGCTCTGAAATTACCGCCGGCGGCAATCACCTATCTTCATCATCATTACCGTTATCACGAAAATGACGCGCTGGATTGCGTTTTGCGCCGCTGCTTTTTGCGCGATGATTACCCCGTTGCTAACAATTTACCGCCAGCACCGCGGCATATTATTCAATATTCGCCGCACGATCTCGCTCAATCGCCGCAATTAGCCGCAATTTGGCAACTATTACGGCAAGCGCATTACCGCAATCGTCCGGAAGATTTAAAACGTCTGCTCGATTTGCCGCAACAAATGTTGTTTGCCGCTTATCAAGGAGGACAGTTATTGGGCGTTTTGCATATTTTGCTGGAAACGCCGCTGCCCCCAAATTTATGCGCGGCGGTGATTGCTGGTCAACGCCGCCCGCGCGGTCGGCTGCTTTTGCAACAATTACTCATTCATACGCAAAACCCACAATGGAACACGCGCACCATCGCCCGCATTCATCGTCTTGCGGTACACGCGGTTTTTCGTCGCCGCGGCATCGCCAGCCAATTGCTTGCTTTTGCCCGCGCACGTTATCCCGATTATCGTTTTGCAACCAGTTTTAATTATCAAGAAGGTGTGGCGCAATTTTGGCAAAAAAATGGTTTTACTGAACGTTATTGCGCGTCTCACACGCGCAGCCGACATTTTGCGCCCACGAGTATTTATGTTGCCGATCAAACTTAATCCGTTAATAAAACGATTTGCCGCCGTTTTAATTCCGCGCCCAAAGCCGCGCCGGAAAATCCCGCTTTTTGCACATCGTTTGCTTGAACGCTGTTTACTTTTTCTTGCGCCGCCGTGATTTGAGTTTGTAACGCTTCATCAACGCCGCACGTTTGTGCCAACGCGAAAACATCACCCGCCGCGCGCAATCCACCGCAGGCTTTTAATATCGCCCAACGCTGTTCACCGCTGATGTGTTGCCAGTTTTGCAGCAATTCTCCATATCGGGCAACTAAATCCAACCAATAATGATATTTTTGCGGCAACGGCATTTGTTTTTTTAAGGCAGCAATTAAATCTTTTTCATGCCACAAACACCGCGCCAAACGTTGATGCGCTTCCAGCGTCGGCGTATTCATTAAACGTTGATTCATTGCCGCTAATTGGCGCGCGCTAGGTTGAGTGGCGCCAAAAAGCACGTTTAACGCGTGAATTTGTGCCAACCCCATCAAAAAACATTCTGGATTGGGCGCTTTTAATGCTTTTTCACATTCCTGCCAAACGCGCTCGGCGGTTAAGGTTTGCAATTCACCGCTGCGCGCCATTTCGCCACATAATTGCAACGTTTCCGGCGCAATCGTAAAACCCAAATGCGCAAACCGCGCCCAAAAACGCATTAATCGTAAAACGCGCAACGGATCTTCGCTAAATGCCGGTGAAACGTGGCGCAAAATTTTCGCTTGAATATCGGCGCTGCCGCCGTACGGATCAATGAGTTGACCATTTTCGTCTTCAGCCATAGCGTTAATCGTTAAATCGCGCCGAATTAAATCTTCTTCCAAAGTAATATTTTGATGAAAATCGAAACAAAATCCCTGATGACCGCGGGCAATTTTGCGTTCAATTCGCGCCAAAGCGTATTCTTCGCCGGTTTCGGGGTGTAAAAAAACGGGAAAATCGCGCCCCACTTGACGAAATCCCCGCGCGCGCATCGAATCCATGGTTTCGCCAATCACAACCCAATCTCGATCGCTGCCGTCTAATCCCAATAAACGATCGCGCACGGCGCCGCCAACTAAATAACGTTGCATGGTTTCCTCCCAAGAATAACTACAAATTCCGTTATAATGCCCGTTTTTTCAACCAATACCATCATGCACGAAAATGTCTTCCGCCATATCGGGATCGTCGGCAAATATGGCGCTCCACACGCGCAGGAAACCATCACCCGTATTATTTCCATTTTAAAAGAACGCAAGCTCAACTATACCCTCGACCGTAACACAATTCCGGCGCCGCTCGCGCGGCATTATCGCGCGATTCCGATTGTGGATTGGTCTGATGAGATTGATTTGTGCATTGTTGTTGGCGGTGATGGAACTTTTTTATATGCCGGACGCGCCGTTTGTGCGAAAAATATTCCGCTTTTGGGCGTAAATATGGGGCGCTTGGGGTTTTTGGCTGATGTTGCCGTCAATCAATTGGAAAAGGATTTAAATGCGATTTTAAGCGGCGCTTATTGTCAGGAAATGCGGCAAGTGCTCACCGTGCAAGTTTTTGATCAACAACAAACGCTGTTGTGGCAAAGTTATGCGGTCAATGATGCCGTGGTGCATAAACGCACGATGGCGCGCATGGTTGAACTCAATACGTATACCCGCGGGCAATTTTTTTCTGCTTATCGCGCCGATGGTTTGATTATTTCCACGCCCACCGGTTCAACGGCTTACGCTTTAGCCGCCGGCGGTCCAATTTTAGAGCCCAGTATGCCGGCGTTAGTTATTGCGCCGATTTGCCCGCATTCTTTAACGTACCGCCCCGTAGTGATTGATGCCAATAGCGATATTGATATTGAACCGTTTCATGATTCTTATGACGTTCAAATCACCGTTGACGGGCAAGAAGAATGGATACTGCAAACGTCCGACCGCATTCATATCACCGCCGCGAATCAATTGCTCGTAATTCACCCTGCTGATTATCAATTCCAACAACGGCTGCGCACAAAATTCAATTGGGGAATTACGCCCGACTAATCGAGAATTATCATGCTTAATCGTCTTTGTATTCAACAATTTGCTCTCATCGATTACAGCGAAATTGCCTTTGGCGCGGGATTTAATGTGATCTCTGGCGAAACGGGCGCCGGCAAATCGATTTTAATTGATGCGATTGCTTTATTGCTCGGCGAACGCGCGCAGGCGGCGATGATTCGTCCTCACGCAGATACTGCCGAAATTTGCGCACAATTTGACGCGTTGCCCGAAGCGGCGCAAATACTGTTAACGGCAGAACAGCAAACGCCGTCTTGCGTTATTCGGCGCAGTATTCGCGAAAAAAGTGGAAAAATTTGGATTAACGAACAAAAAAGTACCGCGCAATTTTTAAAAACGTTCGCGCCGGCGCTCGTCACCATTCACGGTCAACATAAAAATCAAGCGCTGCTCAAAGCCGACGAACAACGCGCGCGGCTCGATGATTTTGGACAATTAACGCCGGAAAAAAATGCGGTGCGTGCGGCGTGGCAACATTGGCAAACGCAGCAAAAACGTTATCAAGAAGCCCAAGCGCAGCAGAGTGATTTTATGCAACGGCAAGAATGGTTACGTTATCAATTGGCGCAATTTGATGAACTTGCCGTGCAAGAAAATGAGTTTATGCAATTAAGCCAAGAGCATCATCGCCTCAGTTATGCCGATGAATTGCTTTCAAAAGGCGCGCAATTGTCGCAAATGCTTTATGAAGATGCGGCAAGCGTTGATTTTTCGTTGCATCGCAGCGGTCAAATGATGGTGCAATTGGCGGAAAAATGTTCCGATTTTCAGGAGGCGGCGGATTTATTGCAGCAAAGTTTGATTTATTTGCGCGAGGCATACGATAGTTTCGCAACGCAATTGCGCCATATTGAATTGGATCCCGAACGTTTAGCGGCGATTGATGAACGTATGGCGGCATTACACGGTGCCGCGAAAAAATATCGCATTACGCCCGAACAACTCTATGATTATGAACAACAATTACGCCGCGAACTCGAACAAATCGAAAATCATGCGCTGCAAGAGGCGCAATTAGCCGAACAATGCGCGTTAGCGGCTGATGATTATCACCGTTGCGCGGCAAGGCTTTCTGATGCACGCAAAACGGTTGCGCCGCAATTAGCCGCCGCCGTGATGCATTGGTTGCATCAATTGGGCATGGAAAATGCGACGTTTCATATTGATGTTTTATCGGGAAAAGCGAGTAGTTTTGGGCAAGATGAAGTGCATTTTTTATTGTCAGCCAATTTGGGACACCCGCTGCAACCGTTGGCAAAAGTGGCTTCTGGCGGCGAATTGGCACGGATCAGTTTAGCCATTGAAACCACGTGTTTTAACGCGCAAAGTGTGCCGACGGTGATTTTTGATGAAATCGACAGCGGCATTGGTGGCGAAGTTGCCGATACGGTCGGGCGGTTGTTGCATACGTTAAGCAAACATTGCCAAGTGCTGTGTGTTACACATTTGCCGCAAGTTGCAGCGTGGGCGGATCATCATTTTGCTATTGAAAAATTTACTACGGAAAACGAAACAAAAACGCTGATCCGCGCGCTTGATGAACAACAAAGAATTATTGAAATCGCGCGCATGTTGGGCGATGCCAGCAGTCCCATTTCCAAACAACACGCTCAAGCGTTGTTGCAACAACACGCAAGCGGCTCTTTGCAATAACTTTTCCTTGGTTATAATGGCACGATTATTTTTTAAGAGTAACGCTATGACTCGTCGTTTTATTTTTTTCGGGTGCTTTTTTGTATTTTTTTTGTGCGCCTGCCAAAATCCGTTATTTTTATATCGTCCGGATTCCGTGCAAGGCAACATTTTTCCCATCGGGCAAAATCCCGCGGCACTGACTGGAAAAAATAAAGAATACGTTCGTACCCTACTCGGTACACCAACGCTTCAAGATCCTTTTCACCCTAACCAAGACGTTTATATTTTTACTTACAAAAGCGGTACTTCGCAAAAAACGTATCGCCGGAGTCTGACGCTTTATTACGTTGATAATAAAGTAGCTTCGGTGCAAGCAGTGCCGCTGACCACTCAATAACAAAGGTTTTATTATGATTGATCCCAAATTATTACGTAATGATTTACCCATGGTGGTTGCCGCTTTAGCGCGGCGTGGTTTTGATTTTCCAGAAGCTGAATATCAAAAGTTAGAAGATTTGCGCAAAGCCAGCCAAGTAAAAAGCGAAACGCTGCAAGCCGAACGCAATAAACTTTCTCAACAAATCGGAAAAGCAAAAAGCAAAGGGGAAGACTGCGCCGATTTGATGGCGCAAGCCGCGCAATTAGAAAGCGAACAAGCCGCCGTTGAAGCATCATTTAACGAAACGCAAAAGCAATTAGATACGCTTTTATCATCTGTGCCCAATCTTCCTGATGACAGCGTTCCTACTGGAAAAGATGAAAACGATAATCCGGAAATTCGCCGCTGGGGCACGCCGCGAACATTTGATTTTACGCCTAAAGAACACGCGGATTTAATGCAAATCGGTTTGGATTTTACCAACGGCGTTAAATTAGCCGGCGCACGGTTTACCGTATTACGCGGCGCGTTATCACGCCTGCATCGCGCGATTGCGCAATTTATGCTCGATACGCATACCGAAGAACACGGTTATCAAGAAATGTCAGTGCCTTATTTAGTCAATCCGCAAACGATTTACGGCACCGGACAATTACCAAAATTTGAACAAGATTTATTTAAAACGCGTTTGAGTGACCGCGATTTTTATTTAATTCCCACGGCAGAAGTATCGCTGACAAATTTGGTGGCGCAAGAAATTTTAGAAGAAAGTGTTTTACCGCTGCAATTTGTGGCGCATACGCCTTGCTTTCGTTCTGAAGCGGGTTCTGCAGGACGCGATGTGCGCGGTATGATTCGTCAACATCAATTCGATAAAGTTGAATTAGTTCATATCACTACGCCCGAAGATTCTCACGCGGCATTAGAACGTTTAACCGCGCATGCCGAACGCATTTTGCAAAAATTAGAATTACCGTATCGCGTGATTTTATTGTGCACTGGCGATATGGGTTTTGCCGCACGAAAAACCTACGACCTTGAAGTATGGTTGCCCGGTCAAGGAAAATACCGCGAAATTTCATCATGCAGCAATTGCTGGGATTTCCAAGCGCGCCGCATGCAAGCACGTTTCCGTGCCGAAGGAGAAAAAAGACCGCAATTGGTGCATACCTTAAACGGTTCTGGACTTGCCGTGGGACGGACGCTGGTTGCCATATTAGAAAATTATCAACAAGCCGATGGCAACATTTTAATCCCCAAAGCATTACAACCTTATATGAATGGTCTTGATCGCATTACGCCGAGCGCGTAGTTATCAATTTTATCAATTCATTTTGAACAAGGAATAGATATGGAGAAACACATTTTTACGCGTTTTGATGATGAATTAAATAATCTGCAGAATATGGTGGTTGATATGGCGAATTTGTGCGAAAAACAATTGCACGCCATTTCTGCTTTTTTGCGTCAAGATCCGATATCGGAAAGTTTGCGCGATATTGTTAACGTTGATGCGTTAACCAACCAATATCATATTGACATCAATAAAGAATGTGTGCGGTTGATTGCCAAACGTTCTCCGGTAGCGTCAGATTTGCGTTTTATCACCGCCTGCGATCGAATTGCAACCGATTTGGAACGCATCGGCGATGAAAATTGTAAAATTGCTTACCTTTTGGAAGAAGAGCCGATCGATGTGCAAAAAGATAAAATCTGGAAAGAACTTTATGGCACCATTCGTTTAGCCAAAACAATGTTAAACAGTTGCATTGGCGTTTTAAGCCGATTAGATGCTGAAGCTGCCGAAGCATTATTGAAAGATGATGATGATTTAGATACCAGTTATAACAGCGTCACACGGCAATTAATGAGTTACATGATAGAAGATAATACATTGATTACGAAAGGAATTGATGTATTAATGGCAGCAAAATCGCTGGAACGTATCGGCGATCATTGCATCAATATTGCCGAATCTATTATTTACGCAATCGATGGCGAAGATGTACGCATGCGCCGCGATTTTGAAGTTGCCAACAAACATTAATCACCACCAAAAATGTATCAAAAATTATTAACCAGCGCCGCTTTTTTGTATGCGAGCGCGCTTTTTGCCCAGCCGCAATTAACCTTATTAAGCCTTGAATCAACGCCTGAATCGCCGCAAGAAATTGCCGTTTTACCGCCATCATCGGATTCAGCGCGTTATGCTTTACTCAATGAAAGTAAAAAATTCATCGGAACGCCGTATCGTTACGGCGGCACCACGCCAAAAGGCTTTGATTGTTCTGGTTTTATCCAACATATTTACCGTTTACAAGGTTATTTATTGCCGCGCACCAGTCGCGATCAATTCAGCCAATTAACGCCCGTTTCCGCGCCCAAACCCGGCGATTTAGTCTTTTTTCACCGCGGCGGACGCATCAATCATGTTGGACTTTACATCGGCGGCGGCAAAATGATTCATTCCCCGCAATCCGGCGAACGCGTGCGTATTGAAAGTATTAAAAAACCCAATTGGAAACGTCGCTACGCCGGCGCGCGCAGCATTTTGCATCGCAGCCGTCGCGCACTCGATGACCTGCCCAATTTGCCAAAACCCGCGCATGATTTTCCGCGCTCCGTGGTTTTAGTATTGAATTTGCAAGCAAAATCATCGATTAAGCGCCTCTGATGAATAGCGGTACGATTAAATGGATAACGCGTCTTTTAATCGTGCCGCTTTTTTTGTGCGCGTGGACTTTTGAACTCGATATCGGCGAAGCGAAAATCGCTGATACCACATTAAAAAATCTTTCACTGCAAGCGGCAACCGAAAATTTTCAACAATGGTCATTAAAAACCACGGCAGATTCTCTTCACTACCAACAAAAAATTCTCAAAAAAATCAGCGGACAAACGCGTGCCCACCTGAAAAACAATCACATTTTCTTTGCGCCCACGATATTAACCGCGTTGTTCGGCACCGAAAAAATCATTTTTGAAATGGAAGATTGGTCATTAAACGATATCGTTTACAACATGACACCGTCGTTTCCGTTAAATCTTCAGCTGCACGATGCCGCACGTGCATTTAAAATCAAAACGCATTGGCAACCACAACACCTTGATATCACATTAGAAACAGATATAACGGCATTAAAACCTTGGTTAGCGTTATTCGGCATCAATTTTGCCGCGACTTCGGGCGCAGCGAACCTGCAATTAACGCTTGATGAACATAAAAATCATTGGACGATTTCAGGAAAGATCGCAATTGAACGCGTCAATTGGCAGCACGATCAACGCAAATCGCTTAAAAATCTGGATTTAAATTTGCAATTTACGGCAACGGGACGCGGTGCGCAGTGGCAAGGAAGTTTTTCCGGCGCGCTCAATCAAGGCGCGATTCGTTATCAACGTTTTGCGTTTCAAGCGTCCGCGCCCGTCGTTTTTAAAAGCGCGTGGCAATACGACGGCAAACAATTAGCGTTGACCGATGCCCAAATCCGCGATCGCAGTTTCATCATTAACGCCGATGCTGTCTTCGATGGCAAAACGGCGCAACCGCAACACATACATTTGAAACAAATGAGCGCAGATGCCGGCTTTTTCTATGAAAATTATCTCAAATCATCATTAAAAAACACGCTTTTTGATGACGGCAAAGCTTCCGGCAGTTTTTTCATCTCGGCGCTTTGGCAAAAAGAACAGGGTTTACAACAATTTGCCGCGGTTATGAATCAATTAAGTATCCGCGATCGAAAAAATCGTTATCAAATCAATAAAATAGATGGTCAATTTGGGCGCGGTGACATCTCAACGCTACGCATCGGCAATTCTTTTTGGCGCGATTTACCCATCGGCGCTTCACAAGTTCAATTTCGTTGGACGCAGGAAGGCGTTTTGCTCGTTAATGAGTGGCGCATTCCCATTTTAGATGGCGCTTTATTGGTGCGCGCGTTATCGCCGCAAAAAGAGGGCGGTTACCGCCTCAATTTTTTTATTGAACCGATTGATTTACAAAAATTTTCTACCGCGGTAGATTTACCGCCTTTTGAAGGCAATATCAGCGGCGATTTTCCAAATGTGATGATATCGCCGGTGGGCATGGACTTATCGGAACCGGTTTATCTCAATATTTTTGATGGCATGGTGGAAATTAAAGATTTACATTTGCACCGTTTATTTTCTAAACGCCCCGAACTCACGTTTCACGTGCAAATTGACCGGCTCGATTTAGGACGATTGACGCGCGCTTTTCGTTTAGCCGTAGTTGATGGCAGAATTGCCGGCGAAATTAATCACGTTTTGCTCATCAATTGGCGTCCGCAGCGTTTTCAAGCGACGATAACCACCGATCACAATCTTACGGGTTTGCGCCGCATTTCTCATGAAGCCGTGCAATATATTACGCGCGCCGGCGGTAGTTCTTTAGTGATTGGACAATTTATCCGCGTGCTCAATAGTTTTCCTTATGAAAAACTCGGCATTCAAGCGCAACTTGCCGGCGATATATTAACGATTAACGGCGTGGAAAAAGCAGAAAGCGGCGGGTTTTATTTGCTTAAAGGACGCGGCATTCCGCGCTTGGATATTATTGGGCATCAGCATCGGATTTCTTGGTCGGAATTATTAAACAGACTCAAAGCCGCGCGCGACAGCGATGGACCGGTCATGCAATAACGGCAGTTTTTACGCATAAAAAAAGACCGCCGCAGCGGTCTTTTTAGTGGCATTAATTTTGATAATCTTCTGTCGGCGGACACGCACACATTACGTTGCGATCGCCATAGACGTTATCAATCCGATTGACCGGCGGGAAATATTTTGCCGGATTCATGCCTTCCAACGGGAAAATTGCCGTTTTCCGATCATAAGAATGCGTCCATTCACCAGTCAGATCGGCTAGCGTATGCGGCGCATTGACCAGTGGATTATCGTCTTGCTGCCAAACGCCCTGCTCAACTTGTTTAATTTCTTCCAAAATCGCTAACATCGCATCGCAAAAACGATCGAGTTCGGCTTTTGGCTCGCTTTCGGTCGGTTCAACCATCAATGTGCCGGCAACGGGGAAACTCATTGTTGGCGCGTGGAAACCGTAATCAATCAAACGTTTTGCAATATCGTCTACGGAAATATTGGCTCTATCCTTAAATTCCCGCATGTCGATGATGCATTCATGCGCCACCATACCGTTTTCATCGCTGTATAACACGTGATAACCGCCGGCGCGCAAACGATGCGCGATGTAGTTAGCATTTAATAACGCCACTTCAGAAGCGCGTTTTAAACCTTCGCCGCCCATCATGCGGATATACATCCACGAAATAATTTCCACTAATGCACTGCCCCACGCCGCTGCGCTCACTGCCGGTTGATTATGACCGTTATCGGTGACCACGTGTCCTGGTAAAAACGGCGCTAAATGCGCGCGTACGCCGATCGGTCCAACGCCGGGCCCGCCGCCACCGTGTGGAATGGCAAATGTTTTATGCAAATTGAGATGGGAAACATCGGAGCCGTATAACCCCGGCGCGCCTAATCCCACTTGCGCGTTAAAGTTGGCGCCGTCTAAATAAACTTGTCCGCCGGCATCGTGTACGATTTTGCATAATTCACGAATACCTTGCTCGAAAACGCCGTGCGTAGAAGGATAAGTGACCATAATGGCGGCTAAATTGTCGCGGTGTTCATTGGCTTTTTGACGCAAATCGTCTAAATCAATGTTGCCTTGTTCATCGCAATTGACGATAACAATTTCCATGCCTGCCAAATGTGCTGATGCGGGGTTAGTGCCGTGCGCTGATGAAGGAATTAAGCAAATGTTGCGATGTCCCTCGCCGCGGCTGTGATGATAAGCGCGAATGGTCAATAAACCAGTATATTCGCCGTGCGCGCCGGAATTGGGTTGCAAAGAAACGGCATCGTAACCGGTGAGTTCGCATAACCACGCTTCGAGTTGTTTAAACATTTCGTGGTAACCCGCTGCCTGATCTTCCGGCACGAACGGGTGTAAACCGGTAAACTCAGCCCACGATAACGGCATCATAGAACTTGCCGAATTGAGTTTCATGGTGCAAGAACCCAGCGGAATCATGCAACGATCGAGTGCCAAATCAAAATCTGATAAACGGCGCAAATAACGCATCATATCGGTTTCGTTGTGATAACGATTAAATGAGGCATGCGTTAAAAATGCGCTTTTCCGTTGCAACGCGGCAGGAATAGCAGCATGCGCTTCTTCAACACTGGCTTTTTCATTACCGGATAATGCGTGCAATACAATTGCCACTTCCGCCAATTCGCTACGTTCATCTAAAGAAACGCCCACGCGGCAATCATCAACACGGCGGAAATTAATACCTTTTTCCAATCCGCGTTTCATTGCGGCATCAGCTGATGCTTTATCGGTAAAACGGCAAACAATGGTGTCAAAAAAGCTTTGATGTTCGAGCGTCATGCCGGCTTTAATTAAAGAAGCGGCAAGCGTTGTGGTTAGCGTATGAACTTTACGTGCGATGGCTTTGAGCCCTTCAGAACCGTGATAAACCGCATAAGCACCCGCCATCACGGCTAATAATGCTTGCGCAGTACAAATATTACTGGTTGCTTTTTCGCGGCGAATGTGTTGCTCGCGCGCTTGCAAGGTTAAGCGGTAAGCTTTTTTGCCTTTGCTATCAATTGAAACACCCACCAACCGTCCCGGCATTTGACGTTTGAAACTGTCGCGCGTTGCCATAAAGGCAGCGTGAGGTCCACCAAAACCGAGCGGTACACCAAAACGTTGACTATTGCCCACGACAATATCAGCGCCCATCTCGCCGGGTGCTTTGAGTAAGGTTAATGCAAGCAAATCAGTTCCCACACACAGCAGCGCTTTTTTCTGATGCAATTGTTCTGCTAAATCAGAAAAATCAGCGATACCACCGTTGGTGCACGGATATTGCACGTACGCGCCAAAGCAGTCGTTCATTTCGGCGACAATGTTATCTGTGACCACGACTTCAACGCCGTTTGTCATCGCGCGGGTCTTGATTACATCAATGACTTGCGGGTGCGTATGACTATTGACAATAAAACGCGCAGATTGCGCTTTGCTTTGCCGTTTTGCCAACATCATGGCTTCAGCGGCGGCGCTGGCTTCGTCCAACAATGAAGCGTTGGCAATTTCCATGGCGGTTAAATCGGCAACCATGGTTTGGAAATTTAATAAGGCTTCTAAACGCCCTTGTGAGATTTCTGCTTGATACGGCGTATATGATGTATACCAACCAGGATTTTCAAAAATATTGCGCAAAATCACTGACGGCACGTGGCAATCGTAATAACCTTGACCGATTAAAGACCGCAACAGTTTATTTTTTTTACCTATAGCAGCGATTTCTGCCAAAGCTTCAGTTTCGCTCACCGCTGCCGGCAAATCCATCGATTCACGCCGAATTTCTTTGGGAACCACTTTATCAATGAACGCATCTAAAGAATCGTAGCCCATCGCCTGTAGCATTTCGCTGCGTTCTTGTGCAGAAGGTCCGATATGACGATTAACAAACGCGACTTGTTTATTCATAGTCACACTCCAAGATAGGCTTTATAAGCTGCCTCATCCATCAAATCGTCTAATTGAGATTTATCGGCTAATTTCACGCGGAAAAACCAGCCATCGCCTTCGGCATCGGTATTTACTTTTGACGGTTCATCAATTAACGCTTCATTAATAGCAACCACTTCTCCGGAAACGGGTGCCGTAATACCGCCGGCAGCTTTCACAGATTCAATCACGGCAGATTCTTCTTGACCGACTTCAACAACATCACCTACCGCTGGCAATTCAACAAACACAATATCGCCTAATTCCGCCTGCGCGTGATCAGTAATTCCGATGACGGCTTCATCGCCTTGAACGTCTACCCATTCGTGATCTTTTGTGAATTTTCTCATTTAATTTTCCTCTTTTTAGGTTGAAAAGCCGTAGTTTAACAAAGAATATTTGCGCATACATAAAAACGATAGAGACGTTGAGTCCTTTTTATCATCGTGATAACCTGCGGCGTTACGTTTAAAAATAGTTCAACTTTTCGAGGTTATGAATGAACATTATTATTTTGGGTGCACCCGGTTCTGGAAAAGGAACACAATCTACTGAATTAATTAAAAAATATAATCTACAACACTTATCAACCGGTGATATGTTACGCGCAGAAATTAACGCGCAATCAGAATTAGGTTTAGCAGCAAAAAAAATTATGGACGCCGGCGAACTTGTCTCTGACGATATCGTCATCAATATGATCAAACAACGCTTAAGTGACCGCGGCGCATTATTTGATGGTTTTCCGCGGACAATCGCGCAAGCCGAATCTTTAGACAAATTATTGGCTGAACGGCAACAAAAAATTGATTACGTCATTATGTTAGACGTCAACACGGAAGAAATCGTAAAAAGAATGCTGGCGCGTGGACGCGCGGACGATAACGAAACCACGATTCGCAATCGTTTATCCGTTTTTGAACAACAAACCAAACCGCTTATCGATTATTACCGCGCTCAAGGTAAATTGCACACAGTTTTAGGCAGCGGCAGCATTACCGAAATCAGCCAACGCATTCATCACGTCATTAAATAACGGTTTTTTTGTGAGCGGAAACAGCTTTGGGCGCGCTTTTGTGTTGACGAGCTTTGGCGAAAGTCACGGCGCGGCGATCGGCGGCATTATTGATGGGTGTCCGGCGCGCATCGCGATCGATAGCAAAGAGATACAAAAAGAACTCGACCGGCGCAAACCCGCTCGTTCCGCTTATGTCAGTTCGCGACGAGAAGCCGATGAAATTCATCTTTTTTCGGGCATTTTTGAAGGACAAACCACGGGCACGCCGATCGGATTTGTGATCCAAAATTGTGATCAGCGCAGCGATGATTATGCGCCGTTTAAAGCACAATTTCGTCCCAGTCACGCGGATTACACTTATCAAAAAAAATACGGTATTCGCGATTACCGCGGCGGTGGACGCGCATCTGCTCGAGAAACTGCTGTGCGCGTTACCGGCGGCGCGATTGCAAAAGCGGTTTTGCAACAATTATGCGCGATAAAAGTCCGCGCTTATTTATCGCAAATTGGTTGCCATCGTTTGGCTTTTGAAAGTTGGCAAGCGGTTTCTAGCAATCCTTTTAGTTGCCCGAATCAACATCAACTATCTGTTATTGCTCAATATTTAGAAGATATTCAGCGCCGCGGTAATTCGGTCGGCACGGAAATTACCGTGGTTGCCGAACAGGTGCCGGCGGGTTTGGGAGAACCGGTTTTTGACCGTTTAGATGCCGATATTGCCAAAGCTTTGATGAGTATTAATGCGGTAAAAGCGGTGGCAATTGGCGATGGTTTTACAAGCGCCAACCAATATGGCAGCATGTTTCGCGATGAACGCACGGCGCGCGATGGCTTTTTAAGTAATCATGCCGGCGGCATTTTAGGCGGCATTTCCAGCGGTCAAACAATTGTCGCTTCCGCGGTTTTCAAACCAACCAGTTCAATTCCAATACCTGCCAAGAGTGTCGATCAAAACGGCGATGATTGTATTATTTCCGTTCGCGGCAGACACGATCCCTGCGTTGGATTGCGTGCGGTGCCTATCGTTGAAGCGATGGTGTCTTTAACATTGTGCGATCATTTATTGCGTCAGCGCGGACAAAACGGTCAACGTTAATAAAATTGGTGGGTCTTTCATAAAAAAAGGATGCAAGATGCATCCTTTTAACGTTTCGCATGTGGCGATATTTCTAACGATAACGCATGCCGTGTTCTTTAACGCTAACACGTGTTCCAGCTTCACCGCGCACAATGGCTTCAATATCAGACAATGCGCCGATAACTGCTGTATTACCACTTTTACGGGCAAATTCGCAAGCGGCTTTAACTTTTGGTCCCATAGAACCAGCAGCAAAACTGCTGTTTGCAAAATCGTCAGGGTGAGCACCAGCGATGGCTTTTTGTGTTGGTTTACCCCAATCCACATAAGCGGCATCAACGTCTGTCGCAATGACTAATAAATCAGCATTGAGTTCTTGTGCCAATAAAGATGAGCACAAATCTTTATCAATAACAGCTTCAACGCCGCTTAATTTATCCGCGGTTTCAAAATAAGTGGGAATACCACCGCCGCCGGCACAAATAACCACCGCACCGTTATCAACCATCCATTGAATCGGACGAATTTCAAAAATTCGTTTGGGCAATGGGCTGGGTACAACGCGGCGATATTTGTCGCCATCTGGAGCAATCGTCCAGCCTTTTTCTTTGGCTAAACGTTCGGCTTCTTCTTTTTCGTAAACCGGTCCGATAGGTTTGGTTGGATTTTTGAACGCAGGATCGTTTTTATCGACTTCAACTTGGGTCAAAATAGTTGCCAATGGAACGTCTTTTGGTAATACGTTGCCCATTTCTTGTTCGATCATATAACCGATCATGCCTTCTGTTTGTGAACCTAAAACGTCTAACGGATAGGTTTCAACTTCGGGTTTAACCGCGTTATAAGCCGCTCCTTGCAAAGCAAGTAATCCCACTTGTGGACCGTTGCCGTGGGCAATAATTAATTCATTGCCTTGATGAACTTTGGCAATTTGCTCGGCAGCAATGCGCACATTTTCCCGTTGATTTTCAGCACTCATCACTTGTCCGCGCCGCAAAAGTGCGTTACCGCCTAAAGCAATTACAATACGCATATCTTTTTCCTACTTAAATAAAATTTAGTACAAAAAAAATGCGGGCACTAAAACCCGCATTTCTCGATGATGATTAATCACCTAATGATGCAACCATTACAGCTTTAATGGTGTGCATACGGTTTTCTGCTTGTTCAAAAGCAATGTTATAAGGAGATTCAAATACGTCTTCAGTAACTTCAATACCGTTTGCCAAATCAGGATATTGTTCGGCAATTTGTTTACCCACTTTGGTTTCACTGTTGTGGAAAGCAGGTAAGCAGTGCATAAATTTAACACGCGGATTGCCGGTTAATTCCATCAATTTGCGGTTAACTTGATACGGCATTAATTTGCTAATGCGTTGTCCCCAAGCTTCGATTGGTTCACCCATAGAAACCCAAACGTCGGTATGCACGTAATCAACGCCTTTTACAGCCTTAGCAACGTCATCAGTTACCAAAATGCGCGCGCCGCTTTCTTTTGCAAATTCTTGACACATTGCTTGCAATTCAGCAGTAGGTTGCAATTCTTTTGGTGCAGCGATACGTACGTCCATACCCAATTTCGCACCAATCATCAACAATGAGTTACCCATGTTATTGCGGGCATCGCCTAAATAAACATAGCTGATTTCGTGTAACGGTTTATCGCTGTGTTCCATCATGGTTAAAACGTCTGCCAACATTTGTGTTGGGTGCCATTCATCAGTTAAACCGTTAAACACAGGAACGCCTGCATAATCTGCCAATTCTTGAACGATGGTTTGCTTAAAACCACGGTATTCAATGGCATCATATAACCGTCCCAAAACGCGGGCGGTATCTTTCATGGATTCTTTGTGTCCAATTTGTGATGAAGTGGGATCGATATAAGTAACGTTAGCGCCTTGATCATAGGCAGCAACTTCAAATGAGCAGCGAGTGCGTGTAGATGTTTTTTCAAAAATCAACGCAATATTTTTTCCGCGCATACGCGGTTGTTCGGTACCGTTATATTTAGCGCGTTTTAAATCACGTGCTAAATCAAGAAGATAACGCAATTCACGATAACTGTGATTGGCTAAACTCAATAGATGACGGTTACGAATATTAAATGCCATAAAAATCTCCTGTATGTAAGAAACCTTCAAACCGTCGTAGACAGTTTGAAGGCTAAAAAGCTGAGAACTAGTAAGCAGCGTCGCGAGCAATCGGACAAGTCATGCAACGACCACCACCACGACCACGACCAAGTTCAGAAGAACGAATAGAAACGATCTCTACACCAGCTGCTTTCAATAACTTGTTGGTTAATAAGTTACGATCGTAGCTGACAACAACACCAGGTTCTAAAGCAAACACGTTATTTGCATCATCCCATTGTTCGCGGTCGGCAGCATAACTATTACCACCGGTAGCAACTTTACGCAACTCTTTTAATCCCAAAGCTTCTTGAACAACGTCAACAAAAGATTTTCTTTCTTCACGGATATCTAAGCCGTTTGGTTTACTTTCGTCTGGACGAATGCTGTACGGTTTGATTTGGTCAACCATTTTCGGGAAATAGTTAATCAAATCGCGGTCGCAGAATGTGAAAATAGTATCAAGATGCATTGCAGAACGTGTTTTCGGCATTGCAGCAACAATGATTCTTTCTGCTGCTTTTTCAGCAAACAAAACTTGTGCTAATTGAGTAATCGCTTGGATAGAACTCCGTTCTCCCATGCCAACTAAAACTAAACCTTTACCAACTGGGAAAACGTCGCCGCCTTCCAAAGTCGCATTGCCGTAATCTTTATCTGGATCACCCCACCACACTTTCACTTTTCCAGCAAAACGCGGATGGAATTTATAAATCGCAGCAGCCAGTAAAGTTTCTTGTTGACGTGCTGGCCAGTACATTGGGTTCAAAGTAACGCCGCCGTAGATCCAGTTTGTAGTATCGCGGGTAAATTGGGTATTAGGTAACGGTGGGAACACAAAACCTAAATCGCCTTGCGTTGCGCGAACTAAAGAAATGACGTCAGCGCTGAATTTATCAGGAGTAATGTCTAAAACGCTCACACCACCAATTAAAAAATCAGCTTGTTGACGCGCATCCAATCCTTCAAACCATGAACGCAATTCATTCATGATGGGCAGTCCAACGAGATTCGGCGTAATTTTACGATCCAAAATCCATTTCAACGCTTCCGGATTTTTTACCGTTTCTGCCAATGATTCATGCATTTCCAAGACTTCGATGTCCCGTGCGCGCATTTTTTCTACGAAATCTTGATGATCGCGTTGCGCTTGCTCCACCCAGAGAACGTCGTCAAATAACAACTCATCGCAGTTGTCCGGAGTCAATCTTTCATGAGCAAGACCAGGTTGACATACCATCACAGTTCGTAATTTACCAACTTCAGAATTTACACCCAAAGGATATTGAGACATGATATTACTCCTATTTTATGAAACAAAGAATTTATAAGGATATAGTTCCGTAAAAATCTACTCTGGCGATGACTGCACTAACAAAAAATAATAATGAAATATACTATTTCTTTAGTAAAAATTAGTTTTTATCTTCGCGACAAACTTTAACGATACCCAGCAAATAAAGCAAAGCAAAAAAATTAACCATTTATTTTTAATGGAAATGTATTTATCGCGCTCGCCGCATTACTAAACCAACCATAGGCGTTTGTTTTAATGCGTTTGGTTTTTCAATAGTAACCGTAACGGCATTGACACAATCAAAGCGTGCCCAAATAAGTTCAATTAATTTACCAGCAAAAGTTTCAATTAATTGAAACTGACTTTCAGCGGCAAAAGTTTCAACTAATTCTGCTAAAGCCGCGTAATTGACCGTATCGCAAAGATTATCCGTTGCTATCGCGGCGGTAAAATCCGTTTCCAAACTTAAACTCACAATTAATGTTTGTTTTTCTAAACGCTCATGCGGTAAAACGCCAATTAAAGTCAAAACTTTTTGACGATTGAGAAAAATCGTATCGTGCATTTATCTTCCTTCGTGTCCTAACTTTTTATCAAAATACCCTATCGCTGGTAAAATTCCCCAACTATTTTACCGACCATGAAAAACAGTTAACCAAAAGGAGCAAATATGATCGGACTATCTTGGGCACTATGCCTGATTTGGGGCTATTTATGGGGCTCAATGAGCAGCGCCATTATCGTGTGTCGCTACATGAATCTCCCCGATCCACGAACACACGGTTCCAAAAATCCTGGTGCCACCAACGTGTTACGCATCGGCGGCAAAAAAGCCGCGCTGTTTACGCTTATCGGCGATTTACTAAAAGGCTTCATTCCTGTTTTGCTCATACGTTTTTTCTTTCCCGCGATGGAAGCATTGTGGTTAGTTGCGGGAATAGGCGCATTTATTGGGCATATGTTTCCTATTTTCTTTAAATTTCAAGGCGGTAAAGGTGTTGCAACCGCATTTGGCGTATTACTAGCATGGCATATGGGATTAGCTGGCGCCACATTAATCATTTGGTTGAGCGTATTTGCTTTTACGCGCATTTCTTCATTATCGGCACTAATCGCGGCATTTTCTGCGCCGTGGATTGCTTTTATCGGCATCGGCAATATAAAAATCGCCGTCACCGTATTATTTATGGTCAGCATTTTAATTTATCGCCACAAAGCCAACATTTATCGCCTCATTCATGGTCAAGAAAGCGCCTTTAATTTTAAAAAGAAACCATAAAAAACCGCCTCAAAAAGGCGGTTATACAATTAAAATCAATCGCTTAAAAAGCTTTTCAATAATTCTGAACGATTGGGGTGACGCAATTTACGTAACGCTTTGGCTTCAATTTGCCGAATGCGTTCGCGCGTCACATCAAACTGCCGTCCCACTTCTTCCAAAGTGTGATCCGTATTCATATCAATACCAAAACGCATGCGTAAAACCCGTTCTTCACGCGGCGTCAACGATGCCAAAACTTCATTCGTCGCTTCCGATAAACCGCGCGTTGTCGCTGCTTCCAGAGGAGAAATCACATTGCTATCTTCAAGGAAATCACCAAGATGCGAATCTTCATCATCTCCAATCGGTGTTTCCATAGAAATCGGTTCTTTGGCAATTTTCCACACTTTCCGAATTTTATCTTCAGGCATATCCATGGCAACTGATAACTCTTCTGGCGTTGGATCGCGTCCATTTTTTTGTTGCAACATACGCGAAATTCGGTTCAATTTATTAATTGTCTCAATCATATGCACAGGAATCCGAATAGTTCTCGCCTGATCGGCGATAGAACGCGTAATCGCCTGCCGAATCCACCAAGTGGCATACGTTGAAAACTTAAAACCGCGGCGATATTCAAATTTATCCACCG
>NZ_LGVW01000029.1 GCF_001263335.1 Dichelobacter nodosus
CGATTCCTTCACGGCCCACCATTTTTGCTGTTTCAATCTCTTTTTAATGATTTCTTGGGTCGTTAGCTCAGCGGTAGAGCAGTTGGCTTTTAACCAATTGGTCGAAGGTTCGATTCCTTCACGGCCCACCATTTTTGCTGTTTCAATCTCTTTTTAATGATTTCTTGGGTCGTTAGCTCAGCGGTAGAGCAGTTGGCTTTTAACCAATTGGTCGAAGGTTCGATTCCTTCACGGCCCACCATCGTTATCAGTAGTCGATAGTTTTATCTCTCTTGTGTTTCTCATGTTTTGGGTCGTTAGCTCAGCGGTAGAGCAGTTGACTCTTAATCAATTGGTCGAAGGTTCGAACCCTTCACGACCCACCAAATCTTTTCTAAAGTGTACCGTTTCTCAATAGATGGATTTTAGAGTGGTTTGATATTTTCTCCTTCTGTATTTTGAGGCGATTAACGTTTTGTTAACCGCCTCATTTTTTTATCTATTCACTCAATATTTTATCTTTTGGATAACTGATATCGTAATTAAATTCTATCGTTTTATCTGCATTGCTCGGCACCGTTTCTTTCCACAACAAAATCCCTTTAATTTGGTCAACATCGCTTTGATCGGGTTGACGCGCAAATTGCGGCATCACTTTCACATCTGCTTCCTGACTGACGGGCAGTTGCGCGTAAAAATGCAACGGTTTTTCATGTTCGGACAAATTACGCAACACAAATTTTTGGCGATATTGCCGCACTTTGCTTGGATTAATCACGCCTTTTTTATCATCAAAATCCGGCGTATCTGATACCGTAACGGATAACTGTCCGTCCTCGCCAAAACTCATTTTTTGCGCGCTGCCACCGTGCCAAACTTCGCTTTCATAACGTTGCGTAATCATCAAACCATCGCGCAAAATCCGCATATTACCGGCAAAAAAATGTATATCTTGCGGTTGAGTCCAACGCGCAATTAATAAAGCTTTTTCAGGCAACGCCCATTGATAAATGGCACTATAAAGTTCTGTTTTTGCTTCACCTTGCCAATAAGTGATTTGCTGCTCGCTGTCATCGGATAAAACGTCATAATTTGCTGAAAGCGTTGCCGTAAAATCCAATCCCGAACGATCGATTTCGCTGCTGGCTTCTGCTGTCAGCGCCATAGGAACAGCGGCAATGCCCGACATACGTTTACCACTGGCTGCGGGATCCAAATATTCCTCTAAATGAACGGAACGACTATAAAAAGGCGGCAATGAATAATGTTGCGGCGGCGTCATTGCCAAAGTCAGCTGCACATTATGCCAATCTAAACCCGTTTGCTGACTGACCCGTGCTGAAGCCGTCATCTGCACAGTTTTTTGTTCCGTATTTAAATTAATCGTGCTGTATGGCTGCCAGCGTGCGGCGTGCGTTGATTCTTCCAAATGAATGCGTACCGTCCCCATTTGCGCGACTTCAATTTGCAAACGATAAACATCTTCCGTTTTTTCTGCTTTTCCTTCTTCATCTTCAAGTTGCGCGCTTAATTGTTGAATTTCTAACTCCGTTTGCGCGATTTTTTCTTGTAATGTTTTGGCATATTGCATGCGTTCTGCGACTTTTCTCTCGGAAGATTCCAAAGTATCGGGATTTTGTTCCAAAGACGATAAAAAATTACCCATTAATTTTTCATGCAAAGAAACTTCATATTCCAAAACTTTCAATTGCGCTTTTGCATTTGCTAAAGCCACCGCGGTTGCGCTCGGTTGATGCAAATCCGTACGATGCACGATGCTTTGACTGTGTAATTTCGCGCCGCGCACATCAATCACCGCCATTTCTTCGTTCAACGGTTGCGTAATAAATACCGTATGCACGCCCGTTTCATTAATATTTAATACCGCATCTCGTTTTATCAAAGCGCCATCTTGATATAACACCACCGCAGTTGCCGGCGCATCAATCGTAAATTCTGCCGCCGATGCGGTAAAACTCACCAACATTATCGCTGCACATAATCGTTTTAACTTCATTTTTTGCTCCTTTGTGGAAAAAATAAAAAAGAAGATGATTTATTGTTGCCTTTATTTAGCCGATGAAACAATAAAATTGCTCACTTGTGTTGATAAAATCGCCCATAACTGTTGCTGTGATTCGAAACTTGCCCAAGCATTATGCGGTGTCAAAATCACCCGCGGGTGATTGGCAAACTGCAACAGCGGATTATCTGCTTCTGGCGGTTCCGGCAGAAAAACATCACAACCCAAACCTGACAATTGTCCTTTTTGTAATGCTTGCGCGACGGCTTCCGCCTCCATCACCGCTCCGCGTGCTACGTTAATTAAAATCGGCGCGCGTTTCATCATAGCGATGGTTTGATGATTGATTAAATGTTTGGTTTCTGCGGTTAAAGGACAATGCAAAGCAATCACATCGCTTGCCGCCATCACGGTTTCAAAATCGGTATAACGATCATCGCGCGGCGCGCGTCCCAATCGTTCCGCCCATAACACATTCATGCCAAATGCCTGCGCGAGTTCCGTTACCCGATGCGCGATGCTGCCAATGCCAACCAAACCTAACGTTTTTCCTTTGAGATCCCACAATGCGGGCGTACTCAAACTAAAGCGTCCATCTTTTATCCAAGCGCCGCTTGCTACGCTGCGATGATGCGCCGATAACGCGCGCATGGTTGCCAAAATCATCATAAGCGTATGTTCTGCCACGCTATCAGTGGAATAACCAGAAACATTAAACACTTTAATGCCCTGTTTTTCGGCAGCAATTTTATCAACATTATCAGTACCTGTAGCCGTAATCTGGATTAATTTTAATTGTGGTAATTGCGCGAGAAGTTCCGCATCAAACACAATTTTATTGGTGATAATGATGTCCGCCTCACAACTGCGCGCGATTACTTCCGCAGGTTCACTGCGTTCAAAAACGCGCCAATCGCTCACGCCAGCAGGCGCTGGTAAAGAAACATCTGCGGCAAAAGTAGCTCTATCTAAAAAAACGGCTTTCATGGTGATTCCTCAATGTTTATCATAAAAAAGAGGGAGTAAAACTCCCTCTTCGATCATAACAAAATCTCAAATAAACTAAGCGCCTGTCGCTTGTAATGCCATATAAACATTAAGCATCATTTGTACAGAAATTGAGATTAAAATCATACCCATTAAACGTTCTACGGCTTTTAATCCGCGTTTGCGCAAAATTTTGAAGAAAAACGGCGCGCATAAAAAAATCAGCAAAGAAATAAACCACGAAATCGTCATTGCAAAAAACCAGCGCGTCGTCAAACTGGGATCACTTTCCACCATCATAATTAAAGTAGCAAGCAAAGAAGGTCCGGCAACAAAAGGAATTGCAATCGGCACAATCAACGGCTCTTCTTCGCCTTCGGTATCATCAGCGCCCATCACGCTGCCGCTTCTTAACGGGAAAATCATTCTTAAGGCAATGATAAATAAAACAATTGCGCCAGAAATGGAAACGGCTTCACGCGAAATATTTAAGCCGTGCAAAATCGACGAACCGCCAAACAAAAAAACCACCATAATGGCGTAAGCAATACATAATTCACGCAATAAAACAATGCGTTGCCGTTTCGGCGATAAATTTTTTAAAATCGACAGAAAAACGGGGACGTTTCCCAATGGATTGATAATTAAAAATAAAGTTAGAATTGCTGCTGTTAGCGACATAATTTCACCTATAAAATAAATAATGAAACGGGACAATTTGCCCGAGGAGTTTATTTGCGGTTTTCACGAAAAATCATGATGTCATGATTATTGGTTTTCTGATTTTTAATGGTTAACCACAAACAATATTACCAATCGACTTTTTCCCCTAAAAAATCACTTAGTGGCTGTTAAAGCCGGCATACGATACCCGTTTTTTTTCATAATGGAAACCCCGCCCAACCCTACTTTTTGTTTATGTTTTAACGGGTTTGGCAACGGGTCATTTAATAATTTTGAGATGAGGCGCAGATTCGGTTTTTTCTGATTTTTTTTGCGCATCGGTAACGGGTTTTGGCGCGCCGTCTGCCAGTTTTGGCGAAAGTTCAAATTCCATGCCTTCTTGTTTTTCTCGCGCAAAAATAGAGGCAACGGCTTCAATGGCAACCGTCACTGCGCGCGATTCTCCATTAAACCGTGCCGTAAAATAAATATAATCATCTTCAATAACGCAATCTGGAGAAGCTTGCGGCGAAATATTTAAAATGAGAAATTCGTTTTCTAAAAATCGATCGGGAACGCCATAAACCCAACCTTTATTCGGATAAGCTACCGCAATCTGCGGCGTGCAACCATTATCGACAAGCCATTGATAAATGGCGCGTAATAAATAAGGTTTTTGACTGGTCATGACGTCCCCTTTTCTTTAAAAAAACAAAACTGCGGCGCGGTTATTCGCTCACCGTCCGCAAACCACTTTCATATTTTGACAACGCGGCAACAAAATAATCTTGCTTAAAGTGATAATCCATATAATCAATTAGCGGTTGTGCGGCGGCAGTTTTAGGCAAACTGATTTCAAAACTTTCCAAACGCCATAAAATCGGCAACATACAACAATCCAGCAAAGATAATTCCGTGCCGATGGCAAAGTGGCTTTCTTTTAATAAAGGAGCAATCATTAAAACCGCTTCCCGTAATGATTTAATCGCCGCTTTTTTCTTTGCCGCGCTCATTTTTTCGTGTTCAATTTGTTCAGCAAGCGGATACCAATTGTTTTCAATTTCCAAACAAAATAAACGAATTTTCGCCCGTTGATTGGCTTCAATAGGCATCAATGCCGGATGCGGAAAACGTTCATCTAAATATTCGCTGACCACGCGATCATTAAATAAAACCAAATCGCGATCAATCAACGTTGGCAATCGTCCCGTAGGATTAACTTCCAACAAATCTTCCGGCAAATTATCGGGATCGATATCGATATATTCGATTTCCAAATCTTTTGCATGACACACAATGCGAATCCGATGGCTAGAAATATGTTTGGGACTGGATAATAAAGCCAATCCACTGCGTTTTTGACTCAAAATACTCATGCTTCACCCATAAAATAAAACCCACAAACTATTTATTGCTTACTGCTTGCGAAAAAATCGCTTCAATAAAACAAAAAAAATAATGATGAACTGAAAACCATTAAAAAGGATTATCTTCATCAAAAAAGAATATCTTCAATCCTTGCGTTGCCGCCAAATAATCGCCCAAAGCACGAACGCCAAAAGTTTCCGTGCTGTGATGTCCGCAAACCAAAAAAAGCATATCGCATTCGCGCGCTTCGTGATAACTGCGTTCTGCGTACTCACCCGTTAAAAACGCATCGGCACCTTCGGCATGCGCTTGTAATAACAAATCTTGCGCCGCACCCGTACACCACGCAATTTTTTGAATCATTTTCTGCGTATTGCCCACTGCAATAATCGAACGTTGCAAAATCTTTTCCACCGCCGCAATCCATTGCGACGCGGAAACGGTTTCAATATCGCCCTGCCATAAAAAATCATCAAACGATGATTGGCTGATATTGTGCGCTGATAATGCTTGACCAAACAAAGCGTTATTTCCTAAAGTAGCGTGTTGATCCAGCGGCAAATGATACGCCAATAAATTAATCTCGTGATGCAACAAAGTAGCGATTCTTTTTCTTTTAACGCCGACTAATTCCGCCGCTTCCCCTTTCCAAAAATAGCCGTGATGAACGAGCAACGCATCGGCATTATTTGCCACCGCAAAATCAATTGCCGCCTGCGATGCGCTTACCGCCGTAACCACCGTTTGAATTTCTGCTCGTCCGGCAATTTGCAAACCATTGGGCGCATAATCGCGAAATTTACGAATTTGCAACAACTCATTTAAATGAGAAACCAAAAAATCGCGCTGCATTACGCTTCCTGAATCCGTTCAATCTGCGCGCCCAAACCGCGCAATTTCACTTCCATCGCCTCATAACCGCGATCGAGGTGATAAATACGACTGATCACCGTTTCGCCTTCTGCAGCAAGCGCCGCAATCACCAAACATGCTGATGCGCGCAAATCCGTTGCCATAACGGGGGCGCCGCTTAATTTTTCCACGCCAAACGTGGTCACCGTATTGCCTTCAATAAAAATCCGCGCACCCATACGCGATAATTCGGGAACGTGCATAAAACGATTTTCAAAAATCGTCTCCACAATCGCCGCGCTGCCGTGCGCCACACAATTTAACGCCATAAATTGCGCTTGCATATCGGTTGGAAACGCCGGAAACGGCGCCGTTCTCAAACTCACCGCCTGCAACGGTTTTTTAGCTTCCAGCGCAACAAAATCCGCGCCGCGCCGAATGCTACACCCCGCCGCTTCTAATTTCTCCAATACTGCTTCTAATAATTGCGGTGATGTCTGCCGCGCCACAATTGAACCGCCCGTAACCGCCGCGGCGACCAACAGCGTTCCCGTTTCAATCCGATCGGGCAAAGTTCGATAATGGCACGGGTGCAATGATTCCACGCCTTCAATCGTTAATGTTGACGTACCAATGCCTTTAATTTTTGCGCCCATCGCGTTTAAACAGTGCGCTAAATCGCTGACTTCTGGCTCCAGCGCGGCATTATGCAAAACCGTTGTGCCGTCAGCTAAAACGGCTGCCATCAAAATATTTTCGGTACCCGTAACGGTCACCACGTCCATGGTTAACGTTTGCCCGCGTAACCGGCTCGCTTTTGCTTCAATATAACCTTCGCAAACGTCTACTTCGGCGCCCAAAGCCCGCATACCTTTAATATGTTGATCAACGGGACGTGCACCAATCGCGCAACCGCCGGGCAAAGAAACTTTTGCCTGCCCAAAACGCGCGAGCAACGGCCCTAAAACCAAAACACTCGCCCGCATCGTGCGTACTAATTCATACGGCGCCACCGGATTGGTAATGTTTGACGCGTCAACGCTGACTTGATTTTCCGCCGTAAAATGCGCTTTGGCGCCCATTTCATTGAGGACGGCTAAAAGCGTGTTGACATCGCGCAACCGCGGTACGTTATCAATAACGGTGGTACCTTTTACCAACAAAGTTGCCGCTAAAATCGGCAATACCGCATTTTTTGCGCCGCTGATGGTAACTTCACCTTCCAAACGCCGTCCGCCCATAATTTTTAACTGTTCCATCAGTCGCTTACCTTTGTTTTTAAACTCAATGCATGAACTTCATTACTGCTGATCACATCTTCCAACGCTTTTAAAACCATACGATGCTGTTCCAAACGCGAATGCCCTGCAAACGCCGCAGAAGTCACCGTTGCTTCAAAATGCACGCCATCAACGCTGGTCACAATCACATCAGCTTCACCTAAAGCGGCGATAATTTTTTGTTTAATTAAATCAGTCTGCATATTCCGTCCATGCTTGAAAATCAATTTGATACAGCGCTGCCAATTCGGTAATACTCGCCGGCAACGGTCGCCAAACAAGGTGCGCATTTTGCTGCCGACAATAACGGCACCACCAAATCAAAGCCGCAACGCCCGCGCTGTCGCATTGCCGCACAGCGTGCGCATCGACGGTAATCCGTTCTGGCAATGCTTGCGAAAAGCGAGAAAACGGCTTTTGCGCTAATGACAACTGCGTTAATGTTGCAGATAAATGTAAAACGGCGTCAGCGTCAATCGTGCCGAGCGGAGTTTCTATCATTACTGCATCGTCCGCATTTTGGCGATTAATTGATCAACGCTACCTTGTTGCAATTCGGTATCAAAAGTATTGCGATAACTCGTCATCAGCGATACGTTTTCAAAAGTTGCATCGTAGACTTTCCACGCACCATTTTTGAAATAAACCGCAATAATCACGTTTGCATTCGCATTGCTGCCCGAAACTTGCGCGCGAACTTGCGCCCGTTGATATTTATCCACGCTCGGCACGTTGAGCACGCGCACGCTAGCGCCGGCATAATTTTGCCAACCTTTGGAATACACGCGAATCAGCAATTCACGAAAAGCAGTGGTAAAAGCGTCAAATTTGCCGCTATCTTTCACGCTCTTTAAATGTTTTCCCAAAGCAATTTCAGACATTTTGACAAAATCTAACTGCGGTGCAATTTCGCGACTGATAAATTCATGAAACGCCGCCGGATTGGCGTCGTAAGTAGCTTTATTATTATTTAAATCTTGCGTTAACCGCGCGATTTGCGTTTCCACTTCCATTTTTGCGCTTTCGCCCGTTGGTTCTGCGGCAAAAACCGCCCCGCTCAATAATAAAGCCGCAACGGCTAAAA
This sequence comes from Dichelobacter nodosus, assembly GCF_001263335.1. GTDB lineage: Bacteria > Pseudomonadota > Gammaproteobacteria > Cardiobacteriales > Cardiobacteriaceae > Dichelobacter > Dichelobacter nodosus. The sequence goes on from NZ_LGVW01000029.1 coordinate 8,237, forward strand.
AATGCTTTTTCATCTTTTTTCCTCGTTTAAAAATTTAAGATTTTCCCAAACCGGTTACAAATTGAGAAATTAACTTTTCCAGCACCACGCTGGAATTCGTGTATTGAAAACTATCGCCATCAACGAGCATCGTCGATTCGCCGCCAACGCTGATGCCAATATATTTTCCACCAATAATACTCGTACTTAAAATATCAGCGCTACTATCAATCGGCAACCGGTTAAATTGGCGATCAATTTCCAGTTGCACCACTGCCATAAAGGTTTCTTGATCTAAATGAATGGATTTCACGCGCCCGATTTGCACGCCGGCTAAAGTCACCGGTGCATCAATCGTTAATCCGCTGATATCATTAAATTTTGCTTCTAAAAGATAAGACGATTCCGGATAAAAATTCCCTTTTCCGCCGCCGAATTGTTGTAATAACTTCTCTAAAACCAAAGCACCGCCGGTGCGGATTAAAGTATCATCTTGTTTTAAAACATCTTTTGATTCGCCCGATAAAATCCCGATATATTTTTCCCCCAGCAAGCCCGCGGTTAAAATTTGCGCCGTACTATCTGCCGGCAAAGAAAAACGTCCATCAATATCCAAACTCACCACCACTTCTGCAGTTTTCGGATCTAACGTCATACCGCTGATTTGTCCAATTTGAACGCCCGACATCGACACCATCGCCTGTTTTCCCAAACCGCTGACATCACCAAAACGCGCATAAATGCGATATGTATCCTGCGCCTGAAAACCGCCCAAACGGCTGGCTTTGAGTCCTAAAAAAAACAATCCGCCCACTGCCAATAAAACAAAAAAACCGACAACGGACGCAATTCCATGATTTTTTTTCATAGCTACCTCTATAGAGCAAACATCAGCGATGTTAACAAAAAATCAACCGCCAGCACTGCTAACGATGACAACACGACGGTTTTCGTTGTTGCCTGCGCCATACCTTGCGCCGTCGGCACGCATACAAATCCCTGAAAAACGCTAATCGCCGCACACAACCAACCAAAAACCAAACTTTTTACCCCAATCCCCAGCACAATATTTTGATAAAAACCAACGCCGCGTTGTAATTGCGACCAAAAAATGCCGTTATCCAACCCCAAATGCGGCACGGCAACCCAATAAGCGCCTACCATCGCAGTGGCAACAAAAATAATAGCGAGCAACGGCAATGCCAATAAAGCGCCGAAAAAGCGCGGCACGCCAATTTGCGCGAGCGGCTCAACGCCCATCATCGTCATCGCGTCTAATTGCTCGGTTGTTTTCATTAAACCAATTTCTGCGGTAATAGCGGATCCGGCGCGTCCGGCAAACAATAAAGCCGTCACCACTGAACCTAATTCACGCATCAAAGAAAGCGCTACCAAAGTAGACGTTGATTGTTCGGCGCCGAATAACGACATATTAATAAACGCTTGCAGCGCTAAAACCATGCCAACAAATAATCCCGAAACCATAATAATGGGTAACGACAACACGCCAGCATGAAACAACGCTTTAATCCACAACATCGGGCGCCGCCATAAAATCGACAATTGCCAATGTAACTGCAGCGTTAAAAAACTAAACTCGGCTAACGCGGCAAGTTGCGTTAACACATAAACCCCAATTTGATTGATTTTAGCGATGATCCGCATCTTCGCCTCCCAATAATTCTTGACGATAATCCACCGCCGGATAATGAAATGCCACTGGACCGTCAGCATAACCATGAAAAAATTGTGCAACCAATGGATCATCGCTTGCCATTAAACGTTCTGGCGTATCATAGGCAGCGATTTTTCCTGCTGATAGCAATAAAATTTTGTCGGCAATTCGACATACTTCCACCAAATCATGGCTTACTACCAAACTGCTCATGCCCAAACCACGGTTTAAATTTTTCACCAACGATGTCAACATCGCCAAAGAAATTGGATCCTGCCCCGTAAACGGTTCGTCATAAATCATCAATTCAGGTTCCATCACCATAGCGCGTGCTAAAGCTGCCCGCCGCGCCATACCGCCGGATAATTCGCTGGGCATTAAATGCGCCGCACCGCGCAATCCCACCGTTTGCAGTTTTAAGGAAACAATAATATCAATCAGCGCTTGATCCATATTCAAAACTTCTTTCAGCGGAAATGCGACATTTTCACCAACCGTCATATCGGTAAACAACGCATTATTTTGAAACATCATGCTTATCCGTCGCCGCAATTGCATCAACTGTTTACGATTAAGTTGCCCGATATCTTCACCCAAAACGGTAATTTTGCCCTGTTGCGGTTGCAATTGTCCGGTAATTAAACGCATCAAAGTGGTTTTACCGGTGCCGCTTGGTCCCATAATTGCGGTAATTTCGCCGGCGGCAATTTCCACGCTGATATCATCAAAAATTGTGCGCCCGCCACGCGCAAACCGCACATTTTCTAAACAAACAACTGTTTCCGTCACACCCAAAACTCCCGCTATAACTCGTTAATTCGTTTCAAATTCATAAGAAAAATCAACCGCATTTTCCAGCGGCTGCGCGCTCGCTTCCACGCTCAAACGATCGGTAATTTGATAACGCGTTAAAAATTTGGTGATGCTGGTAAAAAAATCCGATTGCATGCCGATATAAATATCTTCTAAAAGATACTTTCCAGCTTTTAAACCACCAATGCCGAGCTCGAAAACGTCCAAACCCGTTTTTTCCGCCACACCTTTCGGAAACATGCCCTGCGTTCCTAAAACGGCAGCCGTTTGCAATAAAGCCGTCGAATCCGTTGCCGCATCGGGCGGGCGTCCAAAAACCAAATACGACAAAATCGCCGAATCAGGCATTGCCGGATCAGAAGTTAACGTTAACTGCATTTGTTGCACGCTGCCGTGAATTCTGGCGCCGGCTTCTACATGTTTAATTTCGCGCAGCACCAAAATATCGAGCACGGGATTGGTAATATCATTGGAAAACGTAATCCAGCCGCGGCGAATATCCATTTCCTGCCCGTACAATTCATATTTTCCCTGCGCCACTTCAATCCTGCCGCGCCCTTTTAACGCGCTGTTCGGTTCGGCGACCACGTCTAATTTACCAATTAACCGCAATTTTGCTTTGCCGCCGGTAAAAAAAACGCGATCGCCTAATGTCACCGCAATATTGAGAGCCACCGGCGATTTTTGTTCACCGTTTTTTTCGGATACCGGTTGATTCACAATCACCACATCTGGCGAAATCGCAGTGGCGGAAGACGTATCAGGAATATCAATTTTCGCTTCGGAAATAGCAATATTGCCGCGCACCGCAACGCCCGAATCAGGACGAATGCGAATATCAAAATTTGGGCTGGCAATTAAACGGATTTTTTTCGAATTGGCTAAAAGTAATTCTTTTCCTGATAACGCCAATTGCATGGTCAGCGGCTGCAAACGCAAAACGCCGTCTGCCGTTAAATTGCCTTTGGGTGTGCCGATATTACCTTTAATATCAATATCACCGCTTTTTTGCGCGCTGATGCGTAAACGAATATCTTTTAATTCCGTTGCGTATTCCGGCACCACAACTTTGCCGTTTTCTAAAAAAATCTCGCCATAAACCCGCGGTTTTGCCACCGCGCCGGAAAAAGAAACATCGCCTTTAACGCGTCCTGTTAATTCCGAAATTTGCGGCACTAAATAGCGAAACGTTCCCACGTCAGCGATATCTAAATTTAACGTTCCTTGAATGTGCGGTTGCGAAAATTGACTGATTAACGCTTCCGCGCGCACGCGTCCGCTATCGCCTAAATCAAGCAATAAACGGTTATTAACTTGCGTCGCGCTCATTTTGCTTTCCAGCGTCGCAGTTTTTAAATTGATCATTAAAGGCGGTTTATCCGGCAATATCATTTGAATTTTGCCCGCGGTTAATTGCAATTGACTGTGACCGCGCAGCGCACCATTTGCCTCAATTGCCACCGCGCCGGCGCCTTTTAATTGCGTTTCCAGCGTTATATTTTTAGGAATAAAGGCTTGAAAACTTTTGGGATCCAGTTTTTCAATACGATAATCCACTGCCATCGTCGCCGCTTTTTTCGCCGTCACGCACAACGCCGAAAACGCATCAGCCAAACATAAATCCTCAATACTCAATTTTTCCGCAGCAATATCAATTGCGCTGGGGCGGCGTAATTGCCAATGAAGATCCGTGCCGGTCAACGTTAATTGCTCCAATTTTCCCGCCCACCGATCGCGCCCGATAAATCCACCTTTGGCTTGCAATGAAGGATTATAGTTACCGCCTTCCGATTGAAGCGTTACACGATGCGCATCATAACTGCCGTTCGTCGTTAAACGCAGCGCTGGCCATTGTTGATCGGCAACATCAATCCCTTTAAGTTCAATATGATTTTTAAAAGCACCGCCTGCCGTCAACGCGCTATCGGTTTGCATAGAAAGCGCGCCCAATTTGTACTCCTGATAAGCCAAATGCTCGCCGCTGATTTTAGCTTGCAAATGCGGCGCTTGCAGCGTGCCGTTTAATTTTGCTTGCGCATACAATTGACCGCTGATTTTGGGATAAAGTGCCGCTAATTTTTTGCCGTCAATCAATAAATTAACATCAATTTTTTGCGCGTTAACGTTGCCATCAGCCACAAAATGATTATCGCCAATAAAAATATCGGCTTTATCAATTGCCACGCCATTTTGAGCACTTTTGATCTGCATTTCACCTTTTAAGCGTTCGCCCAACCAATGCCCGTCAAGCTTTTTCAAAGCAAGCGCTGCCAACAATTCTTCCGCGTTTTTACTGCCTTTCGTATGAAATTCAGCGCTGATCTGGCTTGAAAATTCTGGCAATAATTTTTGCAAATTAAGATGCGAAAGCGCGCCGTCAAACGACCAATCGAGCGTTGGTTGATAATTCAAACGACCATTAAGTTGTGCGGTGCCGTCTAAAGTGTGCACGGTTAACGCTATTTTTTCTGCCGCATTTTGGGTTAACTGCGTTTGCGCTTGAAAACGGGTTTCTGGAATACTTTCCCCCGCCATTTTGCCCGCGCTTTTTACCGCAATCCCTTGTTTTAAATCGCCGTCAAAATCCAGCGTGCCCTCGGCATTAATACTTTTTTGCCAACGCAGTTTTTGCCACTGCACCGCGCCTTTTAATTGCGGATTGTCCAATGAACCGCCCAAATGCGCATCAACAGCAATGGCGCCGCCCAAATCCGCCGCCAATTTTTCCAAAGCGCGCGCATCAATTTTCAGTGACAAATCCGCTCGCTCGGGACGCGCAAAACCGTTTGCTGTTATCAAATTATCGGCGAAATTTAATTTAAATTGATCGACTTTTAATTCTTTGCCCAATAATTCCACGCGTCCGCTGCCATTAATGGGATATTTTTGCCAGTGTCCGAATAAATTTTGTAGCTGCAATTGGGCGGAAATACCTTCTTCCGTTTGTTTTCCTTCGCTGCTGATGGAACCTTCTAATTTCAAATCCAAATTTTGGTTGTATTGCCGCGCGTCAATGTGATCAAAAGCCAAATGCGTTTGCCAAGAAAAGGGCGCCGTATGCACATCGCCGGTTAAACGCGCGCTACCGCCTAAAGTATGCACCACGGCATCAAGCATACGAACGGCATCAGGCGCCAATTGCGCGCTCAATTCCAAATCCGCCGCCGGAATATTTTTGCCAGTAACCGCGGTTTTAACGTTCAAATTTAAATCGTCAAACGCGCCCACCAATTGCGCACTACCTTCTTTAATGGCGACGGCATCGGGCGCATAAAAAACCGTCCAATTGCTATTTAAATCTAAATGTTGTTTTGCCAGTTCAACGATTGCCTGCGTTTTTAATTCCGCTTTCAACGCGCCCTCGGCAACCAATTTAACGTGAGGACGCAACGCGCTGCCCGTTATCGCTAATTGCGCAGTTTGTTTTTGCTGCGGGAAATCCAACTGCGTATCGGCAGCAATATCAAGCGGATAATCGCCGGTCAAATCCAGCGCGCCGTGAACGTTTAATTGTGCCGGCGGTAATTCGGATTCTGGTAACAATTGATCGGCTTGCAACGCGGTTTTAAGCGTGATGCGGCTGCCGGCGCCGTGCAATTCCGCGGAAAAAGTATCAAGCGCTAACAGATTTTTTCCGGATTGCTTAACATTTAATTGTTCAATTGCCAGCCGATCAATATCAATAATCAACGGCAATCGAATTTCCGGCAACTGCTTTGGCAACGGCGCCGATGGCGTGTCATCGTTTTTTGGGGATTCCGGCAAATCGATTTCCAAAGCGGTAGCGCTTAATTCGCGCACGTGAAATCGTTTTGCTTCAAAAGAAACCGCGCTATCGATGATGAACTGATCGCTGTGCAGATTCAGTCCCGCACCGGAAAAGGAACAATTACGCCAAATTTGCTGTGCGAATAAATGTCCACTAATGGCATCGCAGTGCAATTTAAAAGGTGTTAAATGATTAATCATTGTCGGTATTTTTTTAAAACCGCGTTCAGTGGTTAATAAAAGAAACGCGGTAATCGTCAGCGCAAACAATAAAAAAACACTGCCTAACAGTAACCGTTTAAAAAAAATCCCGATTGTTTTTACCATCAAATCCTGCCCCAAATTGAAAAAGATGCCGAACCGTTTTTCGCGTACAGTAAACGTCCGTTACAAATGTTTATAAATCCAATTGCGTTCCAATGGTGAGATGAATGCGCACATTGTCGCCGTAATCTTTGTCAAAACCGTGCCCCAAATCGAGGTGAATGGGCCCGACGGGCGATTTCCAATGCACGCCTAATCCCGCGCCCACTTTTGCTTTAAAATCATCTTTAAAGGCATCGCCAGCGTCTACAAATGCCGCCGCTGCCCAATCGTCTTTAAAATAATATTCATATTCTAAAGAAGTGGTTGCAAGATATTTGCCGCCGATGTTGGTATTGGAGCTGTCGCGCGGACCGATATATTCATAACCATAACCGCGAATGCTGCGGTCGCCGCCGGCAAAATAACGAAAACTCGGCGGTAAGCGTTGATAATCATCTGCCCAATTGGCGCCCAAATCGATTCGTCCAATCACGCGATTTTTGGCGTTAAATGGTTGAATATAAACGGCGCGAGCATTCGTTTGCGCAAAACTGATATCGCTTAATACGTTTTCAACGCCGCCTAATACTTCAAATTGAAATTGATATCCGGCATCGGGATTGAAGCGGTTATCGTTGGAGTTGTACGTCACGCTCACGCTGGGATACGTTAAAACTACTTCGTCTTTATCATTGCCGATGGTGAATTTTTCATATGCGGTGGTGATGCCCGCGCGCCAATCCCAATGATTTACGCGCCAGTTGTAACCGCCGCCGATAAAGCCGCGCCGGCTGGTGTAGCCCGTATCTTTAATTCTGCCGCCAAAATTGAGGTAGTAATAATCGGTGCTGGGGTGCGCCGCAGGAATGCGGTACATATTATTGAATTCACTATTTTTTCTCGAGGCATATAAACTGCTGGAAAAATTATGTCCATAACGATTGACCCAGCGCCAATCAAAATCGATTTTGCCGCGAATGCCAGAATCGGTGGAATAACCAATACCCAAAGCATAATGTTTGTTTTTATTCATTGTTAACTGCGCATCAATGGGCACAATTTTTTGTTCGGGATCAGGTTTTCCGCCCACTAAAACTTGCCGAAAATAACCGCTACTTTGTAAATCTTGTTGCAATTGCGTGATTTTGCGCGCTTCGTAAACCTCACCCTCGCGAATAGTAACAAAGCGTTGCAATAATGATTCATCGAGCGGCAAAATTTTGGGATTTTCGGATTGTTCGGCATTACTAAATTGCGTTTTTCCGAAATGATAACGTTGACCGCTGTCGTAATGAATCGCGATATCGGCGCTGTTTTGATCGGTATCAACGGCGATGCGTTTGGTATCAAATTTTCCATCAAAATAACCTTTGCGCGTTCCTAAAGCGGTGTATTCGTTTTTATACGTTTCATATTGTTGATGATTGAGCGCTTTGCCGGTTTTAAACGGGTGTTTAGTCATCAATTGACGAAATTCTGCATCTTCTTTAGCTTCGCCTTCGGTTTTAATATCAATCGTACGAATTAACGCCGGCGCGCCTAAATCCACGGTATAAATCACTTTAATTTTTTGATCGTTTAATTGTTTTTTATCAACGCGCACGTTGCTGTGATAATAACCAAATGGTTGTTGCGAGCGCTGAATTTCTTCCACGCCGTTTTCAATTAAATAATTGATATAACTTGGTTGCGTAATTTTTTCGTTTTTCACGCGCGACAACGCCAAAAAAGCGCGGGCGTTTTCTAACTGTTTTTTATCCTTAATACCTTGAATTTCAATTTCGCTAATCTTTTGATCGCGCAATGATTCTAAAGATTCTTGCGCCGCCGCGCTCACCATCACCGCACCTGCTAATGCACAAATGCCATATCGCCAAGTTTTATTAAACATGCTTATCCCTTCCTTAATTGTCGCCAGCGTACGCCAACCGCGTAAAGGCTGATGACGTAAATAACGATGCCTATCATAATTAATGCGCCTAAATAGCCCACGCGCATTCCGGTTGAACGCGAGAGCCAAGTATCCATACTTCCTTGTAAATAATAAAGAAATAAAGCCATAATGCTGTTTGCGGTCACGATTTGAAACAGGGGACGCTTCAAAGAAAAACGCGCCAATCGCCCTTCTCGATATAAAAAATAGAAAAGCAAAGCAACATTGACCACCGCGGCAACGCTACTTGCCAATGCCAATCCCACATGTCCCCATAAACGGCTGAACAAAACCGCAACCATTATATTGGTTGCCATTGCCACAATGCCTGCTTTTACCGGCGTTTTCGTATCTTGCCGCGCATAAAATGCCGGCGCTAAAATTTTCACTAATACTAAAAAAACCGCCGCGCAGCCGTAAGCGCGCAAACTCATTGTTGTCATTAAAACATCGTGTTCTAAAAAATTTCCGCCGTAAAAAAGCGTTACCAAAATCGATGGCGCCAACATTACCAGCCCCGTTGAAGCTGCAGAACCGATTAATAAACCCCAGCGCAGCGCCCAGATTAAAGTATCCGTGAATTGCGTTTCATTATTTTGCGCTTTTAATGCGCTTAATTTCGGCAAAATAACCGTACCTAACGCCACGCCGACCAAAGCAATCGGCAATTCTACCATTCGATCGGAATAATAAAGCCATGAAATGCTGCCGGTTGCGAGCATAGATGCCAAAAAAGTATTCATTAAAACCGTTAATTGCCCGACGGAAGAACCGAATAAAGTAGGAATCATCAAGCGCAAAATTTTTTGCACGCCAGCGTGATAAAAACCCCACCGCGGCATAACTAATAATTTTAATTTCCACAATAACGGCAATTGAATTGCCAATTGAATAATCCCGCCGATTAATACCGCCCAAGCGAGTTCAATGCCGCTGCTATCAGCATAAAAAGCGCGCCAAACGCATGCCATAATCAAAGTGATATTGAGAAAAACGGGCGTCAGCGCCGGCAGGGAAAAATAACCAAAGGTATTTAAAATGCCGCCTGCCATCGCAGTTAATGAAATCAATAAAATATAGGGAAAAAGAATTGCCAACATTTCTTTGGCAAGTAAAAACTGTTCGGGTTTTGCGGTTAATCCGTGCGCCACGGCAAAAATTACGCCGCCCGCGCCAAAAACGCCCAAAATCGTAATCACTAATAAAATGCCTAACAGCGTGCCGCTGGTATAACGCAATAAATCCGTTAATGCCGCCGGCGATGTGCTACGCGTGGCGGAAAAAACCGGCACAAAAGCGTTTGCAAAACCGCCTTCGGCAAAAAACCGGCGCAATGTGTTAGGAATGCGTAACGCGGCAAAAAAAGGATCGGTAATGGTGACGCCGAAATAGCGCGCAATCAGCATATCGCGCAATAATCCTAATACACGGCTGATTAACGTCATGATTGAAAAAACGGCTGATGATTTTGCCAACGAACTGATCATAATGCGTACCACCCTAAACGTTTTGCAATTTCAATTAAAGCATCGGCGCGATTCATCGTGTAAAAATGCAAACCAGGGACGCCTTCTGACACTAATCGTTGGCATAATTGCGAGACAACGTCCGCGCCAAAATCCAATAATGAAGCGCTATCTTCTTGATAAGATTCCAAACGTGTGCGAATCCAGCGCGGAATTTCCGTGCCGCAATTATCTGAAAACCGCGCCAAACGAACGTAATTCGTAATGGGCATAATGCCCGGCACAATGGGAATGGAAACGCCCATTTTGACTACGTCATCACGAAACCGTAAATAAGCGTCGCCGTTGAAAAAATATTGCGTTACAGCTTCATTAGCGCCCGCCGCACATTTTTCATAAAAATTAATTAAATCAATTTGTTGTGTTTGCGCCTGCGGGTGCGTTTCCGGATATGCCGCCACCACAATATGAACGCTGTCGCCCCATTGTTTGCGCACTAAACGCACTAAATCGCGCGCGCTCATAATATCGCCTAATTGATAAATTCCGGACGGCATATCGCCGCGTAATAACATAAGATGTTTGATGCCCAATTTTTGATATTGCGCCAACAGCGATGCAATTGCCCGTTTGTGAGACGCGACGCAGGTAATATGCGGCATAACGGCTCTTTCTGCTTCGCGACACAATGTTTTAACCAAGGCGATGGTTTGATCGCGCGTGGCGCCGCCGGCGCCGTACGTCACCGAATAATATTCACAATTTAAAAAAGATAACGCTTGACGCACTTCAGCCAGTTTTTTTTCTCCGATTTTCGTTGCTGCGGGAAAAAATTCGCAACTCAAACGTAATGAATTCGATTTTTCAATCATATTAACGAGATACGGGAACCGGCTCAATTAATAATACGGTTTTACTATTAACAATATAACTTTGTTCGTTAACATCTTGAAAGCGATAATAGCCGTCGTTATCTAATTTAGGTTTGGCGCGCGCGTATAAAGAGTCTCCCGTTAACATTTTTATTTCGTATAACGTATGCTTATCAGCTAAGGAGCCGATGCAACCGTTTAATAAAATGATCGCCACGCCGACACATAATCCTTTGAGCATAATCCACCTAAATTTTAGAAAATTATTTGGGGCGGAAGTATATCATTTGCTAAATACGCTGACAGCTAGCAATCGTGCTATACTCACGCCATTTCTTACTTTACCCATTGTTAATAACTTTTATTTATGACAAACGAAAATAAAAATACCGCACATTTTACTGATTTTCCGATTCATAGCGCTCTTTTAGAAGCTTTAGAAGATATTCATTTTACAAAAACAACACCGATTCAAGCACAAACATTGCCTTTAACTTTAGCGGGTTACGATGTTATGGGCATTGCGCAAACGGGAACGGGAAAAACAGCGGCTTTTTTACTTTCTTTAATGCATTATTTAATGACAAATCCCGTTCACCCAAAAGCAAAAGGTCCGTGGGCAATTGTTTTGGCGCCGACTCGGGAATTGGCAATTCAAATTAAAAAAGAAATGGATCTTTTGGGCGCTTATACGGGTTTGGTGAGTCTCGCGATTTATGGCGGCACTTCGATCGAGCATCAGAAAAAACTGTTTCAGGCGTGCAATGTTGACGTTATCATCGGCACGCCGGGCAGAATTATCGATTTATTCAAACAAAAAGTATTTCGCCTTAAAAATATTGAAGTATGCGTTTTAGATGAAGCCGATCGCATGTTTGATTTGGGTTTTATTGATGACGTGCGTTATTTATTGCGACAAATGCCGCCTGCTTATGAACGATTAAATTTATTATTCAGCGCCACGATGCCGCAAAAAGTGCAAGAATTGGCTTATGAACATTTCAACGCGCCGAAAGTAGTTGCGATTGAAAGCCAACAAACCACGGCAAACAATATCACGCATTATCTTTATCACACCGCAAAACACGAAAAAACACCTTTATTATTAGGACTTTTTGCCCGCGAACGTCCCGAGCGCAGCATGATTTTTTTAAATACCAAACACGATTTAGAACGGCTTAGTTTGGTTTTAACGGCTAATGGTTATCATAACGCGGCGTTATCAGGCGACGTTGCGCAGAAAAAACGCGAGCAAATTATTCGTGATTTTCAAGAAGGAACGGTTAATATCGTGGTGGCAACTGATGTTGCGGCGCGCGGCATTCATATTGACGGCATCACGCACGTTTTTAATTATGATTTACCACAAATTGCTGAGGATTACGTGCATCGCATCGGACGCACCGCGCGCGCGGGCGCATCGGGCACGGCAATTAGTTTTGCTTGCGAAGAATACGTTTATTCTTTGCCCGAAATTGAACATTTTTTAGGCGAAAAAATTCCGGTAAAACCCATTGAAGAATCTTTGATTGTAGACGTTATTCCGCCGAGCGATGAAGCGCTCGATGCTTTACGCAATGAAAAAGAAAGCCGCATTCGTATCCACAACCGCGGCAATCGTAAGCCGATGACGAAATCAATCCGCCGCCGGCGTTATCAAAAATAATATTATTCTACCCAAGAAACCAATTCGTTGAATGGTTTGCGGCTTTTCGGGCGCGGCTCTTTTGCGCGATAACCAAAAGTAACCATCACAGAAATGCCGTATTCTTGCGGATCAAAAACTTGTGCTTCCGCCAAAATACGGCTGACTTCCGCATAATCAAATCCTTCTATCGGGCAAGAATCAATGCCTAATAAGGCTGCTGCCATCATCATATTGGCTAAAGCGATATACGTTTGTTTGCTCGCCCAATCAAATAAAGTGCGTTCACTTTCTAAAATACGCATATCGTGTTCTTGAAATTTTTGGTAGACGGCAACGGCTTTAGCAATTTGCTCATCAGAAAGTTGCCGTTTTAACAATGCTTCTTTAAAAAAATCAGAATCATAACGCGCATTTTTCTTTGCCAATAAAATCACGAGATGGCTGGCGTGATCGATTTGTGTGGCAAGTCCCCAGCTAACAGGTTTGATTGCTTGGCGCAACGCTTTATTTTGTAAAACAACAAATTTCCACGGTTCGGAACCGACCGAGCTCGGCGATAAACGCGCACTTTCTAAAATGCATTGAAAATCTTCCTGACTGATTTTTTTCTCCGCATCATAATGGCGCGTGGCGCTACGAAAATGAAATAGTGATAAAACTTCTTCGGTGGTCATTTGAGACATTATTATTCCTTTGTGATCAAAAAATAGCCTGTAAAAACAGGCTATTCATCATATTTATACCATGCGTTCAACAATTAGCCTTCCTGTAAGCAAATGACAATTGCTGCGGCGTATTGTTTCCAAGTAATCGGAATAACATAAGAACGCGCATCTTTTGGTAAATAAATTTCGCCCGGTGTACCTTGGATAACCATCGGCACGGAAATCATAAAGGTTTCACCATATTCACTGCGCGCGTTACCAGAAATGGTATTAGCGATTTCGCCTACTAAATCCAGCATACTGGATTCATTATTATCATTTTCACCAATGGATAACAAAATGTGACGCAATAAAACTTTTGGCGCAGTGAAATAAACGCAACCGCGATAAGGTCCAGATATCCCAATAATGCCTGTGTAATCATGAGCTTTGGGCGTATTATTTTCGACCAAATACGGAGTTCCCACTTCTGCATTGATATTATTTACTTCATTGAAAAAGCGGTTTACGCCATCAATAAATACCTGCATTCTTTCTTCTTTAATCATGCCATATCCTCCATCATCTCGGTCAATGCATCTACAAGTTGTTCATCTGAAAATGGTTTTGTTAAAAAGCCATTGGCGCCTAATTCTAACGCTTTAATTCCAGTTGCCTTATCAGACAAGGCGGATACAACTAATATTTGAATTTTTGGGTTAATTTCAATCAAAGATTTTATACATTCCAAACCGTCCATTTCCGGCATTGTTAAGTCCATCGTTACGACGTCCGGATGTAAACTTTTACACAAACTAATAGCTTCCGCGCCATTTTTTGCTTTACCCACAATTTTAAATGGCGCATCATTGGGTAACCGCGCAATTTTGTTGCGGATAATCATCGAATCATCAACAATCATTAATCGATACATAATACTTCCTATTTATTTTCCAGTAGCAATTAGACGAATAGTAAATCTTGTAAATTGTCCCGGTTCTGATTTAATCGCCAATTTACCATTCAATGATTTAATGCGATCCCGCACAACGTCCATACCAACGCCTCGTCCTGCATCTTCTGTACTCATAGTTGCAGTTGACATGCCGGTGACAAAAATCGCGCGATAAAGCTCTTCTCGAGTCATTTCATCAGGATTTTTATTAAAATCAGGCAATTGACGCAATTTATCGCGAATAGCTTCAATATCAATTCCCTTACCATCGTCTTCTACGATCAAATCGTAAAAACCATCACGCGCAATCAAACTCACGCCCAAATGCCCTTGACGACTTTTACCTTTAGCTTTTCGTGCTTCTGGAGTTTCAATACCATGAACCATGGCATTACGAATTAACTGAACTGCAACGGATTTAATCATATCCATCTTTTTCTCATCAAACGGCGCTTTGCTAAAGCCTTCAACTACCGCCTCAACCAGCTTATAGTTACGCTCTGCAACTTGTTCAGCATATTGTTTTAAATACTGATCGATATCACCATGATGCATTTGTGCTGCAGCATTTTGTAAAGTTTTCGCCTCATCACCGCCGGCGCCTTGAGTTGCGTGCGTGATCAAGCGTTGTTGCAAGCTACGTGTGATATTCAATTGTTCCATCATAGCGTCCAAAGAAACCGCAACCGCTAAGAAGTCGTCCCCAGCCAATTCTTGTTGACCGCGCAACTCTTTAAGTTTGTTTTCCATTTCTTCAGCAATAACCACAAATCGGTCAAATTCCAAAGCCGAAGATTCCCCTTTAAACGCATGAATTTCTCGGAAAATTTCATCAATTTTCGCCCGCAAACCGTGAGAACCGCGCGCATTCGGGTTACGCAAAATCGTGTTAATTTTTTCCGCAACTTCGTCACCGCGCCGCATATAACCTGCCAAAATATCAGGATCAACCCGCAATACTTTAACCAGCATTTCCACTTGACGGTTGTTTTGTTCACGTTCTTTTTCCAACCGTTGTTCGAGTAATACGGATTCCGTAATATCGGTTACAGAAACCAGCACCCGCTTAATTTCTTTATCTTCAAATACACGGTTAAAGTCGAAACGCAAGAAGCGGTCGTTTAATCCCCCTTGCTTATCATCGATAAATACTTGAATCCGGTTCAACGGGTTCAATGATTTAATCAAAGATTCTTTAACCCGCGGTTTAAATAATTGACGAATATAACTTTTCGTATTTTCGATATCTGTTTTGCTTAATACGTTATCGAGAACCGCCTCAAAGTCTTGTCCTCCCATTTCTACCCCAGGCAAAATGGTTTTTAACGCATTAGATTGTTGGTGACCAACGCGCAAGTCTTCCCCAATCAAAAACAAACCTTCTTGAACGGAACCCATGATTTCGTCCGTTTCGCGCCGCGCAATCGCTGCTTCACGGTCAGCTTTTGAAAGGCTTCGATAAATCACGAAATAAGTGATGAATAAGAAATAAATGATAACCGCCGCAATCGCGCCAGATTGCAATTGACTTTGAAACTTAGCATTCTTTGTTACTTCTTGTTGCACCGTTCTAATCACGCCGTCGGCACTTTCTGTTAAGTTCAAGTTAGAGGTTTTCGCTTGAGTCATCGCTGATTCCAATTCATCGGAGCTGTCAGACATAATATCGTCAGCAACGGCTAAATAAGCTTGTAACTTTTCTTGCAGAGGTTTCCAATATTCATCGATAGTTGCTAAATATTTTTTTACCTCTTCGTTTTTATTGGCTTCGATTCTCGCAGTAGAACCATCGAGCTGTGTATCAGTTCCGCCGTCTTTCAGTGTTGCAATGATTTTGGTAAAACCGTCGGTATTGTTTTGCATTCGTGTTAACAAAGAACGCATGTGCGGACTGTTTGTATCCTCACCATAACTCGCTTGCGCGTCGAAAATATCCCGAATGATTTCCCGACTGTATTGATTAATTTTTTGTGCTGCTTGGATCTGCGCCGTATTCGCTCGTGCGTGATTGGCAATCCGCATATCTTGAACGATAACAACAGCGAACAAGAGAACCAGCCCCAAAATTGAAATAATCAACCCCATGTACCGTCGCAGCGTTCCCTGATGGACGACTTCGTTCGATAAAGATGATTCCGATACCCTTTCTGGTGCCGCGCTATTATCATCTGCTTTCTTTCTGCCAAATTTAAAAGCCATTTTCTTCCCTCAATAAATTAACTTTACAAAATTATTTCCCTGCATATGAATCACACACCATTTAGCTCTTATCGCGCGTTAATTAAAGGTACTGTGACGGTTTAAATACTACTACATCTTAGCAAACAAGAGTACAAAAAAGCCGCCTTACGAAGTTTCAATCATTTGATAAAAACCAACGAATGCTTTGAAAAACAGAAATTTTGTCATCTGGAATGCTAATCTGTACGATATTAGCGGTGAGAATTCTAACAGGAAATAAGAAAATGTGCTTGTCTGCTGTCATCATTGTAAAAAATGCAGAACATACCTTAGAAAAAACACTTCAATCCCTTAGTTTATTTAAAGAAATATTAATATATGACACTGGTTCAACTGATAAAAGCAAAACCATTGCCTTAACATTTGCCAACGTTCGCTGGATTGACGGTTACTTTGATCAATTCGGCACAACGAAAAATCGTGCGGTGGCAACTGCGCGTTATGATTGGATATTTTCATTAGATGCTGATGAAAGCGTTGATGCACAATTAGCACAATCCATGCTCACTTTTCCGTTTGATAAGCCTGAAACTGTTGGCGAGATTTTGCGCGAAAATTGGTTTTATGGACAAGCGGTAACGGTTGGCGGCTGGGGAAACGACCGTCTCATTCGTCTTTTTCATCGGCGTTACCATCAATTTTCCAACCGCTGCGTGCATGAATCCGTCGTTATCGATAAAAATACCCACGTTATTGCCCTTTCCGGACGACTCCAACATCAAGCCGTTACCGATTTGGCGCAACTCATCACAAAAATAGATCGTTATTCAGCTTTAAGCGCGCAAATCGTTCCGAAAAAACCATTTTTCATCATCGTATTAAAAACCTTTTACGCCTTTATCCGCAGCTACTTTTTTCAATGCGGTTTTTTAGCCGGCTGGCGCGGATTTACCATTGCCGTTTATGAAGCCAATAACGTTTATTTCAAATATTTACGTGCCAAAATAAAATCTTAAAATCAAATAATTAGGACTATGAATGATCATAAAAACGCTCCAGCAACACCGCCGTATTCTCGTAAAATCATCTCTATTTTTATTACTCATTTGCGGCGGCATTTGGGCTTATCACCGCTACCAACATCAAAATACCGCCACCCAACCGCATTATTTAACCGCGACCGTTCAAAAAGGAACCATCAGTTATCAAATTAATGCCACCGGCATCGTTTATCCGGAAAAAATTGTGGACGTTGGCGCGCAAGTTTCCGGAAAAATTGCACGATTACACGTGAAAATCGGCGATACCGTTAGCGCCGGACAAATCGTCGTTGAAATTGATGCAAAAAATCAAGAAAACATGCGCAAAACGGCAACCGCACAATTGCAACGACAAAAAGCCGAACTCGCCAGCGCCAAAGCGCATTTACAACAAGCGCAAAAAAATGAACAACGCTCCCGAAAACTATTTCAAAATCAAGCCGGCAGCAAAATTGAATATGAACAAAATACCACCGCTTTAACCGTCGCAGAAAATAACGTGCGCGCGGCGGAGGCGGCAATTCGTCAAAGTGAACTGACGATTGAATTGGCAGACGTACAATTAAGCGATACCAAAATCCGCGCGCCCATTAGCGGCACCGTGATTGCAATTGCCGTTGAAGAAGGACAAACCGTCAACGCCGCGCAATCTTCTCCTCTTTTAATCACGCTCGCTCAAACCAATACGATGATCGTTAAAGCCGAAATTGCCGAAGCCGATATTGGCGATATTCGCGCGGGATTGCCGGCAAAAATTCATTTGCTCGGTAAAAAAGCGCAATCCTATCAAGCGCCATTAAATCATATTGATCCCGCGCCGATTTCCGTATCCCAACACGGCGCTTTTGCCCGCAATGAAGCGGTTTATTATTACGCCGATATCAAACTGCCCAATCCAGAAAATAAATTGCGTTACGGCATGACGGCAAAAATTGCCATTGAAGTTGAACGCGCGGAAAAAACTTTGCTCGTACCGCTCACAGCTTTGCACGATGATGAAGACGGCACAACCAGCGTTAACGTTTTAACCGCCGAACAACAACCGCAAAAACGCATCGTAAAAACTGGATTGGAAGACGGCATTAATGCGCAAATCGTGTCGGGATTAACGGAAGGAGAAAACGTCATCATCAGCACTTCGGGAACCGGCGCCGCCTACGAATTCAAAGAAAGAGGTTTGTAATGACGGCGCTCATTAAAGTGCAAAAATTGTGCAAATATTTTGGCAGCGGCGAAACGAAAACCTGCGTTTTGCGCGAAATCGATTTAGAAATTACCGCCGGCGAAATGGTGGCTATCGTGGGGCAATCGGGCTCTGGAAAATCCACTTTGATGCATATTTTGGGTTGTTTAGATCGTCCCTCTTCCGGCGATTATTGGCTCGACGGCAATCATATCGATACGCTCACCGCCGGCGCACAGGCGCGTTTACGCCGCGAATATATCGGATTTATTTTTCAACGTTATCATTTATTAAATGATTTAAGTGCACGGGAAAACGTAGCCATTCCAGCGCTTTATGCTGGCGTTGATCGGGTTACGCGGCTTTTGCGCGCCGATCAATTGCTGGAACGTTTGGGACTGGGTGCGCGTAAACATCACAAACCGCAGCAACTTTCCGGCGGTCAGCAACAACGCGTTTCCATCGCACGCGCCTTAATCAACGGCGGCAAAATTATCCTTGCCGATGAACCCACCGGCGCTTTAGATAGCGAATCGGGCGCGGAAGTAATGAACATTTTGCGCGAATTACACCAACAAGGTCATACCATTATTTTGGTAACGCATGATGCACATATTGCCGAACAAGCCGATCGCATTATTGAATTAAAAGACGGCGTGATTCTCTCCGATACGGTGCGCAATGTGCGCCCTTTTCAAGCGCCGGAATTACCGCAAAAAAGCGTTCAAAAAAACCGATTTTCACTCAAAACCTTGGCATCTGCTTTTTCTATGGCAATCCGCGCGATTTTAGGACATAAACTCCGTTCATTTTTAACTATGCTCGGCATTATCATCGGCATTGCTTCGGTGGTGAGCATGGTGGCATTAGGACAAGGTTCGCAGCAGCAAGTGTTATCACGGATTCAAACGTTGGGTTCTAATACGATTCAAGTTTTTTCCGGTGCATTTGGCGATCCGAATGCGTGGCGCGTCCAAACATTAAGCGCGGACGATGCCACATTATTAGCGCAACAAAGTTTTGTGGATTCTGCTACGCCGATTCTTTCTTTAGACGGCGCGGTGCGCACTTCTGATCGAACGTTAACGGCAATTGTTACCGGCATCGGCAGGCATTATTTTCAAGTGCAAAACATGCCGATTATTCGCGGGGCGGCGCTTGCTGAAAATGATATTCGAGAATTAAAAGCGGTTGCTTATATTGATGAAAAAAGCGCACAACAATTATTTCCTCATTCCGATCCGTTGGGTGCGGTGATGGTTTTAGGTAATGTTGCGGTGACGATTATCGGCGTGGTGGATACGCAAAATCATCGGCAATTTCGCAATACAAATGCCATTAATCTTTTTATGCCTTATACGTCGGTAATGAGCCGTTTGCTGGGTTCTTCTCGCGTTTCGCAGATTATGGTGCGCATTCGTGATGGCGTTGAAAGCACGGTGGCAGAAGATGCCATCAGTCGCATTTTGATCCGGCGCCACGGCAGCAAAGATTTTACTTTGTTTAATAACGATTCGTTGCGGCAAGTTATTACGCAAACCAGCAAAACTTTATCACTGTTGATTGCCGCAATTGCAGTGATTTCTTTGATTGTCGGCGGCATCGGCGTGATGAATATCATGTTGGTTTCGGTGACCGAACGAACGCAAGAAATCGGTATTCGTATGGCGGTAGGCGCGCGGCGGCAAGATATTTTGCAACAATTTTTGATTGAGGCGGTGTTGCTGTGTTTATTCGGCGGCATCATCGGTATTGGTTTGGCTTTTGGTATTGGGCAATTAATCGCATTAAGCGGCGCATTTACCATGATTTATTCGTTAACGTCGGTGGTGATAGCGTTTGGTTGCGCCAGTGGTATTGGAATTTTATTCGGTTATTTACCGGCAAAAAATGCTGCCAAACTCGATCCCGTTCAAGCACTTGCTCACGATTAAATAATTTCTTGCGGATAAACAGTGTGCCGATATTAATTTCCGCACAATAAACGTTGATCATATTAAAAAGCGATGATAGTTTTAACGGCATGTGCGTTTTTCGATTGAGATTACTGATGAAACCAATAATAGTATTTGCGCTTTGTTCTAGTCTGTTATTACAAGCTTGTATGCCGATTGCCATTGGCGGCGCGGTAACAACGGCGCAAGTGATACATGATCGCCGTTCAACAGGAACAGTTATTGACGATAAAACCTTAGAACTCAATATTGCCAGCAAAATTAGATCTTATCCGCGCTTTGCGGAAAATAGCCATGTAAACGTTAACGTTTACGATGGATTGGTTTTATTGACGGGAGAAGTGATTAATCAGCAAATAAAACGAGAAATTGGTGCGATGGTTGCGCAGCAAAAAGGTTTAGGCGTGCAACATTTAGCCAATTATTTATTAATTGGACCACGCAGCACATTGAGCAATCGTTCTTATGATGTGAAATTAGCCACGAAAGCAAAAGCGGTTTTGATGGACGTTAACATCGCTGGTTTTGATCCTACGCGGGTTAAAGTGGTTGCTGAACATGCTTCTATATTTTTGATGGGAATTGTCACCGAACAAGAATCGCGCGCGGTGGTTGATGTGGTGCGGCGCGTTGAAGGCGCGGGGCAAGTGATTACTTTATTCACCATCAGCAATTAATGTGAACATTATTTTTTGTTTTGTTTTTATAAAAAACTCAATTATGCTGAAAAAATATAAATATTCTCTATAGTTTGAGTTTTATTATAAAAATTTTTAGCAAATTGTGATTGGTTTTGAGATAAAAAACGGTTCGCCGGAATGATTGGCTACATTGTATTTATCGATATAGGGGGATTAGAATAGCGATGGTTCCTTCAAAAGTCCGCTTTTGAAAGGGTAAATGTCCCTCTGTTGACAATAACAATTACCAGACGGTAAACATAGGAGAATATATATGACAGCAACTCGTCAAGAACATGATTTATTAGGTTATCGCGATGTTCCCGCCGATGCATATTATGGTATTCAAACGCTCCGTGGCGTTGAAAACTTTAATATCACCGGTGTAAAACTCCATCAATTTTCAACCTTTATTCGTGCTTTAGCGACAGTGAAAAAAGCCGCGGCAATTGCCAATCATGAAGTGGGAATTTTAGATAGCAAAATTAAGGATGCTATTGTTGCCGCGTGTGATGAAATTATTGCCGATAAATTCCATGATCATTTTGTGGTAGACATGATCCAAGGCGGCGCCGGCACATCAACCAATATGAATGCCAACGAAGTTATTGCCAACCGCGCTTTGGAAATTTTGGGACACAAACGCGGTGAATATCAATATGTTCACCCCAATAATCACGTCAACCTCTCGCAATCAACCAACGATGCTTATCCAACCGCGTTGCATATCGCTTTAGATGATTATTGCGCGCGTTTGCTCGATAAAATGGTGATTTTGCGGGACAGTTTCTTGAAGAAAAGTGAAGAGTTTGCCGATAAACTCAAAATGGGACGGACGCATTTGCAAGACGCCGTTCCGATGACCGCTGGGCAAGAATTCCATGCTTTTGCCACGATGATCAGCAAAGAAATGGAACGCATTGAACAAACCCGTAATTTACTTTACGAAATTAATATGGGTGCAACCGCTATCGGTACCGAATTAAACGCGCCGAAAGGTTATGCTAAAGCCTGCGCGCAAGCGTTAGCCGATTTAACCGGTAAACCGTATTACACTTCTAAAGATTTGATTCAAGCCACGCAAGATACCAGTCCTTATGCGGCGTTATCAGGAAATTTACGTTTATTGGCAGCGCGGTTGTCAAAAATTGCGCACGATTTGCGTTTGGAATCTTCAGGTCCGCGCGCGGGTTTGGCGCAATATCGTTTGCCGGAAATGCAACCCGGTAGTTCTATTATGCCTGGCAAAGTCAATCCCGTAATTCCGGAAGTCGTTAACCAAACTTGTTTCCATGTGATGGGCATTGACCATGCTATTTTATTGGCGTGCGAATCAGGGCAATTGCAATTGAACGTTTTTGAGCCAGTGATGACGTTTAACCTCTTTACCGGCATTAATATGTTAGCCAATGCTTGCGAAACTTTCGCAAAACGTTGCATTGACGGCATTATGCTCAATGAAGAACATTGCCGCGAACAAGTTTTATCCAATATTGGTTTGATCACAGCTTTAAATCCTCATATTGGTTATGAAGCTTCAAACCGCATTGCTCGCAAAGCGCAAGAAACCGGCGGCAGCGTTTATGAACTGGTTTTGGCAGAAGGTCTGCTCAAACGCGAAGAACTCGATCGCATCATCGCTCCAGAGAATATGGTGCACCCCAATAAAGATTAATTTTTTCTTTATCAACAGCCGCCATCATTTTTTGATGGCGGTTATTTTTTGCAGTTAACCTCTATCGCGATATACTGCCTCGCCAAAACCGTTTCGGTTAATCTCTCTACGGATTCCCGCCGTCTATCCACCCGATTTAAAAATAAGGAAAAAATGAATGGATTTTTTTAAATGGTTTAAAAAACAACCCACCAAAACCGCCGATAAAGAACACATTGAAAAATCATCTTCAGAAGATATTACCGCAGAAAAAACAGCGGAAACGGCGGAACCGTCTTTAGAAAATGTTGCCGTGGAAAAATCAGCGGAAACGGCGGAACCATCTTCAGAAAATGTTGCCGCAGAAAAATCAGAGGGAACGATAGAACCATCTTCAGAAAATATTGCCGCAGAAAAAACAGCGGAAACGGCGGAACCGTCTTTAGAAAATGTTGCCGTGGAAAAATCAGCGGAAACGGCGGAACCATCTTCAGAAAATGTTGCCGCAGAAAAATCAGAGGGAACGATAGAACCATCTTCAGAAAATATTGCCGCAGAAAAAACAGCGGAAACGGCGGAACCATCTTCAGAAAATATTGCCGCAGAAAAGTCAGCGGAAGCGGAAGTCAGTTATTTTGCGCGCTTGAAAATGGGTTTAGCAAAAACCCGCGATAATTTTGCCGCGGTATTTTTAGGTAAAAAAGCGCTCGATCAAGATTTATTAGATGATTTAGAAATGCGTTTATTAACCGCGGATTGCGGCATTGAAATCACGGAAAAAATCATTGCTCACATCAAAGATAAAATGAACCGAAAAGAACTTGCTGATAGTGACGCGGTTCAAAAAGCGGTTGCAGATTACATGATTGAATTGCTCACGCCTTATGAACAACCGCTTTGCGTGGAAAAACACCAACCTTTTGTGATTTTAATGGCAGGCATTAACGGCGCCGGAAAAACGACGACAATCGGCAAATTAAGTCACCGTTTGCAACAAGAAGGAAAAAAAATCATGCTTGCCGCCGCGGATACGTTTCGCGCTGCCGCCGTGGAACAATTGCAAACTTGGGGCGAACGTCATCATATTCCCGTGATTGCGCAAAAAACGGGAGCTGACGCGGCATCAGTGGCTTATGATGCTTTGCAATCTGCACAAGCGCGTAAAATGGACGTATTAATCATTGATACCGCCGGCAGATTGCACACGCAGGATCATTTGATGGACGAATTGAAAAAGGTAAAACGCGTTTTGCAAAAACTTGATGATAAAGTGCCGCATGAAACGTTATTGGTCATCGATGCCGGCAATGGGCAAAATGCTTTAAAACAAGCTTTATCTTTTCATCAAGATATCGGCGTGGACGGTTTAGTGATTACCAAATTAGACGGCAGTGCCAAAGGTGGCATTTTATTTGCGATTACCGAAAAGCTCAAAGTGCCGATTCGTTTCGTCGGCGTGGGCGAACGTTCCGACGATTTACATGCATTTAATGCAAAAAATTTTGTATTTGCCTTACTATATGATAAGTAATTTTAATCAGGAATCTTTATGACAACAACTTCTGTTTCTTTGCAATCCAATCATGCGCTCGTGCCACACGGACAATGGTTAACGCCTTCTAGCGATATTGATCAATATATTGCAAAAGTAAGACAAATTCCCATTTTGGACGCGGACGAAGAATTTCGTTTAGCAACCGAATTGCAACAAAATCATTCTTTAGCGGCGGCGCAAACGTTGATCGTGCATCATTTAAAATTTGTCGTACACATTGCACGCGGTTTTTTAGGCTACGGTTTACCTTTAGGCGATCTGATCCAAGAAGGTAATATTGGTTTGATGAAAGCGGTGAAACGTTTTGAGCCACAACGCGGCGTACGCTTGGTGTCTTTTGCCGTGCATTGGATTAAATCTGAAATTCATGAATACGTTATCCGCAATTGGCGTTTAGTGAAAATTGCGACCACAAAAGCGCAACGTAAATTGTTTTTTAATTTGCGCAGTATGAAAAAAAATATGCATTGGTTGTCGGACGCTGAGGCGCAAACGATTGCCGAAGATTTAAATGTAAGCGTGAAAGATGTATTGGAAATGGAAAGCCGTATTCACGGGCAAGATATTGCTTTTGATCCGCTTGATGAAAATGATGACGAGGAAAACGTTGCACCAGCTGCTTGGTTGACAGATGAAAGCGTTGACCCCGCCCTTTCAACCGAACATCACGAACAAAAGCATTTATTGCAACATCAATTAACGCAAGGATTAAATCAATTAGACGCGCGCAGTCGGGAAATTATTGAATCCCGTTGGTTGAATGAGCATGAAAAAGTGACGCTACAAACGCTTGCCAGCAAATACCATATTTCTGCCGAACGCATTCGCCAAATTGAGCAACAAGCGCTGTTGCAATTGAAAAATAGTATGATCGCCGCGGTGAAATAAATATTTTTTATTTATGCCCATAGTGTTCGGTCAAAAAGGAAAAGTTATGAGTCAACAATTAAAAAAAGCAGGATTAAAAGTAACCGGTCCAAGAATGAAAATTTTAGAAATTATGGAGCGCGAAACCTCGTTTGATGACGGCGTACACTTATCCGCTGAAGATGTTTACAAAATTTTGCTGGCTGCCGATGAAGAAATTGGTTTGGCAACGGTTTATCGGGTTTTGACGCAATTTGAACAAGCGGGCATTTTAAAACGGCATAATTTTGAAGGAAATCATAGCGTTTTCGAAATTAATAAAGGCGAGCATCACAATCATTTGATTTGCGTTAAAACGGGAAAAGTAACCGAGTTTTACGATGAAGTAATCACGGAACGTTTGAAAGAAATTGCACAAAAACACCATTACGATTTTGAAGATTATCGTTTGGTTTTATATGGCATTTGCCACGATGATGAAGATAACTAGCAGATAAATATGCTATTTTTGCTCCAAAGTCAGCACGCCGTTTGATTGAGAAAAGGTAAATTGCGATAAAAATCGCATGCCCAATAAAACTTCATTTTCCATTTTTGGCACAATGATGGCGGGCATGTTTTCGATAATAAAATGCCCAACTTTTAAGGATTCAATATGCGTTAGCCACGCTGTGGTTTTGCCGTTTGCCGTGGAAATAGTCAAAGTTGCTGACTTTTTTAAACCGGATTGCGCGGCGATTTGTTCATTTACCGCAATATCGCTGGCGCCGGTGTCAATCATAAAGGTTACCGGCACATCATTAATCGCGCCGCTGATTCGATAGTGCCGATCCGGACTTTGTTTTACGAGCAAACTTTGTGCATATTCCGAGATGATTTCGTGTTGAACTGGCGCGAAATAGTTTTTCATCGATAGATAAAACAAAATGGCTAATAGAAAAAATCCGAGTAAAGCAAATAATTGCCCATAATAGCGGTGAGATGGTGTGTTCATAAAAATTTTCCTTTCGGCGTTTAACATTCGAAGCGCTTTATTTTCGTGTAAAATACGGCGCATTTGTGCATTCACTCTTTTTTGAGAAACTATGAATATCAATGAGTTACTTAATAATATACTGCAAATAAGCCAACAAAATCAGGGAATCAGTGGGCGAGGTTTGGATAAAAAACTACAAGAAATACTCAACGGTTACCAAAATCATAATCCATTAAAAAATGCATTCAACGATCCCGATTTAATAAAAAAATTAGGCGGTGGCGCGTTGGCAGTGGGCGTGCTTTCGTTATTATTAGGCGGAAAAGATAATAACAAACGTTCCGTTTCTGGTTCCATTATGCGCATGGGATCTTTGGCAGCAATCGGCACGTTAGCTTATCAAGCGTTACAAAATTGGCAAGAAAATCAATCTCATAATGCACCGTTAAATCAACCATCTAGTAACCGCGCCGCGCAGGAAGCCGAACGCAACAGTCGGATCATTTTAAAAGCGATGATTGCGGCAGCGCAGGCAAACGGCGTTATTGATGATGCAGAACGAGCGATGATTTTGCAACAAATCGGCGCGGTGGAAGATGAACAAACGCAACGGTGGTTGGCGCACGCGTTAAATTATCCGGTAACGCCGCAAGCAATTGCTGAAGAAGTTGGGCAAGATCCTGTTTTAGCTAGTGAAGTTTATTTAACATCTCGCATTATTTGCGGAACGTTAGATCAGCAAGAAACAGATTATTTGCAACAATTACAATGCGCTTTAGGATTAGATGAACAATTTGTTAAACAATTAGAAGCACGCGCCGGATTTTAGTCATTAAATAAATCAATATGTTTGTAACCGCATTATCAACGCGGATTTTTTGATAAATAAAGGAATAAAAAATGAGTTTGTATCCTCAAGAAATTTTAACCGTTACCATTGAAAAGGGAATTGGTAAAGCCAATGGTCGTTTGGGATATCTCTCGATATTAGGTTTTTTGGGTGGTGCTTTTATTGCGCTGGGTTATTTGTCTTATATTAAAGTAGTCGGTGGAATGCCTCATGAATGGGGAAGTTTCGCAACTTTATTGGGCGCTTCGGTATTCCCTATCGGATTAATCGGCATTTTGATTGGCGGCGGTGAATTGATTACCGGAAACATGATGGTTGTTTCGGTAGCGTATTTTGCCAAACGCGTTTCTATCACTAAACTTGCCCGCAACTGGATTATTATTTCCTCTACTAATTTATTAGGCGCTTTAGCGGTTGCATGGTTTTTTGGACATTATTTGGGCATTACTGAAGGCGCACTTTTGCCCGAAACATTAGCCGTTGCCCAATCGAAAGTAGATATGGATTTTTCTCGTGCTGTGGTTTCCGGCATTGGTTGTAATTGGATGGTATGCATGGGTGTTTGGTTGGCTTATGGCGCAAAGTCAATGTCTGGCAAAATATTGGGGATTTGGTTTCCAGTAATGATTTTTGTTTTGCTTGGATTTCAACACGTTGTTGCCAATATGTTTGTTATTCCAGCAGCGATGTTTGCTGGTGCTAATATTTCAATGTCTCAGTTTTTCTATAATTTATGCTCAGTTTATTTAGGTAATACTTTGGGCGGTGCAATATTGGTTGGTGGTATGTATTTTATGGCGTACCGTCAAGTATTAACGCATTAAACTGTGTTTAGAATAATCATGAACCGCCCTAATGGGCGGTTAGTTAATGGGTTAAACAATGTGATTTTTTCTAATAAATATTTTACAATGCCTGTGACTGCACTCAATTATTCCAATAAAGTCGCTGAATTCTTTACGATGACTCAAAACTGCTTCGTTTCTTTTATATTAATTTTTTATAACATCTTCTTTATCTAAAACCGAAAATTTAC
Source organism: Dichelobacter nodosus (assembly GCF_001263335.1). Taxonomy (GTDB): domain Bacteria; phylum Pseudomonadota; class Gammaproteobacteria; order Cardiobacteriales; family Cardiobacteriaceae; genus Dichelobacter; species Dichelobacter nodosus. The sequence continues at coordinate 36,273 of NZ_LGVW01000029.1, forward strand.
TGCCAATTTTTGTTATTAATGCTTTAGAAATAACTTTAAATCAATTAAAGTTTCATCGTTTTTTGATTAAATTTATTTCGTTGTCATTTAAAAATTTTCGTAAAAATTTATCTCCAAATTTAGTTTTTAAATTTGATATTCTCGAAATTTGAACTATGTTTATAAATTTAAATAAATTCAATATAAATAATTAATATAATAAATTTGACAATAATTATCATTATCAATTACAGTACAATCTACCCAATTTTATTTCGGAGAAACTTATGAAAAAAATACTAGCTTTATCAAGTGCAATTGTTGCAACTTCGCTTTTTGGTCATGATTTATGGGTTTGGGGTGAAAATTCTGATAATTTTAAAGCCGATATGATTTATGGGCATGATTTTCCAAATCCTGAACAAATCAAAGAAGAAAGAACTGTTCTGTTCGATAAAGTCAAAGTTATCGGTAAAGATAAAGAAATTATTCTTGAACAAACGGGTGAAAATTATCATTTTGAAGGAGAAAAACTGAGTGATGGAGTTTATATTTTAAATGCTTTCTATAAACCAACGCCTTGGATAAAAAAAGCAGATGGAAAATGGGAAATGAATAAAACTAGAAAGGATACAACTGATGAGGTTGAGTATTGCGGTATTTCAACCATGCAAGGTAAAGCCTTAATAAAAGTTGGAGAAGCAAGTAGTTCTAGCATTATCTCTAAACCATTAAAAAAAGGACTTGAAATAACGCCCGCATTTGAAAATTTAGATGATATTAAAGTTGATCAATTGCTTAAATTTACAGTAACTTTAAATGGAAATTTAGTTAAAAATGCTGTTATTTATGCAAGCTATGGCGGATATGCCAATAACGCTGATATGGCTGGTGCTGGTTATGCAAAAACAGATTTAGAAGGAAATTTTGAGTTTAGACCACTTAAAAAAGGATTATGGTATTTAAAAACAACAGTTAATACGGATACAGACAATAAAGATTGTGAAACATATAGTGATAAAGCAACTTTAGTATTTGAAGTTAAATAATATTTTAATAAACATTTGGCAAGTTCTGATTTTTAAGTCAAATTTGTCAAATGTTTACTTTATGATTGCAAAGTAAATCATAACTTTTTGTATTCATTAAAAAAATCGCTTTTTATTAAAACCGATATTTTATACTACGTAACCACGCCGTTACACAAGCATAAAGAACGAACCGCCCGATGGGGCGGTTTTAATTTGTGTGGTGTTATTTAGCAG
>NZ_LGVW01000030.1 GCF_001263335.1 Dichelobacter nodosus
CCGCACTTCCAAATCGTGCCGCACTTACTTTTGTTAACGCCGCTGTTAATGTGGTTTTACCATGGTCTACGTGTCCTATGGTACCTACGTTTACGTGGGGTTTCGCACGCTCAAATTTCTCTTTTGACATTTCGCTACCCAAGAATGTAATTAATAAACATGATTGACAGATTTTAACTGGAGCCCATAACCAGATTCGAACTGGTGACCTCTTCCTTACCAAGGAAGTGCTCTACCTACTGAGCTATATGGACGTTTGATGAATGCTATATGGAGCGGGTGATGGGAATCGAACCCACACCATCAGCTTGGAAGGCTGAGGTTCTACCATTGAACTACACCCGCAGGTGGTGGTGGGGGAAGGATTCGAACCTTCGAAGGCTGAGCCGGCAGATTTACAGTCTGCTCCCGTTGACCGCTTGGGTACCCCACCAAAATAGAGAGCGCATCTTATCAGGTAAATTTTAACTGTCAAGTTTTTTAATAGTTTTATAAACGCACCGTTTGCGTGGCAGAAACCGCCCATTTGTCCACATCAAACGCAGCAATTCTTCCGCCCCACGCAGCGCCATCGTCAAGACACGCCCACGATTCGCGAATTTTCAATCCCAAAGCCGCCCAATGCCCAAATATGCAGCGATAACCATCGCGACGTTTTAATTCATACCACGGTATTAAATCTTTAGGCGCTTCATCGGGCGGCATCTTTGCCGTCCAATCGTGCGCGCCATTTTTTTTACGAAAAAACCGCATACGCGTTAACGTATTAACCATAAAACGGTATTGTTCCAATTTATTTAAATTGTCAGACCACATCAGCGGTTCATCTTGATAAACTTGCCACAAAAATTCATCGCCCGCCGCACCGCGCAAATGCTCCAAAATTTCCCCGTGCAAAGATAACGCCTGCTCCACCGTCCAATTAGGATAAAGTCCGGCATGAGAAACAATAATTTTTCGAGCAAAATCCACAAACATCAACGGCCATTGCCGCATTTTTGCGAGCAAATCCGCGCCATCAGCGGCGTGCAAAAATTCAGCGGTGCTAGCTTTCATCTGCAAAGACGGATAAGCCGCCTGTACCAACAAAGAAAAATCATGATTTCCCATAACAACTTTATGACGAGCGGGATCTAATTGGCTGACAAAACGAACCACCGCCAGAGAATCAGGGCCCTTATTAATTAAATCGCCCAAAAACCACAATTCATCGCTGCCTTCAGAAAAATGAATTTTATCCAATAAACGCATCAACGCGGTATAGTGTCCGTGCACATCTCCGATAACATAAGTTGCCATTTTTAACCTCCACACCTATTTAATAATCGATGAATACATTTTTTTTACCACGTCGCGCGCTCGGCAAAACCAATATTATGCTTTCGGCAGCCGGTTTGGGTACCGTTAAATTTGGGCGCAATCAAGCGATGAAATATCCTAATCCTTATGAACTTCCCGATGATAAAACCATCAGCAATTTGCTGTCGCTTGCTTGGGAAATGGGCATTAATTGGCTCGATACGGCGCCGGCTTACGGCAGCAGCGAAAGCCGTTTGGGACAATTAATGCCGTCCAAAGATTGGATTATTTCCAGCAAAGTTGGCGAGCAATTTATTCAAGGAAAATCCTATTTTAATTTTACGAAAAAAGAGACACAAATCAGCCTTGAAAAAAGCCTTCAACGCTTAAAACGCGACTATTTAGACCTCGTTTTTATCCATTCAAACGGCGACGATGAGCGCATTTTATTGCACAGCGACGTTTTAGAAACCTTGCAACAAGCCAAAGCCAAAGGCTTAATCCGCGCCATCGGCTTTTCCGGAAAAACATTAAACGGCGCCCAAATTGCCCTGCAATACTGCGATGCGCTGATGATCAGTTACAGCCTGACGGATACCGATTTAGCGCCCGCCATTAAACAAGCCGCACAATGCGACGTTGGTGTCGTTATTAAAAAAGGTTTTGGTAGCGGTCATTTATTCGCGCAATACAGCGTCACCGATTTAAGCGATTTTCTCTTTCAACAACCCATTACCGCCGTTATCACCGGCACCCTTTCCGCCCAACATTTACGTGAAAACTGCCATGCGCTTACCCTTGCCGCCAATCGCTATCCTTTATAACCTATTGATTGCGCTCGCGCTTCCTTTTGTTTTTTTGCGATTATTGTGGAAATCGCGGCGCAATCCCGCTTATCGCCATCATTTATCCCAACGATTTGCTTACGATTTACCGCCGGCGCCGGCGCAATGTTTTTGGTTTCACGCCGTTTCCGTTGGGGAATTTATTGCCTTAAAACCGTTATTAATTGAAATAATTAACCACGATCCCAATCAAAATTTATGGATAACGATGACCACGCCCACGGGGCGCGCACAAATTGCCGCTTTTGCCAAACTTTATCCCGAGCGCGTGGTATATAGTTATTTTCCTTATGATTTTTTCCACATTCAACGCCGTTTTATCAAACACGTTCAACCGCGCGTTGCCGTTTTTATGGAAACCGAATTATGGTTCAACGCGCTGCACATCATTCAACAGCAGCATATTCCCAGTTATTTAATCAACGCGCGACTGTCGCGGCGCTCGTTGCACGGTTATTACCGTTTTGCGCGCTCATTATTGGCGCCGGTTTTAAAAAAAATGCAGGTCAGCGCGCAGCACTGCGATGACGCTCGCCGTTTAAAAAAGTTGGGCGTTCCCGCGGAAAATATCATCGTTTTACCGACGTTAAAATATGTGATGTCGCCCAAAAATCCGGACGAAACGTTATGTTTTCTACCCAGTAAACAACATTGGTTATGCATCGCCGCCAGCACGCACGCCCCCGAAGAAGCCGACATCATCGCTGCTTTTAAAGTGTTGCAAAAAACGGAACCGCAGGCTTGTTTATGCATTGCGCCGCGTCACCCCGAGCGCCGGCAAGAAATCAGTAAAACCATTCTCGCCGCCGGTTATCAGCCCAAATGGCGCAGTCGCGGCGAACAACTCAATCATCATTCCGAAATTTTTCTGCTCGATACGATCGGCGAATTGGCGCGCGTTTATCAAATAGCAGAAATTGCTATTATCGGCGGTTCTTTTTATCAACACGGCGGACAAAATCCTTTAGAAGCCATTCACGCTGGTTGCGCGGTATGTTTTGGCGCTTCTATGACTAATTTCCAACATATTGCCGCAGAACTCATTCATCAACCTTTTGTGCGTCAATGCCGCCGCGAGACGCTCGCTCAAACGTTAATTTTCTTGCGCACGCTTCATTATCCGCGTGAAAAAATCCGTATTTACGGGCAAAACCGCGCCGCAGAAGTATTAGAGCAACATTATCGCCATTTTTACCGCGTTTTATCTTAAAAAAAACGGACTCGATGAGTCCGTATACAATTTTCGTTAATCGATTAATTAAGCGGTAATTTTTTGAAATTCTGGCAAAATTTGCGCGAGCCATTGTTCTAAACGCGGCGTGGTTTTTTCCGGTTGACCGTCTTCATCTAATGCTAGCCCGATAAAATAATCGTTTTCAGTCAATGCTTTAGATTGTTCAAAATGATAACTATCATCTTTTTTCCACGCACCGATAAAGCGCGCACCCTGTACGGCAAATTGCGCGCCCAGCATGCCCATTGCGTCTAAATAATATTCCGGATAACCGATTTGATCGCCCAAACCAAATAACGCGATGGTCGTACCGCGCAAATCCGCTGCGGCAATTTTATCGACGATCAATTCCCAATCATCTTGATATTCTCCGTAATTCCACGTGGGAATACCGATAATAATTTTTCGATATAAAAACATATCGTTTGGGTCGTCTAAATCAATAATGTTGATCGGCGTTAAATTAATGCCGTGTTTTTCGCGGGCGATGCGTTCAATTTCAAATGCCACGTCTTCCGTCATGCCCGTAGTGCTACCGTAAAACAATCCAATATCTTCACTCATTCACGTTTCCTTAAAAATTTTATGCGCCGTTATTTATTTGCCAGATTGTTGTATGGCTTTTGCTAAAGTCAGCGTATTTTTTAATAAACACGCAATCGTCATTGGTCCAATGCCGCCGGGAACGGGCGTAATCGCTGCTGCCACTTCTTTTGCGCTTTCAAAAGCCACATCGCCCACCAATTTGGTTTTATCGCCAACGGCAATGCGGTTAATGCCCACATCTAACACGACGGCGCCAGATTTGATCCAGTCTCCTTTAACTAATTCCGGTTGACCAACGGCAGCAATAACGATATCCGCTTGACGGCATAATGCCGGCACATCAGGCGTTTTAGAATGCGCGATGGTTACGGTGGCGTGTTGTTGCAATAATAACGCCGCCATAGGTTTACCAACGATATTTGAACGCCCGATAATCAGCGCTTTTTTTCCTGCCAAAGAATCGCCAAAATAACGTTTTAATATCAAGGAACAACCCAACGGCGTGCAAGGAACGCTACAAGGTTCCCCCGCCCATAAGCGCCCGATATTCAACGGGTGAAATCCGTCAACGTCTTTATTGGGATCAATGGTATTGAGGACAATTTCCGCGTTTAAATGCGCGGGTAACGGCAGTTGCACCAAAATGCCGCAAATTTGGGGATCGTTATTTAAAGCAATGATTTTAGCGAGCAATTCGGCTTGCGTTGTTTGCGCCGGCAAGCGGTAAATCTGACTCAAAAAACCGACTTCTTCAGCTTGAATCCCTTTATTTCTTACATAAACTTCACTCGCGGGATCATTACCCACTAAAATAACCGCTAATCCTGGACGCACGCCGGTTGCGGCAATAAATTGCGCGGTTTCTTGTTTTATTTCGCGACGAATTTCAGCGGCAATTTCTTTGCCATTAATAATTTCTGCACTCATAACGTATTCCTTTTTTTAAAAATCAATCTTTTTAACGATATTCATTGATTAATGATTTAATGCCGCCGCTAATTTATTTGCTTGCGCTTGTAATATTGTCATTTCTACTGCTTTTTCATGATGCGGTTGTTGCTTTTGATTGTTCCATACGGGAATAAGATGCATATGATAATAAAATACGGTTTGCCCCGCTGCCGCCCCGTTAAATTGCATGACTTTAATCCCATCAGGTTGAAAAACGTTCCATTGTGCCGTTGCCAATTTTTTACTAAAAAGAATAATTTCGCTTAGTGCGCGATCATTCATTTCTAATAAATTTTTACCGCCTTCTTTAGCAATAATTAAAGCATGTCCCTGACTTTGCGGAAAAGCGTCCATAAATGAACAAATAAATTCATTCTCATAAATTTTTGCGCTGGGAATTTCTGCTCGTAAAATTTTATGAAAAATAGTATCCGACATAATTACTCCTTCAATATAAAAAGCACGCTCGCGCGTGCTCAATCTTAATTATTCTTTATTTAATTAGCATATTTTTTTCATTGCCGCCTTTATCAATATACGCTTTATACCAATCTGGCTGTCGTCCCATTCCGCTCCAAGTTTGTTCCGGATTATCAGGGTTAGCAAATTTAGGCGGACGTTTGCTCGCTGTTTTCCGGCTCACCGTTGGCGCAATATCCTGCGCAAAACGGCTGGCTTGGCGTTGCGCTTCGGCGATAATTTCTCGCGCTCTTTTCTTTCGCTCTTTATCAATATAATTGATGAGCGTTTCAAAATCATCATTAGATAGCGCATCAATATAATCAAATAATTTCTCCATTATATTCTCCATTTCTGCTCATGGCAGAAAATAATAATCGAATTGATGCTAATATGCAATTTAAGGATTTATATTGATTGGTAATGCGCATTTATTAAAATTCAATAAACAATTTAATCATCGGCGTATTAAATAAATTATCGGCAAATTTAATTTTTGAAAAATTTATTTTCAATTGTTCCGTATCATTTAAAAAATATGCTTATTAAATTCAAAAATTATTCCATTGATTCCGGCCAAACAACATTTTCCAATAATTTTTCTAATTCACCATTTTCATACATTTCAACGATAATATCGCAACCGCCAATTAATTGTTGATTCACCCACAATTGCGGAAAAGTAGGCCAATTGGCATATTTCGGCAATGTCGCGCGAATTTCCGGATCTTGTAATACGTTGACATAAGCAAACGATGTTTCCAAATCCTTCAAACATTGCACCGCTTTTGCCGAAAAACCACACATCGGCATATCCGGCGTTCCTTTCATATAAATCAAAACCGGCATTGAAGCAATTTGTTGTTTAATTCGCTCGAGAGTATCCATATTTTTATCCTTAAATATTTTTAAAATGTTTTGCTCAATTCAATATAAGCGCGACCCGTGCCATTTTTTCGATCGTAATAGAAATGATTACTATTGGTTTTATTCCATTCTAGTGACAATTTTGGCGTAATGCCCCAAAAATGCCAATCGCGGTACCAAAGTTGCACGCCGGTATTATATTCCGTATCGTTACGCTTAATATTTGCCATTAAATCAGCACCTTGATAAAGACGTTTCCCAACGGAAGCGCTTAACCGCGTAGAAAGTCCACCCGACCAATCCTCTATCCAACCAGCGTTGACGCCGTACCGAAAAAAGCGATCCGCATCATCTTGGGCGTCTTGATAATAATGATTAACGCCGCCGAAAAAATAGCGTCCAGAATGCGCCAAATATAAGAGATTAAGCGCTTGATAATGCCGTTGACCGTCTAACCATGAATGATGATCGTGTTGTGCATATTCGCCTTCATAAATACCCGATAACCGCCATTTTGGTGTCATCCAATAATTCATGCTGACCGTGGCGCCAGCGGCGTGCGCATATTTTTTTCCAGCATAAAAACGTTGACTAACAAACGGCAATACGCTCGCATCAAAGCGCGCATTTTCATAACCCACGCCCGATCCCAAACGCACTTGAATATCATCATATTGATCCGTATTCCAATACCAATTAGCGTGTGCGCTGCCTTCAAAATTGGCGTACCAATTATTTTTAATGGGCAAACGCCGATCCGCATTAAGCCGCAAATAAAGTCCATCGGCATTTTCTTTTTCCGGAAAAGTAATCGTACATTTTTCAGCAAAAGGGCACTGATCCGTTTCGCGAGAACGAATATCCGGCGCCTGATTGATATTAGAATCGTGCACATAATATCCGCTGACGCCAAACGACCACGCCTGCCGTTCTCTAAGAGCCGCTAAAGCTGAATCGACCACGGCAGCAATCTCTTCCGGCAAATCTTCGCTACGCAAACGTTCCAATTGATCTTTTGCAGCCGCATCTTGCCGATCGCGCATCAATGCCAATGCGAGCTGCAATCGTACGGGCGGCAAATTGGGATCATTAGCAATCATTTCGCGATATAACTCAATGGTTTGTTTCACATTTCCTACAGATTGCGCCAATGCCGCTTCCGCAAAACGAATTAATTGCTCGTTGCGTTCGTGTTCGGGGAACTTTTTATAATGCGGCAATAAAACTTTTATTTGCTCTAAACGACCGTGCGCAACGGCATTGTCCAAAGAGCGCGCCACCGCTTGAGGATCCTCCGATAAATCCAACGGTGCATCTTGTTCTTCCGACAATAATGATGACAACATCTCCCACGGAATTTTAACTTCGGGCAGACGTAATGTTGGATTGACTTCTTTGGCAACTTGCACTTGATAAGCTTCTTGTGCGCACACCGATAAAGTCAAAAAACCCAGTAATAACCCACTATATTGCTTCATAAAATTTCCACTACCGCTAAAATAGGGCGCAAATTGTACCATTATCACGCGATAAACCGCGATGATTGGCGTATGAATTGATACTGGTTTGGTTTTTTAAGGAATTACAACTCGTTTTTATCGAGATCGCGCACAAGTGTTTTTAATTGATATAACCATTCATGCGCGGCTTTGGGCGATAATTCATCAGGATTAATCTCCTGAATTTGTTGCAAGATATTTTTTATCTGCGGTGACAATGAAGGTTTTTGAGATTCTATTGGCAATAACGCTTGATGAGCGCGCTGCGGCACCCGTTTTTCTTCCAATTGCCGCAATTTAGCGTTGGCATTGTGAATCACCGCTTGCGGAACGCCGGCTAATTTCGCCACGTGTAAACCATAACTTTTGCTGGTGGCACCCTCTTCAATGTGATACAAAAAAACAATGTGTTCTTGATCTTCCGCGGCGGATAAATGAATATTTGCGCCGTGTTGATGCCGTTCAACTAAAGCGGTTAATTCGAAATAATGGGTGGCAAATAATGTTAACGCGCGGTTTTTTTGCAACAAATGATCGGCAACCGCCCACGCCAGAGACAATCCATCAAAAGTGCTGGTGCCGCGCCCGATTTCGTCCATAATCACAAGACTATGTTCATCAGCGTTATTTAAAATATTTGCGGTTTCCGTCATTTCCACCATAAAAGTAGAACGACCACCGGCTAAATCATCGCTGGCACCAATCCGCGTAAAAATGCGATTAATGCGACCAATCCGCGCTTCTTTCGCTGGAACATAACTGCCTGCAAGCGCCAAAATAACAATTAATGCCGTTTGCCGCATATAAGTAGATTTTCCGCCCATATTAGGCCCCGTCAAAATGAGCAATTGTCGCTTTTGATGAAGCACAAGATCATTGGCAATAAAAGGTTGCGCGCTTAATTGTTCAACAACGGGGTGCCGTCCGGCGGTTATTTGAATTTCAATTTGATTGCTAAATTGCGGGCGGCAATAATGATGCTCTTTTGCCAAACGCGCAAAACACGTTAAAACATCGCTTTCTGCCAACGCCGTTGCCAAACGATATAAATCATCGCGCTGTTTATCGAGGGTTATCAGTAATTCTGTGTAAGCTTGTTTTTCTAGTGCCAGCGCTTCATCTTGCGCGTTTAAAAGCCGTTCTTCTAAGGTTTTTAATGATTCGGTGACGTAGCGCTCACTATTTTTTAACGTTTGCCGACGAATCCAATGCGCCGGCGCGTTTGCTGCCTGACTGCGCGGAATGTCAATATAATATCCGTGCACACGATTAAAGCCGATTTTTAACGTATTTAAACCGGTTTGCGCTTTTTCTTCCTGTTCCATTTTTTCTAACAATTGTGCGCTGTGATCGGTTAATTCATGCAAAGCATCTAATTCCGGCAAATAACCCGCGGCAAAAATACCGCCTTCTTTTAAGGTTAAAGGCGGCGCTTCAACGAGCGCTTTCATTAAAAGGTCGCCCAATTGCGGGCAATGCATTAATGCTTGAGTGGCAGCCGCTAATAATGGACTGTGCGCAGCGCTGGTTTGTAATAAGGCATTGATAGCAGGCAGTTGCATTAATGTATCGCGCAATTGTGCTAACTCTCGCGGTTTAGCTGTTTGTAGCGCAATGCGCGTTGTAATGCGTTCAATATCGGCGGTCGCGCGTAGTGTTTTGGCGATTTCGTCCAAATCAGCGTGCGTTAATAATGCGGTAACGGCTTCTTGCCGTTCCAAAATATATTCGTGTTGAATTAATGGTTGATTAATCCAGCGTTTTAAAGTCCGCACGCCAGCAGCGGTACTACAACGGTTAATGGTGGCAATTAAACTATGTTTACTTTCGCCGTTTAATGTGTATTCCAATTCTAAATTACGGCGCGTGGTGGCATCTAATAATAAATATTGATGATCGTGTTGTTTTTGCAGCGGTTTTAACGGCGGTAAATGATATTTATGCGTATCGTGCAGATATTGCAATAAACAACCAGCGGCAGATAACGCGGGATCATCGGGCGCAATACCAAAACCATCAATGGTAGTCGTTTGATAATATTCACAAATTAAACGATAACTGCTGTCGCTATCAAAATACCAATCGGGTTGACGGTGTGGTTTTAATGCCGTAATAAAAGCAGGGACGTTTGCCGTTTCCGGCATTAAAATTTCCGCAGGACGCAAACGCTCAATTTCACTTTGTAATTCTTGTTCATTGAGTCCCATGGTTAATTGAAAATCGCCGCGGGTAATGTCGGCATAAGCGAAGAAGTAGTTATTTTGAAAGCAAAATAAGGACAATAAAATGCTGTCGCGCGCTTCATCTAATAGGTTTTCATCGGTTAAAGTGCCCGGTGTAATAATGCGCGTTACCGCCCGTTCAACAAGACCTTTGCCAACTTCTCCAACTTGTTCGCAAATAACCGCTGACATGCCTTGTTTTACTAATTTTGCCAAATAATTTTCTAATGCATGCGCCGGAACGCCCGCCATCGGAATCGGTTTACCGCGGATTTTGCCGCGCGCGGTAACGGTGATATTTAGCAATGCTCCTGCTTTTTTAGCGTCATCAAAAAACAGTTCATAAAAATCTCCCATGCGATAAAAAAGCAAAAGATCGGGAAAATCTTCTTTGATGGTTAAATATTGCTGCATGGCGGGAGTATGTTCGGATATTTTTGTATTCATTAAAAAAATCGCTTTTTATTAAAACCGATATTTTATACTACGTAACCACGCCGTTACACAAGCATAAAGAACGAACCGCCCGATGGGGCGGTTTTAATTTGTGTGGTGTTATTTAGCAG
>NZ_LGVW01000031.1 GCF_001263335.1 Dichelobacter nodosus
ATGTTTTTATAAATCCGAATCAAAAAACGATAAAACCGCGGTCGTAATTTCAAAAAAGAATTTCCCAGAAGCAACCTTAAGTAAAATCGACCCAGAGCTGGCTGCAAAATACAAAGAAGAAAAAGAAAAACGTGGGGCGAATGCCGATGCCGATAAAGTCGTAGACCCAACTCAAACTGGTGTAGTTGGTCATTTAGATCTCAATAAAGAATCTAGCCAAGGAACTACGCAATACGTTCGCGGTGAGCAATCTCAATTTGACCGAGAATCTAATCCGAAAGAACGCTCAAGCGCCACTTCAATTTTGGGTGTTACTGCTGAAAAACAAAACCCATGGCTTACAAATATTGCGTTAGCTCGTAAGATTCGCGCTGATGGTACTGTTTCTTTGGTGCAATATTTGGGTAATGATGCTGCCGATGCCAGCAAAATTGATGATCCAAAATCATTGCAAGCACAAAATGATCACAACGTTGTTAATTTTAGTGAATTAGAACTCTCTAAAGAAATTGCTGCTACAGATCTTAAAACGCAAAAGGATCAGGCTGATTTCGCGATCAAAGTCTACAAAAAAATAGGAGAAGATAAACTTTCTACCGAACAAAAAGAAAATTTAGCAAAATTTGTCGCACTCAAAGCAGAATTAGAAGCAATCGATCTGAAAAGTCCTGAAGGTTATTTAGGTTTAAATCCTACAGGTAACACATTCATTAGAGCAGATGGTTCTACTGGAGCTGTTTTTTCTTTCGGTGATGATGCAAAAACTTCTGATGACGTTTTAGGAACTGAAACCGAAGGTAGTAAAAAAGCATTGGCTGATGCTGAAGCAGCGACTTATACAGATGGCAAAATTACTACTGCCGGTACCGGTGCGGGTGCTTTGGGTTTGATCGGCGTGAATTTCAAAAATGGCGGTACGGAACAAGCCATTCAAGGAACTGAAGAAAAATCCCAATCTTCAACTCGCGTTTTTGGTCGTCAATACAATACTCAAGATCGCGCCGATGCTAAATTTAACAGCTATTATGATGCAAACGTTTTAGCATTATCAAAAGCTGATTTGGCGGCAGAAGTTAAAAATCTATCTGATACATCTGATGAAACTGCAGTAAAAAATTTGATCGATAAAACCAAAATCGATTATCACCTTGCTGTGAAACCACAAAAATTGGATTACGTGCAATATGGTCGCGTCACTGGTAATTTGGATCCCATCAAAACCTCCGATTTATCCGATGATGAAAGAGCTAAAATTGAAAATAAAGAACTCGTGATGAAGCGTGCTGCCTTCAAAAATAAAATTAATGAAGGTGAAAATAATGTTGATAATTTCTACTTCTATCGCGGCATTGGCGCAACAACATTGAAACAAATGGAAAGTTTGAAACAAGAGAAACCGTTAGTTTATCAAGGTCATGCTTTAATGTACGGTATTGATAATAACTTCCACGGCGCGGATACTTCACAAATTCCATCTGCATTTGGTGCTGCTGGTTCTCATGCGATCGGTAATTTCGTTACTGCTAACGTTGATTTAGCAAATAACAAAGTTGATGGTCGCGTTTACAACGTTTGGACTGATGGTAGTAAAGAAAAAATCGTTGATAATTTGGTGAAATTCAAAGGTCAAGTATTCGGCAACACTGTTTTAGGAAAAGCCGAACGCACTTATAAAGCTGGTGATGCGGATTTCCGTGCTTCATTCTTCGGTGAACAAGCAGATGAAATGGGCGGTTCTTTCAACTCTATAACTACCGCTGAAAAATACTCCAGCGATGACGTTTGGGGTGGTTCATTCGGTGCTAAACGCACAGTTGAAACACAAAAGGTAGATGATCATAACGGATATATTGGTGATTTGCCTGACGCTAATAAACCAGTTGTTACCCCAAAACCCTAATCAGTTTTTGGTTTTGACTATAAAAAAAAAGCGGCAGAAATGCCGCTTTTTCGTATTCATGAAGAATAATTACGATTATTTTTGGTGAGAAATTAACCAACCATTATCATATTCGCTTTCTTTCTTCACAGGTTCTACTTGACGTTTCGCACCAAATACGCCACCCCAGACGTCGCCTTCATGGGTATAACCATCTTTAGCGATGTTAGAGTTGAAAGAGCCACCCATTTCACCAGCTTGTTCACCGAAGAATGAAGCGCGGAAGTCGGCGCTCGCATCTTTATCTTGATAAACGCGTTTTGCTTCACCTAAAACAGTGTTGCCGAATACTTGACCTCTGAATGAAACCAAAGCATCTTCAACGGTTTCGCTTGTTGAGCCTTTTTGCCAAACGTTATAAACGTATCCATCAACTTTGCTATCGCCCAAATTTACTTCAGCTCTGACGAAGTTACCAATCGCGGTATCATCTTTGCCTTTGCCGAATGCGTAAGGTAATGAACTGTTTTTGCTGCCGTGGAAACTATTATCAATGCCGTACATTAAAGCATGACCTTGATAAACCAAAGTTTTATCTTGCGGCAAAGCTTCCATTTGTTTCAAAGTAGTAGCGTTGGTGCCGCGGTAGAAATATTGGTTGACCGCTTTATCTTTTTCACGTGTGGTATATGGGCTTTGGATATGAGTGACCGTATCTTCTGGTTTTGCTGCATTCAATTTTTCCGCATCAATTTCACCAGTAACGCGTCCATATTGCACATCATTTAATAACATCGCTTCTGCTGCTAATGAATGGCGGACGCTGGTTAAATAAGGATCTTTAGGAGGAGTTCCAGCGGTAGATCCTTTTGCAACATAGTTATTAAAGGCATCTTTATTACCAATACTTTCTGCATCAGCTTTTTCACCAAAATTGGTTAAACCAGAACCAGTAGCTCCAGAAGCACCTGCTGATTTATTGTAAGAAGCTGCAGAAACCACAGTGGTAGCGCCTTTGTAGCTGTTAACAATATCTAAATCGCCATCTGGTGAGAAGTTTTTACCGAAAATACGGGTTGAAGAATAAGATTTTTCTTCAGTTCCTTGAATTGCCTCAATTTTGAATTTTTTCGGATCGTTTAATCCATCTGCTGCTGTTTTAGCTTTTGCTTCAGGTTCAAAATTAACAGAAATCAAACCTGGAGTTCCAGCAGAACCGGTAGCAGCATTACCAGTACCGCTCGCACCAGCCGCCGCAGTGCCACCAGAACCTTTCAAAATTTCGGCGCTGGTTGCAATATAATCGCCCCAAGGAATGGTATTGCTGTATTTATCTAAAACGAGCAATTTGCGATCTTTTTTATTTTCATCGGCTTTGATTTTTTTCAGATCAGCTAAAGCATCATCAAGAACTTTTTTGTTTTTAATCACTTGACGATCGGCTTTATCATCATCTGTCAAAGTATCGTATTTTTCTAAAGCGGTTTCAATCGCTTCAATTTGTTCGGTAACTGCATCTACTTCAACGATTTTTGCGGCGGCATTGCCATGGGTGCCCCAAAAATTTTTAGTAGTGTTATTAGCGCCAGTTGCTTCAATTTCTGATGGTGCTGTATTACCAACATAAGATAACAAAGCGGCATCTAAAGCAACGTTATGTTTATTTTGTTGTTGCAATGAATCGCCATCGAGCAAGTCATCAACATCTTTACTGGGATCAATACCAACATATTGAGTAGCAATAAGTTTTCCGTCTTTTTTAGTAGATTTTTTTGCAAAGAAAATATTGGTTAATTCGGGGTTTTGATCATCGAGACCTACACCCGTAATCGTGGTCGGCGCGCTGTTTTCTTCTGGGTTGAATTGTTTATCGAAATTGGATTTTTCACCGCGCACATATTGACCCGCGCCGTAACTGGATTGTACTTTCAAATCAAAACCATCAACCACGCCGGTTTGAGTGGGGTCAACAATTTTATCGGCATCGGGATTAGCGCGTTTAGCTTTTTCTGCTTTGTATTGTTCAGCGAGTTTGGGGTCGATTTTACTTAAGGTTGCTTCTTCGCTTGCTGTAAGTACCGGAAATTCCGCTTTTTGACCGGCTTTAATAGCATCAAAGTATTTTTGTACTTTTTGTTGAACTGCAACCCCATCAACTACCCCTTGATCCGGTTTTGGGTCTAAGGGAGCTGAATTACTATCGTCTCCACCGCCGCAAGCTGCCAAAGTGATAGCACTGATGATGGCTAATGATAAGTGTGAAAGTTTCATATATATGTCCTCGTTAAATGAATTCACAGTCATCTTTTTTTACAGAAAATGACTGGCGCAAAGTGTATCGCAATTTTAGGTTAAAGAGCAAGTTCAACCATCATCAATTTGTGGTTTTTTTGCAACCTAAAAAATGCCCTAAAAACCTGCTAGCAAAAGTATTGGTTTTTCTGATACGGGCGCTAGTATAACACTGTTGTTTTTTTGCAACGAAATTTTTTTGACGCGTAAATGGGCGATTCTTCGCGTCTAAAAGCGGCAAAATTATCATGCAAAGTTTCGCAGAAGCAACCTTAAGTAAAATCGACCCAGAGCTGGCTGCAAAATACAAAGAAGAAAAAGAAAAACGCGCTAATCCCGATGCCGATAAAATCGTAGATCCAACTCAAACAGGTGTAGTTGATGGTTTTGATT
>NZ_LGVW01000032.1 GCF_001263335.1 Dichelobacter nodosus
AAAAAAACCCGCCGAAAAAACCGCCGCTAATTGCCATGAAAACGCCAAAAATTTTCACCGCGGTAGCAATTTGTTCTTTGCTAAAACCCATATCTTGAAAGAAAACGTTGCTCATGACGCCGGCTAACATATCAGCGATGCGATAAATGCCGATTAATGCCAGTAAAATCAGGGCTTTTTTCCCGTAGCGCGCAAAAAAACTTGCGATCGGCTCGATCCATGTTTGCATGATTAAAGTTCGCGGTGCCAAACCGCATTTTATCGCTAAAAAAGCGCTGAAAATGGTGACGCTGCCGGCGCTTAAAAAACTTAATCCTTCGCGCAGAACCGCGTTTAAAACGGCAAAAATGGAATCTTTGTGAACCAAAATAAAATGTGTTTCAAACCAACGGCTGATTGATAAAAATGTGCCGATAAAAACGCCCAAACAGGAAACAAAAAGCAGCAATATTTTAAGGGAATCAGCAGCAGACAAAGGCGCGGTTTTTTGATGAACGGGTTCCGGCGCCAGCAGCGTGGTGATAACGCCGATATTCATTGCCGCCGCGATGATGTAATAACTGTTTTGCCATGCGGAATAAACATAATGCTGTTCGTTAGAGCCAAATTTTGCCGCAAGAAATAAAGTGCCTGCGCCCGCAATTAACATGCCGACGCGATAACCCGCAACATACATCGCGGAAGTTATCGATTGCATGCCGCTATTATCGCCGGCAATTTCAATGCGGTAAGCGTCAATAACGATATCTTGCGTAGCCGAAGCAAAGCCTAAAAATACCGCTGCCAACGCCATATGCGTCAACGTTGAAGATGAAATCGGATTGATATTTGCCATCGTGATAATGGCGGCGATGATGCACAATTGAGAAAAAAGCAACCAAGAACGGCGTTTTCCTAAAAAATGCAAAACGGGCACGGATAAAGCATCGATTAACGGCGCCCAAATAAATTTAAAGGAATAAGCCAAAGCCGCCCAGCTGAACATGGTAACCGTCGCGCGGCTCACGCCGGCTTCGCGTAACCATAAAGATAAAGTGGAAAAAATCAGTAAAATTGGAATGCCCGCGGCAATGCCCAAAAAAAACATTAAAAGCGCGCGCCGATCGAGATAACCCGCAGCAGCTGCGCGCCAGTGGCGTGAAAATATCATGATAATGCAACCAAAAGCGCGGATTTTAGCAAATAATCGTTAAAAACGTGATCGGCGAATCGCTATTTATAAGTGTGCCGAAAAATGCTTATTTACCGCGCGGATCAGTTCATTTTCTATGGTTGATTGACTGCGAAATATTATGAATGAAGCAATTGTTTTAATGCCGCGCCGATTTCTGCAGGAGAAGAAACGGTAACGACGCCGGCATTTTGTAAGGCTTTAATTTTTGCCGCCGCGCTCCCCATATTGCCTTTGATGATGGCGCCGGCATGTCCCATACGTTTGCCCAACGGCGCGGTGCGTCCAGCGATGTAAGCAACTACGGGTTTTTTAATGCAAGATTTGATAAATTCGGCAGCTTCTTCTTCCGCAGAACCGCCAATTTCGCCGATCATAACGATGGCGCGCGTTTGCTCGTCTTGTTCAAAAGCGCTTAAAACGTCAATAAAACGGGTGCCACAAATGGGATCGCCGCCGATGCCAACGCATGTGGATTGTCCAAAACCGCTTTGCGTGGTTTGGTGAACGGCTTCGTAAGTCAGCGTTCCCGAGCGCGAAACGATGCCGATACTGCCTTTTTGATGAATATGCGCCGGCATAATGCCCATTTTGCATTCGTCAGGCGTAATAATTCCTGGGCAATTAGGGCCGATGAGGCGGACGTTCGTCCCTTTTAATGCGGCTTTTACTTTGAGCATATCTAAAACGGGAATGCCTTCCGTAATGCAGGCAATCGTTTCAATACCGGCATCGATGGCTTCGAGAATGGCGTCCGCGGCAAAAGGCGGCGGCACAAAAATCATCGAGGCATTCGCTTTTGTGGCGCAAACGGCTTCATAACAATTATTAAAAACAGGACGATCGAGATGCGTTTCGCCGCCTTTATTGGGCGTGACGCCACCGAGGAGTTGCGTGCCGTAAGCAATGGCTTGTTCGGAATGAAAAGTGCCTTGTGAACCGGTAAAACCTTGGGTGATAACGCGCGTGTTTTTGTCAACGTAAATACTCATTGTTGTTCCTTATTGTGCTGCCGCGATGGCTTTTTGCGCCGCATCGATTAAATCGTCCGCAGCTTGCAAATTTAACGGACATTCGTCGAGCATTTTGCGCCCGAGATCAACATTATTGCCTTGTAAACGCACGATGACGGGAATTTTTAAATCGATTTCTTTTGCCGCTTGAATGATGCCGTCGGCGATTAAATCGCAGCGGACAATACCGCCAAAAATATTGACCAAAATGGATTTGATGCGCGATGACGTCAAAATGAGTTTAAAGGCTTGTTTAACGCGTTCTGATGTGGCATCACCGCCAACATCTAAAAAGTTTGCCGGTTCACCGCCGTACAGTTTAATGATGTCCATGGTTGCCATGGCAAGACCTGCGCCGTTTGCGATGCAGCCGATGGTACCGTCGAGCGGAACATAATTTAATTGCAATTCTTGAGCCTGCGTTTCGCGGTGATCTTCCTGCGTTGTGTCGCGTAAATCCACCAATTCTTGATGACGAAAGAGCGCGTTATCATCGATGCTGATTTTAGCGTCAAGCGGTAAAAATTCGTGATCTTCGGTGATGATAAGCGGATTGAGTTCGAGTAGCGTTAAATCGTTATCAATAAATAATTGGTAAAGACGATTCATCAGTTTTGTAAGCGGCAATTGATAGGATTTATCCAGTTGCAGTGCGCCGCCAACGCGCGCAGAAAGATAAGGAGAAAATCCGATGGCTGGATTGACACCGGCATAAATAATTGCTTCAGGATTTGTTTCGGCGACGGTTTCGATTTCGGTTCCGCCTGCCATTGATGCGATAAAAACGATTTGTTGGCGCGGGCGATCGAGCGTTAAAGCAAGATAATAAGTGGCGATGGCGCGGCATTCTTCTTCAATTAATACTTCATTGATGGGTAAACCGTCAGCGCTGCTTTGTTCCGTTTTTAAACGACTTCCGAGCATTGCGGCGCTGATATGGTGCACTTCATCGAGCGTTTGCGCAGTTTTGATGCCGCCGGCTTTACCGCGTCCGCCGGAATGTATTTGTGCTTTAACGACCCAACGATTGCCGCCTAACTGTTGCGCGGCTTCTTTTGCTTCCACACTGTTTTTAATGATGATGCCGCGCTGCGTTTTGATGCCGGCAGCGCGAAGTAGCGCTTTTGCTTGATATTCGTGTAGATTCATATGTGTTCCTTATCAACGGGCAGCGCTCGATGAGCGCGTTTTCGTCCATGAATTCGTTAATAAATTTATTTAATTCAGCGTGTTATATGATTATTTTGCTCAATTTTGAGCAAAAACGCGCTTATCGTATCAAAAAGCGGGGAAGATCGTCACGGCGTTTGCGGATTTTGTGCGCGGAGAATGGTGAATAATTGCGTCATATCATCAGGCAGCGGCGCGGTAAAACGCATGATTTCATTGGTGGCGGGGTGATGAAGATGAAGTTCAACGGCGTGCAAGGCTTGCCGCGGAAATTCGGCGAGCGCTTGGCGCTGTAATTCCGTCAGCGATGACGCTAAAAAGGGGCGCGCGCCATATAATTTGTCGCCTACTAAAGGGTGCCGATGATGGCTTAAATGTACGCGGATTTGATGAGTGCGTCCAGTTTCTAATTGAACGCGTAATAAGGTTAACGTTTGCCAGCGTTCTTCAATGCGGTAATGCGTAATGGCGGGTTTGCCGTCGGGGCGCACTGCCATTTTGAGGCGATCTTTAGCATGACGACCAATTGGTAAATCGATGGTATCGCCGGCAGTGATGTAACCATAAACCAAAGCAAGATAAATGCGTCCCATGCTGCGATTTTGCAGTTGGCGCACGAGATCGGTATGCGCGCGTGCGCTATGCGCAATAACCATGGCGCCGCTGGTGTCTTTATCGAGACGGTGAACGATGCCGCTGCGCGGAAGATGTTTGGTTTGGGGAAAATGGTAAAGCAAGGCGTTGAGCAGGGTGTTGTCGTGATTGCCGACGGCGGGGTGAACGACTAATCCAGCGGGTTTGTTGATAACGATGATGTCGTCATCAGCATAAAGTATGTTTAAAGGCAGGTTTTGGGCGCTGTCTTCAGTTTGAATTTCCTGCGTTAAAACGCCGGTGATTTGGTCGCCAGCACAAACCAGCGATTTACTTTTCGCGGCGGCACCGTTTAATAATACGGTTCCCGCATTGATCGCGTCTTGCCAACGGTTGCGGGAAAATTCGGGATAATTGCGCGCCAGCACTTGATCGAGTCTTAGAGCATGATTGTTGTGGTCAACGATGAAATTAATGGGGTGTTGCGTGAGTTGTTTGGGCATACGGGTCTCAATGTATAATGATGATTTTTAACAGGTAGGAGCCGAGATGAAACTCCGTAAGAACGGTGTCGCAATCATCGCAATGGTAGTGTTTTTGGCGGGCTGCTCGGGAATGCAGTTGGATCATACCGCAAACTGGAACGCGCATCAGCTTTATCAAGCCGGTAAAACGGAGATGGAAAGCAGTAGTTATACGACCGCTATCGATTATTTTACCAAACTGTTGGCGCGTTATCCGTACGGTGTATTGGCTCAACAAAGCATGTTGGATATTGCTTATAGTTATTACCGCGCCGGTGAGGCGGAAAAAGCGCTCGCGCAGTTGGATAGTTTTAGTAAAACTTATCCGCAACACCCTTATATTGATTATGCTTTGTATATGAAAGGGGTGGTGGAGTATGAAAAAAATATTTCTTTTTTCAAACGGTTACTTCCCACCGATTTGTCGCAAACGGATCCTACGCCTTTGAAAAATGCTTTTGATTTATTTGCGCAATTAGTGGAACGTTTTCCGCAAAGTGAATATGCCGAAGATGCGCGTTATCGTATGATTTTTCTCCATAATTTGTTGGGAAAACATGATTTAGAAATTGCCGATTTTTATTTGCGTAAAGGCGATTTTGTGGCAGCTGCCGCACGCGCAAAAAATATTTTAGAACATTATGAAACGACGCCGAGCGCGCCTTATGCTTTGGCGATTATGATTCGTGCGTATCGTGAATTAGGGCAAAAACTGTTAGCCGATGATGCGATGCGTGTTTTTAATATGAATTATGTTGATAGCTTAGAGTCTCCAGAAATTAAGCGCTATTTGCAGGGAAATATTCATAAGCAAGCAAACTTTTTTGATAGAATGCGCGGAAGCTCAATAAAAAAATTATGAAAAAGCAAAATGTTATCAAAAAACCAGTTAAAAAATATGAAAAACAGTTGCAAAGGGGGAGATAGAAGCTATAATGCGCACCTCTTGAAACGGAGCGCTACTTAAAGCGGCTTGAAAGAAGAGGTTTTGAGTAGAGAGATCTTTAACAACGAGAATAAGATAGTTTGTGCGGGTGTTTTGTAACGAAAGCACTTGATTGATGAAAATTGAACAAGTG
>NZ_LGVW01000033.1 GCF_001263335.1 Dichelobacter nodosus
AAGGAAAAGAAAGCAGGGTTTCCGCCGGCGCATAAAGTCTTCCCCGAACCGCTGCCGTCGCCGGAACAATGGCAGGAAGTCGCCAAAATCGGCGAGCAAGTCTGGACAAAACATCTGCCGGAATTGGAGCGTTCTTTTGTTAGCGGCGATTATCCGCGCACCATTCGCAAGATATTAAAAGCCGAAGGCGTGGATTTGGGCGCGCCGCCACGGGTGAACGGTGAAGCGACAGAACGCTTCCAAAACATCATCAAATCCAGTTATCCGCGAAAATGGGTTGAGCGCGCTAATGAAGCCGGGCGCGTTTTGATTCGCAACTTTGATAATGAACGCGGCTTTCAATTGTTTATTAAAGATGAGGCAACCGCCGCCTATCTTAGAAACAACGGCGCGCGCTTCAAAGACTATAAACCTTTTGCGCCGAAGAAAAATCAGGTGAAAGCCGGCGATAGCTTTTTACGTTTGCGTGAGATGACGCGCAAAGAAGCAGTAGCTGACGCTTTAGAAATCAGCATTCATGAATATGCCCACCGCCTGCAATTCATCATGCCGGAATTAGATGCTTATTTTATGAACATGTGGCTTGACCGCACGCGCGGCGAAAAAACGCGACCGCTCAATGACATCTTAAAAGAGCAAGGCGAAAAACCTGTATATAACGCGAGAGAAAAAGGACGCGCTGACCACTTTTTTAACCTATATTTTGGGAAAAA
>NZ_LGVW01000034.1 GCF_001263335.1 Dichelobacter nodosus
TCTACCGCTGAGCTAACGACCCAAGAAATCATTAAAAAGAGATTGAAACAGCAAAAATGGTGGGCCGTGAAGGAATCGAACCTTCGACCAATTGGTTAAAAGCCAACTGCTCTACCGCTGAGCTAACGACCCGAATAACGTTTAGACGATAAACTTACTCTTCAACATTGATTTTTTAAAAATCAATGTTCCCTATGCGCTCAAGAGGGAGTGCATTATAGTTAAAATTATGTTTGATGCAAGTTTATCAGCAAATTTTTTGCCAACCATTTGAAATATTATTTATTTTTTAGGCGCGATAACCAATGATTACGCATCTGCAAACCGTGGCATAACGTTTCATATTCCGGCATTTGAGGCGTAATAATGCCGTGGCGAATACAGCAATCCAACATTACGAGCGCCGAATTCGTTTTTACGTCGCCCTCGCGTAACATTTCGGGAATCTCTTCCAGCGGAACACAAATAAAATGCGCCACTTCGCCGTCCGTATTCTGCGGTTCAAAATCGGCGGGCAAAAATAAATCGTATAAAAATAACACATCAGCGCGAATGCCATTATTTTGTTGCCAACAATAACTCACCATGCCCACCGATTGCGCCGTTTGACTTAACGATTCGGGAATATTGGCTTCCTCGCGGCATTCTTTTTGCATATTGTTAAAAGCGGAAATCCCGTATGGCAAACCGCCGGCGGCGATTTGATCCCATTTATTCGGTTCGGTCGGTTTATTTGGTGCACGTTGCCCCAACCACATTGCCAAACCGTTTTTTCTGCGCACCAAACCATTAATATGAACGCCGTAACCACAACCGCCAAAAATGGGCATCGCCGCGCGTTCAATCAACGCTTGAGGCGCGTGGTAATATGACGGAGACAACGCAAATAATTCATCGCGCCAACCCGTAACGTAACTATCGGCACGCATATTTGCCGTAATTTGTGCTAAGTGTTCTGAATTGCGCGCGCAATTCGCGCTTGCATCGCGCCATTGAACGCCCAAAGCATGAGAAACGAGATAAAAACCGTATTTTTCCAAAGTTTTCGGCGCCTGACGATGAATTAATCCCACCGGAACATCGCCAAAATATAAACGCAGATAATAGTCAGGGTGAGCCGTATTCGCGGCAGCAATCAAATGGGATAAAGTCATCATGGCAATAAGGAAATGATTTAAAAAAGCGACGTTATCCTACTAAAATCCCCAACATGAAGAAAGCAGCGCTTTGATTCTTTTTTGGTAAAAGCTCGTTACAATGCTGCCTGTTTTTGATTTTGATTCATGGAAATAATAATGCTGCGTGATATTCCTTTTTTTTGGCGGAAACGCTGCTGGCAATCGTGGGTGTTATTGCCGTTATCGCTGATTTTTCGGGCGCTGGTTTTATTGCGCCGTCAATTGTACCGTTTGGGCGTGATTGCTTCTTACCGCGCGCCAGTGCCAGTTATCGTTGTGGGTAACGTCACAGTCGGCGGCAACGGCAAAACGCCTTTAGTGATTGCGCTCGTCAACGCGTTACAAGAAAAAGGTTGGAAAGTGGGCGTTATCAGCCGCGGTTATGGCGGCAACCGGCGAAAACCCGTTTTAGTGAACGAAAAAAGCGACGTGCGCACCGTTGGCGATGAGCCGCTACTCATTCATCAAAAAACCCGTGCGCCGGTTTCGGTTTATTATCGCCGGCAGCGCGCCATCGAAAATTTATTAATGCATTTTCCAGAAACCGAACTCATCATCAGCGACGACGGTTTGCAACATTATGCATTGCAATATGATTGCGCTTTATTAGCGATTGCCGCGGATTTTGGTTTGGGCAATGGTTTTTGTTTACCGGCGGGGGCACTGCGCGAACCGCTGCCGCCGTTTGCAACGATTGATGCCATCATCACCACCGGCAAAATGTCTACCGCTTTACCAATTTCGGCGCCACAATTTGTTACCACTTTTAAAAATGATCAGTTTTACCGCAGTAACGGTGAACGCATCAGCATCGAAACGCTCAAAGAAAATCCGCTTTACGTGGTCACGGCAATTGCGCGTCCAGAACGTTTTTTAAATCGGTTGCACGCGTTGGGCATTTCGCCCGTCATCAGCAAAATTTTTGCCGATCACGCCATGCTTCACGAAAGTATGCTGACTTTTGCCGCCGATGGTTTGATTTTAATGACCACAAAAGATCAAGTAAAAACACAAAACTGGTCGGCATTTTGGCAAGAAAAAATCATCGTATTAAGCGATGAATTAACCATTGATGAAGAACTGATTTCCCTGATTTTGTCGTGCGCGACAAGAACCCGAAAATAAAAGGACGTTTTATGTTAAACCCCGATCTCCATCTCCGTTTACAGCAAGCATTGCAACAATTAAACAGCATCATTTTAGACAAAGAAGAAACCATTGAATTGGCGCTTTGTTGTTTGCTCGCGCGCGGTCACGTGTTATTAGAAGACTTGCCGGGCGTTGGTAAAACAACGTTAGCCAAAGCTTTTGCCGCAACGTTGGGACTTGATTTTCACCGCATTCAATTTACCGCAGATTTGCTGCCGGCGGACGTTTTGGGTTTTTCAACGTTGGACAACAATGCCGCGTTACATTTTCACGCCGGCGCGGTTTTTACCCAATTATTGCTTGCCGATGAAATTAACCGCGCCTCGCCTAAAAGTCAGTCAGCGCTTTTAGAAGCGATGGAAGAGCGTCAAGTAACCATTGAAGGGAAAACTTATCCGTTGCCGCAGCCGTTTTTTGTTTTTGCCACTCAAAATCCACAGGAACAAATCGGCACTTTTGCTTTGCCCGAATCGCAACTCGATCGGTTTTTAATGTGTTTATCTTTGGGATATCCCAGCCCAGAACAAGAAATTGCGTTGTTATCCGGACAACCGCGGCAAACGCTGTTACAAACCGCGAAAATTTTATTAAGCGCCGACGATATTTTGGCACTACAACACGCTGCTGCCAGCATCACCGTTTCTAAAACACTGGCGCATTACGTGCAACAACTTTTAGCGTTTACCCGCGACCGCAGCCATTTTGCGCAAGGATTATCCACGCGCGCCGGACTCGCATTAATTCAAGCCGCGCGTGCTTACGCTTTATTAAAACAATCGGCATTTGTGTTACCCGAACACGTGCAAAAAGTATTTATTGCCGTGGTGCAACATCGTTTACCGTTGTGGGAACAGCCGCTTTCTCAACGGCGCGCCAAAGTAGCGGCAATTTTAGAACAAGTTCCGGTGCCGTTATGATAGTGCGCCGCACGATTGCCGCCGTTCGCCGATATTGTTTAGCGCGTATGCCGGCGCGCGCCGAATATGTTTTTACTGTTGCGCGAAAAATGCCCATCGTGCCGACTCATTACGGTTTGGGATTTTTTATGTTGCTCGGCATGTTATTTATTTGGTCAGCCAATCATCGGTTGAATTTGGGTTATGCGCTGATTTTTCTTTTGCTGATGATCATGTTATTAAGCGCGGTATTAACCGCGCATTCTTTGGCGCAACTTAAAATTTACGTTGCTGATGCGCCGCCCGTTTGGGCAGGTGATCCGGCATATTTTCCGTTATACATCACAGAATTAGCACAAAAACCGCGGGCGGGATTGTGGATTTCGCAGAAAATGCAACTTCATTGGTGCGACGGCATCGCTGCCGGTGCAACAAAAGTGGAATATTTCAAACAAGAAACAACAAAACGCGGCTGGCAAACGCTCGACTTTTTGCAAATGTACAGCACATTGCCTTTTGGGCTTTTTGTATCTTGGCAATGGTTGCGGTGTTCGGCGCGGGTACTGGTTTATCCGCGTCCTGCTGGCAATCAACCGTTACCTTACGACGTTCAAACGCAAACGCAGGGAACCTTGCAATTATCCGGAAAAGGCGAAGAAGATTTGGCTGGTTTGAGCGTTTATCGCGCCGGCGATCCGTTATCACGCGTGGCGTGGAAACAATCGGCGCGCAGTAAAGAGCGTTTAATTAAACGTTTTTCCGGTGCGGCAGCGCAAAAAGTCGTATTAGATTTTGCCAAAACGCGCGGCGATACGGAGGCGCGTTTATCGCAAATGGCGCAGTGGATTTTGGATTGTGAAGCGCAAAAAATAAGTTATTCATTTGTTTTAGAACATTATTATCTTGATTTTTCTTCCGGAAAAGAACACCGCGACCGCTGTTTGCAACGATTAGCCGAATATGAGTCGCCATAAAGGAATACGCCATGAAATTAATCCGTTTAGTTTCCGCACAAAATCATCAAGATTTTATTCCTCAAACCGTATGGTGGATACAACTTGCCATCAGCGCGTTATTTGTTTTGCCTTTATTATTTTTTCTGACGACGCCGGCAACGGTATTAATCATTTGCGCGCTGGCAATTCGCTTTTTAGCGTTATTTATTAAAAAAATGTCGCTCTCGTTGTGGGCAATTGTGCCGATTTTTTTAACGAGTTGCGTTTTATTGGGTTTTGTGTGGAAACAACAACAGGGCGTGAGTTTTGTTTTTGTGCATTTTTTGGTGTTGATGGCGATGTGTAAAATGCTGGAATCGCGCAATATCAATGATATTAAAGTGATTTTTCAGTTGCATTGGTGTTTGTTGTTCGCGCTTTTGATGTATACCCAATCGCCGTGGGCATTTTTATTTCTTTTGCTGGCAATCGTGGCGAATTTTTTTATGTTGATGCGCGCGATGCAACGCCACAGCCGCATACAATCAGTTTATAACCGCCGCACGCTGGCATTTTTATTATTGTTTGCTTTTCCTTTTGCCGCGGTTTTATTTATTTTTGTGCCGCGCATCAATCCGATTTGGCGCATGCCGCAAATCCCCGAAAAACAAGTAACAGGTTTGCCCGATGAAATGTCTATGGGCGATTTGGCAGGTTTGGCGCGTTCAAATGAAATTACTTTTAGAGTACGGTTTTTAAATAACGCGGTGCCGCCGCGGCAAAAACTTTATTGGCGTGGTCCCGTATTGTGGCATTTTGATGGCAAAAATTGGACGCAGTGGGGACGCGATGCGTATCGTCCGCGCGAGCCGATGTTTTATCAAAAAAATGCCACGGTCGCGTACGAATGGACGCAAGTTAAACCCAATATGCATTGGTTAACGCTTTTAGAATTGCCGATTGAATTGCCGCAAAAACGGCTCTCGATCGCGGCGGCGTGGCAAATTCGTTTACCCGATAATGCGCCACGCAATTACCGTTTTTTAGCACAATCTGCCACCGAGTATCGTTTGGCACCGGAATCGTTAACTTATTTGGAACGAAAAACGGCTACCGCGTTGCCGGTAACCGTTGATTTAACGCGGACGCGCGCGCTGGCAAAACGTTTATTTGATGAAAATGGACAAAATGCGCGCGGATTTGCGGCGGCATTTTTAAATTATTTAACAACGGAAGAATTTTATTATTCTTTGGAACCGTTAGCCGGTGCCGGCAATGTGGAACGTTTTTTATTCGAGCAGCGGATCGGATTTTGTGAACATTATGCGCAGGCGATGGCGATTGCCGCGCGCACGGTTGATATTCCCGCGCGCATTGTTTTGGGATATCAAGGCGCAACGTTTAATCCCCTCAGCGGCGATTGGGTGGTGCGGGAAGAGCAAGCGCATGCTTGGGTGGAATTATGGTTGGAAGGAAACGGCTGGACGCGTTTTGATCCCACGGCAGCCGTTGCACCGCATCGCATTCGCAGCGGTGGATTGTCGTCAGAAGTTTTTGCTCACGGCGAGGACGGTCGCGCTTTGAGTTCGCGGCTCGCTGAACGCGTTGCTACGATTGCGTGGTTGCGTAACGCTTTAGATGCGGGGCGCAGTTTTTGGCAAGATTGGATTATTCAAATGGACAGCCGTCAACAACAATTTTTATTAAACCACTTGGGATTGGGCGCGGTGCCGTTGGGTTATGTTTTAGCGGCGGCAATTGCCATTTCAACGGGGATTTTGTTGGCGGGTTATTATTTTTGGCAACGGCAGTTGTCGTCCGATGATGCCGTAGCAAAAATGGCGCATCAATTGTTAATTAAATTGGAAAAACGGGGTTTTGTGAAGGCGCCGGCAATGCCGTTTGGCGTATTTTTGCGCAATATGGCAACGGCGGCAACGAAAATACCGGAAAAACAATGGGGTGACGCCGCAAATGCTTATGAAACGCTGCGTTATGGTAAAACGACCGCGCCCGCACAGCCGGCATTTGTGTGCGCGGCATTGCGGCAAATTTTGCACGCGCTTTAATCGGCTGAAAATGTCTTGTTATTATTGGGTGAAGCGAATATAGTACTTCATTAGTTCTATATTGGAGCGTTTTATGTTGCGGATTACCAAAGAAAGTGAATACGCTTTTTTGTTGTTATCGGTATTACTTTCTGAAGAAAGCGCCCAAAGTGCGGCAGTTTTAGCGAAAAAAACCGGAATCGCCGCGCCGATGGCAAGCAAAGTGTTAAAACGTTTGCTCAAAGGCGATATTGTGCAATCGGTGCGTGGCGCGTACGGCGGTTATCGTTTGGCAAAAGCGGCTGAAACGATTACGGCTTTGGAAGTGGTCGCCGTAATCGAAGGGATGCCGGAATTGGTGGAATGTGTGGATCAGAATAAAAATTGCGATTTATCAAGCAATTGTCCCATCAGTCCTTTTTGGCAACAGATGAATCAAGCGATTGAAACGATGCTCGCAGCAAAAACGTTGGCAGATATGCAGCGCGATGAAAATATATGTTCTGGGAGAAATTCATGAGTGAAGAAAAAGAGAAAAATGCGGCGTTAAAAGACATGGCGCAAAGTGAATATCGCTTTGGTTTTACAACAGATATTGAGCAGTTGACTTTGCCGGCGGGATTAAATGAATCGGTGATTCGCCATATTTCCAGCATGAAAAAAGAACCCGATTGGTTATTGAATTGGCGTTTGGAAGCGTATCGCATTTGGTTAACTTTAGAACAACCCGATTGGGGGCATTTAACCATCGCGCCAATTAATTATCAGGAAATTTCTTATTTTTCCGCACCCAAATCGCAAACGAATGCGCCGAAAAGTTTGGCAGAAGTGGAGCCGGAAATTTTGGAAACCTATAAAAAGTTAGGCGTTCCAATTGAAGAGCAGGAATTATTGGCGGGCGTGGCAGTTGATGCGGTTTTTGATTCGGTTTCTGTGGCGACGAGTTACCGCGAACGTTTGGCAAAAGACGGCATTATTTTCTGTTCTTTTTCGGAGGCGGTGCAAAATTATCCGGATTTGGTGCGCCGATATTTAGGCACGGTGGTAGGCGCTGATGATAATTATTTTGCGGCATTAAATGCGGCAGTCTTTACCGATGGATCTTTTTGTTACATTCCCGAACGTGTGCGCTGCCCGATGGAATTATCCACTTATTTCCGCATTAATGCGGCAAATACGGGGCAATTCGAACGCACGTTAATCGTGGCAGAAAAAGGCGCTTATGTGTCGTATTTAGAAGGGTGCACGGCGCCACAACGCGATAGAAATCAATTGCATGCGGCGGTTGTTGAAATCGTTGCGCAAGAAGAAGCGGAAGTGAAATATTCAACGGTGCAAAATTGGTATCCCGGCGATAAAGAAGGCAAGGGCGGTATTTATAATTTTGTTACTAAACGCGGACTTGCCGCGCGCGCTGCCAAAATTTCTTGGACGCAGGTGGAAACCGGTTCAGCGATTACGTGGAAATATCCGAGCGTTATTTTGCAAGGCGATGATTCGGTTGGTGAATTTTTTTCTGTGGCGTTAACGCGCGATTATCAACAAGCCGATACCGGCGCCAAAATGATTCATATCGGAAAAAATACAAAATCCACCATCGTTTCCAAAGGCATTTCTTTAGGTTATGCGCAAAATGCATACCGCGGTTTGGTGAAAATTTTGCCGAGCGCTGATAACGCGCGCAATTTTTCCCAATGCGATTCTTTGTTAATCGGCAGCCAATGCGGCGCGCATACTTTTCCTTATTTAATTACGCAAAACGCCAGCGCGCATGTTGAGCATGAAGCGACCACGGCAAAAATTGGCGCCGATCAAATTTTTTATTGTCTACAACGCGGATTATCCGAACAAGATGCGGTGAATTTAATCGTCAATGGTTTTTGTAAAGAAGTTTATAACCAGTTACCAATGGAATTTGCGGTTGAAGCGCAGCGTTTAATCGATTTAAAACTAGAAGGCAGCGTAGGTTAACGTTTTTATTTATATTTTTGGGGCATTATCGTGTTACGTATTGAAAATTTACATGTTTCAGTTGAGCAAAAAAGCATTTTAAACGGAGTAAATCTCCATATTCCCGCCGGCGAAGTGCATGCCATTATGGGACCAAACGGTTCCGGAAAATCGACTTTGGCAAACGTGATTGCTGGTTATCCTGATTATCAAGTAACCGCCGGCAATGTTTGGTTTAAAGATCAGGATTTGCTCGCTTTGGATCCGGAAGAACGCGCCCGCGAAGGCGTTTTTTTAGCGTTTCAATATCCGGTGGAAATTCCCGGCGTCAGTACGCTTTATTTTCTTAAAACCGCATTAAACGCCAAACGCAAACATCATAATCTGCCGCCGTTAGATGCGATAGATTTTCATCAATTCGTGATGGAACGTTTGCAACAAATCAAAATGGGCGAAGATTTTTTAAAACGCGCGGTTAACGTCGGCTTTTCCGGCGGCGAGAAAAAACGCAATGAATTATTGCAAATGTCCGTGCTCGAGCCGGATTTAGCCGTGTTAGATGAAACGGATTCCGGATTGGATATTGATGCTTTGCGGGTGGTTGCTGATGGCGTTAATCAATTAATGGACGGCAAACGTTCGTTTTTAGTGATCACGCATTATCAGCGTTTACTGGAATATATTGTGCCGGACGTGGTGCACGTATTAGTTGACGGCAAAATTGTGCAAAGCGGTAGTAAAGAATTGGCTTTGGAACTCGAAGCCAGCGGTTATCAAGATTATCGCGGCGCTAGAGGAGAGTCGAGATGACAGATAGTTTATTGGCGCCGTTATTGGCGCAAACGTCTTCCGATCCTTTAGCCAAAGATGCAGCGGATTATTGCCAGCAATATGGCGCGTTGAATCGTCAGGAAGCGTGGCGCTGGTTGCCGTTACAATCGTTACAATTGTCGCGCAAAATTGCTGATGCCGATTATCAATATAATTTGCCGGAAGATTGGTTAGTTTCTTGCGGACGCGAAGCATTTTCTGGCGTTTTAGAAGATAAAAATGCGCCGTTTGCCGCGCTCAATATTGCGTTGCATGATGAAACTTTATTGCTGGAAATTCCCGAGCAAACCGTTTGCGAAGACGTTATGACGATTCATATCGATGCTTTGGGGCACATTTGGCAATTTTCGCGGTTAGAAGTTGTGGTTGGTCGCGGGGCAAAAGCGGCGCTTTGGCTGGATTTTGGCGTGGAAAACAACGCCGCACAAGTGCCGCTCGTGCAATTTTCTCTTTTGGAAGCGGCAGAATTGGAAGCGGTTGTTTGGTTAAACGCGCAAGATCAATCGTCAACCGCGCAAACTGTTTTTTTGCACAGTCAACAAGATCATCATTCGCGGCTGGCTATCAATGCCGCAATCACGGGCGGCGCGTTAGCACGCGTTGATATGCATGCGGATTTACACGGTCAATCGGCGCAATTTTCTTTTGGCGGCGTGCAAAGTGCAGCGCGGCAGGAAATTCATGATTATCACGTGCAAGTGCGGCATTTAAATGAAGCGTGTAGCAGTGAGCAAATTATCCGCGGTGTATTAAATGATCAGGCGCAGGGCTTTTTTGATGGGTTGATTTTTGTTCAACAAGATGCCCAATTAACCGCCGGTCGGCAGGATAGCCGTTATTTATTGTTATCGCCGCAGGCGCGGGCGCAATCGATGCCGCGGTTAGAAATTTATGCCGATGACGTGCAATGTGCGCACGGCGCAACGGTGGGTTTTTTAGATGCGCAGGCGTTATTTTATTTGCAAACGCGTGGCATTGATTTGGCGACGGCGCGGTCGTTATTAATGATGAGTTTTGTGCAAGAAGCCGTGGTATTAACGCAAGATGCGTTGCGCGGCGATTTTGTGCAGGCGTTGCAAACGATTGGATCGCAAGGAGCTGAAGATGAATGCTGATATTCGCGCAGAGTTTCCCATTTTGCAGGAAAAAAACGGCGGTAAACGGCTGGCTTATTTGGATAATGCCGCAAGCGTGCACAAACCTTTAGCCGTGATGGCGGCGATGGATCAGTGTTTAAAAAAGGAATACAGCAATATTCATCGCGGCGTGCATTGGCTTTCGCAACGATTAACGCAACGTTATGAGACGGTGCGCGAAAAAGTGGCAAGTTTCTTGCATGCTGAACGTGTCGATGAAATTATTTTCACTAAAGGCACAACCGATAGCTTGAATTTATTGGCTTCTTCTTTGTCAGAATTGTTATTAAAATCAGGCGATAAAGTGTTAATCACTGCAATGGAACATCACGCCAATATTGTTCCGTGGCAAATTGCATGCCGAAAAGCAGGTGCGCAATTGGTGGTTTTGCCGATGGACGAGCGCGGCGTTTTAGAGGCGCAACATTTGCCGGATTTATTATCTGGTGTGAAGATTTTTTCAATCACGCAAGTTTCAAATGCTTTGGGCACGATTAATCCGGTAAAAGCATTGATTCAAAAGGTGAAAGCTTTTAATCCGGATATTGTGTGTATTGTGGACGGCGCGCAGGCGGTCGCACATTTGCCGGTTGATGTGCAGGATTTGGGTTGTGATTTTTACGCGTTTTCAGCGCACAAATTATATGGACCAACTGCGGTGGGCGTGTTGTATGGTCGTTATGATTTATTAGAAGCGATGCCGCCTTATCAAAGTGGCGGCGATATGATTTTGTCGGTTAGTTTTGAAAAGACTTCTTATGCACCGCCGCCGCATAAATTTGAAGCCGGAACGCCGCCGATTGTGGAAGTGATTGGTTTGGGCGCGGCGATTGATTGGGTGCAGTCGGTGGGATTATCGTCCATTCAAAATTGGGAACAGCAATTGCATGCGCAGGCGGAAAAAGCATTGATGGATTTTTCGGGTGTGCGGATTTATGGCACGGCGCCGGAAAAAGCGGCAGTGATTTCGTTTACTTTAAACGGCATTCACCCGCATGATGCTGGCACGATTTTTGATGCTCAAGGTGTTGCCGTTCGCGTTGGGCATCATTGCGCGGAACCGGTGATGCGGTTTTTTCATATTCCGGCAACGATTCGCGCATCTTTTGCTGTTTATAACGATGAAGCAGATGTGGCGCAATTATTGGCAGCGGTACGAGCAACGCAGGAGATGTTTGCATGAATGATTTATCTGATTTATATCAAGAACTTATTCTTGATCACAGCAAAAATCCGCGCAATTTTCATGCGTTAACGCCGTGTACGCACAGCGCAACGGGTCATAATCCTTTGTGTGGTGATAATTTAAAGGTTTTTGTACGACTCAATGAAGGCGTGATTGCGGATTTGAGTTTTGTGGGCGATGGTTGCGCGATTTCAAAAGCTTCAGCGTCGATGATGACGGAGCTCGCGATGGGAAAAACATTGGAGGAATTTCAAAAACTCTATGATTTATTTCATTATATTGCGACTACGCAAAATCCCATTCCTCAAGAAGTGGGAAAATTGCAGGCGCTTGCCGGTGTTCGGCAATATCCGGCGCGGGTAAAATGTGCGACTTTAGCGTGGCATACGTTAGACGCAGCGTTGCATCATAAAAATTTGGTTAAAACGGAGTGATGATGGATTTTCAGGACGTTCCTTTTTATAAGGATATTGAGGATCCGGCGTTATCTCCTTTAGAACGTGCGGTTATTGAAGCATTAAAAAGCGTTTATGATCCGGAGATTCCAGTAGATATTTATGAATTAGGTTTGATTTATCACATTGACTGCGATACCGTGGCAAAAAAAGTCATAGTTTATATGACACTAACAGCTCCGGGCTGTCCGGTCGCAGGTGTGATGCCAGACTGGGTAAAAGAAGCGATAGAAAAAGTCGATGGAGTTTCTGACTGCACGGTGGAAATGGTATGGGATCCGCCGTGGACGATGGAAATGATGAGTTTACGAGCAAAAATTGATTTGAATATGATTTAAAACGTTTTGCAAGTGAACTTAATCGTTGTTTTTTTTTATACCTTTATTTAAAGGAGTTCTGATGTTTTTATTTAAAAAATCTTCATTGGCAATCGCGCTCGTTATGGGTATGGCAACAGCAGCAAATGCTGAAACGTTAACAATGGGAATTAACTATTTGGCAGCGCCGTATAGTTATCAAGATGAATCCGGCAATTTAACCGGCTTTGAAATCGAATTAATTCAAGCAATTGGCAAAGAAGCAGGATTTGACGTTAAAATCGAACCGATTATGTTCTCACGCACTTTGCCGGGATTAGAAAAAGGCGAGTTTGATTTTGTGGGACACGTTTACGGCACCGAAGAACGTAGTCAGTTATATAACATGATTCATATTCACGACGACGGATTTAAATTTATTCGTTTGAAAAAATCTGATATGGAACCAATTTCTGAAAATACAAAAGTTTCCGTGATCAGTTTGTCACCGCAAGATGAACAATTGCAAGCCGTGAAAAAACTCAAATATCCTAATTTAGAAATTGCCGCTTTAGATACCAACTTTTTAGCGCTCAAAAATTTATTTATGGATAAATCAGAAGTGATGTTGGCGCCGATTTCTGAAATCAATTATTTGGTAAAAAGCTATAAAGATCACGAGTTCCAAATTTTAGACGTGCCTAAAGAATACGTACAAAGTATTTCTATTAACTACACAACGAAAAAAGATAATGCTGCTTTAGCGAAAAGAATTACAGACGGTTTGGAAGCAACGAAGAAAAACGGTACTTTCGACACTTTGAAAACAAAATATAATTTGTAATTATTTATATACGCTAATTAACTAACTAAGCCGCTGGATTTTTAGGATCCGGCGGCTTGTTTTTTTTGTATTTTATAAATTCACATCAGCGAGTTTCGGATTATTTTCTTTGGGAATCGGACGCGGATTGCCGTTTTCATCGATGGCAACGTAGGTAAAAATCGCTTCAGTAACCAATTTTCGGCTCTCTTCAAAACCGCTTTGCCCAAATATTTTCACCCAAACTTCAATTTTAATTTGCAAAGACGTTCGCCCAATATGCACGCAACGACCATAACAACAAACTACGTTACCAACGCGCACGGGGTGCATAAAAGTCATTTCTTGCACGGCAATGGTGACCGCGCGACCGCGTGTGATTTCTGCAGCAAGAATGCCAGCACCCATATCCATTTGCGACATAATCCAGCCGCCAAAAATATCTTGATTAGGATTGGTATCGGCGGGCATCGCTAAACTGCGCAATACCAATTCACCTTGAGGTTCGCTGCGTTCAAGTTTTTTTTCGGAATTCATTTTTTGTCCTCATTTTGCGATCAAAACGTTCCACAGCTTAAAACCTCATCATTTTGCTGTCAAAAAAATGCTAGGATCGCGCCCGTTATGTCAACACGAAGGAGTGGAAGATGTTTGTAGAACCAACTTATCGTTTACAAAATGGCATTGAAATTCCGCGATTAGGTTTGGGAACGTGGTGCATTGAGCAAAAAAACGCGGCAAAAGCGGTGCAACATGCGTTGGATTTGGGATACCGTCATATTGATACCGCGCAAGCTTATGAAAATGAAGCGGGTGTGGGCGCGGGCATTAAAAATAGCGGAATTCCGCGGGAAAATATTTTTGTTACGAGCAAAGTTGCTGCGGAATTGAAATCTTATGATGATGCGGCGCGATCAATTGATGAAACGCTATCGCAAATGGGTTTGGATTATTTGGATTTAATGCTGATTCATAGTCCGCAGCCGTGGGACGAATGGCGTCACCCCGAAAAACGTTATATTGCGGAAAATAAAGCTGTATGGCAGGCATTGGAAGCGGCGTATCAGGCGGGGAAATTAAAAGCGATTGGTGTTTCTAATTTTTTGATATCGGATTTGGAATTTTTGTTTGAAACTTGCCACATTCGCCCGATGGTCAACCAAATTTTATTGCATATCGGCAATACGCCGTTTGAACTTCTTGAATTTTGTCAACGACATCAAATTGTTGTAGAAGCTTATTCACCGATTGCGCACGGAGAAGCGGGAAAAAGTGCGGCAATTGTGGCGATGGCAGAAAAATATCAAGTTTCCGTGGCGCAATTATGCATTCGTTATGCGTGGCAATTGAATACGGTGGTTTTGCCGAAAGCAGAAAATCCTGCGCATATGAAAAATAACCGAGAATTGGATTTTACGATCAGCGCTGATGATATGGCGGCTTTAAAAGCAATTCGTTTTACCGATTACGGCACGTTTTCACATTTCAAAGTCTTTAGCGGTTGTTTCTAAAATAAAAAAGCCATCTCAAAAATGGCTTTTTTCAAAAGAACATTGATTACGATTTATTTTCCGGCGCGGATTTTACTTTGGCGTTTGGAAAATATTTGGGATTGTGGAAAAAATCTTCATAAATTTCTTGCACTTCACCGCTTAATAAAATCAAACCAATCATGTTGGGGATAACGATGAGTCCCAATGCGATATCAAGGAAAACGCCGGCGTTTTCAAATGAAATAAATAAGGCTAAAAGGATCATCAATGAAGCAATGCCTCTAAAGACAATGCCTACTTTACTGCCCCATAAATATTCGGCTTGTTTTTCGCAATAAAAAACGATAACGATGATCGTTGAGAGCACGAATAAAAATAAACAAACGGAAATAATCAATGAACCTAAATTACCGAAAGCAGTATTAAATGCGCGTTCTACGGCAACAGATGCTACTGATGAAATTTCGGCTTCTGTCATGCCAGGGTGCCAAACGCCAGCGGTTAAAATCACTAATGCTGACATGGTACAAACCACAATCGTATCAGCGATAACTTCAAAACACCCCCACAATCCTTGTCGGGCAGGGTGGTCGGTAGTGGCAGCGGCGTGACCGTATCCAGCAGAACCCATACCTGCTTCGTTGGAATAAACACCTCTAGCAACCCCTTTTGAAATCGCGTCTTTCATCACGGCACCTACCGAACCGCCCACTACGGCTTGCGGATTAAAAGCACCGACAAAAATTAAACGAAAAGCTTCAGGAACCGCATCAATATGCATCAAAATAATCAGTAAACCGAAGGTTACATAAAGTAACGCCATAAAAGGAACCATTTTTTCGGTAACGCGTCCAATCATTTTGACGCCACCGAAAACGACTAATCCCACAATCACGAAAATGGCGATAATTGATGTTGTTCTTGCAATATCGGGATTTAAATGAAATTCGTTGGCAATACTGACGACGGGGCTCACGGCGGAAAGCGTTTGCAAAGTAATAGAAGGCAAAATTTCTACCATGAAGAAAAACGCTGCCAACATACCCATCACTTTGCCGAGTTTGCCTTTAAGACCGTTTTTTAACGTATAACTACAACCGCCAACGTATTCACCAAAAGCATTTTTTTCCCGATATTTAATACTAAGCGCCACTTCCGCGAATTTTGTTCCTTGCCCGATAATCGCGGCAACCCACATCCAAAATACGGCGCCGGGCCCGGCAGCGAAGATAATCGTTGGTACTACCACAATATTTGCCGCGCCAATTGATGAGGCTAAAGCCGTTGTCATCGCTTGGAACGCGGAAACTGTTCCCTCGCCTCGATCATTTTTGCCAAACATTTTTCCGAATGTTTGTTTCAAAATAAAAGGCAAATAGCGCAATTGAAAAAAACGGGTTCGAATCGAAATAATCAATCCGCCGCCGACAACCAGCGTTAACAGCGGCGTTCCCCACAGCCAACCTGCAAAAGCAGAAAGTGCATTCATCATGTTATTACTCCTCTTTGTTGTTTTAACATATTGAACTTAATGATTATTCTACAAAAACAACGCAGCGGTAAATTTATTTTTTCGTATGATGATTGAGTATAATTTTAATACATTGAAATTCATATATTTTATATGCATAAAATAATGAACAAATTGATCGTAAAGATTCAGTTTTTAGTGATTTATAAACAAATTTTAAAGAAAATGTGGTCTAAATAAACTGCTAGACCACATATGAGAGCGAATATTTACAAATTATCAAAAAATTGCTTGATATTATCAAAAAAGCCTTTAGCTTGAGGCGTATGCGTTTTTCCGCCTTCATTGAGCGCTTGCTCAAAATTCATCAATAACTCTTTTTGCGCTTTGGATAAATTGATCGGCGTTTCAATCGTAACCGTGCAATATAAATCGCCAACGCTGTTACTGCGCACCGATTGCACGCCTTTTCCTTTCAAACGAAAGGTTTTGCCGGTTTGCGTTTCTTCGGGAATGCTTAATTTTACGCGTCCGTTTAACGTAGGCACTTCCAAATCGCCGCCCAAACAAGCCGTAGTAAAACTAATAGGCATTTTGCAATATAAATCATTACCTTGCCTTTCGAAAATGGGGTGAGCGCGGACGAAAATTTCAATGTATAAATCGCCAGCCGGTGCGCCTAATTCTCCCGCTTCGCCTTCGCCACTTAAACGAATGCGATCGCCGTTATCAACGCCGGCGGGAATATTGACCGTTAAAACGCGCGTATCTTTAACGCGTCCCGTTCCTTGGCATTTATTGCACGGATTTTCAATAATTTCACCGCGACCGTGGCACGTAGGGCAAGGTTGGGCGATAGAGAAAAATCCTTGTTGCATTCTGACTTGTCCGGCGCCGTTACAGGTGGGGCAGGTTTTTTTCTTGGATTTTGCATTCATGCCCGAGCCGTGACATTCGCCGCAACGCACTTGAGTGGCAATGCGAATTTGTTTTTCTACGCCGTGAATTGCCTCTTCCAAGGATAATTCAATTTTATAAGCTAAATCATGACCACGCGTTTGGCGCGCGCCGTTTGTTTGCCGCACATTGCCAAAAATATCGCCAAAAACGTCACCAAAAATATCAGAGAAATTACCGCCGCTAAATCCGCCACCGGCAGCGCCTTGATTGGCAGCATCGAAACCAAAACGGTCATAAGAAGCTCTTTTTTGGCTATCGGAAAGAATTTCATATGCCTTATTGATTTCTTTGAACTTTTCTTCGGCTTCTTCCTTATTATTCGGATTACGATCAGGGTGCCATTTCATCGATAATTTGCGATAGGCTTTTTTAATTTCATCTTGGTTTGCCGTGCGGCTTACACCGAGTATTGCGTATAGATCTTTATCTGCCATAGATTTAAAAAGGGGCGGCTACCGCCCCTATAAGTCTCCCGAAAAGAAGTAAATTAATCTTTTTTGTCGCTTTTAACTTCTTCAAAGTCAGCATCGACAACATCATCTTCTTTATGATCTGCGTTTTGTGTGCCTGCGCCGTCATCGGATTGTTGTTTTTCCGTCATTTTGGCATACGCTTTTTGCATGATTGAACTCGCAGCTTCCATTAACGCATTGGTTTTTTCTTTAATGGCGTCGCTATCTTCGCCTTTCATCACCTCGCGCAACGCTTTAATTGCGGCTTCTGTTTTTTCTTTTTCGTCGCTGGTTACTTCATCGCCCAATTCGCTGATGGCTTTTTCAACGCCGTTAATCATCGATTCAGCGCTATTTTTAGTTTCAATCCGTTCTTGGAATTTCCGATCTTCTTCGGCGTGCGCTTCGGCATCTTTCACCATGCGCGCAACTTCCTCATCGGATAAACCAGAGCTGGCTTTGATAATGATGGATTGTTCTTTGCCCGTTTGTTTATCTTTTGCCGAAACGTTCAAAATACCGTTGGCATCAATATCAAAAGAAACTTCGATTTGTGGCATGCCGCGCGGTGCCGGCGGAATATCCGATAAATCAAAACGTCCCAAAGATTTATTAGCGGACGCTTGTTGACGTTCACCTTGCAAAATATGAATGGTGACCGCTGATTGGTTATCTTCAGCCGTTGAAAAAATTTGAGATGCTTTGGTTGGAATCGTCGTATTTTTTTCAATTAATTTCGTCATCACGCCGCCTAAAGTTTCAATACCTAAAGACAACGGCGTAACGTCTAACAATAAAACATCTTTTACTTGACCGCCCAAAACGCCGCCTTGAATCGCCGCACCCATCGCGACCGCTTCATCAGGGTTTACGTCTTTACGCGGTTCTTTACCAAAGAAATTTTTCACCGCTTCTTGAACTTTGGGCATGCGGGTTTGTCCGCCGACCAAAATCACATCAGTGATGTCGCTATTGGATAAACCTGCGTCTTTCATCGCGATGCGGCAGGGTTCCAAAGAGCGTTCGATTAAATCAGCAACTAAAGATTCCAATTTTGCCCGCGTTAATTTCAAATTCATATGTTTAGGGCCACTGGCATCAGCGGTGATATACGGCAAATTGATATCGGTTTGTTGACTTGATGATAATTCAATTTTGGCTTTTTCTGCCGCTTCTTTTAAACGTTGCAAAGCCAAAGAATCGCTTGTTAAATCAATTCCTTGTTCTTTTTTGAATTCATTGACGAGATAATCAATAATTCTGCGGTCAAAATCTTCCCCGCCTAAAAAAGTATCGCCGTTGGTGGCTAATACTTCAAATTGTTGACCTTCTTCATCTAAATCAATGGTTTCAATAATAGAAATATCAAAAGTACCGCCGCCCAAGTCATAAACCGCGATTTTTGCATCTTTCGCGCCGCGATCAATGCCGTATGCCAACGCTGCCGCGGTTGGTTCGTTGATGATGCGTTTAACTTCCAAACCGGCGATGCGTCCGGCATCTTTAGTTGCTTGACGTTGACTGTCATTAAAATAAGCGGGAACCGTAATCACGGCTTCGGTGATGGTTTCGCCCAAATAATCTTCAACGGTTTTTTTCATTTTTTGCAAAATGCGCGCAGAAATTTCCGGCGGCGCCATTTTTTTGCCATCAATTTCAACCCAAGCATCGCCGTTATCTGATTTGACGATGTTATACGGAACCAAATTGATATCTTTTTGCACTTCTTTTTCATCAAAACGCCGACCAATCAAGCGTTTAATGGCGTAAAGCGTATTTTTAGGATTGGTAACAGCTTGACGTTTTGCCGGTTGTCCCACCAAAACTTCACCATCGCTAAAAGCAATAATGGAAGGGGTGGTACGCGTTCCTTCAGAGTTTTCAATCACTTTGGCAGAATCGCCGTCCATCACCGCAACGCAAGAGTTCGTAGTTCCTAAATCAATTCCAATAATTTTTCCCATAATATTTAATCCTCGTTTAAACGTAAAATCACTGATTATTCGCCTTAATGGGTACGGCTTTTAAAAAAAACAAGTCATCATGACCGGAAGTTCATAAATTAAAAAATATTATTTGCTGACAATCACTTGCGCGGCGCGTACCGTCCGACCGTTTAAAAGATAACCTTTTTGCGTTACTTGAATGACGGTATTAGGTTCGTGTGCTTCTGACGGCGTCATGGTGACGGCTTCGTGTAATTCCGGATTAAATTTTTCGCCGACGGGATTAATTTCTTCAATGCCGTGGCGCGCTAATGTTTCTTGGAACATCGTCAGCGTCATTTCCGATCCGGTAATAAATTGTTTAACGGCTTCATTTTCCGTATCAAGTGCGGCTTGCAAACCCAAATTCAAGGAATCAATAACGGGCAATAAATCTTTTAATAGACGTTCGCTGGCAAATTTATAAGCATTTTCCAGTTCCCGCGCTTGCCGTTTGCGCAGATTTTCATTTTCTGCTTTTTGCCAGATTAATTGGTCTTTGAGTTCTGCAACTTCCTGTTGTAATTGATTAATTTGATCATCGGGTAAAGTTAAAATAGGTTCTTCTTCGATAATCGGCGTTTCTGGAAGTTTTTCTTGTGATTCTGTTTCTTGAATATTTGTTTCAAGCGATTCTTTTGGGTCGTGCATGATCAATTCCTTATGCGTGATTTAAATAAATATGAAATAACTGCCCCTCATGTTTGAGGATAAAAATTAAAAAATCAAGGCGCGCGTCGCCGCAGCGAACTTTTGCTAAAAGCGCGCACGAATGAAAAAAGATTGAACGTCGTATTAAAAACGCCCCGTATGACCAAATCCACCGCTGCCGCGCGTTGATTGTTTTTGATCAAACGATTCCACCGGAAAAAGTTGCGCTTGAGCAATCGGCAGAAATAATAATTGTGCGATACGTTCGCCCAAAGTGACGGTATAAGGCGTTTGGCTGCGATTCCACAACGGAATTTTTAATTCTCCTTGATAATCGCTATCGATCAGTCCTACCAAATTTCCCAAAACAATGCCGTGTTTATAACCCAAACCCGAACGCGGTAAAACGATGCCGCAATAATTCGGATCGGCAATGTGAAACGCCAAACCGCTGCCGATTAAACGGCATTCATCAGCCGCCAGCACAATGGATTCTTCTGCAAAAACGGCGCGAATATCCAGCGCCGCGCTGCCGCTTGTCGCGTAAGTAGGTAACGGAATTTCACCGCCTAAACGCGGATCTAAAATTTTATAGGGAACTGCAATCATTTTTTTGGTAACACGTTAAAATATAATCTAAAATTTGTTGCGCAATTAATGCTTTAGATTGAGTGGGCAGCGTTATTTCGCCGCCGGCGCCAATCATCGTTACGCTGTTGGTATCGCTTCCAAAAACGTGTTGACGAACATCATTGGCAATAATCATATCTAAATTTTTACGTTGTTTTTTGGCGCGCGCATAATCGAGTAAATGCTCCGTTTCTGCGGCAAAACCAACGGTAAAAGGACGATTTGCGGCAGCGGCAACGCTGGCAATAATGTCCGGATTTTCAATTAAAGTCAGCGGCGCAAGACCGTGTACACTTTTCTTGATTTTTTCCGCTGCCGGCTGCGCAACACGATAATCGGCAACGGCTGCCGCGCCGATAAAAATATCCGTATCCGCTAAAACAGAATGCACCGCGTCATACATTTCCAGCGCGGTGTTTACGGTAATCAATCGGCATTGTTTGGGCGGCGCTACATTGCTGATGCCGCTGATTAACGTTACTTTTGCACCGCGGGCGAGGGCGTTTTTGGCTAATTCGTAGCCCATTTTCCCCGAACTATGATTAGAAATATAACGCACGGGATCGATGGGTTCGCGCGTGGCGCCGGCGGTAATCGTCAAACGAATGTTTTGCCAATCTTGCGCGGTTAAATGAGGTAAAGCGGCAATAATTTCTTCGGGTTCTAACATTCTGCCCAAACCGCTTTCGCCACAGGCTTGTTCGCCGTAAGCAACGGGTAATACGTGATGTTTGGGATGACGACTCAAAATGGCAATATTTTCCTGAGTTGCGGGGTGATGCCACATCATATGATTCATTGCCGGCGCGATGACGATTTCTGCATCGGTTGCAAGATAAAGCGTTGTTAATAAATCATCAGCGATGCCGTGCGCGAGTTTGGCGATGGTATTTGCCGTTGCCGGCGCAATCAACAAAATATCTGCCCAGCGAGCGAGTTCGATATGGCTCATCGCCGCTTCTGCATTGGCATCGAATAAATCGTGGCGCGGTGCAAGTCCCGTTATCGCTTGTAGAGTTTCTTCGGTAACGAATGTGCGCGCGGATTCGGTTAAAACGCACTGAACGCGGTGGTTTTGTTTATTCAGTTCTCGAGCGAGTAAAATTGATTTATAAGCAGCAATGCCGCCACAAATGCCGAGTATGATTTGGCTCATGTTTCAATATCCTTAATGTTGAATCTGTCCCCTGCTCAAAGGTAGAATTAGGCCGGTTTTTCCCAGATTAGCGCGATAACAATAATCCCTGTATGATCACGCAGGTGAAAACCGCTCAATTATAAACAGTGATTGTATTCTACGGTCTTATGCCAGAAAAACGGAAATCGATCAGCCTTTTTGGGTGGAGCCGATGCTGGTAAAAAACAAAAAATTTGAGGTTATTTAGATGATTAAAACTGCTTTGATTGTTGATGACTCCCGTTTGGCAAGACATACGCTAAGGCTCTTGCTCGAAAAACATGGTATTACAGTCAGTCAAGCGCAAGGTGTTTTGGAAGGTGAGAAGATTATTTTTAATCAGGCAATTCCCGATGTCGTTTTTATGGACGTCATGATGCCAGAATTAGATGGTTTTGAAGGGCTTGCTCGTCTGCGCAAAAATCCATTAACACACGCTCTACCCGTGATTATGTATTCCGGCGATGTTTCCGAAGAAGCCAGACGCAAAGCCAAAGAAAACGGCGCAACGGGTTATTTGCCAAAACCAGTTGAACCGGAGCGATTGAATATTTTAGTTACCGCGCTGGCAAAACATGTTCATCACAACGAAGCGCAAGCGCCCGCGCCGCAGCCCGCGCACGAAGAACCCGCTGTTGCGGTGGAAAAACCCGAAATGCCGGCAGCTCAAGAAACGGTTCATCAAGCAGAAACAGTTCACGAATCTTCT
This sequence comes from Dichelobacter nodosus, assembly GCF_001263335.1. Lineage (GTDB taxonomy): Bacteria > Pseudomonadota > Gammaproteobacteria > Cardiobacteriales > Cardiobacteriaceae > Dichelobacter > Dichelobacter nodosus. Next base: position 22,412 of record NZ_LGVW01000034.1, read on the forward strand.
CAAGAAGCGCTGGTTGAAGAAAATATCACCAGCGATCCATCATTGGATATGCCGCGCGAACGCATTTTGCGACTCGGCGCGAGTGCTTTATCTGATGCGGAATTATTGGCAATTTTGTTGCGCACGGGCGTTATTGGTAAACCCGTTTTAGCGTTTGCACAAGAATTAATTGCTTCTCGCGGCGGTTTGGTTGGTTTATTAACGAGCCGTAAAGAACATTTATTACCCATCAAAGGCATTGGTCAAGCAAAAACTGCCGAAATTTTAGCGGTAACAGAATTATGTAAACGTTTTATCGCCGCCGATTTGCAATTACCAGAATGGCAGTTTTCATCGGCTGATGACGTGAGAAACTTTTTATTGATGCATTATAAAGGGCTGGGTTTTGAAGAAGTTGCCATTTTGTTGCTCAATCAAAAAAATCAATATTTGGCGTACGAAAGAATCGGGCAGGCTTTTGGTTCGGAAGTAAGCCAAGTGAATGTATCGTGCCGGAAATTGGTGAAATCCGTTCTTGATTCAGATGCAGCCGCGGTGGTTTTGGTGCATAATCACCCCGCGCAATCTACGGAACTATCTGAATCTGACCTGCAAACTACAAAATTTATTGAAAACTTCTTGAAACCTTTGGGCGTGCGTTTATTGGATCATTTCGTTGTGGCAGGCAATCAGGTGATTTCTCTGCGCGAAACTGGAGACTGGTAAAATTTGAGGTTTTTTAAATGCTTAAAACTGCTTTAATTGTAGACGACTCTCGTTTAGCGCGACTGACGTTAAAGAAATTACTCGAAGCACATCATATCGAAGTAAACGAAGCGGACGGGGTTATTGATGCTGAACGTTGGATTGTCAACCATCTTTTGCCAGACCTCGTTTTTATGGACGTGATGATGCCGGATTTAGATGGATTTGAAGGACTTGCTCGTCTGCGTAAAAATCCTGAAACCCGAGATCTTCCCGTAATTATGTATTCGGGGGATATTTCTGAAGAAGCGCGCAAAAAAGCGCGCGATAACGGTGCCACTGGTTATTTGCCAAAACCGGCGGACTCCAATCGTTTGGCGCATTTAATTAATGCGCTCAATGAACGTTTGGGCAGTCAAGAAACCGATGATGCGACTGTTGAATCGCTTGCCGAAGAAATTCCAGAACCGACAAAAACGACAACCGCGCATGCGGCGCGCGAAACCATTTCTTTCGATCCCGCGCACCCCGTTGCTGCAGAAATTTCATTTAATACCGCAACACCCGCAGCGCCTGTCATTTCCAACGCTGAATTAAAAGAAATCAAACGCCGAATTGAAGCTTTGGAAAATTATCGTCCAGAACCAGCGGTTGATTTAACGTTGAGACGGAGAATTGATGATTTAGAAAATCGTCAATCTTCTCAAGAACGCAATAATAATGCGCATTTAGAAGATGCTTTGGAACGTCAACGTTTGGATTTAGTTTTTGCACAACGCAAACTGGCAGATATGGAACGGCAGCTCAAAATAGCGTTGGGCGGCGGCGGTTTGGGCGTTGTGATGGCGTTAGCAGCGTTGGCAATTCATTTTATATAAAAGCAAATGTACGTATGAATTTTTTGATTTTTGGCGGCTGGGGATTAGCCGCCATTTTATTGGTCGTCATAATGTATCGTTTGCGTGTTGAACAAAATTTATTGGACTGGTTGCGCGATCGCCCGCAAGAATTGCCTCCTGATTTACCCGCGCCGTTAGATGAAATTTCGCGACTTTCTTATCGCCGTTTTGAGCGTACCAAAAAACACAAAAAGCGCCTCAATAACTATATTTCGTTATTTCGTGAACTCATTGATGCGATGCCTGACGCGGCATTTGTGATTGATAAACAAGGGCGATTGGCGGATTTTAATCATCACGCGCAATTATTATTTCATTTAAATCATCGTACTGATATTAATCGTCCCATCGATCATTTTATCCGCACGGAAAGTATTGGTTCATTTTGGCAACATATTCAACAAAATCATTTATTTATGACGCGACTCATTGTTGATGACAGTCATTGGTTAGAATTTAATATCATCTTGTTATCGCAGGGAAAAATATTGGTCATCGCGCGCGATATGACGCGGATTGTTGATTTAGATTTAAAACGTAAAGCGTTTATTGATAATGCTTCACATGAATTAAAAACGCCAATTACCGTAATTCGCGGTTTTTTGGAATTATTATCGGCGCAAAATTTGCCGGAATATATGCAAGTGCCGATGCGGGAAATGGTGAAACAAATCGAAAGAATGCACGGGTTGGTTCAAGATATGTTGAAACTGGCTTCGCTGGAAGAAGTGGAATCAGCGGTGAAAACGGAAGAAGTATTATTACTGCCGTTTATTGAAGAAATTGTAGCCAGTTTATTGCCGCAATATCCTGAAAGTACAGGAATTAAAATTGGTTATGTTGAGCACATTACGCTGCAAGTAAACGCCGAAATTTTGCAATCCATGATCAGTAATTTATTGGTAAATGCTTTGGTGTACGCGCACAGTAAAAATCCGATTGAAATCAATGCGGCGTGTACGGAAGAATGGTGTTTAATTGCAGTAAACGATGACGGCATCGGCATTGCGCCGGAACATATTTCACGCGTTACCGAACGTTTTTATCGCGTTGATAGCGGACGATTGCGCGTGACGGGAACGGGATTGGGTTTATCGATTGTAAAACACGGTGCGGAAATTCACGGCGGACGTTTGGTGATTAAATCAAAAGTGGATTTGGGATCGTTATTTACCATTGAATTGCCCATTTCGCGCGTAATAAAGCGCGAAATGGAGCCACAAAATTAATAAGTAACGCTTGTGGTTTTAGTGCGCACGGTCAATAACATTGCCGTCAATTTTTTCAATAGCCAACCGTAAGCGGGTAGGAAAAAGGTAACGCTGATAAACATTTTCCAGCCGTAATCGAGTGCGGCAATTTCAACCCAGTGCGTTGCCATAAATTCATCGCTGCATCGATAAAATGCCGTGGTAAAAAACACTAAAGAATCAATAGCATTACCTACAATGGTTGAAGCCAGCGGCGCAATCCACCATTGTTCTAACTGCCGCAGACGATTAAATACCGTAATATCCAGCAGTTGACCGACGATATAACTTAAAAAACTGGCGAGCGCGATGCGTCCAACAAATGTATTAAAAATCATCAATTGCGCAAAGCCGTTAAATTGCCCGTCAGAAAATAAAACGCCGATGAAATAAGAAATTATTAATGCTGGAAACATTGCCCAAAAAATAATGCGGCGCGCGGGAAGAGCGCCAAATATGCGCACGGTGAGATCCGTGGTTAAAAAAATGAACGGAAACGTAAAAGCGCCCCAAGTGGTATGAAAATCAAATACCGAAAAGGGAATTTGCACTAAATAATTGCTGGAAGCAATAACGACGATATGCCAAAAAACCAGCCAGCGTAAAGCGTTTTGATGCTGTTCGGCGGTTAATAAAAGATGAGTTGTCATAAAAATCCTTTAATTTTAAGAAGCGATGCGGTGATTTTGTAAACGTTGTTGCGCCATTTCGGCATAAATTGTGTTCGGGCGACCATAATTGGCGTACGGGTGAATAGCGATGCCGCCGCGCGGCGTAAAACACCCCAAAACTTCAATATATTTCGGCGCCATTAAGGTAATGAGATCTTTCATGATGATATTGACGCAATCTTCGTGAAAATCGCCGTGGTTGCGAAAACTGAATAAATAAAATTTGAGGGATTTACTTTCAACCAGCAATTGATCCGGCAAATAAGCAAGATGAATCGTGGCAAAATCCGGTTGCCCCGTGATCGGGCAAAGGCTGGTAAATTCCGGACAAATAAAATGTACGAAATAATCGTTTTCGAGATGTTTATTAGCGAACGCTTCTAAAATTGAAGGATCGTAATGCGTGGGATAATCTGATTTTTGTTTGCCCAATAAGGTGATTTGAGCGCATTCTTGCGGGGTTCTCATCGTTTATCCCCTTTAAAAAAGCACAATAAATTATCGCCACGAAACGTGAATAAAAATAATGTCAACATGATTTTTCCTAGTTTTTTAGTGTGGGAAGTTTTCGAACCACAAGCGGTGCTTAAAAGCACCGCAAGAAAGTGACTTTTAACAGCGGAGTAGTTCGTTAATACTGGTTTTACTGCGTGTTTTTTCGTCAACTTGTTTAATGATAACAGCACAATACAAACTGTGGCTGCCATCTTCTGCCGGCAGGCTGCCTGAAACAACAACGGAACCTGTTGGAACGCGACCGTAAGTGATTTCTCCGGTCATACGATTATAGATTTTGGTTGATTGTCCAATATAAACGCCCATCGAAACCACGGCGCCTTTTTCAACGATGACGCCTTCAACAATTTCAGAACGGGCGCCGATAAAACAGCTATCTTCAATAATGGTGGGCGATGCTTGCAGCGGTTCTAAAACGCCGCCGATGCCGACGCCGCCTGATAAATGCACGTTTTTTCCGATTTGCGCGCAAGATCCTACCGTTGCCCAAGTATCAACCATCGTTCCTTCGTCAACAAAAGCGCCGATATTAATATAAGACGGCATGAGCACCACGCCTTTTCCTAAAAAAGTTCCGCGGCGGGCTACAGCCGGCGGCACCACGCGCACGCCGTCAGCGTTAAAACGCACTTCATCATAATCTGCATAACGACTGGCAACTTTATCAAAATAATGGGTATAGCCGTGCGGAATGACGTGATTATCATATAAACGAAACGATAAAATCACGGCTTTTTTTATCCATTCGTTCACTTTCCAACCTTCGGGCGTCGGCTCGGCAACGCGTATCATTCCTTCTTCTAATAAAGCCAGCGTTTCATTGACAGCGGTCACTAAGGCGCTATCAGCCGTTTTGGGTGAAATCTCACTACGCTTTTCAAACGCTGTTTCAATAGTGTTTTGTAAATCCATATGTTTTCCAGTGTAATGATCAATAAAAAATGATTATATACCATGACGGTTGTCGTACAGAAAAGTGATTATGGTATAGTAGTTAAAAATTATTCATCATTGAAAAAGGGATATTATTTTATGTCATATTTTACTCGGGAAAAACACGAATTAACGGCAGCAACACCGTGGGAGAAGACGGTTGCAAAAATGTTGTCGCCTTTTAACCGTTTCATGAACAGCGCAAACGGCAGTGGCATTTTGCTCGTTTTTTTAACCATTGTTGCATTGGTATTTGCCAATACGTCTTGCCGTGAATGGTATGAACGCGTTTTAAATCAACAATTACTCGTTCAAATGGGCTCTTTTAAAATTGATATGACGATCCATTATTGGATTAACGATGCTTTGATGACTCTTTTCTTTTTAATGGTCGGTTTGGAAATTAAATATGAAATGAAAGTCGGACGGCTCGCTTCTTTAAAACGGGCGGTTTTACCGATTTTTGCGGCGCTCGGCGGCATGATAGTTCCGGCATTAATTTATTTTAGTTTCAACTCGCAAGGTGAAACCGTTAGCGGTTGGGGAATTCCCATGGCAACGGATATCGCTTTTGCCATTGCCATCTTATTATTGTTAAAAGGAAAAGTGTCTCCATCTTTAACCGCGGTGCTGGTTGCGTTAGCGATTGTTGACGATTTGGGCGCCGTGATTGTTATCGCCATTTTTTATACGGATAATTTGGCGTGGTCACCGCTGATTGCGGCGTTTTTATGCTTTGCGGTATTACTACTTTTAAACCGCGGCGGTATTAGAGCTTTATGGGCATATATTGCCATCGGCAGTTTGATGTGGGTGTTTATGTTATTTTCCGGCGTTCACGCAACGGTTGCTGGCGTATTAACCGCACTGGCAACACCGATGAATGCAGTTTATTCGCCAACAGAATTTAGCACTCAAGCGCGGCAATTATTAGATGAATTTGATGCGCACCCCGACAGCAAAACTCAAGTGGCACATTCGCGTGAACTCAACGATCTTTTGCAACAGCTCTCAACCGGCATTCAAAAAACCCAAACACCGTTGCAACGTTTGGAACACATATTAAATACGCCGGTTTATTTCTTAATTGTTCCGCTGTTCGTTTTATTTAATGCTGGCGTACACGTTGAATTAAATAATTTGAATGCTCTATTACATAGTCCCGTTTTAAAAGGCGTTTTCTTTGGATTAGTCTTTGGAAAACTCATTGGCGTTGTCTCTGCGATTATGATTTGTGTCAAACTGAAAATTGCAGCGTTGCCAGCTGATGCTACCTTTAAACAAGTTTTGGGGATTGGTATGTTGGCGGGAATTGGGTTTACGATGTCGATCTTCGTATCTGAACTTGCTTTTTCCGGACAAGCTCAACATTTAGCTGAAGCTAAAATTACAATTTTAGCGGCGTCATTAACCGCGGCGACTTTAGGTTATTGTTGGTTACGTTTTATTACCGGTGCGGCAAAAGCTGAAACCGGAACATCAGTATCTCAATAATGGTTATGATTTCTCGAAAATATTTTGGTACAGACGGCGTTCGTGGTGAAGTCGGAAAAGAACCGATGACACCACAATGGGTCATGCATCTTGCTTGGGCGGTCGGTAGCGTTTTATGCGATAACGGTTTTGCCGGCGAAAAGGTGCTGGTAGGGAAAGATACGCGTTTATCGGGTTATTTGTTTGAAAACGCGATCATCGCTGGATTGTCAGCCGCGGGCATGGAAGTGCACATGTTAGGCGTGATGCCCACGCCGGGCATTGCTTATTTTACGCGCACTTTTAACGCGGCGGCAGGCGTGGTGGTGAGCGCGTCGCATAACGTTTTTAGCGATAATGGCGTAAAAGTTTTTGCGCGGGGCGGTTATAAACTGCCCGACAGCGCCGAGCAACAAATCGAAGCCTATTTGGATAAACCGATGACGCTGGTTGCGCCGGCGAAAATGGGAAAAGTTTATCGCGTTGCCGAAGCGAGAGGGCGTTATATTGAATTTTGTAAAAATTCGATTCCGCTTAATTTGCCTTTTCACCGTTTAAAATTGGTTTTAGATTGTGCCCACGGCGCAACTTATGCCGTGGCGCCCGATGTTTTTCGGGAACTCGGCGCGCAAGTGATCGTGACCAATGCCGCGCCTAATGGTTGCAACATTAATGATGGTTGCGGTTCTACGCACCCAGAAGCGTTGCAACAACGCGTTTGTCAAGAACAAGCCGATATCGGTATTGCTTTTGATGGCGATGGCGACCGCGTCATTATGGTGGATCAGCGCGGGCGTATTATCGATGGCGATGCGATTTTGTACATTATCGCTAAATATCGTGCATTTAAGGGTGAACAACTCAACACCATTGTTGGCACGCTGATGACGAATTTGGGATTAGAGCAATCGTTGCGCAAAATGGGAATTACTTTGCACCGCGCGCAAGTTGGCGACCGCTACGTTTTGGAACAATTGCAGTTATTGCAAGCGCGCGTAGGCGGCGAAAATTCGGGGCACATTATCTGTCTTGATCGTAATTCCACCGGTGACGGCATTATTGCTGCGTTGCAAGTTTTGGCAGCCATTTTAGAAATGGAAACTACGCTCGAGGATTTAATTGCTGATTTGGCGTTGACGACGCAAGTTTTAAAAAGTGTGACCGTTGTTGAACGTGATGCGGTGATCAATAGTGCAGCGGTGCAAACCGCGATTCAAAATGCCGAAGAAAAATTGCGTAACCGCGGGCGGTTGTTATTGCGTCCATCGGGTACGGAACCTAAAATTCGGGTGATGGCAGAAGGCGATGATGAAACATTGCTTAATGATGTGGTCAATGAATTGATCGCTACAATTAAAGAACAGGAGAAAACTCATGCGTAAACCCATTGCTGCGGCAAATTGGAAGATGAATGGCGATTTTTCTTTATTAGATGATTTTGCTCAAGCCAATATAACGTCAGATAAATGTGAAACGATTTTTGCGTTACCGTCAGTTTTGCTCGATCGGGCACAAAAGTTGGGTTTGAACGCTTTGGCGGGTCAAGATGTTTCCGCGCAAGTAAAAGGTGCGTTTACGGGCGAAATTTCTGCATCAATGCTTAAAATGTTGGGGTGTCAGTATTGCATTATTGGTCATTCAGAACGGCGGCAGTACCATCATGAAGATGAAGCATTGTTGATTGAAAAATGGCGCCGATTAAAAGAAGCCGAGATCACTCCGATTTATTGCATCGGCGAATTGCAGGCGGAATATGATGCGCACGCAACTCAGCAAGCGTTGGAGCGTCAATTGCGCCCGATTTTGGAAGAAAATCTTGTTGATCACAAAACGATTATCGCTTATGAACCCGTTTGGGCAATTGGCACTGGCAAAGCTGCAACTCCAGATTACGCGCAACATGTTCATCAAATGATTCGGCAAATCGTTGCGCAAAATTATGCTAGTATAGCGCCCGCAATGCGGCTGCTTTATGGCGGTAGTGTTAAGCCCGACAACGCAGGTTTGCTCATCTGTCAAGCCGATATTGATGGTTTTTTAATCGGTGGCGCTTCCTTAGATGTTGGTTTGTTTACAAAGATTATTGAGACGATGAAATGACAACTCTAATTGTACAAATTATTTTTATTACTACAGCAATTGCTTTAAGCATACTCATTCTTTTGCAACAATCAAAAGGCGCTGGTCTTGGCGCTTCATTTGGCGCGGGTGCTTCGGCAACGGTTTTTGGCGCTAAAGGTGCTGGTTCGTTTTTATATAAATTAACGCGCTTTTTAGCATTTGTTTTTTTTATCAGCGCGCTGATGATGAGTTATATGCAAAATAGATCAGTAACTGGTACAAGTATTTTGCAACAAACTCAATTAGAAATAAAAAAAGACGCGGCAGAGATTGACGTACCGGTTTCAGGTAAGGATAATGCGTCTCCCGCTTCTGATACTGGTATCCCAACCAGTGACTCAACAAAAAAGTAAGTTGAGTTTTTGCAGATGACGCCGATGTGGTGGAATTGGTAGACACGCTATCTTGAGGGGGTAGTGAGCCTAGCTCGTGCGAGTTCGACTCTCGCCATCGGCACCATAACCATAGTTATCAAGCTAACAATGATTTGTTAGCTTTAATCTCACAGGAAACTAGGTGTTAAGCGCATGATTCTCATTAAAAAAGGTATCGATTTGCCCATTTCTGGCGCGATCACAGATTTCAGTATCCGCTCTTTTGTACCCCAAAATACAGTTGCCGTTATTGGTTCCGATTATTTGGGTTTAAAACCTACTATGTTCGTTGCAGAAGGGGAACTTGTTAAAAAAGGACAAGCTCTATTTGAGGACAAAAAAAATCCTAATGTTGTTGTCTGTGCTCCTGTTTCTGGTCGAATTCAAAGCATTAAACGCGGTGAACGGCGAAAACTGTTGTCTGTCATTATTGAAGTTCAACATGACGATGAAGCCGTTCCATTTAAGTCCTTTTCGGTAAATGAACTTCAGGAATTACCAGAAGACGTAATCCGCGAACAACTGCGCCTTTCTGGGCAATGGGTCAATATTCGTCAACGTCCGTTTGATAAAATTCCACGCTTTGACGCCACCGCTTTTGCTATATTTATCAATGCAATGGATACTAACCCGTTGTCGTTTGATCCGCTATTAGCATTAAGCGGTCGCGAAGAAGATTATCAAATGGGTTTAGCCGTTATCAGTAAACTGACCGCTGGCAACGTTCACGTCTGCTTTAAAGAAGGCGGCGCATTGCCTGCCGTGGAAAATGAGAAAGTGAAATATCATACTTTCTCTGGTGTTCACCCTGCGGGATTAGTAGGAACGCATATCCACTTTATTGAACCCGTCGGCAGTCAAAAAACGGTTTGGCATCTTGGTTTGCAAGATCTATTGGCAATCGGTCATCTATTCCGCACCGGAACATTGGACACGCAAAGAATCGTTGCTATTGCTGGACCTGGAGTTAAAAAACCAGAATTGGTGCGCACAGTTAAAGGGGCAAATTTAGATGAATTGCTCGAAGATAACTTGCTTTCTGGAGCGCAACGCATAATTTCCGGTTCTGTTTTTTCTGGTAGACGTTCTCTAGTGTCTTGCAACTATTTAGGCAATTATGATCAACAAATCAGCGTATTGCCGGAAGGTAGGGATTCTGTATTTTTGGAATTCATGCGACTCGGCGAAAATCGTTATTCTAAAACAAGAGCTTATCTCGGTCGTTTTTTAAAGAAACCGTTACCATTTACCACCGCGGTGCAGGGTTCCGCGCGCGCTATTTTGCCTTTTGGTATCTATGAAGAAGTCATGCCCTTGGATATTTTGCCGACTTTATTATTAAAAGCGCTGGTTGTAAAAGATACGGATACCGCGGTGCAATTAGGCGCTTTAGAATTGGTTGAGGAAGACGTTGCATTGTTAACATATGTCGATCCGGGAAAACATGATTTCGGCGCCATTTTGCGGGAAAATTTGCAACAGATCGAAGAGGAAAGCTAAATCATGGCAAAGAAAAATTTTGTGGAAAAAATAGCACCGATTTTTGAGAAAGGAGGAAAATTATCCTACTTTTATCCGATCTATGAAGCGGTTGCGACCATTCTCTATAGCCCTCGATACGTTACTGCGCGTCCTGCTCATGTTCGTGATGCTATTGATTTTAAAAGAATTATGATTTTTGTGTGGCTGGCAGCATTTCCGGCGATGTTTTTTGGTTGGTATTTTGTCGGCGCTCAATCCGCCCATGCCGCAGGAATTGAACGCGGTTTTTTTGCCAATTTAATTGCGGGCGCTTGCGTGCATTTGCCAATTTATTTAGTGACTTTTGCGGTGGGTGGTTTTTGGGAAGTTCTTTTCGCACTCATTCGCAGACATGAAATATCCGAAGGTTTTTTTGTTACATCGATTCTTTTTTCATTAATTCTGCCGCCAACTATTCCGCTCTGGCAAGTTGCTTTGGGGATTAGTTTTGGAGTCGTTATCGGTAAAGAAGTTTTTGGTGGTACGGGGCGAAATTTTGTTAATCCCGCTTTAGCCGGACGCGCTTTTTTGTATTTCGCTTATCCCATTCAAATGTCTGGTGATGTTTGGATTGCCTCGGTAAAAGGTCATGCATGGATTGATGGTTTTTCAGGCGCAACACCACTGGCTACAATTACCGCTGATGGTTTTGACGTCATGCGTGAAAATATCAGTTGGTGGGCAGCATTTTGGGGCAATATGGGCGGGGCAATTGGCGAAGTTTCAACGTTTGCTATTGTTTTGGGTGGAATATTTTTACTCGTTACGGGTATTGCTTCTTGGAGAATTGTTGTTGGTGTCTTAGCTGGCGCAGCGGCAACTTCTTTGCTGCTTAATTGGGTGGGTAGCGATACTAATCCCATGTTTGCGGTTCCTTTTTGGTGGCATTTTGTTTTAGGCGGCTTTGCTTTCGGTACCGTTTTTATGGCAACGGATCCCGTTTCGGCGTCGGTTACTAATGTGGGGCGCTATATTTTTGGTGCTCTGATTGGGGTTATGACCATATTAATTCGGGTTGTTAATCCTGCATTTCCAGAAGGCATCATGCTAGCCATTTTGTTTGCCAATATGTTTGCACCGTTAATCGATTATTTTGTGATGAATGCGAATATAAAACGTCGCAAAGTGAGAACCCATGTCTAATGAGAAAAAATCCAGTGCGATCGCGGTATTAAAATTTGCGGCGATTGTGTGTTTAATTTGTTCGCTTTTGGTCTCAACTGCTGCGGTTTCATTACGAAGCTTTCAAGAACGAAATGCAGAAAATGAAATGAAAATCAACGTATTACGTGCAGCAGGTTTGGCAAGTGTGGAAGAAAAATTATCAGATTCCGAACTGGCAGAAAAATTTAAGCAAGTTATTCCGGTTGTTGTTCATTTGCAAAGTGGGGAATTGGTTACTGATAAAAATCCTCTTACATATGATATGTATGCCGCAGCGCGCAGTGAACAAGATGGCGAGGAATTGCAAGACGATCCGGCAAGCATTAAAAGAATTGCCAAGAATGGATTGGTTTATGTGATTCTCAAGGAAGATAAAGTTTCGCAGTTAATTTTGCCGGTGCAAGGTTATGGTTTGTGGTCAACAATGTATGGATTTACTGCGCTGTCTCTTGAAAAACAACCGATTGAAATCAATGGGTTGACTTTCTATAAACATGCAGAAACTCCAGGTTTGGGCGGAAGAATCGTTGAAGTTGATTGGTTGAAAAAATGGCAGGGCGTTGAACCTTATGGACAAACGTGGCAACCGCATGTCGATCTGGTGAAAAAGCGAGATGCGCACCATAAAAATCAAGTTGATGCCATTGCCGGCGCTACTTTAACCAGTAATGGTGTGGAATATATGATGAATTTTTGGCTTGGCACGCAAGCTTATCAAAAGTTTATCGAAAAAGTAGTATCGGGTGATATTACCGCCGAACAGTTGCGCACGGCAGCAAAAACTGCCACCGCCTCAAAAACGGAGAAAGCAAATGAGTGATAAAAAATATCATTATTGGAATATTCTGTTTGATCCCGTATTGATGAACAACCCGATTGGTTTGCAAGTGCTGGGTATTTGTTCTGCATTAGCGGTAACCGGCAGTATGAAAACCGCCTTTTTGATGAGTATTGGTTTGACTTTTGTTACAGCATTTTCCAATTTATTCGTCAGCATGATTCGGCATAATATTCCCAGCAGTATTCGGATTATCGCGCAAATGGCAGTTGCTGCTTCTTTGGTGATTGTGGTTGACCAATTGTTAAAAGCCTTTGCTTTTGAACTTTCTAAGCAGCTTTCCGTTTATGTGGGATTAATTTTAACCAACTGCATCGTGATGGGGCGTCTAGAAGCTTTTGCTATGAGCAATCCACCGCTACCAAGTTTTTTAGATGGTATTGGAAACGGTTTGGGATACAGCGCAATGTTATTGGTTGTTGGTACCATTCGGGAAATTTTAGGAAGCGGTACCTGGTTTGGTTTACCCGTATTAAAGACAATCGATCAAGGCGGTTGGTATCAACCTAACGGCTTGATGGTTTTGCCGCCAAGCGCGTTTTTCGTCATCGGTTTATTAATTTGGGCGTTGCGCACTTATAAACCAGAACAAAATGAAGCGCGTGAATATCTTGAAGCGCAAGCCGCAAAACCCTTATTTTACGAATCTAACCCTGACCAAGTAGGAGATAAATGATGGAACACTATCTCAGTCTACTGATTAAATCGATTTTTATTGAAAATATGGCGCTTTCCTTTTTCTTGGGAATGTGCACTTTTTTAGCGGTTTCTAAAAAAATTAGTACGGCAATCGGTTTGGGTACTGCTGTTATTGTGGTGCAAACTTTAACCGTGCCGCTGAATAATTTGCTTTATGTGTACTTATTAAAAGATAACGCCATTTTATGGCAACATTTAGGCGTCAACGTTGATATCAGCTTTTTGGGATTAATTGCTTACATTGGCGTGATTGCCGCCGTGGTGCAAATCTTAGAAATGTTTTTGGATAAATACGTTCCGGCTTTGTATTCTGCTTTAGGAATTTTTCTGCCATTGATTACGGTCAATTGCGCGATTCTTGCTGGCTCGTTGTTTATGGTTGAAAGAAATTACACTTTCCAAGAATCCATGGTTTATGGAGTAGGGAGCGGTGTTGGTTGGGCGTTGGCTATTGCCGTGATGGCAGGCGTGCGCGAAAAAATGCGTTACGCTGATGTTCCTAAAGGTCTTGAAGGATTAGGAATTACGTTTATCACCGCTGGTTTGATGGCAATAGGTTTTATGTCATTTTCAGGCATTCAACTGTAATCGAGGCAAAAATGGAAATTTTTTTTGGTGTATGCGTTTTTACCGGTTTAGTTTTGCTGTTATCCGTGATTATTTTGGTGGCTCGACGTTGGCTGGTCGCGCAGGGTAACGTCAAAATTTTGGTAAATAACGAAAAAGAAATTGAAGTACCTGCTGGCGGTAAATTACTCAATGCATTATCTGATAATGGCATTTATGTTTCTTCTGCCTGCGGAGGCGGTGGAAGTTGCGGGCAATGTAAAGTAAAAGTTTTTGAAGGCGGCGGTGAAATTCTGCCGGTAGAACTCAATCACATTACCAAACGTGAAGCGCGCGCTTGCGAACGTCTTTCTTGTCAAGTTGCAATTAGAAACAACATGAAAATTGTGGTTGATGAATCCGTTTTTGGCGTAAAAAAATGGGAATGCACGGTTGTTTCCAATAAAAACGTAGCAACTTTCATTAAAGAACTGGTATTGCAAATTCCAGACGGTGAATCTGTTCCTTTCCGCGCGGGCGGTTATATTCAAATTGAATGTGATGATTACCATATTAAATACAGCGATTTTGATATTTCCGAAAAATATCGTGATGATTGGGAAAAATATGGTTTATTTAAACTCGAATCCGTTAACAAAGGACATTTAACGCGCGCTTATTCCATGGCAAATTATCCGGAAGAACGCGGCATTATTATGTTGAACGTGCGGATTGCTACGCCGCCGCAACAAAAACCTGATGCGCCTACCGGTAAAATGTCGAGCTACATTTTCAATTTAAAAGCCGGCGACAAAGTCACAATTTCCGGACCTTTTGGTGAATTTTTTGCGAAAGAAACCGATGCCGAAATGGTATTTATCGGCGGCGGTGCGGGTATGGCTCCGATGCGGTCGCATATTTTTGATCAGTTAAAACGTCTGCACAGCACGCGAAAAATCTCTTTTTGGTATGGCGCGCGTTCTTTACGGGAATTATTTTATGCTGAAGATTTTGATCAATTAGCTAAAGAATTCCCTAATTTTTCATGGCATATCGCCTTATCTGATGCTTTGCCGGAAGATAATTGGACGGGATATACCGGATTTATTCATAACGTCGTTTATGAAAACTATTTAAAAGATCACCCAGCGCCGGAAGATTGTGAATTTTATATGTGCGGGCCCCCGATTATGACGAAATCAGTCATTGATATGCTGCATAATCTTGGGGTGGAAGACGGCAACATTTTGTTGGACGACTTCGGTGGTTAAGAAAATACTTTTGCCACTGCTGAGTGCAGTGGCATTATTTTTTTTAAATTCCTGCCAACCTTTGCAGCCAACGGTTTTGCGCGGAAAAACGATGGGCACTTATTGGCAAGTCAATATTGCGAGCCAAACAGTTCCCGCGTTGCAAAAAGCAATTGAAGATCGCTTGGAAGCCATTAATCAGTTGATGTCTACTTATCGTCCTGATTCTGAATTGATGCAGTTAAACCGCAACGCCAGCGCCGAGGCTATTCCCATCAGCGATGAAATGCGCACCGTGTTAACAGCGGCTTTGAAAATCAGCGCGCAAAGCAATGGTATGTATGACGTAACCGTAGAGCCTTTGGTGGAACTGTGGGGATTTGGACCTAAAAAACAAGAAACTTTGCCCAGTGATGCTGAAATCGCAAAAGCATTGGCGCGGGTAGGCTATCAACGGTTAACTTTAACTCCATCTGGATTAATCAAATCGCGTCCGGATATCGCTGTCGATCTTTCGTCCATCGCCAAAGGATACGCCGTCGATCAAATTGCTGCTTTATTGGAAAAACATCAATTAAATGATTATCTGGTTGATATTGGTGGCGAAATTCGCGCAAATGGTAGCCGTTTTGATAAAGAATGGCGCATTGGTGTTGAAACGCCGAAAAGCACACAACGCGACGTGCAATCGGTCATTAAAATAAAGAATCGCACTTTATCTTTAGCAACATCAGGCAATTATCGAAATTTTAAAGATATTAATGGACGGCATTTGGTGCATACCGTTAACCCCAAAACGGGGCAAACCGTCTCTTCTCATTTGTTATCGGTAACAGTTTTAGCGGAAAACACTATGTTAGCCGATGGTTACGCTACGGCATTAATGTCTTTGGGCGCTGAAAAAGCGCCGGTATTTGCAGAACAACACAAACTCGCCGTGTTATTTATTTTTGCTGATCCTAAAAATAACGGCGCTTTTATCGTGCGTCAAAGTATGCAATACGAACAATTTTTAAAAGAAACGGGCAATTATGATTAAAATTTTTATTATTGCTTTTGTGATGTTTACCGTGGTGATACTGGCGATGGCGGTAGGCGTTTTATTTGGACGCAAACCCATCAGCGGCAGTTGCGGTGGATTAGCTTCCGTGGGTGTAAAACGAGCGTGTGGTTGCACAGATGTTTGCCGTAATGAAATCAAAAATGAGGAAACGCCTTCATCTCCACCGCCCGTTAAAATATACCGTCCGCACTAAAACCGCAGTTTTAATTTTCTGCGGCGGTTGCGGTTATTTGCGTTTCATGAATCATTTTTTTCAATGACGGGTGCAATTGTGCGTTTGCAGCAATAACGGTTCCAGTTTCTAGCATCGCATTATTTCCTTCATAATCGCTGACGATAACGCCAGATTCTTGCGCGATTAATACGGCGGCGGCAATATCCCAGTTATTTAATTTGCTGGCAAAATAGCCGTCTAATCGTCCGCACGCGACAAAACATAAGTCCAAAGAAGCCGCGCCTAAACAACGAAGCTCACTAATATTTTGTAAAACTGAATGCGTGCGTGCGCTCTCCGATGAATAATCTGACGCAGTAAAATGAGTAGCAATCATTGCCCGCGTGGGTTCGCGAATAGTATTGGTGCGAATTCTTTGCCCATTGAGTTGCGAACCTTGACCGCGCGCTGCTAAAAACCAATCTTCCGTAAGCGGGTTATAAACCAAACCAATTTCTAATTTTCCTTGTTTGCTGGCGGCAATGGAAACCGCAAAATGCGGTAATCCGCGCAAAAAATTTTCCCCGCCGTCGATCGCCGTAATCAACCATTGATATTCACTTTCCGTTGTTTGAACGCTTTGATCATCATATTCCTGACCGATGATATCGTAATCGGGATATTTTTCGTTTAATATCTGCCGGATTGCTTGTTCTGCACTTTGATTGACCGCACGCGCAAAATCAATGCGTTTTTCTCGAAAATGAAGACGGCTGGCGTCTCGATAACCGCGTTTAACGACTTTTCCGGCTTCTTCAGCCGCGCGACGGGCAATAGTCAGCATGGGATGCATAGGAATTTCCTTTAAATTTTCAAAGAACAAAAGGCGGTCATTTTAGCAAAGCAACGCGGCAATTGCTTTGTTTATTCTGACGCGATTTTTAATCAAAACGGCGCATTGCCAAGGAAAAAGATTGGAATGAATATTTCTCGTTTCGTAATAAATTTAGGATTAATTTCTATTTTATCCGCTTGCTCTTTAGTGCGTTATCAACCGATTGAACCCATTGATACGATTAATAAAAATAAAGGGTATCGTCTCGAGCAAATCGTGCAAAAATCCGGCAAAGACGACGTTTTTATGATGATTGCTTTTTCCGGTGGTGGTACGCGCGCGGCGGCGTTAGGTTACGGTGTATTAAACGCATTAGCGCAGGAAAAAATCGGGCGACAATCTTTATTAGATCGCATTGATGTGGTATTTGGCGTTTCGGGCGGATCAGTTTTAGCGGCATATTTTTCTTTGTACGGCGCGGAGACAATTCCCAATTTTGAGCGCAAATTTTTAAAACAAAATTTTCAAGGCGCCGTCACCGACCGCGTTTTTTCTTTGGCAAATATGCCGCGGTTATTTTCCCCCGAATTTGGGCGCGGCGATTTATTGCAGGAACAATTTGAAAAGGAATTATTTGGTAAAACTACTTTTGCCGAATTAGCGAAAAAGCGCAAAGGACCTTTTGCCGTCATTTCGGCAACAGAAATGAATTCTGGAGTTAGAATTGATTTTACTCAAGATTTTTTTGATGTGATGTGCCTTAATTTAGGCGATTTGCCGATTGCGCGCGCCGTTGCCGCTTCCAGCGCCGTGCCAATTATTTTTACGCCCATCACCCTAAATAATCACGGTGGACGTTGTCATTATCAGCCGCCAATTTCTTTGCAAGAAACCGCAAAACATTATGAAAATAGCCATGAACGTCCTTATTTGCATTTGTTAGACGGCGGACTGACGGATAATCTCGGGTTGCGCCATATTTTGGATATCAGCGAGATGTACGGCGATTTATCGCGGCAATCGTCATTAGTGGAAAATGTGCGCCATCTTGTGATCATCAGCGTTAATGCGCAAAATCAGTTAAAAAGCGATATTGATTTATCGGCAGCCGTTCCGGATACCGTTGCAATGATTAATGCGGTGATTAATGTGCCCATCGATCATTATTCCAAAGAATCTTTGCGGCAATTTCATAAATTGGTTGACGAATTAAATCAAAAACCTTTATACAATCGCCGCGGACAGCCCGTTACGGTGCATTTTGTGAGTTTAAATTTGCAAGATTTGCCAGATTCGGCATTGCGAGAAAAAGTGCTGAATATTCCTACAACGTTTAAATTGTCGGCAGCAGAAATCAATCAATTAAAAGAAGCGGCGGCGGTTTTGCTCAAACAATCACAAGAATATCAACAATTGCGGCGGATTTTAAAATAATTCGCTGATAAAAAAACTCCCTTTCGGGAGTTTATTTTTAATTAAAGATAATACGCTTTGGGCGCAGAAGGATCGGTTTCAGGGAGATTAGCGGCAAATTCCGTCCATTCGGGATTAATTTCGGGGTGCGCTAAATTATTGACGTAATTCGTTAATGTTGCTAAAGAAACGCCCACAAAAACTTCTAAAACGTGTTGTTGCGTATAACCAGCGGCAAAAAAGTTTGCTAATTCTTGATCAGAAATATTGCCTTTATTTTCCAAAATTGCGCGCGTAAACGCTTGTAAAGCGGCATATTTTTTATGATCAACGGGATTTCCGGTTTGCAGCGCCGTTAAAAAATCATCATCAAAAGCCAATTTTTGTTTTGCCATCACGCTATGCGCCGCGAGGCAAAATTGACATTGATTATAAGCAGCCGTTGTAATTTGAATCACTTCAATTTCTACTGGTGAAAATTGCGTTTTCGCATTGATTTGATTCAACTCTTGATAGCATTGAAGCGCCACTGGGGCATTTGCAAAAACACCAAAAACATTTGGAACCATACCCATCATTTCATGAATTTTTTCAAGATAGGGTTTTGCTCCAGCGGGAGCCGTTTCTTGAGTATGAACAGTTAAACGTGCCATTAGCAACTCCTTGTGTTGTTAAAAAACTCTATTCTAACTTAATTGACCGCAATTTTATTGTTCATCATCGCAAAGCGCCGCGCCGCAATCAGCCACTTCAATCTTTCCCCACGCCAGCGCCGGATAATTCTGCATCAGAAAATGATGCAACGCTTCATAATCGGGGTGCCAAACTAAAATCATACCGCCGTGATGACCGCGCATCGCGCCCGCGCCACTAATTTTCGCCGCGCCACCGCAACGATTCATTTGCTCAATAAAAAACCGTGTTTTTTCGGGAACAACGCCGATTTTCGTCAATAAATCATGATTTTCTTTCATCACATCAGCGGGCGATTGCTCGGAAGTTAAAACAGATTTTAATGCTTGCGTACAATCAGAAAACGCCTGCCACAACGCCGTATCCTGTTTATGCCGTTCGCGCACAAAAGCCACGCATTCGCCCGTGCTGCATTCAGGAATGCCGGATAAAATCCAATACCAATTTTTTAACGACAAATCGAGCGCGCAAGGATTTTGTTCCTGCAAAAATTGCATTCCGCCAAACGTCACCGCCGCGGCATCAATCGCGCTGCCTTTTCCGTGCTGCAAACGTTCACAAAAACGAACTTTTTCAAAACGTTGCGCCAAAGTTTGCGGTCTATTTAATAAATGTTCATACAAAACCATTGTCGCAGCAATCGCTGCCGCTGATGATCCCATGCCCGCTCCCAGCGGTAAATCAGAAAACGTTTTTAAACGTCCCGCCGCCAGCGGCGACTGCGTTTTTGTGCGTCCAACCACGGGGACGTGTTTTGCACACTGCGCCAAAGTGTACAAAATCAAATCATCGGGACGCTGCAAAATCGTATTAACGGATAATTGTCCCGCTAAAAACGCCTCAAAACGTTGATCCAATTTCTGCCGCAATCTATCCAATGCAGATAACGGTAAACGCCGCCCGCGGGTAATGCCCGTTAAAGCCGTGCACAAACTGCTGCCGCGGTGAAAGGGTTGAAAACATACGCGCGTATAACGCGCAACGGCAACAACGATCGCCGGTGCCCCGTAAACCACCGCATGTTCGCCGCTTAAAATGAGTTTTCCGGGCGCGCGCGCGCAATAACGATTCATGGTTGCGCGCAATATTGGCGTTGCGCCGCCGAAATGCCCGTAAAACGGAATTGAGCGGTGTTGTATCGTTCAAATTCAATATCAGTGGCACCAATATCACCGCGGTGCCAGAATTGATAATACTGTTCTTCGCTTAATGCCGTACGGTGAGCGAGTAATTGCTGATGACGCGCTTTTTGCCGCATATTTTGATAATGCGGCGCAATCGTCAGCGCAAAAAATTCCCCCACGCAACCCGAACCGTAACTAAACATTGCCAGCGTTTTTTCGGCTAAATCATCGCGGTGATCGAGTGCCGAACACAAGCTTAAATATAAAGACGCGGTATAACTGTTGCCGATTTCGCGGTTATAAATCATGCCGGAAAGTAGGCGGTCGGGCGCGTAATCAATATGATTGAAGCGGCATAAGCGTTGATGCGTTTTAAGCCCCATTTTGGTAAACGGCAAATGGTAGCAATATTGGGAAAATTGAGAAAACGCCAAGCCGCCTTGATTTTGGTAATCGTTAAACGCATTTTGCGCGGCACGCAGATAAACCGTGGTGGAAAATTTGCCATCAACCAGCGGCGTATGACGATGATTTGGGCGCCAAAAATCCATCACTTCTTCCGTATAAATACCGCTTAAACCGTGCCAAACGGCAATTCTCGGATGAGCAGCAATAACCATCGCAACCGCCGCACAACCTTGCGTTACTTCGGCAGCGCTGTGTAAATCGTAACGCGCAATGTCGCTGGCAATTAATAAAACTTTACGGTTTGGGTGCGCTGCAACATAACTGCACGCGAATTGCAAACCAGCGGTTGTGCTATAACACGCTTGCTTTAATTCCACCGCACGGCAGCGCGGCGATAAATTTAATAAACGATGCACGTATACCGCCGCGGATTTTGATTGATCAATGCCCGTTTCCGTCGCCACGATAACGCTATCAATTGCTTGCCGATCGTCTTCATCAATCAGCGCAAAAGCGGCATTACTCGCCAAAGTCACGATATCTTCATCGTGCGGCGCCACCGCAAAACGCATTTGCCCCAAACCTTCATGATATTTTTTAGCTTCTACGCCGTCGCGCTGTGCTAACGTACTCAATTCCATATAATATTTTGGAATATAAAACCCGATTTTATCGATGCCAACTGCAATCATAATGAATCCCGAATAATAAATTTTTCCTGCCACCGCAGTTGATCGTTTTGGCTGCAGCCTAATAAAAACATTGCCGTGCGATATTCGCGTTGCAATTGGCGAATATAACGACACACCGCATCTGCCGATTGCATCGCAAACGGCAAAAGAGGCGCTGCTACGCCGCAAACTTGCGCGCCCAAAACCACCGCTTTAACCATATCAATACCGCTACGAATGCCACCGCTGGCGACAAACGTCATTTCAGGGTGCGTTTTATACGCTAATTTCAAAGCTTGCGCGGTAGAAAGTCCCCAATCTTGAAAAACTAAACCTAAATCATCATCGGGGTGCGTTCGGCGATGGTATTCAATCCGGCTCCACGACGTGCCGCCGCGTCCGGCAATATCAAATATACGAATGCCTGCGCTGATGCCTAATTCAATATCTTCCGGACTCAAACCACAGCCTACTTCTTTGAGCAAAAGCGGCACACTTAACTCGCGGTTAATCGCTGCCATTTTTTCAGTTAAATGCGCGAAATTGGTATCGCCTTCCGGTTGAACGGCTTCTTGCAGCGGATTTAAATGAAAATATAAACCGTCGGCTTCCAAAACATCGACCGCTTGCCGGCATTCTTTAATCCCAAAACCCGCGTTTAACTGCACCGCGCCTAAATTCGCCAGTAATAACGCATCGGGCGCAAAAGGGCGCAAAGCAAAACTATCGCGGCTGTCTTTATTGCGCATCATGACGCGCTGCGAACCGACCGCCATCGCCACGCGGCATTGCTGCGCTGCTGTTGCCAAATTGCGGTTAATGCGCCGCAAAACTTCATTATCGCCGCCGGTCATTGAAGAAATAATGAGCGGAAACGATAGCGTTTTCCCCAAAAAGGTGCACCGCGTATCGATATCGCCGTAATCAATTTCCGGTAACGCGCGGTGGATTAATTGAATACGATCAAAGCCGCTGTTGTACCGTTCAATGCCGTTGTCGCGTTCGATCGCGGCGAGGTGTTCGATTTTGCGATCGTTGATTTCTCGATCCATCAAGATTTGCGCTCCAATACTAAATGTGCTCGCATTAATTCGCCTAAATTCGTTTGCGCGGCAAGTAATGATAATTCTCCGCATAAAACCACCGCCGCGCACAATGCCGCTAAACGGCGCGCATTTTCGCCCGTTGAACGTTCCGCGCGGCAGCCCATTTTTTCCAAATGATCGTTGACGACGGCAAAATCCGCATTTTTTCCATTGCCGACGCTGCCGATGATTAAATTGGGCAACGTGCAGGAAAAATATAAATCGCCGGCGCGGTTTTCGCAGTGCACCATACCTTGCGAACCTTCAATAATGTTGGCAGCGTCTTGTCCCGTGGCTAAATAAAAAGCAAGCAACATGTTGGCAAAATGCGCGTTAGCGCTACGAATACTGCCGGCGAGCGTACTGCCGATAAGGTTTTTTTGCAGATTGAGTGTGCTTATTTTTTCCGCGCTGCTGCGTAAATGCCGCGCACATATTGCATCTGGAATCAGTATTTCGGCAATAGCGTGTTTTCCGCGTCCTAAAATACCGTTGACGGCGCTGGCTTTCTTATCCGTGCAATAATTTCCGGAAACAGATCCGTAATGCAATTGGGGATAATGTTCCAAAAGATAGTGCAACAAAGCATCAGCGGCTTTGGTGACCATATTGTGTCCAGCGGCATCGCCCGTTTGAAACGAAAAGCGTAAAAATAATAAATTTCCAACGATTTCATCGTGAATATCAATAAGTTGTGCAAAACGGCTGGTGTCGCGCACAACATTTTTTAAAATTTCTTTTTGCGCATAAATGGAGCGTAAAACGGCAAACGTGCTGGCGGCGTTATCGGTATAAACTAAAATTGAGCGCGTCATCATTTCGTGGGTAATCGTTACGCGGATACCGTTTTCCGCTAAACGCGAAATTTTGGCGCCGCGATTGCACGATGCCCACAGCGGGCTTTCATAAGTTGCCAAAGGAATCGAACAAGATTCTTCTTCGATGACGTTGCCACTGATCGATACCGGACCAATCCAATGCGTTGGGATCGGCGTGGCGTGGGGATAAAAATCTACCATAATGAGAAATAAGCTTATTTTAACGAGGCGGCAGTATAGCAATTTTGCTTTTATCGCGCCGCATGCTTAAAGCAGCATTAAACTTGCGAGTCCCAGAAAAATAAAAAAGCCGCCGGAATCCGTGCAAGCCGTAATGAGGACACTCGATCCTAAAGCAGGATCACGATTGAGTTTTTGCATAACCGCGGGAATCATAACGCCCATAAATGCTGCCAATAGCAGATTTAGTGTCATCGCCATCAGCATGACGAAACCCAGCATAGCGTTGTGATATAAAAGCGTGGTGATAACGGCAAGCGTGCTGCCCCATAAAATGCCGTTAATCATGGCAATGCTTAGTTCTTTGATGAGTAAACGGCGGATTTGTTGCCAAGAAAATTGTTGTTGTCCCATCGCGCGCACCAGCATCGTAATCGTTTGATTGCCAGCATTGCCGCCGATGCCAGCAACGATTGGCATCAGCGCCGCGAGCGCCACAATTTTTGAAATCGATTCCTCAAAAGCACCGATAACGCGCGATGCAATAAATGCCGTGCACAAATTAATCATTAACCACAAACAGCGCGATTTAAAAGCCTGCCAAACGGGAGAAAATAATTCTTCCATGATGCTAACCCCCGCCAAACTCAACATATCTTCAGCGCCGGCGTGCCGCATCACGTTCACCATTTCATTAATGGTAATTCTGCCGATTAAACGGTGTTTATTATCTAAAACGGGCGCGGTGATTAAATCGTAGCGTTCAAAAGCGTTAGCAACCTCTTCCAAATCGTCGGTGGGGTGAAACGTAAAAACGTCGGGATTCATTAAATCGCGCACCATATCGCGCGTATTGCTGGTGAGCAGTTTACGAATCGGCAAAACGCCTAATAACGTGTTGTATTCATCAACCACAAAAATTTTATCGGCGTGCTCGGGCAATTCCTCAAATCGCCGCAAATAACGAAAAACCACTTTGCAAGAAACATCGCCGCGGACTTTTAAAAAATCAAAATCCATCACGGAACCAATTTGGCTGTCGAGATAAAGATGCGCGTTTTCATATTCACGTCGGGCTTGTTCATCAAGCGCGTTGATGATTTCGTGCACATCTTCGGGTTTTAAATAGGGCGTAATATCCGCGAGTTCATCGGAGGTTAATTGCGTTGAAATGGCGATTAATTCGTCGTGTTTTAAATGCGTTAATAACGACTCGCGCACCGATGGCGATACTTCCAGCAATACTCTGCCGTCAATATCGCTGTTGACCATATTCCAAATAAAAAGCCGTTCTTCTAATGGAAGACCTTCCAATAAGTCGGCGATATCGGCGTAATGCAAATGCGTTAACGCTTTATGAATATCGTTTTGATGTTGGCGCGCCAAAAGGCTTTCAATGACTTCCTGCTTTTCGCCGGTTTGTGCCAGCGCGAGTTTGCGTTCGATTTCATGACGACTGATCAGATCATGAATGCGGTGGAGAACCAATTGTGGATCGAGTTTATTTTGAATGTTCATCAGCCACACTCCAAATTGAGCGAAAAATGGGGCTATCTTGCCATAAAACCCCTAATTGCGGCAGTTTTTTCAGCGGTTTGAAGCGATTTTTACGACGCGGTGTGCAAAATCTGCGTCAACGTGTAGCGCAAATAAACTTCATTTAAACTCATTTGCATGCGTTTTTCCCATTCTTGATCGAGCGCTGTTTGCATATTTTGCCGGCGTCCCGAGGAAAGAAAACGCAGCATTTTCATATCTTGAAACAAAATCTTAAATGTGGACGGCTGATAATGATGCGGCGCAAACGGCGGTGGATCGTTTTTTAAAAAATAGGGCGAAATTTGCCGCAAAAGCTGGCGATATAACGTTTTTTGAAGCGCGATTTGCTCGTTATCTTCTCCGATTTCGCCAAAAGCGTGTTGAGCGATAAACGTCACGATGCGCACGTATATCGCGCGTTCGGTTGCTTCATCGGGCGCATCGCCGCGCGGCGCGCCGAATGCATCATCGAGTAACACCGAATAACACCATTCATAAAAAGAAACCATATTATCCAAGCGAATCATACGCATAATTGTTTGTTTTAACGATTTTTGTTGTTCGGCGTTTAATAGTTCGCGCGCGCGATTTGTATAACGGTTAAACCATAACGGTTGAAGCAGCGGGTGCGTTTGCTCTAATTGTTCCAAAAAAGGCGCGGACGGCATCACCGCTAAATTGGGATAACTTTGTTGCAGTTCAAAAATGCTCAAACCGCTGTGATAAATAAAAAAACTGTTGATTGCCGCGCATAAAGTTTCCGGCGTTAAATCTGGAAGCGTAATTGCTGCATTTTGTTTATTTTTAATGAAATTAATGGGATAAAACGTATATTTCTCAAAAGCATGCCGATAGGTTAAATGTTGCTCTTCAATATTGGGCGTATATTGACTGTGATCGAGTTCATAAGCTAAAGCATCGAGTTCGCGTTTATCAATTTTGCCGCCGTAGCGCGCAATGCGTTCTTCCAATGACGGGTGTGTGGCAAAATGAACGGAATTAAAATAATTGATAAATAAAATATGCGCATTTTGCGGACGCGGTTTATAAGACTGTTTTTTCAAATAGTGCAGCGCCAGCGCTTTTTTTAAAGCACTCACCAGCGCTTCGGGATAACGCGTATATTCCACCGCTTTGGCGTCAGCCATCAATTCGCGTTGCCGCGAAAATGCGCTTTGAATATAGCGCCCGAATAAATACAAAATCCAGCCGATTACGCCTAAAAAGCGTTGTAAATACAATTGATAAGAAAGCGAATGATATAAAAAACCTTCCGGTGCGGCTTTAATAATCGGTTCTTCGCGCCATTGACTCATTACCCAAAAACCTTCCAGAATCGCGGTTAATTGCGCATATAAAAAAACATCTTCATCAACAATATGCGCGATTTCATGCGCGATTACGGCTTGTTGCTCATCGCGGCGCAAAATATTCATCATGCCTTGGGAAACGACTAAAACCGTGCTGCGCGCTTGTCCGCCAACAACAAACGCGTTAATCGTGTCATCTTTGGGTAGATAAAATAATTCCGGCGGTTTGATATGCGCGGCTACGGATAATTCTTCAACGACGTTGCGCATTTGTTTAAATTTTGCCATTTCTCTGGGTAACCCGTTCATCGGAAACGGTTTTGCACCCATTTTTTGGGCTAAAAGACGGGCGCTGTGTTGGCGGTAATGTTTTAACGCAATAACGTATTCCGTTAAAACAATAAAACTCACCAGCGCCGCGGTGATTAGGCTGATTTTGCTCATTTCGCCGTGGTGTTCGCTGAAAATGTGGTACCAAAATCCGACCGAATACGCATCTGAATTAAATCCATTAAAAAAGGCATAAATGAGAACAAGCAATAAATAAACGCTGACCGCATAAATAACGCTGCTCAATAAAATGCAGGTATAAAATTGTGTTTTCAAACGCCGGCTGGCAATTTGCGCTTCCTGATGATGAAAACGAAAATGGGTAGCGCTCATGATTGATTAAAGCGTTTTATCAAAGCTGACGGTTGGGCAAGCGCGCACGGATTCTTCAATTTCGTACCAAGATTGTGTACGGAATCCAAATAATTGACTGATGATATTTTGGGGAAATTGTTCAACGCTGGCGTTATAAATCGTCACCATTTCATTGAAATATTGCCGCGCAAACGCGATGCGGTTTTCTGTGCTGCTGATTTCTTCTTGCAACGTTTGCATTTGTTCATTGGCTTTTAATTCGGGATAGGATTCAATGCAGGCATAAAATCCTTTCATGGCTTGCTCGAGCGCTTTTTCGGCTGGGGCAATTTGTTCAATTTGTGTGGATTTTAAGGCATTGACGGCGGTGGTTCGGGCGGAAATAACGTGCGTTAAGGTTTGTTCTTCATGTTGCAAATATTTTTGAGCAACGGCAACTAAATTAGGAATTAAATCGTGGCGGCGATGCAGCTGCACATCAATTTGAGAAAAAGCGTTATGGATTTCATTTCGTGCGCGAACGAGTTGGTTATAAATCCGAATTAAAAATAATGCGGCGATTCCAATGATGGCTAAAACAGCGATAAATATCATCGTAAACTCCTAAAATTAAAATGAAAGAATTTTATCAGTTTTTATTTCTGGTCTTGCAAAATATTTTATTTACCGACGGGGAATAGTTGCATTTCCCCTTAATTTCTCTACAATTTGCCGCTTGAGTTTGCCAGACAATCGCTGACGAAAGTTGGAGGAAAGTCCGGGCTTTATAGGGCAAAGCGCTGGGTAACGCCCAGGCAGCGTGAGCTGACGGAAAGTGCCACAGAAAAGATACCGCCTCGATTGAGGTAAGGGTGAAATGGTGCGGTAAGAGCGCACCGCATTTGCGGCAACGTAAATGGCAGGGAAAACCCCGCTTAAAGCAAGACCAAATAGAGAATCAATGCGGCGGCCCGTCGTGATTCTGGGTAGGTCGCTAGAGGCTGGCAGTAATGTTAGTCGCAGAGGAATGATTGTCCACGACAGAACCCGGCTTATCGGTGAACTCATCTTTTTGCCCTTGTAGCTCAATGGATAGAGCAGTCCCCTCCTAAGGGAAAGGTTACCAGTTCGATTCTGGTCTCGGGCGCATCTTAAATTTGTTTCTCGTGGCGCTGAGGGTTTGTGCCATAATTGTGGGCAGTTTTATCACAATACAGTCACTTCACAATGAGAAAAATATATCTGGCAGGCGGAGATTCGCGTAGCGTAGCAGCTTATTTTCATGCGCTCACGGGGGCGGTTAGCGTGGTTTGTGGTTACGCTAATAGCGCGTTGCCGGCGCCGAGTTATCAGCAAG
This sequence comes from Dichelobacter nodosus, assembly GCF_001263335.1. GTDB lineage: Bacteria > Pseudomonadota > Gammaproteobacteria > Cardiobacteriales > Cardiobacteriaceae > Dichelobacter > Dichelobacter nodosus. Next base: position 50,625 of record NZ_LGVW01000034.1, read on the forward strand.
TTTGTAGCGGTAAAACGGGCGCAGTTAAAGCCGTTGCGTTGACGTATCAACCGCATATTCTTTCGCTTTCGGCAGTCTTTTTGCATTTCTTTCGTCTGCTCGAACCCATTCTTTTTCAATATCAACCGCATCACCAACGCCACGGTATTTATAGCGTCTTTTCGGAAGAACGAGATTTAGCGCGCGCGGCAGTTACGGCGCTGCAAAAACGCCATTTAAATCCGATCACAATTGAAATTGCCGCGCTTGATAATTTTTTTGCCGCAGAAAATGCGCCGCTTTCAACGCTGGAACCACCGCGGCAGGCAAATGAACCTTTTTCCGCTGAAGAACGTCAATTACTTTACGCTTTTTGGCAAAAACCAAAACTTGCTGAATTGAAAAAAATCCTTTCGGAAGAAGAGTTTGCTATCACGCAAGAACAATCAACCGAAGCGCCTTTTTCGCATTGTTATGATCAATTATTCGCCGCGGGGATTTACGTTGATTTATTAAGCGGAGAACCGCTGTTTTGTTCTAATGATAAATATGATGCCGGTTGTGGCTGGCCGAGTTTTTCGCAACCGTTAACGGAAGAAGCGCTTACTTATCATGCTGATTTTAAAGGCGGACAAAAGCGCATTGAAGTGAGAAGTGCCGTTTCCGATAATCATTTGGGACACGTTTTTTTTGATGAACCGTCTCCAAGCGGCAAACGTTATTGCATCAATGGAACCAGTTTGCGCTTTATTCCGTGGTCAAAAATGGACGCCGCAGGTTATGGCGATTTAAAAATCAAGGTGAAAAAGTGAAATTAAATACGATACAAGGCGGCATTATAGTCACCATTTTTTCATGCACCTTTTTGATTCCCGGCGGTTATAACTACGGCATGCTGGCGTTACTCATCACCGGCATCATTGCGATTGCCGAAAAATCGCCGCATCGATTATCGTATTTTGAGCGCCGCTGGATTGCGTTTTTATTGATTTTTAGCGCAATTTCGCTGACGTTGCGATTGTTACACGGCGAACCTTTATCTACCTACGATAATTTAAGCCGTTATGGTTTATCGATTATTCTTTTATACGGTTTAAGCCGTTATCCGCCGGCGGAAAAATATTATAGTTGGGCGTTATTAGCGGGGACTTTAACGGCTTTATTGATGGTTTTAGTGGCGCGATATCGCGGCGACAGCGCGATCGGCTATCAGCATCACATTCAATTTTCCGGTATTTCGATGATTTTTGCCGTATTTTCGGGATTTCGGTTGCCGTACGCCAAAACACGTTGGCAACGTTTTATTTTAATCGTAGCGCTGTTTTGCGGTGTTTGCGCGGCAGCTTTGGGTGGCGGACGCGGCAGTTGGTTAATCGTGCCGCCGATATTGGTTTTATTTTTCATAATGATGCGTAAACGGGTGACGCTGAAAAACGCCGCTTTGGGATTTTTTCTACTCTTGTCGTTTTTTTCTGCTTTATATTGCATTCCTCAAACGGGCGTTGCCGCGCGCGTGCGGGGCGTTTTTTCGGATCTCGATCATTATCGCCAAGGAACCGTTGCCACGTCTCAAGGAATGCGTTTGGAAATGTGGCGCTGCGCCCGATTGATGTGGCAGGAAAAGCCGTTGATGGGGTGGGGCAGCGTGGGCATGCAAGCGGAAAAAGCGCGTTTAATTGCGCGCAATGATTGTCATTTTTCAATTGCGCCTTTTAATCATTTGCATAATGATTATATTGATATCGGCGTTCGTTACGGCATTGTGGGCTGTTTCAATTTTTTATTTATTTATTGTGGCGCATTATTTTTATATTTCGTGATGTTGGCACAATTTCCATCTATTGCTTGGCAGGGCATTGCGATTAATTGTTGTTTTATGGTGGTTTCTTTAACAAATGCCTTTTTGAGTCACCATATAAGTATTATTTTTTATTTATTATTAAATTCTTTGTTATTTATACAAACTAATTATACCTATATTCAAAATAAAAATTATATAAGTAATAAAATTTAGATGAGTAATTAAATCGCGGCGCTATTTTTGATCGTTAAATTTATTTGAGTTTTTCTTCATATTTTATTATGGTATGCATCTGACGGCAGCGCGAAATAATATTTAAGATTTTTCTTCGTTTTATCATCGCAATATTTAATACATAAAAATAATATACTGATTAATAAATGATTTTCTGATAATTCTACTCATTCATTATTTACGGAGATTAAAATTTTGTTGATTATTATCAAATAAAAGCGCTATTGTTTTTAGCATGATGAATCGAGTAATTATCTTTCTTTTCACCAAACAAAAGAGGAATAAATTTCAATGAAATTATGTATGACGTTTAATAAAACGGGCGGTTTTTCTTATTTAAAAAAACATTCAATAATTTTAGCGGCAGAAAAGCAATTAACGCATATTATTTTTATTAGAAAAATAATAGAAATTATTGAAATGTTGGCGCATCTTTTTATTGATGTTAAAAGGAATGAGATTCTGCTCAATTAATTAATTGATAATCGGTTTTCTTATTTCAGAAATTATATCAATACATCATTTTTTAAAGGTTTTATATGATTTCATCAGCATTAATTAAAGAATTTCTTGATGCGTGTTTTTTGGCAAAAGAAATGACCCAAATAATGCCGCAATTACCTGCTGGTTTAACGCCGCGTCATATTTACATTCTTGATAAAATTCATGAGTTATCACAAAAAAATAGGGCGGTGAAAATATCGGACGTCAGCGATAATTTGCGCGTGACCAAACCTGGAATTACCAAATTGATTCATGAGTTGACAATGCTGGGCATGATTCAAAAAAGTGCTGACGATATGGATAAACGCGTCACTTGGCTTCATTTAACGCCGTTGGGCGAGCAATGCCATCAGGAATATTTCCTTAATTATCATCAAGCAATCGCCCAGCACTGCACGTCAACTTCCGAACAGGATTTAACCAATGCCATTTCTACTATTAAAAACTTGTATTGGCTGATGAAGTCTAATGTCAACCGCTAACGCCGTTGATAATCGACAAAATCGAGCGCAAATGCGTTTTTCGCGTCCGCGGCAAAATGGCTGCGGTGCGTTTCTTGCCAATCTTGAGGTCGAATCGGGGGGAAAAAAGTATCGCCCAACAGTTCGGTATGAATCCACGTTATCGTTAAAAAATCCGCTTCATCAATCGTTGCCGCATACAAACTACCGCCTCCGATAATAAATACTTTTTCATCATTGCAACAAAAAGCCAATGCTTCTGAAATAGCAGGAAAAACGGCGACATCAGCATGCAACGGTTGCCCGCTGTGGCTGATGACAATATTTTTGCGATTGGGCAATGGCTTTTTTAAACTTTGAAACGTTTTGCGCCCCATGATGATGGTATGTCCGCTGGTGCGTTGTTTGAAATGCTGCAAATCGCGCGGCAAATGCCACGGCATACCGCCATCTTTTCCGATGACGCGGTTTAAAGTTTGCGCGGCAATTAAATGTATTTTAGGCTTCGGCATGTAACGTCCTTTTGCGATGCGTATGATAAAAAACGCGGCGCGCGCCGAGCACAGCAAAAGTTCCTAATCCAAACGCGCAACCACCCCAAAGTCCATAAACGCCCCAATCAAAGCCGTATGCCATGATCGTGCCGGTGGGAATGCCGATAATCCAATAACCGATAAATGCGTACAACAAACAAATTCGCGTATCGCCCAAGCCGCGCAAAATCCCCGCGCAGGAAACTTGAATGCCGTCAATAAATTCAAAAAATGCCACCACAAATAAAATTTTCGCGGCAATGGCAATGATTTCTGGGTGATCGGTATAAAAAAGTGGAATGTAATAGCGCGCGAGAATCAAAACGATGCTCGATAGCAACATAAATCCACCGGAAAAAATCATGCCGGTATACGCGCGATAACGAATTGCCGTCCAATCTCTACGTCCCAAAGCGTGCGCGCAGCGAATGGTTAACGCCGATGCAATGCCCAAAGGCACCATAAAAATAATACTCAAATAATTGCTGGCAATTTGATTGGCGCTGGTGATGATGGCATTTTCGCGGCTTGCCATAATACCGATATAAGAAAACATTGCCGCTTCCATGACCATTGCGGCGCCGATGGGCAATCCAACCCACAATAATTCTTTAATCATCGGCAAATTAAATGCGCTCATTTTGTGGAATAAACGGTAACGGCGCCAGCGCGGACGCGTTGCCAGTATCCATAATAAAGCGCCGGTATAAAGGACATAACAAAATCCCGTAGAAATTGCCATGCCGGCAGCGCCTAAATCGGTAAACGTTAAGAAAAACCAGTTACCAACGATATTAACCGGCAACAATGCGGCTTGAACGTAATTAATAGGTCGGGGATTTGCCATACCTTCTAAAAAAAAGCGGGCGAGTTGTCCCAACAAAAAAATACCTGCCGGCAGCGCTAAAACCAATAAATAACGTTTACTTTCTTCGGCAATACTTTTTTCGCTACCGATAATTTGGGGCAAATAAGCGCAGCCAATCACGGCAAAAATCATCAAAATACCCAAAAGACTAAACAGCCAAAATCCTTGTTGAAATTCGCGGCGAATGGTGACGTGGCTATCATTTCCGTGCCGGCGTGAAATGAGCGCCGAAAAACCAACGCCGATGCCAATCATAAATAAATAAACAATGGCGAATAATTGATTTGCTAAAGAAACGCCCGCCAACGTGAGCGGCGTGTGGCGTCCTGCCATCACGGTATCAATAATTTGCTGACCGTAATTGAGCAATTGCGTGCAAATCATCGGCAATGCTAATGACAATGTGGGACGAAGTTCATTTTTAAATGCTTGCACCATAAAAAACCTTAGAAAAAACCTTCTCCAAAAGGAGAAGGGTCGAAAATATCAGAGATGTTTAATGTATTTTAAAAGACAATTACGCTTCATTGATCACTTCAAAACTATGGGTCACTTTTGCCGTTTTTCCCAACATAATTGCTACAGAACAATATTTTTCTGCAGATAAATTAATCGCTTGTTCAATAGCGCTTTCTTTTAAATCTTGACCGTATACGGTGAAATGAATATGAATTTTAGTAAAAACTGCAGGTTCGGTTTCCGCGCGTTCTGCCGTTACAGTGGTTTGGCAATCGCGGACTTTTTGTTGTTGTTTTTGCGAAATACTGACAACATCAATGCTGGAACAACCTGCCGCCGCCATTAACACCAATTCCATCGGATTAGCGCCGCGTTTAGCGTGACCTTCTGGCGGTTGTCCTTCCATCACCACGCCGTGACCGCTGTCATTAGTTGCGATAAAACAGAGATTATCAATTTGTTTTGATTGTATTTTCATGAAAAAGTCCTCAAAGTTTTACGAATAAAGAAGATATAGATTACCACCATTTATCGCTTTCGTGAGTGCGGCTGAATACGGCGCCGAGCCGCGGCGTGCACATTTTTAAGCAGGTTTTTTGTGTTAACGCCCACGTTTGGGAAACGGATTCATGCCAAAGATGCGTTGATAAGGCGTAAGCGCCCCAATGAATGGGCGTCCAACAGCGTGCTTGTAATATTTTGACCGCGGCAATGGTTTCATCAGGCATTAGATGATGATTATGCCACGCGCAATGGTATTGCCCGTTTTCCATAAAAACGAAATCAAAGGCACCAAAACGCGCGGCAATCGCGCGAAAATGATCACCGTTGCCAAAAGCGGTGTCGCCTGAAAAGAAGAACTTTTCAAAAGGCGTTTGCAATACATACGCGGCGCATAATGATCGATTGTGATCAAAAAGGTGGCGCCCCGAATAATGTCGCGCCGGTACGCTGTGCAGCGTAATATCATTTAAAGTTAAAGATTCCCAATGATTTAACGCGAAAATGCGTTGCCGTTGAATGCCTAAACGGATAAAAAAGTTTTCTAATCCTCGCGGTATGACAAATTTGGTGGTGTGTTTACTGAAGTAGCGAATGGTTTTTTTATCCAAATGGTCATAATGATTGTGCGTGATCAAAATCCAATCGATGGGCGGCAGTTCCGTAATCGCGAGCGGCGGTTTTTGGAAGCGTTTGATGATAAACGGAATTGGTGCGGCATAACGCGCAAAAATCGGATCGATGAGCACAGTGGTTTTGCCGCTGCTACATAGTAGCGAAGAATGTCCCAACCAAATAAAACGCATATCGTGTTGGGCATTAAAAAAATCATTCCAATCAGGAAGTGCAACGGGTAACGGCTGCGGCGGCGCAAAACGCGCGGGGTGCGCGATGATTTGCCACAAAGCCTGAAGTGATTTGAAATGCCGTTTAAAAGCGCGCGATTTATCGTTAAGATTAAGGTTCGCGCGTTGCTGACAAGTGAGTTTACCCGTGTGCATGATGTGTCCTTTAAAGAGAGAAAAAGGGCGAAAAATGTGTTTTTAAACGGGGAAAATATACCGAACTGCGCGCAACAGTCACATTGATATTTATTAAAAATCCGCATATACTGCGCCGCGTCTTGTTGCCCCTTCTCTGGCGGCAGTTTTTTTCCCTAAATTTTTTTCGGGTTTTCCTTTGGAGTATTTATGAGTAAACCGTTTGCCGTAAATGAAGCGGACTTTCAATCACAGGTATTAGATGCCAATGTTCCTGTATTAGTTGATTTTTGGGCTGAATGGTGCGGACCTTGTCGCGCTTTAGCTCCAGTTTTAGAAGAATTTGCGGCAGAACAGGCGGGAAAATTAGCCGTTGCTAAAGTTAATGTTGACGACAACGGCGATATTGCTGCGCAATTTGGTATCCGTTCCATTCCTACTTTGATCTTATTTAAGAATGGGCAACAAGTAGACAGAATCGTTGGCTTGGCTTCAAAAGCACAATTAAGTAATTTTGTTGCTCCTCATTTGGGCTAATGATCCAAAACACCCGACTTATCGGGTGTTTTCATTTTAATGCGCCGGTTTTTCCGGTTTCTCTCTCAAATTATTCTCACATAATCTATTGATACGCAATGAATTTAAGCGATTTGAAACTAAAGTCGCCGCAAGCTTTATTAAGTCTTGCGGAAGAAATGGGACTCGAAGATATTTCCCGTAAACGTAAGCAAGACCTGATTTTTTCTATCTTAAAAGCGCACGCCCAAAATGGCGAACAAATTGAAGGCGATGGCGTGCTCGAGCTTTTGCCGGACGGTTATGGTTTTCTCCGTTCTGCGATTAATTCCTATCAAGCAGGTCCCGATGATTTATACGTTTCCCCCAGCATTATTCGCCGGTGTAATTTGCGCACGGGAGATAGCGTTTCCGGACATTTGCGTCCGCCAAAAGATAATGAACGTTATTTTGCGCTCACCAAAATTGATACCATCAATTTCGATCCGCGCGCTGCTGCTAAGCATAAGATTCCTTTTGAAAATTTAACACCGCTGCACGCTGAATCGCAATTAAAACTCGAATTAGGCAACGGCAGCAGTGAAGATATTACCGCGCGCATGATCGATTTAATCAGCCCGATTGGTAAAGGACAACGCGGCTTGATCGTTTCGCCGCCGAAAGCGGGAAAAACCGTGATGTTACAAAACATTGCGCAATCAATTACTATCAATCACCCCGAATGTTATTTAATCGTTTTGTTGATTGACGAACGTCCAGAAGAAGTTACCGAAATGGAGCGCACCGTACGCGGTGAAGTTGTTTCTTCTACTTTTGACGAACCTGCGCAACGTCACGTTCAAGTGGCTGAAATTGTGATGGAAAAAGCCAAACGTTTGGTAGAACACAAACGCGATGTTGTCATTTTGTGCGATTCCATTACGCGTTTAGCGCGCGCTTACAATACGGTTGCGCCGGCATCGGGCAAAATTTTAACCGGCGGCGTTGATGCCAATGCTTTGCAACGTCCGAAACGTTTTTTTGGTGCCGCGAGAAATACTGAAGAAGCGGGATCGTTAACCATTATTGCTACCGCATTGATTGATACCGGTTCTAAAATGGACGAGGTTATTTACGAAGAATTTAAAGGCACTGGCAACATGGAAGTGCATCTCAATCGGCGGATTGCCGAAAAACGCATTTTCCCTGCGATCGATATTAATCCTTCTGGAACGCGACGCGAAGAATTGATGATTGATCCCGATATGCTGCAAAAAACGTGGATTTTGCGCAAAATTCTCCACCCGATGGACGAATTGCAAGCCATTGAGTTTTTAATGGAACGTTTAAAAAATACCAAAACGAATGAAGAATTTTTTTACGCGATGAAAAACGGCGGTAAATAAAAAGAAAACCCCGATAAAATCGGGGCAGGAAAACATTTATTGTTGAATAATTTCAATCCAATAACCGTCTGGATCGGTAATAAAAGCAATATCTTTCATACGTCCTTCTTCAGGGCGTTTTCTAAACGGCACGCTGATGGCAATATGCCCATAACCACCGCGCTCACCGTTACCAATATCATATGAAAAATGGGGATCGTGTTCGGTTCCCCAATTATGCGTGAGTTCTAAAACGCCGCGGCGCGTGGCAAGCCAGCGTTTAAAATCGGCATCTTTTTCGGGAATGCTTTCATCGGGCGCTAAATGGCATAAAAAGCATAAAGTAAATTGACAGTTTGGATAATCCGCGCGCCGCACAACCGTCATGCCCAAAATATGCGTATAAAATTCCAGCGATTTTTCCAAATTTTTTACACGAATCATTTGGTGCGCCAGAGTAAATCCGGCGGTTTGCGCGGGCGGGGCGGGGAAGTGTTGATTCATTTTGTTCTCCAATCAATAACGGGAAAAGGGTCAAGATTTTCACAAAATCGCTTCATTATCTTTTGCTTTCGTTGATTTTGAAAGACGCGCGATATTTCACTGTATTGGCGAGAAGGCGTAAAATGCTCCATTTTGAATAGGAAAATACGATGCTTATTACACGATTTGCGCCCAGTCCAACGGGCGATCTTCATATTGGTGGTGTTCGTACGGCTTTATTTTCTTGGTTAGTTGCCAAACAAAAAGGCGGCGAATTTCGTTTACGCATTGAAGATACTGATTTGGAGCGTTCAACCGAGGCTTCCACGCAAGTGATTTTAAAAGGCATGGAATGGTTGGGTTTGGATTATCAAGGCGAGGTAATTTATCAAAGTCGCCGGACTGATATTTATAACGCCGTTATCGATGACATGATCGCTCAAGGATTGGCTTATTATTGCTGGTGTACGCCGGAAGAATTAGAAGAAATGCGCGCCGCACAAAAAGCCCGCGGCGAAAAACCGCGTTATAACGGTAAATATCGCAACGGCGGTGAACCGGTTGATGGTGTCACGCCGGTGGTGCGTTTTAAAAATCCGTTGGAGGGAACGGTCAGTTGGCATGATCACGTTCGCGGAGTCGTGACCATTGATAACAGTGAATTAGATGATTTTATTATTCGTCGCAGCGATGGTATGCCGACTTATAACTTTTGTGTGGTAATTGATGATCACGCGCAAGATATCGGTTTGGTGATTCGCGGCGATGATCACGTCAGCAATACGCCGCGGCAAATCAATTTATACCGCGCATTAGGTTATCAAGTGCCTGAATTTGCGCACGTGCCCATGATTTTAGGCGATGACGGTAAACGTTTATCCAAACGTCATGGCGCGACGAATGTTTTGGATTACCAAAAAGAAGGCTATTTACCGGAAGCGATTATTAATTATTTGGTGCGTTTGGGTTGGGCGTACGGCGATCAGGAAATTTTTTCTATTGAAGAATTGTTAACGCATTTTAGTATTGATGACGTTCACAGCGCGCCGTCTACTTTTAACACGGAAAAATTACGCTGGCTCAATCAACAGTATTTGATGCATACCGATATTAAAGAATTAGCGCGTTTATTGCCGGATTTTTGCGCCGCGCAAGGATATCAGCTCACGCAGGAACAATTATTAACCGTGGTGCCGCATTATCAAGAACGCGCGAAAACGTTACGCGAAATGGCAGAAATGATGCGTTGGGTCGCTTGCGCGCCGGAAACATTTCCTGAAGCGGCAGCGAAAAAAGCCTTTAAAAATGATACGGCGCAAATCATGCAGTTATTGATCACCAAATTACAAGCATTACAGGATTTTGATGAAAAAACTGTGCACGATGCGCTAGCGGCAGTGGTGAGCGAACTCAATATTGGTTTTGGAAAAATGGGGCAACCTGCGCGTTTAGCGATTACGGGCGGACTGCCATCACCAGATTTGGCGTTGTGTTTTGCTTTAATTGGCAAAGAAAATGCGTTGCAACGTTTACAATATGCAATAAAATTTATGACGCAAAATCAGTAGCTAATTAAGAAAAAAACAAAGAAAGCGGGATTTTAATTGACAAGATTATTTCCTCTGCTAGAATGCGCGCTCTCGAACAGAGTTCGGGGCTATAGCTCAGCTGGGAGAGCGCTTGCATGGCATGCAAGAGGTCAGCGGTTCGATCCCGCTTAGCTCCACCAAGAGTTTTTTAAATGCGTCCCCTTCGTCTAGAGGCCTAGGACATCGCCCTTTCACGGCGGCAACAGGGGTTCGAACCCCCTAGGGGACGCCACTTAATTTAACTATTTCTAATATCTCTTATTGTCCCCTTCGTCTAGAGGCCTAGGACATCGCCCTTTCACGGCGGCAACAGGGGTTCGAACCCCCTAGGGGACGCCACCTAATCTTAAAACTTCTCGCATTTTCGTTTTTGCGTAATTAAATTGATTTTAATCAGTAGAATCAGTGGATTGGGTGCGTCGTGGTAATCGGATTGAGCGCCGCAAAAGTAACAGTGAAATTGTTGTTTGCGCTTCAAAATGGTTTCTGTAAAACGATAATAAGAAACGTCAGTCGTTATTGGTTTTCATAAAAACCGTTTGCATTTTACCGCCGCCGGCATTTATTTTAGAACAATCATTTTCAGTTGATGGGGTCGTCATGCAATTATTTACTGCCCGCGAACTATCGCTCGCGTTTGGTTGGCGCGCATTATTGGATAAAGTTCAGTTGAGCGTAGAGACTGGCGATCGCATTGCTTTGTTGGGTCGTAATGGTGAGGGAAAATCGACGTTATTAAACGTTATTCGCGGCGCACAAATTGCCGACGAAGGCGAAATTGCGTTTACCGAAGGCGTGCGCGTTGCTTATTTACCCCAAGATCCGCCAGCGGCTGATGAAAAAACCGTGCGCGAAGTGATTCGTGCGGGTAATGCCGAAGTAATTGCGGCTTTAGAAAATTATCAGCGTTTATCTTCAAAACCGCAGCAGCATCACGAAGAACTCACGCGATTAGATGCTTTGATTCATGCCGCCGACGGTTGGACTTTAGAAAACCGAATCGACAGCATTTTGACGCAATTTGATTTAGACGGCGCCGCAAAAATGGCAGATTTATCGGGCGGTTGGCGCCGGCGCGCGTGGCTTGCGCGCGTAGTGCTCGATCGTCCAGAAGTATTATTGCTTGATGAACCCACCAACCATTTAGATATTGCGGCGATTTCGTGGTTAGAACAATTTTTATGCAATTACCGCGGCGCCGTGATTTTCGTCACTCACGATCGTTTATTTTTACACCACGTTGCCAATCGCATTTGGTCGCTCGATCGCGGTGATTTAACCGATGTGAAAGGAACGTTTGAACGTTTTTTGCAAACGATCGCAGAAAAAGAATATGCCGAACGAGAAGCGCAAATTCGTTTTGAAAAAAAATTAGCTGAAGAAGAAATTTGGATTCGTCAGGGCATCAAAGCGCGGCGAACCCGCAATGAAGGTCGGGTGCGGGCGCTTAAAGCCATGCGTTTGGAACATGCAAAAAGAGTGGAAAAGCAAGGCATGGTTCGTTTTCATTTAGATGATGGAAAACGTTCGGGAAAACAAGTAATTGTCGCGAAAAATGTTTCTTTTTCTTATCCACAACACCCGCCGTTAATTGCGGATTTTTCCGATATTGTTGAACGCGGCGAAAAAATCGGGTTAATTGGCGCAAATGGCGCAGGAAAAACCACGTTGATCCGTTTGTTATTAGGCGAAATTGCGCCGGAAAAAGGAACGGTACAATTGGGAACGCATTTAACCGTTGCTTATTTTGATCAATTGCGCGCGGCTTTAGATGGAACGCGAACATTGCGCGATAGTATTGGCGATGGCAGCGATTACGTGGAAATTGCGGGACAACGCAAACATGTTGCTGCTTATTTACAGGATTTTTTATTTCCACCCGAACGCTGGCAAACGCCAGTTTCGGCATTATCGGGCGGCGAAAAAGCGCGTTTATTGTTGGCAAGATTATTTGCGCAACCGGCAAACGTGCTCGTGCTCGACGAACCAACCAATGATTTAGATATTGAAACGCTGGAATTATTAGAAGAATTGCTTTCTGATTATCAGGGCACGGTGTTAATTGTCAGCCACGATCGGGCTTTTTTAGATGGCGTGGTGACGCGTTCTTGGGTTTTTAATCAAGCGCAGCAAAAAATTGAACACGTTCCCAGTGGTTTTTCGGATTGGTTGGCGCAGGGCGGTTGTTTGGAACAATTATCACCGATTACTAAAGCAACTAAAGAAGATGTTTTACCGCCAGCAGAACCCAAAGCAACAAAACCAGCGGCAAAATCTAGCACGAAATTGAGTTACAAATATCAGCGCGAACTCGATGCTTTGCCGGCAAAAATCGATGCATTAGAAAAAGAAATTGCCGTTTTGAGCGAACAATTAAATCAACCCGATTTTTTTACTTTACCGCATCAAGAGCAAAATGTTTTTTACCAACAATTAGAAGTGTTGCAGCAGGAATTAGATCGTTTAACCGAACGTTGGATTTTGTTAGAAAGTGGTGATGTATTGTAAAATTATGATAACTTTGTGCAGTTTTAGCGTACTGGAGAATGAATGTGGTTGAAGTAGAAGTTCCGCAAGGAGTGTATTGGGTTAGTAATGATGATGCGTTAGGGCATACTTACAAAATCACCGCGGTTTCCTCAAAAGGAGAAGCGGAGAAGGATTATAGTAATAAATTTGATGCGGATCAGATGTTTGATTTTTTGTGTGGCAAATATAATCTGATTCGGATTTCGCAAACCATCGCCATTAATCCTGAACGCGCCGATATTATCGTGCAACAAGAAAACGATTTGGCAGTGTGCATGAGCGATGGCTCTACTTTGAATTCTAAAGATTTTTGCCGTGACAAACCGCAAAAAGTTGTCGCTTATCGTATTAATCAAATTCAAGAACAATCTCATATTCCATTGAATCATTGGATTGATATTAATACCGGCGAAATGGTGCTTTACGTTAAAATCCCGATTATCGAATCAGTCAGTTCACATAATCAATTGCTCACTATTAAAACGCGTTACGGCACCAGTTTTGATTTTGCCTGCTCAAATAAACCGCAGGCGGAAGCAACGGTAATAGAAATACAAAACTATTTAACTTTATAAAATATCAATTAAAAACCCCGCCGCGGCGGGGTTTTTTACGTTTAAGAAAAATTAATTCCAACCATAATTAAGCGGAATAATAAAATCGCGGTCACCGTCCAAACGCCGACATTTAACGTTTTTATTTTGCCGGTGCAGGCGGCGATTAAGGTATAACTGATAAAACCTAAAGTAATGCCGTCAGCAATAGAATAAGTCAGCGGCATGCCCAATATCGTGATCATTGCTGGCGCGGCTTCGCCGATATCTTCCCAATGAATATCGCCCAAAGCGTACATCATCAAAACCGCAACGTATAAAATCACGCCGCTGGTGGCTTCAACCGGAATCATATGAGCCAGCGGTGCAAAAAATAAAGCCGCTAAAAATAATATGCCGACAACAACCGCCATCAATCCAGTTCTACCGCCGGCAGTGACGCCCGCCGCACTTTCAATATAACTGGTGGTGTTAGACGTTCCCAAAGCAGCGCCGATGACGGTAGCCGTACTGTCTGCTAATAATGCTTTCTTTAAATTAGGAATTTTTTGATCGGCGGTCATCAATCCAGCGCGTCCCGTCACGCCGATTAACGTGCCTGCCGTATCAAATAAATCCACAAAAAAGAAGGCGAAAACCACGCTCAGCATACTGGTTGAACAAGCGCTGGCTAAATCCATTTGCATAAAAGTGGGCATCAATGAAGGCGGCGACGCAATGATGCCCGTATATGAACTGTGTCCCGTGCATAAACTGATCACCGTGATGATGAGCATCGCTAATAATGTTCCGCCCCAAATTTTAAAAGATTGAAAAATGATGATGAGCAAGAAACAAAAAAACGTCATCGCGGGCACATAATGCGTTAAATTGCCGATGCGCGTCAGCGTTACGGGGTGCGCAACGATAATGCCGGCTTCTTTCATCGCAATAATGGCTAAAAATCCGCCGATTCCAGCAGCGATGGCTTTTTTAAGCGGATTAGGAATTGCGTTAATCACCCATTCGCGAATGTGGCATAAACTGATTACGATAAACAATAAACCAGAGAGAAAAACGCAGCCGAGCGCGGTTTGCCACGTTTGTCCCATACCGATAACAACGGTAAACGTAAAAAAAGCGTTTAATCCCATGCCGGGGGCAAGCGCGACCGGCAAATTGGCGTATATTCCCATGATAAAACAACCGGCTGCCGCTGCGAGACAAGTCGCTACAAAAACAGCGCCAGAATCCATGCCGGCTTGACTTAATAAGCTGGGATTGACAAAAACGATATATGCCATCGTCAAAAAAGTAGTAATACCGGCGGTAATTTCTTGTTTAACCGTCGTTTGATAGTGCTTCAGTTGAAAATGTTTTTCGAGCATCAAAAACTCCCAAAAGCGGTGCATCATAGCGCAATCGTATCAATTTGTTCACTTTTTTATGTTGAAAAAAGCGTGGGCGTTGTTCGTTGTGATGGCGGCAACGTGGGACATCGTTTGCTGACGGCATTGGGCAACCACGCGTAACACTTCGGGCAAATATTTGGGTTCATTATTGAGCGGGCAGGGCAGCAGTGTTTTTGGCGTTAAATATGGTGCATCGCTTTCAATCATCAGGCGATCATCGGGAATTTCGGCAACAATATCGCGCAAATTGTCGCCGCGTTTGGGATCGCAAATCCAGCCGGTAATGCCAATATATAAACCGTGATCGAGCGCCCAATGCAGTTCTGAACGTGTTCCCGTAAAACAGTGCCACACCGCTTTAGGAATGGACGGCAGATAACTGCTTAAAATGCGTTGAAAATCAGGAAATGCCGCGCGCATATGCAAAAAAACGGGTTTTTGTACAGCGCTGGCAACAGCTAATTGATCGTGAAAACAGCGTTGTTGTTGCAACGCGCTTGATAAATTGCGGAAATAATCGAGTCCCATTTCACCAACGGCAACTACGCGTTCATCTCGACAAATCATTTGCAATAAAGCGGGGTGATATTGTGGATTCCATTGGCTGGCGTGATGTGGGTGAAAGCCGGCGGTGGTAAAAAGTTCGCGATAATGTTCGGTGAGTTGTAATCCCAATTCATTGCTTTGCCAATCGCTGCCGGTAATGATTTGTTGCACAACGCCCGCGGCGCGTGCTTCTGCCAAAATACGCGGAATTTCTGGATATAACCGAGAACTGGTGAGATTGCAGCCAATATCGATGATCGGATTCATAATTTAATCAAAAAGATACAAAATAAAATCACCGCCAGCATTAAAATGATGAACGTGCCCCAATGTTGCGGCGCGGCGGCGCTTTCGTCAAAAAGTTGTTTGATGGCGTGCGGGTGTTTATAAAGTCGCCAAAGTATGAAAATGACTACGAAAACGATCGCGATTTTATTCCAATCCATAATGATTTCCTTAATTTTTGTTGATGGAGAAGTTTAATAGATTTGATGTTTTTTGTCGTTTGAAAAAATAGACATCAATTTTGTGATGCGATAAGATTAATTACACCTATCGAATATTTGTTTTCGATGGATTTATTTAATGAATAATAGAATTTTCTATTTTTTTATCTGGGAGTTACTGATGAAAAAAGAACAATTTTTAGCGGCAGCGTTGCTCGTATTTGGATTTTCCACTGCAGCGCACGCGGAATTGATGAGTTACCGCTGCGATCAAGATCGTAAAATTGACGTGGTTTATTCCTTCAACAGCGCTGGCGTTCCAACCAAAGCAGAAGTGATGATTCAAGGGAAAAAACGCGTTTTAAATTACAATATGGATCGTTCTGATAACGTTGACAGCTTTTTTAATGACAAAGCCGGTTATGAATTAAGCTCTAACATTATCACCCGCGATGATTATCATAGCTCTAGCATTATGATTATGTCGCCGAAAAGCGAAATTCTCTTTAAAAACTGTTCTGCAGCGATGAGCACGATTCAACCGGTGATGAGCGAAGATGCGCCGTCTGTTGATGCCAACGTTGTTACTTCCGTTAAACAAGCTAATTACGTTTGCCAACAAGGCAAAAAAATGAAAGTGGAATACGGTTTTAATGAAGTCGGCATTCCGGTTTATGCGTTGGTTAATTTCAAAGGAACAAAATTAAAATTGCCTTATGATTTAGACCAATCCAGCGAAGCCAGCACATTTTTTACTAAAGATGGCTACGTTTTCGCCGGCGACGGAATGACCGTTGATACTTACCGCAATTCATTCATGATGTTGACCGCTCCGAGCAACGAAATCCTTTATAAAATGTGTAAAGCACGTTAATCGTAGCGCATCATTTTTTAAGTGGCTGCATTTTGTGCAGCCGTTTTTTTAACCGCACGCTTTTCTTCCCGATGCGCGTTCTTTTGCGCTTAAAGTAAAAACTTCATAACCGGTTTTCGTCACTGCCAACATATGTTCCCATTGTGCTGATAAACTGCGGTCACGGGTGACAGCCGTCCAACCGTCCGGAAGAATTTTCAACGCTGCGCGTCCGGCATTAATCATCGGCTCGATGGTAAACGTCATACCTTCTTCTAAAACAATTCCGTGATCGGGTTTGCCGTAATGCAATATTTGCGGATCTTCATGAAAACCCACGCCGATGCCGTGCCCGCAAAATTCGCGTACCACGGAAAAACGTTCTTTTTCAGCAATCGTTTGAATCGCATGACCAATATCGCCCAACCGCGCGCCGGGTTTTACCACAGAAATGCCCGCCCACAAACAATCATACGTTACTTCAATCAAACGTTGCGCCAAAACGCCTGCCGTTCCTGCAACATACATGCGGCTACTGTCGCCGTGATAACCATCGACGATAACGGTTACATCAATATTGACGATATCGCCGTTTTTGAGTTTTTTATCGCTGGGAATACCGTGACAAATCACATGGTTAACCGAAATGCACGTTGCTTTTGGAAAAGGCGGATTACCGTAACCCAAACAAGCCGAAACGGCGCCGCGTTGCGCGATATATTGTTGGCACAATTCATCTAATTGCGCGGTGGTGATGCCGACTTGAACGTGCGGCGTAATCATATCGAGCACATCGGCAGCCAATTGACCGGCAACGCGCATTTTTTCAAGCGCTGCCGCGTCTTTTAATAAAATATTCATGAAAAAATTCCTTAGAAAGATTGAATGAAACGTTTGCACGTATTGAGCGCTTGATAGCGCTTTTTTTGGTAAAAATGGTCAAATATGATATAAAGCACGCCGCCGTAAGGCAATTAAAACACACAAATACCAAAACATCGCTTCGGGTGCGCTGCGGCGTTGAAGCATGGGTATTTGGAGGAACAACCCTATTTTTTTGGAGTAACTTATGACACAAGTCAGCATGCGCGATCTGTTTGAAGCCGGCGCTCATTTCGGTCACCGCGCCCGTTTTTGGAATCCTAAAATGGCGCCTTATATTTATGGCAAACGTGGCGACATTCACATCATTAATTTGGAACAAACCGTTCCGATGTTAAACGATGCTTTGAACTTTTTAAGCGCTGTTGTGGGCAATGGCGGACGCGTCATGTTTGTAGGCACAAAACGTAGCGCGAGCGATGCCATTTCTGAAGCAGCCAGCCGTTGCGGTATGCCTTATGTAAATTTCCGTTGGCTCGGCGGCATGATGACCAACTTTAAAACCATTCGCCAATCCATTCGCCGTTTGGAAGAAATTGAAAAAATGGCAGAAGATGGTACGTATGACAAATTATCTAAAAAAGAAGTCATCGTTTTAGAACGCGAACGGGAAAAGTTAGCGCGCGCGTTAACCGGCATTCGTTCTATGAAACATTTGCCAGATGTTTTATTCGTGGTTGACGTGGGGCACGAACGCATCGCAATTCAAGAAGCGATGAAATTGGGCATTCCGGTAGTTGGCGTGGTTGATACTAATAACGATATTGAAGGCGTTGACTACATTATTCCGGGAAATGATGATTCTGTGCGCGCGATTCGTTTATATGTAAATGCGGCAGCCGATACGATTGAACACGCTAAAGCGGCAGCAGCTGTGCGCGGTGGCGATAATGCGGAAGAAGAATTAGCGGAAGCAATTTCTCAAGAAGAACCTTCTGCGGCAGAAGAGTTGCCAGATGATATGGCAGATAATGAAAACGAATTTGAGTAAGGAGTTTGAAGATGGCAGTTTCTGCACAATTAGTAAAACAATTGCGCGAGCGCACCGGCGCCGGCATGATGGAATGCAAAAAAGCATTAACTGAAACAAACGGCGATATTGATGCAGCCATTGAATTGATGCGTAAAACCGGCATGGCAAAAGCTGATAAAAAAGCAAGCCGTGTTGCCGCAGAAGGCACGTTGGTGGTTTCAATCTCTGATGATCAAAAACAGGCAACTTTATTAGAAGCCAATTGTGAAACGGATTTCGTAGCAATGGGCGATGAATTCCAAGAATTTGCGGGTAAAACGGTAGAACTCGTGCGCGCAAAGGCAATTGCAGATGTTGATGCATTATTAGCGGCTGAATATGAAGCTGGTAAAACGGTAGACGATCGCCGTCGCGAATTGATTGCCAAAATTGGTGAAAATATGGCGTTGCGTCGTTTTGTGACTTTATCTTCTCAAGACGGCATTATTGGGCATTATGTTCACGGCAATCGTATTGGCGTTTTGGTGGAACTCAAAGGCGGCGATGCTGAATTAGCTAAAGATATTGCAATGCATGTTGCAGCAACTAATCCGATTGCGCTTGATGCGGCTTCTTTGCCCCAAGATTTTCTGGACAAAGAAAACGAAATCCATCGCGCAAAATTCGAGCAAAGCGGTAAACCTGCTCATGTGATTGACATGATGCTCGAAGGCGCAATGAAGAAATTATTTTCTGAAGTTGTGTTGTTGAATCAAAAATTTGTGAAAAATCCTGAACAAAGTATTGAGGATTTACTCAAATCTCATAAAGCAACGATTATTCAATATGTTCGCTACGAATTAGGCGAAGGCATTGAAAAAGAAGAAACTGATTTTGCTGCCGAAGTAATGGCGCAAGCAAAAGGACAATAGTTTTTCATCGTCGATGAAACCGCCGCTTGACGGCGGTTTTTTTTAGAAGAAATACATCAAAATGATAGTCATTAAACGGTAATTTTCGGTATTTTGAAACATAAATACCGCGATAAATCTCGATATAATGCACGCAATATTTATCTTATGGAGTTTTAAATGAGCACAAAACCAAAGCCAAGATATCGCCGTATTTTATTAAAAATGAGTGGCGAAGCATTGATGGGCAATCAAGCATTTGGTTTAGATCCTAAAGTAGTTAATCGGATTGCCGATGAAGTGCGGCAATTGCATGAAGCCGGCGTACAAGTTGCCATTGTGATTGGCGGCGGTAATTTATTTCGTGGCGCGCAATTGGCAGCACTCGGCATGGAACGCGTCACCGGCGATCATATGGGCATGTTGGCAACTTTAATGAATTCTTTGGCAATGCAAGATGCTTTAGAACAAATTGGCGTTCCCGTGCGCACGGTTTCGGCGTTGCGCGTTGATGAAATTTGTGAACCATACATTCGCCGGCGCGCGATTCGTCATTTGGAAAAAGGGAATGTTGTTATTAGCGCGGCGGGCACGGGCAATCCCTTTTTTACTACGGATTCGGCGGCAAGTTTGCGCGCAATTGAATTAGAAGTAGACGCGATGTTTAAAGCGACGAAAGTCGATGGAATTTACACAAAAGATCCGAACCGTTATGACGATGCCGTAAAATACCACGATTTAAGTTATCAAAAAGCGTTAACGGATAATTTAGGCGTTATGGACGCCACATCTATCGTAATGTGTCGCGATAATCATATGCCGTTGATTGTTTTTGATATGACGAAAGCCGGCGAAATTATTCGCGCGGTTTTTGGTGAAGATGTAGGCACCATTGTTCATGCATAAGGAGCAGTTATGACTCAAGAAATTTTAAAAGATACGCAATCGAGAATGAAAAAATCAGTTCAAACGTTGGAAGCGGATTTAACGAAAATCCGCACTGGACGCGCGAATGTTAGTTTATTAGATCATATTGAAGTGGAATATTACGGCGCGATGGTGCCTTTATCGCAAGCTGCCAATGTTAACGTTACCGATCACCGCACGTTGAGCATTCAAATTTGGGAACGCGATATGGTGGCAAAAATTGAAAAGGCGATTATTAATTCTGATTTGGGATTAACGCCAAATACCGCTGGTCAAAATATTCATATTAATTTGCCGCCGCTGACTGAAGAACGCCGCAAAGAAATGGTAAAAGTGGTGAAAAATGAAGGCGAGCAAGCCAAAATTGCCGTGCGCAATATTCGCCGTGACGCCAATCAATCTTTGTCTAAGTTGTTAACACAAAAAGAAATTTCTGAAGACGAACAACGAAAAAGCGAAGAAGAAATTCAAAAGATTACCGATCATTTCGTTGCCGAGATCGATAAAGTTTTAATGGCTAAAGAAAAAGAATTAATGGAATTGTAAATGGACGTTTTGCCCGTTCCCCGCCACGTTGCCGTAATTATGGACGGTAACGGTCGCTGGGCAAAAATGCGCCAGAAACCGCGTGTTTTTGGACATCGACAAGGACGAAATAGTGTTGAAAAAACGATTCGTGCGGCGGCTGATTCTGGCGTTGAAACCTTGAGTTTGTTTGCGTTTAGTACCGAAAATTGGTCGCGCCCCTCAATGGAAATCGGTTTAATTATGGAATTGATTCAACGCAGTATCGTTGATGAAGCAGAAACATTATGCCGTCAAGATATTCGCCTGCGCTTTTTGGGCAGACGCGATAAATTATCTGCATCATTACAAGAAAATTTACAATGGGCAGAAGCGCTGACAAAAAATTGTCAGCGCATGCAAGTCATTTTTGCCATTGATTACAGCGGTCATTGGGGCATTTTGGAGACAGTTCGTCATTTAGCAAAACAAGTTTCCGCCGGCACTTTATCCGCCGAGCAAATCGATGAAGCCGTTTTTGAAGCCGCCCGACCCATGCCCGATTTACCGCCCGTTGATTTACTCATTCGCAGCAGCGGCGAATTGCGTATTAGCAATTTTCATTTATGGGAAATTGCATATGCGGAACTTTTTTTTACCGATACACTATGGCCGGATTTTGATGAATCATTATTTCGCGAAGCCATTTGTGCTTATCAGGCAAGAGAACGCCGTTATGGCGGTTTATTACCACAAAATACAGAGGAAAAATTAGAGGAAAAATAATGTTAAAACAACGAATTATATCAGTTTTGATCGCAGCGCCGATTTTTATATGGTTAGTAGGTTTTGCGCCCAACTTCATTTTTTATCTCGCTTGGACGGCAGGCGTTGCTGCCGCTGCTTGGGAATGGGGACGGCTATTGTGTTTTTCTTTTGAGAGAAATCAAAAATTTGCCGCCGTGGTCGCAGGACTTTCTTTGATAACAATGATGCTTGCCACGCGTTATACCGCTTCCGCATTTTTATCGGGCGTTTTATTTCTTTTAGGGCTCGCCGTGTTATTGGCATTGCCGTTTTTATTGACACAATACCGCCGCTTTCAAGATGTGCCACGGGCGGATATCGTGTTGCCCATTGCGGGAATCGTGCTTTTTTTGGGTTGCTCTATGGCAACCACCGTTATTCGTCAACTTATTGGCGGCGTACATTTGCTTGGTTTATTTATTACCGTTTGGGCTTGCGATATTGGCGCTTATTTTGTTGGAAAACGCTTTGGCAAAACACCTTTTGCGCCCAAAATCAGCCCGAATAAAACATGGGAAGGTTTTATTGGCGGTTGGTTATCTGGCGTCGTGATTTGCGCGGTATTTCTCATTTTTTCTCATGAGTTTCGCGGCGTTGAATCGTACTTTGCCTTTTTGATGGTGACAGAAATCATTTTGATTTATGCTGCGCTCGGAGATTTATTAGAAAGCGTATTAAAACGGCGGGCGCACGTTTCAAATAGTGGACGGTGTTTGCCGGGGCACGGCGGCATTTTAGATAGAATTGATAGCTGGTTGCCAACATTAATTTTGTGGGCGTGTTGGTTACTAATACGTGGTACGGGTGTATGAATATTTTATGGGGCATTTTAGGTTTTATCGTCACGATTGGGATTTTAGTCGGCGTGCACGAATGGGGACATTTTGCTGTTGCACGCTTTTTTGACGTTAAAATTCTGCGTTTTTCCTTAGGATTTGGTTCGCCGATCATCAGTTGGACGGGCAAAAAAGACGGTACGCGTTACACTTTAGCGCCAATTCCGTTGGGTGGCTTTGTGCAAATGTATGGCGAATCAGAACATGAATCGTCAGAAAATGCCCTCGATTATCATCGTACTTTTACGGCAAAACCGGCGTGGCAACGTTTTTTCATTATTTTTGCCGGTCCCGCGATTAATTTAATTTTTGCGGTGCTGATTTTTGCGCTGTTATTTATGACCGGCGTGGAAGGTATTTCGCCTACGGTATTACACGTTCAAGAGCACAGTCTTGCGGCACAAGCAGGATTGCAGCGCGGTGATGTATTAACCGCAATCAATGATCATAAAATTTTGCTCGCTGCCGATGCGCATATTGCATTTGTTGGCGCACCGCGCAAATCCATTTCGGTGCAATATCGGCGCGATGATGCGCTTTATCAAACCACTTTGAATTTATCTTCATTGCGCGCAGGCGATGAGCAACAAATGCCTAACCGTTTGGGACTTTATTTAGCTGATGATTGGTGGCCGGCAATTGTTGATCGCGTGATTACGGCAGAAAATGCGGCGGATTTAGGCGTGAAAGAAGTTCAGTTTTTTGCTGGTGAAGCGTTGGGATTGCAATCTGGCGATAAAATTATTGCCATTGACGGCATGTCGCTTGCCGATGATCGCGCTATTTTTGAATTGTCAGAACAATTGAGTAACCGCGCGCAGCAGAAAATTCGTTTAACCGTTATGCGTGGGGAAAAAGAACTGCATTTATCGGGCATTTTAGGCAGCCGTGAAATTCGCGGAAAAACTTATGGTTTTCTGGGGGTCACATGGAAACGGGCGCCCAATAAAGATTTTTTTGAACAATATCAAATTGTTGAACGGTACGATTTTTTACCCGCGCTGGTAAAGGGCGCGCAAAAAACGGGTTACTACATTCATCTGACTTTTAGCATGTTTGGACGCATGTTAACGGGGCAAATTGGGCTGGAAAATATCGGCGGACCTTTAACGATTGGCGATGCCGCTGGACAAACTTTGCAGATCGGTTGGGCGGTTTTTTTAAATTTTTTAGGGATCGTCAGTTTATCGTTAGCGGCGATTAATTTATTGCCCATTCCGATGTTAGACGGTGGTCATATGTTGTTTACCGCTTTAGAGATGCTGCGGCGCAAACCGTTATCCGAGCGGACGATGAATGTCGTGTTTAAAATTGGGCAATTTGTTGTTTTAACCTTTATGGGATTTGTGTTGTTAAACGATTTCTGGCGTTATTTATCGTAAACGGTGGCAGGCGGCATAAAGCATTAGCGCGCCCATGCGGCAATGTTCTTTGAGGGTGTCAAGCATTTGTTCATTTTGTTCACTGGCAAATAAATGGCTATCTAAACGCGCAATTTCGCTGATGTCATGAATGAAATCCTGGCAGTCTTCATCTAATTGGTTGATTTTTTGCGTATATTCCAGTGCTAAATAAAATCCTTCCGCCCAAAAAGCGAGCGCTTCCGCGCGTTCTGATAATGATTTTTCCTCGGGCAAAAGCAGCTCGAAATCAAGATCGCTGCCGCTTAATGAATCTTCAATGTTTTTTGATAAGCGCGAAATGAGTTCGCTGGCGATTTTATTTTGAGCGTTTAACGAGAGCAGGGCGTAACTTTGATTTTGTGCATCGATGGCGATTAAGGCGGTGAGTATGCCGTGCAATTCAGCAGCGCAAAACCACCAACGTTGTTGGTTAATCAATTGCGATAAACGGTCGTAATCTAATGTGCTCATCTTTTTATCTCGAAAAAAAATGCTAGTATAGCGAAATAATTTTTCTCTGACCGAGCGAAATTGGCTCATCTCAATGATTTATGGTGAAAAAATATGGATTTTGTGGAGCGTTTACGTATCGACGAATTAAGGCGAATTGAAAAGCAAATCACGGTTTTTTTAAAATCGTGGCGAAAAATGAATAAAGATCTTTTGGCGCTTAATGAACAAAATGCGGCGTTGTCTCGCGATTATGCGCAATTAAAAGAAGCCCATGAAATGCAGATAAAAACCGTTTGCGATGAACATGAAAGCGCTTTAGAACGCGTGAAAACAGAATGGCAGCAAAAATATGATGCCGATATGGTGGCGATAAAAACGCAGCTGGATAATGTTGAACACGATTGGCAACAAAAAGTAGCGGCTTTGCAGGCAGATTTGGAAGAAGAACGGCGGATTAAAAATGTCATGATGGCGCGGATTCGAGGAGTGGAAGTATGAGTCGGGAAAGCATTGAGTTGACGCTCACCATTTTGAATAAAAATTATCAAATGACTTGCGATCCGCATGAACGGCTTTTACTCGAAGAAGCCGCCGAAATTTTTAATCAGCATTTGGAAGATTTACGGCAGAAAAATCCGAAATTGTTGCTGGAACAGTTATTTATGCTCGGCGGATTGCAAATGGCATTTAATTTATTGCAGGAACAACAAACATTTTCGCGCGAAGTTTCTACCGTCAACCAAATCAGTGAACGTCTGCTGACCACGCTCGAAGCAGCGGCAGCAGAAGATCAGAAAAATATGGAATTAGAATCCTAATTGATGAAACCATTGTTTGATTTTTTCAATTTCCGCGGCGCAGACCTCATGTCCCATCGGATAACTGATGTATTCGCTGTCATATCCTGCCGCCGATAATATTTGATGCGCGCGGTAACCGGCTTGCGGCATCACAATGCTATCTTCCGTGCCGTGAATATGAAGAATTTTAGGCGATGATGGCGTTGGCGCTGGTATGTTGTTTTCTTCAGCCAAATAACAAGAAAGCGCCAAAATGCCGCGGCAGGGGTTTTTGAGTCCTAAATGAAGCGACATGACGCCGCCTTGAGAAAATCCTGCAAAAATGATGCGTTCGGCGGCGATGTTGTCGGCGCGTTGCGCGTTATAAATGAGTTCTATTTGTGCGGCAGAGCGTTCAATGCCAACGGTATCAACATTTTTCATTTCGATATCGGAGATGTCGTACCACGCGCGCATGCGCATTCCTTGATTAATCGTGATGGGCATAACGTTAGCGTTGGGAAATATAACGCGTGTTGTAGGTTTTAAATCAAGATGCGGCAAAAGTGGCGCGAAATCGTCGGCATCGGCGCCTAATCCATGTAACCAAATAATGGCGTGGGTGGCAGGTTTTTGGGAGAGATGAATGATTTGTTCTAAAGGTTGCGTCATAGTTTTTTCAGAGGTTGTTAAAAATGATGAGGGTAACATTTTTTATAATGATAATGTGTATTTACGGCTGCGGTAATAAAGGGGCGTTGTATCTTCCCGAAGAGGCGCCAATGTCCGCACTAAACGGCAGTAATGAAGATGCGGTGTGATATCGTGATCAATGACAATAACTGTGGGAAAATAAGCACCTCTTGCTAAATAATGCCGCTATTTTGCGCGGCGCTTAATCTTGCGAGGAAATGGTTGCAAGCATATAATCCTTCCTCGTTTATTCGTATTCATATATGCAGCCTTATACTCAAGGAGAAAACATGAAAGGAACTCGCCAACTTGCTTCTTTGCGCTCGGCAATCGTATTGGCAATGGGATTGAGTTTGAGCCAATCGGCATTAGCGGTTAATTTAGGTCCAATTCAGGTAAACTCTTATTTGGGTCAACCATTAAGAGCCAGTATTATCTTAACCGATATTAGTGATGCCCAAGCCCAATCTGCTAAGGTGAGACTGGCAGAAAATGCTGCGTATCAAGCGCGCGGAATCGCGAAAACTCCAGAACAAGGCGCATTGCAATTTTACGTTCGTAAAACCGGTGATCAGTATCGCGTTATTGTGAGTACAAATACGGCTGTTAATGAACCTTTTATCAATTTTATTTTGTCTTTTCATGCGGGCTCGAGTGAGTTAAATCGTGAGTATGCTGTATTTTTAAATCCCGATCCGGCAGCGCAAGCGGGATTGATTGCGACGCCCATTGAATCGATGTCGGCGGTGGCTTTGCCCAAAAATATTCGACCGGCAGATCCAAAAACACAAGGGTGGGGCGGTCAAATGCAACCCGCGGCTCCTGCCTATCAGGGCGGAACGTATGGTCCAATTAAAGCAGGGGAAACGCTTTATTCAATAGCTGTTGCAACGCGTCCGAATGAAAGCATTTCCGTTAACGAATGGATGCAACAGATTTTTTCTGCCAACCGTCATGCTTTTTCATCAAGCAGTTTGAGCAGTTTAAAGAAAAATGAAGTTTTAACGTTGCCAAGCGGTGCAAAACCAGCGGAAAATGTATCGTCAGGTAGAACAAAAACCACTCCTAAAAAACCGCAAAAACCAGTTACTTCAACCGCGCCAAGCGTTAATAATGTTCAAGAGCCGCCGAAACCGACGGAAGAAGCGCCGGAAACGCCTGCGGCGGAATCGAGTGATATTCCTTCTACGTCACAAATTGATATTCCGGAAGAAGAGGAAAATAGCGCCGTTGTGCCTGTAGAAATGAAACCCGAGGAAGTGGCGCAATTAAAACCAGAAGAAACGCCCGAAGTACTGCCGACAACCGGACAAAAAATAGAACCACCGGCGCCAAATGAGCCGGAAGTTGCGAAAACCGAAGCGCCGGAAATTACAACAGAACCAGAAGCTCCAGCAGAAATTGCGCCAGAATTACCTGATGCAGTGCCGCTGCAAGAACCGTTGCCAGCCAATGATGAACAACTGGCTTTAGATGATCCGCACACTATTCCAGTTGAGGAACCAGCGGCACCACCGGTGGAAGAACCCGAAATTACGCCGCCAGTGGAAGAGCCTGTGGCACCGCCGGAAGCTATTGTTGAAAAACCCAAAAATGATGCACCTCGAGTAGAAACCAATAAACAACCGGTTCAATTAGCTGATGAAGCGCAAAAAACTGATGATTCGGATAAAATTTTTGGCATTCCGAAGCTGTATCTCTTTGGCGGATTCGGATTAGTTTCTTTGTTACTTGCCGGATTGGTGGGTTATAAGTTGATTCGTAAGCGCCGCGGCAATCATTATGACGAACAATATTCCGAACTCGTTGATTATGATGATCAAATCGCGGAATTGGTTGCCGAAATGGAAGAACGGGAGCAAGTTAAAACGGCTTCCGTGAGTAGTGGCGAAGATGATTTTTCTGATTTAGATGAAATGTCATTTCAAGAAAAACATGAAGACTATTCTGATGATGAATCAACTCATTCATTTGATAATTACGATAAATCTACCGACGCCGAATCTGTGATCGATGATGATGATTTCTTCGGCGGCGAGGATTTTTCCAGCACTGATGATGATCATTCTAGCGCACGCGTGGAAACTGCATCTGATGATGATTTCTTCAGCGGTGAAGATTTCGGTTCTGGAGATGAAGCTTCTAAACCAGAAAAAATCGCAGAAATACCAGCAGCGTCTGATGATGATTTCTTCAGCGGTGAAGATTTCGGTTCTGGAGATGAAGCTTCTAAACCAGAAAAAATCGCAGAAATACCAGCAGCGTCTGATGATGATTTCTTCAGTGGCGAAGATTTTGGATTTGGTGATGATGCTGCTGAACCGGAAAAAGTGGCGGAAACACCCGCGCCCGCAGCTGATGACGATTTCTTCAGTGGCGAAGATTTCGGATTTGGTGATGATACTGCTGCCGCACCGGAAAAAGTGGCGGAAACACCCGCGCCTGCAGCTGATGATGATTTCTTCAGCGGTGAGGATTTCGGATTTGGCGATGATGCTGCCGAACCGGAAAAAGTGGCGGAAACACCCGCGCCTGCAGCTGATGATGATTTTTTCAGCGGTGAAGATTTTGGATTCGGTGATGATACTGCCGAACCAGAAAAAGTAGCAGAAACACCCGCGCCTGCAGCTGATGATGATTTTTTCAGCGGTGAAGATTTTGGATTCGGTGATGATACTGCCGAACCAGAAAAAGTAGCAGAAACACCCGCGCCTGCAGCTGATGATGATTTCTTCAGCGGAGATTTCGGATTTGGAGATGATACTGCCGCACCGGAAAAAGTAGCAGAAACGCCCGCGCCTGCGACTGATGATGATTTCTTCAGCGGAGATTTCGGATTTGGAGATGATACTGCCGCACCGGAAAAAGTAGCAGAAACGCCCGCGCCTGCGACTGATGATTTCTTTAGCGATGCAGCAGTAAAAGAAGAATTGGATTCTAATTTAGATGCTATTCAAGAAACAATAGCGCCCGAAGTTCCAGAAACGGTTGTTGCACCAGAGCCAGAAGTTGATGAACAAGCGATGGCGATTAATATCGATTTGGCGGCAACTTATATCGCTAGCGGCGTTAAACCCGAAAAAGCGAGAATTTGGTTGAACGAAGTGCTGGAAAAAGGTACTGATGCGCAAAAAGAACAAGCGCAAAACTTATTGAAAAAATTGGGGTAATTTGAAATAGAGAAAAAAAGATATGCCGTTGTCGTTGAATACGACGGCGGCGCTTATTCAGGCTGGCAATTCCAGCCTTTTTTTCGTAATACCATTCAAGAGCATGTCGAGCGCGCTTTGTCGCAAATTGCGGATCATTCGGTAGAAACGGTTTGTGCAGGCAGAACTGATGCCGGCGTGCATGCTTATGGGCAGGTGATTCATTTTGATACGCATGCCGTTCGTTCAACATATGCTTGGTTGACGGGAGCAAATCGATATTTGCCCGAGGATATTCGTTTGCAAACAATGGTTTGTGTGAGAAATGATTTTCACGCGCGCCATGATGCACAGCGGCGGTATTATCGTTATTTTATTTATAATGCGCCGCAACCGAGCGCGATTTTTCGGCGCCATTGTTATTGGCATCGTTATCCTTTGGATTGCGACAAAATGATGCGTGCTGGAAATTTTTTGTTGGGAGAACATGATTTTAGCGCGTTTCGTTCGGCAGAATGTCAGGCGAAAACGCCTTTTCGTTTTATAGAAAGTGTGCAAATTAAACGAGAGGGCGCTTGGGTTATCGTTGATATTTGCGGTAATGCTTTTTTGCATCATATGGTGCGCAATATTGTTGGCAGTTTGTTGCCGGTCGGCGATGGACGGAAACCAGTTTTTTGGTTAAAAGAAGTTCTTGAATCTGGTGACCGCAAAAAAGCCGGTGTAACAGCACCGGCTGCGGGATTGTTTCTTCATTCGGTACGTTATCCTGAAGCGGATAAAATCCCCGTACCTTTAGTTAATAACCTGAAATTATAAGAGAATTTTAGCAAGCGTTAAACCAAATGCTAAACTAAATCCTAAACTTAATAATCCAGGTAGCATAAAGCTGTGGTTGAAAATATATTTCCCGATTTTTGTAGTTCCGGTGGTATCAAAGTCAATAGCGGCAATGATAGGACCGTAGTTTGGGATAAAGAAATAACCGTTTACAGCAACAAATGTTCCAATAATAATCGGAGCGGGAACGTTCAAAGCAATACCAACGGGAAATAGGGTGGCAACGGTCGCGCCTTGGCTGTTCACTAAAACAGATAATAAAAACAGCGCAAAAGCAAATGTCCATGGTTTTGTTTCCACCAAAGAGGAAACGAATACCTTAACTTCTTCAAGATGACCTTGCATCAATGTATCACCTAACCATGCAATACCAAATACCGCGATGACCGCGCGCATTCCCGCATGAAATACGGATCCTTTGGTGATTTTATCGCCATTGGGTTTGCAAAATAATATGATCAAAGCGCCACAAGCTAGCATCACAATCTCGATTGTATGCGCCATGCCCATGGGTTTTTCGTCAAATATCGGACGCAAACTGGGCAATGCGCCCATGATGACGACTAATAATGCGGCAGATAGGAATAAATAAACGGAAAGTTTTGCTTTGCTGCCGATAACAATTTCTACTTCGGTAGCTGTAGTTGCATCGGATTCGACCTTTTGTTCTTTAATGCGTTGTTGATAAATAGGATCATCCTTTAATTCTTTACCCATTTTATTGATGAAAATACATGCCAAACCAATACCTAATATGGTTGATGGAATTGTGACTTTCAAAATATCAGCCATAGTAACGTGTTGCGGTTCCAAATAAGCGGTTGCCGCGACGACTGCTGCTGCAATAGGAGAAGCAACAATGGCAAATTGAGATGCAATAACTGCCATAGAAAGCGGGCGTTCGGGACGAATACCATTTTGACGGCTTACTTCAGCAATCACAGGTAATACAGAATAAGCAACGTGTCCGGTACCGGCTAACATTGTAAATGTATAAGTAACGGCAGGCGCGATAAACGTAATATATTTGGGATTTTTGCGCAGAACTTTAGTAGCGATTTTAATCATATAATCTAAACCGCCAGCAGCTTGCATCGCCGCAGCAGCGGAAACAACCGCCATAATCATCAACATAACATCAATCGGCGGACTGGTTGGTTCCAATCCAAAACCAAAAGATAAAATCGCTAAACCAACACCGCCCAAAACTCCCAAACCGATTCCGCCAATTTGAGCGCCAATCAGAATACACACCAAAACGATGGTAAATTGTATGAAAAATAACATAATGACCTCATTGTTTACGAAAAATGAGTATTAATTTTAGCAAGTTTTTTAGTATTTTTTTGACTATCTGTTGTTTGTAAATATTCGCAGAATGCATATTATGTTAAATGAAAGACGGCAGTCCCTACAAAAGATAATGTGTGTAAATAGGAAGGAAAATTTTATTATGATTGCCGTCCAAATTTTTTGTGCTGCGTTTAGCATAAAAAAACTAAACTGATCGAAAATAACAAATGAAAAATGAAAATTAACAACACTGCGCGTTTAAATTCGGCGCCAATCGTACTTACATCGTGCGCCTGCATAAAACAAGAAATATGTTGTGTAAAAAACGGCAGCGTCACCACCCACAACATGCTTTTCCAATCCACAATCAGCGCAAATAGAAAATAGCATAAAAAACCACTGGTTAACAGAAATAAATGAAAAAATTTACTGCCTTTAAAACCCAACCGCACCGCAACCGTTATTTTGCCGGCAATTTTATCACCGTGAATATCGCGCGTATTATTAATATGCAAAATCGCCGCAGTTAAAAAGCCTGCACCGCACGCCGGTAAAATATTTTGCCAATACAAATCTTCCACTTGCAACGCATAACTTCCGTAAACTCCAATCAAACCAAAAAAGATAAATACGGAAATTTCGCCAAAACCATAATAACCATAAGCAAACCGCCCAAAAGTATAAAAAATTGCGGCGATAATGCTCAATAATCCCAAAATGGCAAAACCAAACGCTTCTGCCCAAGTGGTCGTGCTCACCATCAATAATAAAAAACCGCTGCATAAACAACATAATAAACAAATCAAAATTGCCAATTCAACTTGTTTTTTTGAAAGCACGCCGCGTATAAATAAACTTTTCGGCGCCGTATTTTCGCGCACGTCGTCCGTTCCGCGAATGCCGTCGCCGTAATCATTGGTAATATTTGACAAAATTTGCAGCAACACGGCAGTTAATAAATTAAGAACAAAAACAGAATTTTGCCAATTTCCTTGATAAAAAGCTAAAGCATTTCCACAAACCACAATGGAAAAAGCAAGCAGCAAGGTTTTAGGGCGTAATAAAGCAATATATTTCATAGAATTATCCTTAAATTTGAGCAAGTTGTGGATCGGGCGGTAAACCGGTTTGCCGTAACGCTTCGTATAAAACAATCGCAACGCTATTTGATAAATTCAAACTGCGGGAACAGGCTTGCATCGGCAAACGCAATTTATGTTCTGGTGCAATTTCGGCATGAACTTCTTCCGTCAAACCAGAAGTTTCGCTGCCAAAAAGTAACACATCATTTGGAGAAAATGCCGCATCATAAACGCATCGTTTTCCGCGCGTCGTTAATGCCCAAATACATGATTCTTTTGGAAAATAACGCGCAAAATCTGACCAATTTTCGTGATGTGTGATTTCGGCAAATTCTGCATAATCCAATCCCGCGCGGCGCAATCGTTTATCGTCCCAAACGAAACCCGTGGGGTGAATAATATGGAGTTTTACGCCCGTATTAGCGCATAAACGAATAATATTTCCGGTATTAGGCGGAATTTGAGGGTGAAAAAGAGCAACATGCATAAAAACCTCACGATTGACAGTGGCGACAAATGCCCGAAAACACAACCGGCGCCGCCGTTTCTAATGCAAAACCGTTTTTAGTGCAAAAATTCACTAATTGCTCGCGGATATTTTCTGCCAAAATTTCTTCAATTCTACCGCAAGACGTGCAATTTACAATGATACTGACGTGATTTTGATGGAAATGTTGACAAAAAATATAACCATTAAGCGCATCGGCGCGATGCAAAATGCCAACGCTGACCAAAAAATCCAAAGCGCGATACACGGTTGGCGGCGCTGCCGTTTTTTTGATTTTGCGCAAATCGTCTAAAATATCGTAAGCTTTGATAACGTCTTCTTTATGTTGCAAAACCAGCGATAAAATCAGCCGCCGACTTGGTGTTAATTTTGCTTTTTTTTGCTGACAATGTACTTCCGCGGCGCGTAAAACTGCCTGTATTTCTGAATCGTTCATAAATTAATCAGATGAAAAAATTTCCTTATTTTAGGATAAAAAATAACATTTTGCCGATGCCGTAAACGCATTTTTGCGGATTTTGGAATCAAGAAAGCCGATAAAACGGCAACATAAAAATCATTTATAAAACAAAAAGAGACTGCCCAAAGAGCAATCTCTTTTAAAACGACAAATTTATTGCGATTGTTTGGCAACGGATTCTTGTAATTTTTTAATCGCTTCGGCATCGCCTAAAAAATAATCCGCGCAAAGATTCATATCATCGTCAAATTCAAAAACATAAGGAATACCCGTTGGCAGATTCAAATCGGTAATTTCCGTTTCGGAAATGCCTTTTAAATGCTTAATAATCGCGCGCAAACTGTTCCCGTGCGCCACAATTAAAACCGTATTTTCCGCAATTAAAACCGGTTTTATCACCACTTCCCAATAAGGCATAATGCGCGCAATCGTATCTTTTAACGATTCCGTCAGCGGTAAATCCTGCCGCGCAACGCGTTGATAACGGCGATCATTATGCGGCGCGCGCGCATCAGAATATTCCAGCGCTGCCGGCGCCGTGTCAAAACTCCGCCGCCACAATAATACTTGTTCTTGACCGTATTGCGCCGCGGTTTCTTTTTTATTGAGTCCTTGCAACGCGCCATAATGTTTTTCATTTAAGCGCCACGTTTTGTGGACATCAATCCAATCCAAATCCATCACATCTAAAATAATATTGAGCGTTTTTATCGCGCGTTTTAGATAAGAAGTAAAAGCCGTTTGAAAAAAAATACCCTCTTTTTGTAACAATTGCGCGGCTGTCGCGGCTTCCTTTTGACCTTGTTCTGTTAAATCAACGTCCGTCCAACCGGTAAACAAATTTTCTAAATTCCACTGACTTTGCCCGTGGCGCACTAATACTAATTTTTTCATGATTCCAACTCATCTTTTTTTCTGTCTAAAAACCAACGTAATGCCCCGAGCATCGTTGCTTGTCTGCCCAAAGCCGCGCAACAAATCGTTTTCGGCATAAAACGAGAAAGCGGCAATTTTTCCGCAATCATATGGCGAAATTTCAATTCCACAATTTCCGCCGCTGCGATGCCGCCGCCCAATAACACAATATCCGGCGCCAATAAATATAACGCCGGCAATAAACCATCGGTTAAATGATCCAACATTTGATCCAAAGCCAGCATGGCATGATGATCGCCTACACTAAAACGCGCAAAAAATTGCCGTCCGTCAATTTCTTCACCGCTGCGTTGCGCGTAATCTGCGAGCAATGCCGTTGTTGAAGCTTTTTCTTCTAAAAATTTACCGTCAGCAAGCGGCAATAAACCGATTTCGCCAGCGGTAAAATGGCTGCCGTGCAATATTTTTCCGTCTGATAAAACCGCGCCGCCCAAACCCGTTCCAATGCTCACGCATAACACAGTTTTTCCACCGCGCGCCGCGCCCTGCCAATATTCTCCCAACGCCAAAGCGTTCACATCATTTTCTAAACTACATGGCACACCGCAAGACGATTCCGTCATCGCTTTGAGTGGCGTGCCACTGTAATGCGGGATATTGTTTGAAATTTCAATAACGCCTTCATAAGGATCAATAATGCCGGCGCTGGCAAGCGCAATGCCGCTGATGGGATAACGTCCCGACAAATGAAAATACATACGCGCAATTTGTCCGGCAATATCATTGCCATTTTTTCCAATCGTCGTCAGTTCTTCCGGCAGCGGCGAAATGCAATGACCTTCTTCATCATAAATTGCCGCCTTGATAAAACTGCCACCAATATCAACGGTGAGAATAACGTTTTTCATGTTTAAAACCTTTAAAAATCAACGATTATCAGCGTTACGATGTATTTTTATTTTAAAAACAGCTTTGCGCAATTTTTTACTGTTACCAACGATAATGCCCGTTTGATGAGCATCTTGCGGATAAAAAACTGCTAATTGTTGTGGACGAAAAATAAATTGGGAAACCGTTTCCGGCGGTGTCACCGGCAAAAAATCGCGTTCAGAAACATAATTGCCGCAGCGGCAATCGGCTAAAAAAGCATGATTGATGCCCTCTTCTGCCGTAAATAAATAATGAACATCGATATAATCTTGGTGCGCTTCCCAAATACGTTGTGCGGCGGTTGCCGTTTCATAAGAAAAAACGTTGACGAAAAAGTTCCTGCCGTCAATTTCATAACAACCTTCAGATTCTTGCGCCAAATCATGTTGCGCAAGAAATTGCCGCACCCGATCACCGCTGCCCAAACAAGGAAAAGGCGCGCGCAAATCAATCAGTTCCATGATCTTCTTCAGCCTTTTCGCTGTTGACTTCTTCCACTTCAATTTCAAGTTCTGCGCTTGATTGCTTCACCATTCTTTTCGACAAAATCGTGATGCCGTCGCGTGTATTATTGATTAAATCAGCGGCTAATTCGTGCGGATCATCGGTTTCTTGAAATTGCGCTGCCGCGGCTAACAACATTTGCAAATTCACGCCGCTGACAACTTCAATTTGTCGCCGCCCTTCTTCGGCAATCATGACGCATTCGCGAAAAGGCGTGCCCGATAAAATATCGATCAAAAATAAAACGGGCGTATCGCCGGCGTGATCAACGGCATTATCGAGCGCCTCGCGCAATTGTCCGGCGCTCATTTCCTTTTTAAAATTAATAAATTCACAAAAAGAAAAATCTTTTCCTAAAGCTTGAACTCCAGAACGCAAACCCGTTGCAAATTCTCCATGTCCACAAACCACTAAATGAATCATATTTTATCCTCATTTTCGTTGTAGCGCGTATACGCAAGCTACTCAATATTTTGGAAAAACGTCCGCAGTGTAGCATAGACTTTTCTTCCGCTATTCTTTTTTACCGAGCGTAAAAATTTTATAAGTTGCTGATGATGGACAAGTCAGCAATCAATTCAAATCCTTTTTGTAAAGCCGTCAGTAACGCAAGACGATTGATTTGCACGTCAGGATTTTCCGTCATCACCATCACTTGCGCAAAAAACGCTTCCAAAGGTTCCGCTAACGATCCTAATTGTTGCAACGCTGTTTCATAGTTGCCGGCAGAAACCGCCGCCAGCAAAGCGTTGTGCATCTGCTCCCATTGTTGCCACAAATGTTTTTCCGCGGATTCTTGCAATAAATCTGTTCGCACCGCGGTTTGTTGTGTGCCATTTTTTTTCAAAATATTGCGGATACGTTTGGCGCTGGCAAAAAAGCTCAAAGCAGCATCACTATTTGAAAACGGCGCCAACGCGCGCACGCGCTGATCAATATCAACCAAATTATCGCCATTTAATGCCAAGACCGCCTGCACGATTTCCGGCGCAATATTTTGTTCACGGTAATACGCTTGCAAACGTTCTAAAATATAAGCGCGCACGTCCATCACAAAATTTTTGGCGCCCAAAGCATCATGAAACTGCCCTGCCACCTTTTCCAACCACGGCGTCAATAATAACGGCACTTTCTTTTCAATTAATAAACGAATCAAACCAATTGCCATGCGGCGTAATGCATACGGATCTTTACTGCCAGTTGGTTGTGCGCCGATACTGAATCCGCCGATGAGTGTATCGAGTTTTTCCGCGATGGATAACGTAATGCCGACGGCAGTTTGCGGCAATTTATCGCCGGCAGCCGTAGGAAAATATTGTTCTTCTAAAGCTTGCGCAACTTCTGCCGATAAACCTTGATGCAACGCATAATAACGTCCCATTACGCCCTGCAATTCTGGAAATTCTTGCACCATCGCCGTTTGCAAATCGCTTTTTGCTAACCGCGCCGCGGTATATACGCTGTTTTTATCGGCGGCGGTCATTGCCGTTAATTCGCAGGCAATGGTTTGCACGCGGCGGGTTTTTTCTGCCAATGTTCCCAATTTTTCTTGATAAATCACGCGTTCCAATTGCGGCAAATAATCTTCTAATGGACGTTTTAAATCCTGTTGCCAGAAAAATTCGGCGTCAGCAAAGCGCGGACGAATCACTTTTTCATTACCTTTGCGCACTTCTTCTTCATTTCGCGATTCCAAATTGGCAACGGCAATAAAATAAGGCAGCAAAGTGCCCAACGTATCCATCACGGCAAACGTTTTTTGATGATCTTGCATGGTGGTGATTAAAACTTCCGGCGGCATCTTTAAAAAAGAACGATCAAAAGCGCCGGCAATGGCAATCGGCCATTCCGTTAAAGAAGCGACTTCTTTTACCAACGCTTCCGGCATTAATGCTTTGCCGCCCAAATCGCGCGCGAGCGCCTGCACTTGTTCACGAATACGATTGCAACGGGTTTCGTGATCAACGATAACATACGCCGCTTCCAAATCGGCTTCATACGTTTTTGCATGACGAATAGCAACGGGTTCGGCGTGATGAACGCGGTGACCTTGCGATAAATGTTGCGAGGCAACGCCAAAAAATTCTAAATCCCACACGTTATCATCGGCTAAAACTAACAAATTATGCACGGGACGCACAAAAGCATGATCGCAATCGCCCCAACGCATGCGTTTAGCAATCGGCAGTTTATCCATCACTTCGGCAAATAAATCCGGCAGCAAATCGGCAACGTTTTCCCCCATTTTTTCACCCCGAAAAATCAACCATTGCCCTTTTTCCGTGGTTTCAATAGCGAGTTGTTCCACATCAACGCCGCATGATGCCGCAAAACCTAACGCCGCTTTCGTCCAAGCATTATTTTTATCTTTTGCGGCTTGCAGTGATGGACCTTTGCGTTCGATTTTTTGATCGGTTTGTTTAACGGCTAATTGCCGCACGCGCCACGCTAAACGCCGCGGCGTTCCAAAAGCTTCAATTTCGCCGTGCGGAATCAACGCCGTTGTGAGCACGTTATCCCATAATTGAGCGCCGGCGCTGGCTAGTTCGGTGACGGCGCGCGTGGGTAATTCTTCGGTTCCGATTTCAATGAGTAAAGTAACGGTGTTCATTTCTCAATTCCTTGTTGACGGCAAAGCGGAAAATCTAAAGCGGCGCGCGTTTCATACCAAGCT
This sequence comes from Dichelobacter nodosus, assembly GCF_001263335.1. Taxonomy (GTDB): domain Bacteria; phylum Pseudomonadota; class Gammaproteobacteria; order Cardiobacteriales; family Cardiobacteriaceae; genus Dichelobacter; species Dichelobacter nodosus. Next base: position 88,679 of record NZ_LGVW01000034.1, read on the forward strand.
TCCGCCGCAGCTTTTGATAATGCGCGAACGCGCAAAATATAACGTTGACGTTCGGTGACTGAAATTGCACGGCGCGCGTCTAATAAATTAAATAAATGTGATGCTTTTAGCGCCTGTTCGTATGCGGGTAACGGCAATTTTTTTTGCGCCAGCAATAAAGACATTTTCTCGGCGGCATCAAATTGGGCGCATAAATCGGCAATATCGGCATATTCAAAATTATAAAAAGATTGCTCACGCTCGTTTTGTTGATGAACATCGCCGTAGGTTAAAACACCGTCGGGCGTTGTCGTCCAAATTAAATCGTAAACGCTGTTCACATTTTGCAAATACATTGCAATGCGTTCTAAACCATAAGTTAATTCACCGGTTACGGGTTTGCATTCAATGCCGCCGACTTGTTGAAAATAGGTAAATTGGGAAATTTCCATGCCGTTTAACCAAACTTCCCAACCCAATCCCCACGCACCTAAAGTTGGCGATTCCCAATTATCTTCCACAAAACGAATATCTTGCGTTGCCGGATCAACGCCAATGGCATATAACGATTGCAAATAAAGCGCTTGTAAATCGGGCGCAGAGGGTTTTATCACCACTTGCATTTGATAATAACGCTGAAGACGATTGGGATTTTCGCCATAACGTCCATCGCTGGGACGGCGAGAAGCCTGCACAAAAATCGCGCGCCACGGTTCTGGTCCAATCGCGCGCAAAAAAGTTGATTCATGGAAAGTGCCCGCGCCAACTTCCATATCATAAGGTTGCATTAATGCGCAGCCGTGTTTTATCCAAAAGCGTTGCAATGTCAAGATCATATCTTGAAAAGAAAGCATATCCGCCATAAAAAATCACCTATCATCAACAAAAGTTAACTATTCTACCGCGTCACTGCTATCGTGCAAACGCATTGATCGTCTAAAATAAATCTTTTCATTTTAAGGAATCGATAATGACGCCTCATATCAATGCGCCGGCGGGGGCTTTTGCGGAAACGGTTTTATTTTGCGGCGATCCGCTGCGTGCGCAATTTATCGCGCATCATTTTTTAAAAAACGCGCAGGAAATCACTAATGTGCGCGCAATGTTGGGTTTTACCGGCGAATATCAACAGCACAAATTATCCGTGATGGGGCACGGCATGGGTATTCCGTCGTGTTCGATTTATGCTAAAGAATTGATTACCGAATACGGCGTAAAAAATCTGATTCGCGTGGGCAGTTGTGGCGCCGTGTTAGATGAGATTAAATTGCATGACGTTATCATTGCTTTATCAGCGGCAACGGATTCTAACGTGAACCGTCTGCGGTTTCGTCATTATGATTTTGCTGCCACTGCCGATTATTCTATTTTTTCCGCTTTAATTGCCGCGGCAGCGCAGCAAAATATCACCGCGCGAGTAGGAACCGTTTTTTCTACTGATTCTTTTTATCATGCGGATACTGAATTAATGGATTTATTAAAACGTTTTCACATCTTGGGCGTGGAAATGGAAGCGGCAGGATTATTTGGCGTTGCCGCAGAATATGGCGCGCGCGCCGGCTGCATTTTAACGGTTTCCGATCATATTTTGCGACAAGAAACCACCACGGCGCTGGAACGGCAAACGCGTTTTCATGACATGATCACAATTGCTTTGGAAGCGGCAGTACGTTTGGCGCATTAATAGGTTTTATCTAAAAAGAAATCGTCTTTACCGTGGCTGATGATGGATTTTCCTTCCGGCGTTAACAGTTCTAAGAAACCATTACCCACGCGAAAATAATGTTTGGGTTGCGTGTTATCAATATGAATGTGGCTTTGATCGGCAGACCAATCAAAGGAACCGGAAGATTTGCGATCGATTAATTCCTTGCCCAAATATTGGCTGCGCATGTTGTATGTTAAATCTTTATTTAACGTTAACATCATCGCAACACCTTCGCAGTCGCTGCACGGAAAAATGCCTTGATACGTTCCTTCCCAATGCACTTTTCGCCGCGCATTTTTCACCGCAGCATAATCATTGGCTTTGCGCTGCTGCTGATTGTGATGAGATGGTTGCTCGTCAGGTGCAGTTTGGCACGCGCATAATACGCTTAATAACACCAAAACCAAACCCATCTGACCTTTTTTCCCGCTTAACATGAAATTCTCCAAGAAAAATAGGTCGGGTATGTTATTGAAGCCCTGCCCTGCTTTCAAGTATCAATTGAGTCCTAATTTGTTGTAATCATGAAACAAAAGTCTCATGAAATCGCGATAATTTTGAATTTCTAATTTTTTGCAAATATCACGAAATGCGCTGTACGTACTTTCAAAAATTTTCTCGTCACCGTCTAAATCGCGCCAATAAGGACTTTTTCTCAATTCCTCGCGCACATGCGGTTTTAAACCAATGATGTATAAATCGCCGCCGTATTTAAGCAAACGTTCTCGTTCGGAAATCAAAAATTCAATGCCAGAAATATCAATTAAATTAATACCTTCCGCCATGATGATGACGTGTTGCCATTGATGATTAGCGGCGTATTGTTCCATCGTGCGGTGAATATGATCGATGGCGCCGAAAAAAAGTGAACCGTTGATTTGTACCACCGATATTTTAGGCGGATTATCTTGATGCAAAACCGCCGGCGTAATCGAGGAAAAATCAACTTCCACAATCACCGGGTGCGCCGTTTTTTGTAAATATAAAACCAGCGACAAAATCACGCCGACATAAATCGCAAATTCTAAATTTAAAAATAAAGTGGATAAAAACGTCACCAAAATGATTGCCGTTTCATTCGTACTGGTTCGGGCAATGATTTTAATATGAGTAATATCAAAGAGATTGTAGCCCGCTAACATAATCACGCCTGCCATCGCTGCCATCGGCAAATAGCGCGTAATCCAAGGAATGGTAATAATCACCGTGGCAACGATTAAAGAAGAAAACAATAAAGCAAACGGCGTTTTCGCGCCGGCATCATAATTCACCGCGCTGCGGTTAAAAGAACCCGATCCCACGTAACACGATAAAAAGCTGCCGATGATGTTTGACAAACCTTGTCCAAAAAATTCCTGATTGCCGTCAATGCGTTGATGGGAACGAATTGATAAAGAACGCGCGATTGAAACCGCTTCAATCAGTCCCAATAACGCCAAAGCAAATGCCGAAGGAATCATTGCCGAAATTTTTAAAATATCAAATGGCGGCGCGATAAATCGCGGTAATTTTTCTGGTAACGCGCCTAACATGGCAATGCCAGCTTCTTCACCGCCTAAAAACGAAGCCGTGACCGCGCCGGCAATCATGCCCAACAACATAAATGGTAATTTTTTACGATAAATCCGCAAAGAAATCGCCGTGATCAGCGTCACCGTCGCCACGATAAAACTATGCCAATGAATATGTGGCAATTGTTGATAAATTGCGCCCCATTTATCGATAAAACTCAAACCGCGGGCAATATCGATGCCCAAATAAGTCGGCAATTGGCTCAACATAATCAACACACCGGATCCAGCGGTAAAGCCAATAATCACCGTATGCGAGATAAAATTTACCAATCCGCCCAAACGAAATAATCCAAACGCTAATTGAATCACGCCCACAATCAGCATCAGCGTTAACGATAATCCAATATATTCTGGACTGCCCATTGCCGCGTAATTACTCACGATATTGGGAATAACGATAGAAAGCGCGATCGTCGGCCCGCTGACCATATGCAAAGATGATCCCCAAAATCCCGCGATAATTTGCACCACAATCGCGCTATAAAGTCCGAATTCTGGCGGTAAACCGGCAATTAAAGAAAAAGCAATACCTTGTGGTAACACCATCACGGCGCCCGTCAGCCCTGCCCAAAAGTCATATTGCACATTTTTCGGCGTAATGCGTTGATACCAATGCCGCATAGGCGTTAAACGGTAAAAAAGCATCTGCATTTTGTGCGCGATAAAACTGACTTTTCTCCGCATAAAAAAGCTTCCTCCAAGCTTTGCCGGTCGTTAAGAAAGAAGAAGTAAAAATCAACTTGAGCTTAAAAAGCCCAAGTTGATGTTGCGAGATTTATTTTTGAGCGGCGATGTGTTTTAAAACACTCTTTAAAAACGCCAAACAGGGTTCAATACTGTTGATTTCCAAATATTCTTTATCGCTGTGGAAACAAGCGCCAATAGGGCCAAAACCATCTAAAGAAGCAATACCGTGCGCAGACGTAATATTGGCATCTGATCCGCCGCCAACTGATTGCCAGCGTACTTCATGATTTACGGCTTTGCCCGCTTTTTCAACTAAAGCCATCAATTGCTCGGTTTTCGGGCTCATTTGCATCGCCAGTTTTTCGGAAGTTTTCGTAATTTTTACTTTAATATCAGGTGTAAAAGTATTTTTGACGCGTTCTTCCATATAACGCTCTAAGCGCGGTAATTCATCATTTTGCCAAAAACGAAAATCAACCGTTGCTCGCGCATAATCGGGCACCACATTCGTTGCGTTGCCGCCTGAGGCTAAACCTACGGTTAACGTGGTTCCGATATCGTTTTCATTGAATTTTTTCAAATCTAAAATCCAATGCGACATTTCCACCAAAGCCGAACGACCGCTGGCAGGATCATTGCCAGCATGAGCAGCAACACCATGAAATTCCAGTAAAAAGTTTCCAGAACCTTTGCGTAATTTCACCAAAGAACCGTCCGCCCGCGCCGCCTCGCAAACCAAAACGTAATCCGCTTTTGCTGCTTCTTCTAAAATCCACGCTTCTGAATAAACCGATCCCGTTTCTTCATCGGGATTATGCAAAATAGCGATAGACAACGCATCTAAATCTTGCGCGTCTAATTCGCTTACCGCGGCATACATCAATAAAACGCCTGCTTTCATATCGGCAACGCCCGGACCATAAGCCCGATCGCCTTCAACGCGGAATGGACGCGCGGCAACCGTACCTTCCGGAAAAACCGTATCCAAATGACCGATTAACATCACATCATAATGCGTTGGATTTTCGCGATTGGTAATCAGCAATCCCGGGCCAACTTTATCGCCCAAATCTTTGCGCGTGATGTGCCAGCCTTTAAGATTTTGATATTTTTCGGTAATTAAATCTGCGATTTTGGCAACGCCAGCGGTTAAATGCGTGCCGCAATCCACGTTTACTAATGGTTCTAATTGTTTTAAAAAAGTATTTTTATCCATAATTTTCTCCTTAAACGAATAAAGCCATCACTGCCATTGATAAAAAGGCATTAATAATAGAAATTAAAATCATGACAACGTAATGACGACTTTCTACACCGACAACACCCAAAAGGCGTCCGATATATTGAATTTGCGACCCCATCAAATACATTGCCGGCGCTAAAATGGCAATATCATTGAGCGATAACGTGCCCGCTGCAAACAAACTTGATGCCACGCCCACGCCGCCACCCATCGATAACCAAGATGCCAGCAATACCATCATTGCCTCGCCCGGCAAACCGAAAATTGTCATCAGTGGCGCAAACACTTTTCCCAGCAAAGTTAAAATTCCGGTTAAATTCAAAATATAAATGAGCACAAACGCCATTAAAACGTTAGGCAACATACTGTTAACGGCAATATTCCAGCCTTTGCGCACGCCTTCGACGAAAACGTCAGTCACCATCTTTTTTTGCTCTGCCATGTTATTGCTCCTCTTTAGTTGTAGTTTTATCGGCGGAATCGTCAGCAACAGGTGCGCCATCGGCGGCTACTTTCCGATCGGACAGTTTTAAATAAAAACGCATTAAATTGGCGCCGACGATTTTAAAAATAAACATCACCGCAAAACACAATCCAATGCTTGCCGGCACTTTTTCACCGCTGGCGGCAGTAAGCGCTAATAATGCCGCGCCGGAACCGAGGAAATTGGTAATCGTGGCGCCGGCGGAAAATTGAAACATGGAAAAGATTTCGCGCTCGTGTTGCGTGATTTTTTTCTCGTCATACAAAGCGCGCGTTAATGCTGCGCCGGCATCGGTGGATTGCAAGCTGGCGATTAATGCCAAACCGGCTTCTCCGGGAATGCCCAAAAGTGGACGCAAAATTTTGCTAAACAATTGCCGCATCGCGTCTAATGCGCCGTAAAACTCCAAAACGGCAACCATGCCCATAGCAAATAAAGTGGTGGGAATGAGGGAAAAAGCAAATAAAAAACCATCGCGTGCGCCGGTGCCGTCTTTACCGCGGAACGTGGTTTTTGCGGGTGCTTTTTCTGCGGTGACCGCGGCGGTAACGTCACCAAAACTACCGTTTAATGTATTGAAATCTAAAACTTTTAATATATTGTGGACTTTCTCCGGCGCCACATGAATGCTGTTAGCAAATTGCGTGGCGACGTTTTGCACGGGTTTGGAAACCGTAATGCCCGAAAAGAAAATAATGGCAAATATCAAGGCGATATATGCGCCGATACTGATTTTTTTAGGTTGTTGTTCTGTCATAAATTATTCCTCTTTTACTCCTCCGCTGATTGCGGCTTTTCCAGTATAACGAAAAAAAGGGAGAAATTTAATTGGCAGCAATTCGCCCAATCAGTTTGAATAAAAAGCGTTTTATACAAAATACCTTCGCCAGAAAAAAACAGATAACGCCGGCAAAATGCGCGATAAATTGCGGCAAGTTTTCGGTATAATTACGCCTTTTCGCGTTTTTGAGTTTCTAATACTATGCAACAACACATTCGAAATTTTTCTATTATTGCCCATATTGACCATGGAAAATCGACCCTTTCCGATCGTTTTATTCAAACTTGCGGCGGGCTTTCCGAACGGGAAATGGCAGAGCAAGTTTTAGATTCGATGGATATCGAGCGCGAACGCGGAATTACCATCAAAGCGCAAAGCGTTTCGCTCAATTACACGGCAAAAGACGGGCAAACTTATCAACTCAATTTTATTGATACGCCGGGGCACGTGGATTTTTCTTATGAAGTATCGCGTTCTTTATATGCGTGTGAAGGCGCTTTGTTGGTGGTTGATGCCGCGCAAGGTGTTGAGGCGCAATCCGTTGCCAATTGTTACACCGCAATTGATCACAATTTAGAAGTATTGCCGGTGCTTAATAAAATTGATTTGCCGTCTGCCAATCCAGAGAAAGTCAAACAAGAAATTGAGGAAATTATCGGACTCGATACCGCAGAAACCTTAAACGTCAGCGCCAAAACCGGCGTCGGGATTACGGAATTATTAGAACAAATTGTTGCTAAAATTCCGGCGCCCAGCGGCAACCCCGATGCACCAACGCGCGCGTTAATTATTGATTCGTGGTTTGATGCTTATGTGGGCGTGGTGTCGCTGGTGCGGGTTTTTGATGGACAATTGCGCTTGCGGCAAAAGATGAAAGTGATGAGTACGGGGGAAGAATACGTCATCACCAAATTGGGCATTTTTACGCCCAAACCTTGCGATCGCGAATTATTAAATACTGGCGATGTGGGTTTTGTCATCGCCGGCATTAAAGATATTAACGGCGCCCCCGTCGGCGATACGCTCACCGATGCTGCGCGTCCCACGGCTGAACGTTTACCCGGATTTAAAAAAGTACAACCGCGGGTGTTTTCCGGATTATTCCCCGTTGAATCAGATAATTATGAAAATTTACGCGATGCGTTGTCAAAATTGTGTTTAAACGATGCTTCTTTATTTTTTGAGCCGGAAGTTTCGCAAGCTTTGGGTTTTGGTTTTCGTTGCGGCTTTTTGGGCATGCTGCATATGGAAATTATTCAAGAACGCTTGGAACGCGAATACGATTTGGATTTGATTACGACCGCGCCGACCGTGGTTTATGAAGTGCTCACGACTGCCGGCGAATTATTGCACATCGATAACCCCAGCAAATTGCCGCCGGTCAATCATATTGAAGAAATACGCGAGCCGATTATCGCAGCGCACATTTTGCTGCCGCAGGATTACGTGGGCGCGGTGATGAAATTGTGCATTGATAAACGCGGCGTTCAAAAAAATATGCAATTTGCCGGTCAGCAAGTGCAATTGACGTTTGAAATGCCGATGAGTGAAGTTGTTTTGGATTTTTTTGATCGTTTGAAATCGGTTTCGCGCGGTTTTGCGTCTTTGGATTATGAATTTTTACGTTTTGAAGCGGCAAATTTGCAATGTTTAGATATTTTAATCAACGGCGATAAAGTTGATTCATTGTCGATTATCGTCCACAAAGAACAAGCACAATTTCGCGGACGGGAATTGGTTGACAAAATGAAGGAACTCATTCCGCGGCAAATGTTTGAAGTCGCCATTCAAGCGGCAATTGGCAATAGTATTATTGCGCGGTCAACGGTAAAAGCGTTGCGTAAAAACGTTTTGGCTAAATGTTACGGCGGCGACGTTTCGCGTAAACGCAAATTATTGGAAAAACAAAAAGCCGGTAAAAAACGCATGAAACAAGTCGGCAGTGTGGAAATTCCGCAGGAAGCTTTTCTCGCGGTATTAAAAGTTGACGGCAACGAAAAATAATAAGGAGCAAAAATGAATGCACTGATGGAAAATTTTGAATTGATTTTAACCGCGGCGGTGGTGGTGTGTTTCGTGTTTTATCTGCTGGATTCTAAGGATAGAAAAGTGAGAAATATGCTTTATCGCGTTTTTAAACGCGGCAATGAAACCGATCACGACCGCAATCTCTATGCCGCGCGTTTGGCTTTTGTGGTCGATTCCGATCGCAGTACGCGCCAAAAACGCAGAGATATTATTCAATCGGCGATTAAGCATATTAATCACCGTCAACCGTTAAGCAGCGATGAACTTTATTGGGCAAAGCACCCCGTTTATCCGCGCGAGAAATTTCGGGAATTTTTTGGCGGCATGTTTTGGATATTGTTTATTGTTTGGTTTGTGCGTTCCTTTTTATATGAACCGTTTCAAATTCCGTCAGCTTCGATGGAGCCAACGTTGCAAACGGGCGATTTTATTTTGACGGAAAAATTTTCTTATGGTTTTCGTTTGCCGGTAACGCATCAAAAAATATTTGATGTGGGCGCGGTAAAACGCGGTGATGTTATCGTTTTTCGTTATCCTAAAAATCCAAAGCTTAATTACATTAAACGCGTGGTTGCCGTGCCCGGCGATCATGTGCGCATTAAAGAAGGACGTTTATGGGTTAACGGGCAAGCGTTTTCATTAAATATTCAACAAACTGCCGTCGGACATGATGATCGCGCATCGTACAACGTTTTTTCAGAACAAATGCCCGATAAAAAGCCGCATTTCATTCAATTCAGACAAAATGCGCGCGAACGCATTATGTTATCCGGCGAATTTACCGTACCCGATCGCGCTTATTTTGTGATGGGCGATAATCGCGATAATTCGCAAGATAGCCGTTTTTGGGGCTTTGTGCCGGAGGAAAATTTGGTGGGCAAAGCGTTATTTATTTGGTTAAACCGCGATTGTGTGACCGGAAAAGGATTTTGTCGGCGCATTGGTTCAGGAATTTACTAATGAGTCACGCTCCAAAAATTAATTGGCAACTTTTAGAACACGCGCTTGGTTATTCGTTCCAAAATCCCGAATTATTGCAGCGCGCGCTGACGCACCGCAGTTTTAGCGCTGATCATAATGAACGTTTTGAATATTTAGGCGATGCTTTGCTGGAAACGGTCATCAGCGTTGCGTTATATCGCCGTTATCCGGAATCGCCGGAGGGCGATTTAACGCGGTTGCGCGCGGCGATTGTGAAAAGTTCGAGTTTGGCAGTGATTGCAAAACAATTGGATTTAGGACGTTATTTGCGTTTGGGCAGCGGCGAATTAAAAAGCGGCGGCAAACGGCGCGAGTCGATTTTAGCTGATGCCGTGGAAGCAATTATTGCTGCCGTTTATTTAGATAGCGATTTTTATCGTTGCGAACAAATAACCTTGGCGTTATTTGCGCCAGCAATTGCGGCGTTGCCTGATGTGGAAGCGCTCAAAGATCCTAAAACGCGTTTGCAGGAATATTTACAAAGCCGCGATTTACCGTTGCCCGTTTATGAACTCGTCGAGGAAAAAGGGCCAGAACACGCCAAAATATTTACAATTTCAGCAAAAAGTGAACGTTTTTGTACCACCGCGACCGCCAGTAGTCGTAAAAAAGCCGAACAAGCCGCGGCGGAATTACTTTTTTCTTGTTATCACGGAAAAAATCAGGGAGGAAAAGCATGAATACGCGTGCGGGCATGATCGCTGTTGTGGGGCGACCGAATGTGGGAAAGTCAACGCTTATTAATCATCTTTTGGGGCAAAAAATCGCTATTACCAGCCGTAAACCGCAAACAACGCGGCAGGCGTTGTTGGGTATTTATAGTGAAGATGATGTGCAAATGGTTTTTGTGGATACGCCAGGAATTCACCGCGATGGTAAAAAAGCGATTAATCGGCAGATGAATCGCGCGGCGTGGCAATCGATGCATGATGTTGATGTAATTTTGCATGTCAGCGAGGTAAAACGCTGGGAAGAAGATGATGCGCGGATTGCGGCAGAAATTGCGCAGATGAAGGTTCCGGCGGTGCATGTGGTCAATAAAATTGATCGGTTAAAAGATAAAGCGGATTTATTTCCAGAATTGCAGGCGCGGCAAAGTATTGCAAATTGGGCGGCAATTGTGCCCGTTAGCGCGGCGCGGTCGCAAAATTTGGAGGAATTATTGCGCGTTTTGGCGCCACTTTTGCCGGAACAGCCGTTTTTATATGATCAATCGCAGGTGACAACTGCCAGTATGCGTTTTTTGGCGGCGGAAATTGTTCGGGAAAAGTTATTTCGTTATGTGCATCAGGAAGTGCCTTATGAATTGGGTGTTATTATTGAACAATATCAATTAATTGGGAAAACGGTTCATATTGATGCCACGATTTTGGTTGAACGCGAAAGTCAAAAAGGGATTGTTATCGGCGTGGGTGGAAAAACGTTGAAAGCGGTTGGGCAAGCGGCACGCGAGGAATTGGAGCAAATTTTGGAGCAAAAGGTGATGCTGCGGAATTTTGTTAAAGTTGCCGATAACTGGCGCGATAATCATCGCATTTTGCAAAGTATGAGCGCAGGCAGCGGAACGGAGTTGTGAGTTGTTTAGCTGCCCTACCCTTTAATGAACGGGGCAGTATTTTTAATATTTTTTTTCATTTCATAAATATCACCGTAATCAGAAAAATAATGCGGCGATTCGTCGGAAAATGGTGATAATCAATTAAGCGCTAATCGCTTATTTTTTTGGTGTTTTTTTACAAAGTAAAAGCATATTTTTAGAAATTTAACGCGCAGGAATGCGCGAAATATGGTAGTTTATGCCAAGATTTCGCAATACTCATTATATTGAATCGTATAGTAATTTATCTGTTATGTTTAAAAATTGCTCGCTAGTATTTGATCCGATGAGAGATGCGGTATCAGTTGCGGGAGGTAGTGATATAAGATTAAGTGAATTGTTGGTTTGATCAAACTATCTCTTTTTTCTTTAATTCTTCGAAGAATTACGTCTTTAACTTATAAGGTTTCATATATGAAGGGTTTACCATGGCAGTGATTACATTAAATGTTCGCTCCGCTACACAAACAGCGGCGCGTTATACCCTAGATAGTAACCAAGCTTCGCCTTTGGTTGTTAATGCTGAAAATGGCGTTAATTATCAATTAACCGATCAGGCAACAGGTTTGGGTCCTAATAATATTTCCGTTATCAGAAATGGTGACAATTTGTATGTCAGTTTTGACGGCAATGCTGCACAGCCTGATTTGATTATTCAAAATTATTACGCAAATGGCATGCAAGGGCAGTTAGTCGGGCAAGGAGCTGATGGTTCTTTTCATGCCTATACGGGCGTTGATGCTGCGCAATCGTTGACGGCTTTACCTGAGCACGCACTGGCAACGCAAGTATTGGCCGATGAGGCATTGGTAAGCGCAAATTGGGTGCCAGCTGCAACAACTGCATCAGCAGCAATGGGTTCTGTTCCACCTTTGGCTTTTGCTGTGGGTGCGGCAGCTGTTGGTGGTTTGGCTATCAAGACGCACGGCGAAGACGATAAACCCAAATCCCACGACGAGATTTATAAAAATACTGACCCTGATCAAGGAGAAGCACCTGAAATACCGCCGGGATATGGTAATACTGGTGATAATAAATCAACAAAGCCAGAATTAGAGCTTAATGAGCACGGTACAGTTGAGATCACCTTTCCTGATGCTTCAGCAAACAAAAAAGCAAATGTCATTATTCACGACAGCGCTACTAGTAAAAATATTGAAATAGAACTTGTTCCTGACGGCAGCGGTTGGAAACTTGCTGACGGAATGGCAGCAAAGTATTCAAATTATACCAACCTGATGAGTTTTAAAGGGAATCAAGTCATTATTAAAGTTGGTACCTTGACTGATGGTTCGAGAATTAGCGCGCAAATTATTGACGTTAACACGGGAATACCTGAATCTGGTGATCAGGTAATTTCTATAGGTAACCCGGAAAATCCGACCAACCCGGTAGATCCTGAAAATCCAGATAAACCGACTGACCCGGAAAATCCGACCAACCCGGTAGATCCTGAAAATCCAGATAAACCGACTGACCCGGAAAATCCGACCAACCCGG
>NZ_LGVW01000035.1 GCF_001263335.1 Dichelobacter nodosus
AATTTTCAGTTTCACGCTTTCTATGCGTTCGTACTTATCATCGTCAGCAACGGTAAATTCTACCGCGAACTGTTCTTTTCCGGTGCCGTAATCACCTTTCGCTACGGTCGCTTGATATCCGTTCGTCAGGAAATTTTCTATCTCGTCTGCGCCAACGTATTCTTTCAACGTGGCTCCCGATGCATCTTTCACTACGATCTTCGTGAAGTCTTCTTTCGTAATGTCGGATTTCACAGCATCGTTTACTTTTAAGACGATCTCTTCATCTTTTCCTACGGTTCCATCTATGCTGACTTTAAATTCC
>NZ_LGVW01000036.1:2500-5819 GCF_001263335.1 Dichelobacter nodosus
TCTGCAAGTAGCGGCGAGCGAACGCGGAGAAGCCATGAAGTTAATAGAGCCAGTAGAACTCGTTGGGAAACGAGACCGAAGAGGGTGAAAGTCCCGTATACGAAAGCGAAATTGATGAAATAGTAGGGCGGGACACGAGAAATCCTGTCTGAAGATGGGGGGACCATCCTCCAAGGCTAAATACTCGTTGTCGACCGATAGTGAACCAGTACCGTGAGGGAAAGGCGAAAAGAACCCTGGTGAAGGGAGTGAAATAGAACCTGAAACCGTATGCATACAAGCAGTCAGAGCTAGCGAAGGCTAGTGATGGCGTACCTTTTGTATAATGGGTCAGCGAGTTAGATATAGTGGCAAGGTTAAGCGAATAGTGAAGCCGAAGCGAAAGCGAGTCTGAAAAGGGCGCGAGTCGCTGTGTCTAGACCCGAAACCGGGCGATCTATCCATGAGCAGGTTGAAAGTTGAGTAACATCAACTGGAGGACCGAACCCACGTATGTTGAAAAATACGGGGATGACTTGTGGATAGGAGTGAAAGGCTAAACAAGCTCGGAGATAGCTGGTTCTCCCCGAAAACTATTGAGGTAGTGCCTTGTGAATTGACTTACGGGGGTAGAGCACTGTTTCGGCTAGGGGGTCATGCCGACCTACCAACCCGATGCAAACTACGAATACCGTAAAGTTGTATCACAGGAGACACACGGCGGGTGCTAACGTCCGTCGTGGAAAGGGAAACAACCCAGATCGCCAGCTAAGGTCCCGAAATGACAGTTAAGTGGGAAACGAAGTGGGAAGGCTAAAACAGCTAGGAGGTTGGCTTAGAAGCAGCCATCCTTTAAAGAAAGCGTAATAGCTCACTAGTCGAGTCGTCCTGCGCGGAAGATTTACCGGGGCTAAACTGTCTACCGAAGCTGCGAATTTACGTAAGTAAGTGGTAGGGGAGCGTTGTGTAAGCTGAAGAAGGTGTGTTGAGAAGCATGCTGGAGGTATCACAAGTGCGAATGCTGACATGAGTAACGATAATGCAGGTGAAAAACCTGCACACCGAAAACCCAAGGGTTCCTGCGCAACGTTAATCGGCGCAGGGTGAGTCGGATCCTAAGGCAAGGCAGAAATGCGTAGTCGATGGGAAGTAGGTTAATATTCCTACACCGAACAATATTGCGATGGGGGGACGGAGAAAGCTAGGTCATCACACTGTTGGAATAGTGTGTTTGCTGATTGAGGTAGGGTTCCTAGGAAAAACCGGGAGCTCAATACTGAAAGAAGTGACCAGTCTCTACGGAGATGAAGTGACTGATGCTCTGCTTCCAGGAAAAGCCTCTAAGCTTCAGATATTGTTTGCCCGTACCCTAAACCGACACAGGTGGGTGGGATGAGAATTCTAAGGTGCTTGAGAGAACTCGGGTAAAGGAACTCGGCAAAATGATACCGTAACTTCGGGAGAAGGTATGCCCTCGATGGTGAAAGCTGTTGAGGGTCGCAGAGAATAGACCGCTGCGACTGTTTATCAAAAACACAGCACTCTGCAAACACGTAAGTGGACGTATAGGGTGTGACGCCTGCCCGGTGCCGGAAGGTTAATTGATGGGGTGCAAGCTCCTGATCGAAGCCCCGGTAAACGGCGGCCGTAACTATAACGGTCCTAAGGTAGCGAAATTCCTTGTCGGGTAAGTTCCGACCTGCACGAATGGCGTAACGATGGCGGTGCTGTCTCTACCCGAGACTCAGTGAAGTTGAAATCGCTGTGAAGATGCAGTGTACCCGCGGCTAGACGGAAAGACCCCGTGAACCTTCACTACAGCTTGACACTGAACATTGAAATACGTTGTATAGGATAGGTGGGAGGCTATGAAACAGAGACGCTAGTTTCTGTGGAGCCGACCTTGAAATACCACCCTGCTTATTTTAATGTTCTAACGAGACCCTCTGAATCGAGGGTTCAGACAGTGTCTGGTGGGTAGTTTGACTGGGGCGGTCTCCTCCTAAAGAGTAACGGAGGAGTGCAAAGGTGGGCTCGGTACGGTCGGAAATCGTACCAAGAGTGCAAAGGCAGAAGCCCGCTTAACTGTGAGACAGACAAGTCGAACAGATACGAAAGTAGGTCTTAGTGATCCGGTGGTTCTGTATGGAAGGGCCATCGCTCAACGGATAAAAGGTACTCCGGGGATAACAGGCTGATTCCGCCCAAGAGTCCATATCGACGGCGGAGTTTGGCACCTCGATGTCGGCTCATCACATCCTGGGGCTGTAGCAGGTCCCAAGGGTATGGCTGTTCGCCATTTAAAGTGGTACGCGAGCTGGGTTCAGAACGTCGTGAGACAGTTCGGTCCCTATCTGCCGTGGGCGTTGGAGATTTGAAGGAAGCTGTTCTTAGTACGAGAGGACCGGGATGGACGAACCTCTGGTGTACCAGTTGTGATGCCAATTGCATTGCTGGGTAGCTATGTTCGGAAGGGATAACCGCTGAAAGCATCTAAGTGGGAAGCCCCTCCTAAGATAAGATCTCCCTAGAGCTTTAAGCTCTCTAAAGATCCGTTGTAGACGACGACGTTGATAGGCTCCATGTGGAAGCGTAGTAATATGCGTAGCTAAGGAGTACTAATTGATCGTGAGACTTGATCATACAACGCTCAAGTTATTTTTTAGCAAGATTTATTGTTGATGAGGTTGCATTGTAACCTAATTGAATAGACCGGTTTTCCTGATACCCATAGAGCTGTGGTACCACCTGAATCCATGCCGAACTCAGAAGTGAAACGCAGCATCGCCGATGGTAGTGTGAGGTCTCCTCATGTGAGAGTAGGACAGTATCAGGTTTTTTTAGCAAAGCCCCTGCAAACGCAGGGGCTTTTTTATTGCCTTTTTAGTTTTATTTGCTACGATGACTCCTCGATTGAATCAATAAGGAGTCATAATGCGTTTAAAAACCCTATTATTAACTTTATTATTTATCTTATCGCATGCTGTGCTCGCTAAAATTAACCTCAACACTGCAACCGTTGAGGAATTAGTACTATTAAAAGGTATTGGGACGGTTAAAGCTCAAGCCATCGTTGATTATCGTAAAGAACACGGCGACTTCACCAGCTTAGAACAATTGAGTTCCGTTAAAGGTATTGGAAAAGCTTTATTAGCAAAAATTACTCCACATCTAACGTTAGATGAACCCACCAATCTCTCCGATATCCCTGCTAAATAACACCACACAAATTAAAACCGCCCCATCGGGCGGTTCGTTCTTTATGCTTGTGTAACGGCGTGGTTACGTAGTATAAAATATCGGTTTTAATAAAAAGCGATTTTTTTAATGAATACAAAAA